>NZ_CP011545.1:1360613-2721226 GCF_001021045.1 Corynebacterium testudinoris
GGGTAAGGGCATAGCACATCCAGCCTTCAGCCTTCGGAAAGCTAGAACGGTGGTGGTTCCTCCGGAGGTGGTGGCGGTGGCGGCCCCTCCCGCTCCACTTCCTCCGCCCGCTGGGCCTGGGACTCCGACCTGATCCTTGCCCGCCGCTTCGCAATTCGCTGCGACACCGTCTGCATCCACCGCCGCTCACTAGCAGCCAGCGGGCCATCCCCCTCTGACTCCGCCCACGTACCATCCTCAAATAGGAAGAACTTCTGCCGCGTCGCCGGATCGAGGACATAGAAGACTCGGCGATCAGTTTTCATCGCATGATGCTTCACACACAACGCCACCAGGTTCTCCGCACTGGTGGGCCCGCCATCAGCATGATTAATCCGATGATCCATCTGTGCCCGGTGTGCTGGTGCATCACACCCACCCATCGCGCACGTCCCGTCCAATCCGGTAATCAACGAACGAATATCCGACGGAGTGGAATACGCCGCCGACACCTTTTCCCGGATCGCATCCATATCCACCCCCTTATTCGCCAACTCCATCAAATCGTGGGTGCGCTTACTCCTTAAGTACCCCACCCCAGACACCCACCCCGGGGCACCAGGAATATCCGATGCCCGATACAGGTTAATCGTCACCGTCGTGGAGCCTTCCCCTTTGATCAACGCACACAACGCTTCGGCGTGACTGACTCCATGAGCAAGTGCATAGTTACGTACCCGGAGATCAATCTCGTGGGCAGTGACCCCATCAAGATCAGCATGCACAACGCCTCTGCCATCGGTATAAGAGATAGAGAAACTATCAGCAGGGGCCGGGGCAGGATCCTCCGAAGAAATCGACTCATCAAGCATGATGATGATCGCGTTGAGACGCTTCTTGATCGCCCCCACCGTCGGCAAGACCTGATTAGCCCGGGTTGGAGTGAGAAACTCCGCTAATTCGGTATCAATGAGATCCACATGCTCCAGGACGGTGGTGTCTGCCTTGCACAAGACACTATCGATCGCTTTCAGTCGCAGAAGATCAAGATGAAAATGAGTCTCCTGGACCTGTTTAAGCTTCGGGAGTTCCTGCAGGCGATGGTGGGCATTGATCGCCGACATCAGGAAGCTATCCCCCCGCCCCAAAGAGCGCCGTAAACGAGCGAGGACAAGGTCGATGTCGTCTTCATCGCCGGGTAAGGAGGACTGCCACAGCTGATAGTCCTGCTTACGTAACTGGGTGCCCTGGCGGGCAACAGGATCATGAGGGCAACTAACCGCGTAGTAGTGCTCGGGGTCGGGGCGCACCGGGGCGACCCGGAAAGGGTCGATCACCTCGATCGGTGTGTTCGGGAAGACAATGTCCATGGTCACGTGTGTTCACCCCCTCGTGTGTCGCCTGCGTGTTCTAACGTCAATAGTAGAACACGCAATCGAATATCGCAAGAGGTGTGAGGCAACTTTCCAGCGGACTGCCGAATCCCGCAATCACCTGGCAAGTTGTCGGCGTTAGCCAAATAGACCGCACCTCCCGATTTAAGGATCGGGAGGTGCGGTAGACATCAACTGCACTGGAGACCGGCGTCGTATATGAAGGTGGATGACTCTTAGAACAGGCCGGAGATCTTTCCATCTGCCGTGATGTCGATGTTGTCGGCTGCAGGCTTCTTCGGCAGGCCCGGCATCGTCATCACGTCTCCGGTGAGGACGACAACGAATCCGGCTCCGGTTCGCGGCAGGAGCTCTCGGATGTGAAGGGTGTGCCCTGCCGGAGCACCAAGTTCCCTCGGGTTGTCGCTGAATGAGTACTGCGTCTTGGAGATACAGACCGGGAGCTTGTCCCACCCGTTTGCCTTGATCATGGCGAGGTCTTTGCGAGCACGCGGGGAATACTCCACCTCCCCTGCGCGGTAGATCCGCTTGGCGATGGTCTCGATCGACTTCTCAATGCCCAACTGCGGGTCATACAGGGGCGTTGACCCCGATCGAAGGTTGTCCACAACGGCGCGGGCCAGGTCCTCAGCACCAGCTCCACCTTCCGCCCAGACATTGACCTCGGCCAAGGGCACCTGGAAACCTTTAGCCCACTCACGCATGAACTCTCGCTCAGCGACGGTGTCCGACGTGAATAGGTTGAGTGCCACCACTGGCGTGACGCCGAATTGCTGGGTGTTGGAGACGTGGCGGGCCAGGTTGGAGACACCCTCCTTGAGGGCCTCGAGGTTTTCTTCTTTGAGTTCATCGAGCGGGACGCCAGCGTTGTATTTGAGCGAGCGGATCGTCGCGACGATGACGGCGCCGTTGACATCGAGGTTGCCGTAGCGGGCTTTGATGTCGAAGAACTTCTCTGCCCCTAGGTCGGAGCCGAATCCTGCCTCGGTGAGAACGATGTCGGCGTGCTGTAGTGCCACGCGGGTGGCGATGAGGGAGTTGCATCCGTGGGCAATGTTGGCGAAGGGACCGCCGTGGATGTAGGCGGGGGTGCCGCCGAGCGTCTGGACGAGGTTGGGGTTGAGGGCGTCTATCATTAGGGCGCTCAACGCACCTTCAGCACCTAGTTGGCCGGCGGTGACTGGCTGGTTGTCGTAGGTAAAGCCGATCGTGATGTCGCGAACTCGCTGTTTGAAGTCTTCTAAGTCCGTTGCCATGCAGAGCACGGCCATGATCTCGGATGCGGCGGTGATGGTGAAGCCTGTTTCTCGGGGAATGCCGTGAGCCGGGCCGCCCAGGCCGGTGTTGACGTTGCGTAGGGCGCGGTCGTTGACGTCGAGACAGCGCTGCCAGGACACGCGGCGGGGATCGATGTTGAGGTCGTTGCCCTGGTGGATGTGGTTGTCGATGAGTGCGGCGAGGGTGTTGTTCGCGGCGGCGATGGCGTGAAAGTCGCCGGTGAAGTGGAGGTTGATGTCCTCCATGGGAACGATCTGGGAATATCCACCACCAGCAGCGCCGCCTTTGATTCCCATGACCGGTCCCTGGGAGGGTTCACGGAGCGCGGCGGCGGCCTTGTGCCCCAGGCGGGTCATGGCGTCGGACAGGCCAATGAGAACGGTGGATTTGCCTTCGCCTGCGGGTGTTGGGGAGATCCCGGTGACTAGGATGAGTTTGCCGTTGGCGGGTGAGTCAACGAGTTGGGTGATGTCTACCTTGGCTTTGGTGTTGCCAAATAGGGTCAGAGCTGCAGGATCGATACCCGCCCTGTCCGCTATATCGGTAATGGGTTCAAGCGTGTGAGCTTGTGCAATATCGACGTCAGATAAGACCATGCCCACCAGCCTAGTGGCTGGTGGGCAGTCAGTTCCTCAGATCACAGTTCGAATGTGGTTTTAGAGGATGATCGCTCCGAGGATGTAGCCCAGGATGACGGAGATCGTGATGCACACGACGCCAGGGAGCAGGAACGGGTGGTTGAAGACGTACTTGCCGATGCGGGTGGAGCCGGTATCGTCCATCTCGACGGCGGCCAGCAAGGTCGGGTAAGTCGGCAAGACGAAGAGTGCGGACACGGCCGGGAACGCCGCGATGGCAGTGAGCGGGCTGACGCCGATGGCCAGGGCGGCCGGCATGAGGGCCTTGGCGGTGGCGGCCTGCGAGTACAGCAGTGCGGCGGCGAAGAAGAGGACCACGGCCAGCAGCCAGGGGCTCGTTTGTAGGATGTCGCCTGCCAGAACCTGGATGTTCTCGATGTAGTGGTTGATGATCGTGGTGCCCAACCAGGCAACACCGAGGACACAGACCGCGGCAGACATGCCGGAGCGGAAGACCTGGGTCTTGATGATCTCATCGGCCGGGATCTTGGTAATGAGGACGATGATGGTGGCAGCGGCCAGCATGATGCACATGATGGCTTCGTTGCGCGGCAGTGACGGATCGGTGATGAGGCCGACCTGCTCGGAGATGGCAGTGGCGTAGAGCATGACACCGACGATGGCCACAAGGAAGACCCAGACGGAGGCCTTGGCGCCCTTGGGCGGGGTCCAGGCAGCCTGCCCGATGGGCTTGCGGACGAGGTCCTTGGCTAGACGGTCTTGGTAGACGGGGTCGTCGTCAAGATCGCGACCGAGGTGGTTGGCGAGGAAGGCTGTCGGGAAGATCGCCAGGAAGGTGGCGGGGATCATGATGCCCAACAGTTGGAGGTAGCTCACGCCCAGTGGCTCCAAGATGGAGGCCATGAAGACCACGGCAGCGGAGATGGGCGACGCGACGATCGCCATCTGGGAGGCGATGACGGCGACGGACAACGGGCGGGAGGGGCGGACGTTGCCTTCTTTGGCGACCTCAACGATAACGGGGAGCGTCGAGAAGGCGGTGTGGCCGGTTCCGGCGAACACGGTCATGGCCCAGGTGACGACCGGGGCCCATAGGGTGATTTGTTTGGGATTGCGGCGAAGGAACTTCTCGGCCAGGTGGACGAGGTAATCCATGCCGCCGGCGCGCTGCATAGCGGCGATGGCGGCGATAACACACATGATGATGCCGATGACATCGAAGGGAATATCCTCTGCGGTGACGGTGACGCCGGTGGCGGCGAGCAAGAGGACACCCAGGCCACCGGCGAAGCCGATGGCGATCGAACCCAGGCGGGCACCGAGGACGATGGCGCCGAGGACGATGAGGATTTGGAGGACCAACAACATGTGGGCCAATCCTTCCTTTATTGAGTTGGGCAACTCCTTCAAGTATCCGGCCGGGCGCATAGAAATGTCCACTTGTGTGGGTAATAACACAAGTGGACAGGGTTTCTATCCGGATTCTATTCCCGTATCGTTGGGAATTTTATGAATCGAGGTACAACGTACCGCGGAATTGGGGGTGCATGAGGTTCTCTACGCTGAGGACCTTGTTCAGTTCCTCTTCCTCCATCAAGCCGCGCTCCAAGATGATGTCCTTGACGGAACGCCCGGTGATCGTGGCTTCCTTCGCCACCATGTCACCGTTGTGGTGGCCGATGATGGGGTTGAGGTAGGTCACGATGCCGATGGAATTTTCCACGTACATGCGGCACACCTCCGGGTTAGCGGTGATGCCCACGACGCACTTCTCGCGCAGTCCGCGGGCAGCGTTGCCGAGGATGCGGATGGACTGGAACAGGGCCTCGCCCAGAACCGGCTCCATGACGTTGAGCTGCAGCTGACCGGCCTCAGCAGCCATCGTCACCACAAGATCATTGCCAAAGACCTTGAAGCAGACCTGGTTGACCACCTCGGGGATGACGGGGTTGACCTTGCCCGGCATGATGGACGAGCCAGCTTGGCGCGGGGGCAGGTTGATCTCATTGAGGCCGGCGCGCGGGCCGGAGGACAGCAGGCGGAGATCGTTGCAGATCTTCGACAGCTTCATGGCGGCGCGCTTGACGGCCGAGTGGGCGAGGACGTAGGCGCCGGTGTCGCTGGTCGCCTCGATGAGGTCCATGGAGGACTTGAGGTCCAGACCGGTGACCTCAGCCAGGGAGGCGGTGACCTGGTGGCGGTAGCCTGCCGGCGTGTTCACTCCGGTGCCGATGGCGGTGGCGCCGAGGTTGACCTCGAGGAGGCGGTCGGCGGCGTGGCGGAGGACGGCCTGTTCCTCGGCGAGGTTGTGGGCGAAGGCGTTGAACTCATCGCCCAGGGTCATCGGGACGGCGTCCTGCAGCTGAGTGCGGCCCATCTTGAGGATGTCCTGGAACTCGCGGCCCTTCTCATGGAAGGCCTTTTGCAGGAGATCAATCTCCTCGATGAGCGTGGTCATGGCGGTGTAGACGCCGAGGCGGAAACCCGTGGGGTACGCGTCATTGGTCGACTGCGACATGTTGACATCGTCATTGGGGTTGATGATGTCGTAGGCGCCCTTCGGCTCACCCAGGTACTCCAGAGCGAGGTTGGCCACCACTTCATTGGTGTTCATGTTCAGCGAGGTGCCGGCACCACCCTGGAACACGTCGATGGGGAACTGATCCATGCAGCGACCCTCATCGAGGATCTGGTCACAGGCCCACACGATCGCCTCGTACTTCTTGGCGGGCAGGGTGTGCAGGCGACGGTTGGCCATCGCGGCTGCCTTCTTCACCTGGACCATGCCGCGAATGAACTCGGGCACATCGTTGATTTGGGTGCGGGAGATCTGGAAGTTCTCCATGGCGCGCAAGGTGTGAATGCCGTAGTAGGCGTCCGCAGGAACCTCCATGTGGCCGAGCAGGTCTTCCTCGGTGCGGGTGGCGCGGGCGACGGCAGTGGAATTGTGTTCCTTGACGTCTTTCGCTTCTTTCTCGGACTTCGGCTGTGCCTTAGTCGTTTTTGCCATGTGTGAGCATCTCCTCTGGGATTGGGTGTATTCCGTACAGGAAAGAATCGTGTTTGACTCCATGCTAGCCCCAAAACAGAAACCACCGCACCGCAGATTTTTTCTGCGGTGCGGTGGGGACGGACGGACGTCGATAAGCGAGAAGAAACGTAACTAAATACGCACGATTCGCAGTTCGGTAGCCAGGATTGCCTGGGCTCCGAGCTGGGAAAGCTCGTCCATGATGTCGTTGGCGCGGACGCGGGGTACCAAAGCGCGGACGGCGACCATGTCTTCGCGCGCCAGGGGCGAGACGGTCGGGGCGGACAGGCCCGGGGTGACGCGGGAGACTTCGTCGAGGCGATCACGGGTGATGTTGTAGTCGAGCATGAGGTAGTTCTGCGCGTGCAGGATGCCTTCGATGCGGGCGAGGAGAACGCGCTCGTCGGCCGTGAGCTCAGTGCCGGCGCGGGAGACGATGACGGCTTCCGAATCCACGAGCGGCTCGCCGAAGGTAGCCAAACCTTGTCGGCGCAGCGTGTTGCCGGTGGACACGACGTCGGCAATAGCATCGGCCACGCCCAGCTTGATGGAGATTTCCACCGCGCCGTCGAGGCGGATAACCTCAGCGTCGATGCCGCGAGCGGCGAGGTCGTCGCGCACCAGATTCGGGTACGAGGTGGCGATGCGCTTGCCCGCCAGATCCTCGATGCGCCACTCCTCGTCGGCGGGACCGGCGTAGTGGAAGGTCGAACCTCCGAAGCCGAGCGAGAGAACTTCCTGGACCTCAGCGCGGGAATCGCGGGCTAGGTCGCGCCCGGTGATACCCAAGTCGAGCATGCCGGCGGCGACGTAAATGGCGATGTCTTTGGGGCGGAGGAAGTAGAACTCCACGTCATTGGAGGTATCAAACACGGCGAGGGCTTTGGAATCTCCGCGGCCTTTATATCCGGCCTCCGCGAGAATCTCGACGGCAGCTTCGGACAATGAGCCCTTATTGGGCACAGCAATTTTAATCATGGTGGCGAAAGGCTCCTAGAGGTACTTATAGATGTCGTCCGGGTTGAGGCCGCGGGCGACCATCATGACCTGCGTCCAATAAATCAGCTGCGACATTTCCTCCGCGAGCTCTTCATCGGACTGGTATTCGGCGGCGATCCACACCTCGCCGGCCTCCTCGATGACTTTCTTGCCAATATGATGCACACCCGCGTCGAGGGCAGCGACGGTGCCGGAACCTTCGGGGCGGTCCTTCGCGCGGGCGGACAATTCGGCGTAGAGAGAGTCAAAGTTCTTCACGGCGATTAGAGTAGCCCACTACCCCGGCAGGCGCGCGAACCAGTCGCAGACTTTTTCAGCAGTGACCCCCGCAAAGGTGGTCTCCCCGTGCACATCTTTGAGCAACGTCACCCCGTCCGGACCAGCATCGGCGAGCCCGATGACTCGGCATCCGGCGGCCCGGGCAGCGGTCATTCCCGCGTAGGAATCTTCGAACACCAGGCAATCGGCGGGATCGGCCTGGACTCTGCGAGCCGCCTCCAGGTACATCTCGGGCGCCGGCTTGGGGTGGGTGACCTCATCCCCGGCGACGGAACCGGTGAAATACGAGGCACCGACCGCCGCGATGGAAGGATCGGCCAGTTCCCGTTCAGTGTTGGTGGTTACCAGCATCGGGACACCAGCTGCGCTGAACTGACCCAGTAGCTCCTGGACACCCGGGTTGGGTTCCAGCTGTTCAGACATGAGTTCTGCCATCCGGTCGTAGATGATCCGGCGTTGGGTGACGTAGTCCGCCTCTGACAATTGCACGCCCGCGTACTCGGCGCACACGTCGATGGTGTGCCGCACACTACCGCCGACGGTCGTCTCCCGCAGCTCAGGCGTGAGCCGCCGCCCCAGCCGTTCGCTGAGTTCGAAGGTGGCGATCCCCCACAGTGGCTCCGAGTCCACGAGGGTGCCGTCCATGTCCCAGAATATTGCTTTGAGCATGCGGCTTAATCTAGCTCAGGCAGATCCGCCAACGCCTCATCCTCGGCGCCGGTTGCTGCGGAGGCATCACGAATAATCTGGTTGAGCTCAGCCTTTTCCTCGGGCTCCAGCACGGCATCGTGGTGGGCTGTGTTGAACGTCTCAAGATCTCCGACCGTCTTGTTCACCACCGCGACCAATAGCTCCGAGGTGGGATCGGCGGGCAGGGCGTCCAGGCCGTCCAGCAGCTTTTCCAGGATGCCCCGCAATTCCGGCAGGACCGCCGGGTCGAAGGGCTGCTCCCAGAATTCTTTGTCTTCGTCCTTGAGGTAGCTTCCGGTGGAAAAGTCGGTCAACGTAGCAATGAACTCGTCTACAGCTGGTTGAAACTCAGCGCGAATGGTCATGCTGGCCATTGTGGCCGAAAATGGCTAAAGCCGCACTCCCAGGAGGGAATCCAGGGCAGTAGTCACGAGTTCCGCTGCGCCGTCCTCGTCATCGCCGCGGGGCTCACTCGCCCACTTATCGACGTTCGCGAGTGCCCCCGGCGTGTCCACGTCCGCCGCCAGGTGCGCGCGGAGGTCCTGGACCAGCGCTCGCGCGCTGTCCAGGGTTCCAGCGTGGGCAACAGCCTGGCGCCAGGTGTCAAGCCGCGCCGTGGCGGTGTCGAGGATCGTGTCGGACCAATCCCGGTTGGCGCGGTAGTGCGAGGCGAAGACACCGAGCCGGATCGCGGAAGGATCGACGCCCGCGGCGGTGAGCTTGGAAACGAAAACGAGGTTGCCCAAAGACTTGCTCATCTTCACCCCGTCGAGGCCGATCATGCCGGAGTGGACGTAGTGCCCAGCCATGCGCTCACTCCCCAGACCGGCCTCGGCGTGGGCCGCCGAGAACTCATGGTGCGGGAAAATGAGATCACTGCCGCCGCCTTGGATGGCGAAGCTCTCCCCCAACCGATTCGTGGCGATGGCCGAGCATTCGATGTGCCAACCGGGGCGACCGGGCCCGAAAGGCGACTCCCAGGCGGGTTCGCCATCGCGGTGCGCCCGCCAGACGAGGGCATCAAGCGGGTCACGCTTGCCAGCCCGGTCCGGATCCCCACCGCGCTCGGCGAAGAGCTCATCCATCGTCGCGCGGTCGTAGTTGGACTCGTAGCCGAACTGCTTCGTCGCGGTAATGGAGGCGTAGACGTCCGGGTACTCGGGGTCGTCGACCACGTAGGCCGCTCCCCTATCCAGCAACCGCTGCACCAAGTCGATGACCTCATCGATGGATTCCATCGCGCCGATATAGTCCCGCGGCGGGATGACAGAGAGGTCCGTCATGTCGGAGCGGAAAAGATCGATCTGGCTGTTGCCGAGGTCGCGCCAATCCACGCCATCGCGCTCGGCGCGTTCGAACAGCGGATCATCGACGTCGGTGATGTTCTGGACGTAGTGGACCTCGTGGCCATTGTCTAGCAGCTGGCGGTGGATGAGATCGAAGGTCAGATACGTCGCGGCGTGCCCGAGATGGGTGGAATCATAAGGAGTGATTCCGCAGACATACATGCCGATGCTGCCATCGTCTTTCACACCGCCGACGGGGCGAATAGCCTCGTCGGCGGTGTCGTAGAGAGTGAGTGGGACGGTGGGACCCGCGGCGGCGTCGATACGCGGGACAACGGGGGTGGGCCAAGAACGCATGACTCACACTCTATACGGGCTGCAAGACACCGAACGCCAGCAAAGCCATGACGAGCAGGCCGACGGGGATGCGGTAGGCGGCGAACCACGCGAAGGAATGGTTGGAGACGAACTTCAGCAACCAGGCGATCGAGGCGTAACCCAGGACGAAGGCAATTCCCACCCCGAGCAGTAGCTGGGAGCCGCTGGCGGCCTGGCCAGCGGACGGGGCGAAGGCATCGGGAAGCGAGAAGAGGCCAGACGCCAGCACGGCGGGGATGGCGAGCAGGAAGCTAAAGCGAGTGGCTACCTCGCGGTCCAAGTTAAGGAACAGACCCGCGGAGATGGTGCCGCCGGAACGCGACACACCCGGGATGAGGGCGAGGCACTGCGCGAAGCCCATGATGATGGCGTCCTTCATATTCAGCTCATCAAAGGAACGCTGCTTCTTGCCGTACTTTTCCGCGAGGATGAACACGAAAGAGAAGACGATGAGCACGGTGGCGGTGATCCACAAGTTGCGCAGGCCCTCGCGGATGATGTCTTTGCCCAGGTAGCCGATGATGGCCACGGGCAGGGTGCCAACGATGACCATCCACCCCATGCGGTAATCAAAGCCGCGCAGCTCCTTATTAAACAGCCCGCGGAACCAGCCGGTGAGGATCTGCCAGATGTCCCGCGCGAAGAACACCAGAACGGCTAGTTCCGTGCCCAACTGCACCACGGCCGTGAACGATGCTCCGGCGTCCTGGCCCCAGAACAACTGGGAAACGATCCGCAAATGCCCGGAGGAGCTTACCGGCAGAAACTCGGTGAGACCTTGCACGATTGACAGGACAATAACCTGAATCCAACTCATGTTGTCTGCAGCCGCCGCCGCATGCGTCAATTCAATCATCGGGCTAACGCTACTACTACTGTGGACCGAGTGAAGCAGCGACTTGTGGGTGTCAGCGGATTGCGCGTGTCCGAAATCGGGTTGGGAACCGCCCGGTGGGGGCAGTCCACCACCCGGGAGGATGCCACCGAACTTTTGGGCATTTTTCTTAAATCCGGTGGCACCCTGGTGGATAGTTCACCAGCGTATGGGGCGGGCGCCGCGCAAGCCCTGCTGGCTGAGGTGTTGCACACGACGGGTATTCCCCGCGAAGAGATTCTGCTCTCCTCCTCCGCCGGCGTCGACCCTCATTCCCCGGTTGGCCGCCGCGTGGATTGCTCTCGACGTTCGCTCATCGCGCAGCTCGATTCGACCCTGCGGGCATTGGACACTGATCACCTGGATCTCTGGTCGGTCGGCTATTGGGATGAGAAGACTCCCCCGGCCGAGGTGGCGGACACCCTGGACTGGGCGGTGCGCACTGGTCGTGCCCGGTACGCCGGGGTTCGGGACTACGGCGGCTGGCAGCTTGCCGTCACCCAGTCCCTGGCAGGTGGTCGGATCGTGGCCACTCAGCACGAGTACTCGCTCCTTGTCCGCGGCATTGAGGAGGAGTTGTTGCCTGCGGCCACGCACCTTGGTGTCGGGGTCATTGCGGCGGCTTCCCTGGCCCGCGGGGTGCTGGCTGGTCGCTACCGCACGGACGTCCCCCGCTCGGCCCGCGCCGAGGTCCATGCGCTATTGGGTACGAAATCGGACACCGTGGTCGACGCCGTCGCTACCGCGGCCCACGGATTGGGCCTCCCGCCGGCCGTCGTGGCCTTGGCGTGGGCGCGTGATCGAGTGGGGGTCGCCTCCACCGTTGTCGGCGCCTCGACCCCGGCGCAGCTCACCGAACTCCTCAACGCCGCCGACACTCACCTCCCCCGTGCCATCACGAAGGCGCTAGACGACGTCTCCCGATAGGGCCCCTGATAGGCTGAACACTTGTGAAATCCGGACGTGTGACAGCCCTGGCGGCAGTGGCCGCCACTTCCCTTTTTCTCGGCGCCTGCCAGGTGGGTTCCTCCCCCGAGCCGGGACCGGAGATGGGCAATGCGGTAGCCACGGTTTCCCCGGCGTCGGAGAATCCGGCGGGCCGCGTTATCGACCTACCCTCCGATTACGCCGAGATCTCTGACATGGAGTTAGCGGGCGATGTCCTCGGGCTGCGTTCCGGCGCACGCCTGGTCGTGGGCACCGTCGCCGCCTTCGACGCCGGTTCCGCCACCTCGTTCGAGGTCCCGGATTCCTGCGCCGACCTCACCGCCACCGGCGACACGTTCGTCTTGGCGTGCGGGGATGAAGTGATGCTTATCGACGCCGCAGTGCCCACCACCGTCACCACCATCGCCGTTAGCGAGATCGCCCCGGTCGCCTCTGCGTCCCTCACCGGCACCGGTGAGCTCATCGCGGGTAGCGCGGACACCGACAAGGTCGCTGTGTATCGCGACGGCGAAGACCCGGAGGTGATCACTGTGGCCGGCCCCACCACCCAGCTGCTTACCGTCCCGGTGAACGGTGCCGCGGACGTTGCGGTGCGCACCAACCTTCCCAACACCACGATCCAGGACATCCACTGGGAGAAGAAGGCCCAAGGCGGCACGCTGCGCGTCGGCGTCGGCCTGGGCCAGATCGCCGGCGGGGAGGACGGCCTCGTCGTCGCCTCCGACACGATGGGTGACCAGATCGCCATCTACACGGCTACCGACGTCATCCGACTCCACCAAACGCACCCGGTTGATGACAGCCCCTGGGGCGTGGCCTGGGATTCGGGCCGCGACCTGGCCTTGATCACCTCCACCGCCACGAACACCCTCACCGGGTTCTCCATCGCCCAGGGTGTCCCGGAGGAAGAGATCTCCCTGTCCACGATTGCCAATGCCCACCACCTTGTCGTCTTGCCCACCGGCACCGTCGTCGTCGCTTCTGCGTCCGGCGACGGTCTGCAGATCATCGACGACCTCGAAGGAGCCTAAGTGTCCTTGCGTACCTCTGCTTACCAGGTGGCCCTCAAGGCCATGTTCACCCTCCGCCCGGAGCGGATCCACGGCCTCATCAACAATGGACTTTCCGTCCTGCAGTCGGTGGGACCGGCCAACCGCGTCTTGGGCAAAGTCGTCCCCGTCCATGATCCGGTCCTCGCCCAAGAGGTTTTCGGCCGCACCATTCCCCGACCTCTCGGGCTGGCGGCGGGTTTTGATAAAAACGCCACGTCCGCCGATGCGTGGACGGCCGTCGGCTTTGGCTACTCCGAGCTCGGCACCGTCACCGCCTCTCCGCAGGCAGGCAACCCCACGCCCCGCCTGTTCCGTCTCCGAGACGATCACGCGATCCTCAACCGCATGGGCTTCAACAATGCCGGTGCGGCCGAGGTAGCCCAGAATCTCCGGCGCCGCCGCTACGACGACGTCATCGGTATCAACATCGGCAAGACCAAGGTGGTGCCGGTGGAAGAATCTGTCGATGACTACCGTCGCTCGGCCACCCTCCTGGGAAACTTGGCCGACTACCTCGTGGTCAACGTCTCCTCCCCGAACACCCCCGGCCTGCGTGACCTGCAGGCCGTGGAGTCACTGCGCCCCATTTTGGCGGCAGTTCAGGAGTCGACCTCTGCCCCGGTGTTGGTCAAGATCGCTCCGGACCTCAGCGACGAGGACGTCGACGCCGTGGCCGATTTGGCCCTCGAGCTGGGATTGGCGGGCATCGTGGCAACGAACACCACCATTTCCCGGGAGAACCTGGTTACTCCGGCCGCCAAGGTCGAGGCCCTAGGAGCGGGCGGCATCTCGGGCCCGCCCGTCGCGGCCCGTTCGTTAGAAGTCCTCCAGCGCCTCTACTCCCGCGTCGGGGATCAACTGGTGCTCATTTCCGTCGGCGGCATCACTACTCCCGAGCAGGCCTGGGAGCGGATCGCCGCCGGGGCGACCCTTCTGCAGGGCTACACCGGGTTGATCTACGGCGGCCCCGACTGGATCCGCAACATCCACCGCGGCATCGCGGCTCAGATCCACGCTCATGGTCTCAGCAACATCACTGAGGCCATTGGCTCCGGCTTGGAATGGCGCTCATCGATCTTGTCTGAGCAGTAGCAGCTAGTCCTTTGGGATGAGCGATCTCCGGATGATCAGCGCGCAGAACAGCGCAAACACGGCGTACATGGCGAGCAGGTATTGCGGCATCCGGTAGATCGACTCGTTGGGGATGAAGCGGGCCACCACCACCAAGGCCACTGCCACGATGAGGGCGATAATCTGCGAACGCCCCGACGCTTGATCCTTTCGAATCGTGGCAAACGCCCCGAGGATCGCCGCAGCGAGCAACAGGACGAGCATGCGCCCGGTGACGTCATAGGGCTGACCCCAGCCGTCGCTGAACACGGCGATGACGGTGAAGACCAGCAGTGCCAGCGCCAAGGCCATGAAGGCTCCGCCGACTCGAAGTGCCAGCGGGACTCGGAAGACGGGCTCAGGCTGATTCTGCTTTGTGCTCATAGCCTGTAGAGCCTACTTGGTCGCCTACGTGGTTTCAGACCAACCCCAAACAATGGACCGGCCGAGCGAATGGAAGTACAGATTGAAGCCCAGCACCGTTGCGGTGGAGTCCGGATCGATGTCAAGCTTGTCGACGTCCACGGCATGCACCGCAAACAGGTATCGGTGCGGCCCATGGCCTTCCGGAGGGTAGGGACCGTAGTAGGCCTTTTCTCCGCTATCGCCGGCGAGGGTGACCACTCCCTCAATTCCCAGATCCGAACTGGAACCGGCACCTGAGGCCAACTCGGTGACGGAGACGGGGATGTTGAACACCGCCCAGTGCCAGTATCCCGACCCGGTGGGAGCATCCGGGTCGAAGCAGGTGATGGCAATCGACTTCGTGCCTTCCGGCAGATCCGACCACGACAGCTGCGGGGAGATGCTCGCGGGGGCCCGCAGGGACTCCCCTAGCTCGTCTCCGTCCTGAAAATCGGTGGAGGTGAGAGTGAAGGAGGGCAGATCCTTCAGCGGTGCGTAGGGGTCGGGTCCGGGGAAACGGGGATCATCGGCGTAGGTACTCATACCTTCTTTTGTACCCGAGATCACATGTCGCCGCCGTTGTGACCCTCCCAGCGGGAGTACAGCTCGGCGTAGCGCCCTCCCGCGGCAACCAGCTCGGCGTGAGTACCGCTTTCCACAATCCGCCCCAAGTCCATGACGAGAATCCGATCGGCTTTCACGGCCTGATCCAACCGGTGGGCAACGATGAGGCTGGTCCTCCCGCGGGCCGCGGCGCTGGCGGCCTCTTCCAGTGCCCGCGCATCATCGCTGCCTGCTTCCGACGTGGCTTCGTCCATGATGAGCACCGGCGGATCCCGCAAAATAATGCGGGCCAACGCCACCTGTTGGGCCGCCTCCGGCGGAAGTGGCTCCGCCCCGGCGCCAACCGGAGTATCCAGCCCAGCGGGCAAGTTCCGAGCCCACGCGGCCGATCCAGGCTTCAGTCCCGTGGCGGCCAAGGCTTCCAGGAGCTGCTCATCGCTGGCGTCGGCGGAAGCCATGCGCAGGTCCTCCCGCAGAGGACCGCTAAACAGGTGGACGTCCTGGGTGAGAAGGGTGACCTGCCGGGTGGTCCAGGCATCATCGACTTCAGCGGTGTCGATCCCATCAATGATGATGCGACCCGTGTTAGGGCGCTGCAGACCCGCGATGAGACCGGCCAGCGTGGACTTCCCCGCGCCAGAAGCCCCAACCAGGGCGGTCGTGGAACCGGCGGGCAAAGTGACAGAAATATCGGGGAGGATGGCCGCGCCACCCGGGTAAGAAAAACCGAGCTTGTCAATCGTGATTGTCGGCGCGGAGGTGAGATCGGCTGGGGACACGCGTTCGTCGTCACGCACTAAGTTGACCAGGGCGACAGCCCTGCCGAGGGACGTGCTGGCCTCCTGGATTTCGCCGGCGAAGAAGAGAACGTTGAAAACGTGCCCTTCGAGGCGGACGACGAGGACTACCGCTGCTGTGGCCGCGCCGAGGCTGATCTGTTCGGTGGTGACCAGCCACAAAGCGATCCCCAACGTGCCAGCCAACAAGGTGACGTAGGCGATGTTGCCGTAGCCCAACAGACGCACGAAGAGTGGAGCGCGATCAGCCTGGGCTTGGACCGCAGCCCAGGAAGCCTGGCGCGTGCGGTCGAGGGACCAGGAACCCAAGCGGAGGGCTCGCAGCGTCGGCAAGCTGCGCACCGTATCCAACAGCACTGCATTGCGGCGGGCCTCCGCGGTGGACACGATGTTCGCGGCCTGGGGCATGCGCGGCAGGATCGACTTCAGCAGGGGGATGATCACGACCACCATGAGCGCCAACGGGAAAATAAACTCCCAGCGGATGATCAGCAACGCAATGAGGGTGACGGGGAACATGAAAACGGTGAGCACCAAACGCACTCCCACGGTCGACGCAACCCGCACGACCGTGTCGATATCATGAGTTAGCCGCGTGATCACCGTGCCCGTGCCCAGTTCCAGGACGTCCGGCACCGGCGCCCGCAACACCGATGACAAGGCGGCCCGGCGCAGGTCCACCGACAACATGCGGGTGCGCGCGAGGAGAAACCAGCCGGTGACCGCCCGGCCAGCCGTCTCCACCAACATGGCCACGCCCACGGCGATCAGCAGCCAGAGGAAACTGCTCATCGGCTCATCGAGAAGATCGACCGTCCGACCGAGTAAGGAGGCCGAAGCGGCCATCGCCCCCACCGTCAGGCCGACGATGACGCCCGTCCCGAGGTACCACGTCCACCGCGGGCTGGATGGCAGCGTCCGCACCATCGCGAGGGACTGCCGCAAGCTCGCCGGCGCGAGCGCATCCTCCCGGTCGCTCAATTGCCAGGTTGTCATCCGAAATCCTCCACCGAATCAGCGACCGCAATCCATGCAGCCGAGGTCGTCACCACTACCGTCGACCGTTCCCGCCGCAGACGGGACACACTTTGCGCCACCGTATCCAGCGTCACCGCGTCCAAGCCCGTCGTTGGTTCATCCAACACCAACACATCCGGGTCGCGGACCAGCCAACGCGCCAGCGCCACGCGTTGTCTCTGTCCACCGGACAGGTTGAGGCCCGCCTCGCCGATCGGCGAATCCGGCAGCGTTCCCCCATCCATCCCACCGAGGCGAGTAATGATGTCGCCGCAAGCCGCGGCCGTGAGAGCAGCCTGCACCTTGTCCGGTGAGCTCGTACCCAGGGCATCGATATTGTCGGCCAATGAGCCTTCAAACACGGCCACCGTGTGCGGAGCCACGATGACGTCCGCGCTGCCCAGGTGCTCCAACTCATCGAGGCGGGTGCGGATCTTCTCAACTCCCGCCGCCGACGTCGCCGACCACACCGTGAGTCCCTTAGCCGGAAGAGGCTGACTCGAATTCTGCGGTGCTTGCGGAACCTCCAAATCGCCCACCAAATCACGAATACGCTGGGCGGACACTAGGCCTCGAGACCAATAATCCACCGCGAAACTCAACGAGTAGCCCAGGAACATCAATGCCGGCGGCACCAGCAACGACGCCGTGACCAACCCTGCCGGGCTCATCATCCCATCTCGAGCCATGAGCATCGCCGCCACCAGAATCCCGATTATCGACGCCGTCGGCACCAACTGCCGCACCAACGTCAACCACCCCGTCAGCCGCGCCTCGACGAGCATGACCCGCAGCGCCTTACCCGTAGCCACCTCAAAGCGCTCCGTCGACGCATCCACCGCGCCCAAGCCCTTCACCACCCGCGACCCCTGCGCCAGGTCCGTTGCCAGGGACATTGCATGTCCCTCCGCTTCTCGACGCCTCGCTGCCACCCGTGCCAAAGGTCGAGCCGTCGCCAGCGTTGCCACCGCCGTCAACACACCCGCCAACAACGTCAGCACCCCCAACCACGGCTGCAAAAACCCAACCGCAATTGCCGTACCCACGAGATAGGACGACATCATCACCGGCCAGTTGGTTAACTGCTTCAACTCGCCCATCTGATAAGAATCAGCATCCACCGTGTTCAGCACCTGGCCCGGCGTCAGCGACGTAGGAATCGCCCCCACCAGCCGAGACGTCAACGACATCCGCACCGAGTTCACCGTCCGAGACGCCGCCAAATCCGTCAGCGCATCGCTCGTACCCTCCGCTATCCAACCGAAGAAACTTAAACCCGCCACCGCGACAATCGTCAACACCGCGATTGTCACCGACCGCTCCTCGAACGTCGCCTGCGAGCCTTCAGAAACCATCACCGAAACAAGGATCATCTGGACCTGCGCCAACAAGACACAAGCAATCACGACCGCAACCGCACGGCCATGCAACTTCAACATCTCGACGGCACCCTGGCGCCGCGAAGTCCACTTCTCAGGAGCCACGACCGGGTCATCAGAGGGCACCTGAGCAGGGACAAACCACGACCACGTGGCCATCCGCTTCAGGGGAGAGTACGTACGCTTCATAGTGATTCAAAAGAGTAGCAGTTACACCCCTGTAACTACCCGTGACATGCGGATTTGTGTCCACCATAAAGTTGCGGCTACAGTAATGCGAGTGCCCAGCCGAGAGGGTGAGCATGAAAATTGAAAAACACCCAGCCCGGGTGGCGGAATGGCAGACGCGCTAGCTTGAGGTGCTAGTGTCCTACTAACGGACG
Source organism: Corynebacterium testudinoris (assembly GCF_001021045.1). Lineage (NCBI taxonomy): Bacteria > Bacillati > Actinomycetota > Actinomycetes > Mycobacteriales > Corynebacteriaceae > Corynebacterium > Corynebacterium testudinoris. The sequence goes on from NZ_CP011545.1 coordinate 1,379,056, forward strand.
TGGGGGTTCAAGTCCCCCCTCGGGCACCATGAGCGGTCCTCGAACCGCATGGACCGGAGGTCACAAACTCGAAAGGGTTTGTGACCTCCGGTTTCTTTTGTTTCTGGGATCGGCTGGTTGCGGAATGGGCTTTGGGGGAATCTTGCCCGCAGGTTCTGGTCTGGCGTGGAGGAGAGCAATTAAACAGGGGTTGATTGGGTGGGAGGAGTGAGAAATTTCGGTGCTGTTGCAAGCTTCGGATGGAGAGCTGTGACAGTCCCGTCTTTTATCCTCTGAGGCTCGCGGCGTGCCGGCGTTCTCAGGCAGCCTCGAAAACTCGGCTGACGATCACGGCATCCGGGTTCGGGTGCCCGTAGGCAAACATCGTGCCCTGGCCTTTCCGTAGTGAGTGCATCGCCTCCATCCCCTTCAACGTCCGATACGCCGATGTCCTATTTTTAAACGCGCCCTTTGGCCCCAGGATTCGTTTCAACCGGCCATGATCGCCTTCGATGACGTTGTTGAGGTATTTCACCTGCCGGTGTTCCACGGTTGGCGGGCAGATTCCCTCCGACGTCAGCTCGACAATCGCCTTGGCCAGTGAGGGGGCTTTGTCGGTGCTGATCACCCGCGGGTACCCGGCTGCGGTATTCGACCGCAGCGTTTTCGCCAGGAAACGCTTGGCCGCCGCGACGTTGCGTTTGGGGGAAAGGTAGAAGTCCAGGGTCTGGCCGCCGGCGGTGATCGCCCGATAGAGGTAGCACCACTTCCCCCCGACCCGGATATAGGTCTCATCCACCCGCCAGGACCGGGCCTGCCAATCGGGTACCTGCCGGTGCCAGCGGGTTTGCTTGTCCAGCTCGGGGGCATATTTCTGGACCCAGCGGTAGATGGTGCTGTGATCGACCGGCACGCCGCGCTCGGTCATCATTTCCTCCAGATCGCGGTAGCTCACCCCGTAGCAGCAGTACCACCGCACCGCCCACAGGATGACCTCGCGAGGGAAATGACGACCCGAGAAGATACCCATGACCGTGATCATTCCACGGCCCTCGCCATCCCGCCCCCACTTTGCAACAGCACCGATGGAGGCAATGTGCTCGACTCATGAAAGGGGCAGGAGACGATGTTCGCCTACGGGCACCCGAATCCGGATGCAGTGATCGTCACCCGGTTCTTCGAGACGCTCTGACAACGCCGGCACACAGCGGCCATCAGGGAATGAGAAACTGAATCTTCACGACCCTCCGCCGAACTAGGCAACCGTCCCCCACATCACCTCGATGAATTCAAGCTATTAAATATCGCCCACGATTTCATCGAAAGTGGGTACCGGACCATAGAATTCCTCGGCATAGTTTGTGACGAGGCACAGCAACTCAAACTCCCGGTTGAGCATTGCAGCCAGTTCAGGGAAGTCAGCGTTTTCCTGAGATGCAGGGAGCAATCCTGCGTACCGAAACGCGGTCCCTGCACCATCGGCCTCGTGAAGCTTGGTAAGCATTCCCTCGATCGACTTCGGGAACGCCTCCGGCAGCTCCAGTGCATCGAAGTGTTTCTTCGCTTCGTTTAAGAGCCGGTACAGGTTGTGGCCCAATTTCTTCTTGAAATGCTCTTCCGACCGCGCTTCTAGAAGCTCTGGAGTTCGCCCCTCCCTGTATCGAATTCTGAGCAAGACAAGAGAGCGGATGGTGTTCTTCAGTTGGAGTTCGAACGCCTGGCGGTAGAGCGTCAAGAATGGCAGCAGCAGACAATCATCGATTGGCTTGCCGCTGAACGTCCTTGCGAGTCGCTGGGCCGAGAAGTGATAGGCATGCGCGTACTCGTCGTCTGTTTGGTAGGGATATCTCACTACCAATCTGCTGTAGTCCTTGTTCGGGAACGACGTAAGCAGCCGCAGAGGTGTCTGCTTCTTATCCTGCTTGTCCATATTCCTTACCTAACCACAGATGTACGAAGGGCGAGCACGAGGTGCTGCTGCAAGTAGGAGTCCATCCCTCTTTCGATCATGCTTTCTACTTCGTCCCGGCTACTTCGTCCCGGAATTGTCCGGCCAAGAAGGCATGGTCTCCCATACGGATGGTGAGGCCGGACGTTCTCAATCGGGCGGCGGCCCAGTACTGTCATCTGCAGGTTTGTATTGAAGTGGAAAAGGGGAAATGAGACATGGCTTCATCAGCTTCGCTCTATCAGGCGGTCTGGCAGACAGCGGACACGTACTTGCGAGGGGTGGTCCCCCGCCAGTCCTACGGCGACTACATCCTCCCCTTCACCGTTCTGCGTCGCCTGGAATGCCTGCTCGAGCCAACGAAAGCTGATGTGCTGCAGACGATCAAGCACACCAAGTTCCCGGAGGCCATGTGGGGGCCGCTGATCCGGTCGGACCATGGTCTGTCGTTCTACAACACCTCCGAGCTGTCCATGGGGCTGATCGGCGGCAGCGACGACCACGTCAAGCAGGGCATGCTCACCTACCTAGACGCTTTCTCTGACAATGTCCGCGATGTGTGGACGGCGTTCAAGTTCCCCGAGCTGCTGACCAAGCTGGAGGAGAACAACGTCCTGTGGGGTGTCGTCAGGCACTTCGCGGGCATCGATCTATCCGATGAGGCTCTTGGTGAAAACGCCATGGCCGATCTCTTCGAGAATCTCATGTACCGCAGCTTCAGCGAGAACGGGCAAGTCGCCGGTGAGTTCTACACCCCGCGCGACACCATCCGCCTGATGGTCGATGTGCTGCTGTCTAGCGACGATGACGGTCTCTACGGTCAGGCGCCAGCGCGTACCGTCTATGACCCGGCGGCCGGTACCGGCGGCATGCTGCTGGTGGCCAAGCGGGCCATGGAGGAACTCAACCCGAAGATCCAGGTGTCTGTCTACGGCCAGGAGATGATGTCCGAGTCCCTGGCCCTGGGCAAGTCCGACCTCATCGTGTCCGGCCTCTCCCCGGACGCGATCCGCGACGGTGACACCCTGGCCAACGACCGCTACGAGGGCGAGTTGTACGACTACGTCCTCTCCAACCCGCCCTACGGGACTGACTGGAAGAGGTCTAAGGACGCCGTCGAACGGGAAGCCAAGATCGAAGGCTCGCGGTTCAGCCATGGTCTACCGCCGGTGTCCGACGGTCAGATGCTGTTCCTGAGCCATGTGGTCCACAAGCTCAAGGAGAAGGAACACGGCACCACCAAGGGTGGTCGAGCCGGCGTGGTCACCAATGGCTCGCCGCTATTTACCGGAGGTCCGGAGTCCGGTCCAGATCAGATCCGCAACTGGCTGATCAACGGCAACCTCATCGACGCGATCATCGCCCTGCCGACAGCGATGTTCTATAACACCGGCATCGCCACCTACGTGTGGATCCTGGATAAGAACAAGGAAGACAAGCGTGACGGCAAGATCCAGCTGATCGACGCCACTGGCGTCTGGTCCGCCATGCGCAGAAGTATGGGTAACAAGCGGCGTGAGTTCTCCGATCAGGACCGCGAGTTCATCCTCGGGCTCTACAACGCCTTCGAGGACGCCGATCCGGAGTACTCCAAGGTGGTCACCCCGGAGGAACTGGGCTTCCAGGATGTGCCCATGTACCGGGTAATGCGATATGCGACGCTCATCACCGAGGAGACCGTGGCTGCGGCCATCGACCACAAGCAGGCGCTGACTGGCCATGAAGCAGTGGTGCGCTCCTGCGACGGTGTCGTCTGGAACGACCTTCCGGCACACCTGAAGAAGGAAGCCAAGGCGGCCGGACTAAAGATGAGTATCGGTCTACTCGCCCACATCATGACGACCGTGGCCGTCGAGGACGATAGTGCCCCGGAAGCTATCGATCACAAGGGCAACAAAGTCATTGACAAAGCGTCTAAGATCACCGAGCGCATCCCACTGACCGAGGACGTCGACGAGCACATGGCCCGGGAGGTGCTGCCCTTCGCGCCCGACCTAGTGTGGGACATGACCGAAGCCAAGATCGGCTACGAGATTCCCATGACGAGGCTGTTCTACAAGCCGGAGGAAATGCCAACGTTGGAAGAGCTCGATGCCGAGATCGAGACTGTGCTCGAATCGATCCGTGCACGCTTCCAGGAAGTGAAAGAATGAGGGAACTTGACGTTCGTAAGGCGACGCACTTCGCAAACATTCCAGATGATTGGAAGGTAGTCCCTCTCCTCCACGCGACCAAATACGCAACTGGGTTCACTCCTCCTTCGGGAAATGAGAGCTATTACGGCGATGATTACCCGTGGGCAAACATCTCCGACCTCGACGGGAGAAGAGTTCTTTCGGAAACGCAGCGGGGATTGTCACTTCATGCGATTAACAAGTTTCCAGACGAGCGCCCCGCGCCAAAGGGGTCTCTGCTTTTCTCCTTTAAACTTTCGCTTGGGAATGTCGCCATAGCGGGGAGAAATCTGTATACCAATGAAGCCATTGCAGCTTTTGTTCCTGGCAAAGAATTGAACATAAACTATGCTTACTACTGCTTCCCGGTATTTCTCCCCCTATACTCTCAGACCAACATTTACGGAGCAGAGCTGCTCGGTGGATCGAGATTCGAGAGAACGAAGATTCCGCTCCCTCCTCTGCACGAGCAGCATCGCATCGCTCAATACCTGGATCGGGAGACTGCCGAGATAGACGCTGCGGTGGCTGACTTGGAAAAGTACGTTGAGCTGATGAAAAAGCGAAAATTGGCACGAATCGAATCCGTTCTAAGCGATATGGAATATCGAATGTGCCCAGTGGGGGTGCTGGCCGATGTCACATTGGGGAAAATGGTATCGCCAAAAGCGCCCGAAGCTGGTGGCGTAGAACGGCAGTATCTCCGAGCGGCGCATGTGCAGCCCGGTGGCAGACTTGATCTCGCTGTGACAGAAAAGAAGATGTGGTTCTCCGAAAGCGAACTGCAGCGTCTGGATTTGCTTGCAGGCGACGTGGTTGTTGTTGAGGGTGGAGCAGGCTTCGGACGAAGCGCTTACCTCGAGTCGGACTTAGAAGAATGGGGATTTCAGAACTCCATTAATCGAGTTCGAGTTAACCCCTCCCAAGCTGACGGAAGATTTGTCCATTTGATGTTAAATCGTGCACTTCTTAACGGCTCTATTGGAGTTTCAGTAGACACCGCCACATTGCCTCATTTCACTGCAGAAAAACTGGCTCGCTTCCGGATTCCTATTTGCGAGATTCATAAGCAGAAGGAAGTTTCTCAAAAGATTCACGAAGATACGTTGACTACAAATAGTCTCATCGCCGAGTCAAACAAACTTCGCAACCTGCTCCTGAAGCGTCGCTCCGTCCTCATCACTGAGGCCGTCACCGGCCGAAAGCAGGTCTGATCATGGGTATCCAGTCCACGATGGAAAAGGCCTTCGAGGACACCATCGTCGGCCATCTCGCCTCCCACGGGTGGATCCACGACACCGGCACCACCAACGCCGGCTGGGACAAAGCCCGCGCGCTCTTCGTCCCGGACGTGGTTCATTGGCTGCAGACCCAGTACCCCGAGGAGTTCCTCAAGGCGGTGCCCGAGGCGCTGACCGGGGTGCAGCGTGGCGTCTACGTCGCGAAACTCCTCGACCGCCTCGTAGAGATGCTGGATAAGGCACCGATCCTCAACGGCCGGACGAAGAAGGTCCAGCACGGTCTGCTCGGCACCCTACGGGGTGGTTTCTCGCACTCCCAGCGGGGCCAGATGAAGGCCACCTTCGGGTCCATGGTGGCCTTCTACCCGGAAAACCCCCTGTACACCGGGGCGATTGAAGACGCGTCCCACAACCGTCTGCGTGTGCTGCGCCAGGTCCCGTTCGATGCCACCGGTACCGACACCCTGGATCTGGTGCTCACCGTCAACGGCATCCCGGTAGCCACCCTGGAGCTCAAGACCGACAACACCCAGGCTGTGCGCGACGCCGTCAAGCAGTACAAGGTCGACCGCCAACCGACCAAGAACCGCCCACTCCTCAAACCTGGCCGCGCGCTGGTGCACTTCGCGGTATCCAACCAGGAAGCCTGGATGACCACCGCCCTGGACGGGCTGACAACCTTCTTCCTCCCCTTCAACAAGGGCCACGACGGGCATGCCGGCAACCCCGTCAACCCGCACGGTTCTGACACCTCGTACCTGTGGGAGGAGGTCTTCGAACCGGAGCTGTTCCTACGCATCCTGCGCGACTACGCCCTATGGGAGCCCTCATCCAAGGGCAACAAGGGCCGGCTGATTTTCCCGCGCTACCACCAGCTCCGCGCCACCGAAAAAGTCATCGACGACATCGCCGCCCGAGGGGCCGGCGGGCGCTACCTCATCCAGCACTCCGCCGGGTCCGGCAAAACCAAAACAATCGCCTGGATGGCGCACCGAGCCGGACGCTTCATCAACGCCTCTGGTCATCCGGTGTTTGATTCGGTCATCGTGGTCACCGACCGCACCGTGCTCGATGACAACATCAAAGAAGGCCTCGACCTGCTCCGGGCCTCCGAGGGCCTGGTCGTCAACGTCGACAACGAACTCGGCTCCAAGTCCAAGACCCTGGAAGCAGCACTCACGCGCGGGGGGCATATCATCTCCTGCACCATCCAGACTTTCCCTGCCCTGGCGAAGAGGATGGAACAATCCCCGGCCCTGGCCGGGCGCAACTACTGCGTGATCATGGACGAGGCGCATTCCTCCCAGCACGGCGAGGCCGCCACCCAGCTACGTGAGATCCTCGTCGATGTTGATGTCCCCGACGATGAGGATATCTCCGCCGACGACGTGCTCCTGGCCATGGACAAGGCCGTAGCCAACTCCCCGAACTTGAGCTTCATTGCGCTCACGGCCACTCCGAAGGCGAAGACCCTGGCCGCCTACGGCACTCCCGACCCGGACAATCCCGACAAGCGGGTGGCGTTTGACACCTATCAGATGAGTCAGGCCATCGAGGAAGGCTTCATCCTCGACGTGCTGGCCAACTACTCCACCTACGCGATGTTCGCCCGCATCCGCGATGATCTGGGCCGGGAGGAGACGGTGAACTTCGGCGAAGCCGTCTCCGACATGGTGCGCTTCGTGCGGATCCACCCGACCTCGATCGCGCAGAAAGTCGAGGTCACCGTCGAGCACTTCCGCCGCAACGTCATGCACTACCTCCATGGCACCGCCAGGGCCATGGTGGTCGCACCGGACCGGATGTCGGCGGCAACGTGGTCGCACAAGATGAACGAGTACATCGCCAAACGCGGCTATGACGATATGACCACCCTGGTGGCGTTTTCCGGTTCACTGACCTACGGCCAGGGCGAAGACGCGGTGGAGATCACCGAGGCCTCGATGAACGGGGTACGTGATACCGCCATGTCCTTCCGGGAAAACGATGACGCCAAGGTGCTCATCGTGGCGAACAAGTTCCAGACCGGCTTCGACGAACCACGCCTGTGTGCGATGTATGTCGACCGGAAACTCTCCGGCGTGCAGGCCGTGCAGACCCTCTCCCGGCTCAACCGGGTGTTCCCGGACAAACCGAAACCGATGGTGGTCGACTTCATCAACGATCCGCAGACCATCCTGGAGTCCTTCACCCCGTACTACCAGGACGCGCACATCGAAGATGACATCCCCGCCAACGCCCTGGCTGATCTCGGGGACCTCCTCGACGCCGCGGCGTTCTACACCCCCGAGGAGCTCGACACCCTGGCCGATGCCTACATTGCCCGCGCGGATGCCGAGACCCTGCAGGGACTGGTCTCCCCGATCAGGGCCCGGTGGAACACCCACATGCGTGATGCCCGCCAGAAGCTGGACAAGGAGGCCTACGAGACCGGCAAGTCCTTCCGGACCAACCTCATCAAGTACGCCCACGCCTGGGAGTTCCTCAGCCAGATCGTCGACTTCCAGGACGCGCTCCTGCATAAACGCGCCATCGTCGCCGCCGTGCTGTCGAAAAACCTCAACCTCGAGCGCCAGGACGACGATGACGACTACACCGTCGGCATTGAACTCGTCGGCGTCGCCGTCGAACCGGTCGACGACGCCAAAGACCTGGGTCTGGCCGCCCAGGACATTGACGGCAATCTGGAGTTGCCCGGCTTTGATGGACGCCCGGTCGGTGACAACTCGCCGGTGCAGGCCGCCTTCGATGAAGCGGTCGACCAGGTCAACCAGATCCTGGCGGCCGTAGGCCTCGCAGGCTCCAACGAAGCCACCCGCTCGGCCATCCGTGCCAGCTACGGCATCCTCGTGGAAGACACCACCGTCCAGGCCCTGGCGAGGGAGAATGATCCCTCCCAGGTGGCGGGCACTGAGGCTTTCAAGAACAAGGGCTTCGGGGCGATCATCGCCGCAGCCCGACAGTCCACCGAGGTGTACGAGGCGATCACCGCCGATCCGGACAACCTGGACACCTTCCTTCAGGCACTCGCGCACATGATCGTCGCCGCGAAAGACGAAGGCGACCGAGCACACGAGTAACCTACGTCGATTCCTCCCCCAGGTCGCCGGATGGCACTGCGGCATCGGTGACCTGCGAGAGGAGCGCAGCACGACAGGGAGGACTTAGGGTTTGCGCAGCAGGATAGCTCGTGGTGGGGACAGCACCATCTGAACAAAGTACATAGTGTTGCTCCTCCAAGTTTCTTGATCTGCTTACATGTCCGGTGAGTAATGATCACTACTTACCGTCTCCCATTCGTGAGCATGCGTGAAGTCCAGAGAGCCACTCCGGGCGTTTGCCTTCTCCCCTGGCAGGGCTGGATCCACGAGGTTGAGCAGCGACCGGCCTTGAGTGTGCTGTTTGGACGACTCATCGACAATCCATCCGTGCTCATCGACAGTGCTTGGCTGAGGTGAGCTCGGGTGGGCCTCAATCCCCTCCTCAACCATGTAGGTCGTAGGGTTGAGCGCGAGACTGAACCCGGGGACGCGGCCCTTCGCCGCGAGCCGTGCCTCATAGGCTGCCTGCGCTTGCCGCTCAGCAGCTGAGGAGTTGAAGTGCGCAATCTGCTGGTTGACGGCCGCTAGCTCCTGGCGCGCGTCGGACAGCTCCTGGAGCCGGGGGTAAGGGCTGGCGGCAGGCTGGTTCTCCAGAGTGTCGATAGTGCTCCGAATCTTCTCGAGATCGGCTCCCGCCCACTGAGCACGGGTGATGATTGAGCTGACGCCTCCTTCCAGGCGCGCGAGGACTCCGGAGCGCTTCTGGGAGAGGGTCTTTTCTTCTTCCTCGGTGCGGTGGAGATCGTCGCGGACGATATTTTCGGCCACGCCGTCCGGGTGGGTCCCGGTGGGAGTGGAGAGAATCAGGGCGGAGTGCTCGTAGGAATACCTCGCCTTCATCTCCACGCCACCGATGTTGGCGACCGGCACAGGCTCGATCTGCCGGTCGCGGGCGATTTGAGCCAGTGCAGCAGTGAGAGCGGCCGTGGCATCCGTGCGTTTGCGGTAGGTGGAGCCGGCGATAGTCCAAGTGCGCTGCTCGACCTCAGCATCGACCCATTCCTGAGCCTGCGGAGTCAGAGCGTTGAGCCGAGCGGCCAGGGCCTGCTGCTGCGGGAGCATCATCTTGGCGTTCGCGAGCTCGCGAGCATTGGAAGTTCTCATCGCTTCGTGTTCCATTTCGCCTGATTCGAGGTCGGCTACAGCTCGCTGCAGTTCCATCTGGCGAACGAACGCGGGGTTTCCGGTGGCGATGGCTTTGTGATGCGCCATCGCGTCTCCGCTTCCCTCCAGTGGCTCCATGTCGCGCAGCTCCTGGTCTGCTCGGTAGAACTGCTCGATGAATTTCGCCTTGCGGCTGACCGTGCCCCAGGAGAAAGCGTCATGCGTGCCAGAGCCGATGTAGACCGCCTCGAACAAGTCTCCGTTCTGGTTGCCTTGGCGTAGCCCTCGTCCAAGGCGCTGTTCGAGGTCTGCCGGCCTCCAGGGGACATCAGCGTGGTGGATGCCGACACAACGTGCCTGGATATTCGCCCCGGTGCCCAGTTTCTCGGTGTTGCCGATCAGGACGTCCACCTGACCGTTGTTGCAGTCGTCAAACAGCTGAAGGCGACGGTCGTCCCAGTCATGAATGAAGCGGATACGTTCGCGATCCATTCCTCGTGCCACCAGATCATCCCGTATCGCGTCGTAGACGTTGAATCTGTCTGGCTCTGGCTTGGGCACTCCGGTGCTGTTGCAAAGTTCGGGCGACAGGAAGACCTGCGTGAAATAATCACAGCCATGGGCATCTTCTCCGGTCGTCATTTCCCCCGTGACATCATCCTGTGGGCGGTCCGGTGGTACTGCCGCTACGGGCTCAGCTACCGCGATCTGGAAGAAATGATGACCGAACGCGGCGTACCGGTCGATCACAGCACCATCTACCGCTGGGTCCAGAAATATGCTCCTGAGCTGGACAAGCAGACCCGGTGGTACCGACAAGTCCCGGATTGGCAGGCCCGGTCCTGGCGGGTGGACGAGACCTATATCCGGGTCGGGGGAAAGTGGTGCTACCTCTATCGGGCCATCACCGCGGGCGGGCATACCCTGGATTTTTACCTGTCCCCAAAGCGTAACGTCGCCGCAGCGAAGCGTTTCCTGGCCAAGACCCTGAGGTCGAACACGATAACCGGGTTCCCGCGGGTGATCAACACCGATAAAGCACCCTCCCTGGCCAGGGCAATCGCCGAGTTGAAGTCAGAGGGAATCTGCCCGCAGACCGTGGAACACCGGCAGGTGAAATACCTCAATAACGTCATTGAAGGAGATCATGGGCGGCTGAAACGGATCCTCGGACCGAAGGGGGCGTTCAAAAACCGGACCTCGGCGTACCGGACGTTGAAAGGGATGGAAGCGATGCACTCATTACGGAAAGGCCAGGGCGCGATGTTTGCCTACGGGCAACCGAACCCGGATGCGGTGATCGTCAGCCGGGTGTTCGAGGCTGCCTGAGAACGCCGACCCGCAGCGAGCATCAGAGGATGAAGACTGGGTCGTCACGGCTCTCCGCCTGAAGTTTGCAACAGCACCCGTTCACTCAATAATTGATTGGATCGGCCCCTCCGAAATAGTCTTCGGGAGAATTAAAAATATTATCTCTCGAGATGCTATTCTTATGGCCACAGTGTTGGCATTTCCACGTGTATTTGTTGTCATCAAACCCCACCTGAGAATTTAGGTGTTCATTACAACGATCGCAGAACCAGTCTACGTCTGGAAATCTACCCATGATTGATTCCTCTTCCTTTACTCGGGCTAATCATCATTGTCCTCTTTATTACACCATCCGGTCAGTAATCGATGGGCACTAAGCTGACAATGTTAGAAGTGCCGGGCACAAGGGCCCGACTTCCGGAAAGTAGCATCACGGGGTTCAGGAACCTCGACCACTACATATTGCGGTCCTTGATCCACTCCGGACAGCTGCACACCAGGATCAACGCACTCTAAATCCGGAAGGACCAGATTGCCTTTCCCAGCATCCTGCTGGTTTCAAGGTGTCTACCAAACGGGGGTCAGGTCCCGAACGTCACAGCACCACGGTGGCACTATCGAAAGGGAAGCTACGGCGGTCAAGTCAATCGTGGACGAGCGGACATCGATCGCCATGGTCATGGACAACCCCGGTATCGCTCGCTTCACTACACGGGTCTCGCGTGGCCATCTGCTCCGCCAGACGGGCTGGGGTGACGAAGCCGGCACTACCGAGCAAGGCCGAACGTGACGTGCGGTCCGTATTTAGTCGTCGCCGCAGAGCGCACAGGCGCCGGTTCCGTCGCATGCCGGGCAGTCCGGATCAGCACTGTAGCGCCCTTCTTCTTCATCCCACCGTTCAAAGTTGATTTCCGAAATGCTGTATCCGTCAGGATCGTGGTCGCGACCGATCATGCACCGGCAAGGTTCGTCGTATTGTGACCCCGGACCGTTCTCACGCCGGATTACATAGTGGCTAGGACCTGTAGGCATCGTGTTCTTCCTCTCGGGTGGCTGACGGGTATCCAGAAAACTACTTCTGGTCGTCATGTATTTAATGGTACTGATGGGCCCGACCCCGGTAGCGAGTTCTTTGCCGCGCAGAACCGATTATGCGTGACACATCACAGCCCGTCGGAAAGCGTGAGCAATAGAGACTGGGCCCGACCCCCGGAAATGTGGACAACAACCTCGGCATCATCGTGCTGACCAACCTTCGCGTGATCATCAAGGACCGCAAACTCATGGGCAGTGACATGAAGGAGATCACTCCCTCCTCCATCACGTCCCTGTCGACGGGAAAGAAGATGACCGGGGAAACTGTGAAGATGACGGTGTCCGGCAGTGATCTGGAGATCACTGCACTGCCGCATGGCCGGGGGACGGAGCTGGCGAACCTGCTCCGTCAGGCCATGAACGGGACCACGCTTCCTGCGCCAACTGCTGCTCCGGTGGAACCTGCTGCTGACCTGATTGCCCAGGTCGAGAAGCTAGCTGAGCTTCCTGCCGCAGGGATCTTCAACGACGATGAGTTCGCGCAGGCCAAGGCGAAAGCACTGGGAATCTAGGACCTATTTCCACTGATACCTCAGTGCCCCGTGTGCGTCGAAGAAGGCCGCATCCCACACTGAGACGGGAGTAGTCAGCTCGGTGGGTTGCTGCCTACGTCAGGGACGGTAATTCCTTACGGCGGATAGGGTGGAGTCCCCCTGCGGATTCCCGATCGACACCTGGGATGATGGAAGTTATGGCCGTAGAATATAGTGCGATGTCGTTTACCCAGCAAGGCATGCCGACCCACCAGCAGTTGGTGGTTCCGGTGATTCGAGCAGTAGTTGAGCTGGGTGGATCAGCCAAGGCCAGGGAGATCACCGACCAGGTCCTGGAGCACTATCCGGATGCTGAGCGTCTTCTTCAGATGACGTATCCGAACAGGCCGGAAAAGTCGGTTCTGACCGACCGCATCGCGTGGGGAAGGTCTACAGCCAAGCTCATCGGAGCTCTCGAGCAGCCATCGACGGGGATGTACCTGACCACCGACCTGGGTGAGGAACTGCTCGGTTTACAAGAAGAGGAGGCCCTTCGTCGGATCCGTGATCTCGACCGGGAGTACTCCCGTCAGCAGCGCAGGAAGAAGGCAGAAAAGGCGGCGACTCCTGATGTCAGCGAAGTCGACGAAGAGGAGCCGTCAGCAGAGGTTCTCGCAGAGACTGATGCCGAAGACGATGATTCCGGTGCCGTCTGGAAGGTCCAGCTCTTGGATCGTCTCCACCGCCTCACCCCGGAAGGGTTCGAGAAGTTCGTGCTCTATCTGCTGCGCCGCTATGGCCTTGAGCTCACCCATATCGGTGGCAGCGGGGATGAAGGTATCGACGGGATAGGTACCGCACCCTTGAGCCCTGTGCTGTCGTCCCGAGGGTGCTGTTGCAAACTTCAGGCGGAGAGCCGTGACGACCCAGTCTTCATCCTCTGATGCTCGCTGCGGGTCGGCGTTCTCAGGCAGCCTCGAACACCCGGCTGACGATCACCGCATCCGGATTCGGTTGCCCGTAGGCAAACATCGCGCCCTGGCCTTTCCGTAATGAGTGCATCGCTTCCATCCCTTTCAACGTCCGGTACGCCGAGGTCCGGTTTTTGAACGCCCCCTTCGGTCCGAGGATCCGTTTCAGCCGCCCATGATCTCCTTCAATGACGTTATTGAGGTATTTCACCTGCCGGTGTTCCACGGTCTGCGGACAGATTCCCTCTGACTTCAACTCGGCGATTGCCCTGGCCAGGGAGGGTGCTTTATCGGTGTTGATCACCCGCGGGAACCCGGTTATCGTGTTCGACCTCAGGGTCTTGGCCAGGAAACGCTTCGCTGCGGCGACGTTACGCTTTGGGGACAGGTAAAAATCCAGGGTATGCCCGCCCGCGGTGATGGCCCGATAGAGGTAGCACCACTTTCCCCCGACCCGGATATAGGTCTCGTCCACCCGCCAGGACCGGGCCTGCCAATCCGGGACTTGTCGGTACCACCGGGTCTGCTTGTCCAGCTCAGGAGCATATTTCTGGACCCAGCGGTAGATGGTGCTGTGATCGACCGGTACGCCGCGCTGAAGTCATCATTTCTTCCAGATCGCGGTAGCTCACCCCGTAGCGGCAGTACCACCGCACCGCCCACAGGATGATTTCACGGGGGAAATGACGACCGGAGAAGATGCCCATGGCTGTGATTATTTCACGCAGGTCTTTCTACTGCCCCAACTTTGCAACAGCACCCGTCAGCTGTGGGTCGGACTGCCCGTCGGCGTAACGTCGCGCACGAACAGGAAGAGCCGCACCCCCGTCGGAAGCGGGGCCCGCAGCTCAGCAGGTCAGGAACACCCGTCGTCAGACATCAACGAAAGCGTCCTTTTCCTGATCGAACCTGGTGACGTCGCCCTTGCCGATGTCATAGTGGTAGCTCTCGAGCACGAGCTCTCCGGCGTTGACCCGATCGGCGATGTAGCTGTGCGACATCAGGTTCTCGATCTGTGCCGCGGCGTTGGCCTGTTCGAGCCTGCGGGAGAAGTCCTCGGCGGCATGATCGCCGCCCATGCTCGCGAGCACGTCCTCGGATCTGATGAGCCAATCGTGGGTGGCCGGCAGCTCAGTCCTGTAATCGCCGAGGTGCTGGAGTGCCGCCATCCCGCCACAGTTGGAGTGAGCGATCACTGCGATGGCGGACACCCCGAGGTGGACTACCGCGTACTCCACCGGGGCGAGCGCGCCCGGGTCGGGATTGTCGGCGTGGGGGATGATGTTGGCGATGTTGCGTAGATGGAACAGATCGCCTGGTTGTGCGGAGAGCAGGGTCTCGGTGTCGATGCGGGAGTCCGAGCACGTTACAACGAGGGTGTGCGGCGACTGCGACTCGGCCAGGTTCTCGTAGAGGTCCCGGTCATCCGGGTAGGTAGCGTCCTCGAAGTTGTTGATTCCGTCAATGACCGCGTCACCGGTGCCGGCAGTCATTTTCGGGGATTCGGTGGAGCAGGCGCTGCTGACTACGGCGGTGGCGGTTGCTCCGGCCCCGAGGCCGAGCACCTGCAGGAGCTGACGACGGTTGTAGCGATTCGATCCAAGCATGGCGAAACTCCGTTTTCTCATCGCGGTTCATCAATTCCGGGTCCGGGAAGTACCTTTATTATAGTGTAAGAGCCAAACAATTCGTTCGAAGGTGCTGTTGCAAAGTTGGGTGCTGTTGGTGTGCCTTCTCGAGGTCTCGCCCGAGAGACTTGGCTTCACCGAGGACGATGCCGGACCAGAACAGGTCGATATAGCCAGTGTTTCCTGTGGTGGCGCGAACAGCGTCTCTTTCGAAGAGGTCGATGCGTTCGGGAATGATGCCGAAGCAGCGGAACAGGTCGGACCAAAGTTGTTGGGCAGCGGATTTTTCGGTATGGCCGGCCACTTCGACTTTCCAGGTGTTGATGCGTTTCCGCCAGGCATGGGAGAAGTCGTCACGGCTCTCCGCCTGAAGTTTGCAACAGCACCGCTCACCGACCCGTTCGAGCACGATCCCCATCGCAACGCCCCGCGACATGAGGGGCCGACACGCGGGCTGTAGAAACGCGGCGTGGACTATGAATCGATGCGAAGGTAATCATACGTGTTAGCCTGTATGTATGAGACGGACTGCTGAGGACGCGGAGCGTACGCGTCTGGCGTTGCTTGAGGCGGCGTTGATGGCCTTCAAAGAGAAGGGGTGGAGGGGGGCAACGTTCGAGCATGTCGCTGAACGTGCAGGTCTCACCCGCGGAGCGTTGCACCACCACTTCCGTTCCAAGGCCGTGCTGCTGGAGGAAGCGCTCACGTGGGGCTGGGCCGAGTACGGCAACCACCTCTTCGTCCACAACGGCGAGGCGACACTCTCAGCGCTGTTGACGGAGTTCGTGACGCTGCTGCGAGATGACGCCCTGTTCCGTGCCCTGGCTGCGAGCACCGTGCTCGTCGCCCCGCAAGCGCTCACTGACCGCTCGGAGAAGAACGCCGCTCTCGATGCCTGGCGCGATCAGATCGCTGCCACCCTCCCCAGCACGGGCGAGGCCGACTCTGAGACGGTCGCGGGCTTGGCGCTGGTGTTCTTACAAGGGCTCACCGTGACTGCGGTGACCCGACCCGATGATCTTCCGCAACCCGACGAATTGAGCGCCGCTATGACGGCACTGGCAAGGGGGTTGCTCACCTAGAAAGGACTCGTCACCTCATGACGACACACGACCCGGCCTCGCATATTCGAGGCACCACCCCGGCCCGCGCACTCATTGTCGGCTCGGCCGCGATGTTCACCGACATGCTCGTGCACGGCCTGGCCGTGCCCGTGCTCCCATTGCTCCCCGCCGTGGTCGAGCAGGGGCCAGCCGCCACCGGCATCCTCTTCGCCTCCTACGCGGTCGCGATGATCGTCGCGACGCTGTTCGCCGGGCGCATCGTCGACCGGCACGGCCCGAAGACCCCGCTCCTGATCGGCCTGGTCGGGCTTGCCGCTGCAACCCTGTTGTTCGCCACCGGTGGCCCCTACTGGTTACTCCTTGTCGCTCGCTTGGCACAGGGCATCGCAGGCGGCATGTCCTGGGTTGCCGCGCTCTCCCTGATCGCAGCAACGACGAGCTTCGAGAAGCGTGGTCAGGCGATGGGGATCGCCATCTCCAGCCTCACACTCGGCGTGCTGCTCGGCCCGCCACTTGCCGGGTTCATGGTCGAACACCTCGGCACCGCCTCCCCGTTCCTGCTCGCCACCGGAATCGCCTTGGCTGACGGGGTGCTGCGCATCGTCCTCGTCAAAGGCTCTCCACGGGTCACCGACGACACCGCAGGCCCGCTCGCGGTGCTACGGGTGCCTGGCTCGTTCTCTATCGTCCTCGCCATCGCTATCGGCGCGGGTGCGCTCTCCGCCATCGAACCCGTGCTGCCCGTGCATCTCGGGGCCGGGTCGCTCATCATTGGCCTGCTCTTCGGGCTCGCCTCGCTCGCGGCGATCATCGCCAATCCCATTGTCGGGAAGTACGTTGCCACGGCATCGCCGAGGGTCCTCATCGGTTCCGGTGTTGCCGCTGCCGCCGCTTCTCTGCTGGTCATCGGCTGGGCCGGTGAACTGTGGCAGACCTGCGTCGGTATGGGGCTTCTCGGCGTCTCCTCGGCGCTGTTGCTGGCCCCGGCGACCACGCTCATCAGCGAGCAGGGGTTCCGGTCGAGCCCACCGACCCTCGGCGGATCGTTCGCGCTCTACAACTTCGCCTACGCAGGTGGGCTGGCGCTCGGGCCGCTCCTGGCCGGGTTCGGGGTACAGCGAACAGGCTTCGCCGCGACGATGACTTTCGGCGCAGTCCTCTTCCTCGCCGTTGGCTCAATAGCCCTGATACGGCTCCCAAGACGACAGCACGAAGGAGCACATAGCAACTGACCGAACCCGGACTCGGGGGGCGCGCTTCGTTCGATGACATTGGGCAGGACGCGCCCCCGCGCAGTAGGCTGAGAACCGCAGAAACAAGCCGAGCGAGACGTGACTACTTTTGCTCCCCTACGGGGTGCCCGCCTCGGCGTAATAGCGGGTCAACGGAGTCGACAGCGACCGGTCACCAGGGTCTGCTGCACGATCAGGTGACAACCGAGCAGCCTAATCAGATGGTTGGGCTGGAAGGATGTACACCGTGACCAAGCCCTATCCCAAAGAGTTCCGCGATGACGTTGTCCGTGTCGCACGGAATCGTGAGCCCGGTGTCGAGCTCTCCCAGATCGCCAAGGACTTCGGGGTCCACTTCACTACCCTGTACTCGTGGCTGAAGAAGGCTGACCTCGAGGACGGTGAAGTGTTGGGCTCGACTCAGGTTCAGTCGGCTGAACTGCGCGACGCCAAGAAGAGGATCCGTCTCTTGGAGCAGGAGAACGAGGTCCTCCGCCGTGCCGCGGCGTATCTCTCGCAGGCCAATCTGCCGGGAAAATGATGTACCCGCTCGTTCGTGAGTTGGCCGTGGACGGTGTCCCCGTCACGGTGACGTGTCGGGTGCTCAATCTTGCTCGCCAGCCCTACTACCGGTGGCTGGCGGACCCGATCACCGATGCAGAGCTGAATGAGGCTTACCGTGCCAATGCCCTGTTCGACGCCCACCGGGATGATCCCGAGTTCGGCTACCGCTATTTGGTGGATGAGGCCCGCGATCTCGGTCAACCGATGGCAGCGCGCACTGCGTGGCGGATCTGCTCAGACAACCGCTGGTGGTCGGTGTTCGGGAAGAAACGCGGCAAGAACGGTAAGAAGCCCGGTCCACCGGTCCACGATGACCTCTGCGCCGTCACCGATGAGGAGGGCAGAACCCGGCACGAGTTCAAGGCCGATGGCGCGAACGAATTGTGGATCGGCGATATCACCGAGCACTGGACCAATGAGGGCAAGCTCTACCTCTGTGCGTTCAAGGATGTCTACTCCAACCGGATCGTGGGGTACTCGATCGATTCGCGGATGAAGTCCCGCCTAGCCGTGGCTGCCCTCAACAACGCGGTCGCCCGCCGCGGCGACGTGGCCGGCTGCGTGGTCCACACCGACCGCGGGTCTCAGTTCCGTAGCCGGAAATTCGTGCGCGCTCTGGGCATTCACGACATGACCGGATCCATGGGCCGCGTCGGTGCGTGCGGGGACAACGCAGCCATGGAGAGCTTCTTCGCACTCCTGCAGAAGAACGTCCTCGACCGCCGCGCATGGGCCAGCCGAGAAGAGCTCCGGATCGCCATCGTTACCTGGATCGAGAGGACCTACCACCGACGCCGCAGACAGGACCGCCTAGGCCGCTTGACCCCGATCGAGTTCGAGACAATCATGACCACACCAGCCGATCAGGCTGCGTGACTAACCACTGTCACCTGATCGTGCAGCAGACCCGTAGAGAACAGTGCGGGTCTTTGGAATGACAACGTTCCGCAGCCTGAGGAAACCTGCCTGCCGGAGGAGGGGGAGGAAACAACTTACTTCTAAAATTGTGTTACCGGGAAGTTGTCAGAGAAGCCAGTAAGTCAGGCCTGCTTTCATTGACTATCGCCAACGTTGATAGTGAACTAGTACTTCGTCCCGGTGTTTCACCAGAGCCTGATCAAGGCTTGTCTCTTCCGGTAGAAGTTTCTCCCAGACATCCGGACTGTGACGGGTGAGCCGGCGACGAAAATCCACTTCTCCTTGTCGAACCCCCTCTTGCGTTCGAGAAATATCGAAGAGATATTCCCCAGTTAGAGCCCTGACCCAGGTGCTGTCCCCCGGGCGGGTCAACTCCTGGAGCAGCCCGAACCGATACTCGAATTCATGATAGACACTGGTGAAACTTTCTTTAAGGGGGACCACGTCGGCGAAGTAATCCTCCATGACTTCCTTGAACAAGCGGCTGACGGGGTAGATGTACTGAGCGCCGTCCCACCTAGGAAAACCTTTGATGAGCCGTTCATTAGTGAAGCTCGAGTAGTGGAGGAGCTGGGAGGCGGGCAGGGGCTCCAGAGATCGAGGCTGGTCGGAACCCTCGACCTCAGTGGCGGCGCGAATGAAAAGACCGTCACGGCCGCGCAGGCCGGTAGTAACACCGACGGCCGCTAGGGCGATGAAGGCAGGGACCAACCGGCTACCTGCTAACACTTCTTGGTACCTCTCCAGGGACGTGGTACCGGCAGTAACCAGTCGCTGGAGCACATCAATCCACAGCTGATCGTGCTCCCCTTGATCATCGTGCCAAATACCCGTGATCAACAGCGCTGCGAGCTGGTCCATTGCCCTGAAGTGATCTTCGTAGACTTTTTGGAGGAGTTCGAAGGAGACATCCCCGCTCGTAGGTTGATCTTCGATTTTCTGGATGACATCGTCCGTTGCCTGCATCACCAGGTCGTACAGGTCAATCCGATGCACGGGGTCTGGGAGATAACGCTTCAATCGGGCAACAGCCATGGCCGTGGACAAGGGAGGATGTGCCAAACGTTCTAGAGCCTGCACGTTTTCGTATAGCTCTCCGAAGAGGGAGTTGGCGTCATTTGCAGGGATAATAGTTCCGCTTCTTGCCTCTAGCAGACGTCGGGCGTTGTCGCCTCTATTGCTGCGGTTATCCCAGTACAGCGGGTACCGGCGGTTGGGGGCTTTTTCCAAGCACGAGACCAGGGCAGTGTCCCAGTCTGCGGACCATCCCGAGATCACCAGACCGTATTCATCAAAGACCTGGTCAAGCAGCCTTGTCCACTCTTCAGGGTAATCCTCGAGCTCTTCGGGAGTGTTTCTGCTTCCTAGATCCAGGTAGTCCCCGTGAAGCTTGATCACGGTGGCCTGGCTATGAGCGAGCGGCGCCATGCCTTTGACCGCATCGGGATGAGCGATAACCCGAGGAGAAATACCGATCTCTTGGAGAGCGGTTTCAGTGAGACGATCAAAGTTAGTCGTCACCACCACCCGGACGTAACCGTCTTTCACCAACTGGGCAACGGCTCGATGAGCTGGGCTCGGTTGTTTGAGTCCCTGGTCTTTTTCATCCGAGCTTGGCTCGAAGAACTCCTGGAGTAGGCCTTGGCGGGCTGCTGAGGTGGGGGCGAGCTGCTCAAGAAGGGTGGCGTACCCGAGCTCTCCTTCACCATGGTCTTTCCACCACTTCTCGGGGTCTTCTCGGGCAGCGTCTGCTGCGGTGGGATCGGCTGGGTTGGAGGCTGCGGCTACTCTTCCCACCAGTTCTTTAATGATGCCCCAGCCAGTAGGTATCCCCGCCCCCGTGGAAACCCCCGACCCCAGTAATACCGCGTACATCCCGGGCTGCGCGTGCAGGGAGGTTGCCAAGATCGCGAGGGGAGAAAGGACACCGTTTCCATTCAGAGTAGCCACACGTTTGATCTTGCCACAGTCACCTCGGTAGCTATCTTGCCAGGTGGCGGACGGTTTGAAGCCTGGCTGATTTCCTCTCTGCCTGCCGAATTACCGTTTAACGGTCACAAGAGGTTTTTCCTTATGGCGCAAAAATGTTATACTCAGTCCATCATGATCAGCCCGCTCGCCACCTCGGTGGCTCGGGCTGATTTTCATTTTTGCGGAGACTCCTAATGGTTCAGTATCAAAAACCCTGGCTCAGCGTGGAAGAACAGGTCCAGAAGCTAGCAAGCCGGAATCTCGAGGTCGGCGACACCGCCCAGGCTATCGACGCGCTTACCAGGGTGGGCTATTACCGCTTGACTGGATACCTGCACCCTTTCCGCCAGAAAACGGTTGAGACCAAGGGCGACGGCACGACCAAGGTCACCTTGTTGAGCTCGTATGAGCCCGGCACAACCCTCGACCAGGTGATGGCCCTCATTGATTACGATCGCCGCCTCCGGTTGCTGATGCTTGATGCCGTCGAGCGGATCGAGATTTCGGTGCGCATGCGTATCGGCTACACCCTGGGCAAGAAGTCACCGTTCGCCCATCTTGACAGTTCCACCTTTGAGGAAAATTTCGTACGCCGGTACAAGCATGGTGAGTGGGTTGCCAGGGCCCAGGAGAGTCATCGACGCTCCCACGAACTGTTCGTCCAACACTTTGAGGACGTATACGACGGACAATTACCGATTTGGGCATTGACGGAGCTGCTTGAACTCGGCCAGCTCTCGGTCCTCTATGGCGGTTTTCAACGAGAGCTCGCTACCGAACTGGCCAAGGGCTACGGGGTGCCTACGAAAAAGCATTTCCGCAGCTGGCTAGCCAGCATTAATGACGTACGTAATTTCTCCGCCCATCATGCCCGGTTGTTCAACCGCAAACTCATCCACGCCCCGAAACGCCCCAAGGCCGACACTATTGCACTGTTAGATCATCTCAAGGAACCTGGTTCTTCGAAAGGCGGATTCGGGCTTTACAATACCGTCGCCATCATGGCCTACCTGCTCTACAATATTGAGCCGGACACCTCCTGGCCGCGGCAGTTGGTCGAACTTGTCGAGCAATTCCCTGCCACTGAGCATATCGGAATCGAGTCCATGGGCTTTCCCTCCGATTGGAAAGACTTGGAGCTGTGGGTCAAGGCTTTTCCCACGTCCTAAGGTCGTGGGCGTTATCTTCCACGGGGCTGCTGCAAACTCACATTATGGGCTAAATTCGTGGAATTACCATCCTTCATGCGCTGCACGCGAAGCGATAGCAAGTACGCAGACATTTCTGTTTTCCACAGCACCCGTTCAAGGGGCTGGAAACTGTACACTCGTGCCCCAACCCCACACAGCAGTGGAGTTTCCTGACGAATACGTCACCGAGAAACACCTTCTACCCGAGGAGCACCCCGTGGCACGCCGCGAAATTACCCAGTACTTTGACGACATCGACGGCACCCCCCTGACCGATGACCAGGTACACACCGTCCGATTCAGTGTCGACGGCTCCGATTACATCATGGACCTCTCCGAGGACAACGCCACCCGATTCCTGGAGCTGCTCGCCCCCTACGTTAAGGCTGCCCAACCCGCCCCGGCGGCACGGAAGTCACGCACCCGAGCTACGGGTGGGGCGAAGCGTTTGAACTCCCGCCGGATCCGTCAATGGGCGCAGGAGCAGAACATTGAGGTGTCTGATCGGGGCACTATCCCCAAGCACATAATCGAGGCCTACAACGAGGCGCACTCTTCCTAGAGTCCTGCCTCGTATTCTTCCTCGCTAATAAGTTTCAGGGTGCCGTTGCCACGACCCCTGGAATCCGCTAGTCCTCCGCTTCCGAGAGCTCCTCGAGCTCATCCTCAGAAAGGAAGGAGGCAAGGATTTTTTCGATTTTCTTCACTTCGTCAATCACCTCAACACTCGCTGTACCTGCGTTGATCCGACCCCAAAGCCACAATAACTTATCCAAATGATCCGCCTGCAAGTTGGTTATTGTCGGCAGTCTCCGAGTGGCCTTACCTAGGTTCGCATCATTAATTGGTTCTTTGAGGTGTGTGGCGTACGTATTTATAAATTCACCGAAGCCTGTCAAGGTGCCCCTGAATTTCTGCCACTTTTCAGGGTTTTCCGACAGGTATTTCTCTACCTTATGCAGAATTTCATCATCTTTATCGCTTGTGCCCCCTTGTATAGTGCGGTCCCTCGACCAACTTCCATTATCTCCCTGAACTTTTGCGCCAAACTCAACGACTGCAGGGGCTTTAGTTATTGGGTCTTTTACCGCATGAAGACTCGGGCCAAAGTGATTTTTTGACCATTCATCCTTGGTGAAGAGCTCCGTTAAAATCCGGAGCCCCGAAGCCTCCGAAGGTGCTCGGCCGCCACGCTCAATCGCCCTTATTGTCCCGTCTGCTAAGTCCACTCGGGAAGCTAGTTCGGCGACAGAAAGTCCTCGATCTTGTCGGGTGGTCTGAATCGTCCGGCCAAACCACTTCCGGCCAGGCTCATCATCGTTAGCTACCAGCCAAGTTTCTTTTGGCTCAGCTTCCAGCCATTTCCTATTGCTCATGGCACCCACCCTACACGGACGAACGAAGCTGTTACAAGTAGTGCTTGCTACTGTTGTAGCTTTGTGGCAAGGTGGGGTCTAGCAGGAATATTGTCCTGTCATATCTTGCACATCCTGCTTTGGAGGAACGGTAATGAAACTATTAAATGACTTCGCCGACAAGGTGAAGCGAGAGAAGCTGCTCAAAGATTTCACTCTCGTGTTCAATAACCTTGGAGAAATAACGGCCGTGTTTCTCTCCCGTGCCAAAGGAAATGGCCTCGTCCGGGGGAAATGACAGCCTGTTTGTGGCCTGTGCGCTACTGCGTGTGGCAACGCAGCGAGCATGCGGGCTTAGGGGCCGCGTTAAGGCCTTCGGGCATCTCGTTTTCAGTACCTGCCTGAAGTGTCCGTTACTTTTCAGAATGCCTCGGTATTGACGACTACCCCCTTGCCCTCTCGGGAAGGGTCATGGCCCCGGGCACGACAAGTCGAAGGTGCTGTTGCAAAGTTCGGGCGACAGGAAGACCTGCGTGAAATAATCACAGCCATGGGCATCTTCTCCGGTCGTCATTTCCCCCGTGAAATCATCCTGTGGGCGGTCCGGTGGTACTGCCGCTACGGGCTCAGCTACCGCGATCTGGAAGAAATGATGACCGAACGCGGCGTACCGGTCGATCACAGCACCATCTACCGCTGGGTCCAGAAATATGCTCCTGAGCTGGACAAGCAGACCCGGTGGTACCGACAAGTCCCGGATTGGCGGGCCCGGTCCTGGCGGGTGGACGAGACCTATATCCGGGTCGGGGGAAAGTGGTGCTACCTCTATCGGGCCATCACCGCGGGCGGGCATACCCTGGATTTTTACCTGTCCCCAAAGCGTAACGTCGCCGCAGCGAAGCGTTTCCTGGCCAAGACCCTGAGGTCGAACACGATAACCGGGTTCCCGCGGGTGATCAACACCGATAAAGCACCCTCCCTGGCCAGGGCAATCGCCGAGTTGAAGTCAGAGGGAATCTGTCCGCAGACCGTGGAACACCGGCAGGTGAAATACCTCAATAACGTCATTGAAGGAGATCATGGGCGGCTGAAACGGATCCTCGGACCGAAGGGGGCGTTCAAAAACCGGACCTCGGCGTACCGGACGTTGAAAGGGATGGAAGCGATGCACTCATTACGGAAAGGCCAGGGCGCGATGTTTGCCTACGGGCAACCGAATCCGGATGCGGTGATCGTCAGCCGGGGGTTCGAGGCTGCCTGAGAACGCCGACCCGCAGCGAGCATCAGAGGATGAAGACTGGGTCGTCACGGCTCTCCGCCTGAAGTTTGCAACAGCACCGCATCGGTTCCGTCGGGGGCTCGCTGAGCCATTTCACGCCGATACTCACTCAGAGCTGGTTCTGCTTCAGTCCGCCATGTTTCGTCGGTATCTTGATGCAGGAAGGCATCGATATTGCTTAACACGTCCTCGGCACCCTGCGAGTTCTCGCGACCGAAACGGATTTCCGCCTGTAGTTCGGAGTCTAGCGCGTCAGTGACCTCTGGCCGAGTAAGGTAGCGCGATAGATCGGATCCCAATACAAGTACGATGGCGGTGTCTTCAGGACCGCGTGTACACCGACCTGCACCCTGTATGACTCGCGTCCGCACGCGAGAGGCAAGCGCAGCACCCGCGCGCGCACGAGATTGAAGAAACCGCTCTTGCAGGTTGTCCTGGTCTGGGACTCCGTCAAGCCCGACGAGACGGCAGGAATCCCCTGGGAGGTCGAGGCCGTCATATCGGGCTGCGAGACCGCAAATGCCGTGATCAAGTTCGGCAAACGGCGCAATGCTGTCCGCCACATGATCAAGTCCCAACACCGGCCAACCTGGCTGAGCGAGCGCTCGGGCGGTACCCATTGCGGTGTCAGTACGCGGAGCAAGGACAAGTGCTTTACCGGCAGCTTGAACAATCGAACGACTCAGCTCGGTCGCATCGACATCCTCGACGAGCTCGGGAAAAACGAAAAAGCGTCGCCCATAGCGAGGAGCAGTACTTTCGTCAGGTTGCTGGAGACGGAGAATGCTCATGCGTCCGAAGGCTCGCTCTAACTCGCCGTCTTCGCCCAACGTGGCTGACAAATAGACACGTTGCCTGGCGTCGGAAAACAGATGGTTCTGGTGAGTCGGAGGAATATACGGTCGAATGAGGATACCGGAATAAGCCACATAGACGAGGCAGGAAGCCAGGCCTGCGCGAATCATCGAAAAGCGGTAGCTGTGGGGTGCGGAAAAAGAGTTGAGGACGCTGTCCAGCTTGGCGACCATGTCGGGTTGGCGCAGGGGCACAACCATCTGGACGTCTTTGCCGATACCAGGATCAGGCTGATTGCTACGTAGACGCTCGAGGAAAACTCCATCAAGAGCTGGGGCAATCACGTCTAGAACCGCCGTGTACTCTGCGGTAGCCTCCCATCGGTTCAAGCCGACACTATAAGCCTCGCCTACATACTGTTCCCCAGCGTGCGCGTCGTCGAAAAGAATTAGATCAGCGTCTGCTAGCTGAGGATTGCTATTGAAGATACTGCTGTAGGTAGTGACGGCGATCGCCTCGGCGGCTTCATACGCGGCGTGTTCTGTTGAAGGCCAGTCAGCATGTCGTCCGACGAGCAAGGATGTGTTTATGCCTTCACGGTATGCGGCAGCAGCAACTTGGTGTGCTAACTGCTGAGTCGGGCATGCGTAAATTACTCGCGCACGCCTCTTTCGTCGCGTCCATTCAGCAATGAGCAGTCCCGCCAAGGTCTTGCCAGTACCTGTCGGGAGCTCTAAGGCCACATCCGGTTCATTGGCTGAAGACGTGAAGGTCTTAAGCATCTCGGACTGATGAGCCCAGAGACCGGGAACAGCCCCGGGCCGGCGGGGAAGATCCCGATACAGTTCGCCAGGGGTCTCGTAGTTTGCTCGACTTGTATTAGTTCGAACGAATGCCATCTGCGGGCTCCTCATTCTTAACGAAAATGTCAACACCTACCGATCATCATTATCTCCTATCCGAGTGGAGTAGGGGCAACGTGCGGGGTCGGGCAGTTCTCTAGTACTACAGTCGCCTAAGCCTGGATCCACCGATGTGATTTTGGGGTAGCGGCGTGGGAAAAAGAGAAATACCCTTCTGAACTGGGATAATACGACTTGTCGAAGGTCTATATTCCCCATCCAGGAGGGCATCTCTCAGGTGCAACTATCTCACACTCCCGCGGCACTCTCTATTTCATTCGATGACCCCAACCTCGTGTCGGCCGCCGGCTTGGTCCCAGCCATGCGCCTGGCCGACACTGCTGGCCTGTCGACCCTGGCACAGCACAGGATGAGTATCGCAGGCGACAAGGGTGCCAACGCCGGGGCGAAGATCACCTCCCTGGTCGCCGGCATGGTCGCCGGTGCCGACTCGATTGACGACATGGACCTGTTGCGCCACGGCGGCATGAACCGACTCTTTACCCGGATCTACGCGCCGTCGACCCTGGGATCCTTCCTCCGGGCCTTCACCTTCGGGCACGTGCGCCAGTTGGATGCCGTGGCCTCCCGCTTCCTGATCAACCTGGCTGACCAGTCACCGGGCCTGGTACCCGCACCCCCAGCTGCCACCAGCGGGTATGTCTTCGTCGATGTCGACGACACCATCATCGAAGTCCACGGCCACCAGAAACAAGGCGCCGGCTTCGGCTACTCCGGTGTTCGTGGGCTCAATGCTCTGCTGGCGACGGTCACCACGACAGAGTCTGCCCCGGTGGTCGTAGCCCAGCGCCTGCGCCGAGGGTCCTGTGGTTCGGCGCGTGGGGCAGGCCGGTTGATTGCCGATGCCATCACCACCACCCGACGCCTACCCGCCATGGCCCAGCAGAAAATCCTCGTACGCGCGGACTCCGCTTTCTACGGCCGGCCCAGCATCCACGCAGCACTCACCGCCGGTGCTGATGTGTCCATCACCGCGCGGATGACGCCCAACATCCAGAACGCGATTGCCACGATCCCGGACACGTCCTGGGAAACAATTGAGTACACCGACGCGCTCTTTGATGAGGACACCCAGACCTGGATCTCCTCAGCGGAAGTCGCGGAAGTCCCCTTCATCGCGTTTGCGTCGAAGAAGGCAGCTGATCAGGTTCCCGGTCGGCTGGTGGTGCGCCGGATCCCGGAGTTGAACAAGAAGAATATCGATCAGCCGGGCCTGTTTGATCTGCACCGCTTCCACGCGGTATTCACCACCGCCGACCCAGACCTGCTGGGTACCGTGGCCGCGGACAAGACCCACCGGCAGCATGCGGTCATCGAGCAGGTCAACGCCGATCTGAAGAACAGTGCGCTGGCGCATATGCCTTCAGGTGTGTTCACCGCGAACGCGGCGTGGTTGGTGGTGGCGGTCATGGCCTTCAACCTCACCAGGGCTGCCGGGACCATCGCGGCCGGGGCACTGGCCAGGGCTACGACTGCGACGATCCGGCGTCGGATCGTCATGGTGGCGGCCCGCATTGCTCGTAGGGCACGACGGTTGGTCCTGCACCTACCGCAGGGCTGGAAATGGGAGCCGCAGTGGCGGAAGCTGTTCGAGCACGGTCACTCGCCACCGGCTGTTGTTTCTTCCTGACCACCTGAGCCGAAACCCTCCGGCCCGAGCCGACCTACCAATTCGTGGAACAACCAGACGACGACGTGATCTGGGGATCATTCCTGCCCGAAAATCTTGGTGGTGCCCGCAGCCGAAATCAACCGATCACCGAAAGACCATCGGCGGATCCAGGCTAAGCCAAGGGTTCTCTTCATGATGAGTAACTATCCTGAACCAAATCTCAGTTGCTACGTCGATTGGATCGTTTTCGATCGATCTTGGGGTACCTTCTCTGAGTCGTGCGCTACTCGTGCCGAGGCGTTTGAGCTTGCCGAGAGCTCAGGGGGAGGCCGTATTTACCGCCGGCAGTGGGTGGAGGAACGGCCCGTTTCTGAACGAGCTTGACATCATCCTCGACCCATTTGGGTGGTGCACGTGATCGGATTGACTTGAATAGACGGTAGGTCCTGCAAGCCTGAGTTCCCCGAACGACGAAGGTCGTGACCGGGAAACTGTACCGGTCGGCTCTATACAGATAGCGCTTTCCCGCAGTACAGCACGTTAAGGGCGACGTACATTGACCCCCATGTAGTCGCGCACTACAACACTACAAGACTACAAAGTAGCAGGTCATGGGGTAGCAACCGCGAAATTGACCCTTGCGCCTGAGGAGGGAGGGCCCTACCGTAATCGGTGACAGCCGACTTACAGCGATGTGATTCGACTGTCACCGGAGACGAGGAGACAACCATGGCTGAACTGATCGAAATCCCGGCCGCCCTGTACGGCAGAGGGACGAAGCGTGTCGTCCCCGTCGACAGCACGGTGCGCCTGGATGTCAAGATCCCGGCAACGCTGATGCGAGGGCTAATGGTGGAGTCGAACGAAACCGGAGTCCCCCTGACCAAAATTGTTGAGCGTCGCCTCAGTGCAACCACGGAAACCAAGTGACAAAAGTGATAGAGGAGACCATCGCGACACAAGAATAATTATCGGCCCGATAATGGCACATGAAATCGGGACCGGATTCTCGACAAATCCGGCCCCGCTGACGATTCAGATTCCTAGCAGAACCTGAATCACAACCCTCACTCAAACGCCTAAGAAGCACTTCAGGAGGACACATGTCTATTCTGACATGCCCGCACCACATCAGCAACCCCCCAATCGCCCACCCGTTCGAGGGGAGGGGATTGTAATGGGGCGTTTCACGAAAATGGCCGCCGCGGAACCACCCGAGGATCCGGACGCCGAGCGTAAGAGGCTAGTTGAGGAGCTGGAGAAGAAAACCTCTGCCGGCAACGTCGTCCCGCACAAGAACATCGCTGACCTCGACAGATACCGCGCCATGCTGAAATTCTCGATCAAACAGCCCGACAGCGACTTAGCCCGCGACGCGATCGTCCGAGCGGCGACTGTCTGGGTGTGCACGGATTTTCGCACCCCGAAACAGGATGAGGACGCCGTCAAGTTTCTCGCCAACTACCTGTTCACCGAGGGACTGTATTGGGGGCACATCAACGAGGCTCGCGCCCTGCCCAGAGAAATCGTCGACAATTGGCTGACCTCAGAGTCACTGAGCCCGACCAGTGCCCGTATCTATCGCTCTCTGCTCTACCAGGCCGGAAGGGTGTTGTATCCGCGGGAGTATCCGAAGCCCTATGCACCGACGGCGAAGCGTGCCCGCGCGTTGAAGGCCGTCACGGCCGACGAGGTCAAGTACTTCTACGCCGCGGCCGCCGCTATCGGTGGTGGGTTGGGCCGGAGGCTGACCTACATCCTGGATCTGTCGACCGCGGCAGGCCTGCGCAGCGAGGAGATCCGGGACTTGAAAGGCAAAGACTTCTCGGAAATCACCCTGGTCGATGGGCGCAGCGTGGTGATCATCGCTGTGCGCCGGCGCGGCACACTGAACCGGCGGGTGCCGGTGACCTGTCCCGCGCGTCAGCAACGCATGATGGCACGAGCCCGCGAGGTGGGCACCGGCTACTTCTTCCCCACGGCCGAAGGCGGGCGTCCACCGGTCGGGGCTGTCGCCAACACCTTCGCGGAGCTACGCACACGCGGTTATAAGGGCGCGGTGATCCATCAACTGCGTAACCGCTGGTTGCTGGACATGGTCCATACCCGGATTCCAGCCGCAGCACTGGCCGGTTTGTGCGGGCCCGGTCTTTTCCGGGCCATCGCTGATCATGTCACCTATTTGAGGACCTACACCACCGAGGAACTCGCCGAGATGATGCTGGAGGAGAAACCATGAGTGTCTCTCAGCAACCACCCGGTTACATCTTCGATGAGGCCATCCTGGACACCTGCACCACGGTCATCGTGCGCTCCGGTGCCGCCGAGCTCATCGACTCCTACTACGAGGATCACCGTGGTACTGGCGGGCGCAGCTCGCTAGGTCCGAGGGTGACGATTCTCGCGGTTCTTGTCGTTGGTCTGGCGATCTTCCGTATCGGCGGTACTGCCTCGATCGCGGAGATCTGTCGGGTGCTCAACTCGCTGACCCGACGACAACGAGCACGCCTTGGCATGGACAAGAACCGGGAGATCATCCACTACAAATCCTTCCATGCGTGGTTAACCCGGCGGTTGCACCCGCTGGACACCGGGTTTGATCTACCTGCCCGACGGGTGAAGAACCGCGAGCACCGAGCCCAGGTGGCGGCGCGCACAGAGGGCATGCTCCAGGCGGTCTTGCTTGCTGAGCGCCGCCGCGACGTGGTCATGAATGCGCTGGTGGCAGGCTCGATCGACGAGAAGAACCCGAAGGGGGCCGCCGGGGATGTCGTCGCCGATGAAACCATCGTCGATGTCGCCGGACCCAGCGCCGGGATGGGCAACCATGACGATAAACGACGCTCAGCGGTGTACCTGGCCAGCTATTACGTCCGCGACGGCCGCTACGGCGCTGTCAACGCCGATATTCCAGCCGGAAATGGTGACGCTCGGCGAGGGTTCGGCATCGGCATCACCGCCTTAAGCCGCGTCGGACACGGCGATGACCTACAGGCCATTGCCCCGGTGATCACGGCCGTGGCAGCGCACCAACCTACCTCCGGCTACCTGGCAGGGCTGGCAAAGACGCTCGTCCACCATAAGGAGAACGGCTTTGACCAGCGGAAAACCTCGCACGGGAATTGTCGACAACCCAACCTGACTGTGGATATGGGCTACAACACCAAGATCGGTTTCTCGACGCTTGCCCTTGAGCACGGCTATGCGCCAGTGGTGCGGTATCCCAAAAACCGCGCCACTGTCCTTCCCAGCGAGAGTGCAGAACACGTCGTTCACGGGGTGCCGGCTGGACCAATCCAAATCAGCGGGGTGTTTTATTGCCCCGCTGCCCGGAATATCATCGGCGAGCGCAAGCTGATCTGGCGCGTAGCTGACCTGGGGGAGGGGGCAGAGACGCTGGAATCACAAGATCGGGTGCTCCAGCGGTTATTTCCCCTGATGATGGGCACCAACACCCGTCCTAAGGTCACTAGGGAAACAGCAGGACGCCCCCGGGTTACCAATGACCGTGTGAAAGAGCAGGTGAAGATTAAATTGGTCTGCCCCGCAGTACAAGGCCGGGTCAGGTGCCCACTTAAACCTGAGTCCTTGCGGGTGGCTGCGGGAAAGCCCCTGGTGAAACCGGAATGGTCGGCAGATCAATACCGCTGCTGCAGCAACTCCCTGCTGACGATGACGTATTCGGAGCGTCAGTGGAAGCTCGCCCAGTGGGGTCTGGTGCCGGGGTCGTGGGAGCATGCCTTTTACTTCGAGGCCGCGCGGGCGGCCACGGAACGGCAGTTTTCTCGCCTGAAGTCGCCGCACGAGTCCGGTATTCAGGATCTGAAATGGTCTCCGCGACGCGAACCGATGATCTGTGTGCTGATCGGGTTGTGGGTGGCGGCGACGAACCTGGCGATCCAGGACAGTTTCTATTCCCGTGAGAAAAAGGAGCCGTCGATAAGAACGCGCATGAGAAGCTTGGAACGAGATCTCGGACGTCCGCCGATGAGGACCCCTCCACGTACCTGACCGAGCCCGAACACACTTCCCCGGTTGCGCCAATGGTGTGGCCGGGGAATTGTGTGCCGTGTAGGAAATGCGGTGGACTTTCGGAGCTTCTATGTGACGAACTCACTGTATGACGATCGGACGAGAAGATCGTGGGCCCGACAGACGAAGATGCGTAGAGGTTTATCGGCGTCTGCTCGAGATCAGGGGGAGTATAGGTGCAGGTCTTAGGCCAGTTCAGGCGGCTGCGGAAATGCGGTGGACTCTGGACACTACGTCGGTGGAATCCGGTGGGAAATCAACGACGTGACCAGCTATCGCGAACCGCTGACCATGTCATGTCTCGAGACATAGTTCCTACTATGGCTCGGGGCATGACTTTTTTGTGCGGGTTCACCTGGGTCGAATCTGGTCGATTCGGTGGGAGTAGCGGAGCTTCTTCTCCACTGATGCTTGCGACTTCTCGGGTGCCCCAGTCTTCAAAGCCACCACTGGCGGCCTCCTGAGCCTGGCTGATCTTCGCTGATGCCAAGGAACCTGCTGATCCGAGCTGTGAGGCTGCTAGCGGCTGGCCTTGACGTTTCCTTGGCTCCTTCTGAGACCCGTCCCCACTGCGTGTTCGTGGTGGGCGGAACGATGCCATGAGACATGCGGAACGATGTCACGGAATCAGACACCCCCTCGGGCACCGTGTCATGTCTTGCGACATCGTTCCTACGATGTCGCGAGACATGACCTTTTTTGTGCGGGTTCACTGGGGTCGAATCTGGTCGATCAGGTTGGGATGATAGAGCTTTTCTTCCTCTAGTTCGTAGAGGGCGTGGGATCGTAGAAATAGTTACTAGGCAGGGCCTCTTTCCATCCCGCAGGAAGGCACGGCAGTGGGCTAAAGACCTGCAACTAAAGGAGACGGCATTGCCTTCTCAATTGGATGTCACCCACATGGTCAACCTATTTGCATGCTCTGGGAGCACTCCTCCTCCAATGTTCCCACCGCGGTAGTCACCGCACCTATCAATGCGGCTGGGACAGGAGAAAAGAAACTGTTCACCTTGCAACTTCTCCGTAACTTAGAGGTGGACATCAAAACCGCGAGGTAGATCCGCTTCGTCGTTGGTTGGGGTCTGGAATCCCAGGAGCATTCCGAACGTGAGGGTGACCTGCTGGTGGAGGACCTTCGCATCGACGAGCGTTGCTGATCGGTCAGTTGAGAATCCGACTGATCGTTGGGGAGGTCATGAGTAGGTCGAGTCCCCTCGTGAGGTTTGCGTCGAGTCCGGAGTTATCCACGACGTGTGCCTCCCATCCCCAGGACTTCGCTGCGGTGGAGAAGTAAGCGGCAGATTTCTCTTGCAACTGGAGATAGCTTTCCCTGCCCCGATCCCCGGCCGCGCCGAAATCTTCCAGGAGTCCCAGCTTACCCGTTTCGTTCAACCGCCAGGCGTGGGCCAGGGTGGGGTCTCCGTCGACGAAGATGCCAAGGTCAGGTTGCATATGCGCACTGCCGAATACTTCCAGGATGAGGGTTTCGAGTAGGCCGCAGATTGAGATGAAGCGGGGCTCGTCGGAAATCTGTCGAGCCACGAGTATCTCTTTGAGCACGTGCTTGTAGGGGAAGGTCTCTTGGATGACCACCGTGCCAGAGTCTACGAGCGGGCGGATGACGGCGTCGGTGAGCACGAGGTTGCCGGACAATTCTGCCAGCGCCGCTGCCACGGGACCGCTGCGATGTGCGCTGGTGAGGGGCATCTCCCCCAGCTTGTCTTCCCACTCCTCGCTGTCCCACGTGGCGAAGTCACGTGGGAGGGCCAGTGGCTGACCGGAAAGGGTCGATCCACCGAAGAGCAGCCGGAAGGTATCTACCCAGAGCTCTTGGAGAGCGTCATGGGGCCAGGATTGCCCGCCCTCCCCGTTTGTGGAACGCCATGACACCTCTTTGACGTTTACCCCTAAACCGAGGAGCTTGTCTCGGAATGCTCGGGCCAGCGTCGTCTTGCCGATGCCGTCAATCCCCAAGAATGAGACGTAAGCGCCCTGAGGCATAACTAATTAGTGCTGTTCGTTCGGATCGTTGTCCGCGTCTTCCTTGGTCTCGTGGTGAGTACCGGGGACGTGATCGGGAGCGGCGTAGATGGAGTAGAGCTTGATGGTCTCTTCGCCCTCATTGACCATGTTGTGCCACTTGCCGGCCGGGACGAAGACGGCGAAATCGTCTTCCACGATCTGGTCGACGTCGAGGTTGTCCGGGGAGTCACCGATCATGATGTGGCCCTTGCCAGCCTCGAGGCGCAGGAACTGGTCGTGGTCATCGTGGATCTCGGCGCCGATTTCTCCGCCGGCAGGGATGGCCATCACGGTCATCTGGAGGAACTTGCCGGTCCATAGGGTGTCGCGGAATGCTTCGTTCTCCTTGGTCACATCCTCGATGTCCAGCACGTAGGGGTGGGGGCCGTGATCGGTGCGTAGGTCTGCCATGTTCTCTCCTTAGAACTAACTGAGTACTTAATCCATGTCCAAGCATAGCTACGTGGTGCAGGAAAGGGGCGCGGGATTCGCTGCCGGAGGCTCGGTGCGCAGTAGACTCAGGCCTCGTGAATCGATTCGGGCAATTCGTCGGCGGCGTCGTCCATGACGCCGTGGATGCAGTCCGCGCATGGTCATGGTCTCGCCGACTTGTCGTCACGGCGGGGGTTCTGGCCTTCATTGCCATCACCGCCCTCATCGATATTCCATCGATTGGCACGTTGCGCGAGTGGGCCACGGCGGCGGGTCCCGTCTTTATGGTCCTGTTTTGGCTGGCGTACGTGGCGGTCACCCAATTCCCTGTCCCGCGTACGCTGCTGACCCTGGCCAGTGGTGTCCTCTATGGGCCGTTGCTGGGGATTTTGCTGGCTATTAGTGCTACTACGGCTGCTGCCGCCCTATCGCTGGTCATTGTTCGTCGTCTCCTCGGCGAGTGGATGCGTCCCCGGTTGAACCACCCGGCGGTGGCCACGATCAATCGTCGGCTCGAACAACGGGGCTGGCTCGCTGTCACCTCGTTGCGCATGATCGCGGGCGTGCCATTCTCGGTGCTCAACTACGCGGCAGCGTTGACGAGTGTGCCGCTGTGGGCGTTCACTATCGCGACCTTTGTGGGTTCCCTGCCTGGGACAGTGGTGACCGTGGTGTTGGGGGATGCTCTCACTGGCCATGTTGACCCGCTCATGGTGATTATCACCCTTACGCTGGCTGGTATAGGTTTCCTTGGACTCGCCGTAGACCATCGCCTCCCGGTCAAGCCTGTGACGTAGACTCGATCTTAAGAGAAATTTAAGGATCACAAGGGAGGCCACACACCCATGTTTGCGGTGCACGCTCGCTACCGGGGTCGGGAGGTCCGCCGAGCTGACCTGGTGAAAAGGTCAGCCGAGGCACTGTCCACTCTGGACGGAGTCGGCGAGTTCGAGTTGCTCGGCGTCGAAGATATCCGCGCCGTGGTCGACTCCCCGCGCGCGGTGTGCGACACCATCATGGCCCTGCTCTCCGATGGCAATTGGGCCATCGGAGTGGGGCTCGCCCCCGCTACGGAGGGGGCGAGGCGGGAGGCGACGGCGTCGATAAGCAGGACCGCCCGCGCCGGAATGGTGTACGTGAAGCAGCAGGCGTCGGGGACGCTGGCGGATGACATCGCTGCGACCTTTGCCCTGTTGGGGCATGTGTTGTCGAAACGAACCATTGAGGGCCGTGAGGCCACGTCATTGGTGCGATCCGGCTTGAACCAAAACGAAGCCGCCGAAGTGCTGGGCATCTCCAAACAGGCGATGTCGCAGCGCCTTCAGGCGGCGGGGTGGCAGGCAGAAACCGCCGGCTGGCAGCTGGCGGTCAATCTGCTTAGCCAGGCGGAGAACTAGGCTTCCTCGCCCTCCGGGCGGGTGAAGTCGAACTGCGGGACCTCGGGGCTCGGGATGGAGGACTCGATCTCCGCGGGGCCATCTGACTTCTTGGCGCGGCCCTTGAGCTCATGCAGTTCCGGGTCCACCGGCTTATTAGCCACGGCGTTGGCCGCGGCCACGGCGGCGGCGATCTCCGGATCAGAGGCCGTAGAGAACCAATCGTCGGTGTTCTCGGCTTCGGCCATCTCGCGGGTCTCATCGTCAACGTGGGCGGGTTCGTAGCGGAACACGCCCTCGTCGTCCTTGTTGGCAAAGGTGCGGGCGAACTGTTCGAGGGAATCGCCGAACTGAGAGGGAATCATCCACATGGTGGAGGCCTTGCCCTCGGCCAGCTGAGGAAGCTTTTCCAGGTACTGGTAGGCCAAGACCTCCGGCGTGAGCTTCGAGGACTTGATGGCGGCATTAACCTTCTGGATTGCGCGGGCCTCACCCTGTGCCTGGAGGTAACGTGAGGCGCGTTCGCCCTCGGCGCGGAGGATCATGGCTTGGCGCTCAGCCTCAGCGGAGAGAATGGCGGCGTGCTTGTCACCCTCGGCGGAGAGGATGCGGGCCTGCTTCTCACCCTCGGCTGTCTTGATGTCGGACTCGCGGCGACCTTCTGCGGTGAGAATCATGGCGCGCTTTTCACGATCCGCCTTCATCTGCATCTCCATCGACTGCTGGATGGAGGGCGGCGGGTCAATGGCCTTGAGCTCAACTCGGCTAATGCGCAGGCCCCACTTGGCGGTGGCGGCATCGAGCTCGCCGCGCAGACGGCGGTTGATCGTGTCGCGCGAGGTGAGCGTCTCCTCCAAGGTCATGCCACCGACCACGTCACGCAGCGTTGCCACGGAAATCTGCTCGACGCCGACGATGTAGTTGTCAACGCCGTAGATGGCCTTCGCCGGATCATTGATCTGGAACGTGACCACGATATCGATGGCCACCGTCAGGTTGTCCTGGGTAATAACGGCCTGCGGTGGGAAAGAAACCACGCGCTCACGGGTATCAATCCGGGTACGAACTCGATCAATGAACGGGAAAAGGAACGTTAGCCCGCCGGAAACCGTGCGGGTGTAGCTACCCAGGCGTTCAATAACAGCGGCCTCACCCTGTGGAATAAGCGCAATGGATTTGATGACGATAATGGCGATGAATATGAGGAGAACTGCGAGAAATATGAGTTCAAACACGAATTAATCTTCCTTCCAAACAACGGCGGTAGTGCCATCAATACTGATGACGGTGACACGTTCCCCTTCGGCGAACGTGTGTGAGGGATCCAAAGAACGCGCGGACCACACCGATCCATCGAGCCGGATCTGACCCCCGTGCTCCTCCACCGAGTCAATAACCTGCGCGGTGGAACCGACGAGCGCATTGAAGGAGGTATCAAGCACCTGGGGCTTAAGCAGTCGGCGCTTGAGGAAAGGCCGCAGAAACATCAACAGCCCGATGGAGGTGATGGCGAACGCGAGGACGGATGCCCACAGCGGGGCGCCCGTGAGGGCCACACCTCCGCCGACCAGCGCGCCACCGGCCAACATGAGCAGGGTGAATTCACCGACCGCCAATTCGAGGCCGGCTAGTACCAGCGATGCTATAAACCAGACTATTGCTCCCACGAGGACCAAGGTACCGGAGAGCACCTACATGAGGTCGGACTTGCTCAACTCGGGTGTGGTGACGAAGTCGACGAGCCGCTCCACCGCGCCAATGAGCGTGGAATCGAGGTCGCGGAAAGAGGTCACCGCCGACGACACTCGGCGCCATCCTTCCTGGGGATCTGACCATCCGACCCGGCGGCATACGCCAGTTTTCCAGTCCTCGCCGTAGGGCACGTCGGGCCAGGCCGTCAGGCGCAGTCGCTCGGGCTTGACCGCTGCCCAAATGTCGATGAACGGATGGCCGGTAACCAGCACGTGCTCCCCCACCGATTCCGTGAGCCGGGACTCCTTGGAGCCGGTGACCAGGTGATCGGCCAGGACGCCGACCCGCCGCCCAGGGCCGGGACCGAACTCAGCTAGCCGCGCTTCAAGGTTGTCCAGCCCTTCCAAATATTCGACGACGACACCTTCGACGCGCAGGTCGTGGCCCCACACCTTCTCCACGATCGCCGCATCATGAATGCCCTCCACCCATATCCGCGAGGGGGCCGCGACCTTGGCCTGCACGTTTTCCACCCGCCGCGATCCGGAGTTGGAGTGCCGAGGAGTGGTGTCCTTCGGCGGCAAGTAGCGGGTCAACGAGACCGGCTGCCCCTCATAGAGGAACCCGCCGGGGGTCAACTGAAACAGTCGTTGGATACCACGGCGATCCTCGAGGCGCACGAACTCTCCGTCGTAGGTGCGTTCCCAACCGACGACGGCACCGACGAAATCCTCGCCCCTAATTTCCACGACCAGGCCAGGCTTGGCGGGAATGGACGGGTAGGAACGCGGCTGGTTGCGTCGATGCCCGGAGTAAATGTCACCACCATAAGGATCACTGAAGCTCATGGCGGGATAGTCTATCGGCTAGACTGCCCCGCCATGGATATCCGCTCGCAAGTCTGGTCGCCGCTGCAAAATACCTCAGTGTGGCTCGGCGCGTGGCTGTACGGGTTGACCTCG
This sequence comes from Corynebacterium testudinoris, assembly GCF_001021045.1. Classification (NCBI taxonomy): domain Bacteria; kingdom Bacillati; phylum Actinomycetota; class Actinomycetes; order Mycobacteriales; family Corynebacteriaceae; genus Corynebacterium; species Corynebacterium testudinoris. The sequence goes on from NZ_CP011545.1 coordinate 1,417,500, forward strand.
ACAGATCACCTCATCGATGCGCTCAATGACTTGGGTTCACAGGAGCTTATCGACGCCCTCCGGGATCTTCGCCGCGTCACCCGGGACGTGGCACCGGGGGAACCGCTGTTGCGGTTGGTGTTGTCGGGCCCGGGCGACGCACCCGCCCTGCGGGCGGGTAGTGCGTCGGCCACGGCGGCGTCGAAAAGCACAGGAAACGCCATCGTGGTACGGGATCGCGACCCGTTGACCTCGCACGTTCTTGTCCCTGACTCCTCGGGACACTGGGAGTGGTTCACGGAGGATCAGCCGTTGCCCGCGCCAGCGTGGCTGAGCCCCGGCGAGGCGGATCACCTTCTCACCCAGGCGACCGACGAGGCGACTCGGCTCATCGAAACCTCCGGCTACCGCACCGACGCACTTCGTTCGCCTCGCCTGACGGTGGGGACGCTCGCGGACTTCTATGACACGCCAGGGTTACCCGAATCCGTACCACCGCGCGCCGCACGGCTGTTTGCCAGAGCCGACAATGTCGCCGCCATCATTGAGACGGTAACCACTCGAATGAATGATCACCGCCTGGACCCGCAACTACTCGGACTGTGGCGACACATCCGCCAAGCGCGCATGGCCGGCGTGGCCTATGCCGTGGGCGAATTTGGTCGGCTGAGCTGACAGCACCCCGGCCGGCAGGGCTCGCCGTTGGTCGTGCACCCCGACACAGTGACGTTGCCAAGGCCGATCGGCGGGGCATCGTTCATCACTTCCGCCACGAGATCGAGCACCATGTGGGTGAAAGTATCCGTGGGGCCGACCGTGCGGGTGCGTTCCACGACAACGTCGAGCTCTTCGGCAGCATTGGCCAGCTCGGTATCGAGATCCCAGACCACTTCCATGTGGTCCGAAATGAATCCGACCGGGCAGACGACCACGGCCGTCGTCCCTTGACCAGCGAGCTCAGTGGTGTGATCGACGATATCCGGCTCCAACCACGGAGTCCGCGGATTACCAGAACGGGACTGCCACACGAGGTCGTAGTCCGCAACCCCCGCTGCCTCGGCGATCAGGCGCGAGGCTTCTGCCACCTGGCGGGAATACAGGTGCGGATTCGACTCTCCTCCGGCAGCCTTATCGGCGGCAGTGGGAACGGAATGCGCAGTAAAGAGCATGCGGGTGGTGCCCAGACGATCCTCCGGGATGCGATCGTAGGCTTCGCGGACCGCACTGGCCATCTCGCCGACGAAGGCCGGATGGTCATAAAACTGGCGAAGTTTGGTGAAGTCGATGACCGGGAGTTCCTTGTCGGCCAAGTGCTCCCGGATGCCCCGAATGTCCTCGTTGTACTGCAAACACGCGGAGTACCCACCCCACGCACTGGTGGCAAAAACAAGCGCCCGGCGAACACCATCACGAGCCATCTGCTCCGCCGTTTCCTTGCCAAACGGGTGCCAATTGCGGTTGCCAAAATAGACCGGCAAATTGAGGCCACGCTGGGCGATCTCAGCCTCCAGATTGGCGATGATCTCCCTGTTCAGATCATTGAGCGGGCTCTTGCCACCGAAGTGGAAGTAATGCTCCCCCACCTGGGCGAGACGCTCACGAGGGATGCCGCGTCCGCGGGTGACGTTCTCCAAAAAAGGAACGACCTCCTCGTCCGACTCGGGGCCACCGAAAGAAAGGACGAGGAGGGCATCAAAGGATGTGTCTTCAGGCATGCGCCCCAGCGTATCAACCAATCGGTTGATAACCACGTTTACACCAGGCGAACCGCATACTCCGTCATTCCGGACCAGCGGACCGGGGACTTCTGCACGTAGGAGCCAGAGTTCGGGGCCTCGATCATCATGCCGTCGCCAAGATAGATAGCCACGTGCTGGTTGCCGCCCGGACCGTAGAAGATGAGGTCGCCGCGCTGCATCTCGCTAGGACTGACCTTCGTTCCATGGTTGTACTGGTAGCCCGTGTAGTGCGGGAGGGCGATGCCAGCGCCGGCGAAAGCGTAAAGGGTAAGACCAGAGCAGTCGAAACCGATCTTGTTGAAGTCACCGTTCGCATCCGCTACTCCACCATCCCGGATTCCGCGCGTCGGTCCGGTCGCATTGCCACCACCCCACGCGTAGGGCTGGCCAAGTTGGGACTCGGCGCGAGCAATGACGGCCTCAATGGTGGCCGCGCGATCTCCGGTGAGCGCGCCTCCGAGGGAATCGCTGACGGCTGAGGAGACATCATCGACCGTGCTGATGCCGGGAACGGAGGTGATGTCCGGAGTCTGCGGAACAGTCTCGGATTCGGGTCCTTGGACAGCCGCGATCGGGCCGGGGGCAGCAGTCTCATCACTGACCGCGGGGTACGGATTGGTGAGATTGGAGTGATCTGGCTGCGACTGAGCGATCAACGCTGCCGCGGCCGCCGCAGCTGCCGTCGCCGCGAGGTCAGTGACGGACTGAGCTTGCTGTTCCTGGGCGGCAGCCTGCTGCTGCGCCTGTGCTGCCTCGGCCGCTGCCGCCTCTGCCCGCGAAGCGGCGTCGAGAGCCTCCTGGGATTGAGCGGCTTCGGCGGCTGCACGCTGACGAGCAGCCTCATCTGCCGCAGCCTGAGCCGCTGCATCTGCTTCGGCGCGGGCGGCTGCCGCACGGGCTGCTTCATCCTCGGATCGCTTGCGGGCGGCCTCCGCCTCGCGATACTCCTCGTAGTCCTGGCGTTGGGAATTAACAGTGGCGGCGTCGTTGCGGGCGGCGTTTAGCTGATTCTGGGCCTCATCGCGAGTCGCGGTGAGGCGGTCGCGCTCCGCCGTGCGCTCGCTGATCTGACGCGAGTTGTCATCGATTGCTGCCCGTGCGGTGGCTTCCCGGTCCTTGGCGGCGGCCTCACGCTGCTCTGCCAAGTTTCGGACAGCACGCAGCTGGGACTCCTTGTTGGCCTGCTCCGTTCGAAGCCGGTCCAATTCCTCAACCTTTTCGCGCTGCTTTTCCGCATTGGTGCGCAGGAAGGTCTGGCGATCGAGAGAGTTGGTCGACGCCTCCTCACCCGCAAGGGTGGCAATCGCCGTCGGCGTGGTCGAGCGGCGGTAGGCAGCGCGAGACGTTTCATCCAGGGCAGCCTGGGCCTCTTCCAACGCCTTTTGCGTGCCCTCTAGTTCGGCGCGGGCGGCGATGACACCTTGGCGAGCCTGTTCGGCGGAGGCCTGGGCATCGTGCAAATCGACGAGGGCCTTGTTCACAGCTTCTCGGAGGGCACCGAGCTCCAACTCGAGGCCGTCCAACTCTGACTGGGTTGAGGCCAGGGTGCCCACCAGTTCGGAAACTGACGCTTCACCAGCCCCCACGGCTTCTTGCGCGCGGGTGATGGTGGCGTCGTCTGGGTTAACGGGCTGTGCCAATGCGGGAGTGAAACTGCTCAAGGTGGCCGCGCTGAGCGCGACGGCTAAGACCGTGCGCATGTGCGCGCGGGAACGACGGAGGGCGGTGGCCACGAAAACTCCTCACGGACCCCCGAGGTCAAGCGTGACAGCCTGACTCGAGAGTGGGGTGGGTGATACTTGTTCATCTCTCGATTGAGGCGCACGAGTATCTAGACCTCACCCACCGCTTCTGTTACCTCGTCGCTCTTGGCGTGCTTCCCCACATGCCCGTGCGTCGACCTTGACGGCTGTCAAGCCGTGGCTCCTGATTTGGTAGAGATGTCCATCGACTCGTGAGCCGATATCTGCACCATAGTTCACGCAGGCAGCTTGTGACACAACCTTTATCAACTTTCACATAAGTAAAGCTTGGCACCATGACCCCCAAGCTTTATCTGACCTGCACCATTACGGGAACATAACGGTGATGTGACGTTAGTCACAATTGTAAGCCGGGCGGCGTGTCCTGCCGCACCTATCCAGAAACTGGACATTCTTCACGCCCGGCGGCGAGTCAGGTCTACGCGCTTGACGTTTAGGTAAGGCGTGCGCGCAGTGCCGAGCGGACGGACAGTGCAGTAACGGCACACACGATGGCCAGGAACGCCACTACCGCCACAGCGACGGCAATCCAATTAGGCCCGGAACTTGCCAGATCGTCGACAAAACCATGGGTAGCACCGACGTAGTCCCAATTGGCCAGGAACGTCGCCTGGGCAGACTCCACCACAGACCGCGAATGGATATCGCTCACCGCAGCACCTCCCCCGGGAGCACGCACGAGGACAGTGTCTAACCCGGTGGCAGCCATGAGGTCCTGGGCAACGTCACGGAGGTCCGCCGCCTGCCCGGGAGTCCAGTCAAAGACCACCACTCCCACCGAGCCGGCATCCCCGTCCGCAGCGCGAGTGGTCGCTTCCAGGAGTGCCGGCTGGAGGTCCACCTCCATCTGGGGGGCATTCAGTCCGGCAAACGCCACCGAGTCCTCGTTGAGTTGGCGGGCGAGATCGTCCATGTCAACGTCGGCAGGGATCATCGCGGCACTCCTCATTGACTGCTTTAGGTGGGCTTTTCGGACATGACACCTCGTGACCTGTGGCCCCTTTACCCCGTTAGTTCTATCTGCTAGGGGTACGGCGGGGGTGGTGGCTCGCCGAACGGCGAGGGGAAATGTCATAAACGGGACGACCGTACTGTTAGAATATCGGCAGTCGGTGATCCCGCGCCCTAGACTTAAGGGTGGACCACCGCGTTCAGCCACTACCGCTTGCCCCTCACCGGGGAGAGCCGCAGAAGGTAATGAACATCCAGTTCAATGAAGAGGAAATGGAGCTCCCTGTGACCGAAAGCAAGAACTCCTTCAACGCCAAGCGCACCCTCGAGGTCGGCGACAAGTCTTATGACTACTTCGCCCTCGATGCCGTGCCAGGTATGGAGAAACTGCCTTACTCCCTCAAGGTTCTCGGTGAGAATCTGCTGCGCACCGAAGACGGCGCCAACATCACCACCGAGCACATCGAGGCAATTGCCAACTGGGATCCGAAGGCTGAGCCTTCCATCGAGATCCAGTTCACCCCGGCCCGTGTGCTCATGCAGGACTTCACCGGTGTTGCTTGTGTCGTCGACCTTGCCACCATGCGCGAGGCCGTGAAGACCCTCGGCGGCGACCCGGATAAGGTCAACCCGCTGAACCCGGCCGAGATGGTCATTGACCACTCGGTCATCGTTGAGGCATTCGGTACCTCTGACGCGATTGATAAGAACGTCGCGATTGAGTACCAGCGCAACGAGGAGCGCTACCAGTTCCTGCGTTGGGGTGCGGAGAACTTCTCCAACTTCCGCGTCGTTCCCCCCGGAACCGGCATCGTGCACCAGGTCAACATCGAGTACTTGTCCCGCGTGGTCTTCGACAACGACGGTGTCGCGTACCCGGATAGCTGCATCGGCACGGACTCCCACACCACCATGGAGAATGGTTTGGGCATCCTTGGCTGGGGCGTCGGCGGTATCGAGGCAGAGGCAGCCATGCTGGGCCAGCCTGTCTCCATGCTCATCCCCCGCGTCGTGGGCTTCAAGCTCAACGGCGAAATCCCGGCCGGCGTCACTGCTACCGACGTCGTGCTCACCATCACCGAAATGCTCCGCGCACACGGTGTGGTTCAGAAGTTCGTCGAGTTCTACGGCAACGGCGTTAAGTCCGTCCCGCTGGCTAACCGCGCCACCATCGGCAACATGTCCCCGGAGTTCGGCTCCACCTGTGCCATGTTCCCGATCGACGAGGAGACCATCAAGTACCTCGAGCTCACCGGCCGCTCCGCCGAGGACATCGCCCGCGTCGAGGCTTACGCCAAAGCCCAGGGCATGTGGCTCGAAATGGATGCTCCGGAGGCAGAGTACTCCGAGTACCTCGAGCTGGATCTGTCCACCGTGGTGCCCTCCATCGCTGGCCCGAAGCGCCCGCAGGACCGCATCCTCCTGTCGAACTCTAAGTCTGCGTTCCGCAAGGACCTGCCGACCTACTCCGATGGTGAGACCAAGGAAGCCGTCCGCGCCACCAAGGTGGAGGGCGACTCCTACAACCAGTCCTTCCCGGGCCACGGCGAGTCCGCTGCAGCCTCCGCGGAAGGCCGCGCATCGAGCCCGGTCATTGTGGAGTCCCCGCAGGGTGGCGAGTACACCCTCGACCACGGCATGGTGGCCATCGCCTCCATCACTTCGTGCACCAACACCTCCAACCCGTCGGTGCTCGTCGCCGCTGGCCTGCTGGCCCGTAAGGCCAACGAGCTGGGCCTGAAGTCGAAGCCCTGGATCAAGACCATTTGTGCCCCGGGCTCCCAGGTCGTCGATGGCTACTTCAAGCGCGCCGATCTGTGGAAGGACCTGGAAGCCCTCGGCTTCTACCTTTCCGGTTTCGGTTGTACCTCCTGCATCGGTAACTCCGGCCCGCTTCCGGCCGAGGTGTCCGCCGCCATCAACGAGCACGACTTGGCTGCCACCGCAGTCCTGTCCGGCAACCGTAACTTCGAGGGTCGTATCTCCCCCGACGTGAAGATGAACTACCTGGCCTCCCCGCCGCTGGTCATCGCCTACGCCATCGCCGGCACCATGGACTTCGACTTTGAGACTGATCCGCTGGGTCAGGATCAGGATGGCAACGATGTCTTCCTCAAGGACATCTGGCCCTCCACCGAGGAGATCGAGTCCACCATCGAGGGAGCTATCTCCCGCGAGCTCTACGAAGCTGACTACGCCGATGTGTTCAAGGGCGATCAGCAGTGGCAGGACCTGGATATCCCGACCGGTAAGACCTTCGAGTGGGATGAGGATTCCACCTACATCCGCAAGGCTCCTTACTTCGACGGCATGCCCGCCGAAGCTCAGCCGGTCACCGACATCAAGGGCGCCCGCGTCCTGGCGAAGCTCGGCGACTCGGTCACCACCGACCACATCTCCCCTGCTTCCTCGATCAAGCCCGGCACCCCGGCTGCTCTGTACCTGGATTCCAAGGGCGTTGAGCGTCAGGACTACAACTCGCTCGGTTCCCGTCGTGGTAACCACGAGGTCATGGTCCGCGGTACCTTTGCCAACATCCGCCTGGCCAACCAGCTGGTCGACGTCACGGGTGGCTACACCCGCGACTTCACCCTCGAGGGTGGCCCGCAGGCGTTTATTTATGACGCCGCCGTTAACTACGAGGCAGCCGGTATCCCGCTGGTCGTCCTCGGCGGCAAGGAGTACGGCACCGGTTCTTCCCGTGACTGGGCTGCCAAGGGCACCAACTTGCTGGGTGTCAAGGCCGTCATCACCGAGTCCTTCGAGCGTATTCACCGCTCGAACCTCATCGGCATGGGCGTTATCCCGCTGCAGTTCCCCGCTGGCCAGTCCCACGAGTCCCTGGGGCTGGATGGCACCGAGACCTTCGACATCGAAGGCATCGAGGAGCTCAACAACGGTGTGACCCCGGAGACGGTTAAGGTCACCGCCACCAAGGAGAACGGCGATGTGGTGTCCTTCGACGCAGTCGTCCGCATCGACACCCCTGGTGAGGCTGACTACTACCGCAACGGCGGCATCCTGCAGTTCGTCCTGCGTCAGATGGCCAACAACTAGGGTCATCTCGTAGCGGGCAATCTTGCTGCCCTGTGAGGGGGTTGCACCTCCCCGGTAGTTTCTAACTGGCCGGGAGAGCGTGTGGCCCCCTCTTCCTATTAGCTGTGTGTTCGCCTAAAGGAGATCCATCGCATGCCCATCGTCAGTGACGTCGAATTGACGCGTCGCCGTACCGAGATCTTGGAGGGCGCACGACGTTGCTTCGCCGAGCACGGGTACGAAGGTGCCACCGTGCGGCTGTTGGAAAAGGCCACGGGTAAATCTCGCGGGGCCATCTTCCACCACTTCGGTGACAAGGAGAATCTTTTCCTCGCGTTGGCCCGGGAAGATGCTGCTCGTCAGGCCGAGGTCGTGGCTGAGGAGGGCCTCGTCGAGGTGATGCGGGATATGCTGCACCACCCCGAGCGGCATGATTGGCTGGCTACCCGGCTGGAAATCACCAAGATGCTGCGCACCGACGCCGCATTCCGCGCGCGGTGGCTTGATCATCAGGCGGTGCTGGATGAAGCAGTCCAAGAGCGTCTGTCCCGGTTGGCAGCCGATGGCCGCATGCGCACGGATGTTTCTCCGGACGTGTTGCACACGTATCTCGAGACCGTCCTCGACGGTTTCATTGCGCGCTTGGCCTCGGGTCGTTCGACGGATGGGCTCGAGGAAGTCTTGAACCTCGTCGAAGGTACCGTCCGGCGGGGTGCGACAGAATCCGCGCGTATAGAATGATCCCCTATGCCTAGAGTTCTCCTCGTCTCCCTCCGGTCCGGCGTGACCAGTGCCCTTGTTGCGGCAGCTGAGCACCGCGATTTCCTCGAGGCGACGAGGATGCAACCGGAAGATATGCCCCTGGTGGTTCTTGATTCCCCGGAGGCCGCCATCGGGGACTTGAGCGGGTTCGACGGCGTCCTCATCGGCGGGAGTTCGCTCAACATCACCAACGAGCAATGGGGTGAGTGGCAGCATCACGTGCACGCGCAGCTGCGCACGATCATTGATGCTGGCATTCCCGCTTTTTTCGTCTGCTACGGCACCAGTTGGCTGGTCCATGAGCTGGGTGGCCGGATTGGTCACGGGCACGCCGAGAAGACTGGATCGACCATCGTGGAGCTGACCAGTGAGGGCCAGAAGGATCCCCTCACCCAGGGGCTACCGCAGACTTTTACGTCGCTGACCGGCCATACGGAGAACGTGGAGGAGGTGGGCCCGGGCGTGGTCACTTTGGCCACCGGGCCTACGTGCCCCGTGCAGTTCATCCGCTTTGGCGACCACGTCTGGGCGACCCAGTTCCACTCCGATATGGATGCGGTGGCCATGAAAGCTCGCATGGATTTCTTTTATGACTACGGGTATTTCTCACCCGAAGACTACGACGCCATCGTGGCCACCCTGCCGGAGATCGACACCACCTGGTCGAATCGACTGGTGGAGAATTTTGTCCGCTACTGCGGGGGCAACTCAGCGAACTGAGCTAGTGTCCCGGAGCCGTCGACGAACGCGACGATCTTTTCTTCGGGCAATTTCGGTCGCTGTGCCAAAGCAGTAATGACATCGGCGACAAGCGCCCTGGACGTGGTGTAGCTTCCCGTTGGTTGGTTGGCCACGATGTCTACTCCCCCGGCTTCCTCCATGGTCAACGTGGCTGGTGCGAGGATGACGTAATCGAGCTCGGAGGCGAGAAGTCGGCGGTCCACGGTCTCCTTGGAATCGGCGTAGGGGTAGAAGGAGTCTTCGGGGTCAATGCCGTGGTCGAGGGAACCAAGGTAGGAGACCATGAGGAACTTCGGTGGGTTGGCCAACTGTTCCAGGGCGTCGATGCAGGCCAGTGCTCCGTCCCGGTCGATGGCGTAGGTGTCAGCCTCGCCGCCGCGTCCGCCGTTGCCGGCTGACCACACGGCGATGTCGTAGTCGCCGAGGATGTCTGCCCAGTCATCGACGCTGAGGGCTGTGAGGTCACGGACGAGTGGCGTCGCCCCGAGGGCTTCGATGTCGGAGACCTGTTCCGGTTTGCGGATCAGCGAGGTGACGTCGAGTCCAGCGGAGACGAGTCGGGAGGTGGCTAGCTGGGCCACGCGGCCGTGTCCGCCGATGAGCAAGATTTTCTGTGCCGAGTGTGTCATGGCCCCACCCTACGTATTGTCAGGGGCGCATGCCGTCAACATAGCGGGCTGTCACCCATCGCTGCACGGCTCGCGCTATTGGCGCTCCGAGGCGGGCAAGCCACCAGGAATGCTGGGAAAAGGCCACGCACCGGCCACGCACCGTGCCGTCTTCCGCCATCTCCACTATGAAGGCCTCTTCCCCACGTTCGATGTGTCCGGGAAGCGTGCCGTAGACGAGGGCTGTCCGGGTGGGGGTGCGTTCCTCATGGAGGATGAGGCACGGCGACAGCGTGGGTCCAAAGCTCAGCCGCACGAGGCGGCCTTCTTGGTGGACGGTCACTCCGGCGTGGGCATGCGCCCGCCAGGTCAGCATGCGTATCGACGCCGCCGCAAACACCTCCTCCCCCATCCCCAGCACTGCGCTGTGGTCGGTCAGGTGCCAAGAATCGTCGATGCCAGCTGACGAGCCCTCGGCGAGCGCTAACGTCGCCAAGTGCAAGTGATCAGGGTAGGTCACGGAGCTCACTTGCGTCCGAATGACCAATAGGCCGCCGGGCCGAATCCGTTGATGAAGGATGCGGCCACCCACGCCCATTTTGGTCCACGGACCTGATCGGCGGGGCGCCGGGAAAGGTCCACCCAGGTGCCTACCTTGGCGGTGATTTCCACGAGTGCTCCGATGACAATCCCGACCTGGGCTCGGGTGGACAGCTCCGCGAACTTCTTGCTGCTGGTACTCATGAGACCGATTGTAGGCCCGTCGGTTTAGGATGGGTCCATGTTTGCCATCATGACTGTCACGGGCGCCGATCACACCGGAATCATCGCCGCCGTCACCTCCGAACTGGCTGCCCAGGAAGTCAATATCCTCGACGTTTCTCAAACGATCATGGACAAGTACTTCACGATGATCCTGCGCGTGGAATTCGATGAGAATCACACCGACATCGCCACGATCGACCGGCAGATGGAGGCGGTCGGCCAGGCCCAGGGCTTGGTCATCCGTATCCAGGCTGAAGCCTTGTTCACCGCAGTCAACGAGATCTAGGCACCCCATGAGCTTTCACCTCAACTCCCACAACATCCTCGATACCATCGAGATGATCGAGGATTACCGCCTCGATATTCGTACCGTCACCATGGGGATCTCCCTGCTGACCTGCGCGCGTTCCACCATGGAGGAAACCTGCCAGGCCGTCTACGATCACGTGACCACTCAAGCTTCCCGCCTCGTCGAGGTGTGCGAAGGCATTGAGCAGGAGCTGGGCATCCCGATCGTCAATAAGCGTATTTCTGTCACGCCGGTGTCCCTCATCACCGCCGGGGTGCAGGGCAATCCGGCGGATGTGGCCCGCGCGCTGGACAAAGCTGGCCGCGAGGTCGGCGTCAACTTCATTGGCGGGTACTCCGCCCTCGTGGCCAAAGGCGCGACCACCTCGGAAGAGGCCCTCATCCGCTCCATCCCTGAGGCGCTCTCGGAGACCGATGTTGTGTGTTCCTCGGTCAATATCGCGACCTCCCGGGCCGGCATCAACATGAATGCCGTGGCCACCATGGGCCAGGTCATCAAGGAAGCCGCCGAGCTGACGAAGGATCGTTCTGCGATCGCCTGCGCTAAGCTCGTCGTTTTCGCTAATTCCGTCGGTGACAATCCCTTCATGGCTGGGGCATATCACGGTGTCGAGGAGCCGGATTGCGTCGTCTCCGTCGGTGTCTCTGGCCCCGGTGTCGTCGATCGAGCACTGGGCAATCTCTCCGGTGCCAGCCTGGATCAGGTGGCGGAGGAGATCAAGAAGGCCGCGTTCAAGATCACCCGCGCCGGCCAGCTGGTCGGCAACATGGCCTCGGAGCGACTCGGGGTCCCCTTCGGTATCGTCGATTTGTCTCTCGCACCGACGGCGGAGCAGGGCGATTCGGTCGCCCACATCCTCGAGCATATGGGCTTGGATCAGGTGGGAACCCACGGCACGACCGCCGCGTTGGCACTGCTCAATGATGCCGTGAAGAAGGGCGGCATGATGGCCTGCTCCCGGGTCGGCGGTTTGTCCGGGTCCTTCATCCCCGTCTCGGAGGATAAGGGCATGATCGACGCCGTCCGCGCGGGGTCCATCTCCATGGACAAGCTCGAGGCCATGACGGCGATCTGTTCGGTGGGCTTCGACATGATCGCCATCCCCGGTGATACCTCTGCTGAGACCATTTCGGGCATGATCGCCGACGAGGCCGCCATCGGTGTCATGAATCATAAGACCACCGCGGTCCGCGTCATTCCCGTCCCTGGGACGAAGCCTGGTGACGAGGTCAGCTTCGGCGGTTTGCTGGGATACGCGCCAGTGATCCCCGTCAATCAGGTGGGCAACGCCGAGTTCATTCGCCGGGGTGGGTTCATCCCCGCGCCGGTTCATGGCATGCGCAACTAGTTTCCGCCGGGAGTACGGTGGGAATCGTTATGACTGCTCCCCACGCACTCCCGGCCCCTGACGTCTTCACCGAATTCGGCACCCGCCCAGAGGGATTGAATCCTGACGAACTCAGTGCCGCCGTGGAACGCTACGGCGAGAACGCCTTGCCGGTTGCCGCACAGGAGACAACCTGGCAACGCCTGCTACGCCAATTCCACGACCCGATGATCTACGTCCTCATCGGGGCGGCGGTGTTCACGGCTTTCCTAGGGCACGTCCCGGACACGATCGTCATCGTGGCTGTCGTCCTTATCAATGCCCTCGTCGGCTTCTTCCAGGAGGGCAAGGCCGCCAACGCCCTCGCCGCGATCCGTGACATGCTCTCCCCCAGTTCGGAGGTCATTCGCGGCGGGCAGTGGCAAACGATCGATTCGGTGGAACTCGTCCCCGGCGATGTCATCCGCCTGCGTCCTGGGGATAAGGTGCCGGCGGATGTGCGGCTGGTCGATGCCAACAGCCTCCGCATTGAGGAATCGGCCCTCACCGGGGAATCAGTACCGTCCAGCAAGAACACCGATCCCGTGGCAGAGGACGCGCAGCTGGGTGACCGCACATCGATGGCTTTCTCCGGCACCACGGTCGCCGCCGGTTCCGGCTTGGGCGTGGTCACGGCCACCGGGGCAGACACCCAAATCGGACACATCACGTCCCTCCTCGGGAACGTGGAGCAGGTGGAGACCCCGCTCACCCGGTCCATGAGCCGATTCTCTTCGGTCTTGGCCATCGGCGCCGTGATCCTCGCCGTTCTCATGGTTGTCGTGTCGGTGCTCATTTACCGCACCGACTGGTCCGAGGCGATCATCTCCGCGATTGGTTTCGCCGTCGCCGCTATCCCTGAGGGCCTGCCAGCGGTCATGGCAATCACCCTGGCGCTGGGAGTGCAGAAGATGGCTGCGCGCAACGCGATCACCCGGCGCCTGAATTCCGTGGAAACACTCGGGTCGGTCACCGCCATCTGTACGGATAAGACGGGCACGCTCACCCGCAACGAGATGACGGTCCGCTCGGTCCTCAGCCGCCAAGGCGAATACGACATCACCGGCACCGGATACGCCCCCATCGGAGAGATCCTGCTGGCTGGCACGGACACTCCTGCCACGTTGAAGGAGCATCCTGACCTGCGGCGAATGGCGGAGGTGGCGGCGTATGCGAACGAGGCGAGCGTCGATAAGCACGACGACGGTACCTGGGCGCTCACCGGTGAGCCGACTGATGGCGGCATACTCACCTTCGCGTTGAAGGCGGGCATAGCCCGCGACACGGCGCCGGTGGCGACGGTTCCTTTCGATTCTGATGTCAAGTACATGGCCACCCTCGACGATGGCCACATCATTCACCTCAAGGGCGCCCCGGATCGACTCCTCGACCGTTGTGACCGGCAATCCGGCCCGGATGGCGGCACGGAGCCACTGGACCGACAATGGTGGGAAAAGCGTATCGACGACCTCGGTAGCCGCGGTCTCCGCGTCCTCGCCGCCGCCTGGCGGCAGGCAGACACCGACGCCCTCAGCACCGACGACATCGATGCCGGCGGGTTCATCTTCCTCGGACTCTACGGCATCATTGATCCACCCCGCGACGAAGTCATCGCCGCCGTCGGCACCGTCCAGCGCGCCGGCGTCCGGGTCCGCATGATCACCGGGGACCACGCCTCCACCGCCACCGCCATCGCCCGCGACATCGGGCTTATCGACGCCCGCGCCATCACCGGCGCCGAGCTCGAACAGGCCACCGACGAGCAACTGCGGAACATCGTGCGCGATCACGACGTCTACGCGCGAACCTCCCCAGAGCACAAACTCCGACTCGTCCGAGCACTGCAGGCCAACGGCGAGGTCGTAGCCATGACCGGCGACGGCGTCAACGATGCCCCCTCCCTCAAACAAGCCGACGTCGGAATCGCCATGGGAATCAAGGGCACCGAAGCAACGAAGGACGCAGCCGACATCGTCCTGGCCGACGACAACTTCGCCACCATCGCCTCCGCCATGAAGATGGGACGCACGATTTACGACAACCTCAAAAAGGCGATCATCTTCATGCTGCCCACCAACGGCGCACAGGGACTGGTTATCCTCATCGCCATGCTCGTCGGAATGACGCTGCCCATCACCGCACTCCAAGTCCTCTGGGTCAACCTCATCACCGCCGTCACCTTGTCGCTGGCACTGTCCTTCGAACCGGCCGAACCCGGAATCATGGATCGCCCGCCCCGAGACCCCCGGGCCAGCCTGCTCGATTCCGAATCCACCATCCGCATCGTCTACGTATCCGTCCTCATCGGCGGATCAGCCATCGCCGTATTCAATTACTTCTACAACCGCGGCATGGACCTGGACATGGCCCGAACAGTCGCCGTGAACACCCTCGTGATCAGCCAGATCTTCTACCTCTTCACCGCGCGCTTCTCCCGCGTCTCCGCCCTCCGACGCGAACTGTTTACCACCAACCCCGTCTCGTGGCTGTGCGTGGTCATCATGCTCGTACTCCAAGCCGCCTTCGTCTACCTGCCCTTCATGCAGGCCGCATTCGACACCACCTCGCTGGGGTGGCGCGGGTGGGCAATCCCGCTCGTGCCCGGAATTATCGTGTTCTGCGCCGTCGAAATAGACAAGTTCATACGGCATCACCACGACGCAGATTCCCCCAGCAAGGCCCCCGGAATCGGAGTTTGAGACCCACCACTCTAGACTGCTTGGTATGGTCGACTCGCTCATCACCCCGCGCAAGCCATTTGTGCTGCTGAGCACCCGTCCCGAGGACGAGGCAGCCGCAGCAGAATTCGTCAGTTTCCGCAGCAAAATGGGGCTAGCTAGCGACGGCATCATCCAAATCCGCCTGGAAGAACGCCCCCTCGGCAGGCTCGACCTCCGCGACTACTCAGGCATCATCCTGGGCGGCAGCCCCTTCAACTCCTCAGACCAGCACAAGTCCGACCTTCAGCGTCGCGTCGAATCCGACATCGCCCTCATGCTCGATGAGGTCCTCGATCGAGACTTTCCCCTCTTCGGCGCCTGCTACGGAGTCGGGTCCATCGGTACTGCCATCGGAGCCACCATCGACGACACCTACGGCGAAAAGCCCAAGGTCGTCGACATCACCCTCGTCAAAGAAGACCGGCTCCTCGAAGGTCTGCCCCAGCGGTTCGCCTCCATCGTCGGACACAAAGAAGCCATCACGCTACTCCCGGAGGTTGCCGATCTCCTTGCCACCGGCGCCGACTGCCCCACCCAAATGTTCCGCGTGCAAGACAACATCTACGCCACCCAGTTCCACCCCGAATTGGCCCCCGACGCCTTCGAACAACGCCTCCGTATCTACGCCAACGCCGGATACTATGAGCCTCAAGAACTCCAGGACATCCTCGACACCACCCGCGGCGTCAACCTCACCATCGACGACCGGATCCTCCTGAACTTCGCCCGCCGCTACGCCCGCTAAACTGTGAACCCACAGTAAGGGGCCACCACTAACAGCTTCATATGCCCACCATTGGCCTGAAATACGCGTAGGGCAATGAAAACCCGGTCGGCATAAATTTGAATGGGCGCGACCTCCTGGCGGAAAAACTTTTGAGAAAGTCGGCTCTCCCTCTTGCGGGGTTCGCTGGTCTGTTCTAACATTGTGGTTAGAACACGCAAGCGACACCACAAGGGGGGTGAGCACCCGTGACCACCACCAACACCTACCACTCACCCATAGAAGCAGCACTCCAACGCTATCTAGACCGTCTGAAGTACTACTACACCGTCAGCTCACCCCACGACCCCATAGCCCGCCGGGGAACACAACTACGACGAGACGACCACCACCTCTGGCAATCCATCCTCCCCGATAGCAACGACGACATCGACCTCGTCCTTGCTCGACTACGCCGGTCATTAGGCCGCGGCGATGGCTACCTCATGTCCGCAATTAGCGCCCACCAACGACTGCAGGAACTCCCCGCCCTCAAAGACATCCAGGAACACTACTACCACCTCGATCTCCCCCGCCTAAAAGCCATCGACAGTGTCCTATGCAAAGCAGACACCACCATCGACAAACACCTCGACCTCATCGACACCGAACTCGCAGAATTCCTCACCCCCACCCGAACCAACCAAGCCCTCCCCACCGTAGGAGCAATCAAAAAACGCCTCAACGCGATCATCATCATGCTCGACGAATCCATCTCCGCCGACGATCCTGCCCCAGCCCCAGCCGATAGCCTCTCCATCACCTTCACCGACGGTAGAGGGATGATCAGAGCTGATGTTGATGACCTCACCGCCCACGAGATTGACCAACGAGTCCGCAACTACGCCACCACCCACGGGATCAGTCAGGCCCAAGCACTAGTAGCACTGATCAAAGGAGACGGCACTACCACCGTCACGATCAATCTCTACCAAGCCTGTGATATCCCGAACGCTCCTGCGTGGGTCAGCGGACTAGGATACCTGCCCCGCTCTAAAACCCAGCACCTCCTCGACCGGGCGGACAGTCAGGTTGAAATGGATGCGATCGGGACGAAAGTCTCCTCAGCGTATGCCACCCCCGCTGATATCCGCTCCCTCGTAGTTGGATTGGATGGGACCTGTGCGATGGGCGGGTGTGATGCGCCAGCCCATAAAGCACAGATGGATCACCGGATTAATCACGCTGATGGTGGGCCCACCACGGCAGCCAACCTCGCAGCATTATGTGTCAGACATCATGCGATGAAAACGGATCGTCGGGTCTTCTACGTCATGGACCCCATCACGAGGCGGAAGTATTTCATGTTTGCTGATGGCACGTGGACCGAGTCAGAAGGAGACGGCCACTAGCGGCAAGTGAGCGCCGGTGGATGCAGACCGTGTCCCAGCGGATAGCCAAACGTAGGGCGAGGATCAGGTCGCAGTCTCAAGCCCAAAAACGCGAAGAGCTCGACTGGGAAAGACCACCGCCCCCACCAGAACCAGAACCTGAACCACCACCATTCTAGCCACCCGGAGTGAGGACCAGACTCGATCATGCGTCGGATCAAGTCGATCGCTAGAGCACTATGCCGTGAAGAGCTAAGCTAGCTCGACGATTTCCATGTTGGCCGTCGGATGATGAGGTATCTCGGGCTGCTATTTTCGGGGCGGTCGAGGCGTGCGGGATTTTTGAGGGATCGGGCGACGGGGATAGGCCTCTCAGGTCAGTGTGAACTGGGGTTTTTCTGCAAATCCTTACGCTAGCTCGACGATTTCCATGTATTCATCCGACCAGAGGTCCTCATCACCATCGGGAAGGACGATGACGCGTTCCGGTTCCAGGGCCTTGACGGCCCCGGGGTCGTGGGTGACCAGGACGACGGCGCCGGTGTAGGTGCGCAGGGCATCGAGGACCTGTTCGCGGGACTGGGGATCCAGGTTGTTGGTGGGCTCGTCGAGAAGCAAAACATTGGACCGGGAGGACACCAAGGCAGCCAAGGCGAGGCGCGTCTTTTCACCACCGGAGAGGGTGCCGGCCGGCTGGTCGAGCTGGGGGCCGGAGAACATGAAGGCGCCGAGCAGACCTCGCAGGTCCTGCTCACCTGCCTCGGGGCAGGCGTCGATAGTGTTTTGCCAGACGGATTTCTCTGGATCGATCGTGTCGTGTTCCTGGGCGAAGTAGCCGATCTTGAGGCCGTGCCCGGAGACGATGCCGCCCTCGCCGTCGGTCCTTTCCACCCCGGCCAGGAGCTTGAGCAGGGTCGTTTTTCCGGCGCCGTTGAAGCCAAGGACGACGACGCGCGAGCCCTTATCGATGGCCAAGTCGACGCCCGCAAAGACTTCGAGAGAGCCGTACATTTTGGTCAGGCCCTTGGCGAAGAGCGGGGTTTTGCCGCAGGGAGCGGGCTCCGGGAAGGAGATGTGGGCGACGCGATCGGCGACGCGGACGTCGTCAAGCGAATCGACCATGCGCTCGGCGCGGGCGAGCATCTGCTTAGCGGCGGCAGCCTTTGTGGCTTTGGCGCCAAGCTTGGCGGCCTGCTTATGTAGTGCCGATGCCTTCTTCTCTGCATTGGCGCGTTCGCGGCGGCGACGTGCTTCGTCGAGCGCGCGAGCGTCCTTGTACTTGGAAAAGCCCATGTTGTAGACATCGGCTTCGGCACGGACGGCGTCGAGGAACCAGATCTTGTTGCAGACGGCGTCGAGAAGCTCAACATCGTGGGAGATCATGATGAGGCCACCCTCGTGCTTGGACAGGAATCCGCGCAGCCAGGTGATGGAATCGGCGTCGAGGTGGTTGGTGGGCTCGTCAAGAAGCAAGGTGGTCTGTGACTTACCCGAACCGTTGGTCGCGGCGAAAAGGATCTGGGCGAGCTCCACACGACGGCGCTGGCCGCCGGACAAGGTCTTGAGCGGCTGGTCAAGGATGCGCTCGGGGAGCCCCAGGTTCACGCAGATCTGTGCAGCCTCGGAGTCCGCCTCGTAGCCGCCGAGCGTGTGGTACTGCTCCTCGAGGCGAGAATATTTGCGGATCGCGGCATCACGCTTGCGGTCATCCGTCGTCGTCTCCATGACTTCTTGCTGGCGTTCCATGGAGCTGCGGATCTGGTCGAGCCCACGGGCTGAGAGCACTCGGTCACGAGCGGTCTGGTCGATGTTGCCCTCGCGGGAATCCTGCGGAAGATAGCCAATCGACCCGGAAGAAACGACGGTGCCACCGTACGGCTGGGTCTCCCCCGCCAAGATGCGCATCGACGTCGTCTTGCCCGCACCATTGCGCCCGACGAGACCAATACGGTCGCCGGGCTGGACCCGCAGGTGCTGTCCGGGGGCGGTCAGCAGGGTACGGGCGCCAACGCGCACTTCAAGGTCATTAGTGACAATCACAAGGAACCACTCTAACAACCCGGTCAAACTGGCCCATGCCCCGTTGGCATTTTCCAACGGGAGTGTCAGGTCGGCGTTCTAGAATCGGATTACACCGCAAAACCGAGTGCGCGGAGTTGCTCGCGGCCGTCCTCGGTGATCATGTGGGCGCCCCACGGCGGCATCCATACCCAGTTCAGTTCAAGCTTATCGACGATCCCGTTGCCCACCACTGCGGACTGCGTCTGGTCCTCGATAACATCGGTCAACGGGCAAGCTGGGGAGGTCAGGGTCATGTTGACTACTGCTGTCTTCTCCTCGCCTTCCTCTTCGATCCAGATGTCATAGACCAGGCCGAGGTCGACGACGTTGATGCCCAGCTCTGGGTCGATGACGTCGCGCATGTACTCCTCGACGTCGAAGGTGAGCGCTTCCTGCTCGGGGGTTTGCTCTGGGCGCTCACGGGCGCCATCGAAGTTCGAGGCGGAATTGGTGTTATCTTCGGACATTTCTTAACCCCTTTCATTGAGGGCGTCAGCGGTGGCGGCCTGGAAGGCTTTCCAACCCAACAAGGCACATTTCACGCGGGCTGGGTACTTGGCGACCCCGGAGAAGGCAATGCCGTCGCCGATGATCTCCTCGTCGCCGGTGTCAGTGCCGCGGGAGGTGATCATCTTTTCAAACTCGGCGAGCTTTGCCATCGCCTCATCGATCGGAAGGCCGATGACCTCTTCGGCCATGACCGAGGTGGAGGCCTGGGAAATCGAGCAGCCCTGAGCGTGGTAGGAGACGTCTTCGACGTTCGTCCCATCCTCAGAGAGGTGAACCCTCAGGGTCAGCTCGTCGCCGCAGGAGGGGTTGACGTGGTGAACCTCGGCCTCATATGGCTCACGCAGGCCGGCGTGTTGCGGGTTTTTGTAGTGGTCCAGGATCACCTCCTGGTACATCGATTCCAAGTTCATTTAGCTCACTCCGAAGAAGTCTCGAGCATGGTTGATGGCGTCCACGAGGGCGTCGATCTCTTCACGCGTGTTGTACAGGTAGAAGCTGGCGCGGGCGGTGGATTGCGCCGAGAGAGCGCGGTGAGCTGGCCACGCGCAGTGATGCCCGACGCGGATGCACACCCCTTGGTCATCGAGTACCTGGCCGAGGTCGTGGGGGTGGATGCCCTCCACGTCGAAGGACACTGCCCCACCGCGATTCTCGGTGGTCAGGGGGCCAGCGATCCTCAGTCCGGGAACCGTCTTAAGACGTTCCAAGGCGTAGGCGGTGAGCTCCTGTTCGTGGGCGTGAATGTTGTCCATTCCCACCTCGGTGAGGAAGTCAACTGCTTCGCCCAGGGCGACGACCTGGCTGGTCATCTGGGTTCCGGCCTCGAATCGCTGGGGGGCGGGGGCGTAGGTGGAGTGATCCATGTGGACGACCTCGATCATCGAGCCGCCGGTGAGGAAAGGCGGCAGTTCGTCGAGGAGCGGAGCCTTGGCGTAAACGACTCCTACGCCGGTCGGCCCACACATCTTGTGCCCAGAGAAGGCCGCGAAGTCAACGTCGAGGGCGTGGAAATCCACGGGCATGTGCGGAACCGACTGGCAGGCATCAAGCACGGTGAGCGCGCCGACGGCTTTGGCCCGACGGACGATCTCGGCGACATCGGCCACCGCACCGGTGACGTTTGACTGATGGGTAAACGCCACCACCTTGACGGTGTCGTCGAGCTCGAGGGAATCGAGGTCGATCCGACCATCATCGGTCATTGAGTACCACTTGAGGGTGGCGCCGGTCCGGCGGCACAACTCTTGCCAGGGCACCAGGTTGGCATGATGCTCCAACTCGGTGACCACGACGGTGTCGTCGGCGGTGATCCGCCATTGACCCGCACGGTCGTCGCCAAGCACATAGGACACGAGGTTGAGGCCCTCGGTCGCGTTTTTCACAAACGCAATCTCGTGGCCATCCGCGCCGACGAAGGCTGCGATCTTCTCGCGGGCCGACTCGTAGGCGTCCGTCGCCTCTTCCGCTAGCTGGTAGGCGCCACGGTGAACCGGAGCGTTGGTGTGCATGACGAAGTGCTCTTCGGCCTTCCACACCCTCTCCGGGCGTTGCGACGTCGCACCGGAGTCCAGGTAGACCAGCGGACGTCCATCGCGGACCGTCCGCTGCAGGATGGGAAACTGCGAACGCAGCTTCTCGACGTCGAGGTGGTTGCTCATTGCAGGAACTGGTCGTAGCCGCCGGCCTCAAGCTTGTCGGCGAACTCGGACCCACCGGTTGCAACAATCTTGCCGTCAGCGAAAACGTGCACGAAGTCGGGCTGAACATAGTTAAGAATGCGCTTGTAGTGCGTGATCATGAGGATGCCGCCGTTGGTCTCCTCCTGGTAGCGGTTGATGCCATCGGAGACGATGCGCAGGGCATCAACGTCGAGACCGGAGTCCGTCTCATCCATGATGGCGAACTTGGGCTTGAGCAGGTCCAGCTGCAGCACCTCGTGGCGCTTCTTCTCACCACCGGAGAAACCCTCGTTGACGGAGCGCTCGCCGAAGGACTTGTCAATGTGAAGGAAGTCGCGGGCGGTGTTGAGCTCCTTGACCCATTCACGCAGCTTGGGGGCCTCGCCGCGAACAGCCGACACGGCGGTGCGCATGAAGTTGGAGGAAGACACGCCCGGGATTTCCGTCGGGTACTGCATGGCCAGGAACAGGCCAGCACGGGCACGCTCGTCGACCTCGAGGTCGAGGATGTTCACGCCATCGAGCAGTACCTCGCCCTCGGTGATTTCATAGCGCGGGTGACCAGCAATGGTGTAGGCCAGGGTGGACTTGCCGGAGCCGTTGGGGCCCATGACAGCGTGGGTCTCGCCCGAGTTGATGGTCAGGTTGACACCCTTGAGGATGGGCTTCGGCTCGGAGGAATCATCCGAGGGCAGCACCTGGGCGTGAAGGTTTTTGATTTCCAGAGTGGACATCGTGGCAGTCTCTTTCAGTTCTACGTGTGTCAAATGTGTCTTAGGCGTGGACGGACTCAAGCTCAGAGGCGACGCGCGCTTCGAGATCTTCGCGGATCGACTCAACCGGAATGCGGTTGATGACCTCGGAGAAGAAGCCTCGGATGATGAGGCGGCGGGCCTGGGACTCGGGGATGCCACGAGCCATGAGGTAGAAAACCTGATCATCGTCGAAGCGTCCGACGGTGGCGGCGTGTCCGGCGCCGGCGATCTCGCCGGTTTCAATCTCCAGGTTCGGGATCGCGTCGGCCCGCGCACCCTCGGTCAGCAACAGGTTGCGGTTGACCTCGTAGGTGTCAGTGCCTTGGGCGTCGGCGCGGATGAGCACGTCACCGACCCAGCAGGTGCGGGCTTCGGGCTTGTCGGAGGTCGGATCGGCCTGCAGGGCGCCCTTGTACATGACGTTGGAACGGCAATTCGGGACCGAGTGATCCACGAGGAGGCGGTTCTCAAAGTACTGGCCGTCGTCGGCGAAGTAGACTCCCAGCATCTCTGCATCGGCGCCGGGGGCAGTGAACTTGACCCGGGGCACGATGCGGACGATCTCGCCGCCGAAGGTGGCGACGTTGTGGCGCAGCACGGCATCCCGACCAAGCTCGGCGATCTGCCCGGACAGGTGCACGGCGTCGTTGTCCCAATCGGCATCGACGATGACTGTGAGGTTGGCGTTGTCACCCACGATCATTTCAATGTTGTCCGCGTGAGTGCCGGAGCCACGGTAGTTGAGAGAAACGGTGGCCTGGGCCCCGGCCTCAACCTCAATGACGGTGGCGCCGAAAGAGGTCACTCCCTCGCCGCGACCAGTGATGGTGATGGAGACAGGCTCAGTGGTGACGGAATCCTTCGGAAAGCCGACGTACTGGGCAGAGGCCATGGACGTCCACGCCTGCGCGGCCACGCGATCGACGGGCGCGCCAGCGCGCCCGAGGCGCGCATC
Organism: Corynebacterium testudinoris; assembly: GCF_001021045.1. Classification (NCBI taxonomy): domain Bacteria; kingdom Bacillati; phylum Actinomycetota; class Actinomycetes; order Mycobacteriales; family Corynebacteriaceae; genus Corynebacterium; species Corynebacterium testudinoris. Next base: position 1,440,294 of record NZ_CP011545.1, read on the forward strand.
GCCCGGAGTGAGCGTCTCGACGGTGACGCCCGCAGGGGCGTCGACACGCACGTCCTGCTCTACCGACTCGGCGAAGGTGCCGTTGTGGAGGCCACGGATGCGTCGCAAAGCAATAAACCGCCACACCTCGTCGCGACCGCCCGGGATGGGGAAATCATCGACGTTAAACGAGGTGAACAAATCACCCTTGTTGTTGTGCGGGGTCGCGTTGCGGACCGCTTCAGTCTCGATTGTGCTTGCTTGCATCGGTCTAACCCACCGACCCTTCCATCTGCAGTTCGATCAGTCGGTTGAGCTCCAGGGCGTACTCCATCGGCAGCTCCTTGGCGATGGGCTCAACGAATCCACGCACGATCATCGCCATGGCTTCCTCTTGCGCGATGCCGCGAGACATCAGGTAAAACAGCTGCTCATCGGAGACGCGGGACACCGTCGCCTCGTGCCCGAGGGTCACGTGGTCATTGCGGATGTCGTTATAGGGGTACGTATCCGAGCGGGAAATGTTGTCCACCAGCAAGGCATCGCATTCGATGTTCGACGTCGAGTGGTGAGCATTGGCATTGATCTGCACCAGGCCACGGTAAGCGGAACGGCCGCCACCACGGGCCACCGACTTCGACACCACGTTGGAGGAGGTGTACGGAGCCATATGCGTCATCTTGGCACCGGTGTCCTGGAACTGACCTTCACCGGCAAAAGCGACGGACAGGACCTCGCCCTTGGCGTAGGGGCCGGTCATCCAGACGGCCGGGTACTTCATGGTGACCTTGGAACCGATGTTGCCGTCGACCCATTCCATGGTCGCGCCCTCTTCAGCCTTGGCGCGCTTGGTCACCAGGTTGTAGACGTTGTTCGACCAGTTCTGGATCGTGGTGTAGCGGCAACGGCCACCCTTTTTCACCACAATTTCCACGACCGCGGAGTGCAGCGAATCGGACTTGTAAATCGGGGCGGTACAACCCTCGACGTAGTGCACGTAGGCATCCTCGTCGACGATGATGAGCGTGCGCTCAAACTGGCCCATGTTCTCCGTGTTAATACGGAAGTATGCCTGCAGCGGAATGTCCACGTGGACACCCTTGGGCACGTAAATAAAGGAGCCACCCGACCACACGGCGGTGTTTAGGGCGGAGAACTTGTTGTCACCGGCCGGGATGACGGTGCCGAAGTACTCCTGGAACAGCTCCGGCTGCTCCTTGAGAGCGGAATCGGTGTCGAGGAAGATAACGCCCTTTTCCTCCAGGTCCTCGCGGATCTGGTGGTAAACGACCTCCGACTCGTACTGCGCGGCGACACCAGCGACGAGGCGCTGCTTCTCCGCCTCCGGGATGCCCAACCGGTCATAGGTGTTCTTAATGTCCTCGGGCAGATCCTCCCAGGACTGAGCCTGTCCTTCGGTGGACCGGACGAAGTACTTAATCGTGTCAAAGTTAATATCCGACAGATCTGCACCCCAGGTGGGCATCGGCTTGCGATCAAAAATGCTCAAAGCCTTGAGGCGCTGATCAAGCATCCACTGCGGCTCGTCCTTCTTAGAGGAGATGTCGCGGACAACGTCTTCATTCAGGCCACGGCGGGCGGAAGCGCCAGCCGCGTCAGAATCGTGCCAGCCGTAGTTGTACGGACCGATCGACTCGATGATCTGATCATCATTCATCGGGGTATCGACTCCGGGGTTTTGTGTTGCCTGGGTCATGATCCGCTCCTTTCTTCTGGGGTGAGAATGTCGGGGGTGTGTTGCACGGGTGTTAAGGGGATGTTCGTTGTACAAATACCGTGCCCACCAGCGACGGTAGCCAAGGGTTGGACGTGAACGCCTACCAAATGAGAAATTGTCTCATGCTCCGCCTCGCAGAGTTCCGGGTGGTCCGCTGCAACGCTTGCCACCGGACAATGGTGGTGGCAAATCTGGATACCGGGACCAGCCTGCCGCACGGTGGCGGCGTAGCCGTGGCGATCAAAAGCCTCGGCCAGTTCCTCCACTGTGCGCTCGACCGATTCGGGCGTATCGCCGGCGGGAGTGACTCCCTCGACGATGCGCTCGATCCGGCGACGAGCAAAGTCTCTGACTGCTTCTTCTCCACCGGTGGCCCGCAGGGTCTCGATGGCATCGGCAGCCAATTGATCGTAGGAATGCCCGAATTGGAGATGTCCTCGGTCGGTGAGCCGGAAGGCCTTGGCCGGCCGGCCTCTCGTCGCGGAGCGACCGCTCCGCCGGGTATCGATCTCGATGAAGCCATCTGCTTCCAAAATATCGAGGTGGCGACGAATTCCCGCCGCGGACATGTTCAGGCGGTTCGCAAGGTCGGAGGCAGTGATGGGCGCATGTTTCAACAACGTATGCGTGATCTGGCGGCGGGTGTCGCCGTCCTCGATCTCAGCCATCGCAGTCACCTTCATGCTTCATTGTCTTCTTCGTCTGACATAAACGGGCTAGTTACCCAGTCCCGCATGTATTCGACAACACAAGTGTTCCTTAATTCATTCCCCTTGTCCAACTTGGGCCCAATAGGCGCCTACCTCGTGGTCTTCTTAGGTATGACTAAGTTGGCGTGGCGCTTAAGGGCCGTCGTCGATGCCTACTCAGAATGTCTCGCCGGGCCGCTAGGATGATCCCTGTGGAACGCAGACGCCCGGCCATTTTTGACGATCTTGCCTCGAATCTCCCCCGCTTAGGTACCGCGGGTTCCCGTTCGGCGACCCTGCACCTCGATGCCGCGCCGACCCCATCTGGTGGTCGGCTCAGCGTTCGCGAAATCTCGCGCTTCCAGGTCCTGCGCATCGTCGGCACGGCCGGAACGTTGCTCATCGGCATGGGCGCGCTCGGGGCGGGCGCACTGCCGGTGGTGGATAATCCTTATTCCTCCTTCCCCGGTGGCTTTCTTCTGTCGCGGTTGTTGCAAACCTCATCGGTGATGGTCATGGTCGGCGTTGGCCTGTTGGTCCTCGCCTGGCTGCTCATGGCGCCGTTCGTCGGCGTATCCCGCAGCACGGGCCGCCAACCCACGGTGACCATGTCCGCGCTCAAGCGCACCTTCGCCGCTTGGGTCCTCCCACTGCTGTTTACCGCTCCCCTCTTTACCCAAGACATTTACTCGTATTTGGCGCAAGGGTCGATCGTTGCCCGGGGCATGGATCCCTATTCGGCGGGCCCGGTGGACTTGCTCGGGCCCGAGGATCCCCTCGCCCGTTCGGTGCCCTTCATTTGGTCGCATTCGCCCTCACCCTATGGGCCGGTTGCGCTGTGGATTTCCTCCGCCATCAGTCAGGTGACGTCGGATTCCATCATCCTGGGGGTCTTTTCCCATCGCCTTCTCTCGCTCATCGGCCTCGTCGCCGCCGGCTGGGCGATCAGCCGCCTGGCCACGCGCTGCGGGGTGAGCCCTGTCGCCGCGGTGTGGCTGGGCGTGCTCAATCCGCTAACGATTCTTCACCTCATCGGCGGCATTCATAATGAGGCCCTGCTGCTCAGCCTCATGCTCGTCGGCCTGCACGTGGGCCTGCGCGGCGTGGACATGCTTGATGGGCGCAACGGCGAAAAGGTGAATCGAGGAAAGGCCGCTGCGTTTATCGCTGCGTCCGCCGCCCTCATCGCGTGCGCCGGCATGGTGAAGGTGACGGGCTTCCTCGCCTTGGGTTTCGTCGGCATGAACCTGGCACGCTATTTCCTGCGTGCCGGGCGCAATCCGGTGGCTGCGGTCGTGGTGGCCGGGGCCATCCAGGTCGCCCTTCTCTTATCGACGATCGCGGTGGTCACCCTCTCCACCGGCATCGGCCTGGGGTGGGTCACCGGGCAAGGCGGAGCCGCCACCATCCGCAGTTGGATGTCGCTTTCGACCACCATCGGGGTCACCTCGAGCTTCTTCGGCATGCTGCTGGGCCTCGGGGACCATTCCGCGATGGTGATCCGGGTCTCCCAAGCCATTGGCATCGTGGTCGCCGCCAGCTTCCTCATCCGGCTGCTTTTCGCTACCTTCCGGGGAACGATCCATCCCGTCGGCGGCCTCGGGGTGGCCACCTTCGTGCTCGTCATTCTCTTCCCCGTCGTTCACCCCTGGTACATGCTGTGGGCTATCTTGCCGCTGGCCGCATGGGCAAACCGCTCCTTCTTCCGCTTCGCTGTCATGGCCTATTCCGCCACCTTTAGCGTCTTCGTTCTCCCCCGTGGGTTGTCGCTTCCTCCCATGACGGTGTTGAGCATCTATGTGGGTGCTGTGCTGGTGTTCGCGGCTGTTGTTGCGGCCGGGTGGTGGCTGTTGAGGCGCCGCGGAGTGCTTGGCATACACTGATACACCGTGTCTGCAACTTTTGATGGATCTTCGGCGAAGGAGACGGCTCCGGTGGCCTTAGAGCTCAGGGACGTGGTCAAAACTTTTGGCTCCACCACCGCAGTCCAGGGGCTGTCGTTTAACGCTCGCCGCGGGGAGGTTCTCGCGCTGTTGGGACCCAATGGTGCCGGCAAGACCACGACCATCGAAATGTGCGAAGGCTTCACCTCTCCCACGTCCGGCGAAATCAGGGTGTTAGGCATTGATCCGACCCGCCACCCGGACGAGGTCCGCCAGCGCATCGGCATCATGTTGCAAGGCGGTGGCTCCTATTCGGGCATCCGCGTCGCCGAGATGTTGCGCCTGGCCGCGGCCTACAACGAGAACCCGCACGATCCGGAGTGGCTCATCGAGATCCTAGGCCTGGGCGGGGTTCGCACCACCACCTACCGGCGGCTCTCCGGCGGACAGCAACAACGCCTCTCGCTGGCACTGGCGCTCATCGGTCGGCCCGAGTTGGTATTCCTCGACGAGCCCACCGCTGGGTTGGACACCCAGTCCCGCCTCGCCGTGTGGGAGCTCATTGGCGCCTTGCGGGCCGATGGGGTGACCGTCATCTTGACCACACACCTCATGGATGAGGCCGAATCGTTGGCTGATCACATCGTCATCATTGACCGCGGCTGCATTGTCGCCGAGGGTTCCCCCGCTGAGCTCACCGCCGGCGCCGGGGCGACGCGCATGAAATTTGAGACCGATCGCCCCTTCGATGTCACCGCCGTTGGCGGCTTGACTATCGACGCCGTCCGTCCCCTCAACTACCGCGTCCTCGGCGTCCCCACCCCGGAGATGCTGTCCGTGGTGGCCGCCGAAGCGGCCAAGCAGAACGTGCTTATTCGCCGTCTCGACGTCGATCATCGCAACCTAGAGGAAGTCTTCCTCGACATCACCGGCCGAAGCCTGAGGAGCTGACATGTCTGACACCACCAATGCCTCCCGCTTTGCTCCTGGGACCTTCGTGCCTGCCCCCAGGCGGGCGTCGACAAGCGCAATGATCAAGGCGCAGGGACGGATGGAAACCATCCTGTTCCTGCGCCACGGCGAACAACAGCTGCTCAGCATCATCATTCCCCTCGGCATGCTCATCATCGCGGGCAGCATCCCCCTGCTGGGCGAGGACACCGGCGTGTCCGAGATTCTGCCGATGATGCTCGCCATCGCGACAACCAGCTCCGGTTTCACCGGGCAGGCCATTGCGCTGGCTTTTGACCGTCGCTACGGGGCGCTCAAACGAACGGGGGCGTCGGGTGTCTCGGCCAGCATCATCATCGCTGGCAAAGTGATTGCTGTCGCGGTCATGGCCGTGCTCCAGACCGTCCTGCTCGCCGGCACCGCCTTCGTGCTCGGCTGGCGCACCGACCTCACCGGGGCGCTGCTCGGTCTCGTGGTGCTTTTTGCCGGAGTCGCCGCCTTCACGTCGCTCGGCCTGCTCATGGGTGGCACCTTCGGCTCCGAGCTCGTCCTCGCGCTGGCCAACCTCATCTGGGTGATCCTCGTCGGCATTGTCGGTTGGGTCCTTTATTCCCAGGGGTTGCACGACGCAGGCTGGTACACCCTCATTCCCTCCGTGGCGCTTGCTTCGGGCCTCACCCTTGCTTTCGATGGCGCTTTCCCCTGGCGCGAGATCCTCGTCCTCGTTGGCTGGGCCGCGGCTGCGTCGGCTGTCGCCGTCAAATGGTTCCGCTTCTCCGCCTAGTTCATACGTGGGATACGCCACGTCCGACAGGCCCGCAGAATTAGCCCCCCAGCTGCGCGAACAGGTAGGGTGGACGCCGTGACTCAGATAGCTTCGACCCCCGTTATCAAAGAACCAATGGTCCCTTCGCTCAAGCTCCAGCGAATCCTGGCCATGATTTTGCTCGTATCGCAGGGGGCGATCACTGTCACCGGTTCGATCGTCCGCGTGACTGGTTCTGGCTTGGGCTGTAATACGTGGCCCAACTGCCACGAGGGTTCTCTCGTCCCCGTCCAAGGTGCTGCACCGGCGCTGCACCAGGCGATCGAGTTCGGTAACCGCCTGCTTACTTTCGTCCTCGCGGCGATCGCCATCGCGGTGTTCGTGGCGGTGCTCCGGGCGAAGCGGCGCCGCGAGATCATCGTCTACTCCGTGATCTCCGGGTTGGGCATCGTCCTCCAAGCTGTCATCGGCGGAATTTCCGTCCACCTGGAGCTCAAGTGGTGGGCGGTGGCCATTCACTTCCTGCCGTCGATGGTGTTGGTGTGGATTGCCGCCCTGTTGTACATGCGACTAGCCGAGCCCGATGACGCCGCGCCCGTCCGCTTGTTCTCCCCGATCATCCGGGTCTTCACCGTTGTCTCCGCGGTGTGCCTCAGCCTTGTCCTCGTCACCGGCACGATGGTGACGGGCGCGGGCGTCCACTCCGGTGATGCCGGGGCGGGCATGGAAGGCCGCCTCGACGTCGACATTGAGCTCATGGCCTACATCCACGCTGCGTCGATGTACGTCTATCTCGCGGCGACGTTGATCATCGTGTGGCTGCTGTATTCCGGCAAAGCATCGGTGGCCGCCAAGCGCACCGCGTGGGTACTTGTCGCGATGATCATGGTCCAATGGGCCATCGGCATCATTCAATTCAACCTGGGCATCCCGCGCTGGACCATCCCGGCTCACATCGCGATGTCCTCCGTTGTGGTCGCTTTCTCCGCGTTCCTCTACGCCCACGGCCGACGCCGAATCGGCTCTGAGCCGGAAAACGCACCCGTTTCTCTCTAGAGGTCGCTAGCCTGGATGCCATGAAGGCAATCCAGATAACCCAGACCGGCGGACCAGAGGTCCTACACCTGCGCGACATCGATGCACCCGTCCCCTCCGAGGACGAGGTGCTTGTCGACGTCCAGGTGGCAGGCGTCAACTACATCGACACGTACTACCGGGAAGGCGTCTACCACGCCGCACTCCCCTTCGTCCCCGGCTTGGAGGGCACCGGCCGGGTGGCCTACGACCCCCGCGGCGAGATCGCCGAAGGCACCGTCGTGGCGTGGTGTGACGCCTTTGGGTCCTACGCCGAGCAGGTGTGCGTGCCACGTGATCGCCTCGTCGCGGTGCCCGAAGGCGTGAGCCCCGACGTCGCCGCCTCCATGCTCCTCCAGGGCATTACCGCCCAGTACCTCACCAACGGCGTCTACGACCTCAAGGAGGGCGACTCCTGCCTCATCACCGCGGGTGCCGGCGGCGTCGGCCTGCTAGTCACCCAAATGGCGGCCGCCAAGGGAGCGCGCGTGTTCTCCGTCGTCTCCTCTGATGAGAAAGAGAAGCTGGCGCTGGAAGCAGGAGCGACCGAGGTCTTCCGCTACTCCGACAACCTCGCCGAGGTGGTTCGCCGCCGCAATGATGGAGTTGGCGTGGATGTGGTCTACGACGGCGTCGGCAAGGACACCTTCCTCGAGTCGCTCGAAGCTGTCCGCCCCCGCGGAACCGTGTGCCTGTTCGGCGCCGCCTCAGGTCTGGTAGAACCCTTCGATCCGCAGCTGCTAAACACCCACGGCTCCATCTTCCTCACTCGCCCCTCCATCGGTGCGTGGACTGCCGGTGAGGGAGAGTTCCGGATGCGGGCCCAGGCGGTCACCCAGGCCGTGGTGGACGGCACCCTGAAGTTCCGCGTGTCCAGCTCCTACCCGCTGGCCGAGGCAGCCCAAGCCCACCGGGATCTCCACGCCCGCAAGACCACCGGATCAATCGTGCTCCAGGTGCAGGACTAACGCGCAGGGATTAGAAGAAGGTGGTGGTCCAGCCGAGCATCTCGCCGATGGTTTGCCACCCCAGGACGGCGTCGATGGAGAGGGCGACAAAGACGAGCGCGAGGTAGTTGTTCGAGAGGATGAACAACTTGAGCGGCTTAACGTTGGCGCCCTTGACCACGCCGTTGTGCAGGACGTGCGCCATGACGAGGAAGTAGGCGCCGCCGGCGAGGGCACCAATGAGGTAGATCCAGGAAGCCGCCGGAACCAGCAGCAACGTGGTAATCACGGTGGCCCACGTGTACCACACGATTTGGCGGGTGACCTCGACGGGCTCGCGCACGACCGGGAGCATGGGCACCCCGGCCTTTTGGTAATCATCCTTGTACTTCATGGCCAGCGCCCACGTATGCGGCGGAGTCCAGAAGAAAATGATCATGAAGAGGACAATCGCCTGCCACCACTGATGGGGGACGCCGTCCGGCAGGTTATCGGTGATCACGGCCCAGCCAACGAGGACGGGCATGCACCCTGCCGCCCCACCCCAGATGACGTTTTGCCAGGTCCGGCGCTTGAGCCACTTGGTGTAAACGAAGACGTAGAACCAGTTGGTGAGCACGATAAACAGCGCAGCCAACCAGGAGTTACACAGCAGACCAAGCCACAACACCGAGGTTATGAGCAGCGCCCAGGCGAAGATCGACGCCTCACGGTTGGAAACTTTCTTCCGCACCAAGGGACGAGCACGCGTGCGCCCCATCTTCTGATCGATGTCTGAATCTTCGACCATATTGAAGGTATTGGCGGCCGCCGCACCCATCCAGCCACCGACGACGGTGAGGAGGATGAGCAGGATATTATTCTCGCCGCGCTCGGCCTGCAGCATCGCCGGAATCGTAGCAACGAGGAGTAGTTCAATGACCCTCGGCTTCGTCAGCGCAATGTAGGCCTTGATTGTCTCCAAGTGAGATTCCTCCAACAACATGGTTTTCGACGACTTTTCGACGACTCTTCTCTGGCACGGACTCGTCCTCCAGACTTGTCGTACCTGAGACTCGAAAAGTTCCCGCCGACGCTACCTTAGGCAGGCTCGGCGAGAGGTTCGGGGCGCGTGCGCCCCTGTCATACTAACGGTTGATCGATCGCGGGCGAGAATCAGGGCGCTCATAGCTTCGAGCCACCTGGCATTGCGGACATCTGATCACATGGAAGTGTCGATGAGCACTAAAGTAGACGGTGAACTACACCTCCGACGGTGCTGCCGGGTGGCTAAACCGCTCCCGACCACGGCCGGGACCGTTTCTCCGACAGTCACGTTGGCGGTGTCTTCTGACCCAATATCTACTGAAGTGAGGACTCCCCCGTGACCCTGTCACCCGAACTGCAGGCTCTGACCGAGCGCCGTTACCCCGCCGATTGGGCCGAGATCGACACCCGAGCGGTCGACACCGTCCGCGTCCTGGCGGCTGATGCAGTCCAGAACGTGGGATCCGGTCACCCGGGCACCGCGATGTCTCTCGCTCCCCTGGCGTACACGCTCTACCAGCGCGTGATCAACCACGACCCCAATGACACCGAGTGGGTCGGCCGCGATCGCTTCGTCCTGTCGTGTGGGCACACCTCCCTCACCCAGTACATCCAGCTGTACCTGGGCGGCTTCGGGCTCGAGCTCGATGACATCAAGGCCCTTCGCTCCTGGGGTTCGCTGACCCCGGGCCACCCCGAGGTCCACCACACCCGCGGCGTCGAGATCACCACCGGCCCGCTGGGCCAGGGCCTGGCATCGGCCGTCGGCATGGCAATGGCCTCGCGCCGCGAGCGCGGCCTCTTCGACCCGGAAACCCCGGCCGGTGAGTCCCCCTTCGACCACTTCGTCTACGTCATCGCCTCCGACGGTGACCTGCAGGAGGGCGTGACCTCTGAGGCCTGCTCGCTCGCCGGCACCCAGGAACTGGGCAACCTCATCGTCTTCTGGGATGACAACCGCATTTCCATCGAGGACGACACCCAGATTGCGTTCACCGAAGACGTGGTGGCTCGCTACCAGGCTTACGGTTGGCAGACCATCGAGATCGAGGGTGGCGAGAACGTGGCCGCCATCGAATCCGCCGTCGTCGCCGCCAAGGCAGACACCTCGCGCCCGACTTTCATCCGTCTGCGCACCATCATCGGCTACCCGGCTCCGAACCTGCAGAACACCGGCGCCTCCCACGGTGCCGCGCTGGGTGACGCCGAAGTGGCCGCAACAAAGGAGATCCTGGGCTTCGATCCGGCTAAGAACTTCGACGTGTCCGACGAGGTGATTTCTCACACCCGCCAGCTGGCGAAGCGTGGAGCCGAGAAGCATGCTGCGTGGCAGAAGAAGTTCGACGCCTGGGCAGCGGCCCACCCGGAGAACAAGGAACTGTTTGACCGCCTCACCGCCCGCGAACTGCCGGCCGGCTTCCACGAGTCCCTGCCCACCTGGGATGCGGACGCCAAGGGTGTGGCCACCCGCAAGGCCTCCGAGGCCGCACTGCAGGCCCTCGGCGCCGTCATGCCGGAACTCTGGGGTGGTTCTGCTGACCTCGCCGGCTCGAACAACACCGTGATCAAGGGCTCCCCCTCGTTCGGCCCGAAGAAGATTTCCACCGACACCTGGTCTGCGGAGCCCTATGGCCGCAACCTGCACTTTGGTATCCGCGAGCACGCCATGGGAGCCATCCTCAACGGCATCTCCCTCCACGGCCCCACCCGCCCCTACGGCGGCACCTTCCTCATCTTCTCTGACTACATGCGCCCGGCGGTTCGCCTGGGTTCGTTGATGAAGTGTGACGCTTACTATGTGTGGACCCACGACTCTATTGGTTTGGGCGAAGACGGCCCCACCCACCAGCCGGTGGAGACGCTGGCCGCCCTTCGTGCGATCCCGGGCCTGTCCGTCATCCGCCCGGCCGACGCCAACGAGACCGCTCAGGCATGGGCGGCCGCGCTGGAGTACCGCGAGTCCCCGAAGGGCCTGGCGTTGACCCGTCAGAACGTGCCCGTGTTGGAAGGCACGAAGGAGAAGGCCGCTGAGGGTGTGCGCCGTGGCGCATACGTTCTCGTCGAGGGCTCCAAGGAGACCCCGGACGTCATTCTGCTGGGTACCGGCTCTGAGGTGCAGCTGGCTGTTGAGGCGGCTGCCGCCTTGGAGTCGGAGGGCATTGCCGCTCGCGTCGTGTCCGTGCCGTGTATGGAGTGGTTCGCCGAGCAGGACGCCGAGTACATCGAGTCTGTCCTCCCGGCTGCCGTCCCGGCCCGAGTCTCTGTTGAAGCTGGCATTGCCCAGCCGTGGTACCGCTGGACCGGAACGCATGGCCGCAACGTCTCGCTCGAGCACTTCGGTGCTTCCGCCGCCTACGAAACGCTCTTCGAGGAGTTCGGCATCACCGCCGCAGCCGTCGCCGCTGCCGCCAAGGAATCCCTCGCCGCTTCCAAGTAACTCGTCCCCTGCACCTTCAGTAAAGGATTGACACATGACTTATATTGACGAGCTAGCCTCGCTGGGTACGTCCACCTGGCTGGATGACCTCTCTCGCGATCGCATCACCTCCGGGAACCTCGAGGAGGTCATTGAGACCAAGTCGGTTGTGGGAGTGACCACGAACCCCGCCATTTTCGCCGCCGCCATGAGCAAGGGCAACGCCTACGACGCGCAGATCGCGGAGCTCAAGGCCGCCGGGGCCGCTGTCGACGAGGCTGTCTACGCCATGTCGATTGATGATGTCCGGGATGCCTGCGACGTTTTCCTCCCCATTTTTGAAAAGTCCGGGGGCCGCGACGGTCGCGTATCCATCGAGGTGGATCCGCGCATCTCTGATGACCGTGACGCCACCATCGCCCAGGCAACGGAGCTGTGGAAGAAGGTGGACCGCCCCAACGTGATGATCAAGATCCCGGCTACGGACGGCTCCCTTCCCGCTATCACCGACGCCCTGGCCGCTGGCATTTCCGTCAACGTGACCTTGATCTTCTCGGTGGCCCGATACCGCCAGGTCATCATCGCTTACCGCGAGGGCATTCAGCGCGCTGCCGAGAATGGCCACGCCGTGTCCGACATCTTCTCCGTTGCGTCCTTCTTCGTGTCCCGGCTGGATTCCGAGGTCGACTCTCGCCTCGAGGCCATCGGCACCGACGAGGCTCTGGCGTTGCGCGGCAAGGCTGGCGTTGCCAATGCTCAGCGTGCTTACGCGGTGTTCCAGGAACTCGGCCGTGAGGGCCTGCCGCTGGGTGCTAATGTGCAACGTCCACTGTGGGCCTCGACCGGGGTGAAGAACCCGGAGTACCCGGCAACCCTCTATGTGACTGAGCTGGCCGGACCCGACACCGTCAACACCATGCCGGAAGCAACTATCGACGCTGTTCTCGAACTCGGCGGCCTCCACGGCGACACCCTTGACGGTGCCGCCGACGAGGCGCTGACGGTGTTCGAGCAGTTGTCGGCCGTGGGCATCGACATGGAGGACGTGTTCGCAGTGCTGGAGCAGGAGGGCGTCGATAAGTTTGTGTCGGCGTGGCAGGAACTGCTCGACTCCATGGAAACCCAACTGCAGTAATTTCACGAAAGGACGATGCTTCATGGCCTCGACCGATACTGAGCAGTGGGTCAACCCGCTGCGCGATGTCCACGACAAGCGGCTCCCGCGGATCGCCGGGCCCTCCGGCATGGTGATCTTCGGCGTGACCGGTGACCTGGCACGCAAGAAGCTGCTTCCGGCAGTGTACGACCTTGCCAATCGTGGACTTTTGCCCGCCGGCTTCACGCTGGTGGGATTCGGTCGACGCCAGTGGAGCAAAGCCGACTTCGAGGCTTATGTCCGGGAGGCCGTCGAGGCCGGGGCGCGCACCAAGTTCCGCGAGCACGTGTGGGAACGCCTGGCGGAAGGCGCCCACTTCGTGGAGGGCAACTTCGACGATGCTGGTTTTGATCAGCTGGCCGCCACGTTGCGGGACATGGACCGCACGCGCGGCACCTCCGGAAACTGGGCGTTTTACCTATCCGTACCGCCGGACTACTTCTCTACGGTGTGCCACCAGCTCGAGCGTTCCGGGCTCGCGGAGGCAACGGCCGAATCCTGGCGCCGGGTGATCATTGAGAAGCCCTTCGGCCACGATGAGGCGAGTGCCCGCGAGCTGAACCAGGTGGTGAACGCGGTTTTCCCGGAGGAATCCGTCTTCCGCATCGACCACTACCTGGGCAAGGAAACCGTCCAGAACATTTTGGCGCTGCGCTTTGCCAACCAGCTCTTCGATCCGCTGTGGAACTCCCACTACGTTGACCACGTCCAGATCACCATGGCCGAAGACATCGGACTGGGTGGTCGCGCCGGATATTACGACGGAATCGGCGCCGCCCGCGACGTCATCCAGAACCACTTGATCCAGCTTCTCGCGCTCGTCGCGATGGAGGAGCCCGTCACCTTCGACCCGACGGAGCTCCAGGCGGAAAAGGTCAAGGTCCTGCGGGCCACCTCGCCGGTGTATCCGCTGAGCAAAACCACCGCCCGCGGTCAGTATGCCTCCGGCTGGCAGGGATCCGAGCAGGTCATCGGCCTGCGCGAGGAGGAAGGCTTCGACGTCAATTCGACGACCGAGACCTATGCCGCCTGCACCCTCCAGATCAACTCTCGGCGTTGGGCGGGGGTTCCCTTCTTCCTGCGCACCGGCAAGCGGTTGGGACGTCGCGTCACGGAGATCGCCGTCGTGTTCAAGGAGGCCCCGCACCAGCCGTTCTCTGAGCGACAGACCGCCTCACTCGGGCGCAACGCCGTGGTCATTCGCATCCAGCCGGACGAGGGCGTGCTCATGCGCTTCGGTTCCAAGGTGCCGGGGTCCGCCATGGAAGTCCGTGACGTCAACATGGATTTCTCCTACGCGGAAGCCTTCACCGAGGAATCCCCCGAGGCTTACGAGCGCCTCATCCTCGATGCCCTGCTCGATGAGTCCAGCCTCTTCCCCACCAATGAGGAGGTCGAACTATCTTGGGCAATTCTGGATCCGATCCTCGAATACTGGGCGTCCCAAGGCCAGCCTGAGCAGTACCGGTCCGGCACGTGGGGTCCTGCCAGCGCCGACCGCATGCTTGAGCGCACTGGCCGCACCTGGCGTCGCCCCTAACCTCATCGCTGATACAAGCGCAGATAGAAGTCGGAAAGGCCCCCATGATCATCACCCTGCCGGATACCACGACCCGGAAGATCGCCGCCAGCCTCCTGGACGCGCGGGAGAACAACTCGCAGACGACTGGCCGAGTGCTGACCCTCATCGTCGTCGCCGCGATGGACGACGATGTCGATCACATCATCTCCGTCACCCGCGATGCGTCCCACGAGCATCCCGCGCGTGTCATCGTGTTGCTCACCGGTGTCACGGAGGGTGAGCCGCACCTCAACGCCGAGGTCCGCGTCGGGGGGCACGCGGGCGCGTCGGAGATGGTCATCATGCAGATCACCGGCGAACTCACCCAGCACCTGGAGTCGGTGGTCACTCCCCTGCTGCTCCCGGATACCCCGGTGGTGACGTGGTGGCCGACCGCCGCCCCGGAGGATCCGTCGGAGCATCCCTTGGGTCAGCTCGCTCAGCGCCGCATCACCAACTCGGCGCATTGCGCGACGGTGGGCATCCTCGAGCGTCTTCGCGCGACCTATGCGCCGGGCGATTCGGACATGGTGTGGTCGGCGATCACCAGTTGGCGCGGCATCGTCGCTTCCTCCCTCGACCGCTATCCCCATGAAGACGTTGAGGCGGTCACCCTAACCGGCCCGCCTGACACCCCGGCGGTCGACATCGCAGCTGGCTGGCTCGCCGATCGACTCGGAGTGCCCATCATTCGGGAGATCACCGAGCCGCTTATCGACGCCCGCCTGTTCCCCATCCAAACACTTCGCTTCGACCGGGCCTCCGGCCCGCTCACTGTCGACGTCCTCGACCATCGCACCGTCCGCGTCGCCATGCCTGACAGCCCAGAATCGCTGGTGTCCATGGTCGTCCGTTCGGATGCCGATTGCCTCGCCGAGGAACTGCGCCACCTCGATCCCGATCTCACCTACGCCAATGCCCTCCGGGGGCTCACCCGCGTGAACTACGTCATTTAAGGATTCACTTCATGGTCACCGTTCGCCGCGTCCACGACCTCGACGCCCTCATTTCCGCTGCCTCTGACGACTTCGTCTCCGTTGTCAATGAGGCCATCGCGTCGCGCGGGGTTGCCCGCGTTATCCTCACGGGTGGTGGGGCTGGCATCGGCCTGCTGCGCCGCGTGCGCACGCTGTCGGATGAGCTCGATTGGTCTCGCATTCACGTCTTCTTCGGCGACGAACGCAACGTGGAGCTGACCCACGAGGAATCCAACGAGCGGCAGGCCCGCGAGGCTCTCCTGGACCACGTGGGCATCCCTGCCGAGAACATCCACGGCTATGGGCTCGACGGCTCGGCCATGGAACCGGCAGTCGCTGCCTACACGGAGGTGCTCTCTACCTTCGCGCCGGAGGGCTTCGACCTTCACCTCCTCGGCATGGGCCACGAGGGCCACATCAACTCTCTCTTTCCACACTCCCGGGCCGTTTCGGAGGAGGAGAAACTAGTGGTGGCTGTCGATGACTCCCCCAAGGCTCCCGCCGAGCGAGTCACCCTCACGCTACCCGCCGTCGCCTCCGCTGACCGCGTCTGGCTGCTTGTCTCTGGCGCTGAGAAGGCCGAAGCCGCCAGCCATGTCATCGCGGGTTCGCCCACGGTGGACTGGCCTGCCGCGGGTGCGCACGGTCGCCTGGAGACCGTCCTGTACCTGACAGATGACGCCGCAGAGGTGTAGGCGGCCGCCGACGGGCACGTTGGACCTTTGGAAGTACCTTTTCCTACCCCCAAAAGTAGTGGTCTGTCAGGGCAGTTTTCTTACCTTAATGCGGCCTGAGTAAGTATGCAGTAGCCGTCATAACGGCAGCTCACGGACGGGCAGATTCGGGGTCCGCGGCAGTGTATTTTCAACAGAATTTCAATACAAACCATTTCATTGCCTCCACCGCACAGCTAGGGGTTTCATCCCTAGGACACCAGGGGTGTACACACACATTGAGCGGACTTAGGCTGGGCTTTACAACCTTTTAGATACCGTTTCTACAAGGTTTCCACCATTCCGTGGCACCCCGCCGCGGTCGAGAGGAGAACATATGACCGACTACGCAGTAGCAATTGTCCTGCCCGACAATGCTTCGACTTACCAGTTCTACTCAACGATGAAGAACTCCTACGACCAGCTCGGAGTCTCCGCATCTGCCATCGTCGAGCGCGATGACCAGGGCGCTGTCCGAGTCACCGAAGGCGATGACACCGTCACTGGCGAAGGCATCGTCGGCGGTTCCCTCCTCGGCCTGTTGGTCGGCGTTCTCGGCGGCCCACTCGGCATGCTCCTCGGAGCCTCAGTGGGTGCTGCTGGTGGCGCTGTCTTTGATGCCGCCCGCGTGGACACTGCGGACGATGCCATCACCGAGTTCGCTGGCCTCGTGCCCGCTGGCCGTAACGCCATCATCGCTGAGACTGTGGAAAGCAGCACTGTCGCCCTCGACGCAGTGGTGAAGGACGCCGGCGGTACCATCGTTCGCCGCCCGATCGCGGAGATCGTCGCTGAGATTGAGGCACAGCAGCAGGCTGTCGCTGACGCTGCCGATGCTGCTCGTGACGCCTTGCGTGAACAGCGCAAGCAAGAGCGCCACGAGAAGATTGAGGAGCGCATTGACGCCCTGAAGGCACGGTTCAGCCGCAATAAGTAGTCCCGGCTGACTGGACGAAAAAGTACCTGCTTCCCCATCTGGGAAGCAGGTACTTTTTTACTTGGTCGGACTATTAGCCAGCGTAGGCCTGCATGAGGTTGAGTGCGACGATGCAGGCAATCCACATGACGGCCATGAGGATGGTGTAACGATCGAGGTTCTTTTCCACGATCGTCGAACCGGACAGGTTCGACTGCACGCCTCCACCGAACAGGCTCGACAGGCCGCCACCCTTACCCTTGTGCAGCAAAACAAACACCGTCATGAGCGTGGCTGACAGCACGAGGATGATCTGAAGAGCGAGGAGCATGCGGATCCTTTAACAATTGAGGGGGTGAAACTTCCGATCAGTCTACACCAGGGTTTAGCCCGAATTCCTTAGCGCCGTCGCGAGCCCGTTCATGGTCAACTGGATTCCCCGTGACACGGCGTCACGTTCGTCGCCGGCGCGGTGCCTGCGCAGCAACTCCAATTGGATGATGTTCAGCGGCAAGAGGTAGGGGAAGCGGCGACGCACCGAGCGAGCCAATGACGGGTTATCCGCCAAGAGATCGTCGCTCCCGGTTACTTCGCTGAACATGCGGCGAGTGAGTTCGAATTCCTCGACGATGACGGCGTGGACGCGGGAGGCGATCTCGCGGTCGTCGACAAGCCGGGCGTAGAGCTCAGCCAATTCCATGCCTGCCTTACTCATCACCTGTGCCATGTTGGACATCACGGAGGTGAAAAATGGCCACGTCTCGTAGAGACGGCGCAGCTCGGCTCGGCGCTCCTCCGAGCCCTCACCCTCCCCGATCCATTCCGCCAGAGCGGTGCCCACGCCAAACCAACCGGGCAGCAGGACTCGAGACTGTGACCAGGCAAGCACCCAAGGGATGGCACGCAGGTCATCGACGGCCTTGGTTTGCTTGCGTGCCGTGGGGCGGGAACCGATGTTGAGAGCCCCGATCTCCGCCAATGGGGTGGACTGCACGAAGTAGGGAATGAAGCCAGGGTCCTCGTGGATGAGGGAGGCGTACTTGTCGCGGCTCAAGCGGGAAATCTCCGTCATGATCTCAATCGCCCGCTCGCGATCTTCGAGCTCATCCACGGGCAAGAGGCTCGCCTCCAAAGTCGCCGAGACCAAAGCTTCCAAATTGCGCCGCGCAGCTCGGGGGCTGCCGTACTTCGCGGAGATGATCTCACCCTGTTCAGTCACCCGAACCGAACCATCAACAGCGCCCTTTGGCTGCGCGAGGATGGCGTCATAGGAGGGTCCGCCACCGCGGCCGACGGTTCCGCCGCGGCCATGGAAAAGACGCAAGCGGATGCCGTACTCGCGGGAAATCTCCACCAGCTCCAATTCGGCGGCGTAGAGCGCCCAGTTAGCGGCGAAATAGCCGCCATCCTTGTTGGAGTCGGAGTAGCCGAGCATGATCTCCTGAATCCCGCCGCGTTGGGTGAGGTAGGAGCGGTAGAGAGGCAAGTCCCACAGCTGGCGCAGGATATCAGCACCAGCTTCGAGGTCATCGATGGTCTCGAACAATGGGATGATGTCAATGCTGCCCGTTGGGGTATCCCCATCGGCCCGGATGAGACCGGCTTCTTTCAGCAGCACCATCGGCTCGAGAATGTCACTGACCGACGTCGCCATGGAGATGATCTGGTGCGGAACCATCTTCTCGCCGAAGCGCTCGACGGAGTCGGACGCCTGGGCGATGAGATCCAGCTCCCGTTGCGTCGGTTCGCTAAATCCACGGTATCCGCGGGGAACCAATGGGCGCGGGGTCCGCAGCTCCGTGGTCAGCAGTTCGACCTTGGCGTCCTCTGACAGGGCCGCGTAGTCCTCAGTGACGTGCGCGGTGGCAAACACCTCGGTGAGGACATTCTCAAAGCTCTCCGAGTTCTGCCGCAAATCGATGGAATACAGGTGGAACCCGAAGCTGGCGATGGCCGAGCGGATGGAGGCCAGGCGGTCGTCGGCAATGATGTCGTCCTGCGAACTACGCAGCGACACATCGATGGTGGCAAGGTCGGCGTCGAACTCCTCCGCCGAGGTGTAGGGCGCGTATTGGCGGTGCCACACGCCTTCGACAGCATCCTCGCCCACCAGTGTCGCCGTGGTGGCCAAGATCCGACCCCGCACGCCATGGACGGCGCGCCGATACGGTTCATCAACTCGGCTGGGAACCTCGTTATTGCCTTCCTTAGCCAGTGCGACGAGCTCGACTGTCACACCGGTCATCCGGTCCGACAGGCTGAGCTCATGCTCCAACGCATGCAGCTGGGCGGCGTAGTACTTCAGTACAGTCTGCGCGGCGCGGCGGGAGGCGTAATCCAAGGTCTCGGCGGTGACATAGGGGTTACCGTCGTGGTCGCCGCCGATCCACGAACCGGGACGAAGAATGGGTCGGGCAGGGGTGACGTCGCCGAAGTCTGCCTTGAGCCGCTGGTTGACGGCTCGGTTAAGAGCCGGGATCTCTTTGAGCAAAGAGAGCTTGTAGTAGCGCAGGCCAACTTCGATTTCGTCTTCAATCCGGGGGCGAGCCACCCGGATAAGTGCCGTTTGCCAGAGAATGGTCATGCGTCGACGAATGTCGTTATCGATGGACGCCAAGCGCGCCTCAGTTCGAGCATTGAGCTCGGCTTCGAGGACAGCGTTGCGTTGAATCAACAACTCGGTGATGTGCTTCTGGGCGTCGAACACGGTGCGACGGCGGGTTTCCGTCGGGTGAGCTGTGAGGACGGGTGCGACGAGAGCCCCGTCGAGGATGCGGGCGATGTCGGCGGACTCGAGCTCGGCCGAGGCGAGCTTGTCCCAGGTCGCGTCCAACGTGGAGTCGAGAGCGGGGCCTCCCGCATCGAGTTGGCGTTCCCGGTTGACATCATCGTGGATGTCCTCCGCGAGATTCGCCATGAGCGCGAAGTGGGAAAACGCACGGATGACGCGCGTCGCTTGCGTGGGTTCGATATTGCGGAACAGCTCCACCAAGACCTCGAGGTCGGCATTTCCCTTTGCCACCTCGAAGGCCTGTTGGCGGGCTAGTTCGACCAGGTTGAAAACCTCGTCGCCTTCCTGCTCCGCAATCACCTGGCCGAGAATACGGCCCAGGTATCTAATATCTTCCTGTAGGTGATTGCGTGCAGTCACGCGCATCATCTCCCTGGTAGTCGTGATGGTGCTGGTGTGAACTTAGACGGCCGAGGCGGCGTTGGCTGCCAACTTGGCAAAGTCCTCGCCATCCAGCGACGCGCCACCGACGAGACCGCCGTCGACGTCCGGCTGGCCGACGATCTCGCCGACCGAGTCCGACTTCACGGAACCGCCGTAGAGGATGCGGATGCCATCGGCCACCTCATCGCCGGCGAGCTCGCGGACCAATCCACGAATGGCGGCACACACTTCCTGGGCGTCGGCTGCGGAGGCAACCTTGCCGGTTCCGATGGCCCACACGGGCTCATAGGCGATGACGGTGTTGGTGAGGTCCTCAGCAGACAGACCAGCGAGGGAGGCGCGGGTTTGCTCCACGACGTAGTCGACGTGGGTGCCGGCCTCGCGGATCTCCAGCGGCTCGCCCACGCAGACGATGGGGCTCATGCCGTGCTTCAGGGCCGCAGCGGCCTTGGCGGCGACGAGCTCATCTGACTCGTTGTGGAACTCACGACGCTCGGAGTGGCCAACGACGACCCACGTGCAGCCCAGCTTGGCCAGCATGTGAGCGCTGACCTCACCGGTGTAGGCACCTGACTCGTGCTGGGAGACGTCCTGGGCACCGTAGGTGATCTTCATCTTCTCCGCATCCACCAGGGTCTGGACGGAGCGAATGTCGGTGAAGGGCACGGTCAATGCGACATCGACCTTCTCGTAGTACTCCTTCGGCAGGGCGAAGTCGAGCTTCTGAACGGTCCCGATGGCCTGCTGGTGATCGAGGTTCATCTTCCAGTTGCCGGCGATGAGGGGGGTACGTGCCATGGTGGTGGCACTCCTTTCAATAGAGGTGAGTACTAGCGGTCGAGGACGGAAACGCCGGGCAGTTCCTTACCCTCAAGGAACTCGAGGGAGGCGCCGCCACCGGTGGAGATGTGGGAGAAACCATCCTCATCCAGGCCGAGAACGCGGACGGAGGCAGCGGAGTCGCCACCGCCGACGACAGAGAAGGAGCCATTGTTGGCGGTCGCGTCGATGATGGCCTGTGCCACACCAGCGGTGCCCTTGGAGAAGGGCTCCATCTCAAACACGCCCATGGGGCCATTCCAGAACACGGTCTTCGAGGTAGCCAGCACGTCGGCGAACTTCTTCACGGATTCCGGGCCGATATCGAGGGACATCCACCCCTCCGGGATGCCGTCGAGCCCGACAACCTTGTGCTCGGCATCGGCTGAGAACTCCGAGGCGGCGACGAGGTCCACCGGGAGGACGATCTTGTCGCCGAAGCGCTCGAGGAGGCTCTTGCAGGTATCAATCATCTCTTCCTGCAGCAGCGACTTCTGGACGTTGTAGCCTTCGCCCGCGAGGAAGGTGTAGCACATGCCACCACCGATGATGATGTGATCGGCCTTGCCAGCGAGGGCCTCAATGACACCGAGCTTGTCCGAGACCTTCGAACCGCCGAGGACGACGACGTAGGGGTGTTCGGGGGACGTGGCGGTCTTCTCCAGGACAGAGATTTCCTTGTCCACGAGGGTGCCGGCGTAAGCGGGCAGTCGCTTGGCGACGTCGTAGACGGAGGCCTGTGCGCGGTGGACAACACCGAAACCATCGGACACGAAGGCACCATTGTCGGCCGCGAGGTCGACGAGCAGGTCGGCGAACTCGCCGCGCTCAGCCTCATCCTTGGAGGTCTCGCGGGCGTCGAAACGCACGTTTTCCAGCAGAAGAACATCGCCATCGGTGAGACCGTTGGCGCGCTCATGCGCGTCCTCACCGACAACATCGGCGGCGAGGACGACGTACTGTCCGAGAGCCTCGGAGAGAGCCTCAGCGACCGGGGCGAGGGAGTACTTGGGGTTGACTTCGCCCTTCGGACGGCCCAGGTGAGCCATGACGATAACCTTGGCGCCACCATCAACGAGTGCCTTGAGGGTGGGCAGGGATGCGGTGATGCGGCCCGGGTCGGTGATCTCGCCGGCATCATTGAGCGGAACGTTGAAGTCAGAGCGAACGAGGATGTGGCGGCCTTCGACGCCTTCGTCGAGGAGGTCCTGCAGGGTCTTTACGGTCATGAAAATCTCCTGGGTTATTTGGGGTGGGTCAGTGGGGTGACGTTTTGGTACTAGACAAAAAGATGCGGCCCGGGCAGTGTGCCGAGGCACACCCCGGGCCGCAGGGGTCGCACTCCCCCGACATCTGAGTTGCTCAGGGGGTGCGGCTATATCTTCTTAGAGCTTGCTGGCGACGTACTCGGTCAGACGCAGCAGCTGGCAGGTGTAGCCCCACTCGTTGTCGTACCAGGACACAACCTTGACCTGGTCGCCGATGACCTTGGTCAGGCCAGCGTCGAAGATCGAACCGTGGTCATCACCGATGATGTCGGTGGAGACAATCGGATCCTCGGTGTAGGCCAGGGTGTCACCGAAGGCGCCAACAGCAGCTTCCTTGATGATGGCGTTGACCTCATCCACGGTGGTCTCGCGGGAAGCGGTGAAGGTGAGGTCAGTGGCGGAGCCGGTGATGACGGGGACGCGGAGTGCGTAGCCATCCAGCTTGCCCTTGAGCTGCGGGAGGACCAGGGAGACAGCCTTGGCTGCACCCGTGGAGGTCGGGACGATGTTGACAGCGGCAGCGCGGGCGCGACGCAGGTCCGGGTGCGGAGCGTCGTGCAGGCGCTGGTCACCGGTGTAGGCGTGGACGGTGGTCATGAGACCGCGCTCGATGCCGAGCTTCTCATCCAGAACCTTGGCCATCGGAGCCAGGCAGTTGGTGGTGCAGGATGCGCCGGAGATGATGGTGTGCTTCTCCGGGTCGTAGTCGGTGTGGTTGACACCGAAGACGAAGGTGGCGTCCTCATTCTTTGCCGGAGCGGAAATGATGACCTTCTTGGCGCCGGCCTCGAGGTGAGCCTTGGCAGCCTCAGCGTCGGTGAAGAAACCGGTGGACTCGATGACGATGTCGACGTCATGAGCAGCCCAGTCGAGGTTCTTCGGGTCGCGCTCTGCAGAGACAGCGATGCGCTTGCCACCGACAGTGATGGACTCGTCGTCGTATTCGACGTCGCCCTTGATCTTGCCCATGATGGAGTCGTACTTCAGCAGGTTTGCCAGAGTCTTGTTGTCGGTCAGGTCGTTGACCGCAACGATCTCGATGTCATCGCTGCGCTCAAGCACTGCACGGTAGAAGTTACGGCCGATGCGGCCGAAGCCGTTAATGCCAACGCGAGTGGTCACAATTTTCTCCTCGGTGTCGAATACCTGTGTCCGGATACGGCCATGGTTCCCATCGTGGGACATTCGTTCACGGCCGATCTTCCACTCAGTTTAGCGACGAATTCGCGTCCGCGCAGTGAGGATTTTTCCCACAATTGATTTCCGGTTGTTTTTGGCTATTTTTGCCTTGGCCGCCTAGAACACGGCTTTGCCCTAAAAACCACCACAATCTAGGTGCCCTTCTCGGTGATCAGCGTGTTTCTCGGATAGCTCGACGCAGGAAATAGTGAGAGCAGCACCATTTCTTTACCCCCGAATGGTGTGAACCTACCGCCGTGTGGTGTGCGCCACGCCCGACCGGAAATCGGGTTAGGCGTCATCCAGAAGGTCGTCTGTGATCGCTTCACTGGTATCCGGGATGCCTAGTTCCTCCGCGCGCTTATCCGCCATGGACAGCAAACGACGGATGCGACCGGCTACCGCGTCCTTGGTCATCTGCGGGTCCGCATAGCGCCCCAGCTCCTCCAACGACGCCTGGCTGTGCTTGACTCGCAATTGTCCGGCCTCGGCGAGATGCTCGGGCACGTCATCACCAAGAATGTGCATCGCGCGGTTCACCCGTGCCGCCGCCGTCACGGCAGCCCGGGCGGAGCGCCGCAGGTTGGCATCGTCAAAATTGGCCAAGCGGTTGCCTTGAGTACGGCTCTCCCGGCGCTGACGCTTCTCCTCCCATTGGAGGCGAACCTGCTGGGCACCCATGCGGGTGAGCAACGCTCCGATGGCGTCCCCATCGCGGATCACCACCCGGTCCGAGCCGCGCGTTTCCTTCGTCTTCGCCGTGATGCCCAATCGACGAGCACACCCGACGAGCGCCAGCGCTGCCTCCTGGCAGGGGCATTCCACCTCGAGGGCGGAAGAACGACCGGGTTCGGTGAGGAAACCGTGCGCGAGAAATGCCCCACGCCAGGCGGCTTCGCTGTCGGCCACGGTGCCGCTGATGACCTGCGGGGGTAGCCCGATCACTGGATGCCCGGACCGGGTCACCAGTCCGAGGCGGCGGGTGAGATCCTCCGCACCCTGGGTAATGCGCAGCAGATGCCGAGTCGACTTGGACGCACCGCCCGGACCGATCGTGTGAGCATGGACTTCGATGCCGTAGAGATCGGCCAGAGTGTGGCTCAGCCGTTCGGCCACCGCAGCGGAATCGAGTTCGACTTCGATGACCAGCCGGCCTCCGGTGATCACCTGCATATCACCAGCGAACCGCAGGAGCGCGGCTGTTTCAGCGGCGCGCTCAGACTGGCGCGGAACCGACACGGTTGCGAGTTCTTCTTTAACTTTCGCCGTCAACGCCATCGCGGGGACACTGCCTTTCTTCCGGCACGTACGTCACACGTACATCAATGGACAACTGGTGAGCAATGGGAGTGAAGTCTACTGCTCGGGGCGGGGTGACTGGTACATCGCCATCATCGCCGCACCCATCTTGGACGGCTCGTGACGGTTCGTCATCGACCCCGTCTCATCGGCTTCCCGCAGGTCCGCGTATACAACAACGGCACCCAGGGCTCTTGCTGCCCGCTCCACATAGCCCCGCTCCGAGGTCGTGGTAATGCTGTCTTCATCGACCAGAATCTGGTCAATCCGCAGCGTCGGCGCATGCTGGCTGAGCATGTGCAGGTGACGCTCGGAGGAAAATCCCTGCGTCTCCCCCGGCTCGGCCGAGAGGTTGAGCACCACGACCTTGAGGGCGGAGGTCTCGTTGAGGGCATCCACAATTCCCGGCAGCAGTAGATGCGGAATGACGGAGGAAAACCACGAACCCGGGCCTAGGGTCACCAGGTCGGCGTCGTGGATGGCCGCGACAGCGGCCGGGCTGGCCGTGGACTTTTCTGGAATGAGCCGCACGCGCCGGACGGTGCCGGGGGTGGTGGCCACGGCCACCTGGCCGCGGACGGTCCGCATGATCCGCGGGTCGTCGTCAAGCCCGGCGACATCAGCCTCGATTTCTAGCGGCTGATCACACATGGGAATAACGCGGCCGTGGGAGGAGGTGAGCTCGGCGACAGCATCGAGCGCCGCCTGCTCACTCCCCAACACGCTGGTCAAACCCGCGATGAGCAGGTTGCCCACGGCGTGGCCGGCCAATGCGCCGCTTCCTCCGAAGCGATGTTGGAGCGTGGTGGCCCACATTTGCCCGTGCTCGTCGTCCCGGGCGAGCGCGGAGAGCGCCATGCGCAGGTCCCCCGGCGGGATGATTCCCAACTCGCGGCGGATGCGTCCGGAAGAGCCACCATCGTCGGCGACGGTGACGATCGCGCTGATGTGGTCGGCAGCGCACAACCTGGCTGCCACGAGAGTTTGGTACAGGCCATGGCCGCCACCGAGCGAGGTAATCTTCATCGTTAGCTCCCCTAGTCGCGCTCAATATCGCGGTGGATGACGTTGACGTCAATCTCCTCGCGCTCACCGAGGCGCCGGCCAATCTCTTCGGAGACCGCGACCGATCGATGGTGCCCGCCCGTACAACCGACGGCAATCGTGATGAAGTGTTTGCCCTCGTGGCGGTAGCCTTCCAACATCGAGTCAAACATGTTGACGAAATTGTCGATGAACTCCTCGGCCCCAGGTTGACCCAGCACGTAGTCGGACACGGGGGCGTCCACGCCGCGGAAGGCCCGCAGTTCTGGCACCCAATAGGGGTTGGGCAAGAATCGCACGTCCACCATGAGGTCGGCGTCGCGGGGGGCGCCGTGTTTGAAGCCGAAGGACTCGACGGTGACGTGCTGGCGGTTTTGGGCCATCGTGCCGAAGGACGCTTCGATTGCCCGCCGCAAGTCGTGGACGGACAAGTTGGAGGTATCGATGACGATGTCGGCGTTTTCTTTGATGTCCGACGTAATCGCCCGTTCGCGCTCGATCCCCACCTGGAGCGTGTCGCCCTCTTGCAGCGGATGGGTGCGACGGACGCTGTCGAAGCGCCGAATGAGAATGTCATTGCGGGCATCCATAAACAGCACGGTGGGGCGCAGCCCGCGTTTCTCCAGCTGGCTGAGGATGTCGAGCAGTCCCCCGCTGAACATCCGGGATCGCACATCCGTCACCACGGCGACCTTGTCCACCGGGGAATCCTGCCGCGCGCACAGTTCTAGGAAGTCCACGAGCAGCTGGGGCGGGAGGTTATGCGCCACGTAAAAGCCCTTGTCTTCTAGGACCCGAGCTGCCGAGCTCAGACCACCACCCGACATGCCGGTGATGAGGACAGGCGGTGCCGACAAGGAAGAGACAGGATCAGTCATGCGACCCATCCTATAGTGCTCATTGGGGGCGGCGCAGGCCCTCGTGAACCGTCTCCGCGAGCTTGGGCCCAAATCCCTTGACCTGCGAGATCTCCTCCACGCTGGCTTCTTTGAGCTTCTTGACGGAGCCAAAGTGGCGCACGAGTTCGGTGCGGCGTGTCGCCCCCAGCCCAGGGATGCCGTCGAGCTCGGAGACCCGCATGCGTTTCGATCTCTGCTGGCGGTGATAGGTGATGGCGAAGCGGTGGGCTTCATCGCGAATCTGCTGCAGCAAGAACAGGCCCTGTGAATTGCGGGGCAGGATGACGGGTTCCTCGTCTCCCGGGATCCACAGTTCTTCAAGCCGCTTGGCCAGGCCGACGAGCACGACATCGTTGATCCCCAGCTCATCGAAGACCTGTTGCGCGGCGTTGACTTGTGGCAGTCCACCATCGACGATGAACAGGTTGGGCGGGTAGGCAAACTTCCGCTGGTCGGTGCTCATTTCCTCGACCGTGTCGTCGGGGAACTCCGTCTCGTCGGGCACGGCACGTTTGTCCTGGTTGTGTCGCAGGAATCGCCGCCGCGTGATCTCGGCGATGGAGGCCACATCGTCGGAATGTCCGTCGCCCGCGGCTTCTTTCACCCGGTAGCGGCGGTAGTCAGACTTGCGGGGTAGCCCGTCTTCGAAAACAACGAGGGACGCGACGACATCCGTGCCTTGGATGTGGGAAATATCTGTACATTCGATGCGCAGGGGCGCTTCTTCCAGCCCCAGCGCCTCTTGGATGTCCTGCAGCGCGGCGGATCGAGCGGTGAGGTCACCCACGCGTTTGAGCTTGTGCTGGCGCAGGGCTTCCGTGGCATTCTTCTCTACGGTTTCCATCAGCGCCCGCTTGTCGCCGCGCTGCGGAACCCGCAAGTCCACTCCCGCGCCACGCAATTCTTCCAGGAGGTGCGTGACGTCTGCACACTCTTCCGGCAGCTCCTGGACGAGGATCTCCCGGGGCACCACCGCCCCGGCTTTCGCCGGTGCATGAGAGAGCTTATCGACGCCCCGCCTGCGCACCGTCCGCTCATCCTCCACCGCTTCCACGCGCGCCCGGTCCACGGCATCGCCGTAGAACTGCACAAGGAAATCGCGCATGAGCTGCGGGAGGGTGGAATCTTCGGCCGTTTCTACCACCCAACCGCGCTGCCCACGGATGCGGCCGCTGCGGACGTGGAAGATTTGGACGGAGGCTTCCAACTCATCGACGTGGAAGGCCACGAGGTCGGCGTCTGTGCCATCGCCGAAGACGACTGCCTGCTGCTCCATGACCTTATTGATGGCTCCCAGGTCGTCGCGCAGCCGCGCTGCCCGCTCGAAGTCGAGGTCGGCGGCGGCGTTTTCCATGTCACGGGTCAATTGCCGGACGACGGGTGCGGTCTGGCCGGCCATGAAGGTGATGAAGCCGTCCACGATGTCGCGGTGTTCTTCCACGCTTACTCGCCCCACGCACGGCGCCGCACACTTGTCAATATAACCCAGGAGGCACGGGCGTCCGAGCTTCTCGTGGCGGTTGAATACTCCCTTGGAGCAGGTCCGCATGGGGAACACCCGCGTGAGCAGGTCGAGGGTTTCGCGCACCGCCCACGCATGGGCGTAGGGGCCAAAGTAGCGGACACCCCGGCGGCGTGGGCCACGGTAGAAGAAGGCGCGCGGGACGGTCTCCCCGGTGGAGATCGCCAGCATGGGGTAGGTCTTATCGTCCCGGTATTTGACGTTGAAGCGCGGATCGAACTTCTTGATCCACGTGTACTCGAGCTGGAGGGCCTCCACCTCGCTGGCGACGACCGTCCACTCCACCGACGAGGCCGCGAAGACCATTTGCCGGGTGCGCGGGTGAAGCGCGGTGACGTCCTGGAAGTAGTTGGACAGTCGGGAGCGTAAGTTTTTTGCTTTGCCGACGTAGACGACGCGGCCGTGATCGTCGCGGAATTTATATACGCCCGGCTCGGTCGGGATGGAACCCGTAGCCGGGCGGTAGGTTGTTGGATCTGCCACGACAGCCTTCCGCTAGTCCTGCGGCATGTACTTGGCTTCGAGTTCCCGGAAGTCACTGACGGCGGCGACCACGCTGGGTCCATCACCAGCTTGCATCGCCCAGATGGGAACGTATTCGAACTCGGGCAGTTCCAGACGGGCCATGCGGGAGCCCTCGGGGAAGGACAGCCCGTAGATGACAACCCAGGGGTAGAAGCGGGTGCCCACGATGTTGCGCACTTCCACGCCGTCTTCGTTGGCGCGCAACCGGGGACGGGTGAAGGCGAGGAAACCGAGGATAGAGATGACGACGCCGACGATGGGGAACGCAAACATATCGATGAACGAGACGGTCGCCCCGGTGAAACTGACGTCCAGGACCGCGCCCATGAAGATGTGGACGGCCATGACGACGGCGACGACGACCCAGGCAAGGAGCTTGAGGCGGCGGGAGCGGACCTCCAATTCCCACGGCTTGGTGGTGGTCACCGCGTGCGGATCAAGGGCGTTATACAGGGCCTTGTCTTCGTCGGTGAGCGGTGTGCGGGTGGTCTTCTCGGCGTCCACGTCTGGGGTCTTCCTGGTTCCGGGCGAAAGTACTTGAGTCTGGCTAGCAGTCTAGCGGCGCAGGTTGGCGAGGGTTAATGCCGCGTCCAGCGCCGCCGTCATCGCTTCCGCTCCCTTGTCTTCGATGGAGTCGGGAAAACCGGCGCGATCGCGGGCCTGCTGCTGGTCATTGGTGGTGAGCACCCCATTGCCGATGGGCGTCGATTCGTCGAGGGCAATGCGGGTGAGACCAGCGGTGACGGAATCACAGACGTAGTCGAAGTGCGGCGTGCCGCCCCGGATGACGCAGCCGAGGGCCACCACCGCGTCGTGGGTGCGCGCCAGTTCCTGGACCAGCACGGGCAACTCCAAGGCCCCCATGACGTGCACGTCGGTGATGTCTTTCACCCCGGCGTCACGGGCGGCGGACAAGGCGCTGGTGCGCATCTGTTCACAGATCTCAGTGTTCCAGCGGGCGGTCACTATGCCGACCTTGAGGCCGGTGGCGTCGAGGGCGTCGACGATGGGCAGGCCTTCCTTGCTCATGAGTTCTCCTCGTGGGGGTGTGCTTTGTCCCAGACGTCCACGTACGGGAGGTCGTGGCCCATGCGGTCGCGCTTCGTGCGCAGGTAGCGGATGTTGTCCTCGTTGGGCTCGACGGGGACGGAGATGCGTCCGACAATATCGACCCCGAATCCGGCCATGGCCGAACACTTGGTGGGGTTATTCGTCAACAAAGAAACGGAATCGATGCCAAGATCGCGGAGGATCTGTCCGGCGGCGGAATACTCGCGGGCATCCGCGGGCAGTCCCTGCTCGAGGTTGGCGTCGACGGTGTCCAGGCCCAAGTCCTGGAGCTGATAGGCCCGCAGCTTGGACATGAGCCCAATGCCTCGGCCTTCGTGACCACGCAGATAGATGATGACTCCGCGGCCGTTGTCCTGGACCATCCGCATGGATTCATGCAGCTGGGGACCGCAATCGCAGCGACGGGAACCAAAAACATCGCCGGTGAGGCATTCGGAGTGGACCCGAACAGGCACCTCACCCGGGGCCTGCACGTCTCCGGTGACCAGGGCGACGAACTCCGTGCCATCGATGAGGTGGCGGTAGCCGACGATGGTGAACTCACCGTATTCGGTGGGCAAGTGCGTCTCCACGACGCGCTCAACCTGGGACTCAGTGCGACGTCGATAGTCAATGAGCTGCTCGATGGAGATCATCGTCAGGCCGTGCTCATCGGAAAATTCCCGCAGCTCGGGCCCGCGGGCCATGTCCGTCGGATCGGATTCAGAGACGATCTCGCAGAGCACGCCAGCCGGGCGCAACCCGGCCAGTCGCGCCAGGTC
Organism: Corynebacterium testudinoris; assembly: GCF_001021045.1. NCBI lineage: Bacteria > Bacillati > Actinomycetota > Actinomycetes > Mycobacteriales > Corynebacteriaceae > Corynebacterium > Corynebacterium testudinoris. The sequence goes on from NZ_CP011545.1 coordinate 1,470,648, forward strand.
CACGGCGGCCTCGGTGTGCCCATCGCGGGCGAGGACTCCCCCGCTGACCGCCCGCAGTGGCACGACGTGGCCGGGCCGGGTGAAGTCGTGGCGATCCGTCGACGGATCCGCCAGTCGGCGGATGGTCTCGCAGCGGGAAGTGGCGGAAATGCCGGTGGTGCCCGTCGCGGCGTCGACAGTCACCGTATAGGCAGTGTGGCGGGCATCCTCGTTGAGGGCCACCATGGGGGGCAGGTCGAGGCGATCGCAGTCCTCACCGGTCAGTGGGGCGCAGATGTAGCCCGAGCTGTAGCGCACCATGAACGCCACGAGCTCGGGGGTAGCCAGCTCGGCGGCGAAGATGAGATCGCCTTCATTCTCCCGCCCTTCATCGTCGACAACCACGACTGCTTTACCGGCCGCGATATCGGCAATGGCCTGCTCAACGGTGTCGAGTCGGATGCTGGCACGGTGGTCTTCTGATTGATCACTCACGCTGCTCAACCTTAGCCGTGGGAAGGCGAGGATTGACCATCGGCCCGACCCGCGAGCATCCGCTCCACGTACTTAGCCAGCACATCCACTTCGAGGTTGACGGTGTCGCCGGCGGCGAGTTCGCCGTGGGTCGTCTCCGCCAGGGTGGTCGGGATGAGGGAGACCTCGAACCAGTCGTCGCCGACCGCCGAAACGGTCAAGGACGTGCCGTTGACGGCGATGGAGCCCTTCTCCACCACGTAGTGCGACAGTTCGGGCGGAAGGCTAAACCGCAGGACATCCCAGTTCTCCGAGGACGTCCGGTCCAGCAGCGTTGCCGTGCCATCCACGTGGCCCTGCATGATGTGCCCGCCCAACCGGGCCCCGGCGGCGAGGGCGCGTTCGAGGTTGACCCGCGATCCTTCCCCCAGCCCGCCCAGACTCGTGCGGTTGAGGGACTCTTGCATGACATCGGCGGTAAAGGTGCGGTCCCCCAGCTCGGCGACGGTAAGGCACACCCCATTGACGGCGATGGAGGCGCCGAGCGCGGCATCCGACAGAACGGTGCTGGCGGCGATCGTTACCCGCAGGGCATCGTCTTGGGGTTCTAGCTTGGCCACGGTGCCGATTTCTTCCACAAGTCCGGTGAACACTTCTGCTCAGTCCCTTCTGGTCATTTCTAAGAGGACATCATCACCCAAGCGGATGACGTTATCCAGGTCAAAAGCTATCGCGTCGGCCAACGTCGGGCCGACGGCGCGGGCGAGGACCCCGCGGCCGTCGCCAAGCAACGTCGGTGCGAGGTAGGCCTGGACGGCATCGACGACTCCTGCTTCGAGGAAGCTGGAGGCCAGCGATGCCCCGCCCTCGACGAGGATGTCGCGGGCGCCTGTCTCCCACAACGCTGCCAGTGCCTGCGTTATGCCCGGGTACTGCTCAAACCCGGGGCGCTGCAGGTCACGGGTGCCAATGATGACGCGGCGGGGTTGGTGGGTCAAGCCATCATCGAGGCGTGCGGTCAGGGAAGGATTGTCCGCCACTGCTGTGCCCGTGCCGATGATGATGGCGTCTCGACGCCGCCGGTCCGCATGCACGTGACGCCGCGCTTCCTCACCCGTGATCCACTGGCTGGAGCCATCCTCGGCGGCGGTAAACCCGTCGAGGGTTTGCGCGAACTTCAAGGTGACGTGCGGGCGGGACATGCGCACGGCCGCCAGCCACGGCGCCAAATCCGGCGCTTCATCCGGCAACTGCTGCACGTCCACGCCGTGGGCCCGCAAGTAGTCCGCCCCGCCGGACGCGGCGGCGTTGGGATCGGAATGGAGATAGCGGACGTAGGCCACGCCCGCCTCGACGAGCGCCTGCGAACAAGGGCCGGTGCGGCCAGTGTGGTTGCAGGGCTCCAGCGTCACCACAGCCATGCCCCCGCGGGCCTGGTCCCCCGCCGCGCGCAGGGCCATGACCTCGGCGTGCGGGCCGCCAGCCGGTTGAGTGCCCCCGACCCCGACCAGCTGGCCATCGGCGGAGAGGATGGCGGCCCCGACGGGCGGGTTAGGGCTCGTCGTTCCGTGCACAGCCGCCCCGGCCTGCAGAGCGGCCCGGAGAGCCACCTCGACGGGCAGTGGCGGCATTAGACGGTGGCGAGCCGACGGAGGTTGTCCACCGCGGCTGCCCGATCGTCCTTGCCATAGATGGCGGAACCGGCCACATAGGCATCGCATCCCGCCTCGGCAGCCTGCGCGATGGTGTGCTCGGAGATTCCCCCATCGATCTCAATGAGGGTGGTGAGGTTGTTGTTGTCGATCGCCTCACGCAGAGTTCGCACCTTGTCCAGCTGATCCGGCATGAAGGACTGTCCGCCGAAACCCGGCTCGACGCTCATGACCAACACCAGATCGAAAAAGCGAAGATCAGCGAGGTAGGGCTCGATGGGGGTGCCCGGCTTGAGGGAGAAACCGGCCTTAACTCCCTTCGAGCGCAGATGCTTGGCCAAGGCGACGTGGTCCGGGGTTGCCTCCACGTGGAAGATGACGCAATCGGCGCCCGCCTCGATGTACTTGTCCACCCACTCCTCCGGATTCTCAATCATGAGGTGGACGTCCAAGTGCTGGTCAGTGATGTTATTGACAGTCATGGTGATGTCCGGGCCGAAAGAAAGATTAGGGACAAAGTGGCCATCCATGATGTCAACGTGGATCCAATCCGCATTATCGACGGCGCGCACCTCCTCGCCCAATTGAGAGAAATCGGCAGCCAAAATGGACGGAGCAATAATCGGGGTAGCCATGGCTCACAGTGTACGCGGCGTGTGAGCGGGCTTATTCTCAGGCAGAATGCTTAAAGGCCGAAAGGTTTTGACGCATGTCGTGGCGAAAGGACCCACCCCAGTGACACACCCCCTCGTTCTCACATCCACCCTCGCGGAAGGGTTGATTCGCACGATCACGCTCAACCGGCACAGCAACCGCAATGCCCTCAACATTCCCATGTGCGAGGCGATCGAGGAGGCGATGGTATCGGCCATCGATGATGGTGCGCGGGTGGTCATCCTCCACGGCGAGGGGACGGTGTTTTCTTCCGGGGCTGATCTTTCCGGCGGGGTGTACGCGGGCGGGTTCTATGAGGCGCTGCTTCGGATGCTCGGCACCATTCAAACACTGCCCATCCCGGTCATCGCGTGGGTTAACGGCCCCGCCATTGGTGCCGGCACCCAGCTCGCTATGGCCTGCGACCTGCGGGTGGTCGATGAGACAGCGCTGTTCCGCGTCCCCATCGTCGATGTTGCCATCGCCCTCGACGAGGGGACCATCGCAACTCTGGAAAACCTGGTTGGCGGCTCCCGGGCCCGCATCATGTTGTTCACGGGTGCGGCGCTCTCCAGCGCCGATGCGCTGGAAACCGGCTTTGCGACGTCCGCGGGAGACATCACCGCAGCGATCTCCCTCGCCGAGCTCCTCGCCGCTAAAGCGCCGCTGACTGTGCGACACCTCAAGTACGAGTTCGCCCGGACCTCACATCGCCCCTACGATGCGGCCACCCGAGCCCAGGCGGCGCGAGCTGCGTGGGAGTCTGCCGATGCCGCCGAATCCCGCGCCGCGCGAGCAGAGAAACGCCCGCCGCGGTTTACTGGCAATTAGTCGGCGCGGCGCAGGACGGCGAAGAACATCGCGTCCGTGCCGTGGCGGTGGGGCCACATCTGCACACTCGCCTGATCGCCCACGTTGTCCATCGGGGCCACCAGCTCGTGCGCATCCACCTCCACGGCGCCGAGTTCCTTGACAGCGCGATCCACTACCGACCGAGTCTCCCGCAGGTCCGGCGAGCAGGTCGAATACACCACGACGCCGCCAGGGCGAACCAGCGTGAGCGCCGAGGCCAATAGCTCGAATTGCAACGGGCTGAGCTGGGCGATATCGGACTCCGACTTGCGCCAGCGGGCCTCCGGACGGCGACGGAGGGCGCCCAGGCCGGTGCACGGGGCGTCGACAAGCACACGATCGAAGCCGGGCTCCAGCCCGGGATCACGGCCATCAGCCACGTGCACCGTGACAGGCAGATCGCCGACGGTCTTCTTGACGAGGGTCGCCCGATGCGGCGACACCTCCACCGCATCGACGTGCGCCCCATCAATGCGAGCCAAAGCCCCCATGAGGGCGGCCTTGCCGCCGGGACCAGCGCACAGGTCGAGCCAGCGACCCTGATCGGGGCCCTCCACCGGCGCCTCCACCACGGCACGCGCAATGAGCTGTGACCCCTCGTCCTGGACCGCGGCCAGACCCTGACGGACGGGCTCCGCATCGCCCGGATCGCCCGACTCCAGCCGGACGGCATAGGGAGAGTAGTCCCCCGGCTCGCCGCCGGTGATCAAGGCCAGCTCCTCGGCGGAAATCTCACCGGGACGTGCGACCAAATGCACGGAAGGGCGCTGGGAATCCGCGGCCAACGCCTCATCCAGTTCGCCGAGCCCGAGGACCCGGGAGAAGGACTCCGCGATCCATGTCGGATGCGCGTTGCGGAAGGCAGCGGCGGCGATTTCACCCGGCGGCGTGAGCTTGTCAATCCACTTCTCCGCCGATGCGCGCGACACCGTCCGCATGATGGCGTTGGCAAAGCCCTTGGCCTGCCCATTGCCGGAAGCCTCGACGAGGCGAACGGTCGTGTCAACCGCCGCGTGCGGCTCCACTCGCGTGTACAGCAGCTGATAGGTGCCTAGCCGTAGGCCATCCAGTACCTCCGGGGCGATCTGTTCCAGGGGCCGGCTCGAGCACTGAGCGATCACCGCGTCGAGGACCCCCTGGGCGCGCAAGGTGCCGTAGGTGATCTCGGTGGTGAAGGCGGCGTCGCGCTCGGTGATGTTCCACTGCTTCAAGGCCTTGGGCAGGATGAGGTTGGCGTAGGCCTCATCGGCCCGCACCCGGCCTAATACCTCGTGCGCCAACAGACGCGGGGCATCCAGCCCCGGGACGTTTCGGCCAGCGGACTTTTTCGGCGCGGGGGACTTTTTCGGGTTCCTCACCGCACTTTTGTTGGCCGAATTCTTATCGCCACCCTTATCGCCGCCCTTGGACCGGGAACGAAAACCTCCGCCGCTCATGAAAAGCTCACCTTCTGTTGACCGTGAATTGTTGCATTGCCGCGCGCCCAGGCCGCAGCATCCATCATCTTCTTCCCCGGAGGCTGGACGTGGCCCAAGGTCACGACCCCGGAGCCGGTTCCCACCTGGACCTCACTTTTGATGACCCGCAGTTCGCCAGCGTCCAGCGCTTCCGCGTCCGGGGCTTCCGTGACTGGACCGACCTTGAGGCGGTCCTCCCCCAGGACAGTCCACGCTCCCGGTGCCGGGGTGTGGGCCCGAATGTGGCGATCGACCGCTGTCGCTGGTGCGTCCCAGTTAATCCGGGCGTCCTCCGTGCTGATCTTGTGGGCATAGGTCGGCTCGCCCGCTTGCTCGTGGGGCACGATCGCGCCCGCTTCTAGGCCATCCATCGTGGCCGCTAAAAGCTCGGCTCCGGAATAGGCCAGGCGGGTGAGGAGGTCGTCGGCGGTGTCGGTGTCCCGGATCGTTTCCGTGACGGTTCCCAGCACCGGCCCGGTGTCCAGCCCCTCCTCGATGCGGAAGGTCGACGCGCCGGTGATGTCATCGCCGGCGTTGATGGCGGCCTGCACAGGTGCCGCGCCCCGCCAGGCCGGGAGGAGAGAAAAGTGAAGGTTGACCCACCCGTGCGGTGCTACATCAAGGAGGTCCTTGGTGATGAGATTGCCGTAGGCCACCACCGGTATCGCCTCCGGCGCCAACTCCGCCAGCCGCGCACGAAGGGCCTCGCCGTCCTCCGTCCCGGGCTTCAACGTCGTCGGCGTGAGCACCTCGATGCCGTGTTCCTGCGCCAGAGCAGAAACCGGAGACGGATGGAGGGTGCGTCCGCGTCCCCGGCGCGCATCGGGTCGGGTGATCACGGCGACGATCTCATGATCGGTGTCCAGAAGTCGGCGAAGAGCCACAACCGCGGGTTCCGGGGTTCCGGCGAAAATCAAGCGCATGGGTTCCTTAAGGGGTTAGGCGTCGAACCAGGTGGACGTACGGATGGCGGCCATCGCAGCTTTGCGCCGCTCGGGGGTCAAACGCTTAAGAAAGAGCACCCCGTCGAGGTGGTCGGTTTCGTGCTGGATGCAGCGGGACATCAGCCCGGAGGCGACCATCGCGATTGCGTGGCCGTTGATGTCGTGGCCGGACACGCGGACTGTCTCAAAACGTTCGGTGTCCGCGGAAATATCGGGGATGGAGAGGCAGCCTTCGGTGCCCAGCTGTGTCTCTTCACCGATGGGTTCCCACACGGGGTTGATGATGTGGCCGCGCAGGCCATCCTCAATGTGGCTGCAGTCGTAGACGAAGACGCGGCGGGCTACTCCCACTTGGTTGGCTGCCAGGCCCACTCCCCCGGCCGCGTCCATGGTCTCAAGCATGTCCTCGACCAAGACCTCGAGGGAATGGTCGAAGGTGGTGATTTCCTCGGAACGGGTGGTGAGGACGGGATCGCCGAAGAATCGGATCTCACGAACTGTCATGGGGCGTGCTGGCTCCTTGAATCGCGCCTGATGTTTATGCTGGTGCTTCGTACAGACTCCACAGTGTACTGCCCCACCCCGACACCGGAGATCCGGCGACAGCGCTCTCCCCACCTATCTCGCTGGGTCAGCTGCTTTCCGCAGGCCACCGCCACAGTCATCTCGCTGCCACGCGGCAAGCCCACAGCGATTGTGGGCTAGCCAATGTGCAGTGGATCAACCTGCACCCGCAATGGCAGGTCGTCTTTGCGGCCCGCCCGTGAGACCATCGCCGCGCGCAGTGCGCGGCCCACCTCCGCTCGTGGTCCCAGGGGCGCGCGCACGAGCAAGCGCTGGGCGGGCCCGAAGCGGTGCTCGTCGTATTCCCCTGGCAGGGTGACACCGGGGGGTAAGTCCACGGGGCCAAGCAGTTCGGCACCGTCCGGGAGGGTGACCACCTCGCGGAAGACGTCGAGGCTGGCGTTGGCGCCGTCGATGGCCGCCATGTGCACCGCGGGTGGGAAGCCCACCTCCCGGCGCTGCTGAAGTTCTAACGCGGCAGCGCCGACCATGTCCCAGCGGATGAAGAACTGCACCACCGGCAGGCCCGGATCAGCCATGACGACGACTTCCCCGCCCTCCCCGTGGGGTTGCACTAAAGAGGCGGCCAGGGCCCATGTGGCCAGCGTGTCTTCCGTGGCGCGGAGGTCTTGTCGGCCGAGTAGAGCCCACGTGTCAAGCAGGATCGCTGCCCCGTAGTCTCCCCAGGGTTCCGCGCCGGGCGTGGACACCACGAGTGCGGCGTCGTTCTCCACCTCTGTCACGATTTTCGATCCACCGGAGGTGATGACCCGGACCGAGGGGAACGCGAGCCCTAATTCCTCGGCCGTGCGTTCCGCTCCGAGCACCACGGCCCGCAGTTTGACGGAGCCGCAAGTTCCGCAGCGGTGGCGGGCGTCGGGTCGTCCGCACCAGCGACAGGTGGGCACTCCCGCCCCGGTTCCGTCGTCGGCAGGCAGGCCCAGGGGGCCGTTGCAGGTGCGGCAACGGGCGGGCGCCCGGCAGTTGCCGCACGCCAGGGTGGGCACGTATCCCTTGCGCGGGACCTGGATGAGCGCGGGCTTGCCGCGTTCGAGGCTGCGGCGGACGGCGTCGAAGGCCAGCAAGGGAATGCGCGACTGGGCGGCACGGGGGTCGCGGATCATTTCGAACTCTGAGTCCGCGGCGGCTCGGATGAGCGGCATCCCCCCGCGAATGACCTCGCGGGGCGCCACGAGGTTGTGCGCCCATCCTGATTCGACGAGCAATTGCGCCTCGGCGGTCCGGGTGTAGCCGCCGATGATGAGCGAGCAGCCCTCGATGGTGCTGCGAGTGGTCAGCACCTCGCGGGCGTGCACATAAGGCGCGCGCGGGTCGACGAGGCTGTCGTCGCCATCGTCCATGACCACCGCGAGTTGGAGGTTGTCCACGGGAGCGAAGGCGGCGGAGCGGGTGCCTACGACGAGCCTGCCTTGCCCGTGCAGGACGGACAGATAGCGCCGGTAGCGCGCCTGCGGCCCAAGTCCGGCGGTGAGCACCGTGATCTGCCGGGCGGACACGAACTCCTTTAAGGCGGCTTCAAGCTTATCGACGTCCCGCTGGTCCGGCACGATGAGCAGCGCACCGCCGCCGTCCTTGACCACCTTCACCGCCAAGGCGGCGAGGGTGGTGTCCCAGTCATCGCCTGGTCTTACTTGCCACGCTGCCCGCGCCGTTCCGGCAGTGAGCACCGCGTCGACGAAGGACTCTCCGAATTCATAGGATGACCAGGCGGAAAGGTCTGGTTCGCTGGCCTCCCCTAAGTCCTCCCACGGGGTGGAGACATCGGACTCTTCCGCCCGCGCATGGCGGGAGGGAATGGCCGAACGAATGATGTCGGACCGGACGCCGCCGTAGCGGTCGGCCAGGGCGTCGATAAGCTGTGCTATCCGAGGGGGATAAACGACATCGTCGGACACTGACCTTTCGAGATAGCGCAGTTCGCCGTCGTGGTCGGAGGAGCTGAGGCGATCGAGGACGAGGGCGTCGACGAGCCGGCCGGCGAAGCGCACTCGCACCCGCACTCCCGGCTGAACGGCGTCATCATCATCAGCGGCAACGAGGTAGTCGAAGGGGCGGTCAAGGTGCGCTAGCCCCAACAAAGGCAGAACCCGCGCCACCGGCTGGTGTTGCGCGGGGACGCGGGGGGTGGCCATAGCCGGAGATTCTACAGGGCTGCCTGCAGCTGTTCGACCCGGTCGGTTCGCTCCCACGGCAGTTCCAAATCAAGACGACCAAAGTGTCCGTAGGCTGCAGTCTGCCGGTAGATCGGGCGCAGCAGCTCCAGCTGCCGGATGATGGCAGCGGGGCGCAGGTCAAAGACCTTTTCCACGGCCGCCTGGATGTCCTCATCGTTCAGCCCCGGGCGGGCGGTGCCAAAGGTCTCGACGTAGAGGCCGACCGGCTTCGCGCGACCAATGGCGTAGGCCACCTGAACCTCGGCCCGCTTGGCCAGACCCGCGGCGACGATATTCTTGGCCACCCAGCGCATGGCGTAGGCACCGGAGCGGTCAACCTTCGACGGGTCCTTGCCGGAGAACGCACCGCCGCCATGCCGAGCCATGCCGCCGTAGGTGTCGACGATGATCTTGCGCCCCGTCAGACCGGCATCGCCCATGGGCCCGCCGAGGATGAACGAGCCCGAGGGGTTCACCAGCAGGGTGAGGCCATCATCGACCATGTCCCCGATTCCGGCATCGCCGACCACCCAGTCCACCACGTGCTCGCGGATCTGGCCTTCCAACCACTCCTGGGTCACCTCCGGGTCATGCTGCGTGGACACCACCACGGTGTCCAGGCGAACAGGCTGATCATCGGCGTCATAGGCGAAGGTGACCTGGGTTTTGCCGTCGGGGCGCAGGTGCGGGACGATTCCCTCCTTACGCACCTGGGTCAGGCGACGCGCCAGGCGGTGGGCCATGGCGATCGGCAGCGGCATGAACTCTTCGGTCTCATCGGTGGCGTAGCCAAACATGAGGCCCTGGTCGCCCGCGCCCGCGTAGTCATCGTCCTCGACGGATCCGCCCTGGCGGACCTCGTGCGAGTTATCCACGCCATGCCCAATCTCCGGGGACTGCTCCCCTATCGCGACGCTCACACCACAAGTGTTGCCATCAAAGCCGACGTCGGAGGACGTAAAGCCGATCCCCCGGAGAGTTTCGCGCACGATCTGCGGGATCTCGACGTAACCGGTGGTGCGAACCTCGCCGACGACGTGGACCTGGCCGGTGGTCACGAGGGTCTCAACAGCCACGCGGGCATTCGGGTCGGCCTTCAGGAGTGCGTCGAGCACGGCATCCGAGATAGCATCGCAGATTTTATCGGGATGCCCTTCTGTCACGGACTCGCTGGTGAACAAGCGGACAGTGGAGGAGTCTGTAGACAAAAGAGTGCTTCTTTCAGTTTCAGTACTTATTGCCCTGCCCACTGTAGACTAAGCTGTCTACCAACGTCAATTGGGCAGGCCCACCCCGTCAACCGCCTCAAGGATGTGGGCCGCGACGGCAAGCTTCGAAGCATCGCTGACCTCAGTAACCGAGCCATCAGCCCCCAGCAACCACCCGCGATTGCGTGCCTCGCCGAATACCTTGCCCTCCCCGACCTCATTGGCCATCATGAGGTCGCAGCCCTTCCGCTGCAACTTGGCCTGAGCATGCTCCAGTGCCGAATGCGTGGCATCGCCGGTCTCAGCGGCAAACCCGACGATGACGGTGCCCGCAGGAATCTGTCCATCACGTCGGCGCTGCACGGTGGTGGCCAGGATGTCGGGGTTTTCGATCAACTCAATGCGGGCGAGGGACTGATCATCCGCACCCTTCTTCAGCTTCGAACCAGCCTGCGTGGCCGGCCGGAAGTCCGCCACCGCTGCGGCCATGACGATGACATCGGATTCCGGCGCGAGCCTGGCCACCGCGTCCGCCATGTCACGCGTCGACACGACCTTTATCACCGTCGCACCGGAGGGGACGGGCAACTTGTCGGTCGCGCCAGCCACGATCGTGACCTCCGCGCCTCGCTGCACCGCGACCTCCGCCAGCGCATAGCCCTGGCGGCCAGAGGAACGATTGCCCAAAAATCGCACCGGATCGAGCGCCTCCTGCGTCCCCCCGGCCGTAATGAGGACCTTTGTGCCCGACCAATCAAATCGCGGCGCGTGCCCATCCAAAGCCAGGCGCACGAGATCGGCGATCTGGTTCGGCTCCGGCAGGCGTCCCGGCCCCGTATCTTTGCCGGTGAGACGCCCGTGGGCAGGTTCCATAACGATCATCCCGCGCTCCCTCAGCGTGGCGACGTTCGCGCGGGTCGCCGCATTCAGCCACATTTCGGTGTGCATCGCCGGGGCCACAACAATGGGGCACGTGGCCACCAACACCGTCGAGGTGAGCAGATCGTCGGCTCGCCCGGCGGCGAGCCGGGCGATGACGTCGGCGGTGGCCGGCGCAATGACCAACGCCTGCGCCTCCTGACCGATGCGAACGTGCTGGACTTCATCGACGGCGTCGAACACGGACGTCGATACGCGATGCCCACTGAGGGCCTCGAAGGTGACGGCGCCAACAAAGTTCAGGGCATTCGGGGTGGGCACGACGCGGACATCATCCCCCGCCTCCTTGAGATCCCGGATGACGTGACAGGCCTTATAGGCGGCAATGCCACCAGAAACACCGACGACAATCTTGCGGGGAGGATTCAGCTCGCTCATGCTGCACACTCTACCGAGTAAAACGACAACGGCCCCCTGACCCGCGTAACGGGGTCAGGGGGCAGATGAAGCGCCTGAGGGCTAGTTGCCTTCTTCGTGGTCGAGCAAGCCGGCCTCGATCTCGCGCAGGGCGATAGACAGCGGCTTCTCACCGGGCTCAGGGGTCACTAGGGGTCCGACAAACTCAAAGACGCCCTCGTCGTGCTGCTGGTAGTAGCTGTTGATCTGTCGCGCGCGCTTGGCCGCGAAGATCACCAGGGCGTACTTGGAGGAGACCGTGTCGAGCAGCACGTCGATCGGCGGGGAGGTAATGCCCTCCGGCGGATCGAACACGGCGGCGGCGGACGTGGACTTCTCGTTGCTCACGTTGGTCACTTGCACCTTTTCATTGGGGTTGTGAAGATTTTAGCGGGATGCGCCCTGCAGGATAGCACTAATCGCAGCCACAGCATCATCGACGTTGTCATTGACCACTACGTGATCGAACTCGCCCTGGCAGGCCAGCTCTTCCCGAGCGGTTTCCAAACGGCGAGCAATGACATCGTCCGGCTCCGTGCCACGCCCAGTCAGGCGGTCCACCAGGACCTCCCACGACGGCGGGGCGAGGAACACCGTCTCGGCTTCGGGTTTCTTAGCCTTGACGTTGCGCGCTCCCTCGAGGTCAACCTCAACGAGAACTGGACGGCCTTGCGCAAGGGCTTCCTCCACCGGTTCGGCGGGAGTGCCAGAGCGTTGCAGGCCACCGTGGATTTCTGCCCATTCGAGCATCCGCCCACGGTCGATGTTGTCCTGAAACTGATCAGCGGTGACGTAAAAATAGTCCACCCCATCGACTTCGCCGGGACGCGGTGCCCGGGTAGTCATGGAGACGCTGAAGTAAAGATCTTTGACGTCACTGCGCAGGCGATGAACCACGGTGGACTTTCCCACTGCGGAAGGACCGGCCAAAACAATCAGCCGACCCTGGGGGTTCTCGCCGGGCATGCTCTAGTCCTCGGAGAAGCCGAAGCGCTCGAGCAGGGCGCGACGCTGGCGGTCACCAAGACCACGCAGACGACGGGTCTGGGCAATCTCGAGCTCCTCCATGATCTCCTTAGCCTTGACCTTGCCGACCTTCGGGAGTGCCTCGAGCAGTGCGGAGACCTTGGTCTTGCCAATGATCTCATCGGTCTGAGCCTTTGCCAGAACCTCCTTGAGGTTGGTGCTGCCGCGCTTGAGCTCTGCCTTCAGCTCTGCACGAGCCTTACGAGCCTCAGCAGCCTTAGCGAGGGCTTCCTTGCGCTGCTCATCGGTCAACTTGGGAAGGGCCACGGGGTTCCTCCGATTCAAAAGGGGATAGTTTGGTTAGTTTTGGTACTCAACTTCAGCACCAGACTTCAGCGATTTACCTGCGAATTCCAGGCGTGCAACTCACTGAACTCCGACTAGTTTAGCACCGGGCCGACAGCGTGGAGATTAACCCGCCCATTTGGGCACGTCAACGCGTCGCTTTTCATAAAATACCAGGACAACGGCCCCAGTATCTACCATCAGTGACCTGGGAATTCTTCCGCCGCCGCCACTACAGCTTTCCGCAGGTCAGATACCTGTGGCCCGGCGGAGAGAATGGCACGGGAGATGTTCGGAAACGCCAACTGCGTGACGCCAGTTGCGATTCTCGCCACGTCCTCGGCAGATCCTCCCTGTGCGCCCACTCCCGGCAGGAGCACCGGCCCATTGAGTCGCGAGAGGTCCGGCGGACTGGCCAACGTGGCCCCCACAACGACGCCAATGTTCCCGGCGCCAGCGTGACGAGCATTGAGTGCGGCGCATTCATCCACCACCTGCTGAGCGATGGTGCGCCCATCACTACCCACGTGGTTTTGCAGGTCGACGGCCTCGGGATTCGAGGTCGCCGCCAACACGAACACTCCCCGGCCGGTCTCTTCCGCCAGATCAAAGACCGGACGAAGCGACCCGACTCCCAGGTAGGGGGACACGGTGACGGCATCAGTCTGCAGGGGCGAGCCCTCCCCCAGCCACGCCTGCGCGTAACCGGCCATGGTGGAGCCAATGTCACCCCGCTTGGCATCAGCAATAACGAGGCAACCAACCTCCCGCAACGCGCCGAGGGTCTCCTCGAGAACTGCGAAGCCAGCGGAGCCGAAGCGCTCGTAGAAAGCGACCTGTGGTTTGACCACTGCGGCTGTCTCGGCGAAAGCCTCCACGCAGCGGCGGCTGAACTCGGCCAACCCCGCCGCATCGTCGCCTAAGCCCCAGGAGCGAAGCAGTGCGGCGTGGGGGTCGATGCCGACGCACAGTCGCCCGCGGGTGGCGGCGGCGTGGAGAAGCTTCTCGCCGAAGGTCATATTAGTTACCCGCCGTGTGATCGAGCTCCTGGAGCGCGCGGACCTCGAGGTCACCGGCCCGCAGCGCCTCGATACCCTGCACCGCCGCGGTGACGCCCTGAACAGTGGTCACCAGCGGCACGCCGACGGAGACAGCTGCGGCGCGGATGTCATAGCCATCGTGCCGGGCCCCAGCCGAGCCAGCGGGGGTGTTGAGGATGAGGTCAATGTCCCCGGCCAGGATGAGATCCACGATGGACTTGCCCTCGCCCGCATCCCGAATATCGGAAGCCTTGAGCACCGTCTCGCACTCGATGCCGTTGCGGCGCAGCATCGCAGCCGTACCGGCGGTGGCGAAGAGGGTGAACCCCAGCGACGACAGACGCTGGATGGGGAAAATGAGCGTGCGCTTGTCGCGGTTCGCCACCGAGACGAAGACGTTGCCGGTGGTGGGCAACTCGCCGAAGGCAGCGGCCTCGGCCTTGGCATACGCGGCGCCGAAGTTGTCCGCCAGGCCCATGACCTCGCCGGTGGACTTCATCTCCGGGGACAACAGGGTATCGAGCATCTTGCCATCGGGCCGGCGGAACCGGTTGAACGGGAGCACGGCTTCCTTGACGGCAATGGGGTGCTCGAGGGGAAGAGATCCTCCGTCGTAGTCGGTGGGGATCATGCCCTCCGCCTTCAGCTCCGCGAGAGTGGCCCCGAGCATGATGCGGGAGGCGGCCTTCGCCAGGTGCACGCCCGTCGCCTTGGACACAAACGGCACCGTGCGGGACGCCCGAGGGTTGGCCTCGATGACGTACAGGGTGTCGTCCTTGAGCGCGAACTGGACGTTCGTCAGGCCCTTGACTCCGATGCCGTGGGCCAGCGCGATGGTGGACTGACGAACCTTCTCAATGTCCTCCGCCCCCAAGGTCATCGGCGGCAGGGCGCAGGCGGAGTCACCGGAGTGGATGCCTGCTTCCTCGATGTGCTCCATGACTCCGGCGAGGTAGACATCTTCGCCATCGCACAGGGCATCGACGTCAATTTCGATGGCCGAGTCGAGGAAGCGGTCGACGAGCACCGGGTGGGCCGGATTGAGCTCGGTGGCGCGCTCGATGTAATCAGACAGGGACGCCTCGTCGTAGACGATCTCCATGCCGCGACCGCCAAGGACATAGGAAGGACGCACCAGCACGGGGTAGCCGATCTCATCGGCGACCTGGCGGGCCTCATCGAAGGAGGTGGCAGTACCGAATGCTGGGGCGGGAAGGGCAGCGGCCTTGAGGACCTCGCCGAATTCACCGCGGTCCTCGGCCAGGTTGATGGCCTCGGGCGTGGTACCGACGACGGGGACTCCGGCGTCGGCTAGCTGCTGAGCCAGCCCGAGCGGGGTCTGTCCGCCAAGCTGGACGATAACGCCGGCGACGGTGCCGGAATTGGCCTCAGCGTGGTAGACCTCCATGACGTCCTCGAACGTCAGAGGCTCGAAGTACAGGCGATCAGCCGTGTCGTAGTCGGTGGACACGGTCTCCGGGTTGCAGTTGACCATGACGGTCTCATAGCCGATGCGGGAGAGCTCCAGCGCGGCGTGAACACACGAGTAGTCAAACTCGATGCCCTGGCCGATGCGGTTCGGACCCGAGCCCAAGATGATGACCTTGTCCTTTTCCGTCTGCGGCTCCACCTCGGTCTCCGCGTCTGGGTCCAGCTCATAAGCGGAGTAGTGATACGGGGTTTGGGCTTCAAACTCGGCGGCACAGGTATCCACCGTCTTGAAGACGGGGCGGATTCCCAGTGACCAGCGCAGGCGACGCACTCCCTCCTCACCAGCGAACTCGGGGCGCAGGACAGCGATCTGGGCATCGGAGAGGCCGAAGACCTTCGCCTCGCGGAGGAGATCGGCGTCGAGCACCGGGGCGTCGATAAGAGTTTGACGGAAGTCCACCAGTGCCTGCAGCTCGGCGAGGAACCAGGGATCAACGTCGGAGGCGGCGTAGAGATCTTCGATGCTGGCTCCCAGGCGAAGCGCCAATTCGATGTCGTACATCCGCCCATCGGTGGGCCGCTTGAGGTCCTTGAGAACAGCGGCGAGGTCCGTGGCGCGCTCACCGGCGAAGTACTCGTCCGGCTTGGTCCAGAAACCGGCTTGCTTCTGCTCCAGGGAGCGCATGACCTTGTTTAGGCCAGCGATGTAGTTGCGGCCGATGCCCATGGCCTCACCGACGGACTTCATTGTGGTGGTCAGCGTGTCATCGGCACCCGGGAACTTCTCAAAGGCGAAGCGGGGGGCCTTGACGATGACGTAGTCCAACGTCGGCTCGAAGGCAGCCGGAGTGACCCCGGTGATGTCATTGGTGATCTCATCGAGGGTGTAGCCGATGGCCAGCTTGGCGGCGATTTTCGCGATGGGGAAACCCGTCGCCTTGGAGGCCAGCGCCGAGGAACGGGACACCCGCGGATTCATCTCGATGGTGATGATGCGGCCATCGTCAGGGTTGATCGCGAACTGGATGTTGCAGCCGCCGGTGTCGACGCCGACCTCGCGGATGATGGCGATGCCCTGGTCGCGCATTTTCTGGAACTCACGGTCGGTGAGGGTGAGGGCCGGGGCAACCGTGACGGAGTCGCCGGTGTGGACGCCGAGAGCATCAACGTTTTCAATGGACGCAATGACCACGACGTTGTCGTCGCCGTCACGCATGAGCTCGAGCTCGAACTCCTTCCACCCGAGGATCGATTCCTCGATGAGGACGTTGGCTTCCGGGGATGCCGCGAGACCGCCACCGGCAATGCGCTCGAGGTCATCGTTGTTGTACGCCAGGCCGGAGCCAAGGCCACCCATGGTGAAGGAGGGGCGCACGACGACGGGCAAACCGAGCTGCTCGACGGCCGCGTGCACCTCATCCATGTTGTGACACACGGCAGAGCGGGCGGACTCGCCACCGATGGACGCGACGATGTCCTTGAACTTCTGGCGGTCCTCGCCGCGTTCGATGGCGTCGATGTCGGCGCCGATGAGCTCCGCGCCGAACTTGTCCAACGTGCCACGGCGATCAAGCTGAATAGCGGCGTTGAGGGCAGTCTGGCCGCCCAAGGTAGCCAGCACGGCATCGATGGGGTGACCCTGCTCGATTTCCTTTTCAAAAATCTTCTCGATGTACTCGGGCTGGATCGGCTCGACGTAGGTGTGGTCGGCGAACTCCGGGTCGGTCATGATCGTGGCCGGGTTGGAGTTGATGAGGGTGACGCGCAGGCCCTCCTCGCGGAGAACGCGGCAGGCCTGGGTGCCGGAATAGTCGAATTCGCAGGCCTGGCCGATGACGATGGGTCCGGAACCAATGACCAGGACGTGCTTGAGATCTGTGCGCTTAGGCATGTGTTTTCCTTAAGTCTTCTTCCTGGTACTTACTTGGCTGCGGCGCTGGCGTGCGCGGACATCAGCTCAATGAACTGGTCAAACAGCGGATTGGCGTCGTTGGGTCCGGCGGCGGACTCGGGGTGGTACTGAACCGAGAAGGCACGCCCGTCTACGAGCGCAACGCCCTCAACGGTCTGGTCGTTGAGGCAGAGGTGCGTGACGCGGGCGGGACCAAAGTCAGTGTCGAAGGTCTCCCCCTCCGGGGCCTTGAGCGCGAAGCCGTGGTTCTGGGAGGTGATATCAATCTTCGAGGTCACTGTGTTGATGACCGGGACGTTAATGCCGCGGTGCCCGAACTTGAGCTTGTAGGTGTCCAACCCGAAGGCGCGGCCGAGGATCTGGTTGCCGAAGCAAATGCCGAACAGCGGGATACCGGCGGAGATGACGTCGCGGGTGATGTCCACCATCTCATCGGCGGTCGCGGGGTCGCCGGGGCCGTTGGACAGGAAGACCCCGTCCGGGTGAAACTGCTGGATCTCGGCGAACGGGGTGTTGGCCGGCACGATGATGGTGCGGATGCCGCGCTTGGCAAAGTGGCCGGGGGTGGCGGACTTGATGCCAAGGTCGTAGGCGACGACGGTGAACGCGGTGTCCCCGATGGCTGGGACCTCGTAGACCTCACCGGTGGAGACTTCGGCGGAGAGGTCGGCGCCCTTCATGGACGGCTGCGCGTTGACCTCGGCGAGCAGTTCCTCGACCGGTCGCTGGGCGTCCGCGCCGGTGAAGATTCCGGCGGCGGTGGATCCGTTGTTTCGCAGGTGACGCACTAAAGCTCGCGTATCGACGCCGCGAATTCCCACCACGTCCTGCTTGTCCATCTCTTCGGCCAAGCTGTGCTTGGCCCGCCAGTTGGAGACACGGTGGGCAAGGTCGCGGATGACCAGGCCCGCGACCCAGATCTGGCCGTGGTGGGACTCGTTGTCCTCGTCGTTCCACCCGGTGTTGCCAATCTGCGGAGCGGTGGCCACGACGATCTGGCGGTGGTAGGAGGGGTCCGTCATGGTCTCTTGGTAGCCGGTCATGGCGGTGGTGAAGACGGCCTCACCCAGGGTGGTGCCGGAGGCGCCGAAGTTGTAGCCGCGGAAAACGGAACCGTCGGCGAGGACGAGGACAGCGGGGACCCGATTCGGGCCGGTCGAGGACGTCAAGGCGTCACCTTTCGCAACATTATTGTTCTGCATGATATTCAGCAATCTGTATCTTATACGGAGACTCTACGCCATTTCACGCGGCTCGGCGGCCACGCCATCCACACAGGTGAGGCGACCTCGCAACACCGTGGTAGTCACCTTGGCGCCGAACTCCATGCCCTCGTAGGGGGTGTTCTCCGACTTCGAGGCCATCTCCGCCCCCCGGGCAGTCCAGCTCGCACCCGGGTCGACGATCGTGAGGTTGGCCGGCTCCCCCACCGCGATGGGACGGCCCTGGCCGGGAAGGCGGACAATCTCGGCCGGACGCTCGCTCATCACCTTGGCCACCCAGCGCCAATCGGCCAGGCCGGAGTGTACAAAGATCTCGGCAATGACGGCCAAGGACGTCTCCAACCCGAGCATGCCTGGCCGGGCGTGCTCGAACTCGCAGCACTTCTCTTCTGAGCCGTGCGGCGCATGGTCGGTGGCGACGCAATCGATGACGCCATCCAACAGCGCCTGGCGCAGGGCCACCGTGTCGTGCTCCTCGCGCAGCGGCGGGTTGACTCGGTAATTGCCGTCATAGGTGGTGAGCTTTTCGTCAGTGAGGAGAAGGTGATGCGGGGTGACCTCGGCAGAAAGCTCGATGCCTTGGCTCTTAGCCCACGCAACGAGTTCCACGGTGCCCGTGGTCGAGGCGTGACAAATGTGGACGCGGTTGCCATAGTCACGGGCCAGCAACGCATCCCGAACCACGATGGACTCCTCGGCGACCCGCGGCCACCCGCGCAAGCCCAGTCGGGCTGCGGTTTCGCCTTCGTGCGCCACGGCACCGCCGGTGAGGCGGCTATCTTCTGCATGCTGGGCCAGCAGGACATCCTGGCCCTTGGCGTATTCGAGGGCGCGGCGCATGATGAGCGGATCGTCGACGCATTTGCCGTCATCAGAAAACATGCGCACCTTGGCCTGGGAGGTGGCCATCATGCCGAACTCGGTGATCTCCTTGCCCTCGAGCCCCTTGGTGATGGAGCCGACGGGGTGGACATCGCAGATGCCGGCATGTTGCCCCTTGAACCACACGGACTCCGCCAGGACCGGCTGATCCATGACGGGCATCGTGTTGGCCATGGAAAATACCGCAGTGAAGCCACCTTGGGCGGCGGCTTGAGAGCCGGTAACAATGGTCTCGGTGTCTTCGCGGCCGGGTTCGCGCAGGTGAACGTGCATATCCACGAGGCCCGGCAAGAGAACATTGCCGCGGCCGTCGATGGTGCGATCGGCGTCGGCATCAGCCGACGCATTGAGATCGACGATGACCCCATCTTTGATGAGGACGGTGACGGGATCGCCCTCGCCGTAGGGACGGACGTCGATAAGCTTCAGTGTGCCCGGCTCGACAGCGGAGAGGGGGCCGGTAGCGGGAAAGGTCATGCGGGATTCTCCTTTAGTATCCGGCCGCGGCGGAGTCGCCGACGAGGAGGGTGAACAAGACGGCCATGCGCAGGTGAACACCGTTGTTGACCTGTTGCAGGATCGCCGTGGAGTCGTAGTCGGCAACGGCGTAATTAATTTCCATGCCGCGCAACATCGGACCCGGGTGCATGATGATCGCGTCCTTCTTCATCGCCGCGGCGCGCGCCTTCGACAGGCCGAAGAAGGTGGCATATTCGCGGTGCGAGGGGAAGAAGCCGCCATTCATGCGCTCTTGCTGGACCCGCAACATCATGACCACGTCCGCGTCAGCGATCTCCGCGTCAAAGTCCTGAGTGGTGCGGACCGGCCAGTTTTCCACCCCGAACGGCAGGAGCGTCGGCGGGGCGACGAGCACGACCTCCGCCCCGAGCAGGGAGAGCAGATCCACGTTGGAGCGGACCACCCGCGAGTGCAGGACATCGCCCACGATGAGGATCTTGCGCCCGCCGATCTCGCCAATGCGCTGGCGCATGGTGACCGCGTCCAGCAGGGCCTGGGTGGGGTGCTGGTGAGAGCCATCGCCGGCATTGATGACGCTGGGGCCGTTGCCACCGGGCGCCACCCACTCGGCGACGAGGTTCGCAGCACCCGAGGAAGGATGGCGCATGATGATGGCATCCGCGCCAATAGAGCTCAGGGTCAAGGCGGTGTCCTTGAGGGACTCGCCCTTCTTCACCGATGACGTCGATGCCGACAGGTTGATCACGTCCGCGCTCATCCACTTACCGGCCGTCTCAAAGGAAGACCGGGTGCGGGTCGAGTTCTCATAGAACAGCGTATAAATCGTGCGGCCGCGGAGGGTAGGCAGCTTCTTAATCTCACGCCCCTCCAGTGCCTCCCGGAACCGGTCGGCCTCATCCATGAGGCCAATGATCTCTTCACTGCTCAAGTCCGCAATGGACAGCAAGTGCTTCATTGATTGCCCTCCTGGGTCAGCTCGACGGCATCGCGGCCATCGATGGATTCGAGAAAGACCGTGACACCCTCATTGCGCGCGGTGGGCAGGTTCTTTCCCACATAATCGGCCCGAATGGGAAGCTGCCGATGGCCCCGGTCGACGAGGACAGCGAGCTGAATATTCTCGGGGCGGCCGATGTCCCGCAAGGCGTCAAGCGCAGCGCGGATGGTGCGTCCGGAGTACAACACATCGTCCACGAGGACGACGGTGGCACCATCAATGCCGCCCGGCGGAATAGTGGTGGGCTTGAGCGCCCGGTGCGGTCCGCGACGCAAATCATCGCGATACAAGGTGACGTCGAGGGCACCCACCGGGACGGTGACACCGGAGAATTCCTCGATCTTGGTGGCAAGACGCTCAGCCAGGGGCACACCCCCCGATGGGATGCCCAACAACATGACGGGTACGGCGTCCGGGGCGTCCAGCGCCGTCTTCTCAATGATCTGGTGCGCGATGCGTGCGACAGTGCGCGCGACGTCGTCCGAGCCCAAGAGCTCGACACTTGTCACTGCGCCATTACGTTCACTCATCGTGACCTCCTTCCCCGCCTCTCTGTGCGGTATTTAAAGGATGTCTGAATAGTACGAATGGTGTCTATGCTTGAAGACTGATGCTGATACTAGCACCCCCGACCCTAAGAGAGGCGGCTACCCCGTGAGCCTGACTGTGAGCCACGTCGTTCCCGCACCCCGCGAGCAGGTCTGGGAGTGGCATACCCGCCCCGGCGCTCTTTCTCGCCTGACCCCGCCCTTCCTTTCCTTCACGCCGATCCAACAGGCGTCCAAGCTATCCGACGGCACCACCATCTTCGGGCTGCCCGCCGGCCTCAAGTGGGTCGCCCGCCATGACCTCTCCAATTTCCGCCGCGGCTACCGCTTCACCGATGTGTGCACCTCCGCTCCCCTGAAGTTGCTGTCCAATTGGCGCCACGTTCATGATTTCGCCGATCACCCCGACGGCACCCTCATCACGGACACGGTGACCACCCGCCTCCCCGGCAACGCCCTGAAGTCGTTCTTCGCTTACCGTCAGCACCAGCTCATCGGCGATATGGCCTTTCTTTCCCGGATAGCCCCTCTGCAGCCGACCGAACCGCTCACCGTGGCTATCACCGGCTCCCGCGGTCTCGTCGGTCGTGCCCTCACCGCCCAGCTCACCACAGCCGGGCACCAGGTCATCCAGCTCGTGCGCAAAAACCCCAAAGAGGGCCAGCGCCTGTGGGAGCCTTTCCACCCGGATCAGGACCTGCTGCGGGACGTCGATGTTCTCGTCCACCTCGCCGGCGAGCCCATCTTCGGCCGCTTCAGCGAGTCCCACAAGAAGGCCATCCGCGAATCCCGCATCGAGCCGACTCGTCGCCTTGCGGAATTGGTCGCCGATTCACCGTCCGTGAGCACCATGATCTCCTCCTCCGCCGTCGGGTTCTACGGCTCCGACCGGGGAGACGAAGTCCTCACCGAAGACTCGCCTCGCGGCGAGGGATTTCTTAGCGACGTCGTCGTTGACTGGGAAGCAGCCACCTCACCCGCCGCCGAGGGCGGCAAAAGAGTCATCCAGATCCGCACCGGCGTCGTCCTCTCCGGTGACTCCGGCCTCCTCCCCGTCCTTAAGGCCTTGTTCTCCACCGGACTGGGTGGCAACTTCGGCGACGGCAACTTCTGGCTTTCCTGGATCGCCCTCGATGATCTCACCGACATCATGGTGCAGGCCTGCCTCGACGATTCCTGGTCCGGCCCGATCAACGCTGTCTCCCCCAATCCGGTGCTCAATCGCGACTTCACAGCCGCCCTGGGTAAGGAGCTCCGCCGCCCGGCGGTCATGCCCATCCCCTCCCTCGGCCCCACCATCCTGCTGGGCAAAGAGGGCGCCCAAGAGCTGGCACTGGCCGATCAGCGAGTCATACCCGCCAAGCTCCACGCCGACGCCCACCTCTTCCGCTACCCGACTATCGACACCGCGCTCGCCCATGAGCTCGGCGGCGAAGAGCTGGTCGACCCAGACTTGCTCAAGGAAGATATACCCGACCTCTAGGGGCGACATAGCTACAGTGGGCCAGGTGACTACTTCACCACCGATGTCCCCCATCCCCGACACCCCGGTTTCCGCGGTCACCCCGGAGCGGCTCTCCGAACTCCTGACTGAAGAAGGTCTGCAGCACCGCCTTGAAGCCGCCCCGGCTGCCGCCGATGAAGCGACAACCGTCGTGGTCCGCACCGGGTTCATTAACGCCGCCATCGCGTTGAGCATCGACGGCGACTACCTCGTCGCCGATTCCATGTGGCGCGGCGAGGTAACCAAAAAGGACGCTCCACGCCTGTTGGCCATGGTCAACGAGTGGAATCAAACTCAGTACATGCCGACGCTGCGGTTCTTCGAATCCTCCGCCGGCCTGGGCCACCTCACGGTGAGTGCGCATCGCCAGATCTTCATCGGCGAGGGCCTCAGCCGCAATCAAATTGGCGCGTTCGTGATGTCCACCCTCGATGGCATCTTGCGCGCTTATGAATGGGTCGAGGGTCAATTGCCGGAGCTGGTGACGTGGGAGGAGCCACATTCTGATGAGCACTAATAACGAGATTCACGCCGTAACAATCGACCGCATCGTCGACGCCATGCGCGGGTTCGACGTCGAGTTGGAACGTCACCCCGAAAACGAGGTGGCCACCGCCAACCTCAACGGCCTTCCCATGACCTTCGCGGTCCTCGGCTCCACCGCCATCATCCGCGCCGACTCCGTCACGGATCAGGTGCTTAACGACGCCGACCCCACCCTCTACCTCGCAGCCAACCAGGTCAACTGCGTGAGCTTCGGCGCCCGCGCCACCATCGTCGACCGGGCCGAAACGCTCATCGTCCGCACCGAGCGCGATCTTCCGATCGCCGCTGGCATGACCGACGCCCAACTCTCCGCGACCCTGCGGGACGGTGTCGATGCCGTCCTAGCCACCCACGACGGTATTAAGGCCGCGGCAGAGGACTTGTCGGAGGTCCGCGCGGCCGTCGAAAAGCAATTGGCTGAGGAAGACTAAGCCTCCTTAGCCCGTCGCAATTCCGCCGCCACGTCAAAGGTCGCGGCGGGCCATTCCAGGTTCATCGACCGAAGCGCGTCCAAGACCAAGTACTTCACCGACATCCGGGCATAGCGCTTATTGTCACCCGGTAGGCAGTACCACGGGGCGTCATCCGTCGAGGTCCGCCGCATAGCGATCTCATACGCCTCCTGGTACTCATCCCACAGCTCCCGCTCATCCAGATCTCCCGGATTGTACTTCCAGTACTTGTCCGGGTTGTCCAGCCGCTCGATGAGGTTTTCTTTTTGGAAATCCTTCGAAATGTGGAGCATCACCTTAATGATCTTCACGTTCCGGGACACGAGATCCTGCTCAAAATCGACGATCGCCCCGTATCGACGCTCAATTTCCTCCAGCGACGCCATCTGCCGGACCCGCTGAATAAGCACGTCCTCGTAGTGCGAGCGATCGAAAACAGCAATCTGACCGACCGCCGGCTCGTGCGGACGGATACGCCACAAGAAATCGTGTTTGCGTTCCTCAGCCGTCGGCGCACCGAAAGAGGAAATGCTGAGTGCTTGTGGGTCGAAGGCGTTGAATACGTGCCGGATTACTCCCCCCTTGCCGGAGGTGTCCATTCCTTGGAGCACCAGCAAGACCGCCCCGGTTCCAGGAACCTTGGCGCGACCATTGGCGAAGAGTTTCTCCTGGAGCTCATCGAGCTCGTCGTCGTACTGGTGGAACTCCCGCTCCCAGTCCTTCTTGTTCCACTTAAAACCGGGAGTCGAAGTCGGGTCCACGTCCGCGAGCCGGAAATCGGGTGTGACTCGATGCTGGAGGGCTTCATCCATGGTGAATTTGTCCATGCTCCCCATCGTAAGGATCAATCGCTACTTTAGGACAGCAACGCCGCAGTCATCAGGACAACTGCGAGGAAGGGAAACATTCCCTGCTTCACAGCGGCGCCCCGCTTATCGGGTGAGCTCAACCAGAGCACAGCGGCAGCAGCGAGCATCGAACCAGCACCAGCGTAGATCAGCGCAGCGCCAATTCCTGTGGAACCGACTAACCACGAGGCGATGCCAATTGCCGTGACGATCGCAAGGAAGAGGTTATAAAACCCCTGGTTGAAAGCCATCTCCCTGGTATCTAATGCCGCCTGTTCGGATATCCCGAAAACAGCTCTCGCCCGGGATGTCGTCCACGCGAGTGATTCCAAGTAGAAGATGAAAACATGAAGCGCGGAAGCAAGGGCCGCCGATACCAGGGCTAAAAAAATGAGTAACGAAGACACCCTCAGCAGGCTACACCTTTAGCCACAGAGTTTAAGTCAGCAGCGACTAAACATCTGGGCTCTCGGGAGATCGAACCGGGCCGGGACCAGGATCAGCGGCGTTCGAGGGTCGCGGCTCCGCGTCCATTCCGGGCTCGTCGGGCGTGAACTCGGGATCGGCTTCGGAGTCAACGATCGGCTCCGCCAGCATGGGGTTATTAGCGGACGTCGACTGCGCGATGTCATCCAGGACAGCATGGATGTACGGCGCGGCGACGTCGTTTCCATATTGCGAGGCCAGCTCCACGCCTTCCACAACAGCCGTCGCGGCATCCACATCATCGTTGAAAAGGATCTCCCAAGCCGCGACGCGCAGGATGGCACGGTCGACGGCCGGCAGTCGATCCAATTCCCAATCATCAGCCAGGTAGCGCTCAATGGCTTCGTCGACGGTATCGAGTTCTTCGGCAGCACCAACGACGATGACGCGCGTGTAGTCAGCCACCGGCGCCACCTGAGAGTCAGGCAGCTTCGCTAGCGCAACTCGGTCCTCGATGATTGCGACGGGATCAATGTCGCGGGCTTCTGCTTCGAAGAGAACATCGACTGCTCGGCGGCGGGCGCGGTAGCGCGCACCATGGCGGCGCCAGTTCTTCTTGTCGACGCCGGTCTCAGAGGTTTCACTCACAGTTAGTAAATGCCTTAGTTGGAGACGCGGGACTGGTAGTCACCGGTGCGGGTGTCGACCTTGACCACGTTGCCGATTTCGAGGAACAGCGGAACCTGAATCTCAGCGCCGGACTCCAAGGTGGCGGGCTTAGTGCCACCGGTGGAGCGGTCGCCCTGCAGGCCCGGCTCCGTGTGGGTGATCTTCAGGTCAACGGATACCGGGAGTTCGGCGAACAGAGCCTCACCCTCGTGGAAGGAGACCTGCACGCGCATGTTCTCCAGGAGGAACTGGGCAGCGTCGCCGAACTTGTCCTCAGACAGCTCCACCTGCTCGTAGTTCTTGTCGTCCATGACAACGTAAGAGGTGCCGTCGTTGTACAAGTAGGTCATGTCGCGGCGGTCGACCGTAGCGGTCTCAACCTTGACGCCAGCGTTCCAGGTCTTGTCGACGTTCTTGCCGGTGACAACGTCCTTGAGCTTGGTGCGCACGAAAGCGGGGCCCTTGCCCGGCTTGACATGCTGGAACTCAACGATCTGCTGCAACTTGCCGTCGACCTTGAGCACAAGACCGTTCTTAAAATCAGCGGTGGACGCCACGAAGCTATCTCCCTTGGTGTTTGTTGTCCTGGTATATCAGCTTTACCAGCCTACACCACGTGCAATTCCTTACTGAGCGGGGTGATGATGCGCGCCGGACCCTGCGTGATCAGCAACGTATCTTCGATGCGGACGCCGCCACGGCCGGGAACATAAATGCCCGGCTCGATGGTCAGCGTCATGTGCTCCTTTAACTCACCCTCGCCCACCTTGGAGGCGTAGGGGCGTTCGTGGACCTCGAGGCCGATGCCGTGGCCGGTGGAGTGGACGAAGTACTCGCCGTAGCCGGCCTCGTCGATGACGTCGCGGCAGGCGGCATCGACGTCGATAAGCGACGTCCCAGGAGTGGCGGCATCGACACCGGCGAGCTGAGCGCGCAGAACGATGTCGTAGATCTCGCGGGAGAACTCATCAGCCTCGCCCATCACGAGGGTGCGGGTCATATCCGAATTGAAGCCACGAGCGTGGGCTCCGAAATCAATGGTGACCAAGTCGCCGCGGCGCAGAATGCGATCGCCGGCGCTGTGGTGGGGCTTGGCGGAATTCTCGCCGGAGGCGACGATCGTGTCAAAGCTGGGGCGCTCGGCGCCGAGGATGCGCATGCGGTGCTCAAGGTCCGCGGCGATTTCCCGCTCGGAGCGACCAATCGCGACCTCGCCATTGGCCAACAGGCCTTCGAACGCCTCCACGGCGATCTCGGCGGTTTCGACCAGGCGGATGCGCTCGGTGGTGTCTTTGATGAGGCGGATGTCTTCGATGACTCCGGTCACGGGCACGAGGGTGACATCCTCGTTGCAGGCCTCCTGAAGGTTCTCCAGCTCGGCCACAGAGACATAGTCAGCTTCGAATCCGACGCGGCGGGGGCCCTCAATGCGGCGGAGCAGGGCTTCGGCGGAGGGACGGTCAATGATTGCCGGGATGTCCGGCACTTCCTCCGCGATCTGGGTGATGTACCGGCCATCGGTGCAGATGGAGGCGGTCAAGTCCTTGGCCAGGACCAACGCGGCATTGGATCCGGAGAATCCCGAGAGGAATCGGACATGCAGGAGATTGGTCACCAGCATCTCATCGATGCGCATGCCGGAGAGCTTGGCCGAAAGTGCTCGGCGGCGAGTGGCAAAACGGGTGTCAGCGTAGGCCATGTGGGGTCCCTTCCCAGTCAAAAGCTACAAGTATTCTCACCACAGTAACTGCCCCGGCCTCCCGGCCGCGGCACACCCGCTTAGTCCACGAAAGAGTCGAGAGCTAACAGGTATCCGCGCACTCCGAGGCCGACGATGACGCCGCGGGCAATCGGGGAAAGGTAGCTGTGGTGACGGAATTCTTCGCGGGCGTGAACGTTAGAAATGTGCACCTCGACGAAGCCTGTGCCATCGGCGACCTCTGCGAGGGCATCACGCAGCGCCACCGACGTATGGGTGAAAGCGCCGGGGTTTATGATGACCCCCCAGCCATTGTCGGCAGCCTCATGCGCCCAGTCGAGCAGGTCACCCTCGTGGTTGGACTGGCGGCATTCCACCTCAAGGCCGAGCGACGCGGCGTGGGCCGCGATAAGAGCCTCCACGTCGCTCAACGTGGTTGTGCCATAGACCTCGGGCTGGCGCTTGCCCAGGCGGTTGAGATTGGGGCCGTTGATCACGAGGATCTTCATCGTGTGCCGCCTTCCACCAGGGCATCGTAGGCCGCGCGCAGCTGCTCCACCGACGGGCCTTCCAGACGGGTGGTTGCACCGGCCTGGCCATCCACCGCCACGAACCGGATGTGCCCATCGCGGTTTTTCTTATCGCGGGTCATGCCGGCGTAGAGCTCGTCGAAGTGTCCACCCTCGTAGGTGACGGGCAATCCGACGGATTGCAGGATGTCGCGGTGGCGGGTGACCAGTGCGGAGTCGATAAGCTCGTTCTGTTGGGCCAGATGGGCGATGAACATCATGCCGACGGCGACGGCATTGCCGTGGCGCCAATGAAAGTTCTCTCGCAGCTCGACGGCGTGGCCGAAGGTGTGGCCGTAGTTGAGGATCTCGCGGAGGCCGGATTCTTTGAGGTCCTGGCCGACGACGTTGGCCTTCACGCTGACGGAGCGGGCAATGAGTTCGGGGAGGTGGCCGTCGACGCGCAGGCACGCGGCGGGGTCGGACTCGTAGAGGTCGAGGATCGCGGTGTCAGCAATGAAGCCGGTCTTGATGATTTCGGCTGAACCCGCGACGATCTCCTCGGTAGGGAGAGAAGCCAAATGATCGAGGTCGATGAACACGGCGTCGGGCTCATGGAACGCGCCGACGAGGTTTTTACCCGCGTCGGTGTTGATCCCGGTTTTCCCGCCGACGGCGGCATCAACCATGGCCAGCAGCGTAGTGGGGACCTGGATGACCTTGATCCCGCGCATCCAGGACGCCGCGACGAACCCGGCGAGGTCGGTGACGGCGCCTCCCCCCAGTCCGATGATGGCGTCGCCTCGGCTAAAGGTTTCCTCGCCCAGGTGATCCCACAGGGAACCGGCGACGGACAACACTTTGCCGGCCTCTGCGTCAGGTACCTCGGCGAGCACGATGTCAATGCCACGGTCGGTGAGCGCCTCACCCAGCGTGATGGCGGGCTGGGTGAGCGTCGGCTGATGAATGATCATCACCTTGGCGGCGCCGGTGGACACTACGCGATCAGCGATGGCCGCGTCCAAGCCGTGGTCGATGACGACCTCATATGGGTTGGGGCTATGTACCTTGATGGTGGTCACTGCGGGTCGGTGTCCTTTCACAGTAAGTCACAGGGAGTCTAAGTAGCCGAGGATATCCGCCACGACCTGTTGAGGGGTGCGCCCGTCGGTGCGGACGCGGTAGCCGGACACTTCGTCGTAGAAGGGGGCCCGGTTTTCCAGGAGCTGGCGGTAGTGCGCAGCAGGATCATCAGCGGCGAGGACGGGGCGCGAGGTTTCGTTGGCGGTTCGGCGGACGCCCTCGTCGGCGGAGACATCGACCCACACGACATCGTGGTCGGCGAGCAGGCGGCGGGTGGAGTCGGTGAGCACTGCTCCCCCGCCCAGGCTGACGACTCCGTTGCTGTTCAAGGCGGCCGCCACGTGGCGCGCCTCAAGGGTGCGGAAGTCGGGTTCACCCAGCTCCGAGAAGACCTCACCGCAGGACTTCCCGGCTTCTTCCTCGATGAGCTGATCAGAGTCGATGAGCGGGAGGGCCAGGGCCCGAGCTAGTCGCCGTCCAATGGTGGACTTGCCGGCTCCGGGAGGGCCGACGAGAACGACCTTGGGCCCAATCATCATTCGTCCTCTCCGAAGTCCAGCCGTTCCCCGACATACACCAGATAAGAATCGACGTTTCGCTTGGTCTCGGCCAGAGAGTCACCGCCGAATTTCTCCAGCACGGCGCGGGCCAGCACGAGCGCGACCATGGCTTCTGCCACGACGCCGGCAGCGGGGACAGCACAGACATCGGACCGCTGGTGGATGCCGGTGGCGGCGGAGCCGTCGGCCATATCGACGGTCTTCAGGGCGCGGGGCACCGTAGAGATCGGCTTCATGGCGGCCCGAACACGCAGGGTCTGGCCATTAGTCATGCCGCCTTCGAGTCCACCGGCCCGGTTGCTCAGGCGCTCAATTCCGTCGGCGCCACGCACCATCTCATCGTGGGCTTCGCTGCCGCGCCGACGGGCTTCCTCGAACCCATCGCCGACCTCAACGCCCTTAATGGCCTGGATACCCATGAGGGCTGCGGCCAACTGCGCGTCGAGCCGATCCTCGCCGGAGACGTGCGAGCCGAGTCCAATTGGCAACCCTTCCACGACGACCTCGACGATGCCGCCCAAGGTATCGCCGGCCTTCTTCGCAGCCTCAATCTCAGAGATCATGGACTCCTCGGCGAGGCGGTTGAAGGCGCGCACTGGGGACTCATCGATCTTTTCCAGGTCTGCGAAGGTGGGCCGCTCCCCGTCCACGACCTCGGATCGGCCGATGCAAATGACGTGGCTCAGCACCTCGACGCCGAGGGTTTCCCGCAGGAAGCTGCGGGCGACGGTGGCAGCGGCAACCCGGGCGGCGGTTTCCCGAGCGGAGGACCGCTCCAGAATCGGGCGGGCCTCGTCCTGGTCGTACTTGATCATTCCGGCGAAATCCGCATGGCCCGGGCGCGGCCGCGTCAGCTTGGCACCCCGGCCCGAAGTCATTGCCTTAACGACGTCCTCGTCGTCCAGGTCCAGCGGATCGGCCGACATGATTGTGGTCCATTTCGGCCACTCAGCGTTGCCGATCATGATGGCAATGGGGCTACCGAGGGTGAGGCCATGGCGCACACCTGTGAGCAGCGTTAACTCATCAGTTTCAAACTTCATCCGCGCCCCGCGACCATAGCCGAGTCGGCGACGAGAAAGCTGAGCCGAGATCTCCTCGCGCGTGACCGGAACGCCGGCGGGCATGTGTTCAAGCAGAGCAATCAATGCTTGACCGTGTGATTCCCCTGCAGTAGTCCATCGAAGCATAGCCACATTGTGTCATGTACCCCTGACATAGCGGCGATGGACTCGAGTTAGGGCCCATTGACAGCGGCGATGGAGGCCGCCACGGCCAGGGACGCGAATGTTGCCACGATCATGGCCGGGCCGTGCGGCAGGGTGCGCTGGGAGGAAACCAGTCCCTGGATCACGGTGATGACGCTGGCGCCGATCACTGCGCCGAACCACACCACTTCCCCTCCCGACGCCGCGAGGATTCCGAGGGACACAGCGAGCTTGACGTCCCCTCCCCCAAAACCCCCGGTCAGCATATACAGTCCAGCCCACGCCACCCCGCCCAGGAGAAGAAGAGGGTCGGTGCCCACGGCACCGATGACCGCGCCGCAGGCGGCGGGGACGGTGAGGTGATTGGGGAGGCGACGAACGCGGACGTCGATAAGCGATAAAGCTACCGCCCAGGCGACGACGACAATGACAGCTCCCCCGAGCATCCACATGCCCGAGACACTAGCGCAATGACGCCTTCAGCGCGCGGCGCATGTCCTCCCGCGGGGCCTCCACCCCCGTGAAAAGCTCGAACTGACGGTAGGCCTGGAAGGCGAGCATGACATCGCCCCCGACGGTGACGTAACCATTCGACGCCGCGGCGGTGGTCAGGCGGGTGGGCCAGGGATCATAGATGACGTCGAGGATGGGCGCGTGGGCCAAAGCCGCCTCGTGACCGTCAAGTGCCGCGGTGGGCACGGTGGAAATGACAACATCGGCGGCCAACGCCAACGCAGCAAGATCGGCATCGAAGGAGACCACCTCGAACGCCACCCCCTCCAGCAACGGCCGAAGCTCCTCACTGCGGTCAGTGCGGTTGATGACGGTGATCTCCTCCACCCCGGCCTGGCGCAGAGCCCACAGCGCCGGGCGAGCCGTCCCACCTCCACCAATGACCAGCGCGCGATGGATGGGCCGACAACCGACCAGCTCCCCCAGCGCACCGATGATGCCTTCCCCATCGGTGTTGTCCGCGAACCAGCCCGTTTCCGTACGCACCAGCGTGTTCGCCGAACCAATGGAGCGAGCCCGCTCACTGACCTCATCAGCGAACTCCAGCGCCGCAAACTTGGCCGGCATGGTGACGGAGAAACCCCGAAAGCTGTCATCGGCCTCGCCGACGATGCGGGCCAGGTCCTCCGCAGTGCATTCGATCGTCGTGTATTCCCACTCCTCCAGTCCAGCGGCTTCGTAGCCGGCGTTATGGAGGATCGGCGAGCGAGAATGCTCGATGGGCGAACCCAACACGGCTGCCCGCCGAGTCACCTGCTGAGCCGACGGAGACGTCATCGATTCGTGTCCAAGACTCCGGAATTGAGAGCTTGCTGCGTGTCGCGCAGGTGGTCCTCGAAGGTGTCATTGAACAGCGTTGTGCCATCCTGATCAACGGTGACGAAGAAGAGCCAATTGCCCTCCGCGGGGTTTTCCATGGCGGAGATGGCCTCCATCGAGGCAGCGGCGATCGGAGTGGCCGGCAGACCGTCCATGGCGTAGGTGTTCCACGGGGTGACGCGGGCGCGGTCCTCGTCGGTGGTGGCCACCTCGACATCTTCCAGCCCGTAGTTGACGGTGGAGTCGAACTCCAAGCGCATTGGCTCCTCCAGTCGGTTGAGGATGACGCGAGCGACCTTGTCAAAGTCCCCGGCCGGCGCCTCTCGCTCGACCAAAGAGGCCGCGATGAGGAGCTGATAGGGAGTGAGATTGAGGGCGGCGGCGCGATCGACGATCCCGGACTCATTGAACTGGTTGGCCGAGCGGGTGACCAGGTCCGTGAGAATTTCCTCCGCGTTCATCTGCGGGTTGACCACGTAGCGGCCCGGGACGATGAGGCCTTCCAGGCGCTTGGGGTCATTGCCGCGGGCAGTCACGGCCTCGCGGGCCCAGTCGGGAACCCCGAGGGTGTCCAAGCTTGCAGTGGCTCCCGCCTGCTGCAAGTCAGAAGCGGAGATGCAGTTGGTCGATCCTTGGGTACAGGTCACGCTGGAGATCTGGCTGTAGATTCCCTGGCGGGTCTGCCCGGCAATGACGCGGACATCGAGCAGCGTCGAGCCGCCGTGAATGTCAAGCATGTCCACTTGATTAGCCGGATCCAGCAGCGCCTGGACCGCAGAGGCAGCGCTCATCTCCTCCTGGAGACGGTAGAAACCGGGCTGGATGCTGCCGGCGTTGGGATTGTTCGCGGCGGCAGTTTGAAACGCACCGTCCGTTTTGACGATGCCCCGCTCCGCCAACTCCGGCCCCAGCAAGGACACGGCCGAACCCTCCGGGATTTCCACCAGCTGATACGTGCCATTGCCGCTGCCCTCGAAATCGCGAGAACCGCCGGAACCTCCAGAAAACTGCACGCCGATGTAAATAATGGCTCCAATGATGAGAATAATCGAGGCGATGAGCACGGCCACTCCACGCTGACGGCGCTTGACGTACTTGGGGTCCATGCGACGGCCTCCCAGGCCTCTGACGGGGGTGCTGTTGCTCATGAGTTCTCCTGGGTAAAGGTAGCGGCGCGGGCGTCGAGCCACGATTGGAGGATTTCGACGGCCGCAGCCTGATCGATCACCTTTCGTCCGGCTTTCTCCGATACCCCCGAGGCGCGCAGGGCGGCAGTGGCGGCCACCGTGGTGAGGCGTTCATCGGCCATGCGCACGGGGACATCTGGTAAGCGGCGTTTGATGCGGAAGGCAATTTCCTTCGCGTGTTTGACACTCGCCGAGCCATTGCCCTTGAGGTCACGGGGCAATCCCACGACCACTTCGACGGCGCCATAGTCATCGATGAGTGTTACCAACCGATCAATGTCAGCCTGGTCGCGGTCTTTGAACCCGGTCTCCCGCGCGACGGTCTCCACCGGAGTGGCCAACACCGCGGAACGATCAGACACCGCGACGCCGATGCGCACCGTGCCCACATCGAGCCCGATTCGGCGACCCTCCCCAGGGTCATCGAGCCCCGGGGTGTCAGGAGTGACCTTCATGTCAGGCAGAGACCTTTCGTCGACGACGGCGAGGGGCTAACTCGGTGATACACCTCACGGTAACCCCGAGACACGCCGACGCGAGTTTTCGCCCCGGCGTGTCTCGTGATCAATCCGTGATCTTTGACTGATCTTACCTGTCCTACAGGCGACCCAGCTCCTCACGCACAGCATGGAAACCAGCCTCAAGGCCGGCAACGTCCGTGCCAGAGCCTTGAGCCATGTCGGGCTTTCCGCCGCCGCGGCCGTTGACGTATCCCGACAGCACCTTCACTAGGTCGCCGGACTTCACGCCCAGGTCCAGGGCTTCCTTCGTGGCGCCGACGATGAACGGCAGCTTGTCGCCATCAGCGGAGGCCAGGACGACCACGGCCGGCTTGCCGGACAGGCGTCCGCGCAGGTCGGAAGCGAGGGAGCGCAGGTCGCCGCCGGAGATCCCATCGGGCATCCGGTGCAGGAGCGCCGTCACCTTGCCCACGGTCACTGCCTGCGACACCAGCTCGCCAGAGCGGGAGGCCAACTGCTGGCGGTTGAGGTCGGCGATCTGTTTTTCGGCGGCCTTGAGCTTCTCGGTCAGCTGGGAGACGCGTTCCGGCAGCTCCTCGGTGGGAGCCTTGAGGGAGGCAGCGAGCCCGGTGGCTAGGGCGGCTTCCTTGGAGAAGTAGCGGAAGGAGTCCAGGCCGGAGTATGCCTCGATGCGGCGGGCGCCGGAGCCCACGGAGGACTCGCCCAGCACGGCGACGGGGCCGATCTGCGAGGTGTGCTCGGTGTGGGTACCGCCACACAGCTCAATGGAGAAGGGTCCGCCGATTTCGACGACGCGCACCTCGGAGCCGTAGTTTTCCCCGAACAGAGCCATGGCGCCCATCTTCTTCGCCTCGTCCAACGAGGTTTCGATGGTGTTCACGGTCAGGTCCGCATCCACGGCCTGGTTGGTGATGGTGGCAATCTCACTGAGCTGCGCCGGGGTGAGCTGCTCGGTGTAGTTGAAGTCAAAGCGCAGGTAGCCGGGGCGGTTGAGCGAGCCAGCCTGGACGGCGGTGGGGCCGAGCACCTGGCGCAGGGCAGCGTGGATGAGGTGCGTGCCGGTGTGGGCCTGGCGGGCACCGTGGCGCCACTGCGGATCCACCTCGGCGCGCACGGCTTGGCCCAGGTCGATTCCACCGGAGGTCACGGTGGCCTTGTGAACCCACAGCTTCTTGCCGATCTTCTGCACGTCATTGACGTCGAGGATCGTGGTGCCGGACACCAGGCGCCCGCGGTCGGCGGTCTGGCCACCGGATTCGGCGTAGAGCGGGGACACGTCGAGGATGACCTCGACTTCATCGCCTTGGGTGGCGTGGGTGACCGACTGGCCATCGATGACCAGCCCCAGCACCTTGGCATCAGCGGTCAGCTCGGAGAACCCGACGAACTCGGTCGGGTTGTTGTCCACCCATTCCCGGTAGACGGACAGGTCAGCGTTGCCGTGCTTCTTGGCCCGGTTGTCGGCCTTGGCGCGGGCTCGCTGCTCGCTCATGGCGGCCTCGAAGCCATCGATGTCAACGTCCAGGCCGGCTTCGGCGGCCATTTCCAGTGTCAGATCGATGGGGAACCCGTAGGTGTCATGCAGGGAGAAAGCATCCTCGCCGGACACCATCTTCTGACCTGTTGCGCTGAGGCGGGCAGCGGTCTCGTCGAAGCGGTGCGTGCCGGACTCGAGGGTCTTGAGGAAGGCCTTCTCCTCGGCGACGGCGGTGCGCACGATGCGGTCGCGGTTGTCGGCGATCTCCGGGTAGGAGGGGGTCATCGTGTCCATGATGGTGTTCATGAACCGCTCAAGAGTTTCGCCGGTGGCGCCGAGCAGGCGGGCCGAACGGATGATGCGGCGCAGCAGGCGGCGCAGGATGTAACCACGGCCTTCGTTGGAGGGGGTCACGCCGTCAAGAATGAGCATCATGCCGGTGCGGGAGTGGTCGGCGATGACGCGGAAGCGAATGGCATCCGGGCCATCGCCCTCGTACTTGGCGCCGGTAATTTCCTCGGCGACATCGATGACCGGGCGCAGCAGGTCCGTCTCGTAGACGTTTTCCACGTCCTGGAGCAGCAGAGCGACGCGCTCCACACCCATGCCGGTATCGATGTTCTTCTTCGGCAGATCACCCAGGATCTCGAAAGAGTCCTTGCCGGTGCCCTCGCCGCGGATCTTCTCCATAAAGACGAGGTTCCAGATTTCCAAGTAGCGCGTGTCGTCGGCAGCCGGGCCACCTTCCTTACCGTGCTCTGGGCCGCGATCGTAGTAGATCTCCGAACACGGGCCACACGGCCCGGGCACGCCCATGGACCAGTAGTTATCGGCCATGCCGAGACGTTGGATGCGCTCGGCGGGCACGCCGATTTTCTTCTCCCAGATCTCCGCGGCCTCATCGTCGTCGAGGTAGACAGTCACCCACAGCCGCTCCGGGTCCAGGCCATACCCGCCCTCAGACAACGGGTTGGTCAGCAGTTCCCAGGCGTGGGTAATGGCACCTTCCTTGAAGTATTGGCCGAAGGAGAAGTTTCCGGCCATCTGGAAGAAGGTGTTGTGGCGGGTGGTGATGCCCACTTCCTCGATGTCCAGGGTGCGCACGCACTTCTGGATCGAAGTGGCGGTGCCGTTGGGGAAGGGGGGATTTTGCTGGCCAAGGAAGTAGGGCTTGAACGGCACCATGCCCGCGTTGACGAACAGAAGGTCCGGATCCTCCAAGATTAGCGACGCGCTCGGCACGGCCTCGTGGCCGGCGTCGACGAAGTGCTGGGTGAAACGCTCCCGGATCTCATGGGTCTGCACGTCAGGGGGTCCTTTCAAAGGTGTCGCTGGTGGTGCTATGACAGCGTCCTACCTTACCCCCTTTTTATGGGGCGTTAATCTCGGCCTCGCACGATTCGGCGCAGCCTGCCAATGTAATCGGCGATCCTTTTCTCCGAGCCGTGTTCCTTCGGTTCGTAGTAGATGGCCTCTGCCAGCTCATCCGGCAGGTACTGCTGCTTGACGACGCCCCGCGGGTCATCGTGGGGATAGATGTAGCCCACCGCATGTCCCAGCTTTTTCGCACCTTCGTAGTGGCCATCTCGCAGGTGGGCGGGCACGTGCCCGATCTTCCCCGCGCGCACATCGGCCTGGGCGGCGGCAATCGCGGTGTACACGGCGTTGGATTTCGGGGCCGTGGCCAAGTGGATCGTGGCCTGCGCCAGCGTCAGCTGGGCTTCCGGCATGCCGATGAGTTGGACGGCCTGCGCCGCCGCGACCGCCGTCTGCAGGGCGGTGGGATCGGCCATCCCGATGTCCTCCGAGGCGAGGATAACCAGCCGTCGGGCCACGAAACGCGGGTCCTCACCGGCCTCCAGCATCCGCGCCAGGTAATGCAGGGCAGCATCCACGTCCGAACCGCGCAGCGATTTAATGAACGCGCTGATGACGTCGTAATGCTGGTCCCCATCGCGGTCATAGCGCACGACCGCCCGGTTGACGTTCTCTTTGATCACGTCCACGCTTATCGACGCCCCGTCGTCCACCGCTTCCGCGGCTGCCTCCAGGTAAGTCAAGGCCCGGCGGGCGTCACCGCCCGCCAACAACACCAGTTGTTCGAGTGCTGAGTCCTCCAGCGTGACCCGGCCGCCCAGGCCGCGCTCGTCGGTGACGGCGCGGGTGATGACGTCGGCCACGGCGGCGTCGTCAAGCGGATTAAGCTGCAGCAACAGCGACCGTGACAGCAGCGGCGCCACGACGGAAAACGACGGATTTTCCGTCGTGGCGGCGACCAGCAGAACGGTGCGGTTTTCCACCGCCGACAGCAGCGCATCTTGCTGAGTCTTGGAGAAGCGATGGACCTCATCGATGAAGAGGACGGTCCGCTCACCGTGGACAAGATCGCGCCGGGCTTTGGTGATGACCTCGCGGACCTCTTTGACCCCGGAGTTCAGTGCCGAGAGGCCCACGAAGTTGCGGTCAGTCGCGGTAGACACCAGCGATGCGATGGTCGTCTTGCCGGTGCCGGGCGGGCCATACAGGATGACCGAGGCGTGGCCGGAGCCTTCGACGAGGCGACGCAACGGCCGACCTTCACCGAGGAGATGTTCTTGGCCGACCACCTCGTCGAGCGTGCGGGGCCGCATCCGCGCCGCCAACGGGGAATGATCCCCCGCATGGAAAAAATTGGCCTTCTCTGGCCCGCCCGATTCCTGGCCAAACAGCGCGTCCTGAGCCACGATTAATAGGCCTGCAGGCGGGGCTCAGCCAGGCGGTCGGCGATCTCCTTGGCAAACAACGCAATGACACCGAAGGACGGATCGGCACCCCGGGCAGCGTAGCGGGATAGCGCCTCAAAAGTCTCAAACATATCCCGGCGGAAGATGATCTCATCGCGGGTGAAGGGCCCGTGATCGGCGGGCCTGAG
This sequence comes from Corynebacterium testudinoris, assembly GCF_001021045.1. Lineage (NCBI taxonomy): Bacteria > Bacillati > Actinomycetota > Actinomycetes > Mycobacteriales > Corynebacteriaceae > Corynebacterium > Corynebacterium testudinoris. The sequence continues at coordinate 1,508,658 of NZ_CP011545.1, forward strand.
CAGCCGAGTATCCGAGGTGACCTGCGTGGGGTCGAAATCATCGCCCTCCTCATGCAGCGTGTGCATCGCCTCCGAGAGGGAACCGAAGTGCATGAGAGCCACGCTGGAGAGGGCCCAACCGAGCAAAGCCCCGGCGATCCGCTTGTACAGGTTCTCCTCGTTGGTGAAGTTCGGCCACAGGGCGCTGACTTCATGGACCCAGGAGTCGACGAACACGTCCGCTTCGTCATCAGTAATGGGGTGGGAGAAGATGAACTGCGGGAACCCAGCGATGACACATGCCAGGTCAAAGCTCACGTCCCGGAACCCGGCCCACTCATAGTCGAGGAAGTGCGTCTTGTTGGCCACGATGATGTTGTCCGGGGACAGATCAAAGGGGGAAAAGGCTCGGTGGCGGGCCATCTGCAGGCGGTTGCGAGCCTCCGTGGAGTACTCGCTGACCAGATCGGGGATTTCGAATCCTGCGCTGCGCAGCAACTCCTCCCCCACCTGAATGGCCTGGCTAAAGGCCGTGCTCCGCAGCTGTTGGATCTCCTGAGAGCCGGAGTGATTGCGCATCATCCGCGTGAACAGAATGTCAAAATCCTGCTCATGCTCGGCGGTGCCAGCGTGCATCCGCCCCAGGGCGGTGCCCAAGTTGCGCAGGATGTGGACACGGCGCTCGGCATCATCGGTTTGCAGCAAATCGGCAAAGGTATCGCCATCGCCGGAGTCACTGAGCACAATGATGCGCTGATCAACATCGTGAGCAAGCAGGACCGGACCGGGGCGGACGGATTCACTCAGTGATGTTGTGAACTGATAGGCGACGATCTCGCGGATGAGGGCGGCATCGTTGAGAGTGTCCCCCGACTGCGGCGAGTATTTGAGGATCACCGAACGTTGCTGCAGGAAAGGCGACGGCGCTACCCGAGCGCGAAGGACCATGGCACTGCCAGAGCCACTGAGCTGCGTCACATCCGACAACAGCTGGTTCCCGCCGAAGCGCTGGGACAACGTGTCTTGGGCTACGGCGACGATGGCGTCTTGGTTAAGCAATGTCATGGTCCCTCAGGGTTTTCCTTATTCGGGCTTGGCTGGCTTGGCGTCGATCCCAGTTTCCTTGCGCTGCTGCGCGGAAATCGGAGCCGGGGCCTCAGTCAGCGGGTCGACGCCGCCACCCGACTTCGGGAAGGCGATGACGTCGCGGATGGAGTCGAATCCACCGAGCAGGGAAACAATGCGGTCCCAGCCAAAAGCGATGCCTCCGTGAGGCGGGGCGCCGAAAGCGAAAGCGTCGAGCAGGAAGCCGAACTTCTCCTGAGCCTCCTCGTTGGAAATACCCATGACCTCAAACACGCGCTCCTGGACAGCACGCTGGTGGATACGGATGGAACCGCCACCAATCTCGTTGCCGTTGCACACGATGTCGTAGGCGTAGGCCGTGGCCTCTCCCGGGTTGGAGTCGAAGCTATCGAGCCACTCCGGCTTCGGGGAGGTGAAGGCATGGTGCACGGCGGTCCACTTGGAGTGACCCAGTGCGACGTCGCCGGAAGCGGTGGCCTCGGCGGCGGGCTCAAACATGGGGGCGTCGACGACCCAGGTGAAGGCCCAGTCACCCTCCTTGATGAGGCCCAGTTTGTTGGCGATCTCGCCGCGAGCGGCACCCAGCAGGGCGCGGGAGGACTTGGTGTCACCGGCAGCGAAGAAGATGCAGTCGCCCGGCTTCGCCCCAACGTGGGCGGCAATGCCGGCGCGCTCGGCGTCAGTGATGTTCTTGGCCACAGGCCCACCCAGCTCGCCGTCTTCACCGACGAGGATGTAGGCGAGGCCCTTCGCGCCGCGCTGCTTGGCCCATTCCTGCCAGGCGTCGAGCTGACGGCGCGGCTGCGAAGCACCACCGGCCATGACCACAGCGCCGACGTAGTCGTTCTTGAACACACGGAAAGAGGTGTCCTTAAAGAACTCGGTGCACTCGGTGATCTCGATGTCGAAACGCAGGTCCGGCTTGTCCGAGCCGTAGCGACGCATGGCTTCGGCGTAGGTCATGCGCGGGATCGGCGTAGAGATCTCGTAGCCAATGAGCTTCCACAGCGACACGAGGATCTCCTCGGCCAGGGCGATGACATCGTCCTGGTCGGCGAAGCTCATCTCGACGTCGAGCTGAGTGAACTCCGGCTGGCGATCGGCGCGGAAATCCTCGTCGCGGTAGCACCGAGCGATCTGGTAGTAGCGCTCCATGCCCGCGACCATGAGCAGCTGCTTGAACAGCTGCGGGGACTGCGGCAGGGCGTAGAAGCTACCCGGCTTGAGGCGGGCCGGAACGACGAAGTCGCGGGCGCCCTCGGGGGTGGAACGGGTCAGCGTCGGGGTCTCGATCTCTGCGAAATCATGCGCGTCAAGGACATCGCGTGCCGCGCGGTTTGCGGCCGAGCGCAGGCGCAGGGCCTCTGCCTGGCGCTGACGGCGCAGGTCGAGGTAGCGGTAACGCAGGCGCGCCTCCTCGCCGACCTCGCCGCCGGACTGCGAGCTGTCATCGATTTGGAAGGGCAGCGGAGCGGACTCGTTGAGAACTTCCAGCTCGGTGACGTTGAGCTCGATGTCGCCGGATGCCAGGTTCGGGTTCTCGGACCCTTCGGGGCGGGGCTCCACCACACCGGTAACGCGGACGCAGTACTCCGAGCGCAGGTCGTGCGCACGTTCCGCGACATCGGATTCGCGGAAAACAACCTGGGCGAGGCCGGAGCGGTCGCGCAGGTCGATGAAGATGACGCCTCCGTGGTCGCGGCGGCGGGCCACCCAACCGGTGAGGGTGACGGTCTGGCCAGCGGTTTCTTTGCGGAGGTCGCCCGCGAGGTGAGTGCGCAGCACGTTCGTTCTACGTCCTTCCAGGATTGTTGATCGTTTTATATAAGGAGCCTAAGGCAGTCCTTCCTCCGGTGGAGTCTACCCCGCCTGGAAATTTCCCCTTTCCACTCCCCCACAACGTCGGGCTGGTGTGTAAAGATACAGCCATGACATTCCGTAAGGATGCCGATGTCACCGGTGGCCGCCGCGCCACAACCGGTGGCGGTGGCGGCAAAATCGCAGTCGGCGGCGGCATTGGTTCGCTCCTCCTCGTCGGCCTCTTCCTCCTTTTGGGCGGCAACCCCAACGACATTGGGCAAGTTCTTGGGGGTGGCCAGCAGGAGCAACTGCCCTCGGGGACCTCCAGCCAGCTGGAGCACTGCAACACCATCGAGGATGGCAACAAATACGCCGACTGCCGCGTCGACTTCACCGCTCAGTCGGTGGATCAGATGTGGGAGACGATGCTGCCGGAGCAGGCCGGTATTCAGTACACCGAGCCGGGCCGCGTCGTTTTCCAGAATTCCGTCCAGTCCGGCTGCGGCATGGCGTCGTCTGCGACGGGCCCCTTCTACTGCCCAGCCGATCAGTCCGCCTACTTCGATGTCTCCTTCTTTGATCAGCTCAACCAGCTCGGCGGATCTGACTCTCCGCTGGCGCAGATGTACATCGTGGCCCACGAGTTCGGGCACCACATCCAGCAGCTGGAAGGCACCCTAGGCTTGAGCAACTACAACAACCCAGGCGCCGATTCCAACGCCGTCAAGATCGAGCTGCAGGCCGATTGCTACGCCGGCCTCTGGGTCTCCCAGGCCGACAAGGGCGAGAACCCTTACCTCGAGCCGGTCACTCGCGAGCAGGTGGCCACCGCCATCGATACTGCCCGGGCCGTCGGCGATGACAACATCCAGAAACGCACCAGCGGCGAGGTCCGCCCTGATGTGTGGACCCACGGTTCCTCTGAACAGCGCCAAGAGGCCTTCCTCGCCGGCTACAACAATGGCACCATGGCGTCCTGCGACACCCTCGGGCGCAACGCTTACTCCCGCTAGGAGTATCCCAATCGCGCCCGTTCGGCCGCGATGATCGCGGATGCTAGCTGTCCCTCCGTCACATCGATGGCGTCGGGGACGGCGGCGCTTTCCGACGGCCGCGCGTACGCCTCAAACAGCGAACTCTTGCCGGCGAGCATGTCGAGCATCCGCTCGTCGACGGTGTCGTCGGCGATGAGCCGGTGGACGAGCACCGATGACGTCTGGCCCATGCGGTGGACCCGGGCAATGGCCTGGGCTTCGATGGAGGGTTTGACCTGTGGTTCCACGAGAATGACCACGGAGGCGGACTGGATGTTCAGGCCGGTGCCGCCAGCGGTGATTTGTGCCAGGAGGACGGAGCCGGGGGCGGAGGTACCGAGGGCGTCGATAAGCTCTTGGCGCGCGGCGGGGGCGACGGACCCGGAGACGGTGCCCACGACGCGCTCCCCCAACGCGTGTTCGAGCACGCTGAGGACGTCGAGGAAATAGGTAAAGATAAGGACTTTCCGTCCCGCTTCTTCGGATTCGGCGACGATCTCGAGGATGCGTTCCAGCTTGGCGGGCATGGCATCGGGGGTGGTCATCGGCGCGCGGCGCATAGCCATGAAATTTGCCGCCTGAACAGCCGAGGCGTAGTGCGCTTGATCCTGCGGGGTGAGGTCGACCCAGTCGAGCTGGTCGAGTTTATCGGGGAGCTCGTCAAGCACTTCTGCTTGATTACGCCGCAAATAGGCGGGCGCGACGCGGACGCGGAAGTCCTCGGCGCTGAGCGATTCCATACCCGCCACCACGAGATCGGGAGCAACATAACCAACGAGGGTGGCGAACTCCGAGACCCGGTTTTCCAGCGGCGTACCCGTCATGAGCAGGGCGTGGGAAGCCTGGTCGATGAGCGTGCGGCAGGCGCGGGTGCGGGCGGCGGCGGGGTTTTTAATCATGTGGGCCTCGTCGACGACGATGAGGTGCGGGGCCGGCAAGGTCATGGTGCGGGCACCGTCGTAAGTGACCACGCAGATGCCGCCGGATTCGGCCCACGCCGCCACGGCCGATTCCTTGCCTTCACCGTGGGCTTTGTACACGGGTAGGTCGGTGAAACGGCGCGATTCGCGGACCCAGTTGGTAATCACTGATGCCGGAGCCACCACCAACGTCCGGCCTCCGAGGTGGGCGGCTACTGCTAGCGCCTGCACGGTTTTACCCAGGCCCATCTCGTCGCCGAGGATGACCTTCTCCTGCACAAGGGCGAATCGGGCACCGAAGGATTGGTAGCCGCGCAGGTGGAGGTCGGTGAGGTGGGTCTGGTCGAGTTTGAGGGAGCGGATGCGGGTGAGAATGTCGGCGGCGAGGTCGTCGCCGCCTTCGACCTCGAGTCCCAGCAGGGTGGCCAACAGCGCTTGGTAGTGGGCGGGGCGCACGAGGTAATCGGTCCACGTTTCACCGCTGAGGCTCACCGGGCGGGCCGGTTCGAGGATTCGGGGATGTGCCTGCGCCCAGGAGATGTCGTCGAGGAACTGCTCCCATTCCGGACCATCTCCCACGACGGTCCAGGGTTCCAGGCTGGTGGGCGTACCCAGCTGGTCGACGTATCCCAATACTCGGCGGCGCCGGGCGCGTTCGACCTCATCGAGGTCATTGATCTGATCGAAGCGGGCCAGGGTTCTCACCAAGGTGGTGGCGGCGGCCGTGGGGGTGTCGCCGATGCCGGTGGTGTGGGTGGCCACAGCCTCCCGGCGCAAGGACTCCGCGGCGGCCTTGAGCCGGCGGGCGGTCTGCTCACCGATGCCGGAGACCTGGGTGAGCAACCCAAGCGGCGCGCGCAAGACATCGGCGACCGTGGTCACCCGGACCTGGTCGAGGCCACTGAACCGCAGCCGCTCGGCGGTAGCAGTTTTCAGCGCCTCAACCGGCAGTTGCTCCAAGAGGACCTGCGCCCGCTCATCGGTGAGAGCATCGAGCTGCCGTTCGGCGTCGCAGCGCAAGGCTGGTTCGGAGTTGGGGTCATCGCGCAGCGCGCGGGCGGCGGCGAGCACGGGTCGCGCGGTGGAGGCATCGTAAGCGGTGAACTCACCCGTGGTGCCCACCGCGCCAGCCACGGCTGACATGGCGGCGGCGAGGAGATGATCGGGGGTGCCATGAGAGCCGGGAAAGAGGGGCACCCCGCGTCGCTGCCGGTCGGCGGAGACGGAGGCGATCTCCAGGTAGGTGCGGATATCCGATGCGAGCGGCGATAGTTCAGCCACGCGCCGCGAGAGGTCGGATGCCGCTGCCTCCGCCATCGCGGTCTTTCCACCGGAGCCCAGCAGCCGCCCGAAGAACCCGGGGGCCGCGTCGCGGGCAACGGCCCGAATGGGGGCCAGGTTCGAGGCCTGAAAGACGAACTCCTCGAGCCTGTCCCGCGCTCCGGGCAGGGAAGACAGCTCCACCGTGGCGTAAAAGTCCGACGGCCAGGTGATGGCTCCCGGAGGGAGCAGCACCGTGCCGTCGTCGAAGCGGACGGCGGCGGTGACGGTGGGCAAACGTGGGGTACGGAGGGCGTCGATAAGCAAGCGAGACGGGGCGATCAAGGCGGTGAGCTGGTCGCTGTCATTGAGGAGTCGCTGCAAATCCGCGCGGTTGATCATGGTGGATCAGTCTAGTCTGGGGGTGTGACTGAGAACCGTGCAATCGCCTTTCTGGCCGCTTTCAATGACATCGAGACCCACCTGCGGGAGACGTTGGATGCGAAGAAATCCGATAGCTTCCGGTGGATGGTGGATCAGGCGAAGCGCCGACACCTCGTGTCCGAGCGGCATGGAGACGACCTCAAGGAGTTCGCCGAGCTGCGCAATGCCATTAGCCACGGGCAATACACGACAGATTTCCGGCCCATTGCGGAGCCGCTGCCGGAAACCGTTGCTGAGATCGAACATATCCGGGACCTGTTGCGTGATCCGCCGACCGCACTGGGGGTACTGGGCCAGCATGAAGTGCAGGTTTTCACGCCGGGCGATGACATTCGGCAGGTGCTGCGAGTGGTGCGAACGACCACGATCAGCCAGTTCCCCATCTACGATCAGGCCCGCTATGTCGACCTGCTGACGACGAACACGATTGCGCGGTGGGTGGCGGCGGATTTGGATGACAACGAGCACCTGGACGCCCGCACGGTCGCCGAGGTGCTGCGTTTTGCTGAGGGGAGTGACCGGGCGGTGTTCCTGCCCCGCGAGGCCACGGCGCAGCATGCCTTCGATGCCCTGACCACCCCGGCCAAGGATGGTTCCCTCCCCCGCGCGGCGGTGATCACCGAGCATGGGAAGGTGCATCAGCGGCCCTTGCGCATCATTGGGGGTGCTGACCTGGCGTTATTATTGGATGTGGTGAGCGGGGAATAATCCCCCCATAGAGTTGTTGACATGACATATAGATAGAAAGTTAGCTAGCCAGATCAGAATCGAGACAAGGAGCAGAACAATGCAGTTCGGCATCTTCACCATCGGTGACGTCACCATGGACCCCACCAACGGCACCAAGCCCACCGAAGGTGAGCGCATCGAGGCCATGACCCAGATCGCCCTCAAGGCCGAGGAAGTCGGGCTCGACGTCTTCGCCACCGGCGAGCACCACAACCCTCCCTTCGTGCCCTCCTCCCCGACGACGCATCTGGCTTACATCGCGGCCCAGACCAAGAACCTGCTGCTGTCCACCTCCACGACGCTGATCACCACCAACGACCCGGTCAAGATCGCTGAAGATTACGCCTTCCTCCAGCACCTTTCCGGCGGGCGCGTCGACCTCATGATGGGCCGCGGCAACACCGGCCCCGTCTACCCGTGGTTTGGCAAGGACATCCGCCAAGGCATCCCGCTGGCCGTGGAAAACTACCACCTCCTGCGCCGCCTGTGGCGCGAGCCCGTGGTCAACTGGCAGGGCCAATTCCGCACCCCGCTCCAGGGCTACACCTCCACCCCGGCGCCGCTCGATGGGGTTCCCCCGTTCGTCTGGCACGGCTCCATTCGCTCCACCGAGATCGCAGAGCAGGCCGCTTTCTACGGCGATGGCTTCTTCCACAACAACATCTTCTGGAACAAAGAGCACACCGCCCAGATGGTCAACCTCTACCGCACCCGCTATGAGTCTTACGGCCACGGCCAGGCAGACCAGGCCATCGTCGGACTCGGCGGCCACGTCTTCATCGGCGCCACCGAAGAAGAGGCCAAGAAGAAGTTCCGCCCCTACTTCGACAACGCTCCGGTGTACGGCCATGGCCCCTCGCTCGAGGAGTTCGAAGCCATGACGCCGCTGACCGTCGGCACCGCCGAGCAGGTCATCGACCGCACCATGGAGTTCGCCGATTGGGTGGGCGACTACCAGCGCCAGCTGTTCCTCGTCGATCACGCCGGCCTGCCGCTGGAGATGGTCTTGGAGCAGGTCGAGCTCCTGGGCACCCAGGTCGTCCCGGAGCTGCGTCGCCGCATGGAGGCCCGCCGCCCCGACCACGTCCCGTCCAACCCCCCGACCCACGCCTCGCTCAAGGCCACCCCGGACTCGCCGCACTTCAAGGTTCGTCCGGTGGAAGAATCTGCTGAAGAATCTGTCAAAGAGGAAGCATAATGCGCACGCTCACCGTCATCACCGCTGGCTTATCGACGCCGTCGTCCACCCGCCAGGTCGCTGACTCCATCTCCGCGGCGGTCACCGCCGCCGTCTCCTCCCGCGGCGAATCCCTCCAGGTCGATGTCATCGAGCTGCGGGATCTGGTCAACGATTTGGGACAATCCCTCACCACCGGCATCTCCTCGCCCGCCCTCGACGAGGTGAAGACGAAGGTCTCCGCCTCTGACGGCCTCGTCGTGGTGTCACCCGTGTTCAAGGCCAGTTATTCGGGGTTGTTCAAGACCTTCTTTGACGTGCTGGATCAGGATTCCCTCAACGGCATGCCCGTCATCATCGCCGCCACCGCCGGGTCGGCCCGCCACCAACTGGTGTTGGACTACGCGCTGCGGCCCCTGATGACGTACATGAGGGCATTCGTCGTCCCTACCGGCGTGTTCGTCGCCACTGACGATTTCGGTTCGGACGACGGCAAGGGCCTCGACTCGCGGATTAGCCGCGCCGCCGGGGAACTGGCTGACCAGATTGTCAACACCGCCAGCGTCGGCGGACTGGGTGGTGTGACCGCCCGCCGCACGGGCGTCTCGCCAGATGAGAATGTGCCCAGCTTCGCCTCCCTGCTCAAGGGCCACGACGGGGTCTAACACCCGCTGCTAAACGCATGTCTCTTAAGTAATTTGTAAGCTAGGACACATGACGATCAGTGTCGTGGATCTCTTCAGCATCGGTATTGGCCCCTCCTCCTCCCACACGGTCGGCCCCATGCGGGCCGCCGTTGCCTGGGTGGAGGAACTCGGCGGTCTTCCCGACCACGTTGACATCGTTCTCTACGGTTCCCTGGCTGCCACGGGTGCCGGGCACGGCACCGATCGCGCCGTACTCCTGGGCCTCGCCGGCTGGACCCCCACCACCGTTCCGGCTGATGCTGAGCCGGCCCTCGGCACGGCCATTCCCCCGACGGGTCAGATCGATGGCTCCACCACTTACCAGGTCACCTTCGACCCGGTCCCCGTCGCCGAACACCCCAACTGCCTCTCCTTCAATGGCGACCGCTACTTCTCCGTCGGCGGTGGCTTCATCCTTTCCCAAGCAGAGTTCGATGCCCGCGCCAGCGCCGCACTGCCCGCCGGAGCAGCAACCGCGGCACCGCAGGGCGGCGAGATCCCCTTTCCTTTCTCCACCGGCGCGGAGATGCTCGCCCACTGCGCCCGGGAGAAACTCTCCATCGCGCAACTCATGGAACGCAACGAGTTAGCCCTGCGCCCCTGCGGCAGCATGAATGACCACCTCGACGAGGTCTGGATGACCATGCGCCAGTGCGTCACCGCCGGGATCTCCACCTCCGGCATGCTGCCCGGCGGCCTCGGCGTCGTGCGACGAGCCCCTGGCCTGTACACGCAGCTGCTCGAACAGATCGATGGCCACTATGGCGGCGGACTCGGCGCCATCGAATGGGTCAACCTCTACGCCCTCGCAGTCAACGAGGAAAATGCCGCGGGCGGTCGCATCGTCACCGCCCCCACGAACGGAGCTGCGGGCATCATCCCGGCGGTCATGCACTACGCGCGCGACTTCCTCGGCGACTTCACCGCGCCCCAGGCCCGGGAGTTTCTTCTCGTGGCCGGGGCGATTGGCATCATCATTAAGGAAAACGCCTCCATCTCCGGCGCTGAGGTGGGCTGCCAAGGCGAAGTCGGCTCGGCATCCGCCATGGCGGCGGCCGGCCTGTGCGCCATCCTCGGTGGCTCCGCCGCTCAGATCGAAAACGCCGCCGAGATCGCCCTCGAGCACAATCTCGGCCTCACCTGCGACCCCGTCGGCGGCCTCGTGCAGATCCCCTGCATCGAGCGCAACGCCATTGGCGCCGTCAAATCTATCAACGCCGCCCGTCTCGCCCGCCTGGGCAATGGCACCAACCGAGTCACGCTGGACGACGTGGTGGCCACCATGGCGGAAACCGGCCGCGACATGATGACCAAATACAAAGAGACATCCACCGGCGGCCTCGCAGTAACACTGGGGCTGCCGGTGAACATCACCGAATGCTAAATCAGGCGGCTGGCGATCTCCGCGACCGCTGCCTCGATCGCGACACTGTCCTGCGCGTGCGCCCCGAGGTCCTTGAGCTGGACTTCCCCGGCCGCTAGCTCCGCCTCGCCGAGCACAAGCGCGAAACGGGCTCCGGCCCGGTCAGCGCCCTTCATTGCACCCTTGAGTCCGCGGTCACCGTAGGCCATGTCGGCAGAGATCCCGGCGGCGCGCAGCTCATTGATCAGCAGCGCCATCCGGTGCTTCGCCTCCGCGCCGAGTGCCACGCCATAAACATCGACGCGACGCTGGGAACCTTCCACCTCGACGCCTTCCGCCGCCAGGGCGAGCAACGCACGATCAACGCCCAGACCGTAGCCAATGCCGGACAAATCCTGCCCGCCGAGCTGGGCCATGAGGCCGTCGTAGCGCCCGCCGCCGCCGATGCCGGACTGCGCGCCGAGGCCATCGTGGACGAACTCAAAGCAGGTCTTGGTGTAATAATCCAAGCCTCGGACCATGCGGGGGTTGATGACGTAGGGCACTGCCATGTCGTCGAGCAGGCCCGTGACCACTTCAAAGTGCTCGCGCGCCTCCGTGGACAGGTGATCCAGCATGAGGGGCGCGTCCGCAGTCATCTCCTGGACCTCCGCACGCTTATCGTCGAGCACCCGGAGCGGATTGATCTCCGCGCGGTGCCGCGTCTCCTCATCCAAGGGCAGCTTGAACAGGAACTCCTGCAGCTTCTCCCGGTAGGCCGGTCGGCAGGTGCTATCGCCCAGGCTGGTCAGCTCCAGGCGGAACTCCCGCAGTCCGAGGGCACGGAAGGAACGATCAGCCAAGGCCACAACCTCGGCATCGAGCGCAGGATCGTCAATACCAATCGCCTCGACACCGACCTGTTGCAGCTGGCGGTAGCGCCCGGCCTGGGGGCGTTCGTAGCGGAAGAACGGACCTGCATAGGCCAATTTGACCGGCAGCTGGCCGCGATCGAGGTTGTGCTCGATGACCGCGCGCATAACACCCGCGGTACCCTCCGGGCGCAAGGTGACAGAACGCTCGCCGCGGTCGGCAAAGGAGTACATCTCCTTGCTCACCACATCGGTGGACTCCCCCACGCCGCGGGCGAACAGCGCCGTGTCCTCGAAAATCGGCAGCTCAATGTGCTGAAAACCCGCCAGTTGCGCCTGGTGCACGAGGGTATCGCGCACAAATTGGAACACCGGCGATGCCGGCGGAACATAGTCCGGGACACCCTTGGGCGCGGACAGGGCCTGGAATTTAGCTGCCTTTTTCTCGCTCACAGGGATTAAGAGTACCTGCTACTCCCCCACTCCCCGGAGGAAGGGGTTGCTCGTGCGCTCCGCGCGCATTGACGTCAACGGACCATGCCCAGGCAAGAGCTGCAGCGTGTCCGCCAGGTCCCACACCGGACCGGCGAGGGTCGCATCCATCGCCGCCGGGTCCGAATGTGGCAGGTCAGTGCGACCAATAGACCCCTGAAAGACAACATCGCCGGTGAAGGCAAACGTGTCAGCCACAATAAGCACGCTGCCGGGCGAATGCCCGGGAGCGTGCACAACCTGCGTATCGACGCCCGCGAGGGTCAATGTTTGCCCATCCTGCAGCATCCGCACATCAGCGATGGGGGTCATATGCGCGGCGTCGAAAAGCACTTGTGACTGCTGCGAGACTCCCTCACCCGCCTCCAGCATGAACGCATCATCCGGGTGGATATAGACCGGAACGGTGAAACGCTTAGCTAGATCGCCCGCGTCCCGCGTGTGATCGATGTGGCCATGGGTGAGGACAATTGCCTCAAGCTCAACACCATGTTCCTCGAGCAGGTCAATGACCCGACCATGACTGTGCATGCCCGGGTCAATCACCACCGCCGACTTCTCATCGGCAAGGAGATAGGTATTGGTCTGATAAGGACCACCGGCGAATCCGAGAAGCTGCATGCTCCCGGATTCTAGTGCTTATGCCAAAGCGGCGACAGCAGAGTCGTAGTCGGGCTCCTCAGTGATCTCATCGACGAGCTGCGTGTAGATGACCTTGCCATTCTCATCAGCGATGATGACCGCCCGAGCCAGCAGCCCCTTGAGCGGGGAGCCCTCGAGGGTGAGCCCGAAATCCTCACCGAAGGACGAGCGGAACGCAGAAGCTGTCACAACATTGTCGATGCCCTCAGCCGCGCAAAAGCGGTCGTGCGCGAACGGAAGATCCTTCGATACGCCGAGCACAACAGTGTTGTCGAGGGAAGCAGCCAGCTTGTTGAACTCGCGGACCGACTGGGCACACACGCCAGTGTCAATGGACGGGAAGACATTGAGGACGAGGCGCTTAGCAGCGAAATCACCATTGGTGACCTCGTTGAGGTCGGTTCCTACCAGACTGAAAGCGGGCAGCTGATCACCAACTTGGGGAAGGTTGCCAGAAGTAGAGGTCTCGGTGTTCTTGAAGGTTACGTTAGCCATGCCACAAGCGTAGAGGTGTTCTGGGTCTCGTGCCACGGGCGCTAGACTGACCCGTCAAGACCTCATCGACCACCAACCAGAGGAAGTTTCTACGGTGACAAATCAGAATCGCGGCGAGGAAGCCCTCGCCAAGCTCGACCGCGAAATCAAATCGCGCGACCGCGCTGAAAAATCCAAGCCTCTCAAGGTCAGCCTCGCGGCAGCAGCCGTCATCCTCGCCCTGGTAGGCGGCATTTGGTACCTGGCCACCCAAAATGGCGACGAAGAAGCCACCACCGCCTCCGAATCCACGGCCCCCACCACCGCCGAGGCCCCCGAGATGGAACCCCTCGCCATGGTGCGCACCACCCCCCTCGCCGACACAGTCACCTGCACCTACGAGCCAGCCGGAGACGCCTCCCGCGAGGTAAGCACCCCCACCACCGAGAACGTCCCCGCCACCGGCACCGTCACCGTCACCCTGGCCACCAACAAGGGCGACATCGGCATGGAACTCGATCGCTCCGTCTCCCCGTGCACCGTCAATGCCGTCGAGCACCTGGCTGAACAGGGCTACTACAACGACACCGTCTGCCACCGCCTGACCACCTCCGGCATCCACGTCCTCCAATGTGGCGATCCCTCCGGCTCCGGCGCCGGCGGCCCCGGCTTCCAATTCGCCAACGAGTACCCCACCGACGAAACCGACGGCGCAGCAACCTCCCCCGTCATCTACCCGCGCGGCTCCATTGCCATGGCCAACGCCGGCGCCGGAACCAACGGTTCTCAGTTCTTCCTTAACTACCTCGACTCCCCCCTTGCCCCCGACTACACCTACTTCGGCCAGATCTCCGAAGGCGGCCTCAAGGTCCTCGATGATATCGCCGGAGTCGGAGTGACCAACGGTGCAGCTGACGGCGCCCCCGCCGAGGAAGTACGCATCCAAACCGCCACAGTCGGATAGTTCACCTGACAAAACCGTAAGTGACCACCCCCACTATGGTGTAATCAATCCCGACTTTGACGCGGTTTGGGAATGATTTTCTGTAACAGCGAACACAATCGAATGGCCGTGACCTGCGAGAATTCACAGGGTACCCAATGGTTGATATCAAACTGTTGCAAACTTGCAGGTGGCGGGTTAAAGTTCAACCGTCCAAGTACTACCCTTCCCGAAGGAAAATTCATGAAGCTTACTTCTCGCAAGGCCCTGGTTGCCGCTGCTACCGCTCTCGCCCTGACCACCTCCGGCATGTCCGCACCGGCCTTCGCTGCCGAAGGGGACAACCCGCCGACGACGGCCGCCAGCGGCTCCAGCTTTGACTCCTTCCCTGGCTCCTCCAAGTCCGAAAAGGAAGGCGAAGAAGGCAACGAACAGGGCTCCTCCATCCAAAACACCACCGCTGATCAGTGGAAGACCTGGATCGGCCTCTTCACCGCCATCATCGGCGCCCTTTCTGCCGGTTTCGCTTTCGTGCAGAAGTACCTGAAGTAGGCACGTAGCAGAAGCTAAGCTTCAGCCGCCTCCCCATTTGGGGGAGGCGGCTTTTTGCATGGGGATACTCCCCATCCACCCATGAACTACAGCCGGGAGCCCACACCGACCAGAGTATCGAAATTATTTTCTACCGGGCCTTGTCAGTGTCGTCTATCTGTTCTATCATTAGAACATCCGAACGATACTTTGGGAGGGGGGATCATGGATCTTCACCAGAGCTTGTTTGAGTTTGAGCGCCACCGGATGCTCGATCCGATCAATTATTTCGCAGTGAGCTCGATCCATGATCCGATCTCGATCCTGGGCACTCGTATGCGGCGCGAAGACTACTTCTTGTGGCAGTCCGCGCTCCCCAGCAATGACGAAGACATTGAGATTGTTCTCGCCCGTCTACGCAAGCTACTAGGCCGGGGAGATCAGTACCTCATGTCCGCGATCAACGCTCATTATCGGCTTCGGGAATTGCCACAATTGCATGACCTCCAGCAATGCTGGTTTCACCTTGATCTAGAGCGGTTGAAGGCCATCGATAGTGTCTTGTGCAAAGCGGACATCTCGATCGACGAGCATTTGGGCTTCATTGACTCGGCGCTGACGGAGTTTCTCATGACGTCCCGGCCAAACCAGATCCTCCCTTCGGCAGGCAAGATTAAGAACCGTCTCAACGCAATCATCACGATGTTGGATGAGTCGATTAGTGAGAACGATCCGGCCCCAGCTCCCTCTGATAGTTTCGGCGTTGGCTACTACGAAGATAGGGGCGTGATCAGGGCAGATCTTGATGCTGTCAGTGCCCATGAGATCGAGCTCCGAGTGAGGAAACATGCCCTGGCACATGGGATCAGCCAGGCCGAGGCATTGGTCGCATTGCTCAAGGGCGAAGGCACAACAAATGTGACGATCAATCTCTTCAAGGCCAGTGACATCCGGAAGGCCCCAGGGTGGCTATCCGGGATCGGCTATCTCAGCGCAACCGCGACAAAACAGTTGCTAGATCGCGGTACCAAAGAAGTTGATATCGATTCCCTCCGGGACAAGGTCTCTTCCGCATATACGACGCCGCCGGATATCCGCTCCATGGTTGTCGGATTAGAGGGGACGTGCGCGATGGGCGGCTGCGGCGCCCCTGCGCATTCCGCGCAGATGGACCATCGAATCAACTTCGCCGATGGTGGCCCCACCACTGCCGCGAATCTTGCGCCGCTGTGTGTGAAGCACCATACGATGAAGACTGACCGTCGGATGACGTACGTCATGGACTCGCACACCCGACACAAGTTCTTCCTGTTCGAAGACGGAACATGGGCCGAGGCTGAGGCAAATGGGCCGCTGGCAGACAGCGAGCGGCGATGGATGCAGACAGTATCTCAACGAATAGAAAAACGCCGCGCGAGGATCAGGGCCCAGTCCCAAGCAGAAAGGGCCGATGAGGTGGAACGGGCCGGTCCCCCGCCCAAACCCGAGCCACCACCGATCTAAGAAGCCTTCCCACTCTCCAGTCGCTCAGCCCCCTGAACGCTGCGGAGAATCTCTGGCTGAATGCTCTGACCCGTCCGGATGAGGGAGAGGGTGCCGGTGGGTTCAAGGAACATTGCCTGCACAAGGTCCAACGATCCCAGACCAGCTCGTCGCACCGCCGTGTACACGTCTGTGCGGCTGACGTGGGCTTGACGCATGAGGTCGGACTGGAGTTCACCGTGCGCGACAATGAGAACGGCTTGGCGGTTAATCATCTTTCCCCAGCCGGTGTAGCGGCGGAGGGTGCCAAAGGCGGCTTCGAGAAGCATCAGTGTCAGCAAACCGATCAGGCCAGCCGCAAGGGTCGGCGGGTGCCCCAGGATGACACGACCACCGACAGCGCCGAACATGATGACCACGACGGCGTCGGAAGCAGTCATCGAGGTGAGTACCCGGGAGCCGAAGAGCTTCACCAACACCATGAAGCCCAAATAGATACCCACGGCGGAGATGACGACGACGGGTATCCGCCAGGGTTCGATGGTCAGTTCACCAAGCAGCCTATCCACGCCTGCCCACGTTACGCGTTGATATTAGGAATTGACGCGGTAGACGTCGAAGACTCCTTCGGTGTTGCGCAGGGTCGTCAACAGCTGACCGAGCTGCTTGGTGTCAGAGACAGTGAACGTAATGCGGATCATGGCGATGTGATCGTCGGAGGCCTGCGAGTTCATCGACATGACGGAGAGCTTTTGCTCGCTGAAAACGCGGGTGATCTCGTAGAGCAGGCCTTGGCGATCCAACGCTTCGACCTGCAGCGTTGCGGCGAACGCTCCGCCCTGAACGCTTTGTTGCGCCCAGGAGACCTGGATAAGGCGTTCAGGTTCTTCCTTGAGCTTGTCAGCGTTGGTGCAGTCGGTGCGGTGGACAGAGACTCCCCCGCCACGGGTGACGAAACCGAAGATGTCATCGCCCGGGACCGGTTGGCAACATTTGGCCATCTTGGCCATGACGTCAGGGCTTCCCTCGACGAGGATGCCGGTGCCGGACTCGGAATCCGCCGCCTTTGCCTGGGAGCTGATGATCTCCGAAATGGGCGAGCGCGCGACAAGGGCATCGACGGCGTCGTCTTGATCGCCGAAGATGGCCATGAGCTGATTGGCCACATGTTGGGCGGAGACATTACCCGCGCCGATGGCGGTATAGAGGGCATCGACGTCGGGATAATGCAGCTGGGTGGCCACGGTCTTCATGGACTGCGCGGTGAAGAGGCGGTGCAGCGGGAGGCCACCGCGCTGGACTTCGGCGGCGAGGGCGTCACGGCCGGCGTCGAGATGCTCTTCGCGGCGTTCCTTGGCAAACCATTGACGGATTTTCGCCTTGGCCCGCGGGGACACGATGAAATCTTGCCAGTCCCGGGAAGGGCCAGCGTTGGGGTCCTTCGATGTGAAGACCTCGACTCGGTCGCCGGACTTCAGCTTCGATTCCAGTGCCACGAGCTTGCCGTTGACCTTGGCGCCAATGCAGCGGTGCCCCACCTCAGTGTGGACTGCGTAGGCAAAGTCCACAGACGTGGAGTCGGCGGGAAGGTTGACCACATCGCCCTTGGGGGTGAAAACGAAGATTTGCTTGGCGGTGAGGTCGTAGCGGAGGGAATCGAGGAACTCGTTGGGGTCGGCGGCTTCCTTCTGCCAGTCAAGCAGCTGGCGCATCCACGCCATCTGGTCGACTTCTTCGCGGTCGCCCTTGTGGGAGCCCTTGGTCTCCTTGTAGCGCCAGTGCGCGGCCACGCCGAATTCGGCGTTGTAGTGCATCTCGTTGGTGCGGACCTGGACTTCGAGGGGCTTGCCGCCATCGGCGAGCACGGTGGTGTGGAGGGACTGGTAGACACCGAAGCGAGGCGAGGAAATGTAGTCCTTGAAGCGACCGGGCAGAGCCGAGTAGATCGAGTGGACCACGCCAATAGCGGCGTAGCAGTTGTTCACGGTGTCCACGAGGATGCGGATTCCGACTAGGTCGAAGATCTCATCGAAGTCACGGCCGCGGACGATCATCTTCTGATAGATCGACCAATAGTGCTTGGGGCGCCCAGCGACCTCAGCCTCAATGTTGTTTTCCCGGAGAGCGGAGGTCACCTGCTCGATGATCTCTTTGAGGGCCCGATCTCGGGAGGGGGCGCGGTCGGCGACGAGGCGGACGATCTCGTCGTACTTCTTGGGGTAGAGGATGGCGAAGGAGAGGTCTTCGAGCTCCCACTTGACGTTGGCCATGCCCAGGCGATGCGCCAATGGGGCGATGACTTCGAGGGTTTGGCGAGCCTTCTTGGCCTGCTTCTCCGGCGGGAGGAAACGCATGGTGCGCATGTTGTGCAGGCGATCGGCGACCTTGATCACGAGGACACGTGGGTCCTGGGCCATGGCGACGATCATTTTGCGGATCGTCTCAGCCTCCGCGGCCGCGCCGAGGGCGACTTTGTCCAGCTTGGTCACGCCGTCGACGAGGCGGGCAACTTCAGCGCCGAACTCCTCGGTGAGCTGCTCCAGGCCGTAGTCGGTGTCTTCGACGGTGTCATGGAGCAAGGCAGCCACGAGCGTGGTCGTGTCCATGCCAATTTCGGCGGCGATGGTGGCCACGGCCAGCGGGTGGGTGATGTAGGGGTCACCGGATTTGCGGAACACCCCGTCGTGGAGGCGCTCGGCGGTTTCGTAGGCGCGGCTGAGCAACTCGGCGTCGGCTTTGGGGTGGAACTGCCGGTGGATCGACAACAGCGGGTCGAGGACCGGGTTGGTGCGACCGCGGTTGCCGGTGAGGCTGCGGGCCAGGCGCGCGGACATGCTGCGCACGCCGACATTGGATCGATTGCGGGGGCGTTCCTGCGTCATGCGTTGATCACCACCAGCGGCGAGCCGGTGAGCTTCTCACGACCCCCTAGCGTCGGTACTTCGAGGACAACGACGTATCCGACAACGACTCCCCCGCACTTTTCAATGAGTTTGCGGGCGGCGACGAGTGTGCCACCGGTGGCCAGGACGTCGTCGACAAGCACAACCCGCTTGCCCTGGAGATCCTGCCCATCGGCAGGGATCTCGAGGGCGGCGGTGCCGTATTCCAGCTGGTATTCCTGGGAATGGACCGGCGGTGGGAGCTTTCCCCGCTTGCGGATGGCCAAGATGCCCAGCCCCAAGTCGTAGGCGACAGCGGAGCCGAGCAGGAAGCCGCGGGCGTCAAGCCCGCCGATGAGATCGGCGTTGAGGTCGCGGCAGGCGGCGGCGAGTTCGTCGACGACGATGTGGAAAGCATCGGCGTCGGCAAGCACTGGTGTCAGGTCCTCGAACAAGATGCCCTCAGCTGGGAAATCCTGCACCAACCGGATCTTTTCCGCGAGGGCCTCCTTGGCCGTGGCGTACTTCCTATCCTGATTCGACATCTTATCGAGCATTGCCGTCCTCACTCACATGCCAGCGGTCCATGTTCCAGCCAATACCGGCCAGTCCCGTGTACACAACTACGTTACCCACTGTGCGGTCGATCACGAATCGTCGGGGTTGGGCTGAGAGCGGGATCGTGGGAACTTCCTCCCAGAGATAGTCCTCCGCCGCGCGCAGGCCGTCAATCTCCGGGGCACGCGCCGACACCGTGCCGTACTCAGCGAGGGGATCCACCGCGCTGAGAACCGCATCCACCGTGCCCTCAGTGATGAATTGTCCGCCCCACTCGGAGGTCTCCCGCCGCGGCATGTCGGCCATGGTCGATCCCTCGGCGGAAGCATCCACCACGGTGATTCCGGCGGGTTCGCAGGAACGCGCAATCGCCTGCACCATCGCCGCCTTCCGCTCATCCGGGCCGGGGTAGCCAATCCGGATGGTGTAGCCGGCGAGCACACTCGCCTTGGGGATATCCACGCCCGCCTGGCGGTCAGTAATATCCTGCATCTGCGCCGTCACGGGGTCATGGTGCATGACGGTGCGCAACAGCACCGGCGGCACCTCAATGCCAGACACTTCGGACGATGCCCCCGCCACTGCCGCCTGGTCCACACATGCCGCAAACGCCGCGCGTGACGTCCTCTGCTGGAATATCCCCAGCTCGCCGAGCATGAGCGTGTCCGTGAGATCACCAGCTTGCGCCTCAATGATGAACTTGTTCGTCGGGTCATCCCGATTCACCCATGTTGGGTTCTCGCTGCGAATATCCGCGATGCGCAGAGCACCGACCTCGGCCAGCTGGGCTGGGTCTGCCGTGTGCGGCCACACGACGAGGCTGTCCTGGCGCGGGCTGTCGCCGTAATAATGCGGGTTGACGCCGAGGATTGCCTCGCCGTCCGCACCGACTCGCTCCACCACGAACGGCCCCGAGCTGACTTGCAGTTCCGGGTCGAACTCCTGGAGGCTGAAACCATCGCGCCAGATCCGGGCCGGCTCCTGCAGCGCCGCTACGTCACGATTGCGCAGCGCCCCGTGGAGATCATTCACGCTCATGCCAGCTTTCCTGGCGATCGCGTGTGCGGGCATCACCGATCCAGGGCCGAAGAGATGACGCCAGCGTCCACCACCGTCATCACCAAACTCGACGGTGAACCGCTTGACTCCTGGTTCGCACTCAATGTTGCTCACCTGCTTCGTCAGCGGCAGGTGCGATCCGAACAGGTCGGGGTTTTGGCCGGCGACGACGTACAACAGAAAATCGGTGCACGTCATCTGCGTGCCATCGGAGTACTGCGCGTTGTCGCTGAGGGTGTAGATGACCTTGCGATGTACCCCCGGCAGCACTTGGGTCTGCACCATGTCCGAGTTGGGAATCATCTGCCCCGATGGCCCGGGCACGAAAACGGCCGGGTAGAGCCGCCCCGACAGTGCTTCGGTGTTGGAGGATGCGCCGACGACAGTGCCCGCATTCGTGGTCACCAGCTGGGTATCCACCAGGTAGCCGAAGTGCTCTGTGCTGGACTTTTGGTCCGTATCAGCGCCCTCGCCGTCGCCGGGCGTGCAAGCGCTGAGGCCGACGGTTGCCGCTACCAGCGCCGCCGCCACAATCGTTTGCCAAGATCGTCGTGCCACCAAGGCCCCGCTTCCTTCGCCCAATTCTCCAATGATCAAATCATTATAGGCGCAGGGACTAGCGGCGTTCAGGCCGCCAGCTGGTTCCCACTGACGGAGGAGCCGTCGGAGAAGCCACGGTCCGCTTATCGACGTCCGCGTCGTCGACGTCCGTCGCCTCCTCACCGTCAACGATGCCGTTGCGGTAATCCGCAACTTCCTGGTTGTGGGCGCGAATGTCTTTCCGGCGATTAGCCAGCGACACGAGGATCGGGGTGGCCAAGAAGATGGACGAGAAGACACCTTCCACGACGCCGATGAGCTGGATGAGCGCCAGATCCTTGAGTGTGCCCACGCCCATCATCCAGACGGCGACCACCATGAGGGCAATGATCGGCAGCGCGGAAATCACCGAGGTAGAGATCGAGCGCATGACCGTCTGGTTGACCGCCAGGTTCGCCTCTTCCGCGTAGGTACTACGCCGCGAGTCCGTCACCCCGGCCGTGTTTTCCCGCACCTTGTCGAAGACGATGACCGTGTCGTAGATGGAGAAGGACAGCACGGTGAGCAAGCCGATGACCGACGCCGGGGATACCTCGAAGCCGAACACGGCGTAGATGCCGGCGATGACAATGCCATCGATGACGAGGGCGATCATCGCCGCCGCCGCCATTTCTTTCTCCAGCCGGAGGGCAATGTAGAGGAACGCTAGAGCAAGGAAGACGGCCATCGCGATGAGCATGCGCTGGGTAATCGTCGAGCCCCAGGACTCCGACACTGTCGAATCACCAATTGCGTCAGGCGAGGGCTGCCCCTGCGCATCTAACGGCTGGTACTGCTCGTAGATCGCGGCCCGGGCCGAATCGACCTGCTCGGTAGTGAGGCGCTCGGAGTTGATTTCCAGCGTGCGGGCATCACCCGAGCCGACGATCTGGGTGATCTCCGGGGTGACACCAGTGGCGTCGATGAAGGTCTCCTGCACCTGTTCGGTGGTGAGCTCGGCGGCCGGCATGTTCATCTTGGTGCCGCCCTCAAAATCGATGCTGAGGTCGAAGCCGCGGAAGCCGATCGCCGCGATGCTGAGGATCACCAGCGCTGCCGCGATGCGGTACCACAGCCTTGAGCGACCAATGAAGTTGATGCCGCCTTCACCGGTGTAGAGGCGATTGAACGTGCCACGTGAGTTGGTTGTGGTGCTCATCTACTTCTCCTCGGTGGTGGTGGTTGCGTCTGCAGTGGCGCCTTCGGCTGCTTCTCGACGGTGCGTTTCCGCCAGCTCGAAGACCTTCCCCATGCCATTGACCGATGGTTTGGCAAAGAAGGGCTTGCGGGCCGCCAGCAGCATGAGCGGAGCGGTGATGAGGAACGTGGTCAACAGGTCGAAGACCGTGGTCAGTCCGAGGGTGAAAGCAAAGCCCTTCACTTCGCCCACCGCGAGGAAGTAGATGACCACCGCGCCGATGAGTGTGACCATGTTGCCGGTAACAATGGTGCGCTTCGCGCGATCCCAACCACGCTGCATCGCCGACCGGAAGGTGCGGCCCTCCCGGACCTCATCCTTGACGCGCTCATAGAACACGACGAAGGAGTCAGCCGTGGTACCGATACCGATGATGAGGCCAGCCACGCCGGACAGATCGAGGGAGTAGCCAATCCAGCGTCCCAGGAGGATGAGCGAACCGTAGACCAGCAGGCCCGCGGCAAACAGGGTCGCCAGGGAGATGAAGCCGAACACCCGGTAGTAGGCGAAGACGAAGATTGCCACGAGGAGCAATCCGACAACGCCAGCGATGAGGCCAGCCTGGAGCGAGGCCGCACCGAGGGAGGCCGGCACGGACTGGGCAGTGCCACCCGGCTCGCCATCCTCACCCGCGAAGGAGAGGGGCAGGGCGCCGTAGCGGAGGTTATTGGCCAAGTCCTGGGCTTCTTGCTGCGTGAACTGCCCCGTGATGGAGGTGGCCGAGCCGAACGGGGTCGCCGACTGGATGACCGGGGCCGAAATGACCCGAGAATCCAAGGTGATGGCGATCTGCTGCTGGAGGTACTGGGTGGTCAGCCGCGCCCAGGTCTCAGAACCGTTGGGGGAACCATCGGTCTTGAAGGAGAAGTTGATCTCCATCTGACCCGTCTGGGAGTTAAAGCCGCCCGTGATGGGATCGCTCGTGCTGATCTCATTGCCGGTGAGGCGCGGGCCCTGCGGATCCTCCACGCCCGCGAGCAGCGGGGCGGGGTCCAACAGGTACACCTGGCCACTGGCCGCCTCGCAGGTGACCAGCGGGAGGGACGGGTCGTCGGTGCCGGAGATGGGATCCGACACAGCGTCGCAACGCAGGAGCGTGCTGGCCGCTGCCTGCACGGTGGGATCAGTCGACTGACGATCCGCCCTCAACTGCTCCGTGATCTGCTGACGCCGCTCAGTCGCCTCAATGGAGTTAGCCGGATCCGGCAACGCCGTAGCCGTGACCTGCGGGGCCTGAACCTGCTCGGTTCCTTCAGCCTGCTGGGTATTGATCGCGTTGACCAGGACCGCAATCGACTCGTCCGCCTGCTCTTTGGTGATGACCCCGAGCCTGACCCACTCATTCGCCATCTCACCGAGCACATCCGGCAGGGTAGCCATGTTCGGCGCTCCGGGCTGAGCGACCGGGCGGAACAGCAGCTGAGAGGTTTGCCCCACTGCGCGGGCCTCCGAGGTGTCCTCGCCCGGGACCGTGATGACGAGGGTGTTGCCATCGGTGACGACGCTAGCGCCGGTCACGCCCATGCCGTTGACACGGTTTTCCAGAATGACCCGGGCCTGGGACAGCTGCTCCTGAGTCGGCTCATCGCCCTGCGGAACGAGAGTCACTCGAGTACCACCCTGCAGGTCAATACCAAGTTTCGGGGTAGCCTGCCTATCCCCCGTGAAAAACACGAGGGCGTACACGACAGCGAGAATAAGGACGAAGATCGCGATAGCTCGCTTCGGCCATGTCCTCTGACTACTACCGCTGGAGGCGAGTCGGGATGATGCGGACAATGAGGTAACTCCTCTGGGAACAAGCACCACCCTCAAACCGCGCGCAGGCGTGGCGGGGTGGCAGGTTGAAACAAGCATGGGACCGCCGAAGCGGATGTACAGCTCATCATGCTACGTCATGGAAGGAACCCGGAGTGTTGGCGACAAGCGACCGCACCCCGGAAAACAACGAACCGTGTTTAACGGTTTTCGGGGTGATCCTCAATCTCCTCGACCACCGTCACTTCTTCCACGGGGGCAGCTTCTAGAACACGCATGACGCCGATGCGGTCCATGGTCATCTCGACGCCCGGGGAAACTTCCAGGGTCACGAGGTCGCCCTCAACCGCGACGACAGTGCCATGAATACCGGCGACGTTGACGATGCGGTCACCGACGGAAACACTGTTCTGCAGCTCGCGCATAGCGGTCTGGCGACGACGCTGGGAGCGCATCATGAAGAAGGAGGGAAGGAGAAACACGGCCAACAGGAGGACAAGGAGAAGGGATTCCATGGTCACCTAGTGTGCCAGACGACCAGGACACAGGACTACTTGGCTCAGGTGGGATCCCCTAATGCAGCCCGAGGGTTCCTTCCGGCGGGACCAACCCCAAGTGACGCCACGCCGAGGCGGTAGCCACCCGCCCTCGGCCGGTGCGGGCGATGAGGCCGGCGCGGACGAGATAAGGCTCACACACTTCTTCCACCGTGGAAGCTTCCTCGCCCACGGCCACGGCCAAGGTGTTCACGCCCACCGGCCCTCCCCCATGACCCTTGATGAGTGCACTGAGGACGGCGCGGTCGAGGCGATCGAGGCCGACTTCATCAACATCGAAAACCTTGAGTGCCCCTTGAGCGGCGGAGAGATTGATGTGACCGTCGGCGTTAACCTCGGCGAAGTCCCGCACTCGCCGCAGGAGGCGGTTGGCAATGCGGGGTGTGCCCCGGGAGCGGGAAGCGATCTCAACAGAGGCATCCGGGTCGATGGTGAGATCGAGGATCTTGGCGGCGCGGGTAACCACGCGGGTCAGATCGTTGACGTCATAAAACTCCATCTGCGCGGTAAAGCCGAAGCGATCCCGCAGGGGTCCGGTGAGCATTCCCGAGCGGGTGGTGGCGCCGACGAGAGTGAAGGGCGGGATTTCCAGAGGGATGGACGTAGCGCCCGGACCCTTGCCGACGATCACATCGATCCGGAAGTCCTCCATCGCCATGTAGAGCATTTCCTCGGCCGGGCGGGCGATGCGGTGAATCTCATCGATGAA
Organism: Corynebacterium testudinoris; assembly: GCF_001021045.1. Taxonomy (NCBI): domain Bacteria; kingdom Bacillati; phylum Actinomycetota; class Actinomycetes; order Mycobacteriales; family Corynebacteriaceae; genus Corynebacterium; species Corynebacterium testudinoris. The sequence goes on from NZ_CP011545.1 coordinate 1,533,851, forward strand.
GAGGACATCGCCCTCCATGAGGTTGGACAGCATGGCGGCAAGGTCACCGGCGCGCTCCAAGGCCGGTCCCGACGTCATCCGCAAGTTCGTGTTCAGCTCTTGGGCGATGATCATCGCCATCGTGGTCTTGCCCAGGCCGGGAGGTCCCGATAAGAGAACGTGGTCCGGGGTGACTCCCCTGCGCTTAGCTCCGGTGAGGACCAGGGAAAGCTGGTCACGGACCTTGCGCTGCCCGATGAACTCGTCCAAGCTCCGCGGACGCAGAGTGGTTTCGGGATCCTGCTCCCCCGGTTGTTGCTGCGGCGCGACAGCCGCATCCACCGCGCGACTCGCAGGCTTTATTGAATCAGGCAGCTGGAACTCTGTGCGCTCAATATCCGACATTGCTCAGGCCACTCCCCTATTTCCGGCCCAGTTCGGACAGAGCAGCCCGCAACGTTGACGCGGTATCCAGCTCCGGGTTATCAGCCAACAACCCCTCCACGACTGGCTGGGCAATCCGGTCGCTGAATCCCAACCCCACGAGCGCTTCGGTCACCTGGGCGGCCACGGCCTCCGCCGTCGACGGAAGAGTGACCTGAATGGCCTCGTCTTCGGGTGCCGGGGCAAAGGCTGCCACCTTGTCTTTGAGTTCCAACACCAGGCGTTCGGCCATGCGTTTGCCCACTCCGGGGATCCGTTGCAATCCCTTGGCATCACCCCCAGCAATGGCCTGCGAGATCTCGCCTGCGTTCATGACGGATAAGGATGCGACGGCTAGTCGCGGGCCGAGACCGGTCACAGTCTGCAATAGGTGGAACATCGAGCGATCTTCATCGGAGGTAAAGCCGTAAAGAGTCAGCGAGTCTTCCTTGACCGCCAGGTAGGTCAGCACCGTCTGTTCCTCCCCACGGCGCAGGGTGGCCAGAGTGGAGGGCGTGGCTTCCACCCGATAGCCGACGCCAGAGCATTCGATGACGGCGTGGTCGAGGCCAAGTGAGAGCACGCGGCCGCGCAAAGAGGCGATCATGGGTGTTGTCCTTGTCGGGGAACGGAGGTTAAGGCTGCTTGACGGGCTAAGAGTGGGGCGCGCCAGCAGTGACAAACAGCCAAGGCGAGTGCATCGGCGGCGTCGGCAGGCTTGGGCGGCTCACTGAGACCCAGGATGCGGGTAATCATGATGGTCATCTGCTTCTTGTCCGCGCGGCCGTTTCCCGAGATGGCCTTTTTCACCTCGGAGGGGGTGTACATATGCACCGGGATCCCGCGCTGAGCAGCAGATAGGACGAGGACGCCCACGGCATGAGCGGTGTGCATGACGGTGGAGACGTTGCCGCGTTCAAAGATTCGCTCAATGGCCACGACGTCCGGCTGATAGTCATCCATCCACTCGTTGACGGAATTAGACAGCCGGAGCAGGCGCCCGGTGAGATCTTCGGCCGCCGGTGTGCGCACCACGCCAACGGCGACGGGGAATACCGCCCGGCCGTGTCCAGCTTGCACGACAGAAAGGCCGCAGCGGGTGAGGCCGGGGTCGATGCCCATGACTCGCAAGCCATTGAGGTCCATCCGACCCACCGCCCTTTCCGTTCATCTTGCTAGACGCACAACCACCTCAATGTATAGCACACTTGTCCGAAAGTGGAACTAGTCGTCGAGCTGAGCGATGACCTCGTCGGAAAGCTCCATGTTGGTGTAGACGTTTTGGACATCGTCCGAATCTTCCAGGGCGTCGATAAGCCGCAGAACCTTCTTCGCGTCATCCACCTCCAGGGGCACCTGCACGGAGGCACGGAAATCCTGGTCGGTGTCGTCGACCTCGATTCCAGCTTCTTCCAAGGCAGCCTTGACGGCGGCAATATCGGTCGGCGCGCAGATGACTTCGAACTTCTCCCCCAGGTCCACTACCTCCTCGGCGCCGGCATCGAGGACGGCCATGAGCACATCGTCTTCGGCCAGCTCCCCCTTGGCCACGAAGACGAGGCCAGTGCGAGTGAACATGTAGGCGACCGAACCGGACTCGCCGAGGTTGCCGTTATTGCGGTTCATCGCCGTGCGTACTTCGGTGGCGGCGCGGTTGCGGTTGTCCGTCAAACACTCAATGAGCATGGCCACACCATTGGGGCCATAACCCTCGTAGGTGATGTTCTCCCAGTCGGCGCCGCCGGCTTCTTCCCCGGAGCCGCGCTTGCGGGCGCGCTCGATGTTGTCATTGGGGACGGAGGCCTTCTTGGCCTTTTTGATCATGTCATCGAGGGTGGGGTTGGCCGATGGATCACCACCACCTTGTCGGGCTGCCACCTCGATGTTTTTGATCATCTTGGCGAACTCTTTGCCCCGCTTGGCGTCGTTCGCAGCCTTTTTGTGTTTGGTGGTTGCCCACTTGGAATGGCCTGACATCTGCTCACTACCTTTCTAAACTTGCGCCATCATTCGACCCTCAACCTGCCTGACACGGCAGGGAGCACGGTGACGTCGTTGATGTTGTGACTCGCTCCACTATACGCAGCAGGTTGCTTAGCTTTCGGGACGACGCAGCGGTATGGATTCCGCGCCGTCGCGAAGCGTGCGGGTGAGACCCTCCTGGGTGACCATCGCCACCAAGTTGCCGGCCCGGTCAAAGATCCGCCCGTGGGTCAAGGCTCGGCCGGCAGACGCCGACGGGGACACCTGGTCATAGAGCAGCCACTCGTCCGTCCGGAAGGGGCGAAGGAACCACATCGCGTGGTCGAGGCTGGCCATCTGCACCCGATGCCCGGGATGTGGAACCAAGGAAGAATGCAACAGCGTCATGTCTGACATGTATGCCAGGGTGCACACGTGCAAGGTGTCATCGTCCGGCAGTGGGCGTTTGGATCGAAACCACACCACCTGCTGGCTGGGGGTGTACCTATTGTGCTCGTAGCGGTCACTCGGGACCACTCGGATGTCCCAATCGCCCCACTCATCGAGGAGCGCTCGGGAGCTGTGGGGCGCGGTGCCATCCAAGGGTTCTAATTCCTCAGGCCCTGGGACATCGCGCATGATGTCCGAATGCTCGGGACCGATATCGCCGCGCTGATGGAAGCTAGCTTGCATGGAGAAGATCGTTTCCCCGTCCTGCACCGCACGGACCTGCCGCGAAGAGAAGGAGCGACCATCCCTGATGCGATCAACGAGGAAGACTGTCGGCACCGATGATTTACCGGGGGCCACGAAGTAGCCGTGCAAGGAGTGGACGTCTTTGCCCCCATCGCTAATCGTCTCTGTCGCCGCGACGAGCGCCTGAGCTGCCACCTGCCCGCCGAAGGTGCGGGCCAACGTCGATTTCACCGCCGGACCGCGGAAGATGTCGCGGTCGATCTTTTCCAGGCTGAGAATGTACTCAATGTCACTCACGGCGGGGCAGTCTCCTTCTCCGGTCAACTAGTCCACAATTCAGCAGCCGAGTCTACGCGGAGGAAAAAAGTGCCACCCAGTAGCATGAAGCATCATGACACCGATGAAGCTTCACCGATTCGCCGCTGCCACTGAGATGTTCACCTGGACGGTGCTCATCGTGGGAATGATCCTCAAGTACAGCGGGACGACGGAGGCGGTGATGCCCTTCGCTGGTGGCATACACGGTTTCGGCTTTCTCTGCTTCGTCGCCATCACCATCTTGCTGTGGGTGAATAATCGCTGGTCCTTCGCCCACGGCATCGCGGGCCTCGCCGTATCGGTCATTCCCTGGGCCGCGTGGCCCTACTCGCTGTGGGCCGAACGACGGGGCCTACTCGAGGGGAACTGGCGCTTCCGCGATCCCGCCGAGCAGCCGCAGACCCTGCCGGAGAAGGTCCTCGCTCAGTTCGTGCGGCACCCGCTGCGCTCTGGAGTGATCCTGCTGGTCATCATCGCGATCGTGTTTGTCCTCTTGCTGGCGATGGGCCAGCCCTACGATCCTGAGTCGATCGCGGGCTAGACCTGCCCTACCAGCCGCGCTCGGCCAGGCGGTGTGAGACGGGCAGATCATCGACGTTGATGCCCACCATGGCGTCGCCCAGCCCGGCGGACACCCGGGCGATGACCTCAGGGTTGTCGTAGTTGTTCACGGCTTCAACGATGGCGGCTGCGCGCTTGGCGGGGTCGCCGGATTTGAAGATGCCGGAGCCGACGAAGACGCCGTCGGCGCCCAGCTGCCGCATCATGGCGGCGTCGGCCGGGGTGGCCACGCCGCCGGCGGTGAACAGCGGGACGGGCAGGCGTCCTTCGCGCGCGACGGCGACGACGAGGTCGTAGGGGGCTTGCAGTTCCTTGGCGGCGACGAATAGTTCGTCCTCGGCCAGCGTGGTCAGGCGGGCGATCTCCGCGCGGATGGTGCGCATGTGGGTGACGGCATTGGAGACATCGCCGGTACCGGCCTCACCCTTGGAGCGGATCATCGCGGCGCCCTCATTGATGCGTCGCAGCGCTTCACCCAGGTTGGTGGAGCCGCACACGAAGGGGGTGCGGAAGGCTCGTTTGTCGATGTGGTGGGCGTAGTCGGCGGGCGTGAGGACCTCGGACTCGTCGATGAAATCAACGCCGAGGGCTTCGAGCACCTGGGCCTCGACGAAGTGGCCGATGCGAGCCTTGGCCATGACTGGGATGTCCACCGCCGCGATGATTCCGTTGATCATGTCGGGGTCGGACATCCGCGACACGCCACCCTCGGCACGGATGTCGGCCGGTACGCGCTCCAAGGCCATGACGGCGACGGCCCCGGCGTCGGCGGCGATGCGCGCCTGCTCGGGGTTGACCACGTCCATGATGACGCCGCCCGCGAATTGATCCACGGATGTGAAATTGCTCATCTACTTTTGCTCCTTCGAGAGTCCACAATGTCTGTTCCGACAACCATAGGCGGCACGCGGTCGATCTAGTGACACCAAAGCGGCTTTCTATTCGTGCCAGGGTTACTATTCCCAACATGTTCAAACTGAAGTCCGTGGCCGGCGTGTGGCTTGGGTGGGTCATCGCCCGTCTCGGGTTAATAGCCCTGTTGATCATCAAACCCCAGACTCTCGGGGATGTTGATTACTATTTCGCTGGCGTTTATGGCACTAATCCCACTGATATGACGGAGTACCCGCACGCCGGGGTGTGGCCGGTCCACCTGCTTGCCATGGTGACTGGGGAGAATGCGGAGCTGTTCCGGTTGGCGTTTCCCGCCATGTGTCTGCTTGTCGACGCCGTCTTTCTCGCGCTCCTCCTCCGCTTCGGCGGTACCCGCCGCTTTGAGGCGGCATGGTTTTGGAGTGCTTTCGGCCTCGCCGTGGGTCCGGTCCTGGTTTATCGGCTGGATATCTTCCCAGGCATGCTCGTTGCGGCATTCGCAGCGTTGCTCACCCGCCACCCCCGGGTTGCTCCGGCTTTGCTCGCGGGCGCTGCGGCCGTCAAGCTTTGGCCTGCGGCGTTAGCGGCGACGCTTGTGGGCGGCTGGCGCTCTTCTGCCACGTGGGTGCGGTTGGCCGTGTTCTTTGGCACCCTGACGGCGTTGAGCGTGATCACCGTCCTCACCTCCGGGGTAGATCGCCTGCTCAGCCCTTTGCAGTACCAGGGCGACCGTGGCCTGCAGATTGAGTCCCTCGTGGCCACCCCGTTCATGGTCGCGGCCCATTTTCGGCCGGAGTCTTTCCCGATTGACTACGCTGCGTCGAAGAGTTTTGAGATCGTGGGCCCCGGTACCGATGTCGCGGTCGTGGTGATCGACGCGATCATGTACGGCGCTCTCCTGGCGGCGATTGCGTGGGCTGCTTTTCTTTTCTTCACCCAGCGCTGGCACCCGCGCCCCGCAGTCGCGTTCGCGCTGGTGTTGGTCCTCGTGCTCATCGTTACCAACAAGGTTTTTTCGCCGCAGTACACGGTGTGGTTCGGTCCGCTCATCGCGGTGTGTTTGTGTCTGTCGGCGTCCCCCTATGTCCGGAAGATGGCGTGGCTGTCCGTCGCCATCGCCGTGTTGAGCCTATTGATTTTCCCCCTGTTCTACGACCAGCTCTTCCTGTACATTGAATCGACGTCCGGGGCGATTGCGCTCACCTTCTTGGTGGTGCGCAACGTGCTCATGCTCGTGTTGTTGTGGTGGGCTGTGGCCTGGATGGTGGAAGAATGTCGCCGCTTGTTCGCGACCTCACGGGCGGTACTCGAAAAACTCCGGTAGCGGCGCGGTGCCGCCGAGCCGGAGCACCCGGACGGCGGGGCGCAGGCGCAATGCCCGCGTATCGGCGACTGCCTCGTTATAAAAACGGCGGGCTAGCTGCACGCGGACGTCGGCGTCAGCCAATTGGACGGGCACCTTCTCCGCCACCGGCTCCATCGCCGTGGTCAGTTCAGACTCCCGGCTAATCCTTTCCTCGAAGCTTCCGCTGGCCAGGGGAATCGATTCGGCCGAGGCGGCGATCTCTCGGGCCGCAGGAAGGACGACGGCGACCACGGCGGCACGGCGGTCCAGGGCCGCCTGCAGGGAGGCCAGCGCCGCGTCGGTGCGGATGTGGAGTCGGTTAAGCCGCTGGGCGGTGAAGTAGGCCCACAGGGCAATGGCCGTGAGAATGATGGCCAGGAGGATGTACCAGATCATCGGGCCACTCCCACTGTGGTGCCATCCGCCACCGTCTCGTACACCTGCAGCACATCGCTGGCCACGGTGTCCCAGTCGTAGCGCCGGGCACGCGCAGTGCCGGCGGCGATGAGCTGATCGCGCTGCGCGCGGTCGTCGATAAGCTCTGTGAGGGCGGCGGCCAACGCCGGTGCGGAACCCGTCTCAAAGAGCCGGCCCGCGGGATGATCCGAGGCGGCGTCGCAGACGCTGGCGAAGGCCTCCAGATCACTGGCGACGACCGCGCAGCCCGCCGCCATCGCCTCCACCAGCACGATGCCGAAGCTCTCGCCGCCAGTGTTCGGGGCAACGTAGATGTCGGCGCGCCCGAGGATCTCGGCCTTCTCGTCATCGCTGACGCGGCCGACAAAGTCCACCCCGGGGACCTCGCGGTGCTTTCCCCCACCGATGACCGTGACGCGGATGTCGCGGTCGACGGTGCGGAGGGCATCAAGAAGAATGTCGAGGCCCTTGCGAGACTCATCGAGGCGACCGAGAAACACGATCTCAACTGGGCCGCCGTCGGTCGGCAGGACCCGGCTGGCAGCGTAACGGGACGTATCAACCCCGTTGGGGATGAGCACCGGATCGCCACCGAGCTGCTCGACCTGCCACCGGCGGGCCATCTCCGACACCGCAATGCCTCCGCGGATCTTCTCCAAGGAGGGACGCAGGATCGGGCGGGCGACCAAAAGCGCGAGCGAGCCCGCACTGGAGGCATGGTAGGTGGCGACGATGGGCCCGGTGGCGATGCGCAGGGCGGCGAGGGAATAGCTGGGCGAATTCGGCTCATGGATGTGAAGAACATCGAACTGGCCCTCAGTGATGAACGCTCGTAGCCGCTCCGTGACATGCCGGCCAATGGCCAAGCGGGCGACCGAACCGTTGTAGCGAATAGACACCGAACGGCCACCCTTGGTGACAAACGACGGCAGCACCGTGTCGGGGTTAGCCGGGCCAATCGCCTCGACGTGGTGGCCCCGGTTGATGAGCTCCTGCGCCAAATCAAGGATGTGGGCTTGAACTCCACCCGGCAGGTCGAAGGAATACGGACACACGATCCCGATTCTCATCCGCGCCTCCTTCGCACATCGGCGGTCCATTGGGGTTGGAGCATATGCCAATCAGCTGGGTGCTGGGCAATGTTGGCGGCAAAGTGATCCGCGACGCGCTGGGTCGTGGGACCAAGCTCATCCACGGTGACCTCCGGCGAGACGGAAAAACCCCACCCATCGGGTGTGAACCAGCAGTGGACGGCGTGAAGCGCCGCCCCGGTCTCCACCGCCAACTGGGCCGGACCCGCCGGCATGGTGGTGGCCTCGCCGAAAAACTGCACCGGAACACCGTGTTGTTTGAGGTCGCGCTCCCCCAGCAGGCAGACGACGCCGCCGTCGATGAGCACCTCCCGCAGGCGCGGAAAGGGCGGCTGACCGCCCGCATGGGCTAAGACCTCGAAGCCGAGGGACTGGCGATACTCCACGAAAGCATCGAAAAGCTCCTCCGGCTTGAGCCGCTCTGCGACAGTGGCAAATTGGCCGAACTGATGGACGAGGAACAACCCCGCCATATCCCAATTCCCCGAGTGCGGGAGCGTGAGCACGACACCGCGCCCGGACTGAATCGACGCATCGAGGTACTCCAGGCCCTCGACGCTATCAACCAGCTGCCCGAGCAGCCGCGGATCATCCTTCATCGACGGGAGGCGGAAAGCTTCCAGCCAATAGCGGGCATAAGAGCGCACGGAATTCCGCACCAGTTCCGCGGTGACGTTCTCCGCCCCGACCACCCGGGTGAGATTCTTGCGCAGCTGCTCCATTCCCATGCCCTGCTTGCTGGCCTGGTCAGCACCCCAGCGGAACAAGCGTTGCGCCACCGGGAGCGGCACGCGGCGCACCAACGACCAACCGGCCAGGTAGCCCAGCGCCACGGGATCGAGGCTGGCCCGCATCAGTGGGCAGCCTCCTTAGCCCCGGCTGGCGGGGCGATGACATCTTGGGCATTGGGCGATTTCGCCGCAATGACCAGGCGCTGGACGATGGTGATGATGGAGCCAACCGCCAGGATCCACAACGCGATGTCGATGGCATAAGGCACGCCCAGCCCCTGGAGGCCAATGCCACCCAGGCCGAGGATAAGCCGCTCGGGCCGCTCAACCAGGCCACCGACCATAGTGAAACCGCTCGCCTCACCGCGGGCCTTGACGTAGCTAATGACCTGAGAAGACACGAGGACGATCAAAGAGGCAATGACCAACGAAGGGTGCGCGTCATAGGAATAGATGAGCCACCACGTGATGGCGGCGAACAAGGCGCCGTCGGTGATGCGGTCACACGTCGCATCTAGGGTCGCACCGAACTTCGTGCCACCCCCGCGCAGCCGGGCCATCGTGCCATCAACCATGTCGAAGGCGGCGAACAACCCCGACAACACCGCCGCCCACACGAGGTGACCAGTGGGAATGAACACCACGGCGATAGCGATGGTGATAATGGCACCCGCCACCGTCACGATATTGGGGCTCAGACCCAACTTGAGCATCGCCTTTGCGGCGGGCTCGACGATCACCGCGGCCGGCTTGCGGCCGTGCACGCTAAGCATCGTCCAACTCGATCCAGGCCTTGGCCAACAACGCCCGCGTATCCCTAAGCAGCTGCGGGAGGACCTTCGTGCCATCGAGAATGGTGAGGAAGTTGGCATCACCCGACCAGCGAGGAACCACGTGCATGTGCAGGTGATCCCCCACCGAGCCGCCGGAAGCTTTGCCAAGGTTAAAGCCCACGTTGATCCCCTCCGGCCGGGACACCATCTTCAGCGCACGCACCGACCGTTGAGCAAACGCCATGAGCTCCTGGGATTCCTCCGCCGTCAGGTCCTCCAGATTGGCTACCTTGCGATAAGGAATCACCATGAGGTGGCCGGCGTTGTACGGGTACAAGTTGAGGATCGCGTACACCGTTTCGCCGCGGGCAATGATGAGGGCTTCCTCGTCCGTGAGCTGCGGGGCCACCAAGAATGGGTCGGCCGGGCGGTTGAGCGCGCCATCCTCCGGGCACTTCTGGATGTAGCCCATCCGATACGGCGCCCACAGGCGGGTCAGCGGATCATCAATGCCGATGCCGGTGTCGACGTAGGTCCCGTTCTCCGAGGGTGAATTAGCGGCGGGCTGCAAGAGACTGCTCACTCGGTTGGTCATTAATGCGCTCCTTCACCCACGCATCGATGAGTTCCACGGCTTCGTCCACGGGCACGCCATTGACCTGGGTGCCGTCGAGGAAACGGAAACTCACCGCATCGGCTTCCACATCGCGGGCACCCGCCAGAAGCATGAAGGGCACCTTGCCGGTGGTGTGATTGCGGATCTTCTTTTGCATCCGATCATCGGAGGTATCCACGTCAGCGCGGATGCCCCGCTTGCGCAGCTGGGCGGTGATCTTCTCCAGGTGTGGGGAGAAATCGTCCGCGACGGGGATGCCAATGACCTGGTGCGGAGCCAACCACACGGGAAAGGCGCCGGCGTAGTGCTCCAGCAGCACGCCGAAGAACCGCTCGATGGAACCGAACAGCGCGCGGTGGATCATGATCGGACGCTTCTTCGTGCCATCCGAGGCGGTGTACTCCAGGTTCATCCGCTCGGGCATGTTGAAGTCGAGCTGCACCGTCGACATCTGCCAGGTTCGGCCAATCGCGTCGCGCGCCTGGACGGAAATCTTCGGGCCGTAGAACGCGGCGCCTTCCGGATCCGGCACCAGCTCCAGCCCAGAGTTGGTGGCCACTCGCTGCAGGATATCGGTGGAGCGCTCCCAGATCTCATCGGATCCCACGAACTTCTTCGGGTCCTTCGTGGAAAGCTCCAGGTAGAAATCGTCGAGGCCGTAGTCCTTGAGCAAGGAGATGATGAAGTCAAGGACGCTGGTCAGCTCCTGCTCCAGCTGCTCATCCGTGCAGTAGATGTGGGCATCGTCCTGGGTGAATCCGCGGGCACGGGTAAGGCCGTGAACCACGCCGGACTTCTCATAGCGGTACACAGTGCCAAACTCGAACAGGCGCAGCGGCAGCTCACGGTAGGAACGGCCCCGGGAATCGAAGATGAGGTTGTGCATCGGGCAGTTCATGGGCTTGAGGTAGTAATCCTGGCCCGGCTTCGTTTCCTTGCCCTCGGCGTCATACTCCGCGTCGACCTGCAGCGGCGGGAACATGCCGTCCTTGTAAAAGCCGAGGTGTCCCGACTTCTCGTACAGGTCCGCCTTGGTGATATGCGGGGTGGTGACAAAGGAGTAGCCGTCTTCGATGTGGCGGCGGCGCGAGTGCTCCTCCATCTCCTGGCGGACGATCGCCCCGTTGGGATGGAAGACGGGCAGGCCGGATCCAATCTCATCGGGGAAGCTGAACAAATCCAGCTCGTTGCCCAGGCGGCGGTGATCGCGCTTTTCCGCCTCAGCCAGCATGAGCTGGTACTCCTCCAGCGCCTCCTTCGTCTCCCAGGCGGTGCCGTACACGCGCTGCAGGTCAGCGTTGTCCTGATTGCCGCGCCAATACGCCGCCGAGGATCGCGTCAGCGCGAACGCCGGAATGTAGCGCGTCGTCGGGATGTGCGGTCCGCGGCACAGATCCGACCACTCGACCTCATTCGTGCGGGGATTGACGTTGTCGTAGGCGGTGAGATCACCGGCGCCGACCTCCGTCGCCTCATCCGAATTGGGGTCAACGTTGCCCTTGTCCTGGATGAGCTCCAGCTTGAAGGGCTCGTTCTTCAGTTCCTCCGCCGCCGCCTCAGCGGAGGCATAGAGGCGTCGCTCGAAGCGCTGGCCGGACTTGATGATCTTCTTCATCCGCTTTTCCAGCGTCTTCAGATCTTCCGGGGTGAAGGGTTCCGCGACCTGGAAATCGTAATAAAAGCCGTTCTCGATGGCCGGTCCGATGCCGAGCTTCGTACCCGGGAACTCCGCCTGCACGGCCTGAGCGAGGACGTGCGCGCAGGAGTGACGAATGACGCTGCGACCTTCCGGCGAGTTCGCAGGAACCGGGGTGAATTCACCAGCTGTATCCGGCACGTGAGACAAGTCCCTGAGGTTGCCCTCCGCATCCTTCACGCAGACGATAGCGTCGGCGCCCTTGTTGGGGAGTTCCAGCTCCCGCATGGCCGTTCCGACAGCAGTACCTGCTTCGACGTGGAAGGAGGGATGCTCGATGACAGAGGTGACATTCACCATGGTTGTGCTGCGCTCCTAACTGCGCTCGCGCAGGCGGCGGCATACCTGGCCGCCGCCTGCTCAACATGTGGGCACGTGTGCGACCAAGGCCGCAAAACGTTCGTCGATTATCCTACCCCCTCGCCCACACACGACCAGAGTTAAGAGTCCGCGAGCACACTTTCTGCCCAAAAACGATCCCGCTCTCGCCCGTCGGCGCTGGTCCCGGGTGGAATCCAATAGACGGCCGATCCAATGTGAGTGATCCACTCGTTGAGTCGATCCGATTCATCCAGTCGTTCCTGGATGGCGGTGAACTGGGTAATCGGGTCGCGCTGGAAGCAGATGAACACTAGGCCCGAGTTGGACAGCTGCTCGCTGCCCGGCTCGGGAGCGAGGTCGTAGTTGTAGGCGCGCCGCAGAAGTCGCTGCTCTGGGTGGCCGTCTGCGGGCTTCGAGCGAGCCATGTGGCTGTCTTTGTCAATGATCGGCAAACCATACTTATCGACGGCCGCGTAGTCCGGCTCATCAAACTCGTTTTCGCCGGTCAGGGGGGCACCGTTGTCCAGTCGTCGTCCTACGGACTCCTCCCGGGAGCCGCGATCGAGCATTTCCCAGGTATCCATGTTCATGTTGATGCGACGCACCACCAGGCACGTTGATCCTTGCTGCCCGGCGGGTGCATCATCGATCCAGACCTGCTCATCGAATTGCTCTGCACTGCGGGGATTGACGGTGCCGTCGACCTGACCGAAGAGATTGCGCGGGGTGGTGCCCGCTTCGACGGAGCCATTGGCATGCAGGAAACCCTGCTGTATCCAGGCGACCGTGGCGTAGTCAATGCCGGTCCGCACGAGGTGCCGAGTGGCGTGGGAGACCATGAGCGGATCATCGGAGCAGATCTGGATCACGAGGTCGGTTTGGCCCCACGCGGGCTCTAACTTGTCTCGCTGGAATGCCTTGATGGGCGCGAGCCACTCGGGCTTTTCTGCCTCCAGGCCGGCCTTGGAGAACGCGCCTTCACCCAGGCCACAGGTGATGGTGAGGTTGGCCGGGGCGACCATCAGCTCCGGCTCGAGGCTGCCGAGGGGTGTTTCCCCCGTGCACATCGAACGCGAGTCCTGAGTCCACGATCGCATGAGCCGGGTGAGCCCGGCCCGATCCACTCCATCGACGAGATTGAAGCCAATGAGGTTGAGGGTGGACTGGGCTGGCGTGTCAATTCCGGCCTGATGGACATCATCGAAAGCAACGATGGCGTCCTGCAGATACGCATCCGTGTCGTGCCCTTGGGACATCACGGCTTGTTCTTCGTCACCGGCGGCGCAGCTGACTAGTGCCGCGCCGCCCGCGGTGACTCCAAGCCCAGTGAGGAAGCCTCGACGGGAAATCCCCGACATGAACTCGCGCTCCTTTTAATTAGTGAGAATCGTGGGCGGGAGAATGCCCGACCAAGTCGCCGTCTTCGCCGTAGTTTTCATCGCCCGAGTTCATGGTGCGCACGGGGACGTTGTCTACCTCGACGGTGCTGCCGTCGCCCAGTTCGATGACCAGGTCGATCTCATCGCCCGCGGGAATCTCTTCCTTGTGGTCGAGGATCATCATGTGGTCGCCACCCGGCTTGAGCTCATGCGTACCGCCAGCCGGGATGGTGATGCCGCCTTCCTTCTGCTGCATCACCCCATCGACCACCTCGTGGATTTCGTATGTGGCATCGTCAAATCCAGCCTTGAAGCCGACGACGGTGACCTCGGAGTCACTGAAGTTGTGGAAGACGCCGAAAATGCCGGTCATGTCTTTGTCTGTGCCCTTGGCCCGGACCACGCCGTCGGTAAAGGTGAGGGTGTCTTCGGCGTTGTCGTGGGCGCCGGTTGAGGGGGCGGCCGCAGAGGTTGCGGTGTTAACCTTCGACTCGGAGGCGCTCTCCCCCGAGGGGCTGCAGCCAGCTAGTGCGAGCCCAGCGATGGCGATGGCAGAAATTGCGATTCGACCGCGAGTGAACATTGATGCTCCTATGTGTTGTTTCGGCCCCGGAAAATCACCATGGCGATGACTCCCAGCAAAGCGACAATTCCCAAGCCAGCGATCAGCCACGTGCCCATGCCCTGCTCCGTTGCGGTATCCGCCGGCTGCTCACTATCGACGTCCGCCGGAGCCGTCGTCTCCGCTTCTCCCTCAACCACGCTGAAGGTCGTCATTCCACGAGTGGAATGTCCGTCGGAGGAGGTGATCTGGAACCCGATGCGGTAGTCACCGGCGCCGGGGTTGAGGTCGGTGGGCAGCTCGAGGGAGGCGAAACGTCCATCCGTGGTCGGTTCCCCGGTGAAGAGGATGTCGCCAGAATCTACGTCGGAGATGGCAAAGGTGTTGAAGTCATCTTTGATGTTGCCGGAGAATTCCAGGGTCACTTTGTCGGGGAATTCCTCCAACACGGCCTCATTGGCGGGGTCGCCGCCGATGACCGAGTCGTGGGCGAATGCGGCCGGAGCACCGACGAGCAAGAGTCCGGCTGTTGCTACGGCAACGGCGCTGGGTGCCACAGAGATTCGGGACAACTTCACGATTGTTTAACTACCTTCACTGGTTTGGGGGTCACGATACTCGCTCAGTGCGAGCATCATTAGAGCAGTCGGACAACCCCTTCTTCTAGTTCCCTGCCGTCAGCGCGGCCGCAGCCATGTTTTATTCATTTTCGATTGCCTACCTGCAGGAAGCCTACTCGGCATCACTTTCGTGATCTGCCGCACACTCAGCTCTGGCCGGCGAAATCCTCGATCGTGCTCACCCGGCCGGCCACGATGATCAAGCTGCCAGGTCGAACTACATCGCCGTTTTCCGCCCGGTGGAAGCACCCATCCGGGTCCCGCAGTGCCAGGATCTGGATCTTCCCCTTCGTGCGGGTGTGGATGTCTTCGACCGTCCGGTCCAGTACTGACACGGGCGGGGCTATCTTTGCTACGGCGAAATCCCGATCGAATTCCAGGTAGTCCTGCAGGCGTCCGCCCATGAGGTGAGCGACTCGGCGGCCCGAATCGGCCTCGGGCCTGATGACGTGATGGACACCGATCTGCCGCAGGATTTTCGCATGCGCGTCGTTGTCGGCCTTCGCCCACACCGACGCGACGTTCATGTCCACCACCGCGGAGGCAGTCAGGAGGGAATTCTCTATCTTCCGGCCGATGGCGATGACCACCCGGCTCGACTCTTCAATCCCCAGCTGTCGCAGGACCTCGGGGTTGGTCGTGTCAGCGGTGACGACATGGTCAAAGGTTGCGCACACCTCCTGAACGATTTTCGAGTCAGCATCGACGCCCAGGACTTCCACGCCCCCGGCGATGAGCTCCGCCCCGAGGGCACGTCCGAAGCGGCCGAGACCCAGGATGAAGACCGGCCCGCTCTCCTGAGATGACTGGCGAAATTGTTTAAGCAATGAACGGCCTTTCTGCTGGGTATTCAAACTGTCGCGGACGTGAGCGGCCCGCGAGCGCCGACGCGAGGACGAGAGGTCCCACCCGGCCCGCGTACATGAGCACGATGAGGATGAGCTGCGCCGGGGCCGGTAGATACGGTGTGATGCCCGTGGATAGGCCCACCGTGGCAAAGGCGCTCACTACATCGAACAAGATCTGGTCAGTGGTGAACTGCGGGGCGAGGAAGAGGATCGCCATGGTGGATAGCCCCACCATTCCCACGGCGGCGGTCAACACAGCCAACGCTTGACGAATGATCCTTCCCTCAATCGAGCGACCGTGCACCGAGACCGCGTCGCGCCCCTTCACTTCGGCGATGATGGCGGCGAGGAGTACGGCCGCCGTGGTGATCTTCACGCCACCCGCCGTACCGCCCGAGCCACCGCCGATGAACATGAGAAAATCGGTACCCAACAGCGTCGACGGGTGAAAATCGGCGTAGTCCACCGCGTTGAATCCGGCGGTGCGTGGACTCACGCTGGCAAAGAAGGCGTTGAGGATCTTGGCCCCAGGGGAGCCCAAGTGGGCAAAGGCTCCGCGCCATTCGGCGACAGCAAACAGCAACGTTCCGCTAACCGTGAGAAACAGCGTGCCGACGAACGTGAATCTCGCCGTCAGACTCCACCGTCGCGGGTGGAAGCCCAACAGAATGCCACGCGTGCGTCGATAAGCTTCCAGCAACACAGGAAAGCCCAACCCGCCCACCATGAGGGAAAACGCCAGTGGCAGCAGCACCCACGCATCGGCAACAAACCCCATGACGTTGTCGGTATACAGGGCAAACCCAGCATTGTTGAAGCTCGAAATCGCGTGAAACAACCCCTCCCACAACGACCTCCCCCAGGAGTACCCATAACCCACGTGAAAGCGGAGGGCCAACACAACGGTGACCACCACTTCCACGACCAGCGTGAAGATAATCGTTGCCCTAATAACCCAGGACACTTCCCCGAGGTCGACTCCTCGCCCTTCCGCGCTCGCCCCCAACCGCTGTTGCAAACCAAGACGCCCGGCCAGAAACAGCCCCAACAGCGAAGCTAAAGTCATGAACCCCAGGCCACCCAGCTGAATGAGAACCATGATCGTGACCTGCCCGGCCGCCGACCAATGCTGAGCTGTATCCACCGTGATCAGGCCCGTCAAACACGTCGCAGAGGTCGCGGTAAAAAGAGCATCAAGGAACGATGTCGGAGTGCTTCTCGACGCCCACGGCAACATCAATACGACAGTGCCCACCACGATGACGCCGAGGAAGCCCATGGCAACCCCGGTTGTAGGGCGAACGCGCCAGCGAAACGACATGGACAGAATCGTAGACCTACTTTCATCTACGTGGAATCGGAACAACTTCTCATCGGTCAGCTACTAATATATCCCCAGCTAAATAGGCAATTTGCCACAGCCCGTGCATGCGTGGCAGGTCAAAAAGGCCTTGACTACCACCCCATGAAACACCCGACTCGCAGCCCCAAAAGAAAGCGAGTGGGTAATGAAGAAGGCCTGCAGGCTAGCCGAGGGCAATGACCAATGTTGCTACCGCCAGTGCGGCACTTATCGGCGTCATCGTCCACCGTTCGGCTGGGCTTCGTGAAATCCCATTCACCAAGACGCTCAGCCCAAAAAATGCGAAAAGCGCCCAGGTGAGGATCACCACCGCCAAGTTGCTTCCGCCAGGTAACACCCCTGCCCGACAGAGAAGAATGGCCCCAAATACTAAGTAAATCAGCACTGTCATGAGACTACTCAGGCGCAACCGCTGCGGCAGCACGCGGTGTTGCCCTCCCCATACCCATCGCCCCAAAGGGAGGCCCGCTGCCACGAGTAGTTGCAGGACTCCCAGGGCAGAGATTAGAGCAATCGCAATGGCTAGCGCGATCATGGTCATGTGGGTATCCCTCCGATCCAGCAGCACCCTTGCTCAGCGGGATGGCCACCTACGTGTAGCTACGTTACCAACCGTTGAGAAGTAGTTGCTATTCCGCGGAGCTGAATTCCCCCTAAGCCCGGCTAGCACCGTGGGTCAGAGGCGCAAAAAACATTGGACCAAAAGAAAAATCCGTCGGCTCCACCGACGGATATAAAGTGGTCCTAGCTGGGTTCGAACCAGCGACCTTTCCGGTGTGAACGGAACGCTCTTCCACTGAGCCATAGGACCGCAACGCCGTAGCGTGCGCTAACAGACTTTACACTGCCAGCTTTGTCGGCTCCTAATCCGCAGGTTGTCCGCCAAAATGACACCAACGTAACTTTGATGGGCGTCCTCACATGAGGACATCGTCCTCAACCAGGGGATTTGTATTGTGTATGGGGATACCGATAGAGTTTTGTCTCGCACCAAGCAACAGCGTGGTGCGTGCGGATGTAGCGCAGTTGGTAGCGCATCACCTTGCCAAGGTGAGGGTCGCGAGTTCGAGTCTCGTCATCCGCTCTCATTTCACCGGGCCAATCGGTATGAAATGAACCCGCGCGATTAGCTCAGCGGGAGAGCGCTTCCCTGACACGGAAGAGGTCACTGGTTCAATCCCAGTATCGCGCACAGAGGGTCAAACCTCGATGCGGATGTAGCGCAGTTGGTAGCGCATCACCTTGCCAAGGTGAGGGTCGCGAGTTCGAGTCTCGTCATCCGCTCTGGTATCTTCTCATCAAGATACCGGAGGCGGTAACACGCCACGGTGGAATGGCCGAGTGGTGAGGCAACGGTCTGCAAAACCGTGCACACGGGTTCGATTCCCGTTTCCACCTCTAGTTAGACCAAGCGCGATTAGCTCAGCGGGAGAGCGCTTCCCTGACACGGAAGAGGTCACTGGTTCAATCCCAGTATCGCGCACAGAGGATCAAACCTCGATGCGGATGTAGCGCAGTTGGTAGCGCATCACCTTGCCAAGGTGAGGGTCGCGAGTTCGAGTCTCGTCATCCGCTCCATGAAGCCCAGCGATGATCGCTGGGCTTTTACTTTTGGTACGTTTTCCCTATGACGCGCCCCTACCCCACCGACCTTGACCTCACCGAGCTCATCGGCCCGGTTCAGCCGCCCGGCGTGGCCGAGCTCCGAGCAGTCACCGTGACCACGCCGGGTGGCAGCATTTCGGTCGACGGCACGTCCGGCGCCCTGGGCAATGAAACCGACACGAAGCTCCTGCTGGGCCTGCGCGACTGGGCTGACGTCATCCTCGTCGGCGCCCGCACCGTCATCGCCGAAAATTATCACGCCTCGGCGACACCCATCGCCATCATCACCCGCAGCCTCAGCCTCGACCCGGAGCACCAGGTCATGGCTGGTGCTCCCCTACTGCTGGCGCCCGCTGAAGCCCTCGACGACCCGCGGTTAGCGGGGCGTCGAGAAGCTCTTGTGGCAGCTGGTGCCCGCATCGTAGCAACGGGGGAAGGCACCCCGGCGGAAATCCTCGGCGCCTTGCACGCCGAAGGTCTTGTCCGAGTCACCTGCGAAGGTGGGCCAGGGATCTACGCCATGATGTTCGGTGCCGACCTGGTTGACGTGTGGCACCTGACGGTGGCACCGGTGGCCAACGCGCCCGTCGATAAGCAGCTTTTCCATGTCCGTCCGGACGGGGACGGCTTCCACCGGCGGATGAACCTCGACTACCACGCCGCGACCAAGGACAGCACGCTCTTCCTCCGCTATCGCAGGAGTGTTGAACCCTAAGGTAGCCAGCAGGTCAGATAGGGTAAGCCACGTGACTTCGCCAACAGCCAGACTCAAACGCCTGTGGGTGGCATCTTCCCCGCTGACCGACAGCGTGGACGAGGCGCAACCCCGCCGCACGCGGTGGGACTTCATCGGCAACTCCATCGCCTGGCCCCTAGCCGTGATGCTCGTCCTGCACCGAGTGTTCATCCTGGCCGTCAACGGATCCGTGACAGACGACTTCACCACCGTCTACTCCGCAATCCGCCGCTCCATCGACGGCGTGCCGGTCTACAACGAGATCTACCACCACGTCGACCCGCACTACCTCTACAACCCGGGCGCGACCCTCCTGCTCACCCCGCTGGGCTGGTCCACCGACTTCGATAGCGCACGGCTGGGATTCATCATCGTCAACGCCCTGGCCATCGTGGCGGCCATGGCGCTACTGACCAGGCTGTTCGGCTTTTCGCTCCGGTCACTGGTGTGGCCCACTTCAATCGCGCTGGCTTTCCTCACCGAATCCGTCCGCAACACCCTCATCTTCTCCAACATCAACGGCATTCTCCTGCTGGCTTTGGTGGCCTTCCTGTGGCTACTGCTGCACGGGCACAGCTGGTGGGCCGGAATCGTCATTGGCCTGGCCATCCTGGTCAAACCCCAATTCGCGCCGCTCCTGTTCCTCCCAGCCGTCAAGCTGGATTGGAAAACGGTCGTCGGTGGCATCACCGTCCCCGTCGCCTTCAATATCGTCGCGTGGCCACTCGTGCCCGGAGCCTCCGACTACCTAACGAGACTCGTTCCCTACCTCGGCGACGTCCGCGACTACGCCAACTCCTCACTCGCCGGCTTCGCCGTCTACTTCGGCATGCCCCCCGCACTCGAGTCAATCCTATGGCTCATCTTCGCGGCAATCGTCGGCATCGGCGTCATCGTGCTCCTCCGCTGGCGCTACACCGACCCCCTCCTCTGGGCCACCACCACCTCCGGCCTATTACTCACCGGCGTCTTCTTCCTCTCCTCCCTGGGACAGATGTACTACTCCATGACCCTGTTCCCCCTCATGTTCACCCTATTGCTGCGCACCAGCGTCTTCCACACCTGGCCCGCCTGGCTCGCCGCCTACCTCTTCCTTACCCCCGACGGATGGATCACCAACGAAGCCCCCGACCTCACCCGCTGGCTCGAATACTTCCGCGGCACCGCCGGCTGGGCCATGCTACTGATCATCATCACCACCTGCGCACTTTCTTGGTGGCGCGCGGAATACGATGATGCCGGACGGCGTTGGAGCAAAGGCAAGGGCACCGAGCCCGCATTGAGCCCGCGCAGCCATCGGTAACGGCTGCGGAAAACCACGGAAGGGACCACGATGACTGACTTCAAGCTCATCAGCGACAACGAATGGCGCCAACGCCTCACCCCCGAAGAGTTCCACGTCCTCCGCGAAGCCGGCACCGAGCCGCCCGGCGTCGGCGAATACACCCACACCACCGCCGAGGGCATCTACACCTGTCGCGCCTGCGGCGCCGAACTCTTCCGCTCCACCGAGAAGTTCGACTCCCACTGCGGGTGGCCATCCTTCTTCTCCCCGCTCGCCGAAGGTCGCATCATCGAGCGCACCGACACCTCCCTGGGCATGACCCGCACCGAGGTTCTCTGCGCCAACTGCGAATCGCACCTGGGGCACGTTTTTGAGGGCGAGGGGTACAACACGCCCACCGATCTTCGCTACTGCATCAACTCCATCAGCTTGCAGCTGGAGGAAGCTGAGTAATATCCACTGGCGCCGGGAACCCTATCGAGGGCTCCCGGCGCTTCTTCATGGGGTGATTTGGGCCGAATGGAGGGACGAGCGGAGGGCCGAGCGGAGGGCAGAGTGCCAAAATTCTCTAGAATGAATGATGTTACTTATTGTTTCCGCAGGTCGCGGAGAATCGGTTTTCGTATTCTCGAGAATTTTGGCAGATCCCGACGCCCTGATCGCGACGTGAACCCCGAAACCGGCCCGCAACAAGGCCCCACCCCAGCACCCCAAGGGGAACCGGAGCAGGGCCAGGAGACAAACCAGATTTAGGGCAGCATCTCAATAACTTCAGCGACATCGTCCACGCGGCGGCCGGAGAAGAAGGGAATCTCTTCGCGGACGTGGAGGCGGGCATCGGTGTAGCGCATCTTGTGCATGAGGTCGACGATGCGGTCAAGGCGGGGGCCTTCGAAGGCGAGGAGCCATTCGTAGTCGCCGAGGGCGAAGGCGGGGACGGTGTTGGCGCGGACATCCGGGAAGTCGCGGGCGCTTTGGCCGTGCTCGGAGAGGATGCGGCGGCGTTCCTTGGGGTCGAGGAGGTACCAGTCGTAGGAGCGGACGAAGGGGTAGACGGTGATCCAGCGTTCGGCTTCTTCGCCCATGATGAAGGAGGGCAGGTGGGAGCGGTTGAATTCGGCGGGGCGGTGGAGGCCGTTGCCGATCCAGAAGAGTTCGACGGCCTGGCCGAAGACGGTGGTGCGGCGGAGTCGGTTGAGTGCTTCTTGGAGCTGTTCGAATTCTTCGGCGTGCCACCAGATCATGATGTCGGCTTCGGCGCGGATGCCGGAGATGTCGTAGATGCCGCGGACGACGACGTTGCCTTCTGCTTCGAGGTTGGTGAGGTAGGTGCGGACTTCGGCGATGATGTTGTCGCGCTCGGAGCCGAGGGCGCCGGGGATGGCGCGGAAGGTGACCCATTGGGTGTAGCGCTGCATGCTGTTGAGCTCGTTGAAATCGAGTTTGCTCACGGAGTTCTCACGTGTCCTTTCGAGAAAATGACTCGCCGTGTATCCGGCCTTGGGTCAATCATAAGTTGGATACGGGTGGGGAGGTAGTTCGCCCCTCCCTTATCGGCGCGCCTCCCCGGGTTATCCAGGCAGGTTGTTATTTTGGTGTCGTGTTCAACGATGTCACTTCGACAACACCAAAGGCAACGCAAAAGGCAAAGCTAGAGGCTACGCCGAAGCTGAGTCAGTTGTCTTCACGTACTTCCCAGCGCTCCGCTCCCGGCGCCACTCAAGACATGACTAAGGACGCCAACGAGATGACCGAGACGATTTCCGGCAATACGACTCCTCCGGCGTTTTCGGAGGCTGTTGAGTCGATGCATCGCGCGACCCTGCGGCCGGAGATTACGTTGGGGACGATTCGTCCGCCGCAGCGTTTGGCGCCGTTTAGCCATGCGATTGGGCTGGAGGTGGAGCAGGATGATGAGGCTATTGCGACTGATTCGGAGGGCGATGCCTTTGGTCGGTTGATTCTGCTGCATGATCCGGGTGCGGAGGAGGCGTGGACGGGGTCGATGCGTCTGGTTGCCTATATTCAGGCTGATATGGATCATGAGGTGGCGGCGGATCCGTTGCTGCCGGATGTGGCGTGGGAGTGGCTGACGGAGGGTTTGGCGCAGGCTGGGGCGGACCACACGAATTTGGGTGGGACGGTGACGGCGACGGCGTCGGTACGCTTTGGGGAGATTGGTGGCCCGCCGCGGTCTCATCAATTGGAGATGCGCGCGTCGTGGACGGCGGAGGGTATTGATTTGGCTCCGCACGTGGCGGCGTTTTCGCGCGTGTTGGCTAATGTGGCCGGTTTGCCGCCGGAGGGCGTCACCCAGCTTGGGCGTTAGTGGCATGGCGTCTGAATTGTCTGCCCCGCGTGAGGGGATTCCGGCGGTGCTGGACACGGTGGAAGATTTCGAGTCTGCTGCAGCAAGGCTGTTGGCGGGCACGGGTCCCATTGCCATTGATACGGAACGCGCCTCCGGCTTTCGTTTCGACGACCGCGCTTTCCTCATCCAGGTGCGTAGGCGCGGCGTCGGCACGCTGTTGTTTGCCCCGGAGGGCCTCCGGGATGAGTTCACCGCGGCACTCGCACCCGTGCTTAACGGGCAGGAGTGGGTGATTCATGCTGCTCCGTCGGATCTCCCGAGTCTCGCGTGGCTTGGCCTGTACCCGGGGACGCTGTTTGATACGGAGCTTGCGGGACGTCTCGCTGGCTTTGATCATGTCAATCTCGCGGCCATGATTTCGGAGGTGTTTGACCAGCAGCTGGCCAAGGGGCACGGGGCTGAGGATTGGTCGAAGGTGCCGCTGCCGGAGAATTGGTTGTCCTATGCCGCGCTGGATGTGGAGTTGCTTCTGGAGCTGGCGGAGGCGATGGCGGAGATTCTGGATCAGCAGGGCAAGTTGGAGTGGGCTGAGGAGGAGTTCGCCTACATTCGTGCTGAGCATGCCGACATTGTCGAGCCCGCGACGCTCACCTGGCGTGACACGAAGGGCGTGTCCACGTTGACCCGCCCGGAGCAGTTGGCGGTGGCGCGGGAGCTGTGGCTGGCACGACAGTCCATCGCGGTGGACAATGATCGCGCGGTGTCGAAGGTGCTGCCGAACAAGGTGCTCGTGGAGATCGCCCGCGTGTTGCCGGACTCCGTCGCGGAGTTGGCCCGGGTGAAGGGGTTCCCGCGGAAGCGCCAGTCTTCCACCGGGTTCTGGTTTCAGATTATCCACCGTGCGCGGACGTCGCAGCCGAGCACGTGGCCGAAGCGGGAGCGTTCTTCCCGCGGCGCGCCCCATCACAGCACGTGGGCGAACTATCACCCGGAGGCGTGGGAGGCGTTGACTCACTTCCGCGCGGGCATCGAGGAGATTTCTCTCGACCTTGGTATCCCGGTGGAGAATCTTCTGCAGCCGTCCATGGCCCGCGAGGCTATTTGGGCCGCCACCGAGACTCGGGAGATCGGCACCGAGAATGATCTCGTGGGGTGGCTCCACGATCACGGCGCCCGCGAATGGCAGGTGGAGCTGGTCGCTCCCCTGCTGGTAGACGCTTTAGTCCGTTAGGGCTTCCAGCGATGCGGTAATGGAGTCGACCACGCCGTCCACATCTAAGCCGACCTCGGCGAGCAATTCATCGCGAGAGGCGTGGGCGGGATAGAAGTCCGGGAAGCCCAGGCGGCGCAGCGGGGTGTTCACCTCGGCGGCGTCGAGGGCCTCAGAAATGAGGGAGCCGACTCCGCCGCGGACGATGCCGTCTTCGATGACGACGACGAGGTCGTGGTCGTCGGCAAGCGCGATGAGCGAGGGGGCAACCGGGGTGATCCATCGGGGATCGACGACGGTGACATTGACGCCTTCTGCTTCGATGCGTTCGGCCGCGTCGAGCGCGAGGCCGGCGAAACAGCCGACGGAGACAATGAGCACGTCGAGGCCATCGGATTCCGCGGAATCTGTGTAGCGCAAGATGTCCACGCCATCATCCAGGCGCATGAGTGCGGGGTGTTCCTCGGGCAGGGAGCCCTTGGGGTAGCGCACGGCGGTCGGACCGTCGGCAACGTCGAGGCACTCGCGGAAAAGCTCGCGCAGCTGGGAGCCATCGCGAGGGGCGGCGACCTTGATGCCCGGCACGATGGAGGTGATCGCCATGTCCCACACGCCGTTGTGGCTGGCGCCGTCGGTGCCGGTGACACCTGCGCGGTCGAGGACCAAGGTGACGGGCAAGTCGAGCAGGCCGACGTCCATGACCAGCTGGTCGAAGGCGCGGTTGAGGAAGGTGGCGTAGATGGCCACGACGGGGTGCAGCCCACCGAGGGCGAGGCCGGCGGCGGAGGTCAGCGCGTGTTGCTCGGCGATGCCGACGTCGAAGAATCGGGAGGGGAACTTCTCGGCGAATTCGGACAAGCCCGTCGGCCCGGCCATCGCGGCGGTGATGGCGACGATGTCCTCGCGCTCCTCGGCGGCCTGGACGATCTCCTCGGTGAAGATGTTGGTCCAGCCCGGGGAGGACGCTGATTTGGGTTCGCCAGTGATGGGGTCAATGACTCCGGTGGCGTGCATCTGGTCGGCGAGATCATTGACGGCGGGGGCGAAGCCGTGGCCCTTTTCGGTGACGGCGTGGACGATGATGGGGCCGTCGTAGTTGCGGGCGTAGGTGAGGGCGTCGATGAGCATGGAGAGATCATGGCCGTGCACCGGGCCGACGTATTTCATGCCGAGCTCGGGGAACATCTCGGTGGGGATGACCTGAGATTTGACGCCCTCTTTGAAGGCTTGCAGGGCTTCGAAGGTGCGCTCCCCCACCCAGCCCATGGATTTCAGGGTCTTCTTGCCGTGCTCCATGATTTCGTCGTAGCTGCGTTGCATGCGCAGTTGGGCGAGGTTGGTGGCGAATCCGCCGATGGTGGGCGAGTAGGAGCGGCCGTTGTCATTGACCACGATGACCACGTTGCGGTCATGTCCGGAGGCAATGTTGTTCAGCGCCTCCCAGCACATTCCGCCGGTGAGGGCGCCATCGCCGACGACGGCGACGACTTTGCGTTCCTTCTGGCCGGTGATGTCGAAGGCTTTGGCCAGGCCGTCGGCGTAGGACAGCGCGGCGGAGGCGTGGGAGGATTCGGTCCAGTCGTGGTCGGATTCGCCGCGATCGGTGTAGCCGGATAGCCCCCCGGATTGCCGGAGCGTATCAAATTGATCGGCCCGTCCGGTGAGGATTTTGTGTACATACGACTGGTGGGACGTATCAAAAATGATGGGATCGGCGGGCGAGTTGAAGACGCGGTGCAAGGCGATGGTCAGTTCGACGACGCCGAGGTTGGGGCCGAGGTGTCCGCCGGTCGCTGAGACCTTGTCCACGAGCAGGTGGCGGATCTCTTCCGCCAGGTCATCGAGGTGATCCGCATCGACTGCCTTGAGATCGGCGGGCGATGACAATCCGCTGAGAATACCCATTGGTGTGTAATCGTCTCCTTGTCTCAATGTGTACAAACCGCAGCCGCCAGTATCCGTCCATGGTACCTGGGAATGTCCGGAATCCTGGACATCCCCAGGCAGTGGCATTAACGGGCCTTAGCGCGTCAGTTCGCCAACAATCTCAAAATGGTGCGTGCCGGGGAAGGCATTGACAACTGCGAGCCTGCTCAGGCGGTATCCGCCTTCGGCCCACGCGGCGACGTCGCGGGAGAAGGTCGCCGGGTCGCAGCCAACATGGATGACGCGTTCCGGTTCCTGCTTGGCGACGGCCGCGACTACCGCATCGCCCGCGCCCGTGCGCGGCGGGTCCAACACGACGATGCGCGGCTTCGGGAGCGTGCCCACGGCGGCTTCCACCCGCTGGTTGTGCATCGTCACGTCATAGCGGTCGAGGTCCGGCTGTTCCAGCTTGCTCGCGGCGGCGGAGTAGTCAACGGAGTGGATGGCAGCCTGCTCCCCCAGGCTGTCGGCCAGTGCGGGGACAAACAGGCCGACGCCGCCGTAGAGATCCCATCCGATGGCCTTCACGTCCTCCCGGGGTGCGAGGTCGGCGAGCCAGCGGCGGATGAGGCCGGTGTACGCATCGGGTGCGTTGCGGTGTGCCTGCCAGAAGGCGGTGGCTGGGAAGCGGAAGGTGTGGGCGTCGGCAAGCTCGGTGACGGTGCCAGAACCGTCGAGGACTTCCGTGATCCGCTCAACGCGGCGACCGCGCGGGGCGCGGCGAGTCTCAACGACGTGGCGTTGACCTTCGCCGTCTAGGACGGCGATGACTTCCGCACCGGGCGTGAAGCTACGGGCGCCGGGGCCGACGAGGCCGTCGAGAAGCGTGTCCACGACCTGTGTGCAGGCCACGGTGATGATGTCATTGGAGCCGCGGGCACGGAAGCCCGCATGTCCCTGCGTATCGACGCCCAGTCGCACCCGCGTGCGCCACCCGCGCGCCGGCAGCAGGTCGAGGGGTTCCACCACCGGCAGGTCAACGACCTTGCCCAGCCGAGTGAGCTGGCCTTCGAGCACACCAACCTTGAGGTCAAGTTCCTTCGCCGGGTCGAGATCGCCGAAATCGCAGCACCCCGCCCCCGCTGCCGCCGCCGGGCACGACTGCTCCACCCGGTAGGGACCAGCGCTGATGACCGACTCTGCCTCGGCGCGGGCAAAGTTCTTCTTCACCTTGGTAATGGTCGCGGAGACCGTATCGCCGGGGTACGCGCCACGGACGAAAACGACTCGCCCGTCGATCTCCGCGATCCCCTCGCCGCCGTGGGCCATCCGGGTGATGTGCAGTTCCCGGGTGGTACCCCGCTCGAGCTCGGTCACGATGTGTGCTCCTTGATTGCTGGGTTGAGAAGAATTATTGATGAGGATCTGCCTGTTGTGCTCGCTGCTCCATGGCCTGCTGGACTTGCTCCACCAGCGGGCCGGGCAAGGTGACCGGCAAGGAATTGCCGGCGAGGACTGGGTCGGAGCCGCGGTAGACGAAAGTACGGGCGGTGATCTCACGCGCCAGGTCCCGCAGCTTGTCGACGCGCTCGGGGGGCGCGGTGGTGGTCATCCGCAGCATCCAGCGCGGGCCCTCCACGCCGATGACGCGGATGGAGCCGTTGGCGCCGGCGCCTACGATCTCCGTTCCCCACGGCCCCTGTTCGGTTTCTACGTTGAGCCCATCGCCGGTCATCCCGGCGGTGATCTGCTCGACGGATTCGGTCCATTGACCAGCGGAGTTGGGGGCGGCAAACGCGACCGGGGTGACGCGGCCGAACTCGGTGACGATGTGCACCATCCGCGGGCCATCCTCTCCCATCTCCACCTGGACCTGGGAGTTCTTCGGCAGCGGAATGATCATGGAGCCCAAATTGAGGACCCCGATGGAGAAGTCACTGAAATCAAAGTCGTCGATATTGACTGAATCGCCATCGAAGGGACCGGTGTCGCCGCTGACGGCATCATGGACCGGCTGCTCAACGACCGCCACCGGAACCTCTTCCGTCACCTCGTCGGCGACATCGGGTTCGCGTGCTTCGGCGGGCTCGTCGTGGTTCTTCTTACCGAATGGCCACATTGCCATGGGACTGATCTCCTCGGAAATAGCGAAACTGTGCTCGTAACATGCGCTCGTACTTGGTCACCACTGTACCGCCGGGGCAGAACGCGGACGCTTAGTTGACTCCAGTGGAACCGTAGCCCCCGCCGCCGCGAACCGTCTCATCGAGTTCATCGACCTCTGCAAAGTCGACCAATTCCACCCGTTGGATGACCAACTGCGCGATGCGCATCCCGCGGGTGATCGCAATGGGTGTCTCCCGGTCGTGGTTGATCAGGCACACCTTGATCTCACCGCGGTAATCAGCATCCACGGTGCCCGGCGCGTTAACAATGCTCAATCCGTGCTTCGCTGCCAGCCCGGAGCGCGGGTGGATGAGCCCAACCGTGCCCAGCGGCAAGGCGAGGGCGATGCCCGTGCTGACGAGTGCACGCTCCCCCGGAGCGAGGGTGACGTCCTCGGTGGAATAGAGATCCGCTCCCGCATCGCCGCGATGGGCGCGCTTGGGCAGAGGAAGATCTTTGTCCAGACGAAGAATGCGGACGGGGCTGAAGTCTGATTGTTCGCTCACGGCTCCCAAGGATACGGATCGCTCGTGCTGACGCAGCGGAGGGTGCCCCAAGTGGGGTGCAGTAGAGTGTTTCCTTGTGAGTGACACCTCTTCTTCTCCTGAGACTGCTCCTGAGACTGCACAGAAGCAGGCGCCCCGCGTTCTCTACCGGGAACGCCAGTGGGTGCCCGCCTATTGGTGGGTCCTGGCGGCGCTGCTCGCAGCCCTCACGACCGCGCAGCTGGCCAACAACCGCAACATTTGGTGGCTCATCGTCCCCGCCATTGTGTTGAGCGCCGTCGCGGTGTGGGTGCTCACGACGTGGTCATCCACGGTGCTCACGGTGGAAGAGGATCCAGATGGTACGCGGTGGCTAACGGTGCGCTCCGCGTCGCTGCCGTCCGATGTCGTCTCACGTTCCCTGGCGGTGCCCGCCACCGCGAAGAGAAACGCCATGGGCCGCCAGCTCGACCCCGCCGCGTTCGTCGTCTCCCACGGCTGGGTGCACGAGATGGTCATGCTGGTTCTCGATGACCCGGAGGACCCCACCCCCTACTGGCTGATTAGTACCCGTAATCCGGAGGCCGTGTTGACGGCCTTCCTGCCGGAGCAAACGGATACGTCTTTGGCGCACTATCGCTCCGAGTCGTAGCAGCGCGTCGTAGCAGCGCGCAGCAAATGATCCCCGTTCACTTGGTGAGCGGGGATCTGTTTTTCGTTCTTGAGCCTATGCGCAGTCGAGGCAGACGTCGGAGCCGTCGGGCTCGGTATGGGACTTGAGGTTGTTGCGCTGCACGAGGAAGCAGACTGAACAGGTGAATTCGTTGGCCTGCTTGGGCACAACGGTGACGTTGAGTTCCTCGCCGGTGAGGTCCAGGGCGGGGAGATCGAAGGGCTCGACGATGTCGCCGTCGTCGTCCATGTCGGTGTTCTGGTTTTCCGCGGCCTTCAAGCCCTCAAGGGAGTCGGTCTCGATCTCGTCCTCTGCCCGGCGTCGGGGGGCGTCGTAATCAGTGGCCATGCGTTTGGTGTCCTTTGGCTAAGTCGGTATCTCTTGTTTGTATCTAACCAACGTGTCGAGGCGCATATTAAGCGCATTTTCCTTCCCTGTCATCCCTGCAGGTCAAGGGGTGTAAATGCGCCTGCTTCTTCCAACATGTGGGTTAGTGATGGTGCCAAGAGTGGGGCCGAAACGTAGGTAATCTCGCCTGCTTGCCCAGGTGTAGACAGATCTGGTGCTCGCACTATAGCGCCCGCCTCCGCAGCAATGATAATTCCTGCTGCATAGTCCCAGCTGTTGATGCCGTGCTCATAGTAGGCGTCGACGGTTCCTTCCGCCACGCGGCACAGGTCTAGCGCTGCGGCTCCCATGCGTCGGATATCGCGCACCTGCGGCAGGATCTGGGTGAGCAGCTCGGCTTGGGCGCGGCGCCGTTCGGAGGCGTAGGCAAAGCCGGTGGCGAGGAGGGCCTGGGAGGGCTCCGTGAGGTGGTTGGCGCGCAGGGCCACCGTGGCGCCGTGTCGTACCAGGGTGGCCCCCTGCCCCTTGGCAGCTGAGTACACCGCGCTCGTGGCCACGTTGATCACTGCCCCGGCGACAACGCGGCCGTCGATAGCCGCTCCGATGGAGACGGCATATTCGCCGATTCCATAGAGGAAATTCACCGTGCCATCGATGGGGTCCACAATCCAGGACACCCCGCTTATCGACGCCCGCGCGTGCCCCTCCTCCCCAATCATCCCGTCGGCGGGCCGCCGACGCTGCAATTCATCCGCAATGAGGTCTTCCGCCAAGGTGTCGACGATGGTCACGGGGTCCACGTCCGTGGACTTCGTGGTGGAAAAATCCCGAATATCACCTGCTGTGGCCAGTTCCGCCCGCTTGGTTCGGATGCGTTCGGCGGCCAGCGTGGCTACCTCGACAGCGGTGGTGCGCAGATGGGTTAGCTCTAGTGGGGTTAAAGTCACCTTCTCATTGTGCCCATAATTTGTATGCTGGGCACCATGAGCAACATCGGTTTTGGCATCGACATCGGCGGCTCCGGCATCAAGGGTGCCCGCGTCAATCTCGACGACGGTGAGTTCGTCGGCGAGCGAATTAAGATCCCCACCCCGAAGCCGGCGACGCCGGACGCGGTCGCAGAGACGGTCGCGGAGATCATTCGGCAGGCCGAATGGGACGGCCCGGTGGGCATCACCATTCCCTCGGTGATCAAGGGCCAGGTGGCCACCACCGCCGCCAACATCGACCCGACGTGGATCAACACCGATGTCAAGGAGCTTTTCGGCCGGTATCTTTCCGAGCGTGAGATTAGCGTGCTCAATGACGCCGACGCCGCTGGCCTCGCCGAGGTCAAGTTCGGAGCCCCGGAGGCCCGCGAGGGGGCGGTGGTATTCCTTACCTTCGGCACGGGCATTGGCTCGGCATTTATTACTGATGGCCATCTGTTCCCCAACACCGAGGTCGGGCACCTCATCATTGACGGCGCTGAGGCGGAGTACCAGGCGTCTTCCCATGCCAAGGACCGCGAGGAACTGAGCTACAAAAAGTGGGCCAAGCGGGTGTCCATGGTCCTCAACGAGTACGAGCGGCTGTTTAACCCGACTGTCTTCGTCGTTGGTGGCGGCATCTCGCGCCTGCACGACAAGTGGATCCCGCGCCTGACCGTCGAGACGCCGGTCATCCCCGCCACCTTGCGCAACCGTGCTGGTATTGTCGGCGCGGCGATGGCCGTCCATGACCATCTCACCCCCTAGACAAATCCCGCTCAATCAGGTAGCCGGTGCAACAGTCCGGGAATAATTGATCTACAATAGGCGGTTGATCGTGACGGCAGTGGGCCGTCACCGCTTTCTACTCACCCCGCAGAATCTCCATAATGCCTGCGTGGTGTCCCCTCGGAAAGCACGGTCCCACTGTTGAACAGTGTGATGTGGGTGCACCTTTGCACCCCGATCCACACGAACGAATTAGGTAAGGCGAAAGGGCGTACGTGGCAGCCAAGGAATCTTCTTCAAACAAGGCACTCACGGACGGCGGGGAGGTTTCCACTCAGGAGACGACCGAGTCCGCCCCGGTGAAGAAGGCCGCCAAAAAGGTGGCCAAGAAGGCCGCGCGCAAGGCTACGAAAAAGACTGCGCGCAAGGCCGCTAAGAAAACGACTAAGAAGTCGGCCAAGAAGACAACGGCTAAGTCGACGACCAAGGCCGAGGTGGTTGACGGGGAAGAACCCACCACCCCGGAGGACGCCGAGCAGGACACCGCTGACGACGAGACTGACGTTAATGTTGACTTCGACCCGGAGCTGGCTGAGGACGATGACGCGGAGGTCACCCTCGACGAAGACGAGTTGGGGGACGAAGCTGAGACCGAAGAGGTCGCCGAGGACGAGGGCGCTTCTGTTTGGGACGAGGACGAATCAGCCACGCTGCGCCAGGCCCGCAAGGACGCCGAGCTCACCGCGTCGGCTGACTCCGTGCGCGCGTACCTCAAGCAGATCGGTAAGGTCGCCCTCCTTAACGCCGAGCAAGAGGTGTCCCTGGCTAAGCGCATTGAGGCCGGCCTGTACGCCACCCATCGCATGGAGCAGATGGAAGCCGCTTTCGCCGGTGGCGATAAGGATGCCAAGCTCACCCCCGCGGTGAAGCGTGACCTGCGGGCTATTGCCCGCGACGGTCGGAAGGCCAAAAACCACCTGCTGGAGGCCAACCTCCGACTCGTGGTGTCGTTGGCCAAGCGCTACACCGGCCGCGGCATGGCCTTCCTCGACCTGATCCAGGAAGGCAACCTGGGCCTCATCCGTGCGGTGGAGAAGTTTGACTACACCAAGGGCTACAAGTTCTCCACGTATGCGACGTGGTGGATCCGTCAGGCCATTACCCGCGCGATGGCGGACCAGGCCCGCACGATTCGTATCCCGGTCCACATGGTCGAAGTCATCAACAAGTTGGGTCGCATTCAGCGTGAGCTGCTCCAGGATCTAGGCCGTGAGCCCACCCCGGGTGAGCTGGCCAAGGAAATGGACATCACCGAGGAGAAGGTCCTCGAGATCCAGCAGTACGCTCGTGAGCCCATCTCCCTCGACCAGACCATCGGTGATGAAGGTGACTCGCAGCTGGGTGACTTCATCGAGGATTCTGAGGCCGTGGTCGCCGTCGACGCCGTGTCCTTCACGTTGCTGCAGGATCAGCTGCAGGATGTGCTGCAGACTCTCTCCGAGCGTGAGGCGGGTGTGGTCCGCCTGCGCTTCGGCCTCACCGACGGTATGCCGCGCACGCTCGATGAGATTGGCCAGGTGTACGGGGTCACCCGTGAGCGCATCCGCCAGATCGAGTCCAAGACGATGTCGAAGCTGCGGCACCCGTCGCGCTCGCAGGTCTTGCGCGACTACCTGGACTAGGGTTTTCCACGCAGCAGCCGCCCTGTCGTTTCCTATTGGGAACGACAGGGCGGCTTTATTGGTGGGCTTAGGAGGTCGCTACTGCTGCGGGATAGTGCTGCGGTAGCCCCTCTTTGCCGTAGGAGAGTCGACGGTGCAGGCGTTCAAAGGGGCCTTGCCAGCCGGCCAACTCAAAGACGTAGGCGGCGACGACGGTGATAACCCAGATGAGGAACGCGATGCCCATCTGCTTGACGATGCCGACGTCGATGCCCCAGCCGAGCATGAACGGCTGAGTAAAGATGACAAAGAGGATGGACTGGAAAAGATAGCCGCTCATGGAGCGCTTTCCCAGAGCAGTGATCGCGACGACCGGCGGGGACGGCTGGTAGTGCTCGCCTCGGGCACGGGCGGCGTCGATACGCTGTTGTATGCCGTGGGTGGCCAGCGTGATCGCGGCGAGGATCCCCGGGCCGGTGAGCAGACCAAAACCAGAGTTCAGCGTCATGAGGAACGGCTCGAGGTTTTCCGGCAACACGCCGATGGCGGCCAATCCCCAGGGCAGCCCGATGATCATGATGACCACGACGGTGACCAGCATCCAGGCCCGCAGGGTTGAAAGATGCTCGTCCACATTGGTGAGCACTCCGCGGCGGGCCCAGACGAAGCCGATGAGGATGAGCGGGATGATCATGAGCATGACCAGCGGCAGCATGACAGCCTGACCGAGGGCGCCCAACAGGTTGAAGCGGACGAAGGCGGCGACGCTGTCACTGCGGATCAAGTACGAGGTGTCAAAAGCCATCGCGTCGGGGTACAGCAACATCGCGACGGACGATCCGATGGTGAAGATGAGGTAAGCGCCCAGCATGCACCACGCGATGACCATGAGGGTGCGATCTTTCAGCCCGATCATCGCGGCGACGACCATGGCACACACACCGTAGGCAAACATGACGTCGCCAAAGAAAATGAGAAGCATATGCACAATGCCGAAAAGTGCCAGCCAACCGTATCTGCGCCACAACACCCGCTTGGCCTTGTCCAGGGGGAATTGGCGGCGCCACAAGCTCATGGCAATGAGCCCAACGCCGAAACCCAGGAGGGTGGCAAACATGGGCATGCCGCGGACATGGACAAACATGGCGGCGAAAACGACCGCCGCCTTATCCACGACGGTGCCGGGACCGAAGATGCCGCCGAAGTAGTTGGCGTAATCCGCAGAGTTGGTCAGAGCCCAAGCGGTGCCGATGTTGGCCAAAGCGATGCCCAACAGCGCGATTCCTCGGGCCATGTCCGGCGCAACGTAGCGGATCTTCACTTCTCGGGTGGGCGCGGGGGTGCTCATCAATACACAAGTTCCTTCAGTGATCTAAGTACCGGGCCCTACTGGACAGAGTTACTTGCGTTACTGGCAACGTCTTCCAAGCAGGCCTGCTGAGCGGCGGGATCTTGAATGCTCAGGCAATCCGCTATCCCCGTCTCGGTGATGACGAAGTACGCGATCACCCAGAAAGCGATAGCAGCGACGATGGAGAGGATGGACAAAATGATCGAGGTGATGGACATGCCCATGCGTCGACCAGGACCCTGGATTCCGCGGGCCTTGACCACAGCGATGATGCCCAGAATCAGGCCGATGAGGCCGGGCACAAACGCGAAGCCCGAACCGACGATGGATACGCCGGCCACAATGGCCACAATTCCCACACCCAGAGCCCACGGAGCGACGGCATTCTTCCGCTCGTCGGCGGTGGCCCACCCGGTGTTGTCATAGGCGGCCCCGCCGTAGCCAGCCTGTCCGGCGTAGCCAGCGGCGCCGGCTGCGTTCGGGTCATAGGCGCTGTACGGAGTCTCGGAAGATGCGGCAGATGCGGCGGAGGACTCCGCTCCGTCGACCGGCGGGTTGTGGTAGCTACCGAAGTCCGGGGTGCCCTGCTCTACTTCCGGCGAGACGTCTTTCGGCTGCTGGGGGTCGGGGTTGTTGGCATTGTGAGGATCATAAGGGTTAGTCATATGGAGTCACCTTTCTTAAGGCACGAGAAATCAATCAGGTAGGTTTCGATTATTCAACTCTAAACCTTAGGGTAACCAACTTATGTTGCGCTACCTAGATTCAATATGGCACCCGACATCTCCTGGGTGGGTTTACCACTTCCGCAAATAGGCGATTCGATCTCGCAATTGCTCCGCCGAACACAGCGCGGTCGGCGGTCCTCCGCACGCGGATCGCACTTCGGTGTGCACCGCGCCGTGGGGCCGCCCGGTGCGGGTGGCGGTGATGGACACGAGCGCGTTGAGTTCCTTCCTTAGCTGCGGGATCTCTTCACTGGCCACGCGGGAGGCGGCTGCCTGGTTGCCGGAGGACTGCCGGGCTTGCTCGTCCGCCTTTGCTGCGGCCTCACGGGCGTCGAGTTGCTCTTCTTGCCTCTTGCGCAGCAAGGCTTTCATCTGTTCGGCATCGAGAAGGCCGGGCAGACCCAAGTAGTCGGCCTCTTCATCGGAGCCGGAGAGCGTGGCGGTGCCGTAGGTGGAACCGTCATAGATGAGCGAATCCAGCTCCGCGTCGGCGCCGAGGGATTCGTAGCCTTTCTCGTCGTCCTTCTCCGTTTGTTCCCGGTTGGCCTCCGCCAGGGCTTCGTCATCCCAGCCTTCCTTGGGCCGGTCGGGCTTGCCCAGGACGTGATCACGGGAGGTTTCTAGCTTGGCCGCCAGATCCAAGAGGACGGGCACGCTGGGGAGGAAGACCGAAGCGGTCTCCCCCGGCATGCGGGAACGCACGAAACGGCCGATGGCCTGGGCGAAAAAGAGCGGGGTGGAGGCCGAGGTGGCGTAAATTCCCACGGCCAGCCGGGGAACGTCAACGCCTTCGGAGACCATGCGTACGGCCACCATCCATTCATCGGTGGAAGCGTTGAACTCTTCGATGCGCTTCGACGATCCTGGCTCGTCCGAGAGGATCACCGCGACGGGCGTGCTGGACATGGTGCGCAGGATGGAGGCGTAGGCGCGAGCCGTGGTGGTGTCGGTGGCGATGACGAGGCCGCCGGCGTCGGGCATGTTGCGCCGCAGCTGCTGCAGGCGGGTGTGGGCGGCGGCGAGCACCGCCGGGACCCAGTCCCCCTTGGGATCAAGCGCAGTTTTCCACGCCCGGGCGGTTTGTTCGGGACTGAGCGGTTCCCCGAGACGAGCCGCATATTCCTCGCCAGCACTGGTGCGCCAGCGGGCCTCACCGGAGTAGGCGAGGAAGACCACGGGACGCACGACGCCGTCGGCGAGGGCATCGGCGTAGCCGTAGGTATGGTCGGCTCGGGATACGAGGTGGCCTTCCCCGTCCTCCTCGTAGCGAACGAAGGGGATGGGGGAATCGTCGGAACGGAAGGGCGTACCGGTGAGGGCGAGGCGGTGAACGGCATCGTCGTAGGCTTCGCGGATGCCATCGCCCCAGCTCTTGGCGTCGCCGCCGTGGTGGATCTCATCGAGAATCACCAGCGAGCGCTTCGCCGTGCACACCCCGCGGTGCTTGTAGGGGTGCATGGAGACTTGGGCGTAGGTAACCACGACGCCGTCGTAGGCAGGGTTTACCGCCGAGGAATTGGTGAAGTAAGGGTCGAGGGACAGGCCCACCCGGGCGGCCGCGTCGGCCCACTGCACCTTGAGGTGTTCGGTGGGAACGACAACGATGATGCGGTCGACGACGCGCGTGGAGGCCAGTTCGGTGGCCACGCGCAGCGCGAAGGTGGTCTTGCCTGCCCCCGGGGTTGCGACGGCGAGGAAGTCTTTTGGCTTGTGGAGCAGAAACTTGGTCAGAGCCGCCCGCTGCCAGGCGCGCAGCTGCCCCGTGTTTCCCCCACTCACTTCTTGCGCAGGCCCTGGTAGATCCGTTCGCAGTCGGGGCAGACGGGGGAACCGGGCTTGGCAGATTTAGTCACCGGGAAGGTCTCGCCGCACAGGGCGACGACCATTTTCCCACTCACCGCAGAATCGACGATCTGGTTCTTCTTGACATAGTGGAAGAACTTCGGGGTTCCGTCGTCGAGCTGTGTGTCTTCGTTGACGTCGGGGCGTTCGATGGTCTTCGTACTAGTTCTCACGCCCACCATCATGCCCCACGGGGTCCATTTTGGCACACAGGGCTACCCTGAGCAGTATGAATCAGGACACCTTCGACGACGAGCCCGACAATGGGCAGCCGCAACGTCGTCAGCGAAGATTTGGGCGTCGCAATGCCCAACTGATTACGGATGCCCGCCGCTCCCCCGACCAAGACCGGCGACATCGCGAGCGGGTGTATTCCTGGTTGCAGCTGTCCCGCCTGCCCTTTCTTTTTCTCAGCGCGGCGACCTACCTGTGGTGGGAGAATTGGTGGGTCTCGGGTGTGTTGTTCCTTATCTCTGTTCCGCTACCGTGGATAGCGGTGGTCATTGCCAATGGGCATGGGGAACCGCGGGATAAACGCCAAGCTCAGATCTATAAACCGGCGGCGGCGCGGGAGTATTACGCGCAGCTGGAGGCGAAGCGTCTGGAAGCTTTAGAAGCCCCCTCCTCCCCTGGCTTGCCGCCAGCGACTGCCCCTGACGTTATTGATCACGACGACACCCCGGAAGGCCACCACCAGTGACCCGTTCTCCCCTCACGCACCTTGCTCCAGAGCTCGTCCGGGTTTTCCAGGACACCGGTTTCACCGCCGACGGCATTGCCGCTTATGTGGGTCCGGATGTCCACGCTGCGTTGTATCGCCGGGAGCCCGCCGTCGTCCGGCGCGCCACGGCGGATGGTTCCCGCTTCGCGGGCCTCATCCGCACCTTTATCCTCCGGGATCCCCTCCCGGCCACCGCCTTCGCCGATCTAGTTGGTGCGAGCCTGGCGGCTTCGCTTATCGACGCCCGCGTGGCAGACGTCGACCCACACGGCACCGTCCGCGTCACGCTGGATGTCCAGCCGCACACCATCGTTGGTGTCAATCGGTGGGTCTTCTCCGATGGAGATGCCACGTTCACCGGGCAGGCCCCCGGCGCCGACCACGTTGTCGGCGTCGGCGGGGCCAGCCTGTCGTTGTTGCAGGCCACACCCGCCACCCCCACCGGATCTGTTCTCGATCTGGGGACCGGCTCCGGGGTCCAGGCCCTCGGTCAGGTGGGCTACGCCGAATCGATCACCGCTACGGACATCCACCCCCGCGCCCTCGACCTCGCCGAGGCCACCTTTGCCGGGGCTGGGGCCACCGACATTGAGCTACTCGAAGGGCCGTGGTTCGAACCAGTGGCCGGGCGCCGCTTTGACCGGATCGTGGCCAATCCACCCTTCGTCGTGGGCCTCCCTGAGGTGGGACACGTGTACCGGGATTCGGGCCTCAACCTCGATGCCGCCAGCGAGCTCGTCGTGTCGCAGGCTGCCGACCATTTGAATGGCGGCGGCACGGCACATGTGTTGGCTGCCTGGGTGCACACGCCGGAATCGACGTGGCAGGAGCGGGTAGCCTCGTGGATCCCTGACCATGGCGTGTCGGCGTGGTTTTTGGAAAGAGACGTCGCCGACCCGGCCCTGTACGTGGGCACGTGGCTGCGCGATGAGACGGTCGATCCCCTATCGCCGGAAGGCGAGGCCCGCACGAACGCGTGGCTGGATCATTTCGATGCTCACCATGTCACCGGCATTGGCTTTGGCTTCGTCGCCCTACGCAACATCGGTGACTCCCCCTCCGAGGTCGTCGCCGAAACGATGACCCAGACCTTCACCGACCCCTTAGGCCCCGAGGTCGAGGAGTACTTCGAGCGGGCGCAGTGGCTGCGCAACCGCGGGGTCGAGGACATCATGTCCGCTCGGTTCTTCGCCCGACCTGGCCTCGTCAAAGAGAACATCTCCATGTCCGACGCAGAAGCAGGGGTCGGCTTCGTGGAAGCCGCATTGCGGCTGACCCGGACCGATGGGCCGCGGTGGAGTCACGACGTCGATAAGCATGTTGCAGCGTTGGTGTCCGGGCTCCACCCGCAGGGCCTCAGCCTGGGCGAAACCATCGGGCTCTACGCGATGGCGCAAGGTGTCGATGAGGAGGAGCTCATGCACGTGGCACTACCGCCGTTCGTCGACCTCATTCGGCGCGGGATGATCGTCCCGACCGATCTGGACGGGCAGAAATGAAAGCGGTACTGACCCGGGTGAGTTCGGCGTCTGTCACCGTCGACGGCGAAATCGTCGGACAGATCGGCACCGGCCTGTTGGCCCTGGTCGGAGTAGGCCGCGATGATGCTGCCGACGCCTGGGACACCATGGTGCGCAAAATCGCCGAACTACGCATCCTCGACGGAGAACTCAGCGTCGAAGACGCCGGCGCGTCAGTTCTGCTGGTAAGCCAATTCACCCTGCACGGCCGGACCGCCAAAGGTCGCCGACCCAGCTGGTCGGACGCCGCCCCAGGCGACATGGCTGAACCCATCATCGCGCGAATTGCCGAAGGGTTACGCGCCCGAGGAATCCACGTGGAGCAGGGCCGATTTGGCGCCATGATGCAGGTCACCTCAGTCAACGAAGGACCCTTTACCGTCCTCGTCGAATGCTGAAAAAGACGACTGAGAGTTTCCGGGAACAAATGACAGCGGTAGTGCGTTGTCATAGTAAGACCGGCGAAACCACAGGAGGCTGCACTCATGACAAACCCTTCCCCGCAGGAATTGGATGTTGAGGAGCCCCGCGACCGCGGCAGCCGTCGTGGGCAAACTAATGACAACCCCTCCGCGGACCTCGTCCGCGTATACCTCAACGGAATCGGCAAAACCGCTCTGTTGACCGCAGAAGATGAAGTGGAACTCGCCCAGCGCATTGAAGTAGGGCTTTATGCCGATTACCTGCTGACCGCCCCGGACAAGCAGCTCACCCGCGCCATGAAGCGCGACCTTAAAGTCCTGGTCAAGGAGGGAAACAAGGCTCGCTCCCACCTGCTGGAAGCTAACCTGCGCCTCGTTGTCTCCCTGGCCAAGCGCTACACCGGCCGCGGGATGCCGCTCCTGGACCTCATTCAGGAGGGAAACTTGGGCCTCATTCGCGCGATGGAGAAGTTCGATTACGCCAAGGGATTTAAGTTCTCTACCTACGCAACGTGGTGGATCCGCCAGGCCATTACCCGCGGTATGGCTGATCAGTCCCGCACCATTCGCCTGCCCGTTCACCTGGTTGAGCAAGTGAATAAGCTCTCCCGCATCAAGCGCGAGCTCTACCAATCCCTCGGGCGCGAAGCCACCAATGAGGAACTCGCGGAAGAATCCGGCATCGATGAATCGAAGATCGAGATGCTCCTGCGCCAATCCCGCGACCCGGTGAGCTTGGACATGCCGGTCGGTGCGGACGAAGAAGCTCCCCTCGGCGACTTTATTGAGGACGCGGAAGCAACCGACGCGGAGACTGCCGTGGTCGCTTCCATGCGTCACTCCGATATCCGCGCCGTCCTGGACACGCTGGAAGAGCGCGAGCAAGACGTCATCCGTCTGCGCTACGGCCTCGACGATGGTGTACCCCGCACCCTTGACCAGATCGGCCGCCGCTTCGGGCTCTCCCGCGAACGCGTCCGCCAGATCGAACGCGAAGTGATGAGCAAGCTCCGCGACGGGCACCGCGCCGACCGTCTGCGCGAATACGCAATGTAACCATCCCACCCCGACCCGCCAGCCATTCCGATCCCCGGAGCTGGCGGGTCTTCTCCCCTGTTCGCCCTCACCCCTGGGATCGAACCCAGGGACGAGTGAGGGTATTTAGGCTAAAGTTAGACGCATTGACTCCCGCCGGAACCTCCGACGGTAAGTCCCCAAAGTTCACTGCAGAAAGGGTCTTCCTCGTGAAAGACTTGGTCGATACCACCGAGATGTACCTGCGAACTATCTACGAACTCGAAGAAGAGGGCATTACTCCCCTGCGCGCCCGCATCGCCGAGCGGCTCGAGCAGTCCGGCCCCACCGTCAGCCAAACCGTGGCCCGCATGGAACGCGACGGCCTCGTTGTCGTCCGCCCGGACCGCAGCCTGGAAATGACGGACCAGGGCCGCGAACTCGCCACAGCAGTTATGCGCAAGCACCGGCTCGCTGAGCTGCTCCTCACCGATATCCTCGGCATGGAAATCTCGCAGGTCCATGAGGAGGCCTGCCGCTGGGAGCACGTGATGAGCAAGGCCGTCGAAGAGCGCCTCGTGGCGGTGCTCGATGATGCCTCCCGCTCCCCCTTCGGCAACCCCATCCCCGGACTAGAAGAGCTCGGGGCCGGCAACGTCAGCTCGACCGATGCCGGCGTCCGCGTCGTCGATCTCCCCGAAGACGAAGCCGTCGAGGTCCGCATTGTGCAGCTCAACGAGATCCTGCAGGTCGACATCGAGCAATTCGCCCTGCTGCGCGATGCAGGCATCCAGGTCGGCGACACCGCGACGGTGACCAACAGCAACGGCTCCGTTGTTCTCACCGCCGGTTCGGAAGAAGTGAAGGTCTCCCCCGAGTTGGCCCATGCCATCCGGGTCGAACGCCTGTAACAGCATTGTCTTAAGGACATAAGGAAAGGTCTCTGACTCACCCATGAAGCTACTTGTCACCGGCGGCGCCGGCTATGTCGGCAGTGTCTGCGCCACGGTGCTGCTGGAAGCAGGCCACGACGTCACCATCATCGACAACTTCTCCACCGGAAACCGCGACGCGGTTCCTTCCGGTGCCCAGTTGGTGGAAGGAGATGTTCGCGACGTCGCTGAAGAGGTCCTCTCCGAGGGCGGCTTCGATGGCGTGGTGCATTTCGCGGCCCGGTCACTCGTCGGCGAATCAATGGACAAGCCAGAAGAGTACTGGCAGCACAATGTGGTGACCACTCTCCGTTTGCTGGACGCCATGCGAGCACACGGGGTGGACAACTTAGTGTTCTCCTCCACCGCCGCCACCTATGGTGAGCCGCAGCAGGTCCCCATCACCGAGGACATGCCGACTGCGCCAACCAACCCGTATGGCGCGACGAAACTGTCCATCGACTACGCCATCACCTCTTACGCCCAGGCCCATGGTCTGGGGGCAACGAGCCTGCGCTACTTCAATGTGGCTGGTGCGTACGGCCTGATCGGGGAAAACCGCCCGGTAGAGACCCACCTCATTCCCCTTGTCCTCCAAGTAGCTCTGGGCCACCGCGACAAGATCTTCATTTACGGCGATGACTGGGACACGGAAGATGGCACCTGCGTACGCGACTACATCCACGTCCGCGACCTGGCAGATGCCCACGTTCTCGCCCTCCAGACCAATACCCCCGGCACTCACCGGATCTTCAACCTGGGTTCGGGCGACGGCTACTCCGTAGCCGAGGTTATTGAGGAATGTCGTCGGGTGACCGGGCATCCCATCCCCGCCGAGGTAGCCCCTCGGCGCGCGGGAGACCCAGCGGTGCTCATCGCCTCTTCGGAGAAGATCAAGTCTGAACTGGGATGGGCGCCGTCCCGCACCGACCTCGCCACCATCGTCGACGATGCCTGGGCATTCACCAGCCAGCTCGGCGAGCGGGCCTATTCTGCGCGGCGCTGAGGTGACGCTGGTCTAAGCCGCGGCGTCGGAAAGCCCGGGATCATCGATCCCATGCATTAACCGAAGGTCCCGGCTCGACTGCCGCACGCTCGTGACGAGCTCCTCATTCCTGCCGTTTCGACAATAATCCCACAGCAGGGCGCTGAGCTCGTGTTGGGGAAACTCCTCGACTGCCAAAGCACAAGCAGGCAACGCCCGCATGTTCAACCCCATGTGCACATACGCGAGTGCGTAGCTGCATAGTGCATTAGCGCGGACTTCGCCCCCGAAGGTGCGAGCCACAGCCAGCATGAGACGAGCAGCTGGCCCCGGGCGTGCAATGAGGTCTTCGAAGATCGTGTCCCGCAGCATGGTGGCGGAAAGAAATATGGCGGTAGTGATCAGCTCTTCTGTGTTCTCCATGATGTTCTCGACGCTAAGATCTTGTTCCTCGATCTCGCTGAGGAGATAGCCGACGTCCAGCACTATTCCTCCCACCGTGTCCCACTGTCCACCGCGGACGTAGGGCGCAAAGAACAGACGGTCGGAGATGCGGTCGACCAATTCGATGGCGTAGCGGCGGGCAAACGAGGCGAGGTGCTCGGCCTCGAGCTCGCTGATGTGGCGATTGTTCCGGGCAAGATGGCGGAAAGTGTCCTCACGGTTGATCTCGGGCAGCTCACCCAGGTCTGTCAGCTGCCTCATTGATGCTGTCTGAGTCACCGGGGCGATGACCCCGCTGACCCACGGTGCTGGGAGAGATTCGTGCGGTCCGATGATCAAGCAGTACGGCTCGCCCTGGAGGATATGCTCGGCCCACCAACAGCCCTCCAAGGGAATATTCTGGCTGACCGCGACTTCCAGGATCTTCATGGCGACGGTAGTGATGTCATCCGGCTCGCGATCCGAGATAATAAAAGACATCACCATGGACGTGGGAAAGTCGTGGTCATTGAGGCTAGATAGAACATGCGGCATCATGTCGTGGTTAACCACATCCATCCGCAGGACTGGGCCAAGGCGGTAACGCCCTTCTGTGGCAGTAGCTTCAAAAGCGGCGAAAATCACCGAATCCTCAGGATAGAAGCCAAGGAGCCCCGGGAGGGAGGCGAAGAATTGGCCGGCGTCGTGGAGTGGGTCATGTGGGGTGCGATGGGTTCTGGTCATGGTGTCGATCATGCAAGCTGGCCAATCCTGGCGCGCGGGCGCAGCAGGCGTGCTCGCAGGTCTGTGGAAGGATTTTCGAGTTATCCACAGCCAGCCGGGGTGGCAGTGGCACGTTGAAACCGATTCGGGCACGATGGACCGAATACACTGTTGCCATCTGGTTGCC
This sequence comes from Corynebacterium testudinoris, assembly GCF_001021045.1. NCBI lineage: Bacteria > Bacillati > Actinomycetota > Actinomycetes > Mycobacteriales > Corynebacteriaceae > Corynebacterium > Corynebacterium testudinoris. Next base: position 1,577,316 of record NZ_CP011545.1, read on the forward strand.
GTAATCGAGCCGGAGTTGTCAGGGTGAAGCCCGTGCTCAACCCGTGGGATTAAGTTCCACATCCGCTGTGTTGAAGAAGGTATCTGCCGTTCTAGTTCCATCTTCCGCAGCAGCAATCGGGTACCCGACCAAGGGGCCCGGCCAAGCGGATAAGGAAGCTTCTAGCAGCGGTATTAGCGTTAGATGAAGGAGGATGATGGGTATGCAGGACAACGAGCGTGGTATGTACGAATTGGAATACCCGACCCCGGAAATGGGGGCCGGAGCAAAGAATGGCCCGACCCTCATCGTCGCGCTGCAGGGATATGCTGACGCCGGGCACGCGGTGGAGGCGAGCGCCGACCACCTGTTGGCCGCGCTCGATTCTCGTCCCGTGGCGTCGTTTAACAATGACGAGCTCATCGATTACCGCTCCCGACGTCCCGCCGTAACGATGGATCACCATCGGATTACCGATATCGAGGACATTTCCCTCGGGATGCGGGTGGTCAAGGACAACGCGGGCACCCCGTTCTTGCTTCTCTCCGGACCTGAGCCGGACTTGCGTTGGGAAGCTTTTACGGAGGCAGTAGCGGACCTCGCCGAGAAGTTTGGCGTCGAGCAGACCATCTGCCTGTACTCGGCACCGATGGCCGTGCCCCATACCCGCCCCCTCGTCGTGTCCGGACATGGAAACTCCCCAGCCCTCATGGGCGGGATGTTCACCTATGACTCGAAGCTGGTCATGCCGGGGTCGGCCTCCATGATGATTGAACGCGCGCTGCACAAGCGGGGGCGCAACGTGGGCGGCTACACCGCTCATGTCCCCCACTACCTAGCCGCCTCCTCCTACCCGGAAGCCACCCGCGAGCTACTGACGTCTGTTGCCCAGGCGGCCGACTTGGAATTCCCCTTGGGCAGTCTCACCCACGACATGGAACGCGTCGCCGCCCAGCTGGGCGAGCAGATCGAGGACTCCGCAGAGATCCAGCACGTGGTGCGCCAGCTAGAGCACCAGTTTGATGAGGAGTTGGAGAACTACCGCTCCCGGAACCCGCAGGCCATGCTGCCCAGCGAACGCGATATGCCCACCGGCGATGAGATCGGCGAGGAGTTCGAGCGATTCCTCGCCACCCTCGACGACGTCGATGGCGGCGAGGGAGGCGGTGGCGTTGATGGCGGATCCGCTGACCCGGAAGTGGGCAATGACCTCAGCGATGATGAGTAAGTCCGCGTAGTTCGGCCGCCATGTCGGGGTGACCGGCTAGGTTTGATGGTGTGAACCTCGCCCAGATGCTGCCCGACCTGACCGATGTCCCCGAATCCCTGTTGGATGAGTCGATTTTTGATTCGTTCATTTCTTGGGTTCGGGGACGTGGCATTTCCCTGTATCCCGCGCAGGAGGAAGCCGCTTTGGGGATCCTGGCCGGGGACAATGTCATCTTGGCCACGCCAACGGGTTCGGGAAAGTCGATGGTGGCCAACGCCGCGCACTTTATCGCCATGGCGCGCGGGCAGAGGTCGTTTTATACCGCGCCGATCAAAGCTCTGGTCAGCGAGAAGTTTTTCGCGCTGTGTGAGATTTTCGGGCCGGAGAATGTCGGCATGATGACGGGTGACGCCACCGTCAATGGGCGCGCGCCGATTATTGCGGCGACTGCGGAAATTGTCGCCAACATCGCGCTGCGTGATGGCGCAGATGCGGACATCGACCAGGTCGTCATGGATGAGTTCCACTACTACTCCGACCCGGAGCGAGGGTGGGCGTGGCAGGTTCCCCTGTTGGAGCTGCCCAAGGCCCAGTTTTTGCTCATGTCCGCCACCTTGGGCGATACGAGTTTCCTCCAGGAAGACCTGAGCAAGCGGACTGGCCGCACCACAACCTTGGTGGCGGGGTCAGATCGGCCGGTTCCGCTGGAGTTCTCCTACGTCTACACGCCGGTGCACGAGACGATCGAGGAACTGCTTAAGGATGGCAAGGCCCCGATCTATGTCGTCCACTTCTCTCAGCGGGAGGCGACGGAGCGGGCGCAGGCGCTGACGTCGCTGAAGATCATCGACGATGAGACTAAAGCGAAGATCGTCGCCGAGATTGGTGATTTCAAGTTCACCACGACGTTCGGCAAGACCCTTTCTAAGCTGCTGCGTCGGGGCATCGGCGTGCACCACGCGGGTATGCTGCCGAAGTATCGCCGCCTCGTCGAGCGGCTCTCTCAAACGGGTTTGCTCAAAGTCATTTGCGGCACCGATACTCTTGGCGTCGGCATTAATGTCCCCATCCGCACTGTGCTGTTCACCGGGTTGGCCAAGTATGACGGCGTGAAGCAGCGGATCTTGAAGTCTCGTGAGTTCCATCAGATCGCCGGGCGCGCCGGGCGGGCAGGATTCGACACCATCGGCACCGTCGTCATCGAGGCCCCGGAACATGAGATTGAGAATTGGCGGTTGCGCCAGCGCGCTGGCTCCGATCCCAAGAAGCTGAAGAAGCTGCGTAAGAAGTCCGCCCGGGAGGGCGAGGTGACGTGGTCGGAGAAGACCTACGAGCGGTTGACCACTGCGGAACCGGAGCCGATGACCTCGCAGTTTAAGGTCACCAATTCCATGCTCATCAATGTTATTGCCCGGCCCGGCGACGGCTACGAGCACCTGAAACACTTGCTCCGCGGTAATCATGACACTCGTGCGAAACAGAACCGCGATATCCTCACTGCTCTGGAGTTGTTTCAGGGGTTGCTCGACGCTGAGGTTGTGGTCAAGGCCGAAGACGGCGTCGATGAGGACGGCCGGCCGTACCACCTCACCCTTGATTTGCCGCGGGACTTTGCTCTCAATCAGCCACTGTCGCCTTTCGCTTTGGCTGCTTTGACGTTGTTGGATCCGGAGTCGGATAGCTACATGCTCGACGTGATTTCCACCTATGAGGCGATCCTCGATGATCCGCGTCAGGTCCTCATCGCCCAGCAGAAGGCGGAGCGAGGTGAGGAGATTGCGGCGCTCAAGGCCGAAGGCGTCGACTACACCGAGCGCATGGCGATCATTGAGGATGTCACTTGGCCCAAGCCGCTGGCGGAGGAGCTCGAGGAGGCGTACACCACCTTCGCCGAGGGCAATCCCTGGGCGCGGGAGTTTGAGCTGTCCCCGAAGTCTGTCATTCGCGAGATGATTGAGCGGGCGATGACCTTCTCCGACCTCATCGCCACCTATGGCTTGGCGCGCTCCGAGGGCGTTGTCCTGCGTTATCTCACTGATGCGTGGCGCACGCTGAAGAATTCCGTTCCGCAGGAGCACCTCACGGAGCAGCTCGAGGACGTGGTGGAGTGGCTCGGTGAGCTGATTAAGCAGGTCGATTCCTCGCTGGTTGATGAGTGGGCGCACATGGCGGATGAGGACACGCCGATTTCGAAGGAGGCTCTGGAGCGCGAGCTGGCCTTCGGCGTCGAGGATCCTTCGGCGTTGACATCGAATCGCCGGGCTTTCACCATCATGGTGCGCAATCTCATGTGGCGGTTTGTTGAGCTGTTTGCCTATGAGAAGGAGACGGACCTTGCCCGTCTCACGGAGTACCTTGAGCGGGATGACAAGCCGGACTTTGCGGCCGCGATGGATGACTATTTTGATGAGTACGCCGATATGGATACTGGTCTGGATGCCCGGTCCGCGCAGTATTTCCAGCTCTCACAGGAGGGTGGTCGGCTGTGGACGGCCCGGCAGATCATCAAGGATCCGGAAGGGGATCATTCCTTCCAATTCGTCGCCACGATTGATCTCGATGCCTCTGATGAGGCTGGGGAGGTACGCCTGAGTTCTTTGCAGTTGGTGCAGGTCTAGCGCGTCCGTCACCCTCTGCGAGGGTGTGCTTATCGACGTCCACCTTGCTACATGAAGGAAGTTTAATAGTTCCACGCGAACTATCCCTGTAGCCTTTTAAGTACAGCATTATCCACGCATCGACTCAGGAGTGAATGACTTGACTATCCGCGCCCTCACCCTCACCACCCTCGCAGTATCCGCTGGCTTGGTTCTTTCCGCCTGCTCGAATTCTTCCGACACGGCTGCCCCGCCCAGCACGACGACTGCCACCGTGACCGCTGAGGCGACCTCCCCGGCTCCCTCCTCCTCTGCGGAGGTGGCTGGCACCGAAGAGGATCCCGCCTTCGGCGCCATTGATGCGGTGCTCGCCGCACATGCCGGCGGTGTCATTGTCAGCATCGACCGCGATTACCGCGACGAGCACTACGAGGTGGATGTTGTGGTCGGCGACCAGGTCCTTGATCTCAAGGTCGACTATGCCGGTCAGGTGTCCGAGGATGACCGTGACTCAGACAGCGACGATATTCGCAAGGCGCAGAACGCGACTTTGAGCGCTGCTGATGCTATCCGTCAGGCTCTGGAGCAGCACCCGGATGGCGTGCTCGATGATGCCGAGCTCGACGAGGACAATGGCCGCCTCCAGTGGGAAATCAGCCTCGACGATCAGTCCCGCAATGACTTGGTTGAGCTGAATATCCCGGCCAACTAGCTTGAAGTGACCATGACAATGGGCCCCGGAACATCATTGATGTTCCGGGGCCCATTGGGTGCGCACGCTACTTAGCGGGCGGCCTCAACCTGAATGGCCTGTGCCACTGCTTGCATAACGGCAGCGACCTTGACGGACTCCCAGACCTGCTCCTTGGTCAGTCCCTCTTCCCGGACGGTGTTGGAGTGTGCGACGGCACAGAACTCGCAACCGTTGATGGTGGAGACAGCCAGTGACCACAGTTCGAAGTCAGCCTTGTCAACTCCGGGCTTGGAGATGATGTTCATGCGCAGGCCGAACTTGACCTGGGCGAAATCGTCGCCGAGCCAGTGCTTGGCGCGGTAGCCGACGTTGTTCATCGCCATGACGGTGGCGGCACCCAACGCAGATTCGAACGCTGCTTCCGACAGGTGCTCTTTGGCCTCGTCGGCGATCTCGGCGAACACGGTGTCGTTGCGGGTAGCGGCGGCGCAGGCGAGCATCGTGCCCCAGAGCTGCTGCTCGTTGAGCTCGGTGGACCGGGTGAGGGCACCGAGGTTGAGCTTTTGATCTTTGGCGTACTCCGGCAGAGCGGCCTTGAGGTTATCGATCGACATCGGTTACTTCAGGCCTTCCTGCACCACGGCGAGCTTGTCGATGTTCTTGGTCGGGTCGTTGGCCTGCCAGTTGCAGGCGCAGACCTCTTCGGACTGGAGGGCGTCGAGGACGCGCAGAACCTCGTCGACGTTACGGCCGACGGCGTCCGGGGTGACGGAGACGAACTGGATGATGCCATCGGGGTCGATGATGAAGGTGGCGCGATCGGCGACACCGTCAGCGTTCTCGACGCCCAGTGCGCGGATGAGGTCGTGGCGGACGTCGGCGAACATCGGGAACGGCACCTCCTTGAGCTCCGGGTGGGTGGCGCGCCAGTTGAAGTGAGCAAACTCATTGTCGGTGGAGCCGCCGAGGACCTGGGTGTCGCGGTCCTGGAACTCCTCGTCGAGCTTGCCAAAGGCAGCGATCTCGGTCGGGCAGACGAAGGTGAAGTCCTTCGGGTAGAAGAAGACGATCTTCCACTTGCCTTCGTACTTGTCCAGGGAAACGGTCTCGAAGTAATCCTCGGGCTGGGAAGCGTTGACTCCGTGCAGGTCACCGCCCTTCAATGCGGTGAGTTCGAACTCGGGGAACTTCTCGCCAACGGTCAGGATTGCCATGCTTGTCTCCTCTAGAAACGTCGAAAAATGTGGGGGCAACCGGCCGATGTGACCGGTGCAACTCTCCGCCATCGTGCTCGCCCTGTGAAGGGCAACGCGGTGACGGCCGCCGTCCATTATGCGCTTCTTCCCCGCCCACGTCAATAAACAAATCCTGCAAGTGGAGTATATAGTGATAGGCATGCACAATAAGGAGTACCGTCCGACCCTGTCTCAACTGCGCACGTTTGTCACCATCGCAGAGAACAAGCATTTTGGCTCGGCGGCCGCCAAATTGGGAATTTCCCAGCCGTCGTTGTCGCAGGCGCTGGCTGCCTTAGAGCAGGGGCTCAACATTCAGCTCATTGAGCGCTCCACCCGCCGGGTGATCGTCACCTCCGCGGGTGAAACTCTCCTGCCTTACGCGAAAGCGACCCTCGATGCCGCCGAGGCATTTCTCGTTCATTCGCGGGGCAATGGTGGCGCCATGAGCGGCCCCGTGACCATCGGCATCATTCCTACGGTCGCGCCGTACATCCTGCCGGCCTTGCTCACGTCGCTGTCGGATTCTTTCCCCGACCTCGAGCCCCGCATCGTTGAGGATCAAACCCGCCATCTGCTGGAGATGTTGCGGGATGGCCACGTCGATCTGGCCTTGATGGCATTGCCTTCGGATGCTCCGAGCGTCGTCGAAAAGCATCTTTATGACGAGGAGTTTGTCCTCGTTGTCCCCCAGGATCACCCGTTGGCGGGCCGGACTGATCTGCAGCTGGATGCGCTTGACGGCCTTGACCTGTTGCTGCTCGATGACGGCCACTGCCTCCACGACCAGATCATCGATCTGTGCCGGGCGGCTGACCTGAATCCTTCGGAGGCGACCAACTCGATCACCCGGGCATCATCGCTGACCACCGTGACGCAGCTTGTTGCCAGTGGCCTGGGCGCCACGTTGGCGCCCCTGTCAGCCGTGGAGACCGAATGCACCCGACCGGGCTTAGCCACCGCGCGTTTCAGTGAGGATGTCACCGCTCAGCGCGAAATCGGCCTGGTATACCGCAGTTCCAGCTCCCGGACCAAGGAATTCGAGACCATCGGGACACTCGCCACCACGGCATACTCGCAGGCCGTTGCCTCCTACCGCTGAACGTCCACCGGCAAGGCGCCCCCGGCCATCTGGCGATAGAGCATCGTCGATATGAGAGTCCAGGCCGGCATGAGGATGATGAGGGCCAATCCAAAGGTAATGAGGGCCGCCACCACCATCGCCATTATGCCCAGGAAGTGGAACAACAGCAGCTTGGGGTAGTTATTGAGGCTGTTGCGCACTCCGGCCTTGAATGCCCCGACGACGCCTTCCCGGCGATCCAGGACGTAATAGACGATGTATGACATCAGCGGAGCCAGCAGCACTGCGACGAGCACGAGCAGAGCCAGACCGCCTAGCAACTGACCCAGAACCGCCATGGCCTCCGTGTCATTGCCCCACGTCGTCGGATCCGAATTAATCACCGGCAAGAGGAACGGCAACACGACCACTGCCATGATCGCCCCATTGATCAGCTGTGCGAGCACAAGCGTGATGATGGAGGGGACAACATTGACGTTGTGGAAGAAGTCAGCCAACCTCACCTTGGGCTGGTCCACCTGCCGCAGCGCGCCGTGGAGAACAAAAATGCCCAACACCGCCAAGGCCAGAGACAACAGGATCTGCGCCGCTTGGTAGCCCGTGCTCAATTGGTACGTGAGGTCGGCCGAGTCACTGCGGAAGAACCAGTCCACACTCAGGCTCAGAAGTGTCGAGCCCGCCAGCACCAGAAACGATCCGAGAATCCAGATGAGCGGCGTCCGGAAGGTGGCCCTAAACCCCCAACCGACGGCGTCGAGAATATTGACCTTTCCCGTGCCCATCGGGGCCGAGTTTGGTGGCTGATGCGGCTGCTGCCAGTTCCCGTACCCGTAATTGGGCTGGTCCTCGGGGTGCGGGGTGGAAGGGTAGGGGTCGTTTCCGGGCGTGTCCATGTAAAACAAAGTCCTTTCGTCGATTCGTGCCTAAGGTTACCGCCTTTCGCACGGGGTAACATCCAGGAACAGCTATGACTACAGAATCTTTCTCCCCCACCCGCGCCGATCTTCTGGCCCGCTTGCCTGAGGTGTCGCTTGCCGACGAGCGCGCCTTCCGCCGGCGCCTGCACAAGGCAAAGGCGCCGAAGGCGCTGGCTGCGATCAACCGTGACATTGACGCGGCCGTCGACAAGCAAGCCCACATCGACGCTGCTGTGCCGGAGATCACCTACCCCGAGGCCTTGCCCGTATCGGCCCGGCGGGACGACATCGCCGAGGCGATCGAGGAACACCAGGTGGTCATCATCGCTGGTGAAACCGGTTCCGGCAAGACAACCCAGATCCCGAAGATCTGCCTCGACTTGGGGCGCGGGCGCCGCGGCCTCATCGGCCACACCCAACCGCGCCGTCTCGCTGCCCGGACGGTCGCCGAACGCATCGCCGAGGAACTGGGACAGGACATCGGTGAGACCGTCGGTTACGCGATTCGTTTCGACGACCGCGTCTCCCCCACCTCCGCCGTCAAGCTCATGACCGACGGCATCCTGCTCGCAGAAATGCAGCGCGACCGCTACCTCAACGCCTATGACACCATCATCATCGACGAGGCGCACGAACGTTCCCTCAACATCGACTTCATCCTCGGCTACCTGCGTCAACTCCTGCCGAAACGCCCAGACCTCAAAGTGATTATCACCTCGGCCACGATCGATCCCGAGCGTTTTGCCAACCACTTCCGCGATTCCGCCGGTGAACCCGCGCCGATCATCGAGGTCTCCGGGCGAACCTACCCCGTGGAAATCCGCTACGAGCCGATGGAGTTTGACGTCGACGGCAAAACCATCGACCAGGACCCACTCGACGCGGTATGCGAAGCCTGCGAGGAACTCATGCTCGAGGGCCCCGGAGACATTCTGTGCTTCTTCCCCGGCGAACGCGATATCCGCGACGCCATGGAGGCAATGGCAGCCCGTAAGTGGAAAGGCGTCGAGATCACTCCCCTCTTCGGCCGCCTGTCCAATCAAGAGCAGCACCGCGTGTTCCAACCTCACGCGGGTCGTCGAATCGTGCTGTCCACCAACATCGCCGAAACCTCCCTGACCGTTCCAGGCATCCGCTATGTTGTCGACACCGGCACCGCCCGAATCTCCCGGTACTCCACCCGCACCAAGGTCCAGCGCCTTCCCATCGAGCCGATTTCGCAGGCCAGCGCCAATCAGCGTTCTGGCCGCTGCGGCCGCGTGGCCGATGGCATCGCTATCCGTCTCTACTCGGAAGATGACTTCGAGTCGCGCCCCGAGTTCACGGACCCGGAGATTCTGCGCACGAACCTCGCCAGCGTCATCCTGCAGATGGCACTCATGCGCTTGGGCGATATCGCCGAGTTCCCCTTCGTCCAACCACCGGACAACCGCGCTATCCGCGACGGCCTCCTGCTCCTCCACGAACTGGGCGCCCTGCAGGAGCACGAGCGCGACGGCCAGCCAACGCTCACGGCCGTCGGCCGCGATATCGCCCGCCTACCCGTCGATCCGCGCATGGCGCGCATGCTCGTCGAGGCGAACCGACTAGGAGCGCTTGACGACGTCCTGGTCATCGTCGCCGCGATGACCATCCAGGATGTCCGCGAGCGGCCATTGGAGTTCCAGGCCCAAGCCGACCAAGCCCACGCCCGGTTCAAGTCCCCGACCAGCGATTTCCTCTCCTTCCTCAAGCTGTGGGACTACATCGGCCAATCACGTGATGATCTCAGCGGCAATGCCTTCCGCAAGCAAATGAAGAAGGAATTCCTTCACTACATGCGCATCCGCGAGTGGTACGACCTCGTCCGCCAGCTCCGTGAGGTCTCCCGACAGTTGGGCTGGAGCACCCGCCACGAATCCGCTGACGAGCGCAATCCCGACGCTATCCACCAATCCTTGCTCGCTGGATTGCTCTCCCACATCGGCGCCCGCGACGGTAACACCCGTGAGTTCAAGGGCGCCCGCGGCACCCGCTTCATGGTCTTCCCCGGCTCCTCCCTGGCCAAAAAGCCACCGGAGTTTGTCATGGCCGCCGAGCTCGTGGAAACCTCCCGCCTGTGGGCGCGCGATGTTGCCTCCATCGAGCCCACCTGGGTGGAAAAACTTGCTGGCCCCCTGCTCAAACACCAGTATTCCGAGCCGACGTGGTCGCGCAAGCGCGCCTCCGGCATCGCTCACCAAAAGTCGACCTTGTATGGCGTGACCATCATCGCTGACCGAGTGGTTCCCTACCACGTGGTCGACCCCGAGGCCGCCCGGGACATGTTCATCCGGCATGCGCTCATCGAAGGCGATTGGACCACCCACCACACCTTCTTCCACGCGAATGTGGACAAGCTCGAATCAGCCGCCGAGGTGGAAGAAAAGGCTCGCCGCCGCGGCATCGTCGTCGACGAAGACACCCTCTTCGACTTCTATGACACCCGCCTGCCTGCCACGATCACCACCGGCCGCCACTTCGACTCCTGGTGGAAGAAGGAACGGCGAGTCAACCCCGACCTCCTCGATTTTGATCCAGACGCACTGGTCGGCGCCGACGCCCAAGCGATCACCGAGGAAGCCTTCCCCGACCGCTGGTCCACCGGCTCACTCACCTTCGACCTGAGGTATCGATTCGAGCCCGGGCACCCACAAGACGGAGTCAGTGTGTTGATTCCGGTTCCCCTGCTCGCAGGGCTGGATACCGAAGGCTTTGATTGGCTCGTCCCAGGACTCAGGGAAGAACTCATCACCGAGCTCCTGCGCACTCTGCCCAAGGAACTACGCCGCACCGTGGTGCCCGCCCCGGATTTCGCCGCGCGGATTCTTCCCCGCCTCATCCCCTATGCAGGAACTTTGGTGGGACAGATGGCCGAGGTCCTCCACACCATGGGTCGCCCGGCCATTGACGCCGCCTCGTTCCGCCCCTCCGCCCTTCCACCACATTTGAAGATGACCTACGCGGCGGTAGATAAACGCGGCAAAGTCATCGACGCCGACAAAGATCTGCCCGCCCTCGTCGCACGACAGGCAGGATCCATCACGTCCTCTGTCAGTCGCGTCGGCCGAAAAGCAGAGTCGAAAGCCGTTCCTGAGTGGACCGAGGACTCCCTCGGCGCCATCGCCGAAGAAGTCTCCACTGTCGTCGACGGACATGAAGTCATGGCCTATCCCGCCCTGGTGGCGACCCCTGATGGGGTCGAGGTGCGGGTACATCCGACCAAGGCGGCCGCTGATAGTTCCATGCTCACCGCGACGTTGACGCTGTTGCTCCGCGAGATCAGCGTGGGAACCAGCCCCATGGTCAAGGGCCTGCCCTTGCAACAACGAGTGGCCGTGGACAACTACCCGCACGGCGGTGCCACTGGGCTCGTCGACGACGCCCGAGTGGCTGCCGTGCGTGACCTCATGATGGAAAACGGCGGCCCCGTCCGAGATCCGGACGAGTTCGCCGCGCTGCGAGACACCATCAAGCCTCAGGTCGCGGGGGCTGTGCGACGCGCCGTCGTGGCACTGGCTCCAGCATTGGTGGACTATCACAACGTGTCCGAGGAATTATCCCGTTGGGATGGTGAGGCGATAGACGATATGAAGGCCCAGCTTGCCTTCCTGCTGCCGAAGAACGCGATCACGCTCCATGGAATGCAGCATCTTCGCCACCTCCCCCGCTACCTCCAAGGGATACGCATTCGGCTAGAGGAGATGTCCCTGGACCCGGGCAAGGATGCCGACCGGCAGGACGAGATTGAGCAGGCGCAAACCTACCTCGACATCGCATTGGCCAAACTCCCCGCGGGGAGAGCCAAAACGCGAGAGGTTAAGGACATCCGTTGGATGATTGAAGAGCTGCGCATCAGCCTCTTCGCGCAGCGATTGGGCACAGCCCGTCCCATTTCCTTGCGGAGGATCGAGAAAGCGGTAGATAAGCTCCGCTAGCTGGGCGCTCGGCCTAGCTACCTGCGGCCGAGTCTTCTTCTCTGGCTCTGCGGTGCATGAGGCGAATTTCTGATTCGAAGTCTTCGGCCGATTCGAAGGATTTGTACACCGAGGCGAATCGCAGGTAGGCGACTTCGTCCAGTGCCCGGAGCGGCTCGAGGATGGCCAAGCCGATAGCGTTGGCGTGGACCTGGGAACTGCCGTGGCTGCGCACGGTTTCCTCGACCTCTTGGGCAAGTCGTTTCAGGGCATCATCTGACACATCACGCCCCTGGCAGGCACGGCGCACACCGAGGACGACCTTGTCGCGGCTAAATGGCTCGGTCACGCCGTTACGCTTGACCACCAGAAGAACGGCCTTCTCGATGGTGGTGAATCGCCCTTGGCATGCAGTGCACTCCCGCCGACGACGTATCGCGGCGCCTGCATCTATGATGCGGGAATCGATGACTCGGGAATGATCGTGATGGCAAAACGGGCAATACAACGTGGGGTTCCTCAACTAACGCAGGGATTGAGTTCAGGGGAGCCATCTCAGGCCCGACTCACAGATCATCGTACCCGTCCACCCTGATGAGGCGGGTGAACCTCCTAGCGCGAGACAGCGCCCGTGCTCGCTGTGTAGGTGGCACCCATGTCGAGTGAACCGGGCGTGCTGTCAACCTCACTTTGGGACAACGCGGCGGTGACAACGCACACCCCGAAAACGGCTCCCAAGAGATACGTACCTAACGTCTGCAAACCCCGACGCCGACGGCTCGAAACTTTTCCTAGTGACTCCGGATTTGTTCGAACACCAACGGCGCTATCCCCTCGCCGCTCCATTCGATCCGCGACCCGGAGGGTTCGAACAACCCGGTGCTCCGCTGCCGCCTCACGGAAGCCCGACGGCTCCCATACAGCCGCTGCGGAGGCTGGGATGGAACGGCGACGCGGAGCGGGCGTACCTGCGACAGTGCGATTCAATGAGATAGTCATGATGACGTCCTTTCGATTATGTGGGCTAGAGTATCTAACGGCCCAGACATCATCGAACACGATCGGCGTTCATATGTTCGATGTAGGTGCTATGTTCGATTTATAGCACCCGTTCGAAAAAATGTCCACACGTCGCGCGGAAAGGTCGAACATTCGTACCAAGTCGTGGTAGACATGTAGGTGATGGATGGCACCGATGACTCAGCAGGACTCGCCATTCGAATAAGACACGTCGACCGCCCGCTTCTTTGAACCACCCCAACCGCACAACATCAACCACGCAAAGGACCAAGGACCATGGCACGAAACAGCTCAACTCCGAAGATTGATCCGTCAGGCAGGCCCGACCCCTCCGAACTTTCTGATCGCCAACGTCGCATCTTGGAGGTCATCCGCGACGCCGTGGTGCTGCGCGGTTATCCGCCAAGCATCCGCGAGATCGGTGATGCCGCCGGCCTACAGTCCACCTCTTCCGTGGCTTACCAGCTCAAGCAGCTGGAGAAGAAGGGCTTCCTGCGCAGGGACGCCAATAAGCCGCGAGCCGTCGATGTGCGGACCCTGCCCACCACGGATATGGCGACCAAGCCAGGTCGGCGCTCTTCTGCCGCTATCGCTGCGGCAAAGCAGTCCGATGCGCCCGCCGATGCGAGCCCGACGAACTTCATCCCCGTCGTGGGGCAGATTGCGGCTGGGTCCCCCATTCTCGCGGAGCAAGATGTCGAAGAGTACTACCCGCTCCCTTCGGACATCGTGGGCGATGGAGAGCTTTTCATGCTCAAGGTGGTCGGGCACTCCATGAAGGATGCCGGCATCCTGGACGGCGACTGGGTTGTCGTTCGCTCCCAGCCGGTGGCAGAACAGGGTGAGTTCGTGGCCGCACTCATTGAGGGCGAAGCAACGGCCAAGGAGTTCCACACTGACTCCACTGGCGTGTGGCTCCTCCCCCACAACGATGACTTCGCCCCGATTCCCGCCGAGCATGCAGAAATCATGGGCAAGATCGTGTCGGTCCTTCGCAAGCTGTAGGGGTCGCCGGGGCCCGTTAGGGCCCCATCGGCCACTGATCAGATGTCTGATGTAACCCCCTCGATCCGCGTCTACCCTGCGCCATCCCGCCACGGCACTACCCCCGAATTCGGGAATAGCGGCCTCTCACATCCCGCCAATCGCCTGATGTAACGGACGTAACTCAACGCCCTGAGCGGTTGTTTCACAGATTTTGACGCATGTTTGCCCGATTGAGACCAATTGCTTGGCGCTTTGTTGGGCTTCACACCCGAGTTTTTGGGAGAATGGCACAAACGGGCATCTAATCGACCGATTGTGTGGGAACGCGAGGAAATTGTGATGTATGCAGAAGAGCGTCGTCGGCAAATTGCATCTTTGACCGCTGTTGAAGGGCGGGTCAATGTCACTGAATTGGCCAGCCGATTCGACGTAACTGCCGAGACGATTCGTCGCGACCTCGCAGTTCTCGACCGAGAGGGCGTCGTCCACCGAGTCCACGGCGGAGCGGTTGCCAGCCAGACGTTCCAAACCGCTGAGTTTTCCCTTGACGCACGTTTTCGCTCCGCTCCCACCGCCAAGTCCGCAATCGCCCGAGCTGCACTGGAGTTTCTGCCCGAACCCAACGGCGGGCTGTTCCTCGACTCCGGAACCACCATTGGTACCTTGGCTGAACTCATCTCCGAGCAGCAGGACGCCAGGCAATGGTCAATCGTCACCAATAGCCTGTCTATCGCATTGAACCTCGCCAACAAGGGGCTGGCCGAAGTTCAACTACTCGGCGGTTCGGTGCGCGCCATCACCCAGGCCGTCGTCGGTGATACCGCGCTGCGAACTCTGGCACTCATGCGGGCAGACGTTGCCTTCATCGGCACTAATGCTCTCACCTTGGATCACGGCCTGTCCACGGCTGATGCCCAAGAGGCGGCGATCAAATCTGCGATGGTGACCAATGCCCACAAGGTCGTGGTGCTCTGTGACTCGACCAAGCTCGGGAATGACTACCTGGTTAGTTTCGCCAGCATCAGTGACATCGACGTGGTCATTACTGATGCGTCCGCCCCAGAGTCCTATGTCACGGCCCTTCGCGAGCGGGAAGTCGACGTCATCATCGCCGACTAGTCCCCACAGCGGAAAATCCCCTCCGAACTGTTGCGAGTTCGGAGGGGATTGCCTCGTTGGGAGCGAAGCGGCTTAACCCAGCAGGAGTTCACGCACTGCTTCACGTGCGGCGGCTGCGCCGACGGACTCCAGAGCCAGATCAGCGGCCTTCTTGCAGGTCTCCAAATCAACCTTGGCCAGCTGGGCGCCGACGCCCGGCAAGGCCGTGGATGCGGCGGAGAGTGAATTCACGCCCAAGCCGGTGAGAACACAGGCCAACATCGGATCCGCCGCGGCTTCACCACACACGCCGACGGGGGTCTGCGTGTCATTGCCGACGATGCAGGTGTGGCGGATCAGGCGAAGGACGGCCGGCTGCCACGGATCAGTCAGGTAGGCCAGCTGCGGGGAAAGACGGTCCGCAGCCATCGTGTACTGAGTGAGGTCATTGGTACCGATGGAGACGAAGTCAAGGTACGGCATGAGCTTGTCAGCCATGAGAGCAGCAGCCGGAACCTCAATCATTGCGCCCGCGACGAGGCCCCGCTCCCGGCACAGGCCGGCGAACCACTTCGCTTCGCGGGCAGTGGCCACCATGGGAGCCATGACCCACGTCGGGGCTTCATCGCCGCGGCCTTCAGCGGCCTGCGCGATGGCGTCGAGCTGGCGGGTGAGCAACGGCTCATTGTTGTTAGCAATACGGAGGCCACGAACACCAAGCGCCGGGTTCTCCTCGGCGATCATGTTGGCGTACGCGATGGGCTTATCAGAGCCGGCATCAAGCGTACGGATGACTACCTTGGAGGCGGGGAATGCTTCGAACACCTTGCGGTAGATCTTGGCCTGTTCATCAACGCTGGGTTCCTCGGATGCGGACAGGAAGCTCAGCTCAGTGCGGTAGAGACCAATGCCCTCGGCTTGTCCTTCGGCTGCGAGGCGGGCGGCGCTGCCGTCGGCCACGTTGGCCAACAGTTGAACGCGGTACTCGTCCTTGGTCTTAGCCGGTCCGCGCCATTGGGCGACAAGCGCAGCAGTCTCGCGGGACTCCCGGACCTTTTCCTGCGACAGGACCGGGTCAGCATTGAGGGTGATGGTTCCCATCGCGCCGTCAATGAGCACCATTTCATCCTGCTCGACGGAGCTGATGGAGGAGCCTACGGCAACGATGCACGGGAGGCTGAGCTGGCGGGCAATGATGGCCGTGTGGCTGGTCGGACCACCGAGCTCGGTGACCAGGGCCACGATGTTTTCGGTGTTCAGGGTGGCGGTGTCGGCCGGTGAGAGGTCATCGGCGAAGAGCACACCCTCCCCTTCGATCTCCGGGAGGCCGGGTTCCGGCTCGCCCCGAAGTTCTGCCAGGACGCGGTCACGGATGTCCTTGAGGTCGGTCGTGCGCTCAGCCATGAGGCCGCCCGCGGCCTCAAACATCGTGACAAATTTGTCGGTGGCAGCGGCGGTGGCGTTTTCTGCCGGCTGGCCCTTGTTGATGAACTTCTGGGCGGTCTTGCGCCAGCCACGGTCGGTGACCATGCCTGCTGTGGCCTTGAGGACTTCGGCTGCGGATCCCTCCAGGTGTGACGATCGCTTCAGCAGACGCTCAGCAACGGTGTCGGATGCGGCAACGAAGCGCTCGTATTCGCCACTTCGTTGCTCCTCCGGTACCTCGTCGGCAGGGGTGGGCAGCTCGGGCCGCGGTCGGGCCCAAACGGCGGGTGCGTAGGCGATGCCGGCAACGACACCAGTTCCCTTAATAGAGGTGCTGTGAACAGCCTCCATGGTTGTCTCCCATCTCGGGTTGAGGAGTACTCACGTAATGCGACCAGCCTACCAATTCTTTGAATTCCGGGCCTGAACTCTTGACAAGCGGACACAATCGGGCAATACTAAAAACACATTCAGGTATTGAATGTGATCCACCGCACGAAAATTAACCGCACGAGTCCAGGCTGAACCACCCTTTGGCTAGCTAGATTGTCCTGAAGGTCGCCATTGTCCCAGTTCAATGGCATCGTAGACATAACGGCAGGATCTAGACAGCCAGGAGGCAGAATCCGCCCACAGACACCACCAATCGGGTGTCGCCGGTTTCCGAACGGACAGGGAGCACCCCTTGATTGTTACTTTGACCCCCAATCCCAGCATCGACGCGACGATGGAATTGGACACCCCGTTGCAACGGGGACACGTCATCCGCCCGGTATCAATTTCGCAGGTGGCGGGAGGCAAGGGGATCAATGTTTCCCATGCGCTCCTGTTGGCTGGGGTGGACAGCATCGCCTTATTCCCTGCCGATGAGGGCGACCCCTTTGTCGCGTTGCTCACTAAGACGGGCATCCCCTTCCGTTCTGTTCATGTCGCCGAAAGCGTGCGGATCAACACCACCCTCACGGAATCTGACGGCACCACCACCAAGATCAACGGTGCCGGAGCGTCCCTCGACTCTGCGGCACGCACACACGTTGAGGAGTCCTTGCTCTCGCTGCTGGCTGGCGAGGTGACCTGCCTCGTTCTCGCCGGCTCACTCCCCCCAGGTGTGCCGATCGATTGGTACACCGATCTCATCGGGTTGGTGCGCACTAGCTTCCCCGACCTGCCCATTGCGGTTGACACGTCCGATGAGGCCATTGCGTCCCTCGGTCGCCGCCTCGGCACCGCAGCTCCGACGCTGATCAAGCCCAATGGGCTTGAGCTGGGACAAATGGTGGGTGCGGATGGGGAGGCCATCGAGGCATCGGCATCCGCGGGCGATTTCCTTCCGGCGGTCCGGGCTGGACGGCAAGTGGTTGACCGTGGGGTAGCCGAGGTGCTGGTGACGTTGGGATCGGCCGGCGCCGCCCTCATCACCAAGGCCGGTGCCTGGGTAGCAACTCCGCCGCCGATTGACGTCGTCTCAACCGTCGGGGCCGGTGACAGCTCGCTGGCTGGGTACCTCATTGCTCGCTCCGAAGGCGCTCAGCCGGCCGAGTGCTTGCAGCGGGCCGTCGCATATGGGTCGGCGGCCGCTGGCCTGCCCGGCACCACCATTCCTTCTCCATCACAACTCAATATGGCGGGCACAACAGTGCGCGACCTTTCCCACGAAATCTGAGGAACAACAATGACCTCGCCGAACAATCAGATCATCACGACTGACCTGGTCCTTCTTGACGTCGATCTGGGCGCCACCCCCTCTGACGTCATCACCCAACTCGCCACCACCGTCGCTGCCAGCGGCCGGGCCACCGATGCGGCCCAGCTCGCAGCCGATGCCATCGCCCGCGAGGCGAAAGCTCCCACGGGAGTCCCTGGCAAGGTGGCCATTCCCCATTGCCGTTCGGCTGCAGTAAGCGTGCCGACGCTCGCGTTTGCCCGGCTCGCACAGCCCGTCAACTTTGGCGGTCCCGACGGCGATGCCGAGCTGGTGTTCCTCATCGCCGCCCCGGAGGGCGGCGGCAAGGAACACCTCAAGATCCTCTCCAAGCTTGCCCGGGCGCTTGTTCGCGGTGACTTCCTCGAGCGGCTCCGTACCGCCACATCCGCCGACGAGATCGTCGCCGACGTCATTGAGATCACCTCCGCGGAGAAGAAGCCCGCAGCAGCAACGGCTGCTGCCGTGCCTGCGGGAGGCGCGGGCGTCGATAAGCAGGTGACACGCATTGTCGCGATCACCGCCTGCCCCACCGGAATCGCCCACACCTACATGGCAGCCGACGCCCTGGCCCAGGCAGCCGATGCCCGCGACGACGTCGAACTCGTCGTGGAAACCCAAGGGTCGTCGTCCACCAAGTCGATTGACTCCTCGCTGGTCAACGCCGCCGACGCCGTCATCTTCGCCACCGACGTCGGGGTCCGTGACCGCGAGCGCTTCGCCGGTAAACCCGTCATCGAATCCGGCGTCAAGCGGGCCATCAACGAGCCGACGGTCATGATCGACGAGGCCATCGCCGCCGCTCACAACCCCAACGCCCGCAAGGTGCCCGCCGGGGCAGCGTCATCTGCCACCCAGGAAGAAGGCCAGCAGCTGGGCTGGGCCCGACGCATCCAACAGGCCGTCATGACCGGCGTGTCGTACATGATCCCGTTCGTTGCAGCAGGTGGTCTCCTCCTCGCATTGGGCTTCCTCATCGGCGGCTACGACATGGCCAACGGCTGGCAAGCGATCGCCACGAACCACTCCTTAGGCAACCTTCCCGGGCATACTGTCGACGTCGACGGGGTCGCCATGACCTTCGATCGTTCCGGGCTTGCGCTGTACCTCGGCGCAGTGTTGTTCGCCACAGGCCAGATGGCGATGGGCTTCATCGTCGCTGCCCTCTCCGGCTACACCGCCTACTCCCTCGCCGGTCGCCCCGGCATCGCCCCCGGTTTCGTCGGCGGTGCGATCTCCGTTCTCATCGGCGCTGGCTTCCTCGGCGGTCTGGTCACCGGTATCCTCGCCGGTCTCATCGCCTACTGGATCGGCAATTGGAAGGTTCCGCGGATCCTCAACTCGCTCATGCCCGTGGTCATCATCCCGCTGTTGACCTCGCTCGCGATCGGTCTCATCATGTTCCTCCTGCTTGGCCGCCCGCTCGCCGCCGCGATGACCGGCATGACCAACTGGCTGGGCACGATGTCCGGTTCCTCCGCCATTCTCCTCGGCGTCATCCTCGGGCTCATGATGTGCTTCGACCTCGGTGGCCCGGTGAACAAGGCCGCCTACCTCTTCGCTACCGCGGGCTTGTCCACCGGCGACGAGGCCTCTATGCAGATCATGGCCGCCGTCATGGCCGCCGGCATGGTTCCCCCGATCGCCCTGTCCTTGGCCACCCTCGTGCGTAAGCACCTGTTCACCCCGGCCGAGCAGGAGAACGGTAAGTCTGCCTGGTTGCTGGGCCTGTCCTTCATCTCTGAAGGTGCCATCCCCTTCGCCGCCGCTGATCCGCTGCGCGTCATTCCGGCGATGATGGTCGGCGGTGCCACCACTGGCGCCCTGTCCATGGCCTTCGAAGTTGGCTCCCGCGCACCCCATGGTGGCGTGTTCGTTCTCTTCGCCATCGACCCCTGGTGGGGCTTCCTGCTGTCCATCGCTGCGGGCACGATCGTCTCCGCCGTCGCGGTCATCGCGCTCAAGCAGTTCTGGCCAAACAAGGCCGCTGAGGAAGCCGCCGCTCGCGGTTCCGTCGTGGCCGCCGCCTAGCACTTTGCCTACACTGGGAAACACCATCCCTTAACTGAAAGGACCCCAGCCCCATGGCTTCTAAGACTGTTGTCGTCGGCTCCTCCGTCGGCCTGCATGCCCGTCCTGCTTCCCTCGTCGCTGACGCCGCTGGCGAATACGATGAGGACATCATCCTCACCATGGCCGATGATGAAGATGAGGAAGCGGACGCCGCGTCCTCCCTCATGATCATGGCCCTGGGCGCTGAGAAGGGTGACAAGGTCACCGTCACCTCTGACAACGCCGAGGCTGTTGAGAAGATTGCCGCTCTGATTGAGTCCGACCTGGACGCCTAATCGTTCGGTTTCCCTTACAGCTTGTTCTAGCTCGCTGTAGCTAGTTCTAGCTAGCGAACTACTCCCCGGATACTGGGACTGAGAAATCAGTTTCACGCTCCGGGGAGTTTTTCATGGGCTATCGCGAGAAATATCGATGATGACTTTCACTACGCAATAGCGAACGGTCGGCCACTGTGAGTTACCTCACACTCTCCCCTGAGTTTCACCCCACCTCTGCGCCGACTGAGTGCATATCCCCATCACCCCTGCATGAATTGCAGATTCCCTTAGCCCATTTCCCCAGCACCCCAGCCCGCACCTGCGTCGCGCATGCAATTGATTTATATCCTGCCAGGCGTTTCCCAGCTTCTCGGTTGTCCATATGAGGTGTAGCTTGTTTCCAAGATGTTTTGAAACAACAGGGGTGCGACAACGCTGCCGAGTGGAATTCAGTAGGGCTCCGAAACGAACTAACTTCCACGCTTCACTTCGGTGGGGCGAATGTACTAGTTAGTACCTAGTAAGTAACCAGTGGCAATGCCGCATGAATTCCGCCACATTGACCGATGTCACCGGCACCCGAAAGACCAAAAGATTGACATTGACGTTGGGAGAGTGAAAATCAATGCAAGCTACACACGATGAGAGCTTGGAAGAATTGGTTTTCCGAGTGCACGATCTACAACTGCCGGCAGGCGGGACCCGCGAGAGCTTCGAAATCGAGCGCGGCTTGACCATGGTCCATGCCGGTAGAGAAGAAGGCGCCACGGTTCTATCCATGGTGCTCGCCGGGCGGATGAAGCCCGAGGGCGGTGACTTCTACCTCTACGAGGCAGAGGATGACACCGAGGACCTTGAGCAGGCACCTCAGCGCGTCTACCACGAAGAAAAGATGACGCCGGGGATGTTGCACAAGCGGGTGGCTTTCGCTGGGGTGGACTTCCACCACCAGCTCGAGCGGGAAGTGGACCTATGGACTGTCATCAGCGAGCAGTCCTCTTGGGTCTCCCCGTGGTGGAAATTTGGACCGCGGTCCCTGTCGGCCATCCCCGGTTGCCTGCAGGCGCTGGAGGTGATGGGGCTGGACTGGAGCGATGACTTCGTCCGCCATCACCGCATCTCCCATTTGGGAGTCGTCGATCGAGTGAAGCTCGGCATTGTCCTCGCCCTCATCGCCCGCCCAAATCCTTCGCTGTTCATTTTTGATGACATCGATCAGCTGCGCAGCCTGCGGGCACGCAAGCAGGTGCTGCTCGCGCTGCGCCGGCTCTCCCGCGAGTGGCACGGCACCAACGACAACGCTGAAGCGGGATTGAGCTGCATCGCTGTGACATCCAATAGCGATATCGACGGCATCTGTGATCACTTCATCTCCGTGACCAGTGATGAATACGACGCGGCGCACTCCGACGGAAGCGTAGTGACCGCACAGATTGAGATGAACCAGGAGGCACAATCATGATGCTCAATGGATTGCATCTGGGATCTGAACTCAAACGCTTCAGCCGAGGCAAGCTGCCCCCCTTGGCCTTGACGGTCATTGTCATGTTGCCGCTGTTGTTCGGCGGTCTTTTTGTGTGGTCGTATTGGGATCCGGTCGACCGCATTAATAAGATGCCCATCGCGTTGGTCAACTCCGACGAAGGTGCGACGGTGGATGGCCAGCAGCTCAACGCGGCCTCCCAGATCGTGGATAAGCTCCAGGAATCTGACCAAGTTCGACTCGAGCAGGTCAGCAGCCAGGATGCGATGTCCGGCGTCAACGATGGCACCTACTACTTCGCCATCGAATTCCCGACCGACTTTTCCGAAGCCGCGGTCAGCGCGAATTCTGATACTCCCCACCAGGCCAAGCTCAATGTGGTGTTTAACACCAACAACGGGTTCATGGCCATGACCTTGGGCAATCAGGTTGTCGTGCGGATCATCGACACCATCAATGAAGAACTCGGTGCCGAGGTCGCCTCCAAGCTCTTGGTCGGTTTCAACACCATCGGCGATGGCCTGCAGCAGGCAGGCGATGGCGCTTCCCAGCTCGCCGAAGGCACCGGCACCGCCGAAGACGGCGCCACCCAGCTTGCCGACGGCGCGACCCAGCTCAACGATGGCCTCACCACCGCCCAGGACGGCGTCGATAAGCTTGCCGACGGCGCGCAGCAGCTCGACGACGGCATCAACACCGCCGCTTCCGGCGCTGATCAGCTCGCGAGCGGATTGACCCGACTACAGTCGGCCACCGATGAGCTCGGTGCTGGTGCGGGCCAAGTCGCCGACGGCGTGGACCAGCTCACTGGCTTTGCCAGTGGCATCGAGCAGACCCAACAGCAACTGCTCGCTCCCCTGGTCAATCTGTCAGCCTCTTTGCGCGCCACGGGTCTGCCCCAGGCCATGGCTGCAGCGGACCAAGCGGATCAGATCATTGCGGGTCTGCAGAACCCCAACGGCAACAACGTCTCCGAGCTCATCAGCAAACTCGATCAGCTCAATGCCGGCGCTAAGACGATTCACACTCAGTTGGCAGACCCCGCCGCGGCATATCGCTCCGGCGTTGACTCGGCCACGGCCGCATCGGGCCAATTGGCAACCGGCCTCCACACGTTGGCCGATGGTTCCCAACAACTGGTCGTGGGCACCCAAACGCTGGCAGATGGAACGTCGAAACTAGTGGAGGGATCCAACCAACTCACCGTCGGCGCCAACTCGCTGGCTACGGGCTTGGTGCAGCTCGACGATGGCAGCAACGAGCTTGCCCTCAAGCTCAATGAAAGCGCTACCCAGGTGCCTCATTTCCCCGAGGACACCCTGGATGACTCCGCCCGGAATGTCTCCAGCCCGGCCACACTTAACTACACCAAGGCCTCCACCCAGCTCTTTGGCGAAGGCCTCGCCCCCATCTTCATCAGCTTGGGTCTCTTCATGGGCGGCACGGTCTGCTTCATGCTCTTGCGCCCCCTTCAGCGTCGCGCTGTCGACGCCGGAGCCAATCCGCTGCGCGTCGTCATGGCCTCCTACATTCCCGCCATGTTGGTTGGCCTGGCCCAAGCCACCGTCATGTTTGGCATCCAGCGACTGTTCATCGGTGTGCATGCGGTGAGCGAGCTGGGCATGTGGGCAGCCATGTGCCTGACGTCCATGGCCTTCATGGCGATCACCCAAGGCCTCAACGTGGTGTTCGGCACCACCGTCGGCCGCGTGCT
Source organism: Corynebacterium testudinoris (assembly GCF_001021045.1). Lineage (NCBI taxonomy): Bacteria > Bacillati > Actinomycetota > Actinomycetes > Mycobacteriales > Corynebacteriaceae > Corynebacterium > Corynebacterium testudinoris. The sequence continues at coordinate 1,600,726 of NZ_CP011545.1, forward strand.
GTGCATCGCCCTCATGAGCCTGCAGATCGTTTCCTCAGGTGGCATCTACCCGCCAGAAACTCAGCCGCTGCCGTTGAAGTGGTTCCACACCTACGACCCGATGACCTATTCGGTCAACCTCATCCGACAGGCAATGTTCGGAATATCGCCTGGCGACGACCGCGCCTACCAAGCCATCATCGTACTCGTGTGCATCGCGCTCGGCATGTTCTTGGCCTCTAGTTTGGCAGCACGCCGCGAACGCCACATTCGGATGAAGGACTTCCACCCGGAGGTCGCCGTTTAGTCGGCCACCCCTGCCAGCTCGTCAGCCTGGGCCAGCAATTCGGTGGCCCAGAATTCTCGACCCAGCGGGTGACGCACACCGGGTGCACCCCCCTCGGGTCGGCACTCCAGGACGGTGTCGACCCACCGGCTGGGCCACGCCGTAGCGCCGTGGGCCGCGCCCAACAACGCGCCAGCAATAGCGGCATTGGTGTCGGTGTCCCCGCCCATGCCGACGGCTTCGATCAGGGCGGACTCGGGATCGTTGACAAGCAGAAGTTGACGGACCGCAGCGATGGCTTCGAGGACTGGTGCCTCCGTGGCGGTGGCTTCCATCGCTTCAATCATCTGCTCTGGGCTACCACCCTGAATGCCCGTAACCAGAGCTGCGACAAATGCGGCATTGGCGTCGAGGCAAACGGGGTGTGGGTGGGTCAATCGGGCATCAGCTCGGGCGCATTCCACAGCGGTAGCGAGGTCGACGTCGCTGCGCGCTCCGTACACCCCGAGCGGTGACACCCGCATGAGGGCACCGTTTGCTTGAGAATCAGCATTGATCGGCCCGCCGGATAGCGCCACCGCGCAGGTGCCACCAATATCGAAGGGCCCCGTCGAATACCAATAGACGTAGCCCGTGAAAACATCCTCGGCGTCGAAGATACCCCGACGCTGCAGGCTGCGGATGAGCATCATCGCCATCTGCGAATCATCAGTGGGCTGCCCGGCGATGAGGTCCCACGTGCCGCCATCGGCCATATCGCGGACGCCGTCGGGATAGCGCTGAGCAATCTGCCTGGCGGAGTTGAACTCCACCAAGCTTCCCAGCGAATCACCGATGAACTGGCCGAGCAGGCACCCGCGGGCACGATCGCGCAGCAGGGCGGTGTCAGTTGACGTCATAATGCCCAGAATAGAGAAAGCTGGGCACCGCTTCTTAGAAGGTGGCGTTCTTCCCCTCACCGACGGACAGGTAGAGACGCTTGAGAATGGGGTAGGCGATGATGATGCCGGCCGAACCCCACGCAATGCCCTCCAGCTCGACGCCAAAGATGGAGAGGGTGAGGTTGCCGATGCCCGCGACGAGGGCCACCGCGGCCGTGGTCAAGTTGACGGGATTGTTGAAGTTGACGTTGTTGTCCTGCCAGATGCGGATGCCCAGCATGCCGATGAGGCCGTAGAGCACCAGGGTGGCACCGCCCAGCACTCCGGCGGGAATGGTGAAGATGAGTGCGCCAAACTTCGGAATGAAGGCGAGGGCGATTGCGGTGGCCGCTGCCACCCAATAGGCGGCGGTGGAATAGACGCGGGTGGCGGCCATGACACCGATGTTCTCGGCATAGGTCGTCGTGCCGGAACCACCAAAGCTACCGGCGAGGGTCGTGGCGAGGCCGTCCGCAACGAGCGCGTCACCGGCGAGATCATCGAGATTGCGGCCGGTCATCTCCGAGACGGCCTTGACGTGACCAACGTTCTCCGCGATGAGGACGATGATCACCGGCAGGGTCACCAGGATGGCCGAGAGCTGGAATTCGGGCGAGTGGAACTCGGGCATTCCGAACCACGCGGCATCCCGAATGGCTTCGGTGGCACCGGGGGCGAGGTTTCCGGTCAAGGCGGCAAAGACCCAGCCGACGACAACACCAATGAGGATGCCCAGGCGAGCCACCATGCCGCGACCGGCGACCGTGGCGGCAAGAATGGCAATCAAGGTCACCGCAGCGACGAGGGGCTGGGCCTCGAAGTTCGTGGCCGCGGTCGGCGCCAGGTTGAGCCCGATGAGCGCGACGATGGCGCCGGTGACGGCGGGCGGCATGACGGCGTCGATAACTCGCCTGCCCGCTGCCTTGATGATGAAGCCGACGGCGATGAGCACCAGGCCGGTGACCAGAACGCCGCCGATCTGCGCCCCGGGGCCATAGGCCTGGCTCGCGGCCAGCGGGGCGATGAAGGCGAAGGAGGACCCGAGGTACGACGGCAGCCGATTGCGGGTGATGAGCAGGAAGATCATCGTGCCCAGGCCCGAGAACAGCAAGGTGGTGTTGACGGGGAAGCCAGTCAGAGTTGGCACGAGCAGCGTCGCGCCGAACATGGCGATAACGTGCTGCATGCCGATCCCGATGGTGCGGGGCCAGCTGAGTCGTTCTTCGGGCGCGACGACGGCGCCGGGGAGGATCTTCTTGCCGTCACCGTGGACGGTCCAGCCGAAGTACTTGTTAGTCACGGGATGTAGCGTACCGCCGACGGACCGGATTGTTGGTGCTAGTCCCCTGGATTGTCTTCGACGATGAACTCCGCGAGCTCGGCGGCTAGGGAGCGAGGAAGGCGGACGTCGATAAGCGTGCCGTCGGCGCCGTACTCCTCCTTGCGGACTGTGCCGTATTCGTGCAGCCGGGAGACGATATCTCCTCGGGTGAAGGGGATGAGCACAACGACGTGGGCATCGAGGGAATTGAGGAAGAGCTCGATCCGCGCTTCCAGCTCTGGGATGCCTTCCTTGGTCAAGGCCGAGACGTAGACAACGTTCTCGCGATCGAAGGCGTGGCGCAGCTCCGCCAACACGAGGGGGTCAGCGGCGTCGATCTTGTTCACCACGATGATCTCGGGTGGGGCCGACTCACCGGTTTCCTTGACAATGTCATAGATGACCTTGTTCACCGCGTCGATCTGCTTGAGCGGGAACGGATCCGAACCATCGACGACGTGGAGCATGAGGTCAGCGGCCAGGACCTCCTCCAGGGTCGACTTGAAGGCCTCAACCAGCTGCGTTGGTAGGTGGCGAACGAACCCGACGGTATCGGTAAACACCACGGCTCGGCCATCGGCCAATTCTGCTCGCCGGGTGGTCGGGTCCAGGGTGGCGAAGAGGGCATTCTCAACGAGCACCCCGGCACCAGTCATGGCGTTAATGAGGGAGGACTTGCCAGCATTGGTGTAGCCCGCGATGGCGATCTGCGGGATCGTCGAGTCCTGCCGGCGCTGGCGCTTGATCTCACGGGCCGTTTTCATTCCGGCGAGCTCACGGCGCAGCTTCGCCATGTCCGTGCGCAGTCGACGACGGTCCGCCTCGATGCGCGTCTCACCGGGACCACGCAGACCCACGCCACCATTGGAACCGGCTCGTCCACCCGCCTGGCGGGAGAGGTTGCCACCCCAGCCACGGACTCGGGTGTAGAGGTATTCCATTTGGGCGAGGCCGACCTGCGCCTTGCCTTCCTTCGATTTCGCGTGCTGGGCGAAGATATCCAGGATGAGCATGGTCCGGTCGATGACCTTGAGGTTGAGGGCCGATTCCAAGGCTACGAGCTGGCCAGGAGTGAGTTCGCCGTCGCAGACGACGGTGTCCGCACCCGTGGCAGCAATGATCTCCTTGAGCTCATTGACCTTGCCAGAACCAATGAAGGTGCCAGGGTCCGGCTTGTCGCGGCGCTGGTAGAGCGTCTCTAGGACCTCAGCACCGGCGGTCTCGGCGAGGGCGGATAGCTCCGCCATGTTGGCTTCGACCTCCGCGGAGGTTCCCTCCGTCCACACTCCGACGAGGATGACCTGTTCTAGCCGGAGCTTGCGGTATTCAACCTCGAAGCCGTCTTGGATTTCTTCGGAGCGGATGGTGGTGTCGCTGGTGCGGCGGAGAGCGTTGCGCTCTTCCAAGTCGAGCTCGCCGACAGTTGGGGAAATGATCCCGGAAAGATCGGTGCCGGGGTCCTCGTCAGCGCTGGGCTGCGGCGCGTTGTCACGGAAGGCACGGGCCAGGAGATCTTCGTGCGAGTCGTGGGACGTGCGGTTGTTGTTGTCTGATTCAGTCATTGTCTATCAATTGTTCCACGTTATGAGCTTCAGCCGGTGAGAGGCCAAGAATCACAGGTAGAGGCGATGCTATTAGACTGTCGGATTATGAGCACCGACTTGAAGAGCATCGGCCTGGGTTTCGACCGCTGGCAGGATGCGGTGGAAGCCGCCATCGCCACGAATCAGCTGGCAGTGACCGGAGAAGTCCGCGGCGGACAGTTGATCCAATACGTGGACGCCTCCGGGGCACAGATCAACATTTTGGCTGTGGAACCGTTTGCAACGTTCGCGGGATTCGACGCCGTCACCCAAACCTTCGCCCACATCAGCATGGTCAATGATGTCCTCGCCTACTGCGAGATCGTTGACGCTTTTGGGACCGTCATTACCTCCATCACCGCCAACCTGTCCCAGGGTCCGCTCCTCGCGGAAGAGCCCACGCAGGAATGGCAGCAGATCGGGGTCACCGCCTTGGCCTTTGACACCACGATCGTCGACGAAGACCCGGCGTACGTGGGCCCGACGTTTAACTCCGAGGGTGCCCACCTCGTCTCCTCTGGGTCGGGGGCGGCTGTGCCTGACGCATCCGCCACCTTTACCGCCCGGGTCATGGACGCGGAGTACCGCAACAACCAGCTCACCGGCCAGCGTTTCATCCACCTCACCGTGGATGGCGTGTTCCCCTTCGACGTCTGCCTCCATGACGCCGCCGAGCTTCCTGCTCGCGACAGCATCATTTCTGGTTCCGCGGTACTCACCGCCTCAGTGTTGTCCCCCCTCTCCGCCGGCGGTGGTTGCGGCGGATGTGGTGGAAGCTGCGGCTGCGGCGGACACTAAGCGGCTGGTGGCCGAAACATGAGTGATCGACTACCCATCCAACCGGAACCGAGTCGGTTCCGGTGGCCCTTGGTCGTCATAATCGTCGTGGCCCTTTTCGTCTTCGCTTGGCTCCGCCTGCAGGGCTTGCTGCTCCTGCTGCCCATTCTCGCCATCGCGGCGTTGTTGTTATGGAAGCGGCCGAACTCCACGGAGACGGATTCGCTGCGTACCTCCATCGCGCTGTCCGCCGATGACATCCGCGATGTCATCGCTGAATACGAGCATTTTTCTACCTCCCCGGACGCCGATGCGCTCGCGGACCGCACCCTGCATCGGCCGGCCTTGGCTGATCATTATTGTGACGACCCGGCGATTGAGAGCTTCCACCACCAAAGCTCGACCGCGCGGCGCTACCTATCAAGGTTGGAGGCCCGGCTGGCCAACCGGGACCTCGAGGTGGGGCAGCTGGAGAACCTGCTCAACGTCACCGACGAGCGTGCCCTCGAGATCAAAAACGCGTGGCTCGAAGCACGGCATGCCGCCAAGCGGCTAGGGCCCAACTACTAGATCTCGACCTGCCCCGTCGCCACGATGCGGGACGGGCCGGTCAACGTCGAGGACTCCCCTGCTATCTCGACAACCACCTCGCCGCCGGGGACGGTGACGGTCACGCGACCGTCGACAAGCCCGGCATCAGCCAAGGCGGCGCGAGCCGCCGCCACGGTACCGGTACCGCAGGAGCGTGTTTCGCCGACTCCTCGTTCGTAGACGCGCATGTGCACCCGGCCGTCGACCAACGGAGTGACGATTTCCACGTTGACGCCGGAGGGGAAGAAATCGGGATCAAACTCCGGCGCGTGGAGTTTCCACTCATCCAACGCCGCAGCTTCCAAGCCCGGTACGACGCACGCCAGGTGCGGGTTGCCCATGTCTACGCCCAATCCGGCGACGTGGATGTCACCGATGCGAGCCGTGGACACACCTGTCGCCTCGGCGGGACCCATATCGACGCTGACCACTGCGTCCGTGTCATCCCACGACTCCACGACGACGCGTCGTTGTCCAGCGCGGGTGTGCACAACGAACTCATCGGTGTCGACGAGCCCACGGGAGCGCAGCCAGTGCGCAAAGACGCGGACGCCGTTGCCACACATCTCGGCGATGGAACCGTCGGCGTTGCGGTAATCCATGAACCAGCCGCCGTCACGGTTGTCCACGCGCAACACCCCGTCTGCGCCGAGGCTGGCACGGCGATCACACAATGTCGCAATCTGCTCCGGGGTGGGGTCGGTGGGGCCAGGCAGGATGATGAAATCGTTCTCAGTTCCGTGGCCTTTGGCAAAGTCGATGCGGTTCACCCCAGCAATTCTAGTGCGTGCGAGGCGGGATCGTCAGCCGCGTCGAGCCAGTGCACGCGCGGATCGCGGTGGAACCAGGAGCGCTGGCGGCGCACATAGCGGCGTGTCCCAGTAATAGTCCGCTCGACTGCGTCCTCCCAGGTCAGTTCGCCTGCCATGGCGGCCAGCACCTGGGCGTAGCCGATGGCGCGGCCGGCCGTCGAATCAGCCACCAGGCCCTGCCCAACCAAGCCTTCTACCTCCGCTACCAGGCCTTGCTCAAACATCAAGCGCGTGCGCAGGTCAATGCGTGGGTTGAGCCATTCTGGATGGGTACGCAGCCCGAGGATGCGGGTCCCCCACCGGGGTGGGGCGTTCTTCGGTGGCTGGGATGCCTGAAAAGGCTGCCCTGTCAGCTCGATGACTTCGAGGGCGCGGACGGTGCGGCGGGGGTCTTTGTCCTCGATGGTGGCCGCCGCCGCGGGATCCTGCCGGTCCAGCTCGGCGTGCAGGGCGTCGATACCGATCTCAGCCAGTCGCTGTTCCCACTGGGCTCGGACTGCGGGGTCGGTGGGGGGAAATTGCCAGTCATCGATGAGCGATTGGACGTAGAGCATGGAGCCGCCCACGAGGATGGGCACATGTCCACGGGCCATGATGGCTTCCACTTCCGCCACGGCATCAGCCTGGTAGCGCGCTACCGACGCTGTCTCCGTGACCTCCCAGACATCGAGTTGGTGGTGCGGAATGCCAGCGCGTTCGTCCACGCTCAGTTTGGCCGTGCCGATGTCCATGCCGCGGTACAGCTGCATCGAATCGACGTTGACGATTTCCCCACCCAGGGCCTCGGCCAGCGCGATTCCCAACGCAGATTTGCCCGACGCGGTCGGCCCGACCACGGCTATCGGCTGCATGCTACAGCTCCCATCCGGCCACGAAACGGCCCACACCAAGGCTGACATCGGCAGAATGCACCTGCGCGTGCCGCGGAGACAACGCCGCCAACTCCAGCCACAGATCCGGCTCGATCACCCCGGCCGTGCTTAACGACGCCCCGTCCATCACCCCTGCGACATCCTCACCGCCGAGCACCGCCCGGCACCATTCGTGCGCCTTCGGCGCCTCATCCAACAGCGCCAACGGCGCCCGCGGAGTTAACCCCGCGCTGCCATCCACCGCGACGATAGTGAGCACCTCCGGGTCGGGCTGGCCGAGGGTATCGCGCACGGCGACGACCCGGGCAGCATTCTCGGCAAGCGCATAACGTTGGACCAACTCCGGCAGAAAACGCCCTTTACCCACGGTGACCTGCGGGGCACCCCAGGCCCGGAATGAACCTACGCAGCCCGTTTCCCACCGCGGGTCGTGGCTACCGACGAGGACGATCGGCCGGTCAGCCGGGACAGCGCTAACAAGCTCCCTGATCGTGGCAAGCTGCGCGGCCCCGACGGCATCGCGCGGGGACAACTCCGCCACCAGGGCGGGACTGGCAGGCATGACAAGGAGGTTCGGGGTCATCAGGGACATATTACTGACACGCCTGTGGCACGCGCGGTATGTTAGGTGCAGCACATAGGGCACCCGATTGGTGGGGTGCCCCGGCAGCCGTGACGCTCGGCACAACGACGAAGAGAGACAACGAACATGACTACTCCCCCTACGCCTTCCCCCACTCCCGGCAACATGCCCAAGCCGGGACCTCGCCCGGGAGCGCACATGGGCAATCGTCCGACTCCCTCGCCGCGTCCGGCTGGCCAGACGGCCCCGCTGCCCGTCCCGCCGAAGAATGACCCCGCCAAGTGGGGTCGCGTTGCGGAGGACGGCACCGTGTTTGTCAGAACCGCAGAGGGCGAGCGGGAGATCGGTTCCTGGCAGGCCGGCACCCCGGCCGAGGGCCTGGAGCACTACGGGCACCGCTTCGACGACCTGGCCACTGAAGTGGAACTGCTCGAATCCCGCCTCAACGCTCACCCGGACGATGCGGCCTCCATCAAGGCAAAGGCCGCGCAGTTGCGAGACACCCTGCCCACGGCGTCCGTCATCGGTGACCTCGCGGGCTTGGAGAAGCGCCTGGAAACCATCATGGAACACTCTGCGGCCGCCGGTGAACAGGCCAAAGCAGAGAAGGCGCGTCGCCGCGAGAAGGCGATCGAGCACAAGGAGAAACTCGCCGCCGAGGCCGAGGACCTGGCAGAGAACTCCACGGAGTGGAAGGCTTCCGGCGATCGCCTGCGCGACATCCTCGAAGAGTGGAAGACCATCCGCGGCATCGATCGTTCGACCGATGATGCTCTGTGGAAGCGCTACTCCCGCGCCCGTGACGCGTTTAACCGGCGCCGCGGCTCCCACTTCGCCGACCTCGATCGGGGTCGTGCCGCCGCTCGCCGCACGAAGGAGGCCCTCGTCGAACGCGCCGAGGCGTTAAAGAACTCGACTGAGTGGAATGACACCGCCCGGGCCTTCCGCGATCTTATGAAGGAGTGGAAGGCCGCTGGCCGCGCTCCCCGCGAGGTGGACGACAAGCTGTGGGATGCGTTCCGGGGCGCGCAGGATCACTTCTTCAACGCTCGCAATGCGGAGACCGCCGAGCGTGACAAAGAGTTTGACGCCAACGCTGCCGCCAAGGATGCCCTCATCGCGGAGTATGACGGGCAGATTGATCCGGCCAAGGGCCTCGGGGCTGCTCGCACCAAGCTGCGCGAGCTGCAGGACAAGTGGGATGAGATCGGCTTCGTGCCGCGCGGCAAGGTCGCGGAGTATGAGGACAAGATCGCCGCGATTGAAAAGCGCGTTTCTCAGGCCGAGGATTCCAAGTGGAAGCGCACCGACCCCGAAGCCCAGGCCCGGGTGGATCAGTTCCGCGCCAAGGTCGCCGACTTCACCGCTCAGGCTGAGGCCGCTGAATCCGCCGGCAAGGCCTCTCAGGCCGCCAAGCTGCGCGAACAGGCGGCCCAGTGGCAGGAGTGGGCTGACACTGCTCAGAAGGCCGTGGAAAGCCAGTAGTGCCCTTCGTTCAGTTATCGCGGCCGGTTCCAGGGATGGAACCGGCCGCTGGCCTTCGCGAGCTCGTCTTCATGTCCAACCTCGCGGCCCAAGAGACCACCGGTGACACTGCCTCCTCAATGTCAGTGGAGAGGGTGGCTCATCGTCTGCGCGGATCGGCCGTCTACGATTCCGTGGCACTGGCGCTTGTCGAGGCCCCGGTCACTCCCCTGCAGGTAGTCAACGATCTGGAGGAGGAGTGGGAGGTGTCCGGCTACCTTCTCCTCGGCTTGCCGCTGACCGAAGACCGCGATGTCCTCGACGTGGAGGTCATCCTCGACGCGTCCCACCAGCCCCTACCCGGGGAGGAATTATCCCCCGAGGCGACGTCGGTGCTGGAGGAATTGTTGGCGGAGGCGACTCGCTTCGCGGCGCGCCATCACCGTTGCGTTCTTCAAACCTGGCTGCTGCACTCCCCTGCGGAGGAGCCCGGGTCGGGTCCGTTCACCGAGGTACTGCGAGCTGACGGGTACTCGCTCGGGCTCGCCGAAGCTCAAGGCTATGTCGAGGTCACGCCCGAGGTGGTGGAGTCGGAGCTGCGGTTTACTGAGGTGACCGATCTGGACTTCCCCGCCGCCTTGGTCGATGACGTGATCACGCTCCGGCAGCTTGCCGCCGCCGATATCCCCCACGGCAGCCTCCAAGCCACCGACATCGAGTGGACCCCTCAACGGCTTCTCGACGCCCGCTCACGCCTCATCGACACCCAGCGTCGGTCCTTGGTGGTTGTCGCCCACGACGGGGAGGGCGTCGTCGGTCTGACGGAAGTGCTCCACCACGCGGGTTCCGAGGATTCCGTTTTGGAACAGGACCTCACCGTCGTCGTCCCGCGGGCCCGCGGTCGGGGCGTGGCAGCGGATCTCAAGCGGACACTGCTCAACGCAATACCGAATACGTTTCCTGCAGCACGGCGGGTCTACACGTCCTGCGCGGTGGACAACGCCGCCATGATCGCGGTCAATGAATTGTTGCGCTGGACCATTATCAGCGGCAGCTCCGGATGGGAGCGGCGCCTCTAAGCCTCGGGATTATTCCGGCGATGCCGCTCGGCGGCGCGACGGCGGCGATCATCCTCAAGGAGAGGATTCGCGTCACCCGCGTCCTGCTGGTGGGTCACCATCGCTGAACGCTGGGCATACCCCACCTCGTCGAGGACGGTTTGGGAGGCGCGGGATTGAGCGAGATCCTGCTGGCGGTCATCGCGACGCAGCGCCACCAGGCAATAAACGACGAAGGCGAGTCCAACGGCCACGATGGACACCCACATGCCGATGGACAGGTCCACGCCGTCCCCAGAGCTGCTTCGAGTTTGCCGAAGCCAGATGGCCAGAACGGAATAGGGGAAACCGACGGTGCAAAACATCCAGGCGATGAGACCGAAAACAGACCGGCGAGTAATCAGCGTCAACGTGGTGAACACGCCCAACCCCAAAAACAGCAACGTGGAGTAGATGTACTCGGTGATTTTGATCCCCGACTCGGCTGCCGCCGAAGAGCGAATAAGGACCTCATAGCCACGAACATCACCCGCCTGCGGAAGGAGCAGGGCGACAACATAGAGTAGCAGCGCAACGAGCAGAGCGTATTGCTGATTACCCAGGTGCATCCGCCGAGCGGCCTTCTTCTCCTCGGCCGCCAACTCCCGCACGGTGGCGGCGGAAGCGCGGATTTCTTCGCTACTGGGGGTGTTCTCACTCATGGTCAACCACCTTAGCCCGCCGGGTTTTCCACCGGGGCCGGGGCACCGATGCGCGGGAGGCCCAAGCCGACGCCGATCGGCGCGGTGGTGGGCACTCGGCCGGAGGCCGACATGTCCCCCGCGAGGGTGCGACGGTGGGTGAGCACAGCGGCGTCGGCAAGCAAGTAGTACGGGGTGGAACCCGTGATGGTGGTCGTGATCATGTCGCCGGGGCGGATGTCACCATCGAGCGCTCCTGAAGGAACGAAGTGAACGAGGCGTCCGTCGCGAGCCCGGCCCGTCATCCGGTGAGTCTTGTTGCTCTTGCGGCCCCCCTCTTGGACCAGCAACTCCACCTCGGTGCCGATGAGCTGGCGGTTGCCCTCCGCCGACACCCGCTCCTGGAGGGCGACGAGGCGCTCGAAGCGCTCCTGCACAACCTCCTTGGGCACCTGCTCGGCGTAGGTCGCGGCAGGCGTGCCGGGGCGCGGGGAGTACTGGAAGGTATAAGCAGAGGTGAAACGAGCCTGCTCAACAACGTCGAGGGTGGCCTGAAAATCCTCCTCCGTCTCACCGGGGAAACCAACAATGATGTCAGTGGTGATGGAGGCATGCGGAATCTTCGCACGCACCTCATCCAAGATCGCGAGGAACTTCTTGGAGCGGTAGGAACGCCGCATCTCCTTCAACACCTTGTCCGAACCCGACTGCAGCGGCATGTGCAACTGCGGACAAATGTTGGGCGTTTCCGCCATGGCATCAATGACGTCAGTGGTGAACTCAGCCGGATGCGGGGAAGTAAAGCGCAACCGCTCGAGACCGTCGATGGAGCCGCAGGCGCGCAAGAGCTTGGAAAAGGCGCTGCGATCACGCTCAATCTCCGGATCGGCGAAGTTCACGCCGTAGGCATTAACGTTCTGACCGAGCAACGTCACCTCGGTAACACCTTGGTCCACCAGCGCCTGTACTTCGGCGAGGATATCGCCAGGACGGCGGTCAACTTCCTTTCCTCGCAGACTTGGCACAATGCAGAACGTGCACGTGTTATTACAGCCCACCGACACCGACACCCACCCGGCATAAGCCGACTCGCGCTTGGCCGGAAGGATCGACGGAAACGCCTCCAGGGCCTCGACGATTTCCACCTCGGCGGCGTCGTTGTGCCGGGAGCGCTCCAACAGGGTAGGCAGGGACCCGATGTTGTGCGTACCAAAGACGACATCGACCCACGGGGCCTTGGTGATCACCGTGTCGCGGTCCTTCTGCGCGAGACAGCCACCCACCGCAATTTGCATGCCGGGGTGTTCCTTCTTCGTCGCACGCAACTGACCCAACGTGCCATAAAGGCGCTCATCAGCATTCTCGCGGACCGCACAGGTGTTGAAAACGACGAGGTCCGGCTCCTCACCTTCCGCCGCGACGTAACCCGCCTCCTCCAAGAGGCCGGAAAGCCGCTCGGAATCGTGCACGTTCATCTGGCACCCAAAGGTACGAACCTCGTAGGTGCGGGGTTCACTCACGGGGTGATTATCAAGGACTGAAAGGTTCTGCTGCGCCACGGGGTGCCATTCTAGTACCCAGGCAGGCGGCTACCAATTGCTCCCGACTCCCGAACAGATTCCCCCTCAACTGGAGAGTTGCCCGGTCCCCCGGATCTTCGATTGATCGGATCAGCCATGGGGCGAAGATTGCGGCTTTAGCTAAATTTGCCACGTTGCAAAATCGTTAGCGGAAAATGCTCATTTTGCTACGCGATCGGCCTATAGTTCTCATATGACCCAGAACACACCTGTCACGGCTGAAGGATCAGGCAACACCCCCATGATCCGGATGAGCGACGTGCAGAAGTACTTCGACGATTTCCAGGCGCTCAAGGACATCAACCTGGAGATCCCCAGCGGCCAGGTCGTCGTCGTGCTCGGCCCGTCCGGCTCTGGAAAGTCCACGCTCTGCCGCACGATTAACCGCCTCGAGCCCATCGAACAGGGCACCATCGAGATCGACGGCGTCCTCCTCCCTGAAGAGGGCAAAGACCTGGCCAAGCTGCGCGCTGACGTTGGCATGGTGTTCCAGCAATTCAACCTCTTCCCGCACCTGACCATCAAGGACAACGTCACCTTGGGTCCCATGAAGGTCCGGAAGATGAAGAAGGCCGCCGCCTCCGAGCGGGCCATGCAATTGCTGGAGCGGGTCGGCATCGCCAACCAGTCGGATAAGTACCCGGCGCAGCTGTCCGGTGGACAGCAGCAGCGCGTGGCCATCGCCCGCGCGCTGGCGATGAACCCCAAGATCATGCTGTTCGACGAACCAACGTCCGCCCTCGACCCCGAAATGGTCAATGAGGTCCTCGATGTCATGGCGGGCTTGGCAAAAGATGGCATGACCATGGTCGTGGTCACCCACGAAATGGGCTTCGCCCGCCGGGCCGCCGATCGAGTTCTGTTCATGGCCGACGGAGCCATCGTCGAGGACTCCACCCCCGATGATTTCTTCTCCCACCCGAAGACCGATCGCGCCAAGGACTTCCTGGGCAAGATCCTCTCTCACTAATCACCTCATATAACAGCAAAGGACTACCACCATGAAGCGCTCCATTTTCCGCACCGCTGCTCTTGTCTCCACTACCGTTATCGCCGGCGTCGCCCTCGCTGCCTGTGGCTCGGGCTCCTCCTCCGGCGGCGGTGATGGCATGCTCGGCGCCATCGAAGCCGGCGAAGTCACCATCGGCACCAAGTACGATCAGCCTGGCCTGGGGCTTCGTAACCCGGACGGCACCATGTCCGGCCTCGATGTCGATGTCTCCCAGTACGTCGTCGACCACATCGCCGAGAAGAACGGCTGGGAGAAGCCCAACGTCACCTGGCGCGAGACCCCCTCCGCCCAGCGCGAAACCCTCATCCAAAACGGTGAGGTTGACCTCATCGCCGCGACCTACTCCATCAACAAGGGTCGCTCCGAGTCCGTCAACTTCGGTGGCCCCTACTTGGTCACCCACCAGGCACTGCTCGTCCGCGACGGCGAGACCGAGATCACCGACCTCGAGAGCCTCGACGGCAAGATCCTCTGCTCCGTCACCGGCTCCACCCCGGCCCAGAAGGTCAAGGACGCCCTCCCCGGTGTTCAGCTCCAGGAGTACGACACCTACTCATCCTGTGTTGAGGCACTGCGCCAGGGCAACATCGACGCGATGACCACCGACGCCACCATCCTCCTGGGCTACTCCGCTCAGGCTCCGGGCCAGTTCAAGGTCATCGAGATGGAGAAGGACGGCCAGCCGTTCACCAACGAGTACTACGGCATCGGCTTGGCCAAGGACGACACCGAGGGCACCACCGCCATCAACGAAGCGCTCAAGGAGATGCACTCCTCCGGCGAGTTTGACAAGCTCGTGGACAAGAACCTCGGCGGAATGGACGCGGTCTCCCCCGGCACCCCGGGCGACCTTTCCTTCCTCAACTCTTAACCACACCCTGTGACGCCCCTAACTGGGCGTCGACACCGAGGAGACCCTCATGACCGAACTCTGGGCTGATCTTGGCCCACGGCTGTGGCCAGCATTTTGGATCACCATCCAGCTGACCGTGTATTCCGCCATTGGATCAATGATCCTCGGCACCATCCTCACAGCCATGAGGGTCTCCCCCGTCGCAATGCTGCGCGGGATGGCGTCCTTCTACATCAACATCGTGCGCAACACCCCGTTGACGCTCATCATCTTGTTCTGCTCCTTCGGTCTGTACCAGAACCTCGGCTTCGCGATGGCCAGCCGAGACTCCTCCACCTTCCTGGTTGATAACAACTTCCGTCTCGCGGTGCTGGGCTTCATCATCTACACCTCAGCTTTCGTCGCCGAGTCCCTGCGCTCCGGCATCAACACGGTGCACTTTGGTCAGGCGGAGGCCGCGCGATCCATCGGGTTGACGTTCCCCCAGATTTTCAAAGAGATCATCTTCCCCCAAGCTTTCCGCGCCGCGATTGTGCCGCTGGGCAACACACTGATTGCGTTGACGAAGAACACGACCATCGCCTCCGCCATCGGCGTCGCCGAAGCCTCGCTGCTGATGAAGTCCACCATTGAGGTGCACGCCAACATGCTCTTCGTCGTGTTCGGCATCTTCGCACTCGGATTCATCATCCTCACACTGCCCACTGGTCTGGCCATTGGTCGACTCTCCACCCGAATGACGGTGAGGAAGTAATGTCTGTACGCGCAACAGTCCTGTACGACGCCCCCGGCCCCCGCGGCCGGCAACTCAACCGGATCATCACCGCTGCTACCGCCGCCATCACCATCGCAATCCTCGCGTGGGTCCTGTGGACTCTGCAGGCCAACGGTCAGCTCACCGCCGCCAAATGGAGCCCGTTCCTCGACTCCCTGACGTGGAAGACATACCTCCTTCCTGGCCTGTGGGGCACGTTGAAGGCCGCCTTTGCCTCCATCCTGCTCGCACTCATCCTCGGTGTTCTTCTCGGCCTGGGTCGCCTGTCCGAGCAAACGTGGCTGCGGTGGATCTGTGCCGTCATCGTCGAGTTTTTCCGCGCCATTCCGGTGCTGCTGCTCATGATCTTCGCCTACCAGCTCTTTGCCATCTACAACCTGGTAGCACCCCGTCAGCTGGCCTTCGCAGCCGTCGTCTTCGGCCTGACCATGTACAACGGCTCCGTCATCGCGGAGATCCTGCGTTCCGGCATCAATTCCCTGCCCAAGGGCCAGACTGAAGCAGCACGCACGCTCGGCATGTCTCACCGCCAGACCATGTGGTTTATCCTGCTCCCGCAGGCCGTCGCGGCCATGCTGCCGGCACTGATCGCGCAGATGGTCATCGCGCTGAAGGATTCCGCTCTGGGCTACCAGATCGGCTACGTCGAGGTCGTTCGCTCCGGCATTCAGTCGGCGTCCGCGAACCAGAACTTCCTCGCTTCCCTCGTCGTCGTGGCGATCATCATGATCCTCATCAACTGGGCTCTGACTGCCCTCGCCCAACGCATCGAGCGCCAGCTCCGTGCGGGCCGAGCTCGTCGCAACATCGTGGCCAAGGTTCCCGAGCTCCCCGACCAGGGTCTGGCCACCAAGGACAACGTCAACGTCGACTGGCACGATCCCGACTACGTCGAGATCAAGAACCCGGGTCAGTAGGTCAACAGAGCCTATCGGCGCTTATCGACGCCCCCGCACAAGCCCGCTTCCCCCTCACCGGGGAAGCGGGCTTTGTCAATCCTCCAGCTCGGCGATCCGGTGTTCAAGGGCCTCTCGCGCGATGTTGAGGCTCATCCCCTGAGGGAATCCTCGCCGCGCTAGGACGCCGACGATCCGCCGCAGCGTTTTGTCACGCTCCGCCCTGTCCGCTGGAGCGTGTTTCACGCTGCGGGCTTTCTTCGCCGCGAGCGTTCGTGCCATGGCGGCTTCATCCTCAGAGTCGATCTGGGCGAGCGCTTCGGTCCGAGTGGCGGGGTCGACGCCTTTGTCGCTGAGCTCCTGCTCGAGGACGCGAGTTGATTTCCCACGGCGGGCATGGCGCTGCCGGACCCACTCGAATGCGAATAATTGGTCGTTGATGAGGCCGACCTCTGCCAAATCGTCCACCACACTGTCTACGACGTCGGCGGGAAACTCCGCCTGTAGCAGCCGCTGAGTGAGCTCATGGCGAGAACGCGCCCGCTGGTCGAGCAGCCCCAGCGCCCGCTTTCGCACGGCGGCCTTGGCTTCCTCCGCCTCATAATCAAACAGCGACGGCCCATGTCCGGCCGCGTACTCCTCCAGAGCAGTGCGGAGCTGCTCGAGCTTGTCAGCCTGCCTCATGTGCAGCCCCTCCCCCTATTTACTCTCCGGCTGCGGTGGCATCCTCGTCATCGTCGAAATCGACGTTGGGGACCATGTCTACCGGATCATCGCTGAGGTCGGTGCCTTCACCATTGGCAGCATCGGGCCCGATTCCCAGCTTGGAAAAGATCTTGCGCTCGATTTCATCCGCCAATTCCGGGGTCTCCTTGAGCAGCAGGCGGGCCTTCTCCTTGCCCTGGCCCAGCTGGTCGCCCTCATAGGTGAACCAGGAACCAGACTTCTTCACAATGCCGTTTTCCACACCCAGATCGATGATGGAGGACTCGCGGGAAATGCCCTCGCCATACATAATGTCGAACTCAGCGATCTTGAAGGGCGGCGACACCTTGTTCTTCACCACCTTGAGTCGGGTGCGGTTGCCGATGGCATCCTGCCCGTCCTTCAAGGTCTGGATTCGCCGGACATCACACCGCACGGAGGAGTAGAATTTGAGGGCCTTACCACCGGTGGTGGTTTCCGGGGAGCCGAACATCACGCCGATCTTTTCACGCAGCTGGTTGATGAAAATGGCGGTGGTGTTGGAGGTGTGCAGGGCGCCGGTCATCTTGCGCAGCGCCTGGCTCATCAGGCGGGCCTGCAGGCCGACGTGGCTATCACCCATATCACCCTCGATCTCAGCCTTGGGGGTCAACGCGGCGACCGAGTCAATCACGATGATGTCGATGGCGCCGGAGCGGACCAGCATGTCCGCGATCTCCAGGGCCTGCTCGCCGGTATCCGGCTGGGACACCAACAGGGCGTCCGTGTCCACGCCGAGCTTCTTGGCGTAATCCGGATCGAGCGCGTGCTCAGCATCGATGAAAGCCGCGATGCCGCCGGCCTTTTGCGCCTGAGCAATAGCGTGAAGCGCGACGGTGGTCTTACCGGAGGATTCCGGACCATAGACCTCGACGATGCGGCCACGCGGGAAACCGCCGATACCAAGAGCGACATCGATAGCCGTGTTGCCCGAAGAGATCACCGAGATCGGCGGGCGGTTTTCATCACCGAGGCGCATAACAGCGCCCTTACCAAAGTCCTTCTCGATCATCGCCAACGCGGAATCGAGTGCCTTCTGGCGATCGGCGCCCGGGGCCGCAGCAGAATTTTTCTTCTTCGGTGCCATGGTGGTCATTCCTTCTGATTGTTTGGGTGAGTTCGCAAGCTGATCATCGTGCTCAATGAGGTCCACACTCTTGTTAGACTCTCAATTCACACAATCGGCTCCCGCAGCTCACACATTGAGCTTTGTTCTTTGAGGACACGCTAGTCCCATCCCCGGACATCCCGGATCATCGACTTCGAACATACACGCACAATTGTTCGAACTCAATGGGCAACACGCCGCGCGGGAAAAAATCCCTAGAAACCGGGGCGATCTATCCCCAGTCGACGCTCCTCGGGGACATCGAACTCCTCACACAGTTGACGCCACACGGCGCGGAGGTCCTCCCCCTCCTCGATGAGCTGCTCGGGAGTTTTGCCATAGACCGCGAGAACGTGGGAGTGAACAATCCATTTGCCCTGGACGCTTCCAAACTCGTCCTCAACCAATTGGTGAAACTCCGTCAATCGCATGGCCCCGATAGTACTTATTCCTCCACTGCCCCACCAAGCGGCACGCAAAAGACCCCATATGGTCGTTAAACACTGTTCAATGATAAGGTCTTCACCCATGACATCCACCGACACTTCTCGCCCGGCCCGCTCCTCGCGCTCCGGCGTGCAAGACCTCGCCTACATTACAGTATTCGCCGCCCTGCTCGTCGTTCTGGCATTTGTCGCCATCCCGGTCGGCACGGCCGGCGTGCCGATCGTCCTGCAAAACGCCGCCGTCATCCTGGCAGGACTTGTCCTTGGTGGCCGCCGTGGGTTCCTGGCCGTCGCACTCTTCCTCGGCCTTGGCCTCATCGGTTTGCCCGTCCTCGCCGGTGGCCGGACCACTCTCGCTGCCCTCGCCGGGCCGACGGTCGGCTACCTAGTCGGCTATCTCATCTCCGCGGCCGTGGCCGGATGGATCGCCTACCGTGCACCGGCTCGCAAGCGCGGCGTGCAGGCCGTCTACTTCATCCTTGCTGGGGTGATTGGCCTGTTCCTGCAGTACTTCTTCGGCGCCCTTGGGCTCGTGTGGCGTGCGGGCCTCAGCATCGGCGAAGCCGCCCTGGCCCAGGTCCCCTTCCTCGTCCCCGATGCTGGCAAGATGGCTGTCATGGTTATCATCGCCCTGGGTATTCACGCTGCTTTCCCGGATCTTCTCTCCCGCAAAAAGTAATGCCCAGCATCATCTTCCATGACGTCTCCGTGCACTTCGACGGGGACGTCGAACCCGTTCTCCGCCACATTGACCTGCAGCTGGAAGAAAGCCGCATTGGCATCATTGGTGCCAACGGCTCGGGCAAGTCGACCCTCGCCCGGCTGATCAATGGCCTCGGCGAGCCGACGGAAGGGCAGGTGCTGGTTGATGACCGGGACGTCGCCAAGCATGGCCGCGACATCCGCCGACATGTCGGCTTTGTGTTCTCCGATGCCGAAAACCAAATCATCATGCCCCAAGTGCGTGACGACGTCGCCTTTTCCCTCCGCCGCCTCAAACTGTCACGGGAAGAGCGCAACAAGCGTGTCGACGCCGCCCTCGATCGCTTCGGTCTCACCCACCTCGCCGATGCCTCACCCCACACGCTTTCGGGTGGCCAAAAGCAACTGCTCGCGCTAGCGGCGGTGCTGGTGATTGAACCCGACCTCATCATCGCAGACGAACCCACTACCCTTCTCGACCTGCGCAACCGCTCTCGCATCGCCCGAGAATTCTCCCGGCTGTCACAGCAACTCATCGTGGTCACCCACGATCTGGAGATCCTCGACGACTTCGACCGGGTCATCTGCCTCGACCGCGGACAGGTCGTAGCCGACGGAGCTCCTGACGAGGTCACCGCCTTCTATCGGCGGCTCATGGCGGAGCACCCAGCGTGAGAAACATCCCCCTCGGTGTCTACGTTCCCGGCGACACCCTCGTCCACCGCACCCCGGCCGGATGGAAGTTCGTGGCACTGCTTAGCTACATCCTCGCCACGACGATCGCGGTCAAGACCTGGCCACTTGCCGTCGCCTGCCTCGCCGTAGTCAGCCTCTTCTACGTCCTCGCCCGCATTCCCGCGCGCCTGGCCGTGCAACAAACCGCTCCGGTCCTGCCAGTATTGCTGGTGCTGGGCGCATTCCAATGGTGGCAGCGCGGCTGGGAATTCGCCGCCGTCACCGTCGTTGTTCTTCTCTCCTCCGTTGCCGCCGCGGCCCTTCTTACCCTCACCACCACAATCGCCGAACTCATGGCCGCCATCGAGAACGGGCTCGCGCCCTTCGCGCGCTTCGGACTGCCCGTAGAGACCATCTCCCTGGCCATCTCGCTGACAATCCGGCTCATCCCGCTCCAGCTGGCGACCGTCACAGAGGTGCTCGCCGCGCGAAAGGCTCGCGGGGCTGGCTTTTCCATTGCAGCTTTTGGCACGCCCGTCATGGTGCGCTCGATCCGTCGCGCACGCTTACTGGCTGAAGCCCTCATTGCGCGCGGTGTCGCTGACTAATCCCCGCCTGATCGCGACGCCCTGATCGCGACCGGAACGGCGATAATTCGTCATTTCGGGTTCCGCTGCTCACGGCGCACCTCGAGGGGCAGGTTTCGCGTCGCGAGGACGGGTGATCGCGACGGGCTGATCTCGACCGGAACGCCAATTAAGCTCCAGCCAGCTCACAAAACGCTGGGTCGCCTCCCAGCGCACCCAGCTCGCGTCGCGAGGACGACTGATCCCGACGCCCTGATCGCGACCGGAACGCCAATCAAGCACCACCCCGCCCACGAAACACCAGCTCGCACCCCAGCGCACACGGCGAATGTCGGGATCACGCACACGACAACGACCCCGCACCAGCCAGGGTGCGGGGTCGTTCAGATGTAAAGCAGCGGATGCTATTCGCCGCGGAGTTCCTTCATGCGCTGTGCCACGGCGTCGTTGGAGACGTTAGCGGAAGGCTGAGCTCCGCCTTCGAGAGCTTTATCGGCACCGGAGGAGAGCTGGTTGCCGCCCTGCATTTCGGCGCGGATCTGCTCAAGGCGGGAGTGCCCGGCCATCTGAATGCCGGCTTGCTGTACCTCAGCCATGCGGCCTTCGACGGAGTTCTGCGCGAGCTCGGCCTGGCCGAGGGCGTTGGCGTAGCGGCGCTCGATCTTCTCGCGGACCTGGTCGAGGTTCGGAGTGGAGCCGTTGGTGATGGCGTTCATGGACTGCAGGGATTCGGAGACCTTCTCCTGCATCTTGGCCTGCTCCAGCTGGGAGAGGAGCTTGGTGCGCTCGGAGACCTTTTGCTGGAGGGCCATGGCGTTGCGTTCGACGGCTTGCTTGGCCTGGTCGGCTTGCTGCAGGGACTGGTCGTGGAGTTGCTTGGTGTCTTCGACGGACTGCTCGGCGGTGACGAGCTGTGCGGCGAAGGCTTCAGCGGCGTTTTCGTACTCGACCGCCTTCTTGTCATCGCCTTCGTTGCGGGCCTTGTCGGCCAGCTGGAGTGCTTGACGAGTATTAGCCTGCAGCTTTTCAATCTCACCCAGGCGGCGGTTGAGCTGCATTTCCAGCTGGCGCTGATTGCCGATGACGGCGGCTGCCTGCTGGGACAGCTCCTGGTGCTGACGCTGGGCGTCCTCGATGGCCTGCTGAATTTGCACCTTCGGGTCCGCGTTCTCCTCGATTTTCGAGTCGAACAGCGCCATGAGGTACTTCCATGCCTTGACGAAGGGGTTAGCCATGTCGGATGTGAGCCTTCCTAAATAATGTCAATAGAAGCGAGGAACGCATCGTCCTCATCGCCACCATGGTAGCGGAGGAGCCTCGCTGCTGTGTAGCTGGAGGGGTGGGTTGTGGGGAAGCTAAATTCGCTCTGTTGCGAGCTCTTCTGCCACTGATTGCAGGGCCATCGAGCCGGCGGCCTCAATGAGGACGTCAGCGACCGAGGTACCTAGCGCGTAGCAGACGGAGGCGAGCAGTTCAGAGGAGACTTCTTTGCGCCCACGTTCGAGTTCGGATAGGTAGCCAGGCGAGACGCGTGCTTGTTCGGCTAGCTCTCGAAGTGTGATGCCCTGGTCGGCGCGGAAGGCGCGGAGGGCACCACCGAGTGCCTCACGTAGCAGCAGCTCGGGGGCGCGGCGGGACGTGGTGATCGGGGATTCAAGGACAGCGGTGGTAACCATTACTCCCTTTAACGCTTGCTTAGATTATTTTGTTCCCGCACTCGCTCGAGCACTCCGGCCAGCGCTTGAGCGACGGCTGCCTCCCGGATCTCGCGGCGAGATCCGCTCAGGTGCAGCACCTGCGTATCGACGCCCCCGGGCCCAGCAAAGCCCAGCCATACCTCTCCCACGGGGTGTCCGTCCTGGCCCTCCGGGCCAGCGACACCGGTGAGTGATACGGCCCAGTCGGAGCCGCAGACGCTGCGGCAGCCTGTTGCCATGGCGGCTGCGGTGGGGGCGGAGACGGGCCCGTGGGCGTCGAGAAGCTGTTGGGGGACGTGGGCCAGCGTGTGCTTGAGGTCGGTGGCGTAGGTGACCAGGCCACCACGCAGGACCGCGGAGGCGCCGGGTACGTCGGCCACGGTGGCGGCCGCGAGGCCGGCAGTGAGGGACTCACAGAAGGAGATCGTCTGACGCCGGATACGGAGGGCGCTGATAAGCTCCTGAATCATTGCTTTTGCCGAGAATCCAGGAGGTATTGCACTCCGGTGACCACGGTGACCACCACGGCGGCGAGCATGACGATGAAGACGGGGATGTCCATCCAGCTGGGGAATGGAATGAGGTACAGCGCGACGGCGAGCGTTTGCAGGACGGTTTTGATTTTGCCGCCCTTGCTGGCGGGGACGACGAGGCCGCGGCGGAGCATGTACAGGCGCCAGAAGGTGATGCCGAACTCGCGGATAACAATGAGAATGGTCACCCAGATCGGCAACGCGCCGGTGATGTTGAGGCACACGAGCGCGGTGGTCATGAGCGCTTTGTCGGCGATGGGATCGGCGATTTTGCCAAAGTCGGTGATGAGACCGCGGCTGCGCGCGATATCCCCGTCGAGTTTGTCGGTGTACATCAGCAGCGCGAACACCGCGAATGACCACCACATCCAGGAGGTGTGCTGATTGTCACCCTTGAGGACGAGCCACGCGAACACCGGGATGAACAAAATGCGCAGGCTGGTCAAAACGTTCGGCAGGTTGAAGTTGCTGGGCTTGCCGGCCGTTGTCGAAGGTGTCGTTGCTCCACTCACCTCACACACCCTACCTTTCCTGCGGCCCGCGGCAGCGTTGAGCCAGATGAGGATCAGCTGGGAGTGCTTGGCGGGCTAGAATCGTTTGTCATGAACCATTTTGCAATCCACTACCTCTATGCCGCTGATTCGGAAGACATCGTGCGGGTCCGTCCGGAGCATCGGCAGTTTTTGGGCGAGCTCCGCGACAAGGGCCAACTCGTCGGATCCGGCCCCTACACCGACGGGCTCGGCGGCGCGTTGATCATCATTCGCCTGCCCGAGCCCGCGACCATCTCCGATGCCGAGGAGTTGATGGATCAGGATCCCTTCACCCAGCAGCACTGCCTCGCGGGCCGCACCGTCCGGGAGTGGAATCCGGTCATCAACGTCTTTTCTTAAGTGCGTTCCGGAGGATCGGCCGGGGCGGAAGCCTCGGCCGCCGGAACCTCCGAGCCGTTCATCTCTTCGTCAGTGAGCTCGTGGTCCCACTCGGGTGCACGAACTCGAGTATCGATGGCGCCCTGGGACTTGTCATAGTGGTTTCGCCACAGCGACAACAGGACTGTGACCACCAATATGCCGATGATGACCAGTAACGATAGCTCCGTCGGAATCTCCGGGACCAGGACGTTCTCGCCGCCATTGACAAACGGCAGGTTGTTCTCGTGCAGCGCGTGGAGCATGAGCTTGACACCGATGAACGCGAGGATGAGACCCAGCCCGTAGGGCAGGTACACCAGGCGATCGAGCAGTCCGTCGAGCAGGAAGTACATCTGGCGCAGACCCATGAGGGAGAAGGCGTTGGTAGTGAAGACCAAGTAGGCCTCGGTGGTGATGCCGTAGATCGCAGGGATGGAGTCGAAGGCGAACATGATGTCCACCATGCCGATGGCCACGAGGGCGACGAACAGCGGCGTCAGGGCGCGCTTGCCCTTGAAGCGGGTGATCAACGAGTCGCCGTGGTAGCCCGGGGTGACGGGGACAACCTTGCGCAGGAGCTTGATCACGCGCATGTCGTTGGGGTCGGTCTCCGGGGTGTCGTTTGCCTCGTCCCAGATGAGCTTGATGGCCGTCCACAGCAGGAAGATGGCGAACAGGTAGAACACGTCCGACCAGGCCGCAATGACCGCGGCGCCCAGCAGGATGAAGGCAAGCCGGAAGAGCAGCGCCAGGGCGATGCCGATGAGCAGCACCTTCTGCTGGTATTTGCGCGGGATCTTGAAGGCGCCCATGATGAGCGCGAAGACGAAGAGGTTATCGACGCTGAGCGCCTTCTCCGTCACGTAGCCGGTGAAGTACTCCACTCCATGTTGGTGGTCCCACATGAAGTAGACGAAGACGCCAAAGAGCAACGCCAGGCCCACGTAGAACGCTGACCACACGGCCGATTCCTTGAGAGTCGGCTCGTGCGGAGTTTTGACGTGGGAGTAGAAATCGAAGATGAAGAATCCGGCGATGAGCACAATGGTGGCCACCCAGATCCACAAGGGAACAGTCAAAGTATTGGTCCTCCGGTCGAAGTATGAAAAATGCTGACCGGAGGTCTCCCCCACCCTGCGGTGGAACGAAGGCCGACACGACCGGGAACCCTGAAGGATCCGTGTTGACGATCTGTGTCGCTTGCGGGGTACTCCCCTCCATGACGTAGAGCCACTATACACAGTTAGTCAAGTGGCGTCTTTCCCAGTCGTTGAAGGCCGGGTTAGAACGCTCCGCCCGGCGGATTCGCCGGAATGACACGGGTGTCGCTGTCCCCCGCTGTCTCGCCGGCGGATCCACTGGCCCCCTCGGCTTCCCAGCCTTCTTCCTTTGGCGCTTCGGCGGGATCGGCGCCCTTGATCATCCAGATGATGGTGTCGAGCTCTTCTGGCTTGACCAATACGTCGCGTGCTTTGGAGCCTTCGGAGGGTCCCACGACGCCGCGGGTTTCCATGAGGTCCATGAGCCGGCCGGCTTTGGCGAAGCCGATGCGCAGCTTGCGCTGGAGCATGGACGTGGAGCCGAGCTGGGAGGTGACCACGAGTTCGACGGCCTCGAGGAGGTCATCCATGTCCTTGCCAATGTCCTCGTCGATCTCCTTCTTCGCATCGGAGGTCTTGTCTTCGGTGACGCCCTCGGTGTAGTTCGGCATCGCCTGGTTCTTGGCGGCCTCAACCACGGCCTGGACTTCCTCGTCGGTGACAAAGGCACCCTGCAGGCGCTGCGGCTTGCCCGCCCCCTGCGGGATGAAGAGGGCGTCGCCCATGCCGATGAGCTTCTCTGCACCGGCTTGGTCAAGAATGACGCGAGAGTCAGTGAGCGAGGAGGTAGCAAACGCGAGGCGCGAGGGAACGTTGGTCTTGATGAGTCCGGTGACCACGTCCACGGAGGGCCGCTGCGTCGCCAGCACGAGGTGGATACCTGCCGCACGCGCCTTCTGCGTGATGCGGACGATGGAATCTTCCACCTCCTTCGGCGCGGTCATCATGAGGTCGGCGAGCTCGTCGACGACACACACAATGAACGGATAAGGCCGGTATTCGCGCTGGGAGCCGAGGGGGGCCTGGACCTCGCCGGACTTGACCTTGCGGTTGTAGTCCTTGATGTGGCGGACGCGCGCGGACTTCATGTCCATGTAGCGCTGTTCCATTTCCTCAACCAGCCACTGCAGCGCCGCCGATGCCTTCTTCGGTTGGGTGATAATCGGCGTGATCAGGTGCGGGATTCCCTCATAGGGGGTCAGCTCGACCATCTTCGGGTCGACGAGAATAAGGCGCACTTCGTCCGGTGTCGCGCGGGTGAGCAGCGATACCAGCATCGAGTTGACGAAGGCGGACTTACCGGAGCCAGTCGAGCCGGCCACCAACAGGTGGGGCATCTTCTGGAGGCTGTGCGAGACGAATTCGCCTTCGATGTCCTTGCCCAGTCCGATGAGCATGGAGTCATGGTTGCCCCGTGTGGCCGGCGCATTGAGCACGTCCGCCAGGCGCACCATTTCGCGGTCGAGGTTGGGGACCTCAATGCCAACGGCCGACTTGCCCGGAATTGGGGTGAGCAGGCGCACGTTGTCCGTCGCCACGGCGTAAGCCAGATTCGATTGCAGGTTGGTGATCTTAGAGACCTTGACGCCCGGGCCAAGCTCGACCTCGTAGCGGGTTACTGTCGGTCCGCGCGAGAATCCGGTGACGGTGGCATCGATCTTGAACTCGGTGAAGACATCCGTGATCGCTTCGATGATGCGGTCATTGGTCTCCGTGCGCGTCTTCGGCGGTTCACCAGCGACCAGCAGGTCAGTGCTCGGCAGCTGGTAATCCGATTCGCTCTCCGGCTCGCGTGCCGCCGGGATGGGAAGGTCCTTTTCTAGCTCAGACTTCGGGGTGCTCGCCGGAATGGCAGTCGCGTCGATGCCCGAGCGCGCGACAATCGCCTGCCGGATCGCTTCTCGGGAGGTCTCCACCGCATCGGGGGTGGCCACCGGAGTGTTGAACAGCGTGTGCTGCGTGTCCAGCTCAAACTCGCCCTCATGTTCCGGTTCCTCGACCGGGTAGGCCTCCATCGGGGTCTTCGGCTTTGTGCTTATCGACGCCCGCGGCTGTCGCGGTGCCCGCTCCCGTCCCTCTGCGAGGTCCTCAATGTCATCGGCGGCATGCCCGTAGAGGTCATCGTCGTACTCATCGTCATAGTCATCAGTGCCGCGTCCGCGAGCGCCGAACATTTCGCGCACGTAGTCAACAGCCTGCCGGGTCGTGATGCCGGTGACTTTGAGCGCGCCATAGATAATGACGAGCACGAGAAGCGGGATAGCCACGTAGTCGCTGAACCCGGCCGCCAACAGGCCACCGGTCCAGGCTCCGAGTGCCCCACCGGCGAGCAGTCGATCCGACCATTCGGCAGGATTTCCGGCCAACAGGTGAACCAGGCCCAGCATCGACACCGCGATCAGTCCCGTGCCGAGGGCGATGCGTGACCCAGCGACGGGTAGGTGGCGCAGGTCCAGCATGAGGAAGATGGCCAGCCCGACCAATGCCACGGGGAGGATGAGTGCCCCGGCCCCGATGGCCAAGTGAGCAGCCGTGGAAATGGCCGCGCCCACCGGGCCGGCGATGTCCAACCACACCGAAGCGCCGAGAACTGCGGCCAAACCAATGAGAATGAGCGCTAACCCATCGCGGTCTCGGGGTTCCCGCTTGCCCTCTGGCTCGGGGCTCAGTTCCTCCTGGATAGCGGTGGGGGCGTCGTCGTCGTAGAGATCGTCGTTGCGACGCGAGCGAGCCGCCCCGCGCGTGAGGCTACCCACCCCGCGGGCCGTTGCCCCAAAGATAGCACCGAGCCCATTGCCCACAGCCCGAACCGCGCTGCCGGTCCTTTCTTCAGAGGTCTCGGCGGCGCGGAAAGCGGAGGTGGCTGGTTGCGCGTTGTGCCGTGATCGCGCGGTGGTACCCGAGGGGCGAGCGCGATCGGCCGAGCGCCCGGAAGGTGAGCGCTTGGTGGAACGGGAGGCCGAGCTTCGAACAGACATGGCCCCCACTCTAGTTGGTCACGCCACACTATTCACATCAGCCACACCGGAAACTGTGACTCTTCCCGTCCGAATATTCGTCAAGCCTAGACGCCTGACTTGCGGACGTCGCCGACATTTCCTTCCACGACGACATCCGCCGCGTCTCGCCCGAATACCCACAACAGCAGCTCCCCCACGTCACCACTGACCCTGACCACGCCTTCTCCGTTGTCGGCCACCCCACGCTTGTCGGCGCAGACGATCCGCTCCCGACCGATCGGAGACAACACAACGGGAACCTCCGAGTTCTTGAGCAATCGAGGAGCCATCATATTCAGCGAGCCATACAGCTCGTCGTTGACGGCCTCACTGAAGTCACGCTTTTCATAGGTGCTACCTCCGCGGCGGACGTCCTCATGATGGATGAAGTGCTCGGTGGTGTTCATCAGGCGATCCGCGTAACGCGCGGGGCTCAGGCGACCAGGCCCCGCAGCCCACTCCCCCACGATGTCCTCATAGGGCCGCTGTTCGACGGCCTCGGTGGTTTTCTCCAGCTGCCCTTTGAGCAGGGGAACGAACATGCCGGCTGCGGCCAGCGGGCGGTGTTCGCGGATGAGCAAGTGGGTGGCCAGATCCTTCGTGGTCCACCCCTCACACAACGTCGGTGCATCAGGCCCGAGCTCGAGGAACAAATCGGCAAGATTGCGGCGTTCGGTGGCAGAAAAAGTCATGCACCCCAGCATAGTGCTGGGGTGCATGACGTGGATGGTGTCTGACTACAGGGACGGACGTGCGGAGGCGTGGACCTCGTCGTCGTCAATGTGATCGTCGATGTCGGAGGACATCGGCACGACCGTCGGCAGGATCATCGGGGCACGACGCCACTTCTGCTCCACGAAGCGGGAGACCTTGCGGCGCAGCTGCTGAACCATGCGGTACGGGTCGTTTTCACCCTCAGCGGCCAGATCGTTCATGGTGTTTTCCACCAATTCCTTGACCTCCGGGGTGATACCGCGATCATCCTCGGAGAAGCCCTTGGTCTCCACCTGCGGCGACTCCATGAGACGACCTGTGCGGTTATCAATGACGGCGGTGATGTTGATGAGGCCACCGGAGCCGAGGCTCGTGCGATCAGCCAACACGTCCTCGTCGACCTCACCCATGGTGGTGCCATCGACGTAGAGGTTACCCACCGACATCTGGCCGACCACGCGAGCCCGGCCATCGACCAAATCGACGACCACGCCGTTCTGAGCGAGGACCACATTGTCGCGGTCGACACCAGTGGAGATGGCCAGTTCCTTGTTGGCACGCAGGTGGCGCCACTCGCCGTGCACCGGCATGGCGTTCTTCGGGCGGGCAGCGTTGTAGAGGAACAACAACTCACCGGAGTAGCCGTGGCCGGAGGTGTGCACCTTGGCATCCTTGCCGGTGACCACAGTCGCGCCGATCTGGGCGAGCATGTTGAGGACACCGAAAACGGCTTCCTCGTTGCCCGGCACCAGCGACGAGGACAGGATAATGAGGTCGCCATCACGGACCGTGATCTGGCGGTGCTCACGGCGGGCCATGCGCGACAGCGCCGCCATCGGCTCGCCCTGGGTACCAGTGGTGATGAGCATGACCTTGTGCGGCGCCATCTTCGCGGCGTCGTCCATGGAGACGATCGTGCCGCGCGGGGCCTTGAGGTAGCCCATCTTCTCGGCGATCTCCATGTTGCGGATCATCGAACGACCATTGAAGGCGACCTTACGGCCAGCAGCAACGGCGGCGTCGACAGCAGCCTGGACACGGTAGACGTTGGAAGCGAAGGAAGCGAGAATAACGCGCTGCTTAGCTTCGCCGACCAAGCGCTTGATCGTGGGCGCAACTTCGGCCTCGGAGCCCGACACACCCGGGGTGGTGGCGTTCGTCGAGTCGCAGAGCATGAGGTCCACGCCCTCGTCGCCGAAGCGGGACAGAGCCGGCAGGTCGGTCGGGCGGCCATCCGTCGGGGTCTGGTCGAGCTTGATGTCACCGGTGTGAATAACCAGGCCAGCGCCGGTCTTGATGGCCAGACCGAGGCAATCCGGGATGGAGTGGTTGACGGCCCATAAACGGATGTTGAACGGTCCGCGGTTCTCGTTGGACTGCTCGTTGACCTCAATCAGCTTCGGACGCTGACGGTGTTCCTTGCACTTAGCGGCAATGAGCGCAGCCGTGAAGCGGGACGCGAGAATCGGGATATCCGGGCGCAGCTTGAGCAGCCACGGGATAGCCCCAATGTGGTCCTCGTGGCCGTGAGTGATCACGAGCGCGTCGACGCGGTCGAGGTGCTTTTCAATCGGACCGAAGTCCGGCAGGATCAAGTCCACGCCGGGCTCGCCGGAAGACGGGAAGAGCACACCACAGTCGACGATGAGGAGTCGGTTGTTGTACTCGAAAACGGTCATGTTGCGGCCGATCTCGGAGATACCACCGAGAGCGTAGATACGCAGGCCATTCTTCGGAGCCTTCGGCGGCTCCGGGAGGCGCTTGGTCAGGTCCGGACCCTGCATGGACTTGACGACGTTGCGACGCCCGCGTCCACCCTGGTTGCCTCCGCCCTGGTTGGCTTGGCTGCCATTGCCACCATTGCCACCGTTGCCATTGTTGGCGCCGCGGGAACGCCCGCCGCGGCCATTGCGCTTGTTCGCGCTGCGGGAACGATTGCCACCCCGATTGGTGTCACCGTTGTCCGTCGCTGCCGAGTTTCCTGCGTTTCCTGCGGATTCGGTAGCGGCAGCGGTGCTGCCCTTCGTTTCCGAGGTCGGTGCCTGAAAGACCGGTGATGCAGCGGAATTGTCGTTCTGTTGTCCGCTCGTGGCCTCCGGCGGGCCCGCCTTGCGGGTGACCTTCC
Source organism: Corynebacterium testudinoris (assembly GCF_001021045.1). Taxonomy (NCBI): domain Bacteria; kingdom Bacillati; phylum Actinomycetota; class Actinomycetes; order Mycobacteriales; family Corynebacteriaceae; genus Corynebacterium; species Corynebacterium testudinoris. The sequence goes on from NZ_CP011545.1 coordinate 1,631,112, forward strand.
GGGAACGATTACGGGATTCAGTCATATTTAAAGGACTCCAGCCTTCTTCATGTCGCGGCGAAGTTCCTCGACCTCCTTATCGTCGAGACCGACGACCGGAAGACGGGGATCCCCCACCTCAAAGCCCTGCAGACGCAGGGCAGCTTTTGCCATACTGGCAGCACCCAGGCGAGCCTGAGCAGCAACCAGCGGGGCCATAACAGTGGCGTTGATTTCCCGCGCACGGGCGAGGTCGCCTTCCTCGAAACTTGTGTGTAGCTCACGCAGAGCCGCGGGGCAGGCGTGTCCCACCACGGAAACGAAACCGGTGGCGCCGATAGACAGCCATGGAATATTCAGCGGGTCATCTCCGGAGTAGTACGCCAGCCCCGTCTCTTGGATGAGCACAGCAGATTCGGCCAGATTCCCCTTGGCGTCTTTGACTCCACGGATAGTGGGGAGCTCCGCCAGACGGCGAAGCGTGTCCGGCTCGATCGGGATGGATGAGCGGGGAGGAATGTCGTAGAGGCACACCGGTAGATCGGTGGCTTCGGCGACAGCCTTGAAGTGCTGGTAGAGGCCCTCTTGGCTGGGCTTTGAGTAGTACGGGGTGACCACGAGGAGCGCGTCAGCGCCCGCCTCGGCGGAAGCCCGCGCCAGCTCGATGGAGGCGGCGGTGTTATTGGTACCGGCCCCGGCGATGAGCTTCGCTCGGTCGCCCACCTCTTCCTTCACTGCTTTGAGTAGGTTCAGCTTTTCGGCGACTGTCGTCGTCGGGGACTCCCCGGTGGTTCCCGCAAGAACCAGCGCATCCAGCCCATTGTCGACCAGGTGCGCGGCAAGGCGTCGACCAGCATCGATATCTAAAGCGCCGTCCTGGTCAAAGGGGGTGACCATCGCGACGCTGACGGTTCCGAAGATCTCGGCTCCGGTCTTCGCTGTCAAAGCTGTACTCATGGATGACAAGGATACCCGCTTGGGCTGCGATCTGGCGCATCGACTCCGCGGGCCCAGACAGATTTGGGGCGGAATGTGCTAGAGATCGGTAGCGTAGGGGCTAACAGCCATCTCGGAGCCATCCGCCAGCGTGGAAATCTGGAAATCGGAAAACAGCACCGGAGATTGACTTCGCAGGACCTTGAGGCAGGCGACCGCCAGCGCCCGGATCTCGACGTCGGCATGCTCGGTAGCGCGCGCGCCAATGAAGTGGCGCCACGTCCGGAAGTTGCCTGTGACGACGATGCGTGATTCCGTGGCATTCGGCAGCACCGCCCGGGCGGCCTGCCGGGCTTGCTTTTTGCGCAGGAGAGCGTTGGGCTCTCCGTCCAACTTCTCCTCGAGGGCGTCGAGAAGCTCTTGATAGACAAACCGTGACTCATCGACGGCGTTGAGCACCAACTGCCGCAATTGCGGGTCCTCCGCGACCAGCGGAGGAAGGACCACCTCGGCCTCGTCGGTGTGGACGAATCGCTGCGAAAGCTGCGAGAAACTGAAGTGCCGATGACGAACGAGCTCATGGGAGGCAGAACGGGACAGACCCCGGATGTATAGAGTCGCCGTCGCGTGCTCCAGCAACGCCCAATGGCCTACCTCCATGATGTGGCGCAGATACGCGTCATTGGCGGCAGTGCGGGGATTGGGTTTAGCAAAGGACTCATAACACGCCCGCCCGGCGAACTCGACGAGCGCCTCGGTGTCTGTTGCTTCCGCATCGGCGGACCACTCTACGCCCGCTGGTTGGAAAAACTCAGTGGCGGCGATCAGCTGGACATCCAGCTCAACTGGCTTAGCCACGGCTTAGAGCCCCAGGTAGGAATCGAGTCCAACGGTCAAACCCGCATGGGAGGCAACCTCCCGCACGCCGACCAGCACCCCGGGAACAAAGGACGTCCGGTCATAGGAATCCTGGCGGATGGTCAGCGTCTGTCCCTGGGCACCGAAGATGATGTCCTCGTGGGCGACCATGCCGGTCATCCGGACGCCGTGCACCCGCACTCCGTCCACGTCCGCGCCGCGGGCACCCTCCAGCGGCTGATCCGTCGCATCAGGAATAGGCCCCAACCCCGCGTCCTTACGCGCAGCGGCAATCCCCTGCGCCGTATGAATAGCCGTGCCGGAAGGGGCATCAAGCTTGTTGGGATGGTGGTACTCAACGACCTCAGCGGAATCGAAGAAGCGCGCGGCCTGCGCGGCAAAGTTCATCGCCAGCACGGCTGAGATAGCGAAATTCGGGGCGATGAGGACGTTGCCTGCCCCCTCCTGCGCACACCACGCCCGGACCTGCTCCAGACGGTCCGCGTCAAAACCCGTCGTGCCCACCACCGCATTGATGCCGTGAGAAATGCAAAACTCAAGGTTGCCCATCACCGCACCAGGAGTGGTGAAATCCACGACCACCTCCGCGCCATTGTCCACCAACACCTGCAGGTCATCGCCCTGATCAACAGTGGCGACGAGCTCCAAATCCTCCGCCGCATTCACCCCATCACACACCGCCGAGCCCACTCGCCCGTGCGCCCCCAGTACTCCGACCTTGACCGTCATGCCTGCCTCCTGAGCTTTAAGGAATATCTGCCAGCCCCCTAGTCTAGGCGCGCGCCGATACTCTGGTGACATGCGCATCAACATCACCAGCATCTACGTCGACGACCAGTCCGCCGCCCTCAGCTTTTACCGAGACGTCCTCGGTTTCCATGTGCTTCACGACGTCCCCGTCGGCGACAGCTCTGCACGGTGGCTCACCCTCGTCTCCCCCACGCAACCCGACGGCCCCGAACTTCTTTTGGAACCCATGGGGCACCCCGCCGCCAAGACCTTCACCGAGGCCATCTACGCCGACGGCATCCCCTTCACCCAATTCGCGGTAAAAAATGTTCGCGCAGAGTATCAGCGTCTGACGTCTCTAGGCGTAGAATTCACCATGGAGCCGACCGAGGTGGGCACCGAAACCATCGCGGGGTTCGATGACACCTGCGGCCACTACATCCAGCTGATCCAGGAGCACTAGCCAGGAGCCTCTAGGCTAGAAGCATGATGTTACCTAAGCGCCTCACGTCCCTGGCCACCGTCGCCGCGCTTTCGCTAGTCCTGGCCGCGTGTAGTGACAACACCGGTGACACCGGTATGCCGCCTGTGGCGATGGAACAACCAAGCGTCGAGTCCCTCCCGGCCATCACTACGGAACTAGGTCCCATTCCCGTGGGCCAAACCAACCGCGCTGACCGGTGGCGCGATCCCTCCCCCAACTCCGAACTGATGGTCACCGGAGTCAGCCTGGAAGATCACGCCGACTACGAGGCGCTCATCTTCCAACTCTCCGGACAAGGCGTCCCCGGCTGGTTCACCTACTCCACGGCAGAGCCGACCGAGCAGGCGACCGGCAATCCACTCGAATACCAGGGCAATTGGGCACTTCAGGTTTTGATCATCGGCACCCCCTACCCCACCGGTACGGAGCGCGACGCAGAAATGCTGGCTCATGGGGTCTACCCCGGTGGCAGCGTCGTCCGGAGCGTCGACTTCGTCGGCGTCGTGGAAGCACAATCCCAATTCATCATCGGGCTCGATGAGGATACGAAGTACCACATCACGTATGACCGGGAATCTAACCAAGTCATCGTGGAGTTTCTCAAAGAAGACCAGCAGTAGCGCGGGCACCCAACGAAAAACAAGGCCCGCGAGCCCCAGGGGACTCGCGGGCCTTGACCCATGTCGGTGAGGAACCTAGTTGTCCTCGACCGGAGCGAGGGAGATCTTGCCGCGGTTGTCGATGTCAACGATCTCGACCTGGAGCTTGTCGCCGACGTTGACCACGTCTTCGACCTTCTCCACGCGGGTGTCGCCACCCAGCTTCGAGATGTGAACCAGACCGTCACGGCCCGGGGTCAGGGAAACGAACGCACCGAACGGAACGGTCTTGACCACGGTGCCAAGGAAACGCTCGCCGACCTTGGGCAGCTGCGGGTTAGCGATGGAGTTGACGCGCTCAATGGCGGCATCGGCAGCTTCGCCGGTGGTGGCGGAGATGTAGACGGTGCCGTCGTCCTCGATGGAGACATCAGCGCCGGTCTCTTCGGTGATGGCGTTGATGGTCTTGCCCTTCGGGCCGATGAGCTCACCGATCTTGGACACGGGGACCTTGACGGAGGTGATCTTCGGGGCCAGCGGCGACATCTCGTCGGGGCCGTCGATGACCTCAGCCATCGTCTCCAGGATCGCGGTACGCGCATCCTTGGCCTGCTCGAGGGCGTCGGACAGCACCTGCGACGGGATGCCGTCGAGCTTGGTGTCCAGCTGCAGGGCGGTGATGAACTCGGAGGTGCCAGCGACCTTGAAGTCCATGTCGCCGAACGCGTCCTCGGCGCCGAGGATGTCGGTCAACGCGACGTACTTGGTGTCGCCGTCGACCTCGCCGGAGACAAGGCCCATGGCGATGCCAGCGACGGGAGCCAGGAGCGGCACACCGGCGTTGTACATCGACAACGTCGAGGCACAGACGGAGCCCATGGAGGTAGAACCGTTGGAACCGAGCGCCTCAGAGACCTGGCGGATGGTGTAGGGGAAGTCCTCGCGCGACGGGATCACCGGCAGGAGGGCGCGCTCAGCGAGGGCACCGTGGCCGATTTCGCGGCGCTTCGGGGATCCGACGCGGCCGGTCTCGCCGGTGGAGTACGGCGGGAAGTTGTAGTGATGGATGTAGCGCTTGGCCTTCTCCGGGGACAGCGAATCGATCTGCTGCTCCATCTTGAGCATGTCCAAGGTGGTTACGCCGAGGATCTGGGTCTCGCCGCGCTCGAACAGCGAGGAGCCGTGGGCGCGCGGGATGAGTTCAACCTCGATGCCGAGGTCACGGATGGCGGCGACGCCGCGGCCGTCGATGCGGAAGCCCTCGGTGAGGATCTTCGTGCGGACGATGTTCTTCATCACGGCGTTGAATGCGGCGCGGATTTCCTTGACCGCGTTCGGGTCATCGCCGAAGTTGCTGATGAGCTGTTCTTCCACCTCGACCATGTAGTCGTTGGCGGCGTCTTCGCGCTCGTGCTTGGCCTTGATGGTCATGATCTGACCGAGCTTGCGGGAGGCCTTCTTCTCCACCAGGGCGTACACGTCATCGGTGTACGGCGGGAAGAGGGGGAACTCGCGGGTGGCCTTGGCGGTTTCCTTGGCCAGGCCAGCTTGGGCCTTGCACAGGATCTCGATGAACGGCTTAGCAGCCTCGAGGCCTTCGGACACGGTGGATTCGGTCGGCGCCGGAGCACCGTTCTTGACCAGTTCGAAGACGTTGTTACCAGCGCCGGCTTCAACCATCATGATCGCGACGTCGTTGAACTTCTTGTTGCCCTTCTTGCGGGTCACCATGCGGCCAGCGACGACCATCTCGAACACGCAACGCTCGCGCTGCTCCTGGTTCGGGAAGGCGACCCACTGGCCCTGCGGGTGCTTATCATCGGCGATCAGCGCCATGCGCACGCCGCCGACGGGGCCGGATACCGGCAGGCCTGAGAGCTGGGTGGCAGCGGAAGCGCCGTTGATGGCGACGACGTCGTAGTAATCCTCCGGCACCTGAGACATGACGGTAATAACGACCTGTACCTCGTTGCGCAGACCCTTCACAAAGGTCGGGCGCAGCGGGCGGTCGATGAGACGACATGCCAGGATCGCGTCGGTCGACGGGCGACCTTCGCGGCGGAAGAAGGAACCGGGGATGCGACCGGCGGCGTACATCCGCTCCTCAACATCCACGGTGAGCGGGAAGAAGTCAAAGCCCTCGCGGGGCTGGTTGGATGCTGTGGTGGTGGCCAGCAGCATGTTGTCATCATCCAGGTAGGTGGTGACGGATCCGCCGGCCTGGCGCGCGAGCTGGCCAGTTTCGAAGCGGATGGTGCGGGTACCGAAGTCCCCGTTATCAATGGTCGCGACCGCCTCGGTCACGCCGAATTCCTCGTCAACGTTGATTTCAACGTTTGCCATATGTGCTTTTCTCCTCTTGGGGTAGTGCTCGGCGATCGTCGGTGCCGCCGGTTTAAGCTGTCAAATGCAACGAGTATCTACACTAGCAGGCATGTCAATGTTGGTGTTGTGGGCGTTGCCCACCATCGTCTGGCTGGCGGTGCGGCGCTTGTCTGCCGAGGCGCGCCAGCTGTGCGGAATGGTCGTTCCAGCACCCCGGTGGTGGGCCGTTGCCGCAGGAGTTGGAGCGCTCTCGCTCCTCATTGGCGCGGGCATCGTGTCGTTGCTTCCCGACGCCGCCGTCGCCCACTCCTCCACCCGCATCATCGGCGTCGCCAGCGCCCTCTCGGTCGCCGCAGCCGCCATCGGTGAGGAAATATTCTTCCGCGGCCTCCTCCAAGGGGCCCTCGCCCGCTGGCGCGGTCCGAGGTTCGCATTGTGGGGGCAGGCGGTCTTCTTCCTCCTCCCTCACCTCGCCCTTTTGCTTATCGACGCCCGCTTGTGGCCGCTCTTGCCCGCACAGTTCCTCATGGGCGTCCTACTTGGCGTGTTGCGGGAAAGGTCTGGCTCCTTGTGGCCGGCCGCACTCGCCCACGTCATCACCAACGTGGGCACCGGCTTACTCATCGCGGCGTGAGAATCACTGAAGCCCGCCCCGCCGTAAACGGCGGAACGGGCTCGCAGTAAAAGTTGTGGACGCTCTTAGCGACGCAGGCCCAGACGGGCGATCAGGTCACGGTAGCGGTCGATGTTGTTGGCTGCCAGGTACTTCAGCAGGCCACGGCGACGGCCGACGAGCAGCAGCAGACCACGACGGGAGTGGTGATCGTGCTTGTGGAACTTCAGGTGCTCGGTCAGGTCGTTGATACGCTTGGTGAGCATTGCCACCTGTGCCTCGGGGGAACCGGTGTCGGTCTCGTGGAGGCCGTACTCCTTGAGGATTTCGCTCTTCTGTGCAGAAGTCAGTGCCATGATGATTCTCTTCTCGTTGTTTCAGTCCACATGAAATGTCCCGGTTATCCGGGCGGCGCGACTGCTGTGAACCGCAGTCATGATGAGCCTCGGGGTATGTTACCGGCCAGCCCGGCCCGGGGCCAAATCCCTCATCGCCTCCGGGCATCGCCCAGCAGTCTCTGGCCCGGCTGTGGCTTCCACGTGGGACAGCCACGGTAATCTCAGTGCCATGCTCACCTTGAACACCGATCAGCTATCTCCCGGCGTGACCGTCGAGGTCCGGGACGAGGAGTGGCTGGTCACCCACGTCAGCCGTGCCAAGGACGGCTTCAAACTCCGGGTTCGGGGTTTGTCGGAATACGTCCGGGACACCACCGCCACCTTCTATACCGCTTTAGATCGGGTGACGGTGTTCGATCCGACACAGGTGACCGTGGTTCCTGATCATTCCCCGGGCTTCCGGCATTCCCGCCTGTGGATCGAGTCGACCCTCCGGCAGACTCCCCTGCCCCTGTATCAGCGCGAACTGTCGGTGGCGACCCGGATGCTTGCGGACCCTTTGGATTACCAGTTAACGGCGGTGCGCCGGGCGCTCTCCGATGACAAATCCCGGCCCAGGGTTCTCCTGGCCGATGCCGTCGGTCTGGGCAAGACTCTGGAGATCGGCATGATCCTCGCGGAGCTCATCCGTCGCGGTCGCGGGGAACGCATCCTCGTGGTCACTCCCAAGAGCGTGATGGAGCAGTTTCAGCAGGAACTGTGGACTCGGTTCGCCATCCCGCTGGTGCGCCTGGATTCCACGGGCATCCAGCAGGTTCGTCAGAGTCTGCCGGCTTCCCGAAATCCATTCACATATTTCCCTCGGGTCATTGTGTCCTTGGACACGCTGAAGTCCCCGAAGTACCGGGCCCAGCTGGAGAAGGTCACGTGGGATGCGGTGGTCATCGATGAGATCCACAACGCCACCAATGTGGGCACCCAGAACAATGAGCTGGCGCGGACACTCGCACCGACGACCGAGTCCTTGATCTTGGCCTCGGCCACCCCACACAACGGTGACCCGAACTCTTTTAAGGAGATTCTGCGTCTGCTGGATCCCCTGTCCGTGCTTCCCGATGGTTCCATCGACCCGGACGCCGCCCAGCGCCTGATTATCCGCCGACACCGCCACTCCCCGGAAGTGGCTCAGGTGGTGGGAGCCAAGTGGGCCACCCGCCAGGAGCCGCTGAACATCCCGGTGGATGCGTCCCCCGAGGAGAATGCGGTCGCCCGGGAGCTCCATCACACGTGGACCAACCCAGGGTCTCACGCCCCATCAGGAGACCGACTCTTCCCGTGGACTCTGGTCAAGGCCTACCTATCCTCGCCTGCCGCCCTCGCCGAGACCGTGCGGGGTCGGCTGTCCCGCATTGCCGACGGCCCGTCGCCGGAGCGCACCGCCCTGGAGCACCTGACCGACCTGGCGGCGCGCATCACCCCGGAGAATTCGGCGAAGTACGCCGCGCTTGTCAACTACCTTGCGTCGATAGGCATTTCCAAGAAGTCCCCGACCCGGGCGGTCATTTTCTCAGAGCGGGTGGCCACCTTGCACTGGTTGCAGGACAACCTCTCCCGGCACATGTCCATGCCGAAGGGGGCGGTGAAAGTGATGCACGGCGGGCTGTCTGACACCGAGCAGATGGCGCTCATCGACGAATTCAAGCGGGAGGACACCCCACTGCGGATCCTCGTCACCGGCGATGTCGCGTCCGAGGGTGTGAACCTACATTCGCAGTGCCATCACCTGGTCCATTACGACATCCCGTGGTCGTTGATCCGGATCCAGCAGCGTAACGGCCGGATTGACCGTTACGGGCAGACGGAACATCCGCAGATCACCACTCTTCTGCTCGATCCTGCGGATGAGAACGCGGTTGGCGAGCTGCACGTGCTCACCCGTCTCATGGAGCGGGAGCACGAGGCCCACGAGATGCTCGGCGATGCGTCGTCGTTGATGGGCAAGCACAGCGTCAACGGTGAGGAGGATGTCATCAGGGAGGTGCTGCAGGGTCTGCGAGATTTCGATCAGGCGGTGGCCACCCCGGCTGAGGTCCTCAGTGGTGCGCACGCACGTCAGGCAACCACCGGCGACGATCCGCTCTCCACCAGCCTGGACGTCGATGCCATGCTGGCGATGTGGGGCATGGGGCCGGTAGACGCAGTGGACGATCTCACCCCCGCATCCACCGCTTCCTCTCCGCTCGACACCGAGCAGGCCCCGCACCGTGACAGCACGTATTCCCGGGAGATCGACTATCTGCGCGATGCACTCAACGAGGCCTTCCATGATGTTCCCTCGGCGTCGATTACCCGCAATGGCGTCGGTTTCATCGAGCACCCTAACCACGTCGCGGAGCTGACTCCCCCAGACGATCTGTGCCGCCGGCTGGATTACCTTCCCCAGGACTACGTGTCGTACCGCAAGGTCAAAGACACGTTTCTGCTTGCCACCACCGTGGACCGGGGAAAGGAGCAACTCAAGGCCGCCCGAGAAGGAGACTCCCAGAAGTCCTGGCCGAAGGCCCATTTCCTGGGCCCGCTGCATCCCGTGTCGGACTGGGCATCTGACCGGGCCTTGTCCTCGATGGCCAGACGCGAGGTCCCGGCAGTAACCGGCAGGGTGGACGCGCCCACGGTCCTGCTCATCGGCACGCTGACGAATTCCCGCGGCCAGGTGGTCACGCGCGCTTTTCTCACGGCGACGGAAGGCCCGTTCGGGCCGACCCCACCCGAGGGCATCCCCCGTACCACGGTGGAGACAATCCCCGATCTCGTGTCCTGGTTGGAGGGCATTGATTTCGGCGCCAGGGCGATCAGCACCGGGGCATGGACTCTTCCCGCAGGGCTCGACGACCTATTCGGGGCCGCCGCCACCGAGGCGACCAGCCACATGGACCTCATCCGCCAGTCGGCCCATGATCGGGCCGTGGAGCGTACCGAGCAGTGGATGGACCGGTACTCTGCCTGGTCTGCCACTGCCGCCCATACCCCCGCTTCGTCGCGGGTGGTCTCGCGGACTGTGCCGCTGATCGATCAAGAACGGGCCTTGTTGCAGTCGCTCACCCCCGAACGCACCCTCATCCGGCCATTATTGGTCATCGTCCCCGCATCCGCGCAGGAAGGTTAGGCCGCCATGGCAGCTTTTGATTCCATCATCAACGTCGAGGAGTGGATCAGTGACCATTTCCTCACCACCGACGAGACCAAGGGTGAGTCCTTCGGCAAGCGAGTGGCAGACCGCATCAAAGAATGGAAGGCCCTGGAGAAGGAGTCAGGAGCGTCCCCGTACACCCGATTCACGTCCCAGCATCAGGCGCTGCAGCTGGCGCTGTCGACGCTGGATCCGCACAGCCCCACCGGGCCAGAACAGATCGATGAGGTTCATCGTCTTCTTGCCCAGTCCCTCGGCTACCCCGCTGCCTCGACGGTGACCACCCACCGCGGATCAGACACCCTCACCTTCCGGGCGAGTGCTTCCCCGACTGGGAGCGTGACGGTGATCGCGGCAGATCCCATCGCCGGGCCGGAGGACGTCTCCTCCACCCCTGCCCGGGGCGAGATTCTGCTGGGTGACAAGCCGCACCCGTTACCGGCAGCGAAGCTGGTCAGCGAACTGTTCCTTGCAGAGAACCCTCCCGCGATGGTGCTGATGCTGGCAGCTCCGTGGGTGATCCTGGCGGAACGAGAGACATGGCCTTTGGGCCGGTTCCTGGCGATCGATCTAGGGTTGGCCATCGAGCGCAATGACCTCAAGTCCAAGGGGGAGATGCAACGGGTGGCCGTCTCCCTGTCCAGGGAGAACACAGAGCGCGCCGCGGACGGGACCACCTGGTGGGCGACAACGATCGAGCAGTCCCAGCAGCATGCGGTAAAGGTGTCCGCAGAACTCCGCGGGTCGGTCAAGGCCTCGATTGAGATCATCGGCAATGACGTATTAGACCGGCACCGCGACCAAGGTCTGCCCATCGACAGCATCGACGGCAATGAGCTGGCCAAGCAATCCCTGCGTTATCTCTACCGCATCCTGTTCCTGCTGTTCGCGGAGGCTTCCCCGGAGCTCAACATCCTCCCCACGGGTACTCAGGAGTATGACGAGGGGTACGGCCTGTCGCGGCTGCGGGATCAGATTCTCACCGAGCCGGTGACTGAACGGGCCCGCCGCGGCACGCACCTCTACGAGAGTCTGGCCCTGTTGTTCCGGTTGGTGGATCAGGGCCACGATCCGCTGGATCCCGCCCATCCGGGCTTTGACCCCGGCGCAGGCGAGGAAGGGTTGCACTTCCGCAATCTGTCCGCGGATCTGTTCCGGTCCCAGGCGACGTCGCTTATCGACGCAACCGGGTTGTCCAACCACGCCCTGCATCGAGTCCTCGAACACCTCCTGCTTACGCGCAAGCGCCGTGGTCAAGAGCGAGGTTTCATCTCCTACGCCACCTTGGGTGTCACGGAGCTGGGGCAGGTGTACGAGAGCCTGATGTCGTACACCGGGTTCATCGCACAGGAAGATCTCCTGGAAGTCGCCCCGAAAGGGGATGCGTCCAAGGGTTCGTGGGTGGTCCCGGAGTCGCGCACCCGTGATCTTCCGGGGGATTCTTTCGTGCAGGAGGAACGTCCTGCCGTGGACGGCGGCACCGAACGGGTCAATCGGAAGCACCTAGCCGGATCGTTCGTGTTCCGGCAGTCCTCCCGTGACCGGGAGCGTTCCGCGTCCTTCTACACCCCACAGGTGCTGACGGAGTTCACCGTCGGTCAGGCCGTGGACGTGCTTCGTGAGGAGGGGCGGATCGCCACCTCCGCGGACATCCTCACGTTGAGCATCTGTGAACCGGCGATGGGCTCCGGCGCGTTCACTGTGGAAGCTGTCCGACAGCTTGCCGAGCTGTACCTCACGCTCCGCGAGAAGGAGACGGGCGAGCAGGTTCCGGCGGAGGCTCGCACCGTCGAGCTGCAGAAGGTCAAGGCACATATTGCCCTGCACCAGGTGTACGGCGTGGACCTCAACCAGACGGCGGTCGAGCTGGCCGAGATTTCCCTTTGGCTGGACACGATGACGGCTGACCTCAAAGCCCCCTGGTTCGGCCTTCACCTGCGCCACGGCAATTCCCTGGTGGGTGCGCGGAGGGCGACGTACGCCGCGAAGGACCTGAAAACGAAGGCATATTTGTCGGAGATTCCGCAGCACCACGGTGTCAAGTCAGTGGCCCAGTCCATCGCGGCGGGTGAACCCGATGTGGCGCTAAGTTCCCGGATCCACCACTTCCTGGTTCCCTCCAAGGCCTGGGGTGCCGCCGCCGATGCGAAAGACCTCAAGGACATCGCTGGCGAGGAACAGAAGGCGCTGAAGAAATGGCGCACGTCCATGCAGAAGGGCCTTAGTGCATCGCAGTTGAAAGACTTGCAGGCTATTTCCCGCCAGGTGGAGCGCCTGTGGCAGTTAGCCCTGGTGCGCCTGCGGATTGCCGAAGACCAAGCACGCCGGGAGATCTCGCTGTGGCGCACCGATTCCCCGGCAGCTGCGAGGAACACCACCCGTGAGCAGATCGAAAAAGAACTGTTTGCGAACAAGGCCGGCGCATACCAGCGGCTCCGCTTAGCGATGGACACTTGGAATGCAATGTGGTTCTGGCCACTGTCAGAGGTGCATGTCGTCGACGGTGAGGCTACGAACCTTCCTGACATGAACGAGTGGATTGCCACGATGCACGACATCCTGGGTATCCCGGCCATTGGCAAGCCACGCTCCGCGAACCAATACACCCTGGGCTTTGATTTGGTGTGGGATGAGCTCGATGCCGTAGAGAATTTAGACATCGAGCTGTCAGGTGCGAAGGCCCCAGAACGCCTGGCGGAACTGCACCCCTGGCTGAGTGTCGCGCGGCAGGTGGCCAAGGAGCAGGCATTCTTCCACTGGGATCTCGACTTCGCAGCGGTGATGTCCCAGGGTGGATTTGATCTGCAGGTGGGTAACCCTCCGTGGGTGCGACCGAGGACGGACGTGGACGCTCTGCTGTCAGAGCATGACCCGTGGTTCAACTTGGCGAATAAACCGACCCAGGCCCAGAAGCGCGAGCGGCGAACACTCCTTGCCGAGGTACCGGAAGCCAAGGCGACCCTCACCAAGGGAATCGGTGAGACTGTCGCCATCGCTGCAGTCCTCGGTGACGTGTCCACGTATCCGCATCTACGCGGCCAGCAACCTGATCTGTACCGCGGTTTCATGGAACGCACGTGGGCCAATGCATCGGATGCCGGCGTGGTCTCATTGATCCACCCTGAGTCTCATTTCACTGAGAAGAAGGCGGCGTCTCTGCGAAGTGGTGCCTATCGGCGTTTGCGCAGGCACTGGCAGTTCATTAATGAACTGAGTTTATTCGATGTCCACAATCTTGTTTCCTATGGCGTGCACATCTACGGCAATGCTCGGACATCGCCGATCTTTCTGAATGCATCCAGCCTGTATCATCCCCAGACCGCGTTGGACTCGCTTGATCACGACGGTCTTGGACCATTGCCAGGTTTGAAGGATGACAATTTTAATTGGGACTTACGACCTCACCGCGACCGCATCATCGAGGTAAATGAGCACGAACTCGCTGTCTGGCGATCGATCCTCGAGGATCCCAGTACCCCGCTCCTGGAGACTCGCATGGTCTATACCGTCAACAGCGAGGCCGCTGCCGTCCTGGAAAAGCTCGCGAAAGCTCCCCGAATGAGGTCCCTCGGACTGCAGTTCTCGCGTGGCTGGGATGAGTCAATCGACAAGAAGAAGGGCTACTTCGATACCAGCTGGCAACACCCTCAATCTTGGAACGATGTCATCCTCCAGGGCCCGCACCTCGGTGTCTCGACCCCGATGATCAAGCAGCCCAACCCTTCATTGAAGAGTAATAAGGACTGGGTTGACGTTGATCTGGAAGCGATGCCTGACGACTTCATACCTGCGACCGCCTATTTCCCAAATCGCGCCGATAATAGTGATTATGACAGTCAGTATGGGTGTTGGGACACGCCAAACGGGCCTGTTCCAATAGCCTCGCAGTATCGGGTGGCTTGGCGAGAATTCGCGGCTACAACGGGGTTCCGCACCCTGCATCCGGCGCTCATCCCGCCCGGCGCTCGCCACATTCATGCTGTTAACTCGTGCAGTCACCCGTCGTCTTTTGTGGCGTTGTGTGCCGCTGGAGGGTTTTTAAGTAGCTTGCTTTCGGACTACTTCGTGCGATCGGCTGGTACCGGGCACATTTTCAACGACATTGTCAGAGGCCTACCTTTTGCCAACAATTCCGGACTTGGGCAGCGCATTGCCGAAGATTTCCTCAGGCTTAATGGTATGACAAGGGCATATTCATTATTATGGCAACAAGTTACGGGGAAAGAATGGACTCCTTCAGCTCCTGTCAGGGTAGCCCTGGAACGTGTGATGGTACAACTTAAAATAGATGTTTCAGTTGCGCTTGCTCTTGGGGTAGATGTGGAGGAACTGTGCATGATTTACCGGACCCAGTTCCCCGTCATGCGGCGGTACGATGTGCAGAACCTCTATGACGCGAACGGCCGTCTGGTTCCGAAGCATATTACAAAGGCGGAACTGGGATCGATGAATGCCCAAAGCTTGCGCACAGATGAGCGTACTTGGAAGCATCCACAATCGGGCGCTCACTACCTTTACGAATATCCGTTCAAAGCCCTCGACCGCGAAATCGAGTTCAGGGCCGCATTCAAAACATTGACGGGTTAATCCTTCAGCTTCTCTAATCGGAGGTACGTAGCCCTAATCTCTGCCTCTCGGTCAAGCATGCTGAACGGGAGCGCGAACGTGTATTCACGAGTGGATTGGGGATGTGCCCACTTAAGCTCGTCCGTCTCCATCGACTCGGGCTCACCAAGCTTTCTCCACTGTGTGAGAATCTCCTTCGGCACCCTTCTGCCGTTGGCATCGTATCGATCTTCCATGTCATAGCGCCGCATAACGGGGAACTGGGTCCGATAAATCATGCACAGTGAATCGGCGGTGATTCCTAAGGCCGCAGCAATTGCCGCGTCAATTTCTATTTGTGCAATTTGTCGATCTCGGCTGATTCTGATAGGCGTTCGTGCGGACCAGGAGTCGCCAGTTAGTTCTTCCCACATCTCAGAAAAGGCAGACGTCAGGCAGTTAAGCTCGGCAAATCTCCTGATTGCGAACTCACTAGATTCAATTGGGTATCCAGGAAGCCCTTCGATGAATGCTCCACGCAGGTGCTTCCCGACTGTGGATCGGGCGACGAAATCTACAATTATGGAACTGAGAAGGGCGCCTGCTAAGGCCACGTCTTTCAAGTTTTCCGGCTTGCCTCCTGACATCACCAAATCCACGTGCGCAGTATTTCGAGGGACAATTGCTGGATATATTGTTCTGTAGCCAGTAGTTGCAGCCATCGTTCGCCAGGCGATTCGGTATTGGGAAACGACGGGAACTGGACCGTCAGGGGTATTCCAGTGCCCGTATTGAATGTCATAATCACTATTAAAAACCACTCGCACGGGTATCGCGCCGCGGCCGAGGCTCACTCACTCCCACATCCTGCACCGATAGACTAGGGGCACTTCCTGATGCCCAGCCTGTCCTACCGAAGCGGTGAGCTATGTCCAACCTCCTCCCTGTCCACGCTGCCGAACATATCCAGCGGGGACTCACGGAGTACCTCACCACCAGCTTCTCGCTCGCCGACGACATCACCGCCGGGCGGCTGGCCGAGTTCCTCACCGACCCGGAATCCGGCATGTTCCACGGACCCTACATCCGCACCCGCCTGCCGTATGCGCCAGCGACCACACAGGGAAAGCCCTTTGAGTGGTTGCCAGACTGGTTCGAGCCCTACCTCCACCAGGCAGAGGCGTTTGAACGGTTGACGTCGATAAGCAATGGCACACCTAGGCGGCCGGACCCAACCTTGGTGGTCACCGGCACCGGTTCGGGCAAGACCGAGTCCTTTCTTTACCCCATCCTCGACCACTGCCGCCGCCGCCCTGGCCCGGGAATCAAAGCGCTTTTGCTTTACCCCATGAACGCCCTGGCCAACGACCAGGCCAGCCGCCTGGCCCGCCTCATCAGTGACAACCCCGCCTTGGGGGGTGTCACCGCCGGTATCTACACCGGCGAACAGGCCGACAAGAGCAGCCGCAGTGTCACCGGAGACAGCCTCATCACTGATCGGGACCACATGCGGTCGAACCCGCCGGACATCCTGCTCACCAACTACAAAATGCTCGACCAGATGCTCATCCGCGAAGCAGACCGCGACATGTGGGCAGCGTCTGCCACCAGCCTGCAGTACCTCGTGCTCGATGAGTTCCACACCTACGACGGCGCGCAGGGAACCGACGTGGCGCTCCTCCTGCGCCGACTCGGGCTCATGCTGCGCCGCAACCAACCGGAGGGATTCCTTGAGCAGTTTCCCGGCGCGGCGGACCGCCCGCTCGGAGTGGTCACTCCTGTGTCCACCTCAGCCACATTGGGCAACGAGGGCCAGGCTACCGACATGCTTGAGTTCGCCCACACCATTTTCGGCGAACAACTCGACGCCTCCGCGGTCATCACCGAGACGAAACAGACCATCACACAGTGGCAGAACTCCATCTCGCAGCTGCTCGGCCACCCGGAACAACCGGCATCCACCATGCCGACCGCCACGGATGTACAGGCAACCAACGCAGCCATCGCCGCGATGGAGGGCCAACCAGGAAGCTACGAGGACCACGTCCACGAAGTGTTCTGCCGCGAGGTCTACCGGTGCCGTGAGGAGATCGACGAGGCTGTGACCGCCTACGCCGTCCACCCGCTCACCGAGTTCATCCTCACCCACGCCACCCAGGCCATAGCTTTAAGCGATATGCGCCCAGGAGACTCCACCTCCCTGGTCCAGCACCTCGACAACCAGGAAATCCGACGTCTCCCCCACCACGGCGCGGCCGAGTTCCTCACCCATGCGCTTACCGAAATGACCCACCTGCGCAACCGATTCGCTGACATCCACGGAGAGTGGGAGGGCAAGAAGCTCCCCGGTGTGGAAACCCACCTGTGGATACGTGAACTTTCCCGCATCGACCGGGTCGTATCCTCCACCGCCATCGAGCAGGTGTTCCGATGGTCCGACAACGGACCGCGAGACTCCACCGACGATTCACAGGCCTGGTTGCCCGCCTGCTACTGCCGGCACTGTGGCCGCTCCGGCTGGATGACCTCGTTCGACCCCGGCGGGGAGACCCCAGAGACCAACCTGCAGACCATCCGCCGAGGATCCCTCACCGCGCCGAAACGGCAACGCCCGCTGCTTGACGCCAGCTTCGAATTGCGCGCCAGTGGCGACGGCATCGACCACACCACCGACGGCGACAGCCGGGTCATGTGGCTCGACATGGGTCTGCCCGCACTCAGCCCGACCGCACCCACCGAGGAATCCCTGGAAACAGGTGTGGTGGTCCCCGTGCTCACCTACGCAGAGGACGCGGCAGAAGACCTGGCCCGTTCCGAAACCTGCCCGTCCTGCAGTGCCCCGGACGCTATCCGCTACCTCGGGTCCTCCGTGGCCACGTTGCTGTCGGTGGCTTTGTCCAACCTTTTCGGATTGGACGGCCTGTCCGATACGGAGAAAAAGACTCTGGTGTTCACCGACTCTGTGCAAGACGCTGCCCATCGAGCCGGATTCGTGCAGTCCCGGGCCCGCACCTTCGCTCTTCGTACCCTCATCCGCCAGGCTGTCGGCAACTCCACCACCACCCTGGCCGCCCTGCCCACTCGGCTCATCACTGCCGCCGAGGGTGACGCCCGTGCACGCTACGAGCTCCTCACACCCGAGCTTACGAAAAACTCGGACTATTCGCCCTACTGGTCACCCGGTGCTGATCCGGCGCAGCGGAGGAGGGCCGCGGGCAACGTCGAGAAGCGGCTCGCACTGGACGTAGCACTGGAGTTCGGCGACCGGGCCGATCTGGCCCGATCTCTGGTCTCCACAGGGTCCCTGACCTCCGGCGTGGACGTCGACGACGCGGTCCTGCGGGCCGCAGCCGAAGCCGCCCTTGCAGGCGTCGCGCTTCCGCTCGGCGACCTTGAGCTGTTGCCCTGGGCCCGCGGAGTGGTGGAGACCATCCGCATCCGGGGCGGAATTTCGCACCCTTGGTTTGGCTCCTACCTTCGGGACGACTGCAACGCCTACCACCTCAACAAACGCGCTTCCCAAACGAAAGGCCTGCCTACCTTCCCCAAGGGAGCCGCCCCATCGTTTCCCCGCGCCGGTTCCGTCCTACGCCGCGCCGACGACACCATCGACTACGCCATGCCCACCGCCAGCCCCCGCGGCGTCTACGCTAGGTGGACAGCCAAAGTGCTCGGCACCACCACCCACGACGCAGCCACCGCCGTCACCGCCCTGATGAAAGAACTGGCCCGGCGCGATGTCCTCGGTACTGTGGACACATCCACCTCTGCCACCATCTTCCACCTGCGGCCAGAGAGCATCCTGGTCACGGCGGAGGACCAGCCCGAGACGTTGGAGTGCCAGGTGTGCCGCTCGCGGCTCGGGGTACCGGAACACGTGCGAACCTGTTTGGAGTCCACCCCGTGCCTCAACCTCGGGTGTCTCGGCTCCTATGCCGTGGTGGGCATTGAAGACAACTACTACCGGAGCCTCTACTCGGTGGCGAACACCCGCACGGTGGTCGCCCACGAACACACCAGCCTGTTGGACAAGGCGGACAGACTGCGGGTGGAAAACCAGTTCAAGGCCTCTTCCGAGGAGCCGGACGCCCCCAACGTGCTGGTGGCCACCCCCACGCTGGAGATGGGCATCGACATCGGGGACCTGTCCACGGTGATGCTGGCCTCCCTGCCGAAGACCGTGGCAAGTTACGTCCAACGGGTCGGACGCGCCGGCCGTCTCACCGGCAATTCCCTAGTGATCGCCCTGATCCGGGGCAGAGGGATGGCACTTCCCGCCCTGGAAAAGCCCCTGAGCGTCATCGCCGGGGCGGTTGCCGCACCGGCAGCATTCCTCTCCGCCCAGGAAATCCTCCACCGCCAGTTCACCGCCTTCCTCCTCGACGGGCTCCTGCTTACCGAGCACATGCAGGCACCGAAGAACGCTGCTGACGTCTTCCTCGACTCCCCGTCCCGTCGGACGGTCACCAACGTCCTCCTGGAGCGTTTACGCGACAGCGTGGAGGACACCGTCACTCAGTTCTGTGACACCCTGCAGGGCTTCACCGACCAGCAGGTCCTCGATGAACTGCGCCAGTGGGCCACCGGCCAAGGTCCGACCAGCCTCGCCGGTGAACTGGTGAACGCCCAACAGCGGTGGAACGCACTGGAAAAGGAGCTGTTGGCCAAGGAATCGGTCCTGGAGCAACGTGATCTGGAACTGAGTGCGCGCAAGGACGCACCCGGCGCGGACGAGGACACCATCGCGCAGGCTCGGACCACGTCGGCAGCGCTTCGCTTCATCAGAAAGCAGCTGTCCGAATCAGTGAAGGGTGAATACTGGATCTCCGCGCTGGAGCGCTACGGGCTGCTGCCCAACTTCACGCTGCTCGACGACTCGGTCGCTTTGGAGTTGTCGGTGTCTCAAATGAACTCCAGCACTTTCGAGTTCGATACCTACCGCGTCGACTACGCCCGCGGCATCTCCTCCGCGCTCTATGAGCTGGCTCCCGGTGCGACGTTCTACGCCCAGGGCATTGCCGCCACCATCGACAGCGTCGAGCTGGGTGCCGACGGCTCCAACGTAGAGAAGTGGCGCCTGTGCCCCTCTTGTTCCTACTCCCGCACCGAGTCCGTGGCAGGCGATTCACCAAAGGTCAACCCCGGTGCCTGCCCGGAGTGTGGCGACGCCACGTTCGCCGACCTCAGCCAGCTCATCGACGTGGTCCCCATGAAGAAGGTCTTCGCCGAGGTAGAAAAGACTCGCTCTGCCATCAATGACCACCGCGACGAACGGTCCTCCGTCCGGTTCCAGACCGCCCTCAGTGCCGTGGTCCCCGAGGGCGGGGACGGTGGATCTTGGTACCTCACCGGCTCCGGTTTCGGTGTCCAGTATCTGCCGCGGGTTCAGATGCGGTGGCTCAACCTGGGCAAGGGAACTGGCGACAAGCGCATGTTCGCCTCCCGGGAAACCGAGGCCCCACTGTTTCGGGTTTGCAGTCACTGCGGACACGTGGACTCGGAGGCCGGAAGCAACCACTGGCGTGACCACCGGCCATGGTGCCGGCTGCGCAACGCCGACGAGGAGGAGACCATTACCTTCGCCCTCGGCCGGTCCTTGAGCACCCAGGGAGTCCGACTGTTCCTCCCCCAGCTGCTCACCGTCGCCGATACCGTGACCGTGCCCAGCATCATCGCCGCCATCCGTCTCGGATTCAAAGAGGTCTTCGGGGGAGACCCATCCCACCTGGACGTGGCCACCGTCAGGCTCGGTACAGGAGAAGATTCTTCCGACGCCCTGCTCCTGCACGACCAAGTCCCCGGTGGGACCGGATACCTCTCGCAGTTTGCCCGGGCCGACAAGGTCCGCAATCTGCTGGAAAAGGCGTACCTGCGGGTGCGCCACTGCATATGCGTGGGCGATGACCGGGCCTGTTGCCCGTCCTGCCTGCTGCCCTATGCCCAACCCGGCGCAGAGGAATCGACCTCCCGGGCTGCTGCGGAAGCCGCGCTGGCCAAGATTCTCGGCGACAACCTCCACCCGGAGGACGGGGCGGATCCCCTGGCGGTGGAGTGGGAGGGCCGGATCACCCACGCACAGCCGGCGAACAATGAACGCAGTCAGCTGGAGACCCTGTTCCTCCATCTGCTGCGGGACTCATTGCAGGCACGAAACGTCCCCCTGACCAAGCAGGTACGCAACGGACGCAACGAGTGGGTGTTCACCTTCCCCCAGAGCCGCCACCAGTGGCGGATGCGCGAACAGGTCGACTTCGGATACACCCGTCCGGATTTTTACTTCTCCACCGACGATCCTGATATCCGAGACATCGCCGTCTACCTCGACGGCGCGTCGTACCACATCTCCGCCACCCACGAACGTGTCCACGGTGATATGGACAAGCGCACCAGGCTGTACCGGGAGAACATCCTCCCCTGGTCCATGTCGTGGACGGATCTGCAGGACCACCGCGACGCTCCCCACCACGCTCTTCCAGTACCCCCAGTGTGGTTCAACACCGGCCTACAAGGCGAGCTGGCAGCACGGCTGAACCTGGAGAAGTCATTGCAGGAGCTCCTACTCCGCGATCCCTTGTCCCAGTTGTTGGCCATCCTTTCCTCCCCCGATCCCGAACAGTGGCGCCGGTTCGGCACGGCTGCGTTCTTACACTCGGTGGTCTATAAGCCCGGAAACCGGGCCACATTCGCCGGAGACATCGACGTATCCAACAGTGAGGGGAAGTTCACGCTGATGCTGCGCAGCCGGGTGGGAGCGGTGGACAAAAGGGCTTGGAACCTGTTCCTGTCCATGAGCAACTTGTTCTTCCTCGAACCCACCCGCGCCGACATCCGCACCAGCACCATCGAAGCCGCCCCAGAACTTGCTAGCCCAGTACCTGTCGCCCCAATGGACAGTCAACCTCCCTCGTCACTACAGGCCGACCACGGCACTGGTGAGGCAGTGGGCAACGCTGCGGAGGAGACGTCGATAAGTACCGGCTGGAACGACATCATCGCAGAGTTCGAAGGCGAATCTGAGGTCCAGGCCGCACTGAGGGCGTTGGCTCGCAATCACGTCCGCCTGCCAGACGAGGTCGGGGCCGAAATCTCTTCAGAGATGACCATTGTGAGCTGGACAGACATCAACATGGTCGTTGTCTACCCGGGTGACGGTGACCAACTACGCAAGCACAAATGGACGGCTGTGGATCTTGAGCAGGTAACCGAGACCACACTGCCCGACTCGTTCGACGCGATAAAGGAAGGGGTTTAGGACCCAATGGCCATTCTCACCCTGCACAAGAGCTTCACTGTCCGTGACGGACTGTCGAAGCCGATCATGGAGTTCATCCAGAAGCTCCAGGACAATCCCGCCAACCCGTCGTTACACGTCGAACACGTCAACAACAGCCGCGACTCGCGGGTGCGTACCGGTCTGGTGAACAAGCAGTACCGGGCTGTGATGATCGAGATACACTCCGGCACCGAACAGCACTTCCTGCTGCTCGACGTGCTCAATCATGACGACGCCTACCAGCTCGCCGCCACCGTCAAGATGACGAACAACCCGGTCACCGGCGTCACGCAAATGGAGATCGGCACCGCCAACGCAGAACTGTCCCCGGCAGAGATCGACGCCGAGATCGACTCCCGTGCCCGACGCCTCGCCGCCGAGAGGCTGGCCCAACAACAGGCGGAGGCAGAGGCTGCTAGTGCGGCAGCGGTGTCGGTCGTCGGCCGTGACGCACCTGCCCCGCGAACCACCCTGGCAGCGGCCGGTATCACACGCGAGGACATGGAAAATGAGCTCGGCATCTCTCCCATTGCCGCAGGCGTGGTGTTCGCAGCGGACAGCGAGCACGATCTGGAGTCTCTCCTGGTGGACAGTCCCGCCTGGGAGCTCGATGCCGTCCTGGCGCTGGTGTCCGGTTTCACCATCGACGAGGTGCGCGAGGAACTGGGGCTAGAAAAGGACCACGAGTTGAGCACCACAGTGGTTGGGGATGGCGTCAGTGCCGAATCCACCGATGACGAACTGCTCGCCGGCCTGCAGCTGCCCGCGGCGAGGATGGAATGGGCCTATGGCGCGGGCGAAGAGGCTCTGCGCTCGATCATCGAGACCGGCGACTTCAATGCCTGGCGGATCTTCGTCCACCCCAGCCAGCAGGCGATCATCAACGCCAACTTCTCCGGCTCAGGCAGAGTGTTCGGCGGCGCCGGCACCGGCAAGACTGTCGTCGCAGTGCACCGAGCCAACGCGCTCGTGACCTCCCGGGGAGCCACGCCTGACGTCAAAGACCACCCACCCCGGGTGCTGCTGACCACCTTCACCCGGGCGCTGTCTGACTCCCTGAAATCTCAGATGAACCTGCTCAACCCGCGTTTCCCTGAGGCCAGCACCCACGGTGCGAATGGGCTGTGGATCTCCGGCGTCGACGCCCTGGTCTACCGCGTCCTCCAGAACGCCCAACCACAGGAGATCAATCACTCCATCGAACAGATCCTACGTATCACCACCCCCTTCAGCCCGAAACCCCTCGATGACCGCGGGGAAAAATCGAAGTGGGAGGATGCGATCACCCTTGCCAACGTCACCCTGGCCCCGGAGAAGTCCAACCCAGAGTTCCTTTCCCAGGAGTATTCGACGGTGGTTCTCGGCGGGGGTGTTGACGGGGAGGCCAGCTACCTCCGGGTCCCCCGCCTCGGTCGCGGCACCACGCTCAACCGACGGGAACGCAAGGACGTGTGGAAGATCATCGAGATCTTCGTCCGCAAATGCGCTTCCGACGGTCGTGTCACCTGGCCAACGTTGGCCCTATTGGCGGCCGCCGTCGTCGAGGCGCGCGGTGGCAACCACCTCTTCGACCACATCGTCATCGATGAGGCCCAGGACTTCCACGTGGGACACTGGCGTTTCCTCCGTGCCTGCGTCCCCGAAGGGCCCAACGACATCTTCCTCGCCGAGGATTCCCACCAACGAATCTACGGCCAGCGTCTGGTGCTCAGCCGCTACGGGATCTCCACTCGCGGCCGGGCATCCCGAAAGCTCACCCTCAACTACCGCACCACCCATCAGAACCTGGACTTCGCACTGGCAATCCTCTCCGGCGAGCAGTGGCGCGACTCGGAGGACGAAGTGGATACCACTCTCGGCTACCGCTCCTCCCGCCGAGGACCCGCACCGATCATCGCCACTGCGGAGAACGCCGGAGAGGAGACAGCACTGGTGGTCGGACAGATCAACACATGGCTGCAGGAGTCCCCGGGGGCCCACGTCGGTGTACTCACTCGCACAAACTTCCCCGTCAAACAGATAGTGGCTCAACTACGCGACGAAGGAATTGAGGCGGTGGAGACGCGGCAGGCCACCGCCGCAGCAGCAGCGACCGTCTCGGTGATGACCATGCATAACTCGAAGGGCCTGGAGTTTACCCATGTGGTTCTCATGGGCGTCTCTGAGTCGTCCATGCCGCAGAAGTACCAACTCAACGGCCTGGCGGACGCCGAGGCAGCAGACGTGCTTCAGCGGGAACGGGCATTACTCTACGTGGCGGCCTCCCGTGCCCGCGACGCATTAATGGTGACCACCAACGGAGAACCGTCACAGCTGCTTCCGGCGTAGGTGCGTGCACGACTGGCCCGCTCGCGCTCTTCCCGCATCGCCGGAAAACGATCCCCTACGCGCCCTGTCCCCAACGCACACCCGCTCCGCAACCATGCATCTGTCTCCGTGTACACAATCGCAAACGGAAGCGTCGAGTTTTCTGGCTCTTCACGATTTAGAGTGCGTAGATGACGGTCAAGTCCCGTGGGACGGGGATCGGGGTGGCGCAACATGTAGGGGCCCTGGCTGGCGCAAGATGAGAGTTGCGAAATTTCCGTCTGACCGAACCAAGACCCTACTATGCAGCCTAGTGGCAACCTTGCAGACGATACTTATTGCGCCGTACCGCTGAGATCAGTCTGACGATCACCGGTGCCGCCGACGCCGACAACATCACCATCATCGACGCCTCACCCGTGACCGTGGACAATTACTACTCGGGGTTCCAACAACCCGGAAAGCTACGCGATCACGCCATCCGACGACTGGTGGATCTACCGGTCGTCGGGTTCCCGACCCGCCAGCACATCCGCGTTCCCCGCTTCACCTTCACGAAAGAATCGTGTCCGATTATCCGAGCGGAGCAACTGCTGTGAACCGCAGTCATAATGAGCCTCGGGGTCCGTTACCGGCCCGTCCGGCCCGGGTGGCTAGCGGCCAAATTAATCATCATCGAAGCGAAGGAGCGTGAGCTTGGGCCGTGGCGGCTCGTCTTCGTCAATGGCCGCTTTCACGTCGTCATCGTCGAGGAAGTGTACGGCCAGCGCCACCGAGTGTTCGCACCAGAGCTTAAACAGGCCCGCCACGTCCGGGCAGGAGCAACTGGGAGCTACCGACGTCGCTTTTCCGTCCCATTCCAAGGAGGCGGTGAAGGGCTTGGGATTACGGATGATGCCACCCACCCGCCGTGGTCCCTGGAAGATGACCTCGACGCCGTTGGCTTCCTCTATCGCTCTACCCGCCAGGAAATCCTCATAGTCTGCCTCATTGTTTACCTGCTCGACGGAGAGGACATCGCGGATGCTCATGCCTTTGTCAGCCACGCATCCGCCTCCGTGTACACAATCGCAAAGGGCATAGGCGAGTTTTCTTCGCTGAACCACACGAGCACCGGACCATTCTCCCCCAGCACCACGGGCTGTTGTGGAGCGTGCATCGCACTGCGGATGATGATGGTCTCGGCTTCGACTCGGGCTCCCCGTTCATCCAGGTCGAGGGTGATCTTCTGTCGAGTTGAGCGATCGAGTCCCTTGACAAAGGCTTCGTAGTTCACCTTCTGCGCCGGTACCTGAATGGGTGAGACTCGGGCCTTTGAAGGAAATCTCCGCATCCATCCGCGCACGCCCGCGACGATGGCCCAGGCATCGAGCTCCTCCTGGGTTTCGATGGGCAGCTCGGCGAACCAGGCCCAGACCTGGTTATCCCCCAAAAGCATGGGCGCCCGGGCGAGGCTCACCTCCCCTACCTCAGCGACCATCGCATCTTGAACGAGAACACCCTCGTAGCTGCCTCCGCGATACCCATTGAAGGACTCCCGCGTGGCATCCCAGTTCATGAGTCCGGTATCAATGGTGCAGGTCACCGCGAAGGGCGTGACCTCTACGACGGCTAACCCGGCGAGGAGGTGAGGCAGCTCGCCGTCCACCACCTCCGGCAGGTTCACCACGGGCAGCTGTTCGGCGGCGATGCGCAGGGTCACGGGGTCAAACGCCGCGACGCCATTCTTGAATTCCATTAGCGCTCCCCAGCCAAGGAAGTCAACCGGGACATGAATTCTCCGAGGAAGCGTTCCACGTCCACGCCGATGGCGACGCGGGAGGTCTTCACCGGATCATTGAGCCGGGTGTGGTCGCCGATGCTGCGCCCGCGAGTGGGGCCGTCGGTGTCCACCATCATGTTGATGTCGACGGTGTCCACCAGCGTCGGATCCGCGGCCACCGCCACCGCCAACGGGTCATGGAGCCCGCAGCCCCCGAGGTCAGGGTCAAATTTCTCGTAGGAGCGGATGTAGTAGTCGGCGGCGTCGGCGAGGAAGGTGCCCCGGGCGGTACCCAGCTCCCGCCAAACGGCCGTTTCCTGGTACGTAAGCAGGGTCTGGAGCGTGACGTCGAGCCCGATCATCGTGACGTCGCGGCAGCGGCGGAATAACAGGTCAGAGGCTTCGGGATCCTGGTGGATATTCACCTCGGCCCAGTGCTTGATGTTGCCCGGGACGGTGAGGGCGCCACCCATCATGACGATGTGCGCGTTTTCGGCGAAGAAGGGGTCAGCCTCGACGGCCGCCGCAACCGAGGTGGAAGGGCCCGTCGGCACGATCACGAGGTCATCGCCATGCTCACGCACCGAGCGCAGCAGGAATTCCACCGCCCCATCCTCCTGAACTCGCCCACGAGGATCGGGAAGCACAGCTTCGCCGACGCCGTTGGAACCGTGGATGAACGAGGAGATCTCTAACACCTCGAACCCGGGTTTCTGCGGGCCAGCGAACACCGGCACGTCCCCACGTCCGAAGAGTTCCAGAATTGCCAGGGCGTTGCGCACCCCAGTCTCCACGAGCACGTTGCCATACGTACCGGTGACACCGATCAGCTCCAGCTCGGGCGAAGCGAGCGCGTAAACCAGGGCGAGCGCGTCATCGATACCGGTATCGAGGTCGAGGATTACTTTGCGTGCCATGGTGTCGGACTCCTAGGTGATGTCGAGGATTTCGCGGACCTTGTTCACATCATTATTAATGGCCGTGAGCAGTTCGTCGACAGAATTGAACTTTTCCATGCTGCGGATGTGCCCGATGAAAGCGACGTCGGCTTCGTATCCGTAGAGGTCAGCATCGCGGTCGAGGATGAAGGATTCGACGCTGCGGCGCTCGTCGCCGAAGGTGGGGTTGGTGCCCACGGAGATCGCCGCGGGATAGGCCACTCCGGGTTCCATGTCGCCGTCGATGGCGCGGGGGCCTTTGACGGTGAACCACCCGGCGTAGACGCCATCGGCGGGAAGGGCGACGTCATCAAGAAAGTACTGGTTAGCGGTGGGGAAACCTAGTTCCTTGCCACCTCGACCGGCGCCGCGGACCACGGGTCCGGTGATGGTGTACGGGTGGCCCAGCGCCCATGCGGCGTGTTCGACGTCGCCGGCTTGGAGGTAGTCGCGGATCGAGGACGAGCAGATGCGCTGGCCGTCTTCTTGGAGCAGTTCAACGATTTCGACGTCGATGCCCAGTTCCTTACCCATCTCGCGGGCGGTGTCGGCGGTACCGGCGGCATCCTTGCCGAAGGTGAAGTTCTCCCCCACCACCAGCGCCGTAGCACCAAGAGTCTTGTGGAGCAGCTCCGTAAAATATTCCTCCGGGTTCAGGCCCGCAAGCTCGCGAGTGAAATCGACGACCAGCGCCGCATCAATGCCCATCTCCCCCGCCAGGGCCAGGCGCTGCTCCAGGGTCGTGAGCATCATCGGAGCACGCTCAGGCAGAAACACCGACAATGGGTGCGGGTCAAAGGTGACCATGACGGCGGGGACGCCGCGTTCCTTGGCCAGCCGGGATGCGCGCTCGATGAGTTGCTGATGCCCGCGGTGCACCCCATCAAAAACACCAATGGTAACGACGGACGCCTCAAGGGACGCGGGGACATTGCCTATTCCGTGCCAAACAATCACCGCTTCAGACTACGGCATACACTTCCCGTATGACTGATGCACTAGCCAGCTCGGGGCTCGTTGTGGTGGACAAGCCGGCCGGGATGACCTCCCATGATGTCGTTGCCCGCCTCCGCCGGATCTTCTCCACTCGCCGGGTCGGCCACGCCGGGACGCTTGATCCCATGGCCACCGGCGTGCTGGTCGTCGGCATCGAACGAGGCACCAAGTTCCTCGCCCACCTCGTGGCCACAACGAAGTCCTATGACGCCACCATTCGTCTGGGCGCGGCGACGACCACCGACGACGCGGAGGGTGAGGTGCTGAGTGAGGTGGGGGCGGCGTCGATAAGCAATGACGACGCGCTCGCCGGCATGGCGGCGCTGACCGGCGACATCATGCAACGCCCAGCTTCCGTGAGTGCCATCAAAATTGATGGCAAACGCGCGCATGAGCGCGTCCGGGCCGGCGAGGACATCGAGATCCCAGCCCGCCCCGTCACCGTCAGCCGCTTCGAGGCCCTTGCTTATCGACGCCCCGATCACTACCTCGACATCGACGTCACCGTCGATTGTTCCTCGGGTACCTACATCCGTTCGCTCGCCCGCGATCTCGGGGAATCGCTCGGTGTCGGCGGGCACCTCACCGCCCTCCGACGCACCGCCGTCGGCCCGTTCCTGCTGGCAGACGCGCTAACGCTCGACGAGCTGGAAGCCACTCCCCGCCTATCACTCAGCCTCGACGAGGCCCTCGCCCGCTCCTACCCGGTGCTCCACGTCACCGACGAGGAAGCCGCCGCCCTCGCCATGGGCAAATGGCTCGAACCGCGCGGGCTCGACGGCACCCACGCGGCCGTCGCCCCCGATGGCCGCTCCGTCGCGCTCATCAGGGAGAAGGGCAAACGCCTGGCCACCGTGTTCGTCGCCCGACCCAGCACTATGTGAGAGCCCGGCGCAGCATCCCGATAAAGCGGCTGTGCTCCCCCTCCCGGCTGGCCAAGTCTGCCCAGGTCACATGGAGGCGCGGGATACCAGCATTAGTCAACGCGCGATCCCGCTCCCGATCCTTTCTCATCTGCTCCCGCGGCTCGACCCCCGTTGTCACCCCGTCGTACTTCTGCTCCCCATCGGTTTCCACCACGAGTCGCCCATTCACCAACAAGTCGCCCCGGTAACGCCCTCCCAGCAATTGCGGCTGCACCTCGACGCTCGTGACCTCCGGAAGACTGGCCAACAGGATCTGCGCCCGAGCCCACGACTCCGCCGGACTCTCCGCCTTTGCATCCGCCAACTCCAGGGCCCGGATCGCCCGCGCGCCAAACTTCATCCGTCCCAAGCCATCCAGGTACTGCCTTGCCGCGGGCTTGGTCATCTGATCCATCCGCAAGATCGCGTCAAAAGCCAGAATCCCATCCGCGATGCCCTCGAATCGCGCCAGGTCAGCAGCCGTCCGGATTAGGCGTGTGACCCTGACCCCCGCCTCCTCGACGATGTGCTCATCCCACAGTTGCGTATAGCGATACACCACTCCCCTCGGCCACTGAGCCCGCTGGGGAGCCCTCGGAGTGCCCGGCAAACACAACTCCACTGGAGCATTCCTGCCGAGCACCGGCAATCCATGAAGTCTCGCCGCCGACTTGCCTACTACCACGGCTTTTCTCGCCCCTAAGCCCACCGCGAATGCCCTGATCGCTTCCCTATCCCACCAGGTAAAACCCTCGAATGCCTCCCTGTGGACCGCGATTTCCGGACACAAGGCGATCATCTTCCCCTGCGCCAGCTCCCTCGTGAACTTTGGTGTCCCCGCCCGCGCGCTCCGCAGCTTGATGAACTCGATCTCTTGGCGCCAATCCCGCATACCCGAAGTATCTGTCACCGAGGGCAGGCGTGGCAGAGTGCTAGGGCTTGGGCTGTGGAGAGACCATGATGTCAGTGAAGGCTATCCACAGAAGTGTTCCGGAAAGTGCAATTCGACTTGACCAATTCCACTTCCATCATTAACCGAGTAGCCCTCGTCCTCCACTCGATTAATGAGGGAACTCAAATCGCACTTTCCGAACTCAGGAGCCAGGCGGACGCCTCAACTCCGAGCACAGACCAGGCTCACCCAAAAGTGCAATTCCACTTCCCTCATTAATCGAGTACCCCTCGTCCCCCACTCGACTAATGAGGGTACTCAAATCGCACTTTCCCAACTCAGGGCCCCGCGATCACCGCAGTCGTCGCGATTACGTATCCGTCGCGGATGACCCAGCGGCCTTCGATAAAGGGGACCGGAGTGGGACGAACGAGCAGGTAGGAGATGAAGGTGCCGTCGTCGCGCAGGTCGATTTCGGCTTGCTCGAAGCCGAGCCAGCGGTGGGTCATGGGGAACCACGCTTTGTAGGTCGCTTCTTTGGCGCAGAAGAGTAGCCGGTCGGCGCAGTCGATCCCGTTGGCGGCGAGGCGGTCGAGTTGGGCCATTTCTCCGGGGCGGGCGATGGAGCTGACGACTTCGCAGGGAAGGGGTTCGGCGGGTTCGGCGTCGAGGCCCATGGATCGGACGTGGGTTTGGGGGGCGACGACGGCTGCGCGGAATCCCTCGGTGTGGGTCATGGAGCCGGTGATGTGCGGGGGCCAGAGGGGCATGCCGCGTTCGCCGCGGAGGATGGGTTCGGCTTCGCCGAGGCCGAGGTCGCGGAGGGCTTGGTGGGCGCACCAGCGGGCGTCACCGAATTCGGCTTTGCGCAGGTCGACGGAGTGGTAGACCAGGGCTTGCTCAAGTGGGTGGAGGCCTTGGAAGTTTTGGAGGTCGGGGCGTTCGCGGTCGGTGATGACGTAGCAGTATTTGGCGGAGTCGGGGAAGAGTGAGGAATCAAGCATCGTTCTCACCCACTGTCATTACTGGGTAGGGCCAGGGGTTGAGGTGTCCGTGGCGTTCCCATTCGCGGGGGTACCCGAGGGAGACTTCGACGTGGGGGACGCCGTCGACCTGGCGTTCGCCGGGCATGTGGAGGTGTCCGTAGATGACGGCTTGGGCGTTGTAGCGTTCGGGCCAGGTGCGGGTGTGTCGGGTGCCGCACCAGAGTCCGATTTCGGGGATGCGCATGTCCAGGGTGGGTTCTTGGACGAGCGGCCAGTGGTTGATGAGGATGGTGGGGCCTTCGATGCGCGAGAGTCGCTTGATTGAGTAGGCGAGGCGGTCCCAGCACCAGGCGCGGATGTCGACGAAGGGGGCGATGGCGAATTCGTCGGTCATCATGATTTGCTTGGCCCGGGCTGCGTCGATGGCTTGCTCGACGGTGAGGCCGGGTCGGCGGAAGCTGTAGTCGTAGAGGGTGAAGAGCGGGACGACTGTCACTCCGTGGAATACCGGGTAGGGGTCTTCGGGGGTGAAGATGTCCAGGGCTCGGCAGCCTTCGACAAGTTCGGTGTATTTGTCGCGCCCTTGGAAGCGTTCGGTTGAGCGGGAGAAGAGCTCGTGGTTGCCCGGTACCCAGATGACGTGGGCGAAGCGGGAGCGCAGTTGTTTGAGAATTCGCAGGACGAGGTCGGTGCGTTCGGCGACGTCGCCGGCGACGATGAGCCAGTCGGAGGGGTCGGTCGGCTGGATTTCGTCGATGCGAACGGCGTTGGCCTTGACGGCTGCGTGCAGGTCGCTGACGGCCCACAACGTGGTGGTCACGGTGGACACCTCCTTCCTTTCGTCATCTTATGTCCTCAATTGTCTATCACAGCCCACTTCATTGATTGGAAACGCCAGATCACCGCCAGCATGCGCAGGACGATGAAGGCGAGTAGTCCGATCCAGATTCCGGTGAGTCCGCCGTCGATGGCGTAGGAGATCCATACGCCGGGCAGGAATCCGAGGAGGACGGCTCCGATGGTGATGGTGCGCAGGTAGGCGGCGTCACCGGCGCCGAGGAGGACGCCGTCGAGGGCGAAGACGACGCCGCCGAGGATGATCATGCAGATCATCAGCCACCATGGCGCGGCGATGGCGTCCAGCACCGACTGGTCGGTGGTGAAGATCCGGGGTATCACGCCCGCGAGCAGGGCAAACACCAAGCCCAGGCCCATGGCGAAGATCATGGAGTAGAGGGTGACACGTTTGCCTACATGCTTGGCGACGTCCACTGCTCCCCGGCCAAGCGCCGCCCCTGTCAGGGCTTGCGCGGCGATGGCGAGTGAGTCGAGGACGAGGGTGATGAAGTTCCACAGTTGGAGGAGGATTTGGTGCGCGGCGAGGGAGGCGGTGCCGAAGCGGGCTGCCACGGCCGCGGCGGAGACGAATGCCACTTGGAAGGATAGGGAGCGGAGGATGAGGTCGCGGCCCATGACCAGCTGGCGGCGCATGATGGACCAGCGTGGGGCCCAGCTGCCGGTGTGCTCGTGACGCAGGGCGGCGAGGAAGCAGATGGAGCTGATGCCAATGCCGATGACGTTGGCCCACGCGGATCCCACGAGCCCGTAGCGGGACACGAGGATCGGGATGAGGATCGCTCCAGGAATGACCCCGGCGAGGGTAAAGTACAACGGCCAGCGGGTGTTTTGTACTCCTCGTAGCCAGCCGTTGCCGGCCATGTCGATGAGCGTGAGCGGAATGGCCAATGCTGCGACGTGCATCCACGCTGCGGCGGCTGAGGCGGTGTCGGGGTTGCCAGTGATGGCGAGCGCGATGCGTTCGGCGAACAGCCACACCAGTGAGGCGATGACTAGTCCGACGCCGAGCCCTACCCAGGTGGCTTGGACGCCTTCCGCGACGGCCTCGTCACGCTTGCCCGCACCGTACAACCGGGCTGAGCGGGCAGTCGTGCCGTAGGAGAGGAACGTCAGTTGGGTGGTGACGGTCGACTGCACGGTCGTCCCCACGGCGAGGGCTGCGAGCTCAAAGGCGCCGAGGCGGCCGATGACGGCGGTGTCGAGAAGCAAATACAGCGGTGTCGCCGCGAGCACGCCGAGCGCGGGGAACGCTAACCCGAAGATTTGCCGGGCGGAAACGTCTTTCACCGGCCCACCTGGTTCAGCAGGGCGGCGACCACCTCTTCAGCGTTCCCGCGCGCGGTGTATCCGGCGGCGGGGATGTGGCCGCCGCCGCCCATTGCCACGGCGATGTGGGAGACGTCGACCGTATTCGATCGCAGGGAGGCGTGCCAGAGCCCAGGAGCGGATTCCTTGAACACGACTCCGAGGTCGGTGTCATCGAGGGAGCGAACAAAGTCGACGAGCCCCTCAGCAGCGGAGATCGACGCGCTGGAGAGGAGGGCATGATCGGCGACGATGATCGCCACGCGGTGCTCGCCCGCCTGGTGGACCTCGACGCGAGACAGGGCCTGGCCGATCATGCGTAGGTCGTGCACGGAGCCTGAATCGAGGAGGTCGGTCGAGATCTCCCGGATGTCAATGCCAGTTCTCATCAGCTGTGCCGCGAACGTGTGCATGGCGGCGCTTCCCCACCGGAAGCCTCCGGTGTCGGTGAGCAACCCGGCGTAGAGGCAGTGCGCGATGTGCTTGTCGATTTGCACTTCGAGCTCATCAAAAAGCCGACCAAGAATCGTCGTCGTGGATTCGGCATCGCGGACGATGAGGTTGACGGCCCCAAATCCGGCGTTGGACGAGTGGTGGTCAATGACCAAAGTGGTCTCCGCGCGGCGGCCAATCTCCTCGGCCAGGGCGCCGGTGCGATCGAGCGCCCCGCAGTCGACGGTGATGATGAGGTCGACGTCGGGGAGCTCACCAGCAAGCACGACCTCGTCGGCGCCCGGGATGCTCAGCAGGTTATCGGCGAAGGGATGCGGCTGGCCGATGACGCCAGTGGCCTCTTTACCCAGTTGGCGGAGGGCGGCGACCGTCGCGCATACCGAACCAATGGCATCGGCATCCGGGCGGATATGGCCGACGACGGCGACGGTGCGCGCCGGTGCAATGAGCGCCGCGGACTCGGCGTAGAGGGACACTAATCTTCCGTCCGGTACGGGTTCGCATCGCCGGCGGGCTGAGCGTTCTCCTTGAGACGAGCCAACTCCTCATCGCGGGCCTTGGCGCGGGCGAGCAGCTCCTCCATGTGGGCCGAGGCCTCCGGAACGGCGTCGTATTCGAAGGACAGGGTCGGGGTGAAGCGGACGCCGAGCTCGTCGCCGACGATCTTGCGCAGCTGGCCACGGGCACGGTGAAGGGCCTCGGCGGCGGCGTCGAGGTCGGGCTTCTCGTCCAGCGTGCGGCCACGGACGGTGTAGAAGACGGTCGCATCATGCAGATCGCCGGTAACGCGGGTGTCAGTGACCGTGACCAGTTCCAGGCGACGATCTTTGACTTCACGCTCAATAGCGGAGGCCACGATGGTCTGAATGCGCTTGGCCATTCGGGCGGCGCGGGCGTGATCGGCCATGGTTATCTGGCTCCTTGAGTCGAGGGATGTTTTAGGTACTTGAGTCTACCTGTGCGATCCTCAGGCCCGGCAGCGGCCAGGGACGTCGAGGGTGATGCGCCTGTTCAAAGGGATAGCCGAGGGAAACGTCGAAGTGAGGGACGCCGTCAATTGTTAGCTCCCGCGGCATGTGCAGGTGGCCGTGGGCGACGGCCACCGCCTGGTAGGTCCGGGGGAAATCCCTGGTCAACGTGGTACCGCACCACAACGCCATCTCGGGGTGGAACATCGCTTGGGTGGGTTCGACGGCAAGCGGCCAGTGGTTGACGAGGAAGGTCTTGCCTTCAACGGCATCGAGTCTCCGACGGGAGTAATCCACCCTTTCGCGGCACCACTCCGGAATGTTGACGTAGGGGGCGATGAACAGGACGTC
This sequence comes from Corynebacterium testudinoris, assembly GCF_001021045.1. Taxonomy (NCBI): domain Bacteria; kingdom Bacillati; phylum Actinomycetota; class Actinomycetes; order Mycobacteriales; family Corynebacteriaceae; genus Corynebacterium; species Corynebacterium testudinoris. Next base: position 1,665,723 of record NZ_CP011545.1, read on the forward strand.
GTCAAGCGTGGCACGCGCCTTGGCCGCAGCGGCGAGGGCCTGCTCGGCGGTGAGTCCCGGCGGGCGGAAAGAATAATCGTAGAGGGTAAATAATGGTGCGACGGTGACGTCCCCGAAGACGGGATAGGGGTCCTCGGGCGTGTCGACGCCCACCTCCCGCAGCAGGTCAACCAGCACCCGGTAGCGCTCGCGCCCGCGGAAGCGGTCGGAGCTACGGGCGAATAGCTCGTGGTTGCCGGGGGTCCAGATGACACGCGAAAATCGCCGCCGGAGGGCAACAAGCGTATCGACGACGACGTCGATAGCCTCTGCCACATCTCCTGCGACGATCAGCCAGTCACCGGGCTCCGCCGGCCGCAATCGCTCAACGCGATCGCGGTTGGCGGGCCAGGTGACATGGAGGTCCGAGACCACCCAGAGGGTGCGCGGCATATTAGTCGCGCGGAACCTCAACCTGCTCGATGACGGTGATCTTGTCCCCTACCTCAATGTTCGGGTAGGACAGGACCATACCGCACTCGTAACCAGCCGCGACCTCAGTCACGTCGTCCTTTTCACGACGCAGCGAGTTGATCGTGGCGCTATCGGTCACGACTGCACCATCACGAGTGATGCGGACAGTGGCGTTACGGCGCACCTTCCCGCTTTCGACCATGCAACCTGCGATGAGGCCGACGGAAGAAGCCTTGAAGATGGCACGGATCTCGGCGGTACCGACCTCGCGCTCCTCGTAGATCGGCTTGAGCATGCCCTTGAGAGCAGCCTCCACCTCTTCGATGGCGCGGTAGATGACGGTGTAGTAGCGGATGTCAACGCCCTCAGCGTTGGCTTCCTCAGTCGCCTTGCCCTCAGCGCGAACGTTGAAGGCGATGATCACCGCGTCGGAGGCCGAAGCCAGCGACACGTTGGTCTGGGTGACCGCACCGACGCCGCGGTCGATGATGTTGAGCTCGACCTCGTCGTCCATCTCGATCTTGAGCAAGGACTCTTCCAGCGCCTCGACGGAGCCAGCGTTGTCGCCCTTGAGGATGAGGTTAAGAACACTGGTCTCCTTGAGCACAGCATCCAGATCCTCCAGGGACACGCGCTTGCGGGTCTTGGCCTGCATGGCGGCACGCTTACGGGCGTCACGCTGAGCAGCGATCTGACGGGCAACACGGTCATCTTCAACCACGAGCAGGTTGTCGCCAGCGCCGGGGACGCCATTGAGGCCCTGCATCTGGACGGGACGGGACGGACCCGCCTCTTCGACATCGTGACCCATCTCGTCGATCATGCGACGCACGCGACCATAGGTGTCACCGACGACGATGGAGTCACCGACGCGGAGGGTACCGCGCTGAACCAGGACGGTGGCCACGGGGCCACGACCACGGTCAAGGTGGGCTTCGATGGCCACACCCTGGGCGTCCATGTCCGGGTTCGCCCGCAGATCCAGGGAAGCATCGGCGGTGAGGACGACAGCCTCCAGCAGCTCATCAATGTTGATGCCCTGCTTGGCGGAGATGTCGACGAACATGGTTTCTCCGCCGTACTCCTCGGCGACGAGGCCGTACTCGGTGAGCTGGCCGCGGATCTTGTCCGGCTGAGCCTCCGGCTTATCGATCTTGTTCACGGCAACCACGATCGGCACATCGGCGGCCTTCGCGTGGTTGATAGCCTCCACCGTCTGCGGCATGACACCGTCGTCGGCGGCGACCACGAGGATCGCAATATCCGTGGACTTGGCACCACGGGCACGCATGGCGGTAAACGCCTCGTGGCCCGGGGTATCCAGGAAGGTGATCTTACGTTCGCGGCCATCGACCTCGCGCTTGATCTGGTACGCACCGATGCCCTGGGTGATGCCACCGGCCTCGCCCGCGCCGACCTCAGCCTTACGGATGGTGTCGAGCAAGCGGGTCTTACCGTGGTCGACGTGACCCATGACGGTGACCACCGGCGGGCGCTTGGCCAGATCGTCCTCGTCGCCGTCATCCTCGCCGAACTGCAGGTCGAAGGACTCGAGCAGCTCGCGGTCCTCGTCCTCGGGGGAGACAACGTCCACGACGTAGTTGATCTCCGCGCCGAGCAGCTGCAGAGTCTCCTCCGGCACAGCCGCGGTAGCGGTGATCATCTCACCGAGGTTGAACAATGCCTGGACCAATGCGGCCGGATCGGCGTTGATCTTCTCAGCGAAGTCGGACAGGGAGGCGCCGCGGCGCAGGCGCACGGTGGCACCATTGCCGTCGGGCAGACGAACGCCACCAATGACGTTCGGTGCCTGCATTGCCTCGTACTCGGAACGCTTCTGACGCTTCGACTTACGTCCGCGACGCGGTGCGCCACCCGGACGGCCGAATGCACCAGCGGTACCGCCGCGACGACCGCCACGGCCTGCGCCGCCACCGCCGCCACCGGGACGGAAACCGCCACCTTGGCCACCCTGGCCGCCGCCAGCGCCACCACGTCCGCCACGGCCACCGGTGCCGGCAGACTTCTGCGGCATCTGGCCGGGGCTCGGATGGTTCGGCATCATGGCCGGGCTCGGACGGCGTCCGCCGCCCTGTGCCGGACGATCAGCGCGATCAGCGCCCTGCTGACCACCGCGGCCGCCTTGCTGGCCACGGCCGCCGGGCTGTCCGCCCTTGGCGCCGCCACCGGGGCGGGGGCCACCCTGGCCCGGGCCCTGGCTGCGTCCGCCACCCGGACGGGGAGCGGGACGGTCGGTGCCGGACGAGAACGGGTTGTTGGCCACGCGGGGGCGGCCACCCGGCTTCGGCATCGGGCGCGGCATGGCCGAACCCGGGGTCGGAGCGGCCGGCTTCGGAGCGCTGCCCTCGGCAGGTGCCGGAGACGCGGGCTTCGGGGAAGCAGGCTTGGGAGCGGCAGGCTTCTGGGCGGCCGGAGTTCCGGCCTCCTTGAAGGTCGGCTGAGCGGGCTTGGTGGCCGGCTTGGGGGCAGCCTGGGCTGCCGGTGCTTCCGGAGCAGCCGGCTTAGCGGCAGGTGCTGCGGGCTTGGCAGCGGCAGGCTTAGCTGCAGCCGGCTTCGGGGCGCCGGGCTTGGGGCCGCTCGTGCCCGGCTTGGGTGCGGACGGCGCGGCTGCGGGAGCGGCGTCGGCCGATGTCTTGGGGGCAGCTTCTGCGCCGCCACTGTTGTTGTCGTAGTGAGCGCGCATCTTCTTCACCACCGGGGGTTCGATGGTCGATGATGCGGTTTTGACGAACTCGCCTTGCTCCTTGAGCGTGGCAAGCAGTTCCTTACTGGTTACGCCGAGCTGTTTTGCCAGCTCGTGTACGCGTAGCTTTCCGGGCACTTCTCTCCTCTTGGTTTTCTAGAGAACGAGCAAGCCCCGGGGGGTGAGCTCGAACCCTAGATGATGTCTGTGACGTTCATCGCTGATGCTTCATTACAGGGTGCTCATCAGTGTTCGGTCTTCCTTACAATGTCGGGTCCGGCAGCGGTTGCTGCGAGGTACGCACTTACGTGACCTGTGTCCACGGCCGTGGACATCCGGAACGCCCGCCCGAAAGCGCGACGCTGTTCCGCCAGCTCTAGTGCGATCACGCTGGGCGTGATCCAGGCTCCCCGGCCGGGGAGTCGACGAGAGGGGTCCGCCACGAGCCGGCGCCGTTTCTCATCCTCTGGATCGAGGACGATGCGAAGCAATTCGGTGTCGGGCTTGCGCTCTCGGGTAGCGATGCAGGTACGGATACGGATCACGCGGGGATCGCGGTTCTCCGTCATTCGTCTCCTTCACATCGCTGGCTGTACCCCGTCGACAGATGTCGACATTCAGGGCTGCACTTAGGCCAACGAGTAGCTTACGCCATTTTCTCCCGGAATTGAACTCTTTGATCCTTGAGGCTCCGTTAGTCGATGTCGGCGTCGGAGTGGATGTCGATCTTCCAACCCGTGAGGCGGGCGGCGAGGCGTGCGTTTTGGCCTTCGCGGCCGATGGCCAGCGACAGTTGGTAATCGGGAACAGTCACCTTGGCCGTTTGGGCCTCCTCATCGGTGACCTCGACTCGTACAACCTTCGACGGGGCCAATGCATTCCCGACGTAGGTGGCGGGGTCCGTGGAGTAGTCGATGATGTCGATCTTTTCTCCGGCGAGTTCGTTCATGATGTTGGTCACGCGTTGGCCGCGCGGGCCGATGCAGGCACCCTTGGCGTTGAGGCCCTTGACCGTGCCGGAGACGGCGACCTTGGAGCGGTGTCCGGCTTCGCGGGCGATGTTGATGATCTCGACGGAGCCGTCGGCAACCTCGGGGACTTCGAGTTCGAAGAGGCCTCGGACCAGCTCGGGGTGGGTGCGCGACAGGTTGACCTGCACGTTGCGGGGTCCCTTGTTCACGCCGACGATGTAGGCCTTGATGCGGTCGCCGTGCTCGAGCTTCTCGCCGGGGATCTGTTCGGCGGGCAGGAGGATGCCGTCCTGGGGGTCGGTGTCGGTGCCCAATTGGACGATGACGATGCCGCGGGAGTTGGCGGTGACGTCGCGTTGAACGACTCCGGAGACCACGCGGCCTTCGAACTCTTGGTATTCGTCAAAAACTCGTCCGGCTTCGGCCTCCCTCAGCTTTGCGACGATCGCGTCGCGCACCGCAGGTGCGCCCAATCGGGCAAAGTTGTCGGGGGTGTCGTCGTGCTCGGAAACGACGTCACCGTTGTCATCCAGTTCGCTGACGATGATGGTGACGGATCCGGTGGCGGTGTCGATGTCGACGCGGGCGCGGGACTTTTCGTCCTCGCCGCGGTATTCACGGTAGGCGTGAATGAGTGCTCCGCCGATGGTCTGCAGCAATTCCTGGACCGCAATGCCTTTGTCCTTCTCGATGGCCTCGAGTGCTCGCAGATCAATATTCACTTGTTATCCTCTCGCCAGGCGTTGGCCTGTTCACTGTCCAAACCGGTGAGCTCAAGTTCGGCTTCCGGCGCTTTCGCGAATTCAATTTCTACCACCGCGGCCACCGTTTCATCCAATTGCCACACGCGCATCTCCGGTTGCTTCTTCACGGTGCGGACGAGAACCACTTCGTCCTCGGCATCGTTGAGCGCGCCAATGCGCCATGTCTGACCCTCGAGAGAGACGAGGCGGTGGCGGTTGCGCCGCCAATGCCGCGGTGCGGTCAACGGCGTATCAACACCGGGCGTCGAGACCTCCAGCGTGTAACCGGCGCCGAGCTTGATCTCGCCGCGGTCCTCGGCGGCGTCGAGAAGCACCGACACTTCCTGCGAGACCACTTCCAACAGGTCGAGATCGGGGTGGTTGTCGGCATCAAGACGGATCCCCACGACCGACTTCTTGCCGGCGCGCGTGACCTTGATGTCCTCGACGTCGAGGCCGTGTCGCTGCGCAATCGGGGTGATTAAAGTGCGGAGTTGATCAATACCGGGGAATGCCATGAGCTACACCCTATCGCGAGGCGGTAAGTTGTCGGATGTGAACCATCGCTTGACTCTCGCCCTCGTCATGAGTGTGCCCTTGCTCGCCTCCTGCACCGTCGATGACATCGCGATGGCGTTTGGTCCCTCCCCCAATGCGGAGTTGGTGAAGATTGCCAACCGCGCCGCCGCCGATCACCGCACGGAGGAACTAGCAGCACTAGAGGCTGAGATCGCCCGTCTCTGCGGGACCCACGCCGACGGATCGGCCCCGCAGTCCTGTGCCTGGGAACCGGAGCCGGAGAAGGCACCGGGCGGCGATGACCTATCAGTACTCATTGAGGGAACGGGGAAGGCCCCCGCCGAGTCCCGCCCCCTCCTCGTCGGGCTCGCCGTTGACCAGGCGATCGAGCAGCCGGCTGGGAACGAGTTTCCAGTGGACGTGGACATCAAGGCCGATGTCGACCTCGTACGGGAGATGCTCGAACAGGAATACGCCGCGGAATACGCCATCGGGGTGGCGAATGCCTTCGGTGACCCCGCGGACGTCGATAAGCTTCGCGAGGCCCACCAGCTGAGGATCCTTCGCCTGCAAGAATTGCTGGCACCCCACAGTGTCGTGCCCGTCGCCGAGCCGGGCTACGAGCTGGCCAATGGCGAGTCCTTGCCGTCGATCAAGGACATCGAGCGCAACCTCGAACTCGAGTGGATGGCCTCGGCTGTGGACGCTCAGACGAACGCGTGGCGGGACTGGGCAGTTCGCGGCGCAGCCAGCACGAGGTTGTCAGTACAGGATTCATAAGTTCGCCGTAGTGCGCGGGTACAGTCCCGAGGGTGACTTCTTCCACTGCCCGCGCTTTCCGCTGGCTCACCCTCCTCCTGCTCGTCCTCGGAATGGGCGTCATCGCCCTGGGGGCCGCACAGCAACCGTCCTCCCCCACGGCGATGCTTCCCGACGACGCCGATTCGACGCAGGTCGCCCAGATCCTCGCCGAACGTCCCGGCGACAACGGCAATGAGGCCATCGTCGTCTTCACTGCCGCCGATGGCGCCCGCATCGATCTGGCGGAGCTCGCCCCGAAGGCGGAAGCGCTCGGCGGGCCCCTGATCCCCAATGAGGATCTCACTGCCGCGTTGGTGCCGGTGGAAGTCTCCTCCGACAGCTTGCTCGACAACGTCGCCGCGGTGACCGACCTGCGCGCGGCAGCCGCCGAGGGCCTGCCGGATTCCATCAGTGCCCAGGTCACCGGGCCTGCTGCCATCGACGCCGACCTGTCCGGGGTGTTCGAGGGCGCGAATGTCATGTTGCTGGCCGTCACCGGCATCATCGTCGCCGTCTTGCTCATCGTCACCTACCGCTCCCCGATCCTGTGGCTCATCCCGATCCTGGTCATCGGCATCGCCGACCGCGTGGCGGCCACCGCCTACACGTGGATTCTCGACGCCGTGGGAGCCAGCTGGAACGAATCCACCGGCGGCATCCTCTCCGTGCTCGTTTTCGGCGCGGGCACCAACTACGCGCTGTTGCTCATCTCCCGCTACCGGGATGAGCTGACAAAGACCGACGATCGCTTCCAAGCCATGGCGGCGGCGTGGCTGCCCACCGTGAAGACGGTCTTTGCCTCCGGCACCACCGTCATTATCGGCGTGGCCTGCCTGCTGCTGTCCGCGGTGCCCACCACCCGGGGCTTGGGAATGGCGTCGATGATCGGCGTGACCATCGCCATGCTCTTTGCCATGTTCGCTCTTCCCGGAGCCCTCGTGCTGTTCAACCGGTGGATTTTCTGGCCCAAAGCGCCGGTGGTCGGGGAGGAAACCCAGCACAAGTTCTGGGACCGGATCGGTGGTGTGGTGCGCCGTCGGCCGCTGCCGGTCGCGGTGGGAGCGCTGGCCGTGCTCGGTATCGCCTGCCTGGGTGCGCTGCAGATCCAAACGGGTTTGACCCAGTCGGATCAGTTCATTGATAAGCCTGAGTCCATTGCGGCGGCCGAACAATTAGAGCAGGCATTCCCCGATCAGCAGGCCACGCCGGCGATCGTGGCTACTCACGACGCGACGGCGGCTACCTCCGCGCTCGAGTCCGCAGGCGCCAACGTGGCTCCGCAGGACTCCGTGGCCGGGTGGGACATCCTGCAGGTGTCCGGGCCGGACACCGCGGAGCTGCGCGAGATTCTCTCCGGCACCGATACCCTCGTCGGCGGCCAAAACGCTGAACTCTACGACCAGGAGCAGTCCGCGGCGGACGATCGCCTGATCATCTTCCCGCTCATCCTGGCGCTCATTTTCGTCGCGCTCATGGTTCTCTTGCGTTCGGTCCTCGCCCCGCTCATCATGACCGCGTCGGTGTTGCTCACCAACATCGCGGCCCTGGGCCTGGGTTGGTGGGTATCCACCGGGCTCTTCGGCTTCGAGCGTTTCGACGGCGCCACTCCCCTCTACGCCTACGTCTTCCTCGTGGCGTTGGGCATTGATTACTCCATCTTCCTCATCACCCGCACGCAGGAAGAGGCCAAGGTCCACGGCACGAAGGAAGGAGTGCTCAAGGCACTGTCCTCCACCGGTGGGGTGATCACCTCCGCCGGCATTCTCCTGGCCGCAGTGTTCGCGGCCTTGGGAGTCCTGCCGCTGGTGGTACTCGCTCAGGTGGGCATCGTCATCTTCATCGGCGTCCTCCTGGACACCCTCATCGTGCGCACCATCTTGCTGCCCGCCATCGTGCAGATGGTGGGCGACAAGTTCTGGTGGCCCAGCCGCTAGCCGCGAATCAGCTCCACCACGCGGGCAACCGCCTCGGTGGCGGGAACCTCAAAGGTCTCGCCACCGCGGACCCGCACCTCGACGATGCCCTCGGCGAAGGAACGGCCGAGGACGATGGCGAAGGGAATACCCAGCAGTTCGGCATCCTTGAACTTGACGCCGGGGCTGACCTTGGGGCGGTCGTCGAAAAGCACCTCGAGGCCAGCGGCGTCGAGTTCGGCGACGATGGCATCGCCCGCCTCCAGGGCCGCGGAATCCTTGTTCGCAACAACAACATGGACCTGGTACGGCGCAATTTCAACGGGCCAGTTCAGCCCCTTGTCATCATGGCGCTGCTCGGCGAGCACGGCCATGAGGCGGGAGACGCCGATGCCGTAGGACCCCATGGTCGGGATGGCGCGCTTGCCATTTTCGTCGAGGATTTGCACATCGAACGCCTCGGTGTACTTGCGGCCCAGCTGGAAAATGTGGCCGATTTCAATGCCGCGCTCGAGGGTCAGCGTGCCCATACCATTCGGGGCGGGATCACCTTCGAGGATTTCGGCGGCCTCGATGAAGCCATCCACCTCGAAATCGCGGCCGGCGACGAGGCCAACGACGTGGCGGTTGGGCGCATCAGCGCCCGTGATCCAGGCGGTGCCATGGACCACGCGGGGATCGGCGAGCACGCGGACCCCGTTGGCGGCGAGGCCGCGCGGCCCGACGTAGCCTTTGACCAGGAAGGGATTGCGCTTGAAGTCCTTTTCTTCGGCCAATGCCACCTCCGCGGGTTCCAGGGAGGCTTCGAGGCGCTTCATATCCACTTCGCGATCGCCCGGGACCAGGACGCCGAGCAGTTCGCGCTCCTCCGCGCCCGGCTCCAGGATGGTCACCACCAGGCATTTGAGGGTGTCAGCGGCCGTGACCGGGCGGCCCTCAATCTCCACGCCGATGCTGTTAGCCCAGTCCACGAGGGTGGCGATGGTCTCCGAATCCGGGGTCTCATGTTCGACTGCCTCAGCCAGGCCTTCAATGGGCCGCTCGATCCCCGGCTGGGTCACCACGGCCTCCACGTTGGCGGCGTAATCGCCCTCGGTGGCGCGCACGAACGTGTCCTCGCCGTTGGGGCTGAGCGCTAAGAACTCCTCCGAGGCCGATCCGCCCATGGCACCCGAGGTTGCTTCGCAGATGGCGTACTCAATGCCCAGGCGGTTAAAAATTGCCTGGTAAGCACCACGATGCACCTGGTAGGACTGCTCCAATCCGGAGTCGGTCATATCGAAGGAGTAGGAATCCTTCATGATGAATTCGCGCCCGCGGAGAATGCCCGCGCGGGGACGTTCCTCATCGCGGTACTTGGTTTGGATTTGGTACAGCGTGACGGGGAAATCCTTATAAGAGCTGTACAGATCCTTCACCGCGGTGGCGAACATTTCCTCGTGCGTCGGGCCGAGGAGCATGTCATTGCCCTTGCGATCCTGCAGGCGGAACAGCGCGGGGCCATACTCGGTCCACCGACCCGTCTTCTCATAAGGATCACGCGGCAGGAGCGCGGGGAACAGCAACTCCTGGCCCCCAATATTGTCCATTTCCTCGCGGACGACGTTCTCGATCTTGCGCAGAGTGCGCAGGCCCAGCGGCAGCCAGGAGTAAACGCCGGGGGCGGCGCGGCGAACGTATCCGGCCCGGACGAGGAGTTTGTGGCTGGGTACCTCGGCGTCGGAAGGATCTTCGCGCAGGGTGCGCAGGAACAGCGAGGACAGGCGTGTGATCATGAACGGTAACTCTACCCGGTAGCCTGATCGTCATGCTGATTGTGCTGCCCCCTTCGGAAACCAAAGCTCACGGTGGGTCCCATCCGCCTTTGAACCTGGATTCTCTGTCGTTTCCGAGCTTGAATTCACAACGGCCCGAACTCATCGCCCGCCTCGAAGACCTGTGCAGTGACCTTGACACAGCCATGCGCGTGCTCGGCATCTCGGAGAAGCTTCGGCCGGAAGCCGAATCCAACCGGTCGTTGCGCACGTCCCCCACCATGCCGGCACTGCAGCGCTACACCGGAGTGCTTTTCGACGCCCTCGATGCCCCGTCCCTGCCACCCTCCGCGTGGCAGCGCCTCGCCGTCGGCTCGGCACTGTTCGGGGTCGTCCGGGCAGGTGATCTCATCCCGCATTATCGCTTGTCGGCGGGCACGAAGTTGGCCGGCCCCAATGGCAGGGACGTCACCATGAAAGCCCGCTGGGGCACCGCGATCACCGAGGCTCTCGCGTCGGAAAACTTGCTTGTGGACTTGAGGTCAGGCGCTTACCAGCAATTGGGTCGAGTTCCCGGTGCGGTGACGGTGCGGGTGGTATCGACTCAGCCGGATGGTTCGCGGAAGGTGGTCAGCCACTTTAATAAGCACTACAAGGGCGAGCTGGCCCGGGTGTTGGCGTTGGCGCCGGAGGAGCCGGAGTCAGTGGACGACATCCTGGCGATTGTTCGGGCGGCTGGCATGGAGATGGAGCACACTTCGGCGACGGTGCTCACCGTCGTGGTCTAGTCTTCGCCGCGGCGTGCCGCTAGGGTGGAATTTATCAATTTATCAAGGAGTCGCTGTGAAGAACCCTTTCCGCCCAACATTCGGCGCCAGCCCGTACTACTGGGCCGGACGCCGCGTCATTCTCGATGAATTCGCCCGCGCCATCGACGGCCACCCCGGAGACCCCACCCGCAGCCTCATCATTGATGGCGCCCGCGGCATCGGCAAGACGGTCCTCCTCACCGAGCTAGAGGACATCGCCGCCCAACAAGGCTGGATCGTCCTGCGCGCCACCGGCCGCCACGACATGGTCCGCACTCTCGTCGAATCCACCATCCCTATGAAAATCCGCGAGCTCGCTCCCCCACCCGGCCGCAAAGTCACGGGTGTGAGCATCACCGGCCTGGGCAGCGTGGACACCGAACTCACCCCCGGCGTCGATCCCACTCCCACGCTATCCTCCCGATTGCGCGACCTGCTTGGGCTGCTCAGCGGCGCTGGCATCCTCATCACCGTCGACGAGGTCCAGGATGCCGATCCCGATAACCTCAGCCACCTAGCCGTGGCCTACCAAGATCTCATCCGCGACAATCTCGAGGTCTCACTCGCTATGGCAGGCCTCACCCACGGGGTCAACCGGCTCCTCGATCTACCGGGCACTACGTTCCTGCGCCGGGCCCGCCGGTTTGAGCTCGGCCCGCTCACCGACGACGATGCCCGCGCCACCCTCCTCGCTACCGCCGAGGGCTCCGGCCGACCCTTCGACAACGCCGGGGTTGACGCCGCCGTGCAGCTCGCCCAGGGCTATCCCTACCTGGTGCAGCTCGTGGGTTACCTCGCGTGGAATAGCTCCGACGGGACGATCACCGCCGCCGACGTGAGCACAATCGACGCCGATGCCATCGCCACCATGGGAACCCAGGTGCACGCCCCCTCGCTCATGGGTGTGCCTCCCGCTCAAGTGGCCTACCTCCGGGCGATGGCCTCCCTCATTGATGGACAGGCGGATGTCGCCTCGACGGAGGTGGCCGCGGCCGTCGGCAAGAAACCCAACGAAGCCACCGATACGCGGGCCAAACTACTCGAACGCGGGCTCATCGAGGCCCCCACCTGGGGGAAAGTGACGTTCACCCTCCCCTACTTCGCGGACTATCTCCAGGCGCACCCGCGCTCGGTGCGGGTGAACTAACTGTACTGACCGGGCACGTTGGCCAATCGTGAGACCGGTGGCTGGTTGTAGTGATGCAGCCAGTCCTTGAGTGCGTCGCGACGTTCCTGCTCGCTGCGGTAGTAGCTTGCGTAGGCCCACCCGTCTGCCATCACCCACTGAAAGCGCTTGACTTTCCCGGTGGTACGGGCGGGTCCGCTTCGGCGCAATCGACAGGGCCCTGGACGTGTCCCGCCACGGATAGGACCGGTACGCCCCCACCGTTTTCCGTCAGAACCAGCTCGACGGAGACGCCACGCTCACCGAACCACTCGACTGCACGGTGCAGAACGGTGACGGCGATGATGGCGGTCTCGTCACCGTGGATCTCGGCGTACGCCACGCAGGAGTAGGGGTTGTGCCACCTGCTTTTCGGCTTGCTGGGGTAGCTGTGCGGTTCTTCTTCCCTTCGCGGCGGCCGACAAAACGCCAGCCGCCACCGTCGGGGATACTCATATCTGCAAACCTCCTCACCCGTCGCCCGATCCAGGTACAACAGCCGGTTCCGGCGTGCCGTCGTGGGGACACGGTGGATCGTTGACGGGGCGATGCCGAGTCGGGTCGCGTGCTGAACCGGCCCTTCCCGCACTCGCATTCTCAAGCTGACGCATCGCTTCGCCTACGAGGTAGCGGTCGACCCACCGCTTCACGGTGAGCCAGGAGACCTGGACTCGGGCGGCGACCTCACTGATCGGCCACCCGTGGTCGCCCGCCGGGTCGTGTGGTTGGGGTCCACTGCTGATCACTTGAATGCTGCCAGCCCCGAGGATTGCGATCGAGCGTGTGCGGGAGTTCAGTGCACGCTGTTCCAGAAGCGGAGTAGGTCAGGGTCAAGGTTGGCGTGACGGTCCATGGGGAGGGAGTGGGTGCCGCCGGGCCAGACGGTGATAGCCGCGCTTGGCTGCAAGGATTTGAGCCGGTCTGCGGCCTCCTGGCCGCCGGCGAGGTTGGATTCGCCACCGATATCGAGACGGATCGGCATGTGAAGCGACTGCCACTGCTCATCGGTCAGTGTTTTCGGGGTGGGCAGCGCGGTGGAGTAGCCCGTGCTGGCAGCGTCGATCATGGCTGACATCGGGGTTCGCTTGCGGACGTCCTCGACGCTTGTTCCCCCTATTGCCGCCAGCGCGTGGTCTTTCCAGGCTTGCGGGGTGGGTAGTGTTAGGACGGCTGACCAGGCGTACACCGAGGCTGGCACGCCCTTCAACACAAAGACCGGCTCAAGCAGGGCTAGGCTCGCCACCTGGTCGGGATGGTCAACTGCGAACTGGGCAGCGACCGCGCCGCCGAAGCTGTGCCCCACGACGTGCACTTTGCCCAACCCCAGACCATTGATGACTTCGGAGATGACGCGGGACTGCTCCTGAGGGCTGGCCATCGGCGTGTCCTGCAGGGAGAATCCGGCATCGCCGAGCGGGTCGAGCGCGTACACCGTGCGCTTGCCGATCCAGTCGGGCAGGTTCTCTGCCCACATCGGCGCCCCGCTACTGTGCCCCGGCAGCAGCAGCACCGGCACGTCATCTTGGCTCCCGCTCCAGCCGAGGACCCGCACGGTCCCGAACGAGGTCGCAATGTCGCTGGTCTGTGTGGGCTTGGCCAGCCCGGCCATGACGTCCGCGTAGGCGCGAGTGTAACTCTGCTTCGCCCCGGCGTCGCGCCAGTGGCCCACGCCGGGTCCGGTTGTGGCTACGTCAAGGACCTTCCACGCGGCCAGTACAAGTACTACCGCGAAAGCTGCCCGATAGACCATTCGTCCAATACGTTTGTATCGCATACTTAAACGATACACGCGTATCGGTACGATTAGGGGGTGAATGACGACAAGAGACAGCAGATCGTTCGGGGTGTGTGGCGTGTCATCGCCGAGAGTGGGCTGGGGGCTGTTAGCTTCCGGTCGGTCGCGGGCGCGGCGGGGGTATCAGCGGGGCGCGTGCAGCACTATTTCGCGTCCAAGCAAGAACTCATCCGTGCCAGCGCGGCCGAACTGATCGAAGCAGCTGCGGAGGCAACACCGGCTGCGACCGGAGACGCGAGTGACCCCAAGACCCTCCAGGCGCTGCTGCTACATGGGCTTGGCCCGGCAGGCACATCCCGCCCCGGCACCAGCATCTACTACTCCTACATCGCGGCCAGCGTCGCTGACCCCTGGATTGCGAACATGCTCGCCGAGACCAAGGTCGCGCTCATCAGCCAGGTCGAACGGTGCCTTTCCGCCCAGCTCCCCGAGCTGTCGAAGCCTGCTGACGTCGCGTGCGAACTCGCCCTTCTTGCCGACGGCGCCGTTCAGGCAGTCTTCCTCGGAGCACTCGATGCCGACAAAGCTCGCCAAATCATTGCATCGGCACTGCAGGAACGTGGCCTGCCGCAGGACGGATAGAAGCAGGGTGTCACAAGGAAGCACACCTCGATCAACGTCTCCGGTCAGTACAACTAGCGGAACAAGCGGCGCTGCATGAGCCACGACCCCACAAGGGTGAGAACAACCGTCACGGCAATGGCGGCACCAGTCAACGGCACCACATCACTTAGTCCGCCGGCAGTGGAGATCGCGGTGGAACCGAGTGACACGGCCCGGGTAATCAACGCCTGTGGGACGACCCACGCCAACGCGGATACCGACTGACTCGAACTAATCCCCAGTGCAATGAACACGCCCACAAACCCGAGCGCGGCGGAGGCGGCGAAACTGGGGATGAGGGCTGAGATGACCGACTGCAACACCACTAGGGGAATCGCGCACAAGACACCAAGCACCGCCACTACCGCCAACGAAGGTGAAACAGTCCCCGGCACCTGGAGGAGCAACCCGGCGGCCACGATGCCCGCGAACATGATCGCCTGCATCGTCGCCAGTAGTGGCACAACGGCCAGGGTCTTGGCCACCAGCAGCCGACGCATGCTTACCGACGTCGCTGTGAGGTTCCAGGAGGTCGTTTCCGCTCGCCAGGCCACCGCCACCAGCAAGGACACCCCCACGGAATAGAAGAAGAGACCGTAGAACAACACCACCTGGGAGGCGAGGGATTGCCAACCGGAGGTCAATACTTCTGTGTTGCTGTGATAGTTCATCGAGCCGGTGAGGACCGCGAGCACCGGCAGGATGACAGCGACCAGCCAGGTCGAGGAGCGCTTGAGCTTCAGCAGCTCGGCAGCAAGAGCATGTTTCATGTCAGTTCTCCTTAGTGGAATTCAGGCGCCACAGGACGACAGTGAGCACCACGAGCGACAGGGCGGCGGCACCGAGAATTGTCAGCCAATCGGGCATGACGTAGTGGATCCCGGCCTCGTCGCCTTCCGAGATAGTGGCCGGGATGATCATGGCGTAGTAGCCCCACGGCACAAGCCTGGCCATCCACACCGGTAGGAATAGGCAGAACAAGGCGATGAAAGAGCCGAGCGCGCCTGCTCCGATACTGATCAGCTGGTTGTCGGTCACGGCGGCCAGCACCACGTGACCAGCCAGGAAGACACCATTGACCAAGATCAAGCCCGCGAGGTACATAAGCCAATAGCCCGGCGCGCCAATACCGCCCGGAACCAACAGAGCGACGAAAGCCACTTCGACCACGACAGCCACGGCCACGAGTGGGGCGAGAGCGGCCATCTTGGCCAGGAGCAGGCGGCTGAATCCGGTGCCGATCGTGCCATACATGGTCCACCCCGCAGCAGTGTGCTCCATATCGACGACGCGGCTGGCGATGATCGCCATGAACAGCGGGCCCACGAGGCTGGCGATCATCCCCAACCCCAGGAGAATGGTCGCCGAATCTGCTTCCTGAGCGGAGGCCGCCGATGCTGCCTGGGTCCAGCCGACGACGATGAGCACCATGAGTGCCAGGAGCCAGCCGACCTTGAGCCGCCGCATTTTCTGCAACTCCACCCGCACCACGGTCATAGCTGTGCCCCCTTGGTGAGGTTCATGAAGACGTCTTCCAACCGCTGGACCTCGCGCCTGACCTCGAAGATGTCCTCACGGGCGTCGACAAGCTCTGTGACGCGGCGGGCCACCGCCTCGGCGGTGAGACCGGGAACCGTCGTCGTGCCGCGGGAGGTGACAAAGACGGTGTCGGGGATGCTGTGGCGCATGAGTTCTTCGCGTGATCCTTCGAAGAGGAGGGTGCCTTGCGCGATGATGCCGATGCGGGTGGCGATGCGTTCGATTTCATCGAGGATGTGCGAGGAAATCATGATGGTCACGCCCTCAGCCGCGAGCTTCACAATGAGGTGCCGGATCTCCTCGATCCCAGCCGGATCCAATCCGTTGATCGGCTCATCAAGCACGAGCAGTTGTGGCTGCCGGGCAAGCGCTAGCGCGATCCCCAAGCGTTGTTTCATGCCCAGGGAGTAGCCGCGCACCACCTTGTCCCGGTGGCGAGTCAGGCCAACCAACTCCAGCGCACGCGCGCACGCTTTCTCGTCGAGGCCGAGCAGATGACGCTGGATATCCAGGTTTTCCTGGCCCGTCAGATGCCCATACCCAGCCGGGTTCTCAATGAGCGAGCCCACGTGCGGCAGGATCTTTCCCCGATTGACATCATTCATCTCCATGCCCATAACCGTCACCTGCCCCGCCGTCGGCCGGGTCAACCCGAGGATCATCTTCATGGTCGTCGTTTTCCCCGAGCCGTTCGGCCCGAGGAATCCATAAATCGATCCGGTGGGCACGCAGAGGTCAAGATGCTTGACGACGCCCACCCTCCCGTAGGTTTTGGTCAATCCTTGCGTCACGATGGCAGTGTCTCTCATGCCCTCAATGTCGCAGCCCGGATTCCTGCTTTTCATCCACCCTGGGGATGAATCAGCAGCTCATCGACGCGAACCAACCCGCTGCGATACGCCCGCAGCACGGCATGGACGCGGTCCCGCGACCCGGTTTTGAGCAAGATGTGACGCACGTGGGTCTTCACCGTGGACATAGACACGAACTCCTGCGCGGCGATCTCCTCATTGTTGTATCCCAGGGCGATGAGCCGGAGAATGTCGCGCTCGCGGGCAGTGAGGTCGAGCTCCTCCTGTTTCACGTCGCCCTGGAGCTGGCGCAGCACGCCCGCCGTGACCTTCGGGGACAAAATCGCGTTGCCCTCAGCGACCGTGCGGATGGCGTGCAGCAACTGCTCCGGTTGGGAATCCTTGAGCAAAAACCCGGAGGCACCGGCGGCGATCGCCCCGGAGACAAACGCCTCGTCGTCGAACGTGGTGAGCATGATGACCCGAACATGGTCATCGCGGGTGAGGAGCTCCCGGGCTGCGGTGATCCCATCGACGCGCGGCATCTGCACGTCCATGAGCACGACATCAGCCGGTTCCGTGGGCAGATCATCGCCGTCGCCCGCCTGCCACACCACCGTCAAGTCATCCTGAGAATTAACGAGGAGGGCGAACCCCGCCCGGACCAACGGCTGATCATCCACCAGCCCGACCCTGATCACCACGGCACCTCCACAGCGACGGTGAAATGGTCCGTTGTTTCCTGCACACGGACGACCCCGCCGAGGGCGCGGACGCGCTCGGTCATGCCCATGAGTCCGTAGCCAGGGGTTCCCTCCACCGGGGAAGGCTGGGATGGATTGGAGGCGACGATGCGCAGGCGCCGAGACGTGGCCTCGAACTCCATCGTTGCGGGGCCGTCCGCGTGGCGAAGGAGATTGCTCAGCATCTCCTGAACCACCCGGTAGACGGTGAATTGAGCCAGCTCACCCATCTCCGCGCTTTCGACTGCTTCGTCCAATCCGCGGACGCTGATCTCCTGCCCGGCGCGGGTCGTCTCGGCGATCAGGGCCCGCAGGTCCGCGGTTCCCGGAGCGGCCAAGGCAGCGCGGGAGGAGTCGGCGCGAAGGACCGTCAGCAGGCCGCGCATGTGCCCGAGAGCTTCCCGCGACTGCGCAGAGATGACCTCGAGCATTTCCACCGCTACGTCCGGGTTCTTTTTGGCAGCAAACCGCGCCCCATCCGACAACGCCATGATTCCCGACAAGCTGTGGGCGACGATGTCGTGCATCTCCCGCGCAATGCGAGTCCGCTCCATCACCTGGGCCATCTCCGCGCGTTCCTGGAGCACCGCAATGTCGCGGGAACGGTCGCGCGTTCGCCTGCCCAACAACCAGAAGAACCCGAGGACGATCCAGGTTCCCGCCGTCGCGACAATCGCCACGCCAACCTTGGGCACTCCCGCCATCCCTCCGAGGAGTCCCCCTTCCACCGGCACGCGGAAAACGGCGGTGAACATGGCACTCCCGACGCCGACCAGAAGCAGTGACAACCACAGCCGCCGCCAGGTCGGCGGGGAATACGCGCTGGCTACATAGGAGACGTAGAGGACGGGAACAACGACTTCAAATGACTGGCGAAGGTCGGTGAATCCGAGGCAGATAGCAAGGCACACCGCGACCACGGCAATGGACGCGTCACCCCACCGGGGATGAAACAGCACAGCGATTGTGATGATCAGCAGCAGGGCCACGGCCAACCACCGCATCTGCCCATCCAGCCGGCTGACCAACGTGTTGGAAAAGAGCAGGGCGCACGCGATGATCCCGAGCACCCGCGCGGGATGCCCCACCAGGTGAGAAGCCTTGCCGGTCATACCTCCAGCGTAGAGTCCCTAACCCTCGTGCCACCTCATCCCTGGGGATGAGAGCGCACCGTCCGAGCGATGGCCAGGCTCACAGTGATGAGCCCGATGACGGTCAATCCCGCTCCCACCACGGTGGGGCTACGGAATCCCCAGCCAGCGCCGATAGCCGCGCCCGCGAGGCTCACCCCCACCGTGTTGCCCAGGTTGAAGGCGGCAATATTCGCGGCCGACGCCAAGGTGGTGGCTCCCCGTGCGTGGCGCATGACGCGGGCTTGCAACCCCGGGACAGTGGCAAAACCAACCGCACCCATGAGTGTGAGTAGGACCGCCGTCACCCACGGATTCTCCGCCCCAATCCCCAAGGCGAGGATGACGATCGGAAGCAGGATCGACAACATCAAGACCGCCTTATCGGGATCACGATCGGCTGCCCGGCCACCAAAGACGTTGCCGATGAACAGGCCACCACCGAAGAGCACCAGCAGCCAGGGGATGGCTGCGGCAGAGTAGCCCGTCACATTGCGCAGGAGGGGTTCGATGTAGGTAAAGACCCCGAACATGCCGCCAAAGATGAGAGCAGTGGTGACCAAGGACGACAGCACCTGAGGCTTGGCCAGGGAGGCAAACTGCTGCCGGACGGGCAGTTGATTCTGCTCGGGATCCGTATGGGGAACGAGCGTTGCCATGCCGATGAGGGCGATCACGCCAACGACGCTGATGAGCCAGAACACCGCGCGCCAGCCCCACTGCTGGCCGATGAAGCTGCCCAGAGGAACACCGAGCACATTCGCGACGGTGAGCCCGGCGAACAGGATCGAAATGGCCGAGGCCTGCCGGGCGGGTGAGACCAGCGAACCGGCTAAGACCGCGCCGATTCCGAAATACCCGCCGTGGGCGAGCGCTGCGACGATCCGGCCGGCAAACATCACCTCGTAGTTAGGTGACCACGCCGAGAGGACATTGCCGACGACGAATAGCGCCAGCAGTGTCACCAAGGCCACTCTCGGCGCCCGGCGCATGAGAAACGGGGTGAGGACGAGCGCGCCGGGCACCACGGCGAGGGCATAGGCGCCGACGAGGTGTCCTGCGGCGGGGATAGAAACGTTGAGGTCAGTGGCAACTTCCGTGAGCAGGCCCGCGATGACGAATTCGGTCAAGCCGATACCGAAGCCGCCCACGCTGAGAGCAAGCAAGGCTAGTGAGGTCCGGGAGCCCCGGACTGGGGTGGTGGCCCCCACAACTGCCTTTGTGTCGATGGTCATGAGTGGTTTTCACACTTTCCATAGGTCGGTGAGTGACCTGCGCCGGGCTGGGTTGCCGGAGCAGTTCACGATTGCCATGCCACTATCAGCCCGTGGAGTAAAAGCAGCCAGCACCCTGTTGTGCCTAGCATCGGCGTGCCTAGCACTCGCAGGGATAGGCTAAGCGCGGGCGAGCACGGCACCATAGAGCCATGGAGGACTATCCAGAAGTGACCAATCCAGCACGCACCCACGAATCACGAGCCGAAGACCTCGGAGAGTTTCTCCGTTCCCGGAGGGATCGGCTCACCCCCGACGACGTTGGAGTTCCGTCCTACGGTCGCCGCCGGGTAGCGGGCCTGCGGCGCGAGGAACTCGCCCAGCTCGCCGGGGTCTCCGTCACCTACTACACCCGGCTCGAGCAAGGTCAGTCCCAAAACGCTTCCGATTCGGTCATCGAGTCGTTGGCCCGCGCCCTGCGGCTTGATGCGGATGAGACCGCCCATCTTTTCACCCTCGCCCGGCCGGGCATGGTGAAGACCCGACCCATCCCAGCCAAACCCGAACGTCCCGCCCCAGGCGCCACCAAGCTGCTCCAGGCCATGGAGTCCGTGCCTGCACTGATCCTCGGCCGCCGGAATGACATTCTCGCCTGGAATCGGGCCGGGCATCTCCTCTTAGCTGGGCACCTCGACGTTAACGCCCCCAACTGCGAAGACGATCGCCCCAACCAGTTGAAAATGCTCTTCCTCGACCCCCATACCCGCGAGCTCTACCGCGACTGGGAGTCCGAAGCCGCGCTATCGGTGGCGTCCCTCCGCTATATCGCCGGGCAATTCCCGGAGGACCGTCGCATGTACGAACTGATCGGGGAACTCAACGTCCGCAGCGATGACTTCGCCCGCCTCTGGCTACAACATACGGTCCAACTGTGCACGAGCGGCGTCAAGCGGCTGCATCACCCCGAAGTCGGCGACCTCGATCTTGATTACGAGGTCCTCCACCTGCCCGATGGGGACGGCCAACGCATCCTCACCCATTACGCGGAACCCGGTAGCAGCGCCCACTCGGCCGTGCAGTTGCTTCTCAACTCTTGAACAGCGGCTACAACCCGGCGACTTCGCCGATGACGTACACGGCCGGGGCCTGCACGTCTTCCGCCGCCATCGTGTCCGCCAAGGTTCCCAACGTGCAGCGGAAGCTTCGCTGGCCGGCCGTGGTTCCTTCCTGAATGATCGCGGCCGGGGTACCCGCACCAAGTCCGGCGGCCATGAGCGCGTCGGCAATGGCACGGACGTGGCGCACTCCCATGATCACCGAGATCGTGCCCCCGGTCTGCGCGAGGGCGGACCAGTCCACGAGCGACGACCGATGCCCGGGTGGCAGGTGCCCCGACACCACAGTGAAGGAATGCACGACCCCGCGTTGGGTGATGGGAACACCCGCGGCACCGGGAACGGACACCGCGCTGGTCACTCCAGGCACCACATCGCAGGGGATGCCCGCCTCGCGGCATACCTGCAGCTCCTCGAACCCGCGCCCAAATACGTACGGATCACCGCCCTTGAGCCGCACGACCTTTTTCCCGGCGCGCGCGTGCTCAACAATGAGCTCGTTCGTCCTCTCCTGCGTGACCTGCCGCTCATACGGCAATTTGGACACGTCGATGATCTCCTTGCCAGCCACATCGATGAGCCGGTCCAATTGATCCGTCGGTCCCAGGTGGTCGGTGAGAATGACATCTGCTTCCCGCAGCGCATTCGCCCCGCGCACGGTGATGAGGTCCCACGCTCCCGGGCCCCCGCCCACCAAGGTCACTCCGGGCACAACATTGCTTGATTCCATGATCGGAGATTCTACGACTGGGGTGGCGTCCCACATGCCATTCCATTCAGGGGCGCCTCTCCACGTCCACCCCTACGTACAGTGGCACCATGAGCACCCCGCACCTGGAGCACACCTTCGCCACCGATCTCCCCGAGCTGGTCATGCTCTGGTCCGCCGAGGAATCACCTAGTCCCCAGCTGCTCGTTCTCAATGAGCCACTGGCTGTTGAACTCGGCCTCGACGTCGATTGGCTCCGCAGTCCAGAGGGCATTGAGTTCCTTCTCGGCCACGGCGAGGGCACTGTCGCCATGGCATATTCGGGGCATCAATTCGGGCAATTCTCACCCCAGCTTGGCGACGGTCGCGCCCTCCTACTCGGCGAAATCCTCACCCCAGGAGGGTCCCGGCGGGACCTCCACATCAAAGGCTCCGGGCCCACTCCCTTCTCCCGGGGTGGCGATGGGCGCGGTGCGCTCGGCCCAATGCTGCGGGAGTACCTCGTCTCCGAGGCGATGCATGCCCTGGGCATGCCGACGACCCGTTCGCTGGCAGTGCTGAGCACGGGCCGGAAAATTCAGCGTGGCCGGGTCGTGCCAGGAGCGGTGCTCGTGCGGGTCGCCGATAGCCACATCCGCATTGGCACGATGCAGTACACCCGGCTTAAGGATGACACCCCGGGGCTTGCTGGCCGCCTCGCCGAGCACGTCCGACTCCGGCACTACCCAGAGGTCGACAACGCCCTTGAACTGTTCACCGCCATCATGGATAGCCAGGTCGCCACCGTCGCCGCGTGGATGCGGCTCGGTTTCATCCACGGGGTGATGAACACCGACAACACCACCCTGAGCGGCGAGACCATCGACTATGGCCCCTGCGCATTCATGGACTCTTACGATCCGGCGACGGTGTACAGCTCCATCGATACCCAGGGCCGCTACGCCTATCGCAACCAACCGGCCATCTTGGGGTGGAACTTCGCCCGACTCGCGGAGTCGATGCTCCCGCTATTCACCCCGGATGGCGACGACGACGCGGGTCTTTCCGCCGCCCGCGAAGCGATGGAGACGTTTCCCGAGCGCTGGGAGAAGGCGAAAACCCGGGAGCTGAGCCGAGCCCTCGACATCCCCACCAGCGCGACCGACGTCATTGAGGGGTACGAGTCCCTGCTGCTAGCCCACTCCCCCGACCTCACCCGTTTCCACCGAGGCCTCGTCAACGCCGCCGACGGCGACGAGACGATCCTGCGCGAGCTCATTCCGGCCGAGGATCTCGATCCGTGGCTCGCCCGCTGGCGCGACCACCACCCGGATGCCGCCACTCTCGCCAAGATCCATCCCCTCTACATCCCGCGCAATCACCTCGTCGAGGAAGCACTCGACGCAGCCACCGACGGCGACCTCGACCCCTTCCACAAGCTCATCAGCGCCGTGACGAACCCCTTCGACGAGCAGCTCTCCCTGGTGCGCTACGCCCATCCGGCACCGGAGGATTTTGGCCCCTACCGCACGTTCTGTGGCACCTAGAACTTGTCTATCTCCAGCTTTTTCATCTCCATCATCTTTTCGTAGGCGCCGGGGCGTGCCATGAGTTCGGCCATGTTGTCGGGAATGATCTGCCAGCTGAGACCGAAGCGGTCTTGGAGCCAGCCGCATTGTTCTGCCTCAACAACGGCCGTCAGGCCATCCCACAGGTGATCAAGCTCGGCTTGCCCGTGGGCGTTGACCATGAGCGAGGTGCCAGGGGTGAAGGTGAACGGCTGCGGGACGGCGGAGTCCATGGCCGTCAGCCATTCGCCGTAGAGCTGGAATTCGGAGAACACGATCTCGTCGGAATCCGGGTAGCTCACCCGGTTGCCCACGTGGGCATCGGGGAACAGGGCGACGTACTGGTCGACGGCCTCCCGGGCCTTGCCCTGGGCGGGTCCACAGAACATGAGGTTGGGGATGATGAACGGACGGGGCTCACCGGCCGGGTCGGTGAGCATGAGCTGCCAGTTGACGCCGTACTGGTCGGCGATCCAGCCGTAGTGCTCGGAGAAATCGTAGGTGCCCAGATCCATGAGGATCTGCCCGCCGCCCTCGACCAACTTGCCCCACAATTGGTCGAGCTGTTCCTTAGCATCCGCCATGCGGGAGGGATCAAAGTTGACGAAGAAGCTCAGCGCCGGAGTGGGGCTGAACATCGGGCCGCCGTTGATGAGGGTGAGGCGGTAGCCGTCGATGACCACATCGACGGTGAGGGTCTCGCCGGCCCTGTCCGACTGAAAGTCGGGCAGGCCTTCGGACGGGTAGGTGACGCGGGCGTCGATAAGCGTGTTGGGGAAGGTGGCGGCGTAGAAAGACGCGGCCTCGTCGGCGTTCCGATCGAACCAGAGGTTGGGCACAATGCGTTGCATGAGGAAATACTAACGGCCCCCATCCGCGAAGGATAGGGGCCGCAACTCGGAGTTTCTAGCGCTCCAGCTTGAGGGTCTTCTGGGTGTAATCCCACAGCTCGTTGAACATCGTCTCATCGTCGATGAGCTTGGTGCCGTAAGAGGGGATCATCTCGTGCAGCTTCGGGGACCACTCGATGAGGTTCTCGCCGAAGCAACGCTCGAGGAGCTCAACCATGGCAGCCGGGGCGATGGAGGCACCCGGGGACGCACCGAGGAGACCTGCGATGGAACCGTCGATGGAGTTGACCAAGGCGGTACCGAACTCGAGGGAACCGAAACGCGGGGCGGCGGTCGGCTTGATCACCTGGACGCGCTGACCGGCAATGACGGTCTCCCAATCCTCAGCATTAGCGGAGGGGACGTAGTCGCGCAGATCGACGAGGCGATCCTCGAAGTTCTTCAACACCTCGGTGACCAGGTACTTGGTCAGCGCGAACTCGGAAGCGGCGACACCGAGGTAGGAGGGGATGTTGTCCGGGCGGATCGACTTGAACAGGTCGAGGTAGGAACCCTTCTTGAGGAACTTCGGGGTCCACCCACCGTAAGGGCCGAACAGCAGGCCCTTCTCACCATCAATGACACGGGTATCCAGGTGCGGGACGGACATCGGCGGGGCGCCGACCTTGGCCTTGCCGTACACCTTGGCGGAATGCTGCTCGATGAGCTCGTCGTTGGTGCAGCGCAGCCACATACCGGAGACCGGGAAGCCAGCGTAGCCGCGGACCTCAGGCACGCCAGCCTTGCGCAGCAGGTCGAGGGCGTAACCGCCGGCGCCGACGAAGACGAACTTCGCCTTGACCACGAAGACGTCACCGGTGTGAACGTTTTTAACGGTGATCTTCCACTTGTTGCCCTCGCGCTTGAGGTTGCGAACCTCCTGGCCGTAACGGACCTCGGTGCCAGAGGCCTTGGCGGCGGTGAGGAACTGCTTGGTCAGCGCACCGAAGTTGACGTCGGTGCCGATATCGGTACCCGAGTACGCCACCTTCTCAGCGCCGAAGTCCCGGCCCTGGGACATGACGGGGAGGCGCTCGGCGAACTTCGCGTCATCCTCCACAAACTCCATACCGGGGAACAAAATGTTGCTGGAGAGGGCGTCGTAGCGGCGGCGCAGGTAATCAATCTGCTCCTCGCCCTGACCGAAGGCGAGGTGCGGGACCGGGTTGATGAACTCAGTCGGATCCCCCAGCACGCCATTGTCAATCTGGTGGGACCAGAACTGACGGGAAACCTGGAACTTCTCGTTGATGTCGACGGCCTTGGAGAGGTCGATCTTGCCGTTCTTCTCCGGGGTGTAGTTGAGCTCGCACAGCGCGGAGTGGCCGGTGCCCGCATTGTTCCACGGGGATGAAGACTCCTGGGCGGGTCCGTCGAGCCGCTCGAAAATGATCTGCGACCAGCTGGGCTCCAGTTCGCGGAGCATGGCGCCGAGAGTGGCGCTCATAATGCCAGCACCGACGAGGGCGATATCGACCTCGTCGGTGACCTGTGCGGAGTTCTTATTATCGGTGGACACCTTGTTGTACCTCATTCATCGTCGAAGCGGTGGGCGCTGCTTTGTCTCTGCCTCAACAAAGCAACTGGGTCAGGCGTGATCGGCATCGGCGCTGCATCCTGACCCCTATTGCCCATTATCCGGTGCCATTCAACCTTACGCCTTCACATATCGGGGGTGGGCACTACTCCCATTTTCGATGTGACAATTGGCGAATCTCCACCCCCTGACCCCTCCCCCGACGTGGCTGGACAAGAGGTCATATCCTAGACGGCATGACTGTTGCAGAAACCTGGCACGACGACATCCTCGGCCCTGGATTCCAGGCGCTCGACATCCCTTTGGGCCCCGACCCGGAAGGGGAAGGCGAAGTGCAGGCGACGCTGGTGCGCTACCTGCCTGAAGGCCTCGACGCGGCCGATGACGAGTGGACCGGCAGAAGTGCGGTGATGTGGGTGCCCGGCATGACGGATTATTTCTTCCACAGCCACGTGGCCAAGGACCTGCATGAGGCGGGTATCGCCGTGTACGCCGTGGACCTGCGCAAGATTGGTCGCGCTCGGATGGAAGGCCAGCGATGGCACTTCAGCCTCGACTTTGCCCACTACTTCCCTGACCTCACCGCGGCGCTGGATATTATTACGGAAACCCACCCCGACGTGACCCCCATCGCGCATTCCACCGGCGGGCTCATCGCCCCCTTGTGGGCGGATCACTTGGCGCGCAACGATAGCGCACGCCACGCCAAGCTCAAGGGCATCGTGTTAAACAGCCCGTGGCTAGACATGCAGTACCCGCGCCCGCTGGTGCGGATCGGTCGGCCGATCATCAACGTCGCAGGCAGGCTGCTGCCGAACCTGGAGGTTCCCGGCGGCAACCTCGGTACCTACGGAGTGTCCTTGCACAAAGACCACTTCGGGGAATGGGACTTTGACACCGAGCTCAAGCCGGTCGGTGGGCACCGCAAGTATCTCGGCTGGTTGCGGGAGGTGCTGCGCCGCCAGAAGCAGGTGCAGGAGGGTGAGGTAGACGTGGCGGTGCCGGTGCTCACCTTGTGTTCGACTCACTCGCTCCTCGGGGCTGGGTACTCCCCCGCCTCGAATTCCGCTGACACCGTCCTCGACATCGAGCAGATTAAGCGGTGGGCGCCGGAACTGGGCGAGAACGTGACGGTCCGGCCGATTGAAGGGGCCCGGCACGATGTTTTCCTCTCCACACCCACTCCCCTCGCGGAGGCGCTGGACGTGACTAAGGGTTGGCTTCGAAAGCTCTAAGAAGCGCTAAGATGCGTGCATGACCCATTTCGACCTCATCATTATCGGCACCGGCTCCGGTAACTCCATCCCGGGACCAGAATTCAACGACAAGTCGATCGCCATCGTCGAAGAGGGTACCTTCGGTGGCACCTGCCTCAACGTCGGCTGTATCCCCACCAAAATGTATGTTTATGCTGCGGATACCGCCTTTGATACCAAGCATGCCGCAGACCTTGGCATCAACGCCCAGGTCAACTCCGTTGACTGGCCGGCGATTGTGGACCGGATTTTTGTCCAGCGCATCGATCCGATTGCTGCCGGCGGTGAGGCGTACCGCCGCGGCCCAGAGACCCCGAACATCACCGTCTATAGTGGCCACGCCACCTTTGTCGGCGAGCGGACGATCCAGGTCGGCGCCGACACGATCAGCGCCGATGAGATCGTCATTGCTACCGGATCCCGCCCGCAGGTCCCCACCGTCTTCCGCGAGTCGGGTGCGCGCTACTACACCAATGAAGACATCATGCGCCTGCCTGAGCAGCCACAGTCGATCGTCATCATCGGTGGCGGCTTCATCGCCATGGAGTTTGCGCATGTCTTTGACGCTTTGGGCACGCACGTCACCCTCGTCCCGCGCACCACGCTCATGCGCACGCTCGACGCGGATCTGACCTCCCGGGTCAACGCCATTGCCGCCGAGCGCTTCGATGTCCGCTATGGCCGCACGGTCAGCGCTGTCACCGAAGGCGCTGAGGGCGTGACCGTCACCCTCGATGACTCCTCGACGGTGACCGCCGACGTCGTCCTCGTCGCCACCGGTCGCGTCCCCAACGGCGATCGCCTCGACCTCGCCGCCGGGGGCATCGAGATGCTTGCCGACGGCCGCGTTGCGGTCGATGAGTTCGGCCGCTCCACCACCGCCCCCGGCGTGTGGGCATTGGGCGATGCGTCCTCCCCCTACATGCTCAAGCACGTCGCCAACGCCGAGATGCGCGCGGTGCGCCACAACCTCATTCACCCCGAGGATCTCAAGGCCATGCCGCACACCAATGTGCCGTCCGCGGTGTTCACCCACCCGCAGATCGCCACCGTCGGGTTGACGGAGCAGCAGGCCATCGATGCCGGATACGACATCACGGTAAAGATCCAGAATTACGGCGACGTCGCTTACGGCTGGGCCATGGATGACCACACGGGCATTTGTAAGCTCATCGCCGACAAGCAGACCGGACGGCTGCTGGGCGCCCACTACCTCGGCGCCCAGGCAGCCACCCTTATCCAGCAGATGATCACGGTCATGGCCTTCGACCTCGATGTCCGTGAGGTGGCTACCCAGCAGTACTGGATCCACCCCGCCCTGCCGGAGCTGACCGAGAACGCGCTGCTGGGGCTGGAATTCTAACTGATAGCTAGTCCGCCAGCGTCAGGATCTCATTGCCATCGGCGGTGATGACGATGGTGTGCTCGAACTGGGCGGTGAAACGACGATCGTTGTTTTGCACCGTCCAGTCGTTGTCCCAAATGGTGTAATCCAGGCCGCCCAGGTTGATCATCGGCTCCACGGTCAAGGTCATGCCCGGCTCGAGGATGTCGCGGTAGACGGTGGAATCGTAGTGCAACACCACGAGTCCGTTGTGGAAGGTGGGGCCCACGCCGTGGCCGGTGAAGTCGCGGACGACGTTGTAGCCGAAGCGGTTGGCATAGGACTCGATGACTCGGCCAATGACGTTGATCTCGCGGCCGGGCTTGGCGGCCTTGATGCCGCGCATCATCGCTTCCTTGGTGCGCTCGACGAGCAGGCGGTGTTCCTCAGAGACATTGCCGGCGAGGAACGTCGCGTTGGTGTCGCCGTGGACGCCATTTTTGAAGGCGGTGACGTCGATGTTGACGATGTCGCCGTCTTCGATCACCGTGCTGTCGGGGATACCGTGGCAGACGATCTCATTCATCGAGGTGCACGAGGACTTGGGAAAGCCCCGGTAGCCCAGCGTCGAGGGGTAGGCACCGTGATCGGCCATGTACTCGTGGGCGATGCGGTCCAGGTCGTCGGTGGTATTGCCCGGGACTACGGCCTCCCCCGCCACCTTGAGGGCATTCGCGGCGATCTTGGATGCCTCGCGCATCGCCTCAATGACCTCGGGCGTCTGGACGAAGGGCTCGCCGATGTTTTCTTGGACGTCGTCCTTCCACACGTATTCGGGGCGGGCGATGTCGTCCGGGACGGTGCGGATCGGGGAAATTTTACCTTGAGTCAGGGGTGCGCGAGTAGACATAGGGGTCATCGTAGTCCGGGCTCGGCCCGATAGCCGTCGAGGGTCCGGAAGAAGTGATCGGTGATGGCCACGGAGATTTCCGAACCACCGCCCAGGACCACGAGGGTGGCGAAGGCAATGTCGTCGTCGCGGTAGCCTGCGAACCACGCGTGCGAACCCTCGTTGATTTCGGCCTCGCCGGTCTTGCCGTAGATTTCACCGCCGGCTTGCATGCCGCGGGCAGTGCCGGAGGTGACCACTGAGCGCATCATCCGTTGCACTTGGCTGATGGCACCGGGGTCGGGGGGCGGGAGGTGCTCGCTGACGTCGGTATCGTGGCCGTCGATAAGCACGGGGACCGGGGTGTCGCCGCGGGCGGCAGTGGCGGCGACCAACGCCAGGCCGAAGGGGCTGGCCAGGTCGAGGCCCTGGCCGTAGCCGGCTTCGGTGCGCTCGAGCGGGGTCTCGCCCTCGGGGACGGAGCCGGTGACGGTGCCCAGGCCGGGGATATCGTAGTCAACCCCGAGGCCGAATTGTTTCGCCGTGTGCTTGAGCTGGCCGGGTTCGAGCTTGGTGGAAATATCGGCGAAGGTGGTGTTGCAGGAGCTGGCGAAGGCGCGTTCGAGGGGGACATTGCCGAGGGCGAACATGTTGTAGTTGACCACCTGACGGCCGTAGATATCCATGCTGCCGGGGCAGGGCACGATGGTGTCGGCGCTGAGGCCGTCGTCTTGGATTCCGGCGGCGGCGGTGATGATCTTGAACACGGAGCCGGGCGGGAATTGGCCAGACAGCGCGAGGTCACCGGCCTCGTCGGCTTTCTTTGTCTGCGCGACGGCGAGGACCTGGCCCGTCGAGGGGCGGATGGCAACAATCATCGCCTGAGATTCGGGGCGTAAGTTCACCGCATCTTGGGCGGCGCGTTGAATGTTGTAATCCAGTCCCACGCGCACAGCCGGGGCGGGGGCGGCGGCGTGGTATTCAAGGTCGTCGATCGTCGCACCGTACTGGTTCACGGCGGTGACTTTCCAGCCGTTGGCCCCATCAAGCTCATCACCAATAATGGTGGACACGCGCGACATGATGTCGGGGGCGAAACCCGGATCAACCGTCACCATCGCGGCCTCTTCGTTGATGATGATGCCCTCGACGTTGTCCAACCGGTCGCGCACAATGGGGCCGACCGTCGAATCCAGCATCATCACCGAATACTTGCCCTGTGCCCCATCGAGGCGGCTGGCCAGGGCTGACGCATCCACCGGGGTCTGCGGTTCGGTGGCGTTGACGGCGCTGGCAATCTGGGCGGCCAGGGGCCGCACATCGCTCACCGCATCGGTGTCCACGAGCACGCGGTAGGCCACACCGGGTTGCAAAATATCCGCCCCATCAGAGCTGACCACGCTCGCCTTCACCGCGGGCACCGGACGCAATTCCAAATGCTGGTTCGCGCCCAACCGCGGATGGAGAATCGTGGGCTGCCAGCGGACGGTCCACTCCTCCCCCGCCTTGGTCAACGTGAGGGATGTGTCATAGCTCAGGGTGCGTTCGCGCGGAAGCTGCCATTCCAAGGTGTACCGCGCGGTGGCGAGGTTGTCCTGGGCATCAACTTCGTTGAGCGTGGCCGTGAGTCCCTCGGCCTGCAGCCCATCAAAGGTCGTGGTGATGATATCCGTGGCAGTGGAGGGGACATCGACCAATTCAGAGAGCTTATCGACGTCCCGGTGGGACAGCGCCTGGAGGAAATCCTCCGCCGTGGGCTCGGCGGAGGGAGGCTTGGGCGTGCATGCGGCCAGCCCGAACACCAATGTCGTGGCCAGGAAGGCCGCGGTCGCCCTTTTCATGTCCTACCGGGTGACCTTGACCTCTACCCGAGTGCCTTCGACCTCTTCGAGACCTTGCTCTTCGGCCAGTCGCATGGCTTCTTCGATGAGAGTTTCCACGATCTTCGATTCCGGCACCGTCTTGATAACTTCGCCCTTGACAAAGATCTGGCCCTTGCCGTTGCCCGAGGCGACACCGAGGTCGGCGTCGCGAGCCTCACCCGGGCCATTAACCACACAGCCCATCACAGCGACGCGCAGCGGGAATTCCATGCCCTCCAGCCCGGCGGTGACCTCCTCGGCGAGGGTGTACACGTCGACCTGAGCGCGGCCACAGGACGGGCAAGAGACGATCTCCAGCTTGCGGGGGCGCAGGTTCATCGACTGCAGAATCTGGTCGCCGACCTTGATCTCCTCCACCGGGTCCGCCGAGAGGGACACGCGAATGGTGTCGCCGATCCCCTGAGACAGCAGCGCACCAAACGCGACCGAGGATTTGATGGTGCCCTGGAACGCAGGGCCGGCCTCGGTGACGCCAAGGTGCAAGGGGTAATCAGATTGCGCGGCCAGCTGGCGGTAGGCCTCCACCATGATGACCGGGTCATTGTGCTTCACCGAGATCTTGATATCGCCGAAGCCGTGCTCCTCGAACAGGCTGGCCTCCCAGAGAGCGGATTCGACCAGGGCCTCCGGGGTGGCCTTGCCGTACTTTTCCATGAGCCGCTTGTCCAAGGAACCGGCATTGACGCCGATGCGAATCGGGATGCCGGCGTCGCCCGCGGCCTTGGCCACCTCTTTGACGCGGCCATCGAATTCCTTGATGTTGCCCGGGTTGACGCGCACGGCCGCACACCCCGCGTCGATGGCGGCGAAAATGTACTTCGGCTGGAAGTGGATATCCGCGATGACCGGGATCGGCGACTTCTTCGCGATAATCGGCAGCGCTTCCGCGTCAATCGTCTTCGGGCACGCCACGCGCACAATGTCACACCCCGAGGCCGTGAGCTGCGCGATCTGCTGCAAGGTGGCGTTGATGTCGTGGGTCTTCGTGGTCGTCATGGACTGCACCGAGATCGGGTAGTCAGATCCCACGCCCACATTGCCCACCATCAACTGGCGAGTCTTTCGACGAGGCGCCAGGGTGGGCGGCGGAGCATCCGGGATACCGAGTCCAATGGAAGTCGACACTGTTAGAGATTCTCCTGACAATTCATGCTGGATGTAGTTCGTCCCAACTCTACCCCGCTCATCCAAACATCCGTACCGGGTTGACCACGTCCGCCACGATGACGATGACACCAATGGTCAACAGCGTCGCCGCCATGGCGTAGGTGATGGGCATGAGCTTTTCGTAGTTCGCGGGTCCGCCCGGGGCCAGCCCGCGGGCGCGGCGGAACAGGTCGCGGATCTTCTCGTACAACACCACCGCAATGTGTCCGCCGTCGAGCGGCGGGAGCGGCACCAAGTTAAACAGGGCCAGGAAGAAGTTGAGCGAGGCGAGCATGAGCCAGAAAATGTCCCACAGGGAGCGTTCTGCCAGCTCGCCGCCCACCCGCGAGGCGCCGACAACGCTCATGGGACCTTCTTGGTCGCGTTCGCCGCCGAAGATCGAGGCAACGACGCCGGGGATCTTGGCTGGGAAGGACGCCAGGCCACGGACGGTGCCGTCGAGCAGCCGCCACGTGAATTCTCCAGTGGCGCCGATGGCCTCGACGGGCCCATAAGTCTTGATGGCATCCGCAATCGGGGCGCTCGTGACACCGATGGCTCCCGCCTCGACCCCGCCGCGCAGGACGGTGGGCACGTCGATGGTGATCTCCCTGGGGCTGCCATTGCGCTCCACCGACAAGGTGACGGTCTGCCCGGGCATGGTGAGAATCGTGTCGCGGACCTGCGTAAACGCCTGTACTTCTTGGCCGTTGAGGGCGACGATGCGGTCACCGACCTCCAGGCCAGCTTTCTCAGCGGGTCCCGGGCCGGTGCAGGGGGCGAGGGTGGTGTCAGAGACCTGATCAGAAACACACGACAGCTCCCCGACCAGCGGCCGGGTATCAGCGTGCGGGTTGGGGATTCCGCTGGTCACGGCCACCCCATAGATGACGATGAACCCAATGATGAGGTTGGTGATCACGCCGCCGGAGAGCACGATGACCCGCTGCCACCACGGCTTAGTCACCATGGCGTGCGGAGCTTCCTCCGGCGTCACTGGATCCTGCGCCGTCATCCCCGCAATGTCACAGAAACCACCAAAAGGCAGAGCGGCGAAACCGTAGGTGGTCTGCCCAATTTTTTTCGACCAAATCGTCGGCCCAAATCCGATGAAGAACCGGCGCACGCGCATGCCGAAGGCCCGCGCGGTGAGCATGTGCCCCGCCTCATGCAGCGCGATCGTCACCGCGATGCCCAGCGCAAAAAGAAAAACGCCCAGGAAATACGAAACCACGAGACTCCTTATAAAGCCGACGAGAGCTTATCGACGATCGCGTTGGCCCGCCTACGGGCCTCCCCTTCTACTTCGAGGATGTCATCGACCGTTGACGGTACACCGTCAGCAAAGCTCGCCGCGCCCGCCAGCACCTCCGCCACCGCATCCACGATATTTGGGAAGCGAATGCGCCCGGCGAGGAAAGCCGCGGCGGCCTCCTCATTGGCGGCGTTGTAGACGGCCGGGAACGTTCCCCGTCGCGTGGCGACGTCCCGCGCCAGCTGGACCGCGGGGAACGCGGCGTCGTCAAGCGGCTCAAAGCTCCACGAATGCGCCTGCGCAAAATCGAGCGCCGGCTGCGCCCCCGCAACGCGATGGGGCCAATGCAGTGCGTGGGCGATGGGCAGCTTCATCGACGGCGGAGATGCCTGCGCGATAGTGCCACCATCCACGAACGTGACGGCGGAATGAACGATCGATTGGGGATGCACCGTGACGTCGATACGCTCGGAGGGCATGTTAAACAGCAACGTCGCCTCAATGAGCTCGAGCCCCTTGTTCACCAACGTCGCAGAATTCAACGTATTCATCTGCCCCATCGACCACGTCGGATGCGCCGCCGCCTGCTGAGGCGTCACATCCCACATCTGCTCCCGAGTCCAACCACGGAACGGACCCCCGCTAGCAGTAAGAACCAAACGCGCGACCTCCTCACTGCTCCCCGACCGCAGACACTGCGCCATCGCCGAATGCTCCGAATCAACCGGAACAATCTGCCCCGGCTTCGCCAAACCCATCACCAGGTCACCGCCAGCCACAAGGGACTCCTTATTAGCCAAGGCCAACGTGGAACCCAACTCAATCGTGGCCAACGTCGACGCCAACCCCAAAGAACCAACGAGAGCATTGAGCACCGTATCAGCCGGAACATCACGAACCAGCTGCTCCGCCTCCCGCACCACCGGCCCACCAAGCTCCCGCGCCACCATCTCCGCGGCCTGCGGCTGCGCAACGCACACCTGCTGCGGACCCAACTTCAACGCCCGAGCCTGAGCAATCACCAACGCCGGATCCGAACCCCCCGCAGCGATACCCACCACCGTGAACAACTCGGGATTATCCGCAATAACCTCCAAAGCCTGGGTACCAATAGAACCCGTAGAACCGAGAATGAGGACGCGCTTAGGCTGCTGGGGCTGCTGGGGAGTAGTCACACCACCTATTGTTTCACCCCACGGGGGCAACCCCACGAACGACCCCACCACTGCTGGGGGTGTTTTCTCGCGACAGGCGGGCGAGTATGCAAAGATATTGGACAAGTACCTGAGAAAAGTTCAGCATGCCGAGGTTGAGGCATGCTCTTGAGAAGGAGAAGGAACGTGGCTGCTTCCCACGAGATCGTGCCTGAGGTTCACAAGGGAACCTCCACCCTGGATGTGCCGTCCGCGGCCCTCGGTTGGAGCGAGCTCAGCCGCACCACCGTGCAGGTATCCGGTTGGGTATCCGTGGGCATCCTGCTTGCCTACAACTTCGGTAACCACACCGGCCACGTCGAGACGATCTGGCTGCTGGTCATCGCCGCCGTCATCGCCCTCGGCCTGCTCATCCACCTCTTCGAGCCGAACCTCTCCCAGGTCCGCACCATCACCGGCCACAACAAGCCAGCCAACCACGTCGAGCCCGACTGGGACTACGACCAGGCCACCCTGTCCGGCAGCTACGCTCAGCTCTCCGACTCGGAGCTGCGTGCGCTCAACATCGATCCTTCCCGCGTCGCTCACCTGCGTCAGGTCGAAAAAGCCTAATCCGCTGGAATCGAGATCGCCCGCCGAGATTGTTCTCAGCGGGCGATTTTTTCGTTTCCCGGTAACGGGGTTAATTCTAGGCGTTGCTTTGTATCGTGTGATCCCGACTTCTAGCTGCTGATGCGGCGGACGTCCTGGGCTTTTTCGCCGACTCCGGACTGAAATCGCGTTCCGGTCGCGATCAGCCCGTCGCGATCACGACTCCTCCCGACATCTAGCCCCAACCGCGCCAACCGTCCTGGGCTTTTGCGGAAAGCCAGAGCCGAAATCGCGTTCCGGTCGCGATCAGCCCGTCGCGATCACGACTCCTCCCGACATCTAGCCAAAATCGCGCCAGCCATCCTGGGCTTTTGCGGAAAGCCCCCGCCGAAATCGCGTTCCGGTCGCGACCAGCCCGTCGCGATCACGACTCCTCCCGACATCTAGCCCCAACCGCGCCAACCGTCCTGGGCTTTTACGGACAGCCCGAGCCGAAATCGTCTTCCGGTCGCGATCAGCCCGTCGCGATCACCACTCCTCCCGACATCCAGCGCCAACCGCGCTAATCGTCCTGGGCTTTTGCGGACAGCCCCCGCCGAAATCGCGTTCCGGTCGCGATCAGCCCGTCGCGATCACGACTCCTCCCGACATCTAGCCCCAACCGCGCCAACCGTCCTGGGCTTTTACGGACAGCCCGAGCCGAAATCGTCTTCCGGTCGCGACCAGCCCGTCGCGATCACCACTCCTCCCGATATCTAGCCCCAACCGCGCCAACCGTCCTGGGCTTTTGCGGAAAGCCCAAGCCGAAATCGTCTTCCGGTCGCGATCAGCCCGTCGCGATCAGTACCCAAGACCCAAACCCTTACTTCACTGTGCGGCGAACCTTGTCGAAGATCTCGGGCAGATTCGCGCGCACTCGTTTCACTGACAGTGCCGCCGACCCGATCCAGAGGGCGACGGGCAAACCGATAGCAAGGATCGCGCCCAGTGCGGGGTTGACCAGGTAGAGAATGAGGCCGCCGGGGAGAGAGGGGATCCAGCCGATGAGCAGGATGCCGAAGACGCCGAGGAACGCCGCCGCAGAATAGCCCGACTTGTCGTTCCAGGGATTCGTCCCCGGAGGGGAGGTGGGATAGGGGTTGAAGGTGGAGAGAAAGAGCGAGATCGCCGAGCCGGAGATGAGTAGTCCGATGGACAGTACTGCGATTTTCCACTCACCGAGGGAGATCGCGCCGATGACGAGGACCAGCTGAAGGAGGGACAGCGGGGTCATGGAGGCGGCGTGGCGGGCGATGACGAGGGTGCGGGCGTCAACGCCGGTGGTGATGTGCGTCCAGGTCGACGGGCCGTCGTAGCCGAAGTCATTGACCGCCATCATGGAGGCGCTCAGTGAGGCGACGACGATACCCATGGTGAGGAGGAACGTGTCGCCTCGGAACCCCTGGTAGAGGAAGAAGACGACGAACACTGGCATGGTGACCAGGGAGGCGAGGAGTCGGGAGTCGCGGCGGATATACCGCATCGCCCGGGAGTAGACATACGCCCAAGGCTGTTCGGGGAGTCCAGGGAGCAGGATCGTTCCCTTGGTCTTCGCGGTGGCTTCCCGAGTGCCACTCTGGTCGAGGGGTGCGTCCATTTGGCCGGCAATTTGGCGGGTCCACAGCCAACTGCCACCGACCAAGGTCACGGCCGCAATGCACAGCTGCGCGAGGGCAGCAAGCCAATTGCCCGCGGCAGCGGACACCACCGCACCGGGTGCAGCTGCCAACGGCGTCCAGGCCAGCACGGATCCCAAGAGGTCAAGCCGAATCACGTCCGGGCTCATGGTGTTGAGCATGTTGAAGCCCAGGATGAGGGCGATCATGAGGAACGAGCCGTAGACGTTGGCGCGATCCTGCTTGAGGCGCCCTCCTCCGCCACCTAAGGCCAGCAGGATGCGGGAGAGCATGATGGTGGTCAGTGCTGCGAGGACCATGGCGAGGATCCACGGAACCGCCCACACAACAGGGAGAATGATGGCGCCAAAGATCGCGGTGGCGAGGCTGCAGATGATGACGAGGATACCTCGGGAGGAGACCAGAGCGGAGAGTGCGAAGCCTGGGACAACCTGCCGTGCTGTGAGCGGGAGCGAGGCCAGGGAGGACGGTCGGATGGCATCATCACCCGCTGCGAGAACGAGGGAGGCGGCCAAGAAGGCAACGGTGCCCACGGCGGTGATGCCTGCTAGCCCAGTCCATTGTCCTAGGGAAAAGAGGAACATCGAGGCCATGCCGATGACCGCGTAGACATACAGCAGCACGGTCATGATGGTCCCGGAGCGATTGGCTTCGGCATTCCGGCGACGCAGGGTGCGCTGGAGACGGAAAATCAGTTGGGTCATGAGCGGTTCAACCAATCGAAGGAGCCCTCCTGCAGGGCAGCACCGCCCACTTCGTCGATGAAGACATCGACGAGGCTGCGTCCCTGGCGGATCTCGTCCACGTGACCGGACACGGCGACCTGACCGTGGTTGATGATCGCGACGTGATCGCACAGGCCCTCCACCAGCTCCATGACGTGCGAGGAGAGGATGACGGTGCCGCCGCGGGCAGCGAAACTGCGCAGGATCTCCTGGATGAGGCGGCCCGAGACGGGGTCCACGGCTTCGAGGGGTTCGTCGAGGATGAGCACTTCCGGCCCGTGGAGCAGGGCCCCGGCCAGTAGGATCTTTTTTGTCATGCCGGCGGAGTAGTCGACGATGTACTTGTTGCCGGCCTCGGCGAGGCCGAGGGCGTCGAGAAGCTCGGTGGAGCGTTCCTTGACCTGGACCGGATCCATTCCACGCAGGCCGCCGAGGTAGCTGAGGTATTCCGGGCCGGAGAGTCGGTCGAAGACGGCGATGCCATCGACGAGCAGGCCCATGGCTTGCTTGGCGGGCAGCGGATCGGTCCAGACGTTGTGTCCGCAGATGAAAACCTCGCCGGCCGTCGGGCGTGCCAAACCGGCCGCCATGGTGATCATCGTTGTTTTACCGGCGCCGTTCGGGCCGACGATGCCGTAAATCGAGCCACGTGGGATCTCGAGGGTGAGGCGGTCGACGGCGACGGTAGTGCCGAAACGTTTGGTCAGATCACGAGCGAGGAGTGCCGAAGTCATGCATTCGAGATTAGGCGAGCTACTTCTCTTCTGCAGCAAGCTGGCCGCATGCCGCGGCGATTTCTTGGCCCTTAGTATCGCGAACCGTACAGGTCACACCTTGGGCGATGACGCGGCGAACGAATTCGTCCTGGCGCTCCCGCGGCGAGGCATCCCACTTCGAGCCTGGCGTCGGGTTGAGCGGGATGAGGTTGACGTGCACCTTTGGGCCGAGCGCCTTGTGCAGCTTCTTGCCCAACAAGTCCGCGCGCCAGCCTTGATCGTTGATGTCGCGGATGAGCGCGTATTCGATGGACACGCGACGGCCAGACTTGTCGGCGTAGTAGCGGGCCGCGTCCAAGACCTCGTCGACCGAGAAGCGATTGTTGATGGGCACGAGAGTGTCGCGCAGTTCATCGTCCGGCGTATGCAGCGAGACCGCCAGGGTGACAGACATATCTTCGTCGGCGAGCTTGCGAATGGCCGGGGCCAGCCCCACCGTGGACACGACGACGTTGCGCTGAGAGATGCCGAAGCCCCGCGGTGAGGGCTCCGTGATCTGCCGAACAGCCGACACGACGCGCTTGTAGTTGGCCATCGGCTCACCCATGCCCATGAAGACGATGTTGCTCAGGCGCGAACCCTCCGCCTCCATCGTCGCGGCCGCGGCGCGTACCTGGTCGACGATCTCGCCGGTGGAGAGATTGCGGTCGAGCCCGCCCTGGCCAGTCGCGCAGAATGGACACGCCATGCCGCAACCGGCCTGCGAGGAAATGCACAGTGTCGCGCGACCTGGGTAGCGCATGAGCACCGACTCGAGCAGCGTGCCATCGTTGAGGCGCCACAACGACTTCGTCGTGTCGCCTTCATCGGTTTCGATGCTGCGCACCGGTGTGAGCAGGGTGGGAAACATCTGCTTGGCGACGTCCGCGCGAGCCTGCTCCGGCAGGTCCGTCATCGTCGAGGGGTCGGCTTCAAAGCGGCCGTAGTAGTGGCGGGCGATCTGATCGGCGCGGAATTTAGGCAGGCCAAGGTCCTTGAGCTGCTCGATGCGCTGCTCAGGGGTGAGATCGGCAAAGTGGGTCGGCGGCATCCCGCGCTTGGGCGCGGAAAACTGGAGAGCAATCGGTTCAGCCATAATGTCTCCCATTCTCGCATGCCACGGCGGGTGTTACCGAATTGTTGACATGCCACGGGCTCGTTATTGTTGGCAAAACATGCGCGCTACGCGTTGAATACTAACTATGACTTCTCCGAACCCGCCGCGCGATGACTTCGACGATCTACCAGCCGTGCAGAACGAACCGCTGCCCCAGCACTTGGATGAGAACCGAGATGTCTACGCAGAAGAAACCACCGCTGCCGACGCCACGGCGATAGAGACAGTCCCGGCCCCCGGCCACGCGCCTAAGCAGAAGGTGAAGAGTTCCCTGGCCGGGAGCACGTGGGCCGCGCTCATCATCGGTGCCTTGTTGCTCATTCTGCTGCTCGTGTTCATTCTGCAAAACCAGCAGGCTGTGGAGCTCAACCTCTTCGCGTGGAGCTTTAGCTTCCCCGCGGGCATCGGCTATTTGTTCTCCGCCATCACCGGCGCGCTCATCATGGCCCTCGTCGGTGGCGTGCGCATGCTGGAACTGCGCCGACAGTTGAAGAAGCGCAGCTAGCGGCCGGTTAGGCCACCAGCACTCCCAGCACCAGCCACGTCACCATCGCCGAGGGAAGCATCCCGTCGAGGCGATCCATGAGTCCGCCGTGGCCGGGCAACAGGGTGGACATGTCCTTGATGCCCAGTTCGCGCTTGAACTGGGATTCCACCAAGTCACCCAGCGTCGCACAGCAGACGAGGCCCACGCCCATGATGGCGCCCATCCACCACTCGTGGCCCAAGAGAAAATGCACGGTGAGGGCGCCGGTGACCGTGCCAAAAATGACGGAACCGGCGAAGCCCTCCCACGACTTCTTCGGGCTGACGGCGGGTGCCATGGGATGGGAGCCGAACATGACCCCGGCGATGAATCCGCCGGTGTCGGACGCAATGACGCACAGCATGAAGGTGATGATGTACGCCCAGCCCGGCACGCCATCGGCAGAAAATAGCGAGAGCATCGCCGCGAAAGAGGCGAACAGTGGGATCCAGGTAAGCACGAAAATCGCCACCGCGACATCGCGGAGGTAGTGCTGCGGCGGAGTGTTGCGGCCGTGGTAGAACAGCCGACCAAACATCATGACCAAGACGGCGGTGACGTACGCGGCCACGAGGCCCTTTGTTTCGAAGGGCCACGACAACCACACCATGGCCTGGCCCAAAATGATCATGGTCAGTCGGGGCAGATGGTAGGAGTGCTCGCGGAGGCGGGTGACCACCTCCCACGTGGCCACGGCGACGGCCGCCGCGACGAGCGGGTACCAGCCCTTCGGCCCCAGCCACACGGCAATGAGGACGAGGGCACCAAGGAACAAACTGACACCAATGGCGGCCGGTAGATTTCGGCCAGCGGAGTTCTTCGGCTTAATCAGCCGCTGGTCTCCCACCGGGAGCCTCCTGGAGTGGTTTCGGGAACGAGGGAACAGACGGATAAACGAACGGAGGCTAGACCTCCATCAGCTCGGCTTCCTTCTTGGTC
This sequence comes from Corynebacterium testudinoris, assembly GCF_001021045.1. Classification (NCBI taxonomy): domain Bacteria; kingdom Bacillati; phylum Actinomycetota; class Actinomycetes; order Mycobacteriales; family Corynebacteriaceae; genus Corynebacterium; species Corynebacterium testudinoris. Next base: position 1,706,404 of record NZ_CP011545.1, read on the forward strand.
ACCACTTCATCGATCTGCTCGACGTAGGTCTTGGTGACTTTGTCCAGTTCCTTCTCGGCTGCCTGCACTTCGTCCTCGCCAGCGTCGCCGTCCTTTTGCAGCTTCTTCAGCTGCTCCATCCCCTTGCGGCGGATGTTGCGGATGGCGATCTTGCCGTCCTCGCCCTTGGCCTTGGCCACCTTCACCAGGTCACGGCGGCGTTCCTCCGTCAGCTGAGGAATGGTGACGCGCAGGACCTGACCATCGTTGGTCGGGTTGACACCCAGGTCGGAGTTGCGGATAGCGTTTTCGATAGCGCCCATCGACGACATCTCGTAGGGCTTGATCAGCAGCATCCGCGGTTCCGGGACGGAGATGGAAGCCATCTGGGTAATCGGGGTGGGAACGCCGTAATACTCAGCGATCACACCGTTAAACATGGCCGGGTTGGCGCGGCCGGTGCGAATGGTCATCAAGTCTTCGCGGGTGTGCTCGACGGAGTTGGTCATGCGGTCCTCGGACTCGAGGAGAATGTCATCGATCATCTGCATGGCACCTTTCTAAGTAGTTTTGTCTGCATTAACCTACCAGCTCAGGCCCTTAGGACTTGACCAGCGTCCCGATCTGCTCGCCCGCGACCGCCCGGGCGATGTTGCCCTCGGTGAGCAGGTTGAACACCAAAATCGGCATGTCATTGTCCATGCAGAGGGAGAACGCCGTGGCATCGGCGACCTTGAGACCCTTTTCAATGACCTCGCGCGGGGAGATCTCGTGGAACAGTTCCGCCTCGGGGTTGGTGCGCGGGTCATCGGAGTACACACCGTCGACTCCCTTGGCCAGGAAGAGGACATCGCAGCCGATTTCCAGGGCACGCTGGGCGGCGGTGGTGTCCGTGGAGAAGTACGGCATGCCCATGCCCGCACCGAAGATGACCACGCGGCCCTTTTCCAGGTGGCGCTCGGCGCGAAGCGGGAGGTAGGGTTCTGCGACCTGGGCCATGTTGATGGCGGTCTGCACGCGACAATCGACGCCCTGCTGCTGCAGGAAATCCTGCAGGGCCAGGCAGTTCATGACCGTGCCCAGCATGCCCATGTAGTCCGAGCGAGCGCGGTCCATGCCGCGTTGTTGCAGCTGGGCGCCACGGAAGAAGTTGCCGCCACCGATAACAACAGCGATTTCGGCGCCGGTGCGGGCGACCTCAGCGATCTGGCGGGCGACGTTTTCCACCACGTCCGGATCAATTCCAACGTTGCCACCTCCGAACATCTCACCCCCCAGCTTCAGCATCACTCGTTTGAAGCCTTGACTCCGGGGGCTGTCAGCGGTGGTCACCGTTAGATCTCCTTGTGGGTCGGTGTAACAGATTGAATCCATCCTACATTCTCCCACGGTCAGTCTTGCGCCCCGAGATTCGCCTAAAGTCGATACCAATGGAACAACAGCGTCGCTCAGCAGCAGCGCCGGTCACTGTCCTGTCGATCGCGGATGAGGAACGCCCGGCCTTGACGGTTCCGGGTGCCATTAACTTCGGGCCGGGCAACCGTCCCGATCTTGTGCTCTCAGCCGGCGACCTTGATTTCGCTTACGTCGCCGCCGTTGCGGAGGCCTTTGGGGTGCCGTGCGTCATGGTCCCCGGCAACCATGATCCTTCGCTGGAGGGTTTCCGGCTCTCCCCCATCGGTTGGTTGCGCGACGGGCGTCACTGCGCCTGGCCGGGACCCGAGGGCGCGTTCCCCGCTGATCGGGACATCGTCGAGGTCGCGGGCCTGCGGATCGCTGGTTTGGGCGGGTGCGCCCGCTACAATTCCGGCCCGAATCAGTGGTCAGACGGGCAGGCCCTGCGCCGGGCCCGAAGGGTCCTGAAAAAGGCACATCGTAGCCCCGTCGACATTCTGCTCACCCATGCCTCGGGCGAGGCGGGGGCCGGTGATGATGCTGTCCACCGGGCGATGCCCGGCGTCGATAAGCTTGTCGACGCCCTGCGTCCAGCCATGCACGTCCACGGACACGTCCACCCGCACGGCGCCCGGCGAAGTGTGTCGCGGCGCGAGTGGACTACCGGGGGCACTCTCATTGTTAATACGGTGGGATGGACGCTGACGCGCATCCAGCGCGATCCCCATCCCCGCGCAGATCTTATTTTGGAAGGACGCTGACCATGGCAGACACCGGTTTCCCCGACGCCGACGCACAAGCCGATTTCTCGCGCGCCCGCCGCCGCGCCCTCTTCCACAAGGCGGTGGCCCGGCTCCGCCTCCAGCCCGACGACATCACGCAGGTCTTGCCGTATGACGAGGTGGTCGCGGCACTCGGCGAGGTCGGCCACCGCGAACTCGGCCTCATCGACGTACCCATCGAGGCGATCGTCGGTTCCGTGGATCGCACCGGGCAATTCGACCGCAGCTTCCGCCCCACCACCTCGCTGTCGCGGGAGCGCTGGGCTCGACTCAATGCCGCCCAGCGGCGGGGCGAGACCGTTCCCCCAGTGTCGCTGCGCAAGGTCGGTGGCATGTACTTCGTCGTCGACGGCCACCACCGGGTCTCCGTAGCGTGCGACCGGGGAGCCCCCACGATCGAGGCCTACGTCACCGAGATTCTCACGCAGGTCGACGCCGAGGGCATCCAGTCCAACCGGGACTTGGTGCTCAAGGATCACCGGCGAATTTTCCTCTCGCGCGTCCCGCTGCCCGCCGACCAGGCCGCCACGATCACGCTGTCCAACCCGTGGAAATACGCCCAACTCGCCGAAAACGTCGAGGCCTGGGGTTTCCGTATCATGCAGGCCGAGCGGGAATTCCTGCCCCGTGAGGAGATAGCCAACCGCTGGTACACCACCGAATTCCAGCCCGTCGTCGACGCCGCCCGGGCCATCGGCCTGGCACCCAACCACACCGACGCGGAGCTGTACCTGTGGATCGCCGCGGAGCGCTACCGGCTCATCCGCCGCCACGAATGGTCAGACGAAGTCTTTGAGCAGGTACGCGACACCGGCCGCGAACCGGAGTGATATCCGTTAAGCGGCCGGTGGGGTCTGACAGCTAGCGGCCCAGGTTGTCCCCGGTCTCTGCGTCAAAGACCGTCACCTTCGCGGGATCAAACCACAGAGTGAGCTTTTCGCCGCGGCGAGCGGGAGATTCCGCAGACAGTCGGGCGACCATGGAGCCCGTGTCTGCCTCGCCCAAACCGGCATCAAGCGCGGCAGCGGAGGTGATGACGCCAGCGCTTTCGCCTCCACCCAGTTGGGGTGAGCGGAAGTGCGCGAACTTGTCCGACCCCATCGACTCGAGGACCTCGACATCGACGTCGACAAGCACGCCCTTGCTGCGTTGATCCACATCAACCAGGGACGCATCCTCGAATGCCTCGGGCCGCACGCCGACGATGACGCGGCGGTCGTTGGTTCCACCGAGCGCGGACGCGAGCTCGTCGACCAGCGGGATGTCGCCCAGGCCGGTGGAGACGACGCCGGCGTTGAGCTGGCCGGGGGTGAAGTTCATCGACGGGGAGCCAATGAAACCGGCGATAAACAGGTTCCGCGGGTGATCGTAGAGCTCCTGCGGTTCGCCGACTTGCTGGATGACACCCTTCTTCATCACCACGACGCGGTCACCCAAGGTCATCGCCTCGGTCTGGTCATGCGTGACGTACACGGTGGTGACGCCCAGCTGATCCTGCAGCCGCGAAATCTCCGCGCGCATCTGGACGCGCAGCTTGGCGTCCAAGTTGGACAGCGGCTCGTCCATGAGGAACACCTTCGGCCGGCGCACGATGGCGCGACCCATGGCCACGCGCTGGCGCTGGCCGCCCGACAGGTTGGACGGTTTGCGATCCAGGTACGGGTCCAGGTCGAGGATGCGAGCGGCTTCCGCGACCTTCTCATCGATCTCCTTCTGCGGCGTCTTCGCCAGCTTGAGGGGGAATTCGATGTTCTCTCGCACGGTCATGTGCGGGTACAGCGCGTAGGACTGGAACACCATCGCGATGTCACGATCCTTGGGTGCCACGTCGTTGACGCGGGTGCCGCCGATGAGGAGGTCACCGTCGGAGATGTCCTCCAGTCCGGCGATCATGTTCAGGGCGGTGGACTTTCCGGAACCCGAGGGACCGACGAGGATGATGAACTCGCCGTCTTTGATGTGCAGGTTCGCTTTGTCCACGCCGACCGAGCCATCGGGAAACAGCTTGGTCAGGTTCTTGAGTTCGATTTCAGCCATGATGGTGCTATCCCTTCACTGCGCCGGAGGTCAGGCCGGCCACGATGCGGCGTTGGAAAATGACGACGAAGATGATGATCGGGATGGTGATGACGATCGCCGCCGCGGCGATCGAACCCGTCGGCTCTTCGAACTGGGACGAACCCGTGAAGTTGGCCATGGCGGCCGGGGCGGTGCGCGCCGCTTCCGTCGATGTCAACGACACCGCCAGGAGGAAGTCATTCCAGGCGAAAATGAACACCAGGATCGCCGCGGTGACGATGCCCGGCACCGCCAAGGGGGCGACAACCAAGCGGAAGGCCTGGAGAGGTGTCGCGCCATCCATCTGCGCCGCCTTCTCCAGCTCCCAGGGGATTTCACGGAAGAATGAGGAGAGGATGAAAATTGCCATGGGCAGCGCGAACGTGATGTACGGCAGGATCAGGCCGAGCCAGGTATCGAACAGGCCAACCTTGCGTTCAATGTCGAACAGCGGGCTGACCAGCGAGACCTGAGGGAACATCGCGATGAGCAGCGAAACTCCCAAGATCAGCGACTTGCCGGGGAACGTCAATCGGGCGATGGCGTAGGCGGCCATGGTGCCAACGATGACGGCGATCAGCGTGGTGATGATGCCAATGCCAATCGAGTTGATGAGGGCTCGGGTGAACTCCGAGGTGGAGAAGATGCCCTTGTAATTGTCCAACGTCCACTCACGGGGAATGAAGTGCCCGTCGTGGAGCGTCGAGGTGGTTTTGAAAGACAGGGACGCGATCCACGCCACTGGCACGAGCGCATACAGGACAACGAGGACGAGGGCGATGGTCCACAGCGCCTTTTCTTTACTGGTTCCTTGTTTCATGGCTGTTTACCCCTTCCCATTGCCCGGTGCCGAGGCGCCGAGACCCTTGACGAAGATGAATGCGATCACGGCGACGCACAAGAAGATCAGGACCGAGATCGCTGAGCCGATACCCAGGTTGAATGCTTTGAACAGGTTGTTGTAACCCAAGATCGACACTGAGCCGGTACCGTTGTTACCCCTCGTCAGGATGTAGATGTTGTCGAAGACGCGGAAGGCGTCGAGGGTGCAGAACAACAGGGCAACAACGATCGATGGCTTCATCAGCGGCAGCGTCACCTTAAACAGGCGCTGCCAGAATCCGGCACCATCGAGGGAGGCGGCCTTGAGCACGTCATCGGGCACGAGGGCCAGTCCGGCGAGCAGCAGCAAAGCCATGAATGGCGTGGTCTTCCAGACCTCGGCCAAAATGATGATGAAGATCGACGGCCACTGTTCCGTCAACGGTGCCGATCCGTCGGGAAGCAAATTAGCCAGGTAGCCCGTGCCGGGCGTCCACGCGTAATTCCACGAGTAGGCGGCAGCGACGGTGACAATGCCGTAGGGCACCAGGACGACGGTGCGGATGATCCCGCGGCCAAACATCGCCCGGTGCATCACCATCGCGATGGCCAGGCCAAGCACGAGCTCGAAGGCCACGGACACCACGGTGATGACAACCGTCACCCACAGCGACTCCCACCAGTAGCCCGAGGACAAAACGGCCACATAGTTGTCGAAGCCGACGAATTCCCGATCAGCCGGGAAACGCAGGTCATAGCGCTGCATCGACAGCCACACGGCGTAGATGATGGGATAGGCCGTCACCGCGAGCATGAGGATGACAGCGGGTGCCACCAGCATCATTCCCAGGCGTCGCTCGGCCTTACGTCCGTCGGAATACTTGTGCTTGACGACGGCCGCGGGTTCCTTCTTCGTTTCCATTGTTTCGGTTTGTTGCTCGCTCATCACGGCACCAACCCTTCAGAATTAATGGCCCGCCCGATTTCCTTCTCCAGCTCGGGGACGAGTGAATCCGGATCGATGTCGGCCGGTGGACTCAGCCGCGACGCGAGCAAAATGGATACCGACTGGTACGCCGGCGAGGCGGGGCGCAGCGCCACAGAGACGGTGCGTTCGGCCGGCAGGAGGCTTTGCTCCTCCGGACCAAGGTCAGCAGGATCGAGAGTATTTAGTGATTCGAAGATCTCCCGGTAGAACGGGTACTCCTCGATGAATTCGGGCGTGGCCTCCGTGTAGATGCTGGTCAGCGTCGGCGGCAGACCACCCGTGAGTGCGTTGTGCCGCTGGTTTTCCTCGTTGCGCAGGCATTCAATCGCCTCGAAGGCGAGATCCTGATGCTTCGAGGTCGACGGAACAGCGATGTTGAGGCCGCCGATGGTTGCCCGTGACGGCTGCCCCTTATCCATGCCCGGGTACACCGTCCATCCGAGGTCGTCGAACGCTTCCTTCGCCGCGGCGTCGCCGCCCTCAGCCTTCTCCTTCAGGCCTGCATAGACGAAGGGGTAGTTGACCTGGGCGAACGCAGCCCCGCGGTCGAAGGCCAGGCGGGCCATGTTTTCGTCGAGTTGCGACGTCGACGGATCGGCGCCCTTGGCGGTGGCGACAGCCTTCATGGCCTCCAGTGCCCGCTGTGCGGCGTCACCCTGGTTGATGGTGGCTTCGCGACCAGACTCGTCGACGATGGTGCCACCGGCCGCTTCCAACATCGAGTTGAACCAGACCACGATGCCCTCATATTGCGCACCTTGGACGCCCATGTAGGACGGCTTGCCTTCATCCGCCAGCGACGCGCCCAGTTCGGCGATCTCCGGCCAGGTGGTCGGCGGTTGTTCCTGCCCGTCGGGCCCCTGCGGCATGAAGGACTTGCGGTACCACATGAGCTGGGTGTTGGTGTTGAGGGGAGCACCGTAGACCTTGTCGTTCCACGTGGCCGTTTCCATCGGGCCGGAGAGCGTGCCCTCCTTCACCCTGTCGGCGACATCACTGGGGAATTCGACGGCCCACCCGGCTTCGGCGAACTCCGCCGTCCACGTGACGTCCATGCCCATGATGTCGAAGGAGTCATCGCCACCAACAATGCGGCGGGCCAGCTGCAGACGCTGATCATCGGTCTGCTTGGCGGACACGCTGTAGTTGATGACGTAGCGGCCATTGGCCTGATCGGTGCACTTTTCCGCCGCCGCGCTGTACTGATCCACACCATCGGCGGGGCCCATGAACTGCAATACCGTGGGGCCGGAGTCATCGGTGGCGCAGGCCACCAGCGCCGGGGAAGCGACTGTGAGAGCCGCCAGAAGCGCGGCGGTCTTTTTCTTCCAATCGGTTCGCGGGCGGAGCGATGGGCCCCGCCTTTCTGAATCTCCTGTGGGAGATCGTCCTTGCGAAGCCATCATCATTCCATCAGCTCCTTGAGTGGATGTTGAACTTCCTGTCCTAAATGTACGACGTAAATTCACTTTCCGGTAGATACAAGTCTCTCACGCAACCACTTCGTGATCTCGGGCACACGGAGAGAGGACATGCGAAATGGAGCATCTACGCGAACACCATGAATACCGGCCCCAACCTGGACATTTCGATAGAAGAAAAGCTGTCTGTTGAGGCTTTTCTTATCTCGGGCAGTTTCTCCATTGGCCATCACCTGGGGCGGGCTGCCCGGACCCCACGCCCCCGAGATCCATCCGCCATATCTATTAATCACTTTCAGTGTTAGGCGCGCCTTACCTTGGCCCATTCGCTTCCATGGCCACGACCAGTGACACCGCAACGGGAAGGAATACGCATGTCAATTCGAGAACACACAGTCATAGGCGACCTCGTGGACAAGGACGAATCATGAGAGACGACAACCCAACGGACACCGTCGACAAGCGCAGTGCCGCGAAAGCCGCACTGCGAGATCTGCTGCGGCCCGTGCGGGGTCGGCTGTGGGCCGGCCGAGTGATAGGTGCCGCATCCGCACTCCTGTCCATTGCTCCATACATCGCGCTCGTGCGCCTCGGCGAGATTTTCCTCGATGCCTACCAATCGGGCCTGCCCGTCTCCGCCGCGGAGACCGAACCGGTGGTGAGATGGCTGCTAGCTACGTTCATCGGCCAGCTCGTATTGCTGTTCATCGCTCTCGCGCTGACTCATTTCGCTGACCTCGCGCTCGGGTCAATCCTGCGCCGTCGGATCCTCGAGCGGATTTCGCGGGCACCGCTATCGTGGTTCGGAGACACGACCTCGGGGCGGGTGCGTAAGGCCATTCAAGATGACACCCGCACCCTCCACATCCTCGTGGCATATACGCCGGTGGACACGACCGTTGCCATCATCACCCCGGTGATGCTCCTGGGTTACGCCTTCAGCGTCGATTGGCGGCTCGGGCTTCTATCCTTTGCCACGCTGCCGATCTACGGCCTGGTCCAGGGCATCGGCATGCGGGGAATGGGGGTCAAGACATCGGAGATGGACACCCACTTGGGCAACGTGTCATCCACCGCAGTCGAGTTCGCCGACGGCATCGCCGTGGTCAAGGCCTTCGGTCGCACCGGCGAGGCGCATAGTCGCTTCCGCACCGCCGCCCGGACCTTTAGCGATTTCTACGACGCCTGGGTGGGACCACTGCTGCGGATTTCTGCGCTGTCAGAGTCAACAATCTCCGTGGCACTGCTGGTACTGGTCAACCTCGCCGGCGGCGCAGCGCTGGTGGGGGCGGACGTGGTGTCACCGGTGCAGGTGCTCACCACCACCCTCATCGCGCTCGTCATACCCGGCGCGATCCAGAGGCTCGGTTCCACCGCGTGGTCGTATCAGCTGGCTGGTAGCGCCGCGTTGCGGATCACGCAGATGCTCGAAGGGCCGGAATTGACCACAATGGCCACGAAGGAGCCGATTCCCCGCGACAACGGGGTCGAGTTCCAGGGCGTCAGCTTCGCCTACGGCGATAACGTGGCATTGTCTGACGTGACGCTCACCCTGGCGCCGGGGTCAATCACTGCGCTTGTCGGGCCCTCGGGATCGGGCAAGTCCACGTTGGCCACGATGGTCGCCCGCTTCCAAGACCCCGATGCCGGAACTGTGTCCATCGGTGGCATCGATGTCCGGTCACTTCCTCCCGAAGAGCTCTACCGGACGGTCTCGTTTGTGCTGCAGAACCCGCAGCTGCCACGGATCAGTATTCGGGACAACATTGCGCTCGCACGGCCTGACGCTACCGACGGCGAGATCCTCGCCGCCGCGCGGGCCGCCCGCATCGCCGATGAGATCGCGGACCTGCCCGCAGGCTTCGACGCCATCGTCGGCGATGATGCCCAGCTCTCTGGCGGACAAAGTCAGCGCATCGCCATCGCCCGGGCTCTCCTGGCCGACGCGCCGATCTTGGTCCTCGACGAGGCCACTGCGGCCACCGACCCCGATTGCGAGGCCGACATCCAGGCGGCGCTGAATCAACTTGTCGTCGGCCGCACCGTCTTGGTGATCGGCCACAAGCCCGAGTCCATTCGCGGCGCCGACCACGTCGTCCTCCTTGTCGATGGTCGGATCGTCGATTCCATCGCCGGCGCCGAGGTCACGACCGACGCCGTCCACGAGCTGATGAACCGAAAGGCCCCGGAAAATGTCTGAGCGCACCCTACAACCATCATCTCTACTTTCTGCGTTCAAGGATCCGCTCCTGCTGAAGGCCAGTTCGGAGCTATTCGGGCCTCAAGGTCGCTCGCTGCGCACCAAAACTGTCGCTTGGACTACGCTATCGGGACTCTGCGATGGCGGCGCGCTCATCGTGCTGCTTCCCGCCACCTCTTCTCTTGGCACCGGTACCCCGGTGTGGGGCCTCGGCATCGGGGGGTGGCTCATCGTCCTGACGGCGTTGGCCATCGTGGGCGCCACCTCGCGTTACCTCGCCACAGGCTACGGCTACGCCTCGACGCTGGTGTTCATCAGGCGCGCCCATGGGGCGATCGGCGACGCCCTGGCGTCGCTGCCGCTGGGATGGTTTCGTCCCGAACGCACCGGAGGTCTCTCCCGCCTGGTCACCGACGGTTTCATGTCGGCGGCGTCCTCCTTCGCCCACATCTTGTCCAACGTGGTGGCCAACGCTTCCGCGTTGGCGGTAATCCTGGTCGGGACGTGGTTGTGGGATGTCCGACTCGGCCTGATCCTCAGCATCGCTGCACCCGTCGCCGTGACCGTGATGGTCGCCGCACAGTCGCTCAAGCGCAGGGCGTCCGAGCGGGTGCGCCCCTCGGACACCGAGCTGGCTAACCGCATCGTCGAATACGCCGCCTGCCAGCCGGCGTTGCGGGCGGCAGGCCGGGCCGGCGATTTCGCACCGCTCCGGCAAGCGGCTGCGGCGAACGACCGTGCCCGGGTGAAGGAACTGTGGATGAGCCTCGTGCCGTTGGCGCTCAACGGCATCGTGGTGCAGGCGGTGATCGTGGTGCTGATCACCGTCGCCGTGGGACTCGTCGCCGACGGGTCGCTGGGGCCCATCGAGACCATCGCGTTCATCGGAATTTCGTTGCGGTTCACCCGGATTCTCGACGACCTCGGGTCGGAATTCCTGGGCATCGATACCGCCCGCGCGCCGTTGGCAGAGATCACGTCCATCCTCTCGGCACCCACGCTGCCCGAGCCATCGCCAGATTTGGCCGCAGACATCACCTCCCCCGGCCGCATCGAGTTCGAGGAGGTCACCTTCGGCTACGAAGAGGCCCGCCCGGTGCTCACGGATATCTCCTTTACCGTCGCGCCGGGCACCATGACGGCGCTGGTCGGCCCCTCAGGCTCAGGAAAGACCACCATCGCTCGCTTGATCAGCCGGTTCTGGGATGTCGATGCTGGCACCGTTCGGGTCGGTGGTGCCGACGTACGGGAGATAACTACCGAGCAGCTCATGGCGCAGTTGTCCATGGTCTTCCAGGACGTCTACCTCTTCGATGATTCCCTCGCGGCCAACATCCGCGTCGGACGCGAAGGCGCCTCCGACGCCGACGTTCGCGCCGCCGCAGACCAGGCGGGCGTCACCTCGATCGCCGCGCGCCTTCCGGACGGCTGGGCCAGCCGCGTCGGCGAAGGCGGCAGGTCGCTGTCCGGCGGTGAGCGGCAGCGGGTGTCCATCGCGCGTGCGCTACTTAAGGATTCGCCGATCGTGCTTTTCGACGAAGCGACCAGCTCCCTCGATGCGGAAAACGAGGCCAATGTGGTGGCGTCAATCGACAAACTTCGCGCGCGGTCGACCTTCCTCGTCATCGCGCACAAGCTCGATACTGTGCAGGCCGCAGACGAGATCATCGTCCTCGACGATTCCGGCCGCATCGCCGAACGCGGGACACACAAGCAACTCCACGCAGCCGGAGGCGCATACCGGCGGTTCTGGGATCGTCGGGCCGCCGCCTCAGGCTGGGCCCTGGCACCTGCACCGACACGCGAGAGCACGGATGAACGACGTTAAGGTTGAGGGCATGCCTACTCCCTCCCCCGCGATCGGCGGGCGCCGCACGGGGCCCAAGCCCCGCTTCACGGTCAACGACGCCGTCGACGCCGCCTTGAAACTGGGACTGGACACCTTCACCCTCGGCGACGTAGCCGCGGAGTTAGGGGTATCCACGCCATCGTTGTACCGCATCGCCGCCTCGCGCGCCGAACTCGTCGAGCTAGCTCTCATCCGAGTCGCGGCATCGCTGGTCCCACCCCCGAACGACCTGTCATGGCAGGAGCAGCTGCGCGACTATGTCGAATCAATGTGGGGGACTTTGGAAAATCACCCGGGCATCGACCGCATCATCATGGACTATCCCGGCGCCCATGCAGCGGTGCAGGGCTACCTCCGGGACCTCTCCCAGTCCGTGCTTGCCGCCGGCTTCCCAGGCAGCGTCGAGCGCCTTGATTTCGTGATCGACTTTCTCGGCGACACGGTGATAGCCACACACTTGTCCATCGTTGCCATGCGGCGCGAGGTATCCCCGGGCCGCTCTGGCTTAGAACAGGCACGGGACAAACTCAAGGATGAAGCCGCAGCCAGTGGCCGCGACACCCGCATCACCCCCCACAACTCTTGGGTGGAACGGGGACACCTCGACGCGAAAGTCGAGTTCATTCTCTCCGGGGTCGAGGCAGGACTCTGAGCGAGTAGGACCCGCATAGCAGAAGACGACCGCCGTGCGCGGGGCACGGCGGTCGTCGAAAAGCAGGGCCGATTAGGCCTGGCCAACCTCGAAGCGCTTGAAAGCGGTCAGGGTGACGCCAGCCTCATCCATGAGCTGCTTGACGTTCTTCTTGGAGTCAGCGACGGAGGCCTGCTCCAGCAGGACGACGTCCTTGTAGAAGCCGCCCAGGCGACCCTCCACGATCTTCGGGATAGCCTGCTCCGGCTTGCCCTCTTCGCGGGTGATCTGCTCGGCGATGGAACGCTCCTTCTCCACGATCTCAGCCGGAACATCCTCGCGGGTGAGGTAGCCAGCCTTGAGAGCGGCGACCTGCATGGCAGCAGCCTTAGCAGCAGCCTCGGCCTCCGCGCCCTCACCGGTGTAAGCGACGAGCACGCCGACGGACGGCGGCAGGTCAGCGGAACGGTGGTGCAGGTAAACGGCAACCTTGTCGCCCTCGATGGTGGCGGCGCGACGAAGCTCCAGCTTCTCGCCGATCTTTGCAGACAGGGCCTGCAACACGTCAGCGGCGGACTGGCCGTCAACGTCAGCGGCAGCGAGCTCCTCCGGAGTGTTGGCCTGTGCCTTAGCGGCACCTTCGGTGATCTTGGTGGAGATCTCCTTGAATTCAGCGTTCTTGGCCACGAAGTCGGTCTCGGAGTTGATTTCCACCATGGTGTTGCCGGACACGGCAATCAGGCCCTCGGTGGCGTTGCGCTCGGCGCGCTTGCCCACGTCCTTGGCACCCTTGATGCGGAGCAGCTCGACAGCCTTGTCGAAGTCACCATTGGCTTCTTCCAGGGCCTTCTTGCAGGCCACCATGCCAGCGCCGGTGATTTCGCGGATCTTCTTGACGTCTGCTGCAGTGTAGTTCGCCATAGTTCGGGCGATCCTCCTCTTGTAGGAAAAGTATTCGTTCAACGAGCGTACTCGATAGAAAAAGCCCCCGCCGCGCATACACGACGGACGGGGGCCTGAGACAACCTCAGATGAGATTAGTTCTCGGTGGCGGTTGCTTCCTCAGCAACAGCAGCTTCCGCAGCCTCAACGGCCTCGACTGCTTCCACAGCCTCGGCGACCTCAGCGGCCTCGGTTGCTTCTGCAGCCTTCTCGGCGTCAGCAGCAGCCTTCTCCTCGGTGTCGCCAGCGGCTTCCTTGGAAGCGGCGAGGGCGCGCTCTTCGCGAGCCTTCTTGCCCTCTTCCACAGCGGTGGAGATGACGCGGGAGAGCAGAGCGGTGGAGCGGATAGCGTCGTCGTTGCCCGGAACCGGCCAGTCGACAACATCCGGGTCACAGTTGGTGTCCAGGATCGCGACGACCGGAATGCCCAGCTTGTGAGCCTCGTTGATCGCGATGTGCTCCTTGTTGGTGTCAATAACCCACAGAGCGGAAGGGATCTTGTTCATGTCGGCGATGCCGCCGAGGACGCGCTCGAGCTTGGTGCGCTCGCGGGTCAGCATGAGGATTTCCTTCTTGGTACGGCCGTCGTAGCCGTTCTCCGCAGCCTCCATGGCCTGGAGTTCCTTCATGCGGTGCAGACGCTTAGAGACAGTCTGGAAGTTGGTGAGCATGCCGCCGAGCCAACGGTGGTTGACGTAGGGCATGCCGACGCGCTCGGCCTCGGTCTGGACAGCTTCCTGGGCCTGCTTCTTGGTGCCGACGAAGAGGACGGTGCCGCCGTGGGCAACGGTCTCCTTGACGAACTCAAAGGCCTGGTCGATGTAGGTCAGGGTCTGCTGCAGATCGATGATGTAGATGCCGTTGCGGTCGGTGAAGATGAAACGACGCATCTTCGGGTTCCAACGACGGGTCTGGTGGCCAAAGTGCACACCAGCATCGAGAAGTTCGCGCATGGTTACGACTGCCATGTCACGCTCACTTTCATATAGAGTTTCGGTTTTCTTATCCTTGATGTGCAGGTTTTTATCCTGCACCCTAGCGACGGGGCCATGCCGACACCCGGAGAACCGGGACCATGTCTGCGTGGGCTTGTTCCGCCGCGCGTAGTCAGCGTGAAGACACACTGCTGTCGCACAGCTTAACCTCTGGTCAAGCCGTTGCCAAACCAGGTGTCGCAGTTTTCCACAGGCCAGTCACACCAGTCCCACTATCCACAGGTTCCCGCTTATCGACGCCCGCCTCGCTCACCCTCCGCCCTATCGTGCGGGGTATGCGGACCTTCATCATCACTGTGCTGACCTCGCTGGTCGCCTTCTTTGCTCCAACTCCAGCTTTCGCCTACGTCGACCCCAGCACCGGCGCTTCCACCGCCAGTGGGGTCATCCGGGCATTTGATAAACCCGCCCAGAACTGGCTGCCCGGCCACCGGGGCGTTGATCTCCGCCTGACCGTCGGCGCCGATGTCCTGGCCAGTGGTTCCGGCGTGGTGGCCTTCGCGGGCATGGTGGTCGGGACCCCGACCATCTCCATTGACCACGCCGACGGGGTGCGCACCACGTACCAGCCCGTACATCCCCTCGTCGCCACCGGTGACCTCGTAGAAGAGGGATCCGTTATCGGCAGGCTGGCGCATCCCACCACCCAGTGGCCAGGCCTGCAATGGGGCGCCAAACGCGGCGAGGACTACCTCAATCCCCTATCGCTGCTCAGTGCCCCGACGATCCGCCTGAAACCTTCTCCTGCCGGCGGTGGACCTTGATGGCCCTCACCCACTCCGAAGCCGCCCGGTCAGACAGGGCCACCAACGCGACGATCCACGTGGCGATGTTGAGAATCCCTAGGGCACCCTCCGCGATAGTGCTGCTCATCGGGGTGAGCATCGTCGTTATCCCATTGGAGGCCAACAACGCCAGCATGCCGTAGCGCGCCCAGGAATGCCCACGAAGGAAAAAGACCATGAGCGGCACGTACACCACGAGTGACATCCCTGCCGCCAACCCCGCGGCCAAGAGCCGAACATCCCACTCCGCGGTCTCCGGAATGTCAGGCACACCCTGCTGGATCACCTGCGCCAGCTGCAAAAGCACACCCGTGATGATGGCTGCCACGGCGAGGATGAACACGGCCGGACGCGGCGGAGCGTCGACACTTTCTTTGTCATGACTGGCTGCCGCCACCCACGGCGGGGAACTCGTCTCCCGGACCCCGTTGACATCCACCACAGGCAGATCACCATCAGTATCGATGAGGTCGCCACCACCGTTGCGATGGTGGTAACCCGTGGAAAAGTCCTTGATGACCTCGACGTGGACATCACGATCGGCGTGACACAGCGTCTCCACGATGTAGTCTCGCTCCGCGTCCGTATCCGCATCAATCTTGTGGGTCACCTGCCACGTGAACAGAGACAGCCCGACCGCCCGGTCGTAGGTACCCGCGGCCAACCAATCCACCTGGTGTCCACCCGGCAGAAACCAGCCTTCCGGACAGCGCCACAGCCGGACGTGATGACGCTTGGAGGGACTATCTTCCACCTCCTGTTGGAACGCCACATCCTGGGCCCGGCCAAAGAGATTCAGCGAGCTGACCGGCGCCTCCGGATAGGAACGCCCCGTCAACGAGCTGGTGATGATTCGCCGGGAAGACTTAAAAGTAATCGGATCCGCGACCACCCACCCGGCCTTCTCGAATGCCGCCGCGACCTGTTCACCCGAGCCGCGGAGCGCAAGATTCACCGGATCGCCGAGCAACCCGTCGGGAGTGCGCACCCGGCCAATGAAATAGTCCGGCACATACAGCTCGGTGAGCACACGGTGCAGTCGCGGCAGCGCCAAATACGCGGCAACCACCCAGAACCCAATGAGGTACAGCAAATGCCACCAGTTGAGGTTCAACCCCGAGCGGATGAGCAACACCGCAAACCACGCGGAAAACACCGCCCCGAAAACGAAAAACACCCAATCGACGACCGCCGCCACCGAAAAAGGCTTGGATCGGTGCGCGTGCACCTTCTCCTGCCGAGGCGCGTAGCTCGGCGCGGGCTTACTCTGCGGCATGCCCGCCAGAATACCGCTCAGGCCCGCGGGTGAGCGCGCGAAAACACTTCCTTGAGACGTTCGGCAGACACGTGCGTATAAATCTGCGTGGTTTGCAACGACGAGTGCCCCAGGAGCTCCTGCACCACCCTCAGGTCTGCCCCACCCTCCAAGAGGTGGGTCGCGGCCGTGTGCCGCAATTCGTGCGGCGTAACATGCTGCCCACTGACCTGGCCGGCTTTCTCCACGACGCGGCGCACCTGTCGCGGATCGATCCGACTCCCCCGCACTCCCACGAATAAGGCTGGCGTGTCCTTGGCCATGCCGGGCCTGGCCTGCTCCAGCCAAGTGGAAACCGCCGTCGCAGCGGCCTCCCCGAACGGAACGGTGCGCTCCTTATTTCCCTTGCCGGTCACCCGAGCAGTCCGCCGGGACAAGTCCAGATCCTTAACGTCGAGCCCCGTCAGCTCGGACACGCGCATTCCCGTGGCATACAGCAGTTCCAGCATCGCGCTATCCCGATAAAACTCCAGCTCGTTGGCGGAAGCGGCATTGCCCACGAACTCCCCCGCCTGCTTCTGCCCCAAGACCTCAGGCAAATGACGACCGACCTTCGGACTGACCAAGCGAGCAGCAACATCCTCGGCAAGATACCCCTGGCGCCGCGCCCACGCGGAAAAAGCTTTCACTGAGGCGGTACGCCGAGCCAATGTTGCCCGCGACTTACCCTCCGCCGCCGCCTGACCAAGCCACGCGCGCAGCGAGTTCAGATCGAGCTCACCGAAAGTCGGCGTCGCCAGCGCAAGATCGAGCAGATCAGAACGGTACCCCCGCACCGTCGCCTCCGAGCGGCCCTGGACCAGCCGCATATGCTCGGCAAAGTCCTCGATGGCCTCCTCGATCTGCGTGCTCATGTGGCACATGCTACCCGCGACTTTGCCAGTCGTTGCTCACTCTTCCTGCCGAAGACGCAAAGCGGCGGAGGAGATCACGATGGATTGTGAAACGCGCTACCAGCATTTGAAGCGCTCCCACGATCGGCGCGCGGAAGTCGGTGCTTAAGGCACCCATGACGCTATCTTCAGGGGAAAAAATCTAGTTGCCAGACGCTCGCCGAAGTCGCAAAACACTACATTAAGCTCCTAAAAGAAAGTTCGGGTGTATGCCGGCTCGATATCGTCCACAATCCGCCGCCGCCATTTGGAACAGGAAATAGCCCCGCGCGGAAGAGAATGTCGGGGCACTCTCCGTGCGCCGTGAATTTCCACGCGATGAGGCAAGCCAGCGATCTGCTTCCCAGACCACAGGAGAGACAATCAATGGAAGGTTAGATCCAGCGTCCGGCATCCGGTGACCATTCACCTGTGACGGTCGACTCCACAGAGGAGAGGATTGGGTTGGCCAATGCCCCGGCAATGCGAAGGGCATCATTGACTTCAATGATCTCCTGTCGAGGCCCGACTAGCCGGCCAATCAGCCTGGCGTAGCCGTCGGCCCACTCCGAGCTAGGCAGATGGAGTTCGAGGGGAAGAGTGAGGCAACGGATCTTCGCCTGGATGCGTAGGGCTTCAGCCAGTCGGGAAGCGTCGGCCCTCAGCTCCAAGGAGATGAGGGCGATGTCGTATAGATCTCGGTAGCGGGTAGAAGGTTGCTGACGCAGATCATGAAGCTCATACATGGCGGAGATTTTGTCGGCGATCTGGTTTTCAATCGGGTAAGAACGGATCCTGTAGTCCCTTTCCATGAATTCCAAATCGAGTCCATCAGAGCGCTGCACGTCCAAGAAATCGGTTACGACCGGCACATGGAGGTCTCCACTGACGTCAATTCCGAATTCCACAACCGGGTTAACACCATAGAAGATCTCGACCTTCAGGCTTATGTTGTCGATTGCACCGTCGACTGTCTCGCCTTTCGGTATAGAAACGTTAAATCGGTATGACCCGATCTTCGCTTCGTCCATGGTCTCGACCAGTTCAGCAGCCGCCCGGAGAAAGGAAGTCGGATCATCTTGGCGGTATAGGTCAAGGTCTCGGGTGTGCCGTGCACCGGGAATCTGGCAGTAAAGGTTGGTTCCTCCTTTGAGGACCCATCCTTGGTCGCGGCTCATCAATTCAGCGAGAAACAGCTCCCGGAAGAATCGGTTGTAGGCTTCGTTGGGATTCATCCCCTGCTCGCGAGCTTCTTTTTCAGGGCATCGCGGATCTGCCCGTCTGTACGTTTCGGCTTACTCTTCCGCATCCTCGCCCCTGAAATCTTCACTGCCCGAGAAATCTTGGAAGTCGACGTCAGCGAACTGGTGGGAAGGCAAGCTGTCGAAGGCTGAAGTGCAAGCCTCGGCGGCATCTAACACCTTCTGCTGCAAAGCCGGATTGTGAGTGACTGTGTCCGGGATCTTAGCGAAAGCTTGTCTGATAGCAGGACTGCTGTTTGGTTACGTCCTCTAGCGTGGTGTATCTGTAACTGCCGGTGACGGCCCCATTAACAACATGGGCGACCACCGCAGGTACCTTTCGAATCAACTCCTACATCTCCTCGAAAGGACAACCCACGATGGCCGCTGGCCCTCATTCTATCGACCCGACCACCTACCTCGACGACCTGCTCTCCCAGGCCTCGCCGGACCTGATGCGGCAGATGCTCCAAGGCTTCATCAACCAAATCCTGTCGACCCAGGCTGATCAGGTCTGCGGCGCGGACTACGCCACCACCAGCGATGCTCGCGTCAACACCCGCAATGGCTATCGTCACCGCGACCTCGACACCCGGGTGGGCACCATCGACGTCGCCATCCCGAAACTACGTACCGGCTCCTTCTTCCCCGACTGGCTGCTGGAACGACGCACCCGGGCCGAACGAGCCCTGACCACCGTGATCGCCACTTGCTACCTCAAAGGGGTCTCTACCCGCAGGATGAACGACCTGGTCGCCACCCTCGGGATTAACAACCTGTCGAAGTCGCAGGTATCTGAGATGGCCAAGGATCTTGACTCCATGGTCGAGGATTTCCGCACCAGACCATTGGATACCAGCCCGTATCTCTACGTCTCGTGTGACGCGTTAACCATGAAAGTCCGCGAAGGCGGACGGGTGGTGAAAACCTCAGTGTTGTTGGCCACCGGGGTTAATGCTGAAGGCTACCGGGAACTATTGGGCATGCAGGTCGCCACCGCAGAGTCATCAGCGTCGTGGACTGGGTTCTTCCGGGATCTTAAGGCTAGGGGCCTTAACGAGGTGTACCTGGTTACTAGTGACGCGCACCTGGGTATCCAGCACGCGATCGGCGAGGTATTACCGAATGCGTCGTGGCAGCGGTGTCGGACCCATTTCGCCAAGAATCTCTCCGGGCTGGTGTCGAAGACGCAGTGGCCGACGTTATCGGCGATGTTCCACACGATCTTCCAGCAACCGGATGCAGCTTCGGTGTGGGCCCAGGCGAGGGAGGTCGTGGCGTTTTGCGAGCAGAGGTTTCCGCATGTTGCTGACTATCTGGAGGAGTCGTTGGATGAGCTGTTGGCGTTTACGAATACGCCGAAGTCGGTGTGGAAGAAGGTGTGGTCGAATAACCCGACTGAGCGGCTCAATCGGGAGATCCGTAGGCGTACTGATGTCGTGGGCATCTTTCCCAATCGTGAGGCTGTGATCCGTTTGGTGGGGGCTGTGTTGGCGGAGCAGCATGATGATTGGATTCAGCAGAAACGGTATATGTCGTTGACGAGTCTGGAGCAGACCAAGACGCTGATGAGGGCTAATATCATTGACCCCGGTGAGAAGGCTGAGGTGGTGGCATGAACCGGTATTGGTATCGGGTGCGTGCCGGCCCTTGGGGTCGTTAGGTCTTCAGTTTTATCGAAAGGTAGAAACACCACTCCCGCGGACTTGACCCTGCTGTTTAGCGTCTCGAGGACACTTTGCATTTGCTCTTGGACGGGCTCAAGTGACTTTTCGATGATTTCTTGCAGGACCCTCATCTGCTGTGTAGATAGCGGCGGCATCGCGGCTAGTACTTGGGACACGGTCTCCTGCAGATTTTCCACCGTCGGTGAGGACGGATCTGGGCCGGGAAATCGCTCATCCAACCACGCTCGTGCTCCCTGAGCAGTATGCGGAGTGATGGTGAGGATATCGGCTATATCTACCAGCGCATCGGCGACTTCAGCGCGGGTCGCCGCACGCTGTTGAAGGATATCGCCGATCATGTCGGTGAGATGGCCAGGTTCGTGACCGGCTCGGGCCAGATCAGTGAGCGTGCGCACGGCGGTGGTCACCGGCATTCCATCAACGACATCCCAGTCCTCGTCATTGAGCTTAGAAATACGGAACATAACCTCGGGTTGGCGACTTTGACGCCTAGTAGGCACAGTGAAACATATTTGGGGGCTTTCAAGATCTCCGATGCGGCGCAGTTCGGCAGCGGATTCGTGCGACACCACGGCGCTCGGTTGCGCACCAAGGCGGTCAGCCGCCATGGCTTTTGGCTCCAGTGCCATCCACTGCGCTCGGACCTCGGTCGCCGATGACCACCCGGCAGAGGTGGAAAGATACACCCCGGAGCGCACCCGTGCTAGAACTGACTTTTCCACCAGTCGACTGAGCATAACGGCCGAGACCCCGGCCTCCTTTGCTTGAGCTGTGGTCACCATCCCCCATTGTTGGGAAGCGAGATCCAACACAATCTCTGTCGCCGTTGCGGTCTTCATACTGCAAATATTACACCATCTGATATTTCCGAAGCGATCTACCCCTGTCATCCACTGCAAAAATTACACATTAGGATATTTTTGCAGACTATAGAGGGCCCGGTTGAGCACTAGATGTGCGGACCCTGTACCCGTTATATCCCTAACCATTCTGCCGGCACCACTTGGACCCTTCCCGACGGACAAGTTGGCGGCTTTCCAACTCCATCAGGACGTGCATCGTCAACGGGACAGTCATTCCAGCTGACCGGGCAACGTCGTGGGTGATTGATCCCTCCGGAGGGCAGGCGTCGAACACGCGGAGTTCGTTGCGGCTCAGCGATTGGGCGGGAGTTGCCGCGAAGGCCAACTCGTATTGCTCCTCCACGTCGAGGGCACCCACTGCTCCGAGGAGTGCACGAATGTCGTCGGCACCAGTGATCAATTCCGCTCTGCCCCGCTTGATCCGCTCGTGGCATCCCAAGGACCCCACCCCGGTAATCGGGCCAGGTATAGCCATGGGAATCCTGCCCAAACCTTCCGCCCAGCTGAGGGTATTCAGAGCACCGGATCTCCAGGCAGCCTCCACGATGACCGTCCCTTGGGTTAGTGCTGCGACCAGCCGATTGCGGGTGAGGAAGCGGTGGCGTTGGGGCGGAGTTCCCGGGGGATACTCACTGATCAGACAGCCGCGATCGGCAATCCGATCAAACAGCGCCGCATTTCGGGCGGGGTATGACTGGTCGAGGCCGCAGGCGGCAACGGCAATGGTCACTCCCCCGGAGTCGAGCGCGGCTTCCTGCGCTACGGTGTCTATCCCTAGCGCCCCTCCGGAGACAACCGTCCATTGGTGGGCGGCGAGTCCGCTGACGAGTAGCTTCGTGGCTTCCATCCCGTAGCGGGTGAGGGCGCGCGTGCCCACGATGGCGACCGATTGCGCAACAGCCGCCTTCACGTTGGCGCCCCGCACCCACAAAGCGTGTGGTGCTACGGCATCCGCTTGGTAGCTGCGGACGTGGTCACTGCGTCCGGTGGCAGCGAATCCGAAAGCTTGGTCCAGTTCTGCGGCAGGCCACTCGGGGCTTTCGGGGCTGATCAGCCGGGCGCCGATCGTTTCCGCCTGCGCCAAATCTTCTGATGCCCGGTCCCAGGCGTAGCGCGACTCGGTTTGGGAATGGAGGTCTCCCAGCCAACTGGCGCGCGTCCGTACGCCGTGGGCAATCTCGTCGGCGTCGCGACCAGCATTAAGAAGTGCTTGCAGTGGCCGGCTGGGGCCTTCCACCACTCGACTGAGGTAGGCCCATGACTTCAGGGTGCTCATATCCGTCCCCCTCTCAGCGTCACGGCAAGGCCGAGGTGATCCAGCGTCGGTTGGTCTTCTCCCGCGAGGTCAGCGAGCGTCCAACTGAGCTTCAAGGAGCGATCGACGCCGCGTTGGCTGATTCTGCCCTGTGCCAGCAAGCCGCCAAGGTAGGCCATTGCATCCTCTGTGGCGGGGTGGTGTCGCCGAAGCAGATGCGGATCAACGTGGGCATTGACGCTGGCGGCCAGCCCGTGGCTCGACCACCGTTGTTCGGCTTTGGCCCTGGCCGCTGCCACGCGATCTGCGATGGTGGCAGAGCTCTCGCCGAAGGCAGTGGTGAGCACCGCGCCGGACCCGGTGAGGTTGATGACCATGTCGAGGCGGTCGCGGAGCGGGCCGGAGAGATTGTTGAGGTACGTGGCGCGCTGGCGGGACGTGCAGGTGCACCTCGTGGGGTCATCCGCGGCGCAGCGGCACGGATTGGCAGCCAGCACCAACTGAAACTGGGCGGGAAAAGTTACCTCCCGCCGTGAGCGGACGAGTCGAACTTCTCCGTCCTCAAGGGGAGTTCGCAGGCTGTCGAGGATGGCCGCGGGGATTTCGGAGACCTCGTCGAGAAAGAGCACTCCGTGATGGGCCAGGCTGACTGCCCCGGGGTGGGCGCGCCCGGAGCCACCGCCGAGGAGTGCGGCCCTTGACACTGAATGGTGTGGGGCGATGAATGGTGCACGGGTGACCACGCCGGATTCACCGACCACAGAATGCACGACCGTCGCTTCCAGACAGCTTTGGGGAGTCAGCGGAGGCATGATGCTGGGCAGACGCGCAGCGATCATGGACTTTCCTGAGCCGGGTGGGCCGATCATGATGAGGTGGTGTCCCCCGGCGGCCGCGACTTCGGCGGCGAGTTTGGCCTCTGATTGACCGGCGATGTCGGAAAAGTCGGCGGTGGGAGCTGGTGCTGGCTGGGTTGGCTGTCCACTGGCTTCGAAGAGCATCGTTTCTCCCAGTGCCCACTCCCACGCCTGTTGGAGGGATGACACGGGCAAGACGTGCAGGCCAGGGACGAGCATGGCTTGTTCCTGGCTAGCGGCGGGAATGAGCGCATACTCGCAACCGTGGGCAGCGGCGGCAAGCAGCGACGGCAGAACTCCCGGGACTTCCCGGACTGAGCCGTCCAGCCCCAGCTCCCCGAGGACGATCGTGCGATCGAGTTTTGCCGTGGCGCCGGGCTCGCGTGCTGCGAGGACAGCCAGTGCCGTGGGAAGGTCAAAGTGTGAGCCAGCTTTGCGCAATGATGCTGGCGACATCGACACGACGATCTTCGTCTTTGGCCACGCTAGCTGGGAGTTGGCGAATGCCGTGCGGATTCGATCACGCGATTCACTCACGGCGGCGTCGCCAAGGCCCACGACGTGGATGCCAGGAAGCCCAGGTCCGATGTTCGCCTCAACGGTGACGATGCGGGCATCGACGCCCTCCAGGGCAGTGGTGAAGCTCCTACCGAGCGCCATGTTCTACTCCTTCGTAGCACTCGACCTCGAAGGTGGTGCCTGCGGTGGTGAGGGCGACGACGTCGAAACGCACGGACACGTATGGGCGACCGTCGAGCCACAGGGCGGCTGCTCGCCGCATGCGCGCTAGCTTTCGTCCGGTGACGGCTTCCGCGCCGCCGTATCCCCTCCCCGACCGGGTTTTCACTTCGACGAAGACGACCGTGCCATCCGGTTCTCGGACGATGATGTCGAGCTCGCCGACGGGATAGCGGACATTTCTGTCGAGAACTGTGGCGCCTTGG
The DNA here is from genome assembly GCF_001021045.1 of Corynebacterium testudinoris. Lineage (NCBI taxonomy): Bacteria > Bacillati > Actinomycetota > Actinomycetes > Mycobacteriales > Corynebacteriaceae > Corynebacterium > Corynebacterium testudinoris. The sequence continues at coordinate 1,730,286 of NZ_CP011545.1, forward strand.
CGTTGATAGAGGCGAGCGGCGAAGGTCTCACCCCGTTGAGCCAGTCGGGTGCGTACTGGAGTGCTCATGTTATTCCCCCTGGATAGACAGTGCTTTACTCCTCCACCCTCTCCCCAGTGTTCAGCTCGTGGCAATGGTCGATGCGCCCACGGGGCGGAAACTGTGGATAACCGGAATTTGTCCACAGGTCCAGGGGGCACCTGCTTGACAAGCCTTAATTGTTCATGTTTTTGGCGGCAGGCGACACGGCATCGCCCGATGAAAGGTCTTTTGTCCATTGTTTTAGAAAGTTACTTCCGTGCAATTTCGAACACAGACAAAGTCGTGTCGGACCCGTTTACTACTTTCATGTTTGTAGCGCACAAGAAGCCGTGAGTTCGTAGCGGTTACCTCGCTGCTGTCATGTTCACCCGTCGACGGATAACTCATCGAGTATTCCGCCACAAACATCGATCATTCGTGATTGATCTTCCTCACTGAAAAGGAGAGCACCATCATGTTTAACCCCCAGACTCCCGCGACGCATCCTCGTTCCACGCGGAGCAAGCTCCTCGGCGTTGGCGCCGCCAGCGTGTTGGTTGTCGCCCTGGCCACTGCGTGTGTCGATACTTCCAGCACCAGTTCCGCCCCGACGAGCAGCATCGCCGCTGTTGAGGAGGCCGCTGCACCCGCACCGGCAGCTCCGGAAGCGGCAGCCCCGTCCCAGGAGGAGTCGGTTCCCAAGGAGTACAAGTCGGCCCTGCGTCAGGCGAAGTCGTATTCCGAAATGCTCCATATGTCGAAGGTTGGCCTGTATAACCAACTCACCTCTGAGTATGGCGGCCAATTCACCGCCGAGGCCGCGCAATATGCGATCGACAATGTCGATGCCGATTGGAACGCTAACGCTTTAGAAAAGGCGAAGGTGTATGAGGAAATGGCTCTGTCCCCCAGCGCAATCTACGATCAGCTGACGAGCGAATATGGCGAGAATTTCACGCCGGAGGAGGCGCAATACGCGGTCGACAACCTCTAAGTAGGACACGTCCCCCTGACCACTTCCAGGTCAGGGGGACGTGAGTATTTCCAACACTTAGTCAGGCAGGATCAGATCGGGCTTGTCCAGCTCTTCGATGTTGACGTCCTTGTACGTGATCACCCGGACGTAGCGGACGAAACGGGCAGCTCGATACATATCCCATACCCAGGCGTCAGACATGCGGACCTCGTAGTAGACGTCCTTGCCATCGTTGTGCGGAATGAGCTCCACGGCGTTGGCGAGGTAGAAGCGTCGCTCCGTCTCCACGACGTAGGAGAACTGGCTGACCACGTCCCGATACTCACGGTAGAGGGAGAGTTCTACCTCTGCCTCGTAGTTGTCGAGTTCCTCAGCACTCACAGTTCTTCCTCCTGCATATTCAGCCACTCGCGGTGGGCCGCCGCAATGTTGGCATAAGTGTATCGGTGCTCCGGGGTCGCACCGTGCTGGCGCACCGCAGCCATATGCGCCTTCGTGGAGTACCCCTTGTGCGAGGCCAAACCGTAGTCGGGGAACCGAGCATCCATCTCGACCATGAGGCGATCCCGCGTGACCTTGGCCAGGACACTCGCCGCAGAAATGCAGCGCGCAGCCAGGTCGCCGCCGATGATGGGCAAGTGCGGCGACGTGAGTCCCGGGATGTACCACGCATCGGTGAGGACGTAGCCGGGGTGGGTGTCTAGGCGGGCGATAGCCCGGCGCATGCCGGAGATGTTGGCATGTTGGATCCCACGGACGTCGATAAGCGATGCCTCAATGCTGACAACTGACCAGGACACCGCCACCGACGCAATGATGGGAAAGAGCCGCTCGCGGGCGCGCGGGGTGAGCTTCTTGGAATCGGTGAGAGTGGCCAACTCGGGCAGGTCACAATCAGGCAGGATGCACGCAGCGATGGTGATGGGGCCACAACAGGCGCCACGACCGGCCTCATCAACGCCCGCGACGGGCCCGAGTCCGTGCCGTGAAAGCAGGAACTCCACTACTGAATATCCAGGTCCTTCACGGAGCCAATGCGATTGAAGGGGAAAATGATGACCTGGACCTTGCCGCGGATATTCTCCCTCGGGATGGTGCCCTGGTACTGATCCCCGACGTGGGCGCGGGAGTCGAGGGAGTTGGTGCGATTATCGCCCATCATGAAATAGTTGCCCTCCGGGACCTGGATGGGGCCGAAGTAGTCGCCACCGCAGGCCTCCGAACCAGTCATGGGATTGACGGGGTACGCCGACGGCTGCATCGTGTACGACTGATCTATGGGGCTGCCATCAACCATGACCGCCGGATCGCCCGCCTGGCAGGACACCGTCTGACCACCCGTGGCGACGATGCGCTTGACCAGGTCATTTTCATCCGGAGCCACGAGCCCGACGTACGAGCCGAGGTTTTGCAACGTCCGCACAACATCATTGGTGGAACGCTGCGAGATAAACCCACTGTTCCACGAATCGGTGCCCTTGAACACCACGACATCGCCGGGCTCAGGGTCGCTGAAACGATAGCTCACCTTATCCACAAAAATCCGGTCGCCGGTACACCCCTCACAGCCGTGCAACGTCGGCTCCATCGACTGCGAAGGGATCATGTACACCCGGCCAACGAACGTCTGGATGAGGAAGATAGCCAGCAACGTCACCAGAATGACCACCGGGATCTCGATGTACCAGGGCGCTGACTTCTTCTCTGATGTGCTCACGCCAGCAGATGCTACCAGTCAACCCTGACACAACCCGGTGAGGCAGCAGGCTAGACCACACCGACGGCGTGGAACAGGCCAGCGGCTACCGCGCCGGAGAACACGCCCCACAGCACCACGGCCACGAGAGTCCACGCGACGACCGTGCTGCGCTTGGCGCCAGCTCCCACCAATGCAGTGGAGGTGAACTGGGAGGGCAGCAGGGCCGGGCCGATGAGGCTGGCGCCGGGGACTCCGAAACGCTTCATGTTCTCCACTGCTCGAGACGCCCGCTTGCCTTCCGCGGACGCGGCGTTTGGACGTGAGCCACGCACGGCCCGGCGGATTTGGTCGCCGACGAAGACGAACGCCAGCACCGACAGGACGTTGCCCAGTGTCGCCGCCAGGACGGCCACGGGAATGGGCACGCCCGCAGCGATACCAATGATGGATCCGGCGTGGGATTCAATGAAGGGGATGAAACCGATGAGGAACACGCCGAGGAATTGGACGGCGTCGGGAAGGGAAGAAACGAAGTTCTGGAGAGTTTGCATGATCGGGCTCCTTATCTCATGGGGTGTTACTTGGACGCTTTCTAGCTTCGCGTCTGCCGAGGCTTCCCGGTAGTACCGCGACGTCATGACCTGCCCAGATACCTGTCATCGTTGTTCCATGACAATTGTCATTGCTCTACGGTGGACGCTATGACAGAGACTGACCAGTTCGCCGTTCCCCGCCCGGCGGGACAGCTTTCCGACGCCACCCGTGCCCGAGGCAGCGTCGCCACCGGAATGCGGGCCAGCTGGTGGTACTCGTGGTCCGGCTTGGCCATGGTGGTCGTCGCCTCGAATGCCCTAGTGGTCGCGCCTGTTGCCATGGTCGAGGAGGGAGTAAGCGCCCGAGCACTCCTCTCCGTGGTGGTGTGCGTGGTCTCGGCGGGCACCCAGCTGGCCTTCCTCATGGGGCTGCGGCAGGGAATGGGCCGAGGCGTGAGCAATTGGCCGGTGGCAGTAGCGATGTTGCTGGCGGGGGCGGCAGTCCTCGGCATCACCGCTCCCCTGCCGTGGTCATCTCTCCCGCTGATCTCTGCGGCGGCCCTGCTGGCGTGCTCACTCAGGGGAGCCCGCCGCTGGTTAGCCCTCACCCTCGCCGTCGGAGCGCTCCTGGTCGAAATAGTGGCCATGCCCGACGGCAGCAACCGCGGTCCCCTCTCCTTCCTCTTCGCGGTGTTACTCCCGATGACCACCTTCGGCACGGTGTGGGCCTGGGACATTGTGGTGCGCATCGATAACGCGCGCTCCTCTGAGAGCCGGCTCGCCGTTGCCCGGGAGCGCCTGCGCTTCGCCGCCGACTTGCACGATATCCAGGGCCATACGCTGCAGGTCATCGCCCTCAAAGCTGAGCTTGCCGAGCGCCTACTAGACAAAGATCCCGCCGCCTCCCGCGCCCAATTGGCCGAAATCCGCACCCTAGCGGCCGATTCACTCAGCGACACCCGCGAACTCGTCCAGGGCTACCGCGCTCCCGAACTCGCCGAGGAGCTCAGCAACGCCCACGACGTGCTGGAAGCGGCCGGCTTCCGCACCCACCTCGACGTCGACCGCCTCCCCACCACCCCCGCATCACGCGCCGTCTTCGGCCGCGTCCTCCGCGAAGCCACCACTAACATCCTCCGCCACGCATCCCCGGGGCCGGTAACAATCCTTATCGACGACCGCGCCTCCCACCATTGGAACCTCCGCATCAGCAATGCGGTGGGGGCGTCGAAAAGCCTTCCTGCGGAAGGCTCGGGCCTGGCCGGGCTGCGCGAACGCCTCCGCACCGCCGGCGGCTCGCTCACAACCACCGTCGACGGCGAGACGTTTATCCTCAATGCGACCCTTCCCCCTGAGCTGGAGGTATCCTAATGATCCGCGTGCTTTTCGCCGACGACGAGGACTTGATCCGCACCGCCCTGACCACACTCCTCGACCTCGAAGACGACATCGAGGTCATCGCCTCCGTCAGCGACGGCCAAGCGGCCGTCACCAAAGCCGTCGAACTCAGGCCCGACGTCTGCCTCCTCGACCTCGAAATGCCCGGCCTCGACGGCGTGGAAGCAGCCGAGAAAATCGCCCGCAGCGTATCGACGAAATCCATCATCGTCACCCGGCACGCCCGACCCGGAGTCCTCCGCCGAGCCATGGCAGCGGGCGTGGCAGGCTTCGTCACCAAATCAACGCCCGCTTCCGAACTCGCCGAAGTCATCCGCGCCATCGCCGCCGGCAAACGCCACGTCGACCCCGATATCGCCGCCTCCGCCCTCACCGCCGAAAGAACACCCCTCACCGACCGCGAACTCGACGTCCTCCGCGTCGGCCGCGACGCCGCCACCGTCGGCGACATCGCAGCAGAACTCCACCTCGCGCCCGGCACCGTCCGCAACTACCTCTCCAAGGCAATGCGAAAACTGGGTGTGGCAACACGACGCGAAGCCTCCGACGTGGCCTGGGAGGAAGGCTGGATCTAGGCGCCGCGGCTTCCTCCCCGCCTCGGGTGATATCACCCTGTCGAAACAGCCCCGATGTGGGCTCCCAGCACGGTTGAGAGGACTGGTTTCGACAGGGTGAAAACACACTTTGTGTCAGGAGCCGGGGATAGAGACGCAGGCAAACTAGCTTGCCAGCAGCAGTCGGTCTGATGTCGCGATCAGGATGTCGCGATCAACATGAATTCTCTAGAATGCACATTCCGCTTTTCCGCGACCTGCGAAAACCTGAAGCAGCGCAACGCATTCTAGAGAATCTGTGTAGGCCCTCCGATCCCAGTGCCTGCTCCGGCGTTGCGGGATCGGGGCAGAAAAACGGCCCCGCTCCACCAGGTGATGGTGGTGCGGGGCCGCTGGTCAGAGCATCTTGCAGCTCGGTCAAGCACTGAAAACTAGCGCTTCTCCTTGATGCGGGCAGCCTTGCCGCGCAGGTCGCGCAGGTAGTAGAGCTTCGCACGACGGACGTCGCCCTTGCGGATGACCTCGATCTTGTCGATGTTCGGGGAGTGGACCGGGAAGGTACGCTCCACGCCGATGCCGAAGGTCACCTTGCGGACGGTGAAGGTCTCGCGGATGCCGGAGCCCTGGCGGCGGATGACAACGCCCTTGAACAGCTGGGTACGCTCGTTGCTACCTTCGATGACCTTGACGTGAACGTCGAGGGTGTCGCCGGGGCGGAAGGCGGGGATGTCGTCGCGCAGCTGTGCTGCATCAACCTTGTCGAGAATGTTCATTGAACTGATTCCTTTTTTAGTTCTGGACAGAGGACCCTGGCGGCTCTTTCTTGGTGGAACGCTCGGCCGGTTCGTGCCCGGTGCAAAGTACTGCTACCACTACCCCATCAAAGGTCGCGGTTAACCGGGTTAGTGTGCCACATCGCGGCGGGATCAGGCAAATCTCCTCCGGGTGGGTGAGAAGTGCGCTAGCGTGGGTCCACGACCACCCCACGGGTGCCCGAAGCATCGGGCTGAGATCGCGCTGGAGCTTGCGTGAATACCGTTTGAACCTGTCCGGTTAGTACCGGCGAAGGAAGAGAGGCCAGGCCATGTCGCCTACCCACAATCAGAACCACGATCAAAACCACGAGATTCACCCCAAGCACCGTTTCGCGCCGCTAACGCTCGATGGTTTGAGTGTCCCGGAGACGGAGATCCAGTTGGATGATTCCCCTACGGGTCCGAATGAGCCTTTCCGTGTGTATCGCACGCGGGGCCCGGAGTGTGATGTCACTGTCGGGCTGCCGGGGCTGCGGGAGGAGTGGATTGTGGGGCGCGGGGACGTCGAGAAGTATGTGGGCCGGGAACGCACCCTGGCTGATGATGGCACTAAGGCTTCCCGGCGCGGGGAGGCGTCGGCGGAGTGGCAGGGTACGCAGCGCCAGCCGCTGCGGGCGTCCTCGGGCAAGCGGGTCACGCAGATGCATTACGCGCGGGCGGGGGTGATCACCCGGGAGATGGAGTTTGTTGCTTTGCGTGAGCATTGCGATGTGGAGTTTGTGCGCGCGGAGGTGGCGCGGGGGCGGGCGATCATTCCTAATAACGTCAATCATCCGGAGTCGGAGCCGATGATTATTGGGCGGAAGTTCCTCACCAAGATCAACGCGAATATTGGCAATTCGGCGGTGACCTCGTCGATCGAGGAGGAGGTGTCCAAGCTGCGGTGGGCGACGCGCTGGGGTGCGGATACGGTGATGGATCTGTCGACGGGCAATGATATTCACACCACTCGGGAGTGGATTTTGCGGAATTCCCCGGTTCCCATTGGCACGGTGCCGATTTATCAGGCGTTGGAGAAGGTCAATGGGGTCGCGGAGGATCTGACCTGGGAGATTTTCCGGGATACGGTCATTGAGCAGTGTGAGCAGGGCGTGGATTACATGACTGTTCACGCGGGTGTGCGGCTGCCGTTCATTCCGTTGACCACGAAGCGGGTGACGGGGATTGTCAGTCGGGGTGGCTCGATTATGGCGGGCTGGTGCCTGGCTCATCATAAGGAGTCTTTCCTCTATGAGAATTTCGATGAGCTTTGTGAGATTTTTGCGCAGTATGACGTTGCGTTTTCCTTGGGTGATGGTTTGCGTCCGGGCAGCCTCGCCGATGCGAATGATGCCGCCCAGTTCGCGGAGTTGAAGACGATCGGTGAGCTGACTCGGCGCGCCTGGGAGTATGACGTGCAGGTCATGGTCGAGGGGCCGGGACATGTGCCGCTGAATATGGTGCAGGTGAACAATGAGTTGGAGCAGGAGTGGTGTGGGGATGCGCCGTTTTATACGCTCGGCCCGTTGGTGACGGATATTGCGCCGGGCTATGACCACATCACGTCCGCGATTGGGGCGGCTCATATCGCGATGGGTGGGACGGCGATGCTCTGTTATGTCACGCCGAAGGAGCACTTGGGGCTGCCGAATCGGGATGATGTTAAGACTGGCGTGATCACGTACAAGTTGGCTGCGCATGCTGCCGATGTGGCCAAGGGGCATCCGGGGGCGCGGGAGTGGGATGATGCGATGAGCAAAGCTCGGTTTGAGTTCCGTTGGCACGATCAGTTTGCCTTGTCGTTGGATCCCGATACGGCGCAGGCGTATCACGATGAGACGTTGCCCGCGGAGCCGGCGAAGACGGCGCATTTTTGTTCTATGTGTGGCCCGAAGTTTTGTTCCATGCGCATTAGCCAGGACATTCGTGATGCGTTCCCCGATTCGCTTGGCATGCCTTCGGTGGGTGAGCCGGTGGATGCGGAGGCGGGTATGGCGCTCAAGGCGGCGGAGTTCCGGGCGGCGGGGTCGCAGGTGTATCACCGTGCTTGACCTGCGCTGTTATCTTGTCACTGGTGATCCCACGCGCGCCGTGGAGGTGGCCACCAAAGCCGCGGCGGGTGGGGCGGGTGTGGTGCAGGTGCGCAGCAAGCCCATCTCCGCCCGGGCGCTCTACGAGCTGGCGTCCGAGGTGGCCCTGGTGGTCGCGGAGGTCAATCCCGCCACGAGAGTGCTTATCGACGACCGCGTGGACGTCGCCCTGGCGCTTCGCCGCCGGGGCTTCCCCGTCCACGGCGTCCACCTCGGCCAGGATGACCTCGATGTGCGGGTGGCCCGCGAGTTGTTGGGGCCCGAGGCGATCATCGGCCTCACCACCGGCACCCTGGCCTTGGTGGAGGCGGCCAACGAGGTCGCTGACGTCATCGACTACATCGGTGCGGGCCCCTTCCGTCCGACTCCGACGAAGGATTCCGGCCGCGCCCCGCTGGGCGTCGCGGGCTACCCGCCGCTGGTGGCGGCCTCCGAGGTGCCCGTTGTCGCCATTGGTGATGTCACGGCTGCCGACGCCCCGGCACTCGCAGCGACGGGTGTCGCTGGCCTGGCGGTGTGCCGGGGGCTCATGGACTCCCCCGACCCCGCGGCCTACGCCGCGCACCTACTCCAGGGGTTCCACCCATGACGCACATCTCCGTCATCGGCGGCGGGCTCATCGGCCTGTCCACGGCCTTCCGGCTGGGGTTGCGCGGGCACCGCGTCGTGTTGTTTGATCCGACCCCGGCGCGGGGTGCCACCCACCATGCCGGGGGCATGCTCGCCCCCACGGCTGAGGTGGTGTATCGGCAGGAGACGTTGTTTCCGCTGATGAGGGCGTCGGCACAGATGTACCCGGGGCTGATCGCGGACGTCGAAAAGCACACGACCTTTCCCACTGGATACCGCACCGAGGGCACGCTTGTCGTGGCGGCGGACCGGGCGGATGCGACGCAGGTGGCGGAGTTGGCCGGGTATCAGGCCGCGCACGGCATGGCCGTGGAGCGGCTGAGCGTGCGGCAAGCGCGTGCGCTGGAGCCGGCGCTTCACCCGCGATTGGCCGGTGCGGTGAGCATTCCGGGTGATCATCAGGTGTCACCCCGAACACTGGCGGCGGCACTTCTTGATGCCCTGGGGCACCTCGGTGTCGATGTCATCCGCGAGGAAATCCATCATCTGCCCGCGGACGGCCAGGTGGTGGTGTGTAATGGGCTCGATGCCGCTCGCCTGGTGGAGGGCTTGCGTCTGCGGCCGGTGTACGGGGACATGCTGCGCCTGCGGGTGCCCGAGCACCTCGACCCGCCGCTGACCCGGGTGGTGCGTGGATACGTCGAGGGCCGCCCGGTGTACGTCATTCCCCGGGCTGATCGGACGATCGCGATCGGCGCGACCAGCCGCGAAGATGGGCGCCACGTCCCGCAGGTCGCCGGTGTCCATGAGTTGTTGCGCGACGCCATCCGCCTCGTGCCAGCGCTCGAGGAATGCGATTTCCTAGGCGCCTCGTGTGGCGCCCGCCCCGGAACCCCCGATGACCTGCCCTATCTGGGCCGGATCTCCGATCGCGTCATCGTGTCCACCGGCTACTTCCGCCACGGCATCCTCCTCGCCGCCCTGGCCGCCCAGGTCACCGTCGACCTCATCGAGGGCAACGAACCCGCTGTCGATCTCTCCGCCTGCCTGCCCACCCGATTTCAGGAGCACCCATGCTGATCACGCTCAACAACGAGCCCCACTCGACCGATGCCGACACGTTGGAAGCCCTGCTGCTCGACCATCTCGGCTCGATCCCCACCGCGGGGCTCGCCGTGGCTGTCGATGGAGTCGTTGTCCCGCGTTCCCAGTGGTCATCGCAGCTGCTTATCGACGGCTGCGTGGTCGACGTCCTCAGCGCCGTCCAGGGAGGCTAACCCTCGTGCTCACCATCGCCGATCGCAGCTTCGCATCGCGGCTCATCATGGGCACGGGCGGAGCGACCTCCCTCGCGATGCTTGAGGAATCGCTCGTCGCCTCCGGCACGCAGCTGACCACGGTAGCTATGCGGCGCCACTCCCCCAGTGCTGGCGGGGAAACGGTCTTTGACCTGTTGCAACGGCTGTCCATTGACCCGCTGCCCAACACCGCCGGCAGCCGCACCGCCCGCGACGCGGTCCTCACGGCCCAGCTCGCGCGGGAAGCACTGGATACCAACTGGGTGAAAGTCGAGGTCATCGCCGATGAGCACACCTTGCTTCCCGACGTCGTCGAGCTGCTCGATGCCTGCGAACTCCTCGTCGCCGACGGCTTCACCGTCCTCGCGTACACCTCCGACGACCCGGTCACCGCGCTGCGCCTCGAGGATGTCGGCTGCGCGGCGGTCATGCCGCTGGGCTCGCCCATCGGCACCGGATTGGGCATCCTCAACCCCCACAACATCGAGCTCATTTGCTCCCGCGCGAGTGTCCCGGTGCTTCTCGACGCCGGCGTCGGCACCGCCTCCGACGCCACCTTCGCCATGGAGCTCGGCTGCGACGGCGTCCTCCTCGCTTCCGCCGTCAACCGCGCCCAGGACCCCGTGGCGATGGCCGAAGCCATGAAACTCGCGGTCGCTGCGGGCCATCTCGCCCGCTCTGCCGGGCGCATCCCCCGGCGCGAGCACGCCGTTGCCTCGTCGACGTTTGAGGGGCTCGCCTCCTGGTCGGATGAGGTCTTGTAGATGGCCTTGCCGCCCAGCGAGGCCGAGCGCACCGCCCGCCACCTGCAATTACCCGGCTTCACCGCGGGACACCAGGCCCGCCTGCATGAGGCGCACGTCCTTGTCGTCGGCGCCGGTGGCCTGGGCTGCCCGGCGCTCCAGTCGTTGGCCGCCGCCGGGGTGGGGCGGATAACGATCATCGACAACGACCTCGTCGCCCTGTCCAACATTCACCGCCAGATCCTTTTCGGCGCCTCCGACATCAGCCAGCCGAAGGTAGCCGTCGCCGCCGAGCGACTACGTCAGCTGCAGCCGGGAGTCCAGGTCACGGCCCGTCAGGAGAAACTGACTGTAGGAAACGCCTGCGAGCTCATCGCGGGCGTGGACCTCGTGGTGGATGGGTCCGACACTTTCGCCACCAAATACCTCGTCGCTGACGCCGCCGAGATCACCGGAACTCCCCTGGTCTGGGGTACGGTCCTGCGCTTCCGCGGCGACGTGTGCCTCTTCGACCGTTTCGTTGGCCTGCGCGACCTCTTCCCCGAGCAGCCGCACGGCACGGATCTCCCCGATTGCGCCTCCGCCGGAGTCTTGGGCGCCACCACCGCGGTCGTCGGCGCGCTCATGGCCACCGAGGCCATCACCTACCTCAGCGGGATCGGCACTGCTCAAGCCGGTCGGCTGCTCAGCTATGACGCGCTCGCCGGCACGACCCGCGCCTTCCAAGTATCGGCGGATCCCACGCGCCCCCGGGTGCGCACGTTGTCCACCAGCTACGACGGAGGCGTCCAGGCCCTCCTCGACGAGGTTCGCGCTGGCAGCGCCCTCCTGCTGGACATCCGTGAGCCGATAGAATGGGCACTCCACGACCCCCTCGCCCCGCTTCATCCCCTCCGCTTGCCGCAGTCCTCCGTCACCGGCCCGGAACAGTTGACAACACTGCTTGGCGACGCCCCGCGGGTCATCGTCTATTGCGCCTCCGGGGCGCGCAGCGCCCGCTTCTGCGAGCGCTACGCCGATGTGGGTTACGACTTCGTCGACCTGCCTGGCGGGATCGCGGCAGTTAGCTAACGGCCCAGGCCGGCGCGCTTGAGGGCATCAGCCATGCTGCCACCGGCCGCTGGCTGCTGCTTCTTTGGCTGTCGCTTCTGCTGGCGATTCTGCTGGCGGGGCGCCTTCTTCGGGGCCTGACCGGGTTCATCGTTAAGCCGCAGCGAGAGGCCGATGCGCTGGCGATCGACGTCGACCTCCATGACCTTGACCTTGACCACCTGGCCCGAACGAACGACCTCGTGGGGGTCGGAGACGAACTTCTCGCTCATCGCCGAGACGTGCACGAGGCCATCCTGATGCACCCCGACGTCGACAAAGGCGCCGAAGGCCGCAACGTTGGTGACGGTGCCCTCGAGGATCATGCCGGGGGTGAGGTCGGAGACCTTCTCCACGCCTTCTTTGAAGGTCGCGGTCTTGAACTCGGGGCGCGGGTCGCGGCCCGGCTTGTCCAGCTCAGCGATGATGTCGGTGACGGTGGGCACGCCAAAGGTGTCATCGGCGAAGTCAGCCGGGCGCAGAGTAGAGAGGACGCGGGTGTTGCCGATGAGGTCTTCCACCTTCAGGCCAGTGGCGGCGGCGATGCGGGCAACGACCGGGTAAGCCTCGGGGTGGACGGCCGAAGAATCGAGCGGATCATTGCCGCCGGTGATGCGCAGGAATCCGGCGCACTGTTCATAGGCCTTAGGGCCCAGGCGCGGGACCTTGAGCAGGCCCTTGCGGGAGGCAAACGCGCCGTGGTCATCGCGGTGGGCGACGATGTTTTTGGCCAGGGTGCCGGTCACGCCAGCGACCCGCTCCAGGAGCGGAACGGAGGCGGTATTAAGGTCGACGCCGACGGCGTTGACAGCGGATTCGACGACGCCGTCGAGAGTGCGAGCCAGGGCCGTCTGGTTAACGTCATGCTGGTACTGGCCGACGCCGATGGCCTTCGGGTCGATCTTGACCAGCTCCGCCAACGGGTCTTGCAGACGACGGGCGATGGACACGGCACCCCGGAGGGAGACATCCATGTCCGGGAACTCCTGGGAGGCCAGTTCGGAGGCGGAGTAGACGGAAGCACCCGACTCGGAAACAACCACCGGGGTCGGACGGGTGCCACCGGCCTGTTTGATGAGGTCGGCGATCTCATTGCTGAGCTTCTCGGTTTCCCGGGAGGCGGTGCCATTGCCCACCGCCAGCAGGTCGACCCCATGCGAGGCGCACAGCCCGGCGAGGGTCTGGACGGCATCCGACCAGCGGTTCTGCGGCTGATGCGGGTAAACGATGACGGTGTCGAGGACCTTGCCGGTCGAGTCGACCACCGCGCATTTCACACCGTTGCGGAAACCCGGGTCCAGGCCGAGGGTGGCGCGCTGGCCGGCGGGCGCGGCGAGGAGGACATCGCGCAAGTTGGTGGCAAAGACCTGGAGGGCCCCCTCCTCCGCCTTCTCCTTCAACCGCATGCGGACGTCGAGCCCGGAGGACACGGCGAGCTTGGTGCGCCAGCCGCGACGGACGGCGTCGGAAAGCCACGCGGACGCGTGGGTATCCAGATCGAAACGATCGGCGATCATGCCTTGGTAGATGGTGTCGTCACCGGCATCAAGATCGAGGTGGAGGACCCCTTCGCTTTCCCCGCGCAGCAGCGCGAGGATGCGGTGGGACGGGAGCTTGTGGAAGGGCTCGGAAAACTCGAAGTAGTCCTTGAACTTGGAGCCCTCGTTCTCCTTGCCCGCCACAACTCCGGCCCTCATGGACCCGGTGGAGTACATGCGCTCGCGGACCTCGCCGACGAGGTCCGGATCGAGGGCAAAGCGGTCGATGAGGATATGGCGAGCGCCTTCCAGGGCCTTGTCCGGGTCGTCGAAGCCGTCGGTGAGGTAACCGGCGGCGAACTCCTGAGGGTCGGCGGAGGGGTTGGCGATGAGCTGATCGGTGAGCGGCTCCAGGCCCGCCTCCCGCGCGATATCAGCCTTCGTCTTGCGGCGCTTCTTAAACGGTAGGTACAGATCTTCCAGGCGCGCCTTCGTCTCGCAGGCGAGGATGAGTGAGCGGAGGTCGTCGGTGAGCTTGCCTTGTTCCTCGATGGCCTCCAGGATTGCCCGCTTGCGCTCTTCGAGTTCGCGCAGGTAGGTGGCGCGCTCGTCGATAGTGCGCAGTTGCGCATCATCAAGACCCCCGGTCGCCTCCTTGCGATAGCGGGCGATGAAGGGGACGGTATTCCCCTCCGCGAGCAAGTCCAGGACGGCGCGGATCTGGTCTTCGCGCACGCCAAGTTCACGGGCAATGGTGGTGACGATCATTCGGGACAGTCTAGCGATGCGCTTCCGGCACCCTGGGCACGGTCCCCAACACGCTGATGTCTGGCTCGGCGAGAATCCCGGGAACGATGACCATCTCCGTGCCGTGGCGAACGACCTCCGCCTCGAGGGCGAAGACCTCGCGGATGAGGGCGGCATCGACGATATCGTGGGGGTTTCCCGTGGCGATGATGGCGCCCTTGTTCATGATGATGAGGTGGTCGGCGTAGCGAACGGCCTGCTGCAAATCGTGGAGCACCGCGACGACCGTGCGTTCCTGCTGGCGGCGAAGCGCGCGCACCAATTCCAGGAGCGCGTATTGGTGACCGATGTCGAGGAAGGTGGTCGGCTCATCGAGCAGCAGGACCTCAGTTTGCTGGGCAAGCACCATGGCGAGCCACACTCGCTGGCGCTGACCGCCGGACAGTTCCCCCACTCGTCGATAAGCAAGCTCTTCCACCCGGGCGGCCTGCATGGCCGCCGCCACCGCAGTGGCATCGTCCTGGGACCACTGACGCAGGAATGTCTGGTGCGGGAAACGCCCGCGCCCAACGAGCTCCTCGACCGTAATGTCCGCCGGTGCCGTCGCACTCTGGGGCAGCATCGCAAGCTGACGCGCCACTTCCTTCGGCGCCAGGGAATCAATGGGTTGATCGTGGAGGAAAACCTGGCCGGCTTGGGGCGCGAGGATCCGGGCAAAGGACTTCAGCAACGTCGACTTGCCGCAACCATTGGGGCCGATAATCGCCGTGAACTGTCCACGCGGGACCGACACATCAATACCCTCCAGGATGACGTTGCCTTCCCAGGCGAGGGTGAGATCGCGGCCTTCCACGGCAGGGTGATTAGTCATGAGTAGTCGTCTCCTGATTAATTCTTAGCGGGACGGGCAATGAGGGTGAGCAGGTAGATGCCGCCGAGCGTGACGGTGATGAGGCCGACCGGCAGTTGCACGGGAGCGAACAGCCGTTGCGCGAGGATATCCGAGACCACCAGCAACGACGCCCCGGTGAGAGCTGTCACCGCCAACGGGATGCGGGGCGAACGGGTCAGTCGCGCGGCGATATGCGGTGAGGCGAGCGCGACGAAGGAAATCGGCCCGGCGACGGCGGTAGAAATTGCGGTGAGCAAGACTCCGATGCTGAGCATGAGCGCCTTGATGCGGTTGACGCCGAGGCCGAGTCCCGTGGCAGTGTCATCGCCCAGGGCCAAGATGTTGATCCCACGGAAAGCCACCAACGCGATGGCGACGAGGGCTCCCAGGCACACGGCAGCGGGAATCGCCTGTTCCCACCGCACCCCGTTCAAGGTTCCCGCACCCCAGCTGGCGGCGGACAGTGCCGTCTCCATGTCACCCCGCAGGATGAGCCAGCGGTTAAACGACGACAACATCATCGAGATTCCCAACCCCACGAGGATGAGCCGGATACCACTGATTGTGTGCCCGCGCTGCGCACTGAGGAGGAAAACGGCCACCGCGGTGAGACAGCCACCGATGAGCGCGCCGAAGGAGATCGCCGCGAAACTGCTCGCCCCCATCAGGAGGGTAAACAGCACTCCGGTATAAGCGCCGGTGTTGAAGCCAATGATGTCGGGGGAACCAAGCGGGTTGCGGGTCAGCGCCTGGAACAAGGCACCGGCCAGCGCCAATGCGGCGCCGATCACGGCAGCTGCCACGAGCCGCGGCAGGCGCCATTCCATGACCACCGTGCGGGCGAAACCAGTCTCCTGGCCGAGAAGAACACCCACCGCCTTCGACGAGCCGATGCCCGCCCCCGGAAGGAGGAGCGTGAGAAAACCCGCGGCAACAAGGACGAGCAACATCACGGCACCCACGAGAACGGTGCGGCGGTACACCCGGCGCGAAAAGGCCCACGTCGAGGCCTGTGAACCCCATCGAATCGTCATAGCGTGATCACTCCTCGGCGGCGGGCGAACATGATGAGGAAGGGCGCACCGACGAAGGCCACGACCACACCGGCGGGGAGTTCGCCGGGCAGGATGAGGCGGCCGATAATGTCCGCGGCCAACAGCACGACGGGCCCGATGATGGCCGAGAGCACGAGGACACTGCGTTGGTCGCTACCGCCCACCCACCGGGCCAGGTGCGGAACCATGAGACCGAGAAACACCATGACGCCGGCGGCTGCCGTGGCTGAGGCAGCCAAAATCGTGATGGATAGCAGCATGAGCACGCGGGTCCGGCGAACCGAGACACCCAGCGCGGTGGCCATGTCATCGCCCAGCGCCAAAGAGTTGAGGCTGGTGAGCCCCGGAAGGAGGACAAGGATTCCTACTAACAGTCCAATGCTCACCGTCATGATGGGACGGAAACTGCCGACGTCGAGATTGCCCACCATCCAGCTACGCAACCGGTCGAAGGCCTGCGGGTCAACCAGGGCCATGCCTTCCCCCACTCCTTCCAAGATGGCACTGAGCGCCACGCCAGCCAGGACAAGCCGCAACGGGTCGACCCCGACGCCCCGTCCGCGGCCAATGTAGTAGACCAACACTCCGGCGATGAGCGCGCCGAGCATGGCAAAGGCGAGGAAACCGGGCGCGGACGTCACCCCTAAGAGTGAGAAAGCCAGCACGGCGCTGAAAGCAGCACCGGAGTTGATACCCAACACACCAGTGTCAGCGAGTGGGTTGCGGGTGAGCGCTTGAATGAGGGCACCAGCGATTCCCATCGCGGCACCGGCTACCACCGCCAAGATGGTGCGAGGCAGCCGACGATCCCAGATCACTGCCGTCAACGGGTCAGCGGGGTCCGGATGCCATAGTGCTTGAAAGATATCGGGCAATGGAATGGCCCGGGCACCGAGGAGCAGGCTGACTATCAACAGCCCGAACAACGTCGCCATTAAGGCAGTTGCTCCGAGTATTCTCCTTTTCACGATCCGAAGCCTAGCATCAACAAATACCTTAGGCTAACCTACTTTCATGTCCTTTTTAAAGAAGTCACGCACCGTGACCATCGCACTGACGGCCGCCATTGCCCTCACCCTCAGTGCCTGTTCTTCCGACTCCTCCACCTCCTCCGAAGGAGCCGGCAACACCGATGTCGCCACTGGCGGCGAGCGTTTCAGCACCGCCGATGCCGAGACCGCAAAGCTCGGCAGCGACGCCGAAGCCGGGGTCTTCCCCCGCACCGTCGTCCACGCCGCCGGCACCACCGAAATCACCGCCGAGCCCAAGCGCGTCGTGGTCCTCGACACCGGAGAGCTTGACGACGTCCTCACACTGGGCATCACCCCCGTCGGCATGGTGACCACGCAGGGCGCCAACCCCGTTCCCTCCTACCTCGCCGACCAGGTCGCCGACGTCGAATCCGTGGGCAGCATCAACGAACTCAACCTCGAAGCCATCGCCGCCCTCGAGCCCGACCTGATCCTGGGCAGCCAGCTGCGCGCCGACAAGCTCTACCCCCAGCTCGCCGAGATCGCCCCCACCGTGTTCTCCATCCGCCCGGGCTACCCCTGGAAGGAGAACTTCCTGCTCATCGGTGATGCCCTGGGCAAGGAAGACGCCGCTGTCGCCGCCCTCAACGACTACGCAGACAAGGTTGCCGTGATCCGCGACTCCGTCGAACCGGACACCACCATCTCCGCCGTGCGATTCATGCCGGAGCGCCTGCGCCTTTACGGCAACAAGTCCCTGCTCGGCGTCATCCTCCAAGACACAGGCCTCGCCCGCCCGGCCAACCAAGACATCGACGACCTCGCGGTGGAAATCTCCCCCGAGAACATCGACGAAGCCAACGCGGACTACATCTTCTACTCCAGCTACGGCCAGCCCGATGCCACCGGCGAAACCGCTGTCGTCGAAGGAAGCGCCTGGAAGGCACTCCCCGCCGTGGCCGACGGCAAAGCATTCCGCGTCGATGATGACGTATGGTTCATGGGCCTCGGCCCGACAGGTGCCCGCCTCATCGTCGAGCAGCTCGGCGAACACCTCGGCGTTTCCTAAATCAATCGATGGTAACCCCAGCACTCCTTGGTGAGTTGCTGGGGTTTTCGACGTCATTGTAAACAAATGGTGCGGGCAAGTTGCGGGTCCATTACACGGACAACTCAGGTAAGTCCCGATCCCCTTCATCAGCACCTCAAGGCTCGCAGACCTCATCCCATCGAATCAATGGAGCAGTAGTTGCCGCCCGCTCCTCGCATTGCGATGCAAGCTCGGTACTCCGAAGTTCCGTTCGCGGCGATGTAGCTCGCAGAGGGCATCAAGAAAGGCTTAAGTCGGCTGACAACGTTGTCGGTGGTTGCAATTCGTTCGAAAGAGCATTCACCCTAGCGACCCACTATGTCTACCACGCAGGTAATAATTCTCGTTATGAGTGACTGCGGAATTATCGCCGAGGAATATGTTTGCAGCCCCACCGAGATTGTTGGGACGCAGGATGAACTGAAAGGGCGACTGACTAGAGATGCGCGTGCCCGACTCGAAGCCGCCATTCAGGAAATTGTGTCGGTTGAGGCGCCGATCGAGCTCGATGCGTTGACACGCAAGGTCGGTAAGCGGTTTGGTTATCAGCGGGTAGCCAAGCGTTGGAAACGAACAATCACCTACCGGATTCCGGGAGGCGTGCTTGTCGGCGAGGGGAGCCGGTCATTCGTATGGCCGGAAGAAGCCTCACCATCGACCTGGCGGCGGTATCGAAAATCGAATGGAGCACGCACTATTGGTGAAATCCCCACTACCGAGCTGGCCAATGCCATCGTCGCCGCAGTCGCAGATGCTCCTGAGGGGCTTGACCACATTGCCGCCTACCGCGCGGCGATGGCCCTGTTCGGACTCACCCGACTCACCGAATCCGCCTCAAGTTACTTGGAAGAAGCCCTAACCCTTGCTGTCATTCGCGGCGATCTGCATGACGAAGGCACGACAGTTTCATTGGCCCCATCGTTCTTCCCGGCGCTGGATCCACAACGATCCAAGACAGTGCTGCCCGCCCAGGAGAGCACACTGCAGCACCGCTTAAGACCCGCAACGCAGTCGCGCAGCAATCCATGTCTATCGATGCCGGCCGCGGAATCGTGTTCAAACGATGGATGCTGGAGCAAGGAATGAGTATCGTCCCGCTGATCCAAAACCATCGCCGTGGCATCTACGTTCTCGAATTCGAGGATGGCTGCCGCTATGTTGGGCTAAGCGTCAATGTGGTCAATCGGTTTACCAGCCACCTTCATGGTTCCTCCCACCATGACGGCTGGAAAGACGTCGTGGCGCTTCGATTCCGAGAAATGCCAGAAGGCAATCTCCGAGAGGCAGAAATCGATGAAATCCTCCGTCAGCAATCCTTGGGGTACGAACTCCGCAACAAGAGTCTGAACTTTGGGCACCGGCAAAAAGCCAAGCTCGACGAAGATGTATCGGTCGAGGATCAACAACACTGGGCCCTCGGGGACGGCCAGTACGATCTCGCTGACCTCCACAAACGTCCGTCACTGGGGCCCGGCGAACAGAGCAAATTGTCTTCTCACGTTCCGTCGAAGGTTTCCAAGGAAGTGTACGACGGGGTTCTCGATGACATCGCGTTTTGTCTGAGCCACATCATTCCGGATGCGGTGGACCTCGAGTCTAAATACTGGACTGTGTCCGACTGGCCGGACACCGCGGGGGGCCGCTTTGCAACGCTAAACGTCGGCGCCCTCGAGCTCGCTTATTTCCCCCGTCCTCCGGAACTCGATCCTAGCGGGCTAACCAATGATACATTCAGCTTCGCGTTCTTCAATTTGCCTCCGGAAGCCCTTGAGGACGGCGATGAAGGATTCGCTTTTACCAACGATGGTGTAAGCGGCTTCATTGAGCCGGTTTCCTACAAGATGTCTGACGCGGTCCGCCTAGGCTTACCGGTAGGGCATCTTCGAGACTTCTTTGCCAACAAGCAGGAATTACTGACCGATGCTCGGCTATTTGCCCTCGATATCATGCGATACCGAGATTCGGGGATCTTCCGTCGCCACCACAGTCCGACTCTGGCCGGTGAGATTTTTGATCACCATCAAAGTCTGTTGGATAACTCTGGGAAGCAAAACCAGGCGAATTAAGCCCCGGCGTTCTTCCTCTGCGATTGCCGCCACACCCGGAAGAACACAACTCCCAATAGTGCGAGCGTGAACCATAGCAGGTAGCGGTTGACGATGGTGACGACGTCGAGGACTTCGTCGCCGTAGCGGAAGCCCAGCCACATCATGATGCCGTTGATAACGAGGATGCTGGCGACATTGATGGCGAGTACGATCCACAGCCGCACTTTGAACAGACCGGCGACGGCATTAACGATGTTGCCGGGCACCGGGCCTGGTGCGTATCCGGCGGGAATGAGGGCTAGGGTCAGCGCCGTCGCTTTACCCGACTCGGACGACACGGCCCGTTGGAAGAAGCGATGAGCGCGGGGCATGTACTGCAGGGACATGTCGATGAACTCCATTCCCCAGCGCTTGCCCATGAACCAGTAGATGGGGACGAACTTCGCCGCGCCGATGACGGTGCACAGCAGGTACACCAACCACAGCCCATTGCCCACTGAGGCATTTGCGCCAGAGACCACCGCGCTGGTGTACCCGCCGACGAGCAGCGTGTAGGCCAGGGGGTGGGACAGGAGATAGGCGCGCAGGGGGATCAGCGAGAGGGAGAAGACACCCATGGCGAACAGCGCGAACAGCAGCCATATGTCTGCCTTCTCCGGGTGGGAGATGAAGGAGGGGAAGTCCGAGGAGTCCTTAGGCTCCTCCACAGCCTCCGAAGTCTCCGTGACCTCCAGCTGTTCGTCCCGCTCGTCCTGCGGATTGCTACTCATCTGTTCACCAATCGGGCCATGCCAGAGATCGTATGTCGGCAACATGGGATTGTCTCACTGAGGCCGGAGAAACCACCTAAGATCCACAGGTGCATCGTTTAGCTCCCGCCGTGTTGCCACGCGCAGGAAGCAGAGACACCGGGATCGGTGGTGCCTTCGTTGCTGGTGCCATACCAATATGAGTTGGCGGGCAGGGCTGCCACGACCGCTTTCGTCGCGTCTTTCAGCGATAGATCGGAGGTGCCGTTGACCACGACGCGGTGCAGGGATTCCACCACAGGCTGGTGGCCTTCGATCTGGGCGTATTGGTTGACCAACATATTGTCGGGCTCGCAGGTGAGGTCGACCAAGTCGGCGTGGATGGTATCCACGTGGTAGCCAAATTCGGCAAGCGTGGCGGGCATCGTGGGGGCCAGGTGCTCCCAGTCTGAGGTGCGGATGAGCACGTTGAGGTCGGTGGAGATAGGTCGAGTCATGTCATTCTCCTTGTTCGTCGAGGTGTTCGTCGAGGTGCAGGTCGAGGAAGGCTCGGTCGGCGTCGGACAGGTCAGCGTGGGCAAGCAATTCGGGTCGCACGGCCTGGGTTCGAGCTAGGGCCTGCTCGCGGCGCCACTGGTCCACCAGGGCGTGGTTCCCGGAGAAGAGGACTTCGGGGACGTCGAGTCCGCGCCACGTGCGCGGTTTGGTGTAGCTAGGGCCTTCGAGGAGCCCATCGGAGAAGCTGTCTTCCTCGTGGCTGCGGCGGTTGCCCAGGACCCCGGGGATGAGGCGAACGATGGCTTCGGTGATAACGAGGACAGCTACTTCCCCACCGATGAGCACGTAATCGCCGATGGAGACTTCGCGCACGCGGTAGCGCTGGGCGGCGTCGTCGATGACGCGCTGGTCAATGCCTTCGTAGCGCCCGCAAGCGAAGACGATGTGTTCTTCGTTCGACCACGCCTGCGCGTCTGTCTGGGTGAATGGTGTGCCCGCGGGCGTGGGCACGATGAGCAGGGGCAGGTCTGATTCCTCGCCACCGTCGTAGGAGTGCTTCTCCACGCCTTCGACGTCGTCGTGACGTGGTTTATCCAGGTGGGGCAGGGAGGACTGCAAGTCGGAGTTCTGTGCGACGGTGCCGGCGGCGACGCAATCAAGCGCGGGGCCCCACACCTCCGGCTTCATCACCATGCCGGGACCACCGCCGTAGGGCGAATCGTCGACGGATTTGTGGACATCGGTGGCCCAGTGCCGCAGGTCGTGCACGCCGACGGCCAGGATCCCCTGTTCGATGGCCTTGCCCAAGAGTGCATGGCGCAGGGGGTCGAGGTACTCGGGGAAGATCGTGACGGCGTCTATTCTCACAGGTCCAGCAACCCTTCGGGCGGGGTGATCACGATCGCTTCGTTGTCCAGATCCACGATCGGGACGATGGCATGGACGAACGGCACCAGTGCCTGGCCACCCTCGTCGAGCGCAACCTCGAGCAGTCGCTGGGCGGGCCCGCGGACGACGCCGGTCACCTCGCCGATATCCACCGGCTCCGGCTGCGCGCCCTCATAAGCCCGGGCGTTGGCCTCGTCCTCGGAGACATCGCCGACGTTAAGCACCCGCAGCCCCACGAGCTCGTGATCGTAATAAGCATCCTCATCGTCATCGACGACCGGAGCGGCGAAAAAGCGTAGACCCCGGAGGGTATCCGCTTCGTTGCGCCCGGGAATCTCATCGAACGTGACCAGCAGGCGATTCTGATGCGGCCGCACTGACTTCACGGTCAGCGTCAGTGTCTTGCCCGTCTGCTTGCCGGTGAGCACCTCACCCACCGCGAAACGTCCCTCCGGATCGTCGGTTGTGGGGTCGACGACGAGTTCGCCTCGCACGCCGTGGGGTTTGATCACTCGGCCGATCTGTACGTCGTTCTCATTCACGCCTTAGATCGTAGCCGCTACTACTCTCGGGATCATGGCTGAGCATTCCGTTCCCACCAACTCCCCCGACACCTTCGGCGACGCTTCAGTGCACGATTCGACAGGCATGACTGTCCTATCGCTTATCGACGCCGCCCCGTCCCCCAACCCCGCACGGCCCCGCCCTGCGGTGCAGCGCCTCCTTCAAGGAGACGGCGCCAACCTCATCGTCTTTAACTTTGCGCCTGGCCAGGATCTCCCCGACCACCAAGCTGCCCATCCCATCACCGTGCAGTGTCTCTCCGGCACCTTGGACTTCACCACTGGTGGGGAGACTGTGCGGTTAAGTCCGGGCATGGTCGTTCACCTGCGTGATCACATCGTCCACCGCGTCGAATGCCCGCCGGATGCTTCGGACGAATCCAACATTTTGCTGCTGACGATGCTCACGGGTGAACGACACCTACGTGACTAAGCTGGCTCTTCACGTCGTGGAGTGCGCTGATCCGCCCCTGTAGCTGCCCAGAGTAAATCAAACACCGCAACAAAATGTAGTGGTCCAGGTTGCGAAACCCCAACGCAATTCCTGTGCCCCTAGTATTCTCTGGAGCTAAATACGAGGATTCCATATCAGGGGCTAATCCCGTATATTGACACCGCAAGCATAAAGGTGAAAATGAAAAGATATCCAACGAGGAAACCACTCCACATTCCCCACCCCAAAGCAAGAATGAGATACTGCCCACGTCGATAACGATACAAGATAGCACCTGTGGCGACTATTATTCCAAACAGAATTATCTGACTGATGAAAAAGCCCAGGATCCAACGCATCTCTCGCTCTAGGACAGCTTCAATTGGCAGAAGACTGTAGCGGAGTAGATACCCAAGCACCAAACCGGATAGAAAAAGTAGGCCGATGCCCACTCTTCTTCTCCATTTGTTAGTTGAGGTCACGTTTCAAGACCACCAAATCATTGCCGTAGAGGGGGAGTTCATTTTGGGGAGCTAGAGTTTCTCGCGCCGACAAGGCGTATCTTATGCAAACATTCTCAATTTCTTCAGGTTTCCCATCCAACCGGATTCCAACTTGGCGCCCAGTGTAATTGTTGTAGATGTCCATTCCTGCAGTCTGCGCTGGTGTATACACTCCATTTGGATCAGAGATGACATCGCGCTCATGCGCTTGCGCCATTCGTGACGCGAATCCGGCGTTTGATGCATCGGTAGTCAGACCCTGCCACACGCAGTGTCGGGCAGCATCGCCTTCGTTGTCATGAGGAGGTAAGACCAAACTCTCTCCTACAGCTTTCGCTTGTTCATGAGCACCTGATCGATAAGCTCGCACGCAGTGGTAAAGTTCATTTTGACAGACAGCCTTTTCGTGATCCCCGGCGTTAATTCCGACGTAGTTCGAGACCGCATCCCCTACAGCCACGCCACTAACTCGAAGCTCGGCATGCTGGGCCCTCGCATGATTCCGCATCATATTTG
Source organism: Corynebacterium testudinoris (assembly GCF_001021045.1). Classification (NCBI taxonomy): domain Bacteria; kingdom Bacillati; phylum Actinomycetota; class Actinomycetes; order Mycobacteriales; family Corynebacteriaceae; genus Corynebacterium; species Corynebacterium testudinoris. The sequence goes on from NZ_CP011545.1 coordinate 1,754,482, forward strand.
CCGATTCGTCGCCCGAAAGGTGAAACGTGACTTCGTTGCCATTGAGCTGGGTGTCAATGTCGACCCAGTTGTCTGAATGAACAAGGGATGTTGGAGTTACGATAGCAGCAATTTCTTGACCCGCAGCGTTTACAACACTGACTCGGCTCGTATACCTGGATTCAAGATGTAAGCCATCGGGGAGGCCCACTAGAATGCGAAAATTGGGGTTTTCGGAAGGATTTTTGAATGTGATATCATAACCTATATCGAATTTCCCACCTGGGGTCAGTGACACTCGGAAGTCATTATTTTCAAGAACTGCTGATGATCCCTCAATGGAAGGTTGGAACGTTTCCGGCGAAAGTACACCAAGAGAGTATCTACCTAAGTCGCCGAATAGGTTTACTGGGACGTGAGGGGAGGATAGGAATCCCCCCTGGAACTGCTGACTTACTGAAAGCGAGGAGCCCCCTGTTGGATCTTCAACGGGATAGCCAAGCGTTCCCATTTCACTGCCTGCTGTTGCCCACTGGTGAAGAATTTCACCGAAAACGGGGTGCGCTCCGTGGTGGGGGTGCCAGTAAATGCTGCCGTGTTGGAAGACACTGAAGCGTCCGATACCGTCGGCGGTTTTGGCTTCATCAGCTATCGGAAATCCGAGTTCACTGTCGGGACCCCCCATAGCCAGCCACTTGTCGAGGATCAGGCCGTTAATGCTAGCGACATGAGCGCCTTGTGCCAACGGAGTGCGATACATTCTTCCACCCTGGAAGTACTGCACCCAACCATTCAGTTCACCGTCTTGGGGAGTCGTACCTCGCACCGGAACCTCTGCGCGCGTCGGGTATCCGAGCCATCCCTGTTCCCATCCGTTGCGGTCCCACACCACTGCACTGCGGGTAGTCACGGCGTGGGCGCCGGTGTTCGGGTGCCAGTAGATGAAGCCGTTGCGGAACCTCTGACGGTAGCCCTGTCCGTCAGGGTTGAGATACATCGGTTCGACCGGGTGCATGAGCCAGCCGAACTGTCCACCCAGGGATTCGTAGGCCGCCAGGATGGCACCGCACACCTGGTGGGGCGAGAAGAAGAAAGTCCTGCAGTTTGATGCCCGCGCCATCGTCTGATCATCGAGCCTATCCAGACTGTTCAGGGAATTGATACTGGGTAGGGCGTCCTGCTCGGTGGCTATAGCGATCTTTGCTGCATCAGCGTCTGCCTTGCTCACGTCTGCGGGTAGGCCGATAGTATCGGACCACATTTCTCCAGGGGCCAGCGATGTTTCAGGCTCGCCTGCTGCCTGGGTGGCGCGGACGAGATCGTGATAGGCGGCGAGTTCGGTGTCGCTGACGCCTCCGACACCGTCCACCACGGGGGTGACATGTGGATCTTGCTCATATTCGGCGACGTAGGCGTCGATCTCATCGGGGGTGACGGTACGGTCAGCTTGGGCAATGGCTACCGCGGGCACGACCCCCCCCGGTCATAATGAAGGCCGCAGCCACGGCGGCGATCCGTTTCAGTGGTGTCACCGGGAATCTCCTTGGCATTTAGTGAGTGTCCCCCGTCACTCTAAACGCAAAGCGCAGGAAATGTGAGAAAGCCCATCTACTGAGGGTGATTATTGGGGGTGCCCCAATGTTTGTGTCAAGTGGTCGGGGACACACTTGACGCGATGTTCCGGGGGTAGTGCACTGCTGACCGTTGGGTTTTGGTAAGTAGCTGACTCCGGGCGTATCAAACTGTGTGCGCCGGGGGATTTCTTACAGGTACTCCCCAAGGCGGCTCGGGTAGGCCACAGCCATCTGAATAGTGGCCTGCCTCCACCCAGCAACACGCGCGTCCTCCCCGCAGGCATCAGGGTATTGCACCGACCACTCGGATCTAAGACGCACTCTCTAAGTGGAAGAGCCCCTTTTGCGCGACACGGTCACTCCTCGATCCGCACTCGTCACCGTGACTCATGACTTGGAGCTAGCAGTGACAGCTGATCGTGTCGTCGTTCTCTTCGATGGGAGAACTGGCGAGGTACTTCAAGCACCGTCCGTTGAACGAGTCTTTGAGGCAATGCGAACTTCTTGATCCTCGGCACGAACCCCACAACCGCTTGAATGGCCTCCCTCCGAAGCCAGAGGGAGGCCAATGTGGGTAAATTGCTCCGCTAAACGCCCAGTGCGACAGCCAGTTCGCGCTTGATCTCCTCCAGTCGGGCGCGCCCTTCTTCGGGGGATTCGGCGATGACTTCGAGGTAGCACTTGAGCTTCGGCTCGGTGCCTGAGGGCCGTGCGATGACGCGGTCGGCGGCGCCAGTGAGGATTGCTAGGCCGGGCGTTCCGGGCAGTCCGAGGTAGCCGTCGGCCAGGTCGATGGTGCTGGTCACGGGCGATCCGGCGAACTGCTCCGGCGGGTTGGCAGCCAATCGGCCCAGTGCCGCCGCAATGTCCGCGGGGTCTTCCATGCGGATGGTCAGCGGGGCGGTGAGGTACCAGCCGTAGACGGTGCCGATATCGGCGAGGAATTCTCCGAGATCGGTCCGGGCGGCGAGGTCGGCCACGCGCAGGCAGGCGGTGATGCCGTCCTTGTCGCGGACGAACTCCGGGTCGGTGCAGTAGCCGAGGGCTTCCTCGTAGCCGTAGACCAGGCCCTCGGTGCGAGCGATCCACTTGAAGCCGGTGAGGGTGGGCTGGAAGTTCAAACCGTGGTTCTCGGCGATGCGGGAGAGCAGTCGCGAGGACACGATCGAGCAGGCCAGGGTACCGACGGCGCTTCTGCGGGCGGCATCCTCGCCGAGGAGTCCGCCGACTTGGTCGCCGGTGAGCTGCACCCAGCCATCGCCCTGCGGGATGGCGACGGAACAGCGGTCAGCATCCGGGTCAAGGGCGAGGATGAGGCGGGCTCCCTCGCGCTCCGCGGTGGCGATCGCCAGGTCCAGGGCGCCTGCTTCCTCCGGGTTGGGGAAGGCGACGGTGGGGAAGTCGGGGTCCGGGGTGAACTGTTCGGCGACGGGGATGATGTTGATGAACCCGGCCCGCCACAGCGCGGTGCGGAGGACTTCGCCTCCGACTCCGTGCATGGCGGTGATGACGATGGGCATGTCTCGTTCCATGGTTGGGACCAGGGAGACGGCGCGCTCCAGGTAGGCGTCGAGGACGTCGACGTTCTGCACGCCCTCGGTGCTCCGCGGAATCTCGTCAGCCCAACCGGCGGCCGCGATCTCGGCGGCGATCTCTTTGTCCGCCGGGGAGACGAGCTGCACGCCGGCTTCGTTGTCGCTGTTGACAACCCTCCCACCAAGGTAGACCTTGTAGCCATTGTCCTGGGGCGGGTTGTGGGAAGCGGTGACCATGACACCGGCATCACAGTCGAGGTGACGCACAGCGAAGGCGGTGACCGGGGTCGGGAGCTGCGCGGGAAGGAGGAGCACCTCGCACCCGGCGGCAGCGAGCACCTCGGCGGTGGCGCGCTGGAAATCGGACGAACGGTGGCGGGCATCGCAACCGACGACGACGCGGGGGCGCGGGGTCTTCGACACCAGCCAGGCGCCAAGCCCGGCGGAGGCGCGGGTGACGGTGGCGACGTTCATGGCCGATTCGCCACCGGCAATCGGGCCGCGCAGGCCCGCGGTGCCGAACTCCAGCGGACCGGCGAAGCGGTCTGCGAGCTCGGGGGACGAGGCGTCGATAAGCTCTTTGATCTCGGCGCGAGTGATCGGGTCGGGATCGTGGGTCATCCAGTCGTTGGGATTCACTTGAGGCCCTCCAGAACGTCAGCGCTGGACGAGCAGCCCAGGCGGGTGGCACCGGCGGCGAGCATGGCCAGCGCGGTGTCGGTATCGCGGATGCCGCCGGAGGCCTTGATGCCCAGGCGACCGCCGACAGCAGCATTCATCAGTTCGATGGCGTGGACGGAAGCGCCACCAGCCGGGTGGAATCCGGTGGAGGTTTTCACGAAGTCGGCTCCCGCACGCTCGGCGGCGAGGCAACACTGGGTGACCTGCTCATCCGAGAGTGCTGCGGTCTCGAGGATGACCTTGAGCACGGCGGTGGGAATGGCCTCGCGGACGGCGCGGATGTCGGCCTCGACGGCGTCGAAATCATCCTGGACGGCGTTGGCGAGGTTGATCACCATGTCCACCTCATCGGCACCCTGTTCAACAGACAGGGCAGCCTCCGCGGCCTTGATCTCCGAGTGCACGGCTCCCGAGGGGAAGCCACAGACGGTGGCGACCTTGACGTCGTCTGGCGTGGTCACCGGCAGCATGGACGGTGATACGCAGATGGAGTAGGTGTGCAGGGCGGCAGCCTCGTCGATGAGTGCGGCGACCTGGGCCGGGGTGGCTTCCGGCTTGAGCAGAGTGTGGTCGATGGTGTGGGCGAGTTCAGTACGGTTCATGGTGTTCCTTTTAGATAATGCGGTCATGAATAAGGGTGCGCGGGGCGGGTGCCTCATCCCCAATGCTCACGCCGTGGTTGATGGACTCGAGGGCGCGCTCGAAGCGTTCCGGGGTTTCGGTGTGGAGGGTGAGGATCTTCTGCCCCTTGGTCACCTTCTCCCCCAGCCCGGCATGGATCTCGATGCCGGCGCTGAGCTGCACGGGGTCTTCCTTGCGGGCACGCCCGGCGCCGAGGCGCCACGATCCCACACCTAAGGCCAGAGCCTCCAACTCGGTGACGTAGCCATCACGCTCGGCGAGGACATCGTGGGTGTGCGGAGCCACCGGCAAGGGGGCATCCGGGTCACCGCCTTGGGCGCGGATCATTTTCTTCCACGAATCCATGGCGCGACCATCCTTGAGAGCCTCCTCGACATCCGCGTCTGGGATGCCTGCCAACTCCAGCATGTTGCGGGCTAGCTCGCAGGTCAGCTCGATGATGTCGGCGGGGCCGCCACCGGCGAGCACCTCCACCGACTCGCGTACTTCGAGGGAATTTCCGATGCAGCGGCCGAGCGGGGTGTTCATGTCGGTGAGCAGGGCGCGGGTGTTCACGCCCGCATCCGTGCCGAGGTCGACCATCGTGCGGGCGAGCTCGCGAGCGGAGTCAAGGTCCTTCATAAACGCGCCGGAGCCGACTTTGACGTCGAGGACCAGCGAGGACGTTCCCTCCGCGATCTTCTTCGACATGATCGAGCTGGCAATGAGGGGGATCGAATCCACCGTGGACGTGATGTCACGCAGGGCATAGAGCTTCTTATCCGCCGGTGCCAGGCCCGCTCCGGCGGCAGCGACCACGGCCCCAGAATCCTCGAGGATCTCCATGAGACGTTCGTTGCTCACGTCCGCCATCCACCCCGGGATGGCTTCCAACTTGTCCAGCGTGCCGCCGGTGTGACCAAGACCTCGGCCGGACAGCTGCGGGACAGCCACCCCGTAGGAGGAGACGAGCGGGCCGAGCGGGAGGGTGATCTTGTCCCCCACCCCACCGGTCGAGTGCTTGTCCGTGGTCGGCTTGGACAGAGACGCGAAGCTCATGGTCTCGCCGGAATCAATCATCGCCTGAGTCCACTGCGCGATCTCAGATCGGTTCATTCCCCGCAGGAAGATGGCCATATTCAGCGCGGCCATCTGTTCATCACCGACGATGCCGCGGGTGTAGGCGTCGATGATCCAGTTGATTTGTTCGGAGGATAATTCGCCGCCGTCCCGCTTCGTGCGGATGACGTCTACGGCGTCAAAGGATTCGGTGGTCACTGTGTACTCCTCGGTATAGGACGAATTTTGTGACTCTGACTACTTGCGTAGCCCGGTATGACCCGATTATCATCGTTCCTAGAACAATTGTCAACCGATAATTTCTCTTTTGTTCGCTTCATGGTTGCCCTGCAGAAAGGACCCCGGCCATGACCCAACTCAGCGATACCGAGCTACTCCAGGCAGCCCGAGACGCCGCCACCCGCGCCTACGCCCCGTACAGCTCCTTCCCCGTCGGAGCCGCCCTGGTCAGCGCAGACGGCACCCTCTACACCGGCTGCAACGTCGAAAACGCCGCCTACGGCGAAGCGATCTGCGCCGAACGCAATGCCGTCACCACCATGATCGCCGCAGGTTCGCCACCCCGCTTGTCGGCGGTCGCGGTGGTCGGCCTCAAGGCCGCCCCCTGCTGGCCCTGCGGCGCCTGCCGCCAAGTCTTAAGGGAATTCCACTGCGAACGCGTCATCGTCGAGGATCCCGACGGCAACCCCGTCTCCCTCGCATTCGACGACCTCCTGCCGAACTCCTTCGGCCCCGACGCCCTCGAAGGGAAGTAGTCCACCATGGAACGTTTCCAAGGACTCATTGGCATCGCGCTTATCTTCGCGGTCGTCATTTTGTTGTCGTCCAACCGCAAGAAGATCAACTGGCGCACCCTCGGCGTCGGCCTCACGATGCAGGTCACCTTCGCCCTCCTCGTGCTCAAATGGGAGCCCGGGTTCGCAGCGCTTAAATGGACCGCCGATGGCATCCAAAAACTCATTGACTTCACTGCCGAAGGCACCTCCTTCGTCTTCGGCCCCCTCTTCGGAGAGAGCGTTGGTTTCGTCTTCGCCCTCAACGTCCTCCCCGTCATCATCTTCCTCGGTGCCATCATCGGAGCGCTGTACTACCTGCGCATCCTCCAATGGTTCGTCGAGATCGTCGGCACAGCCCTCAACAAACTCCTGGGCACCTCCAAAGTCGAGTCAGTGTGGGCCTCCACCGTCATCTTCCTCGGCCAATCCGAGGCACCTTTGGTCATCCGCCCCTGGCTGCCTAAGCTCACCCGCTCCGAACTGTTTGCCTGCATGACCGGCGGCTTCGCCTCCGTCGCCGGCTCCACCCTCATCGGCTATTCCCTGCTCGGCGCGCCGCTGCCCTTCCTCCTCGCGGCCTCCGTTATGAACGCCCCCGGCTCCCTCATCATGGCCAAAGCGCTCATCCCCGAGACCGAAGAGTCCGTCGCCTCCGCCGACGTCCGCACCATCCGCGACGAAGAGAACAAAAACATTATCGACGCCCTCGGCTCCGGCGCCATGGCCGGTGGCCGCATCGCCGTCACCGTCGGCTGCATGCTCATCGCCTTCGTCGCCCTCATCGCCATGCTCTCGGCCATGCTCGGCGGCATCGGCAACATCTTCGGCCAAGAAGGTTGGTCCCTCGAAGGCCTCTTCGGCATCATCTTCTCCCCGCTCGCCTGGGCCCTGGGCGTGCCGTGGGACGAGGCCAGCCTCGTCGGTAACTTCATCGGACAAAAGACGATCATCAACGAATTCGTCGGCTACACGTCCTTCTCCGAATACGTCGACGTGCTCAGCCCGAAGGCCATCATGATCACCACCTTCGCCCTGGCTGGCTTCGCCAACTTCTCCTCCATCGCCATCCAGATCGGCGCCTTCGGAGCACTTGTCCCCGAACGACGATCCGACATCGCCCAACTAGGCCTCAAGGCCCTGTTCGCCGGCTTCTGCACCAACATGCTCAACGCTGCGATTGTCGGCGTGGTGGCGCTTTAGGTACACCCCACGACTGAAGCCCTTGACGCCCCTGCGGACGTCAAGGGCTTTTCCTTTTAACCCAGGATCTGGGCTGCAACAACCGAGTCAACGACGAGGTGGGTGGCTAAGCCCATTCGCAGCGCCGTCTCGATGGCCTCTGCCTTTTCCCGCCCTCCGGCAACAAGGATTCGGGTAGGGCGCGTAGAGAGGTCATCCAACGTGATTCCCACGGTGCGCTCGTCAACGGAGGGCAACGCGATCTCCCCGTCGCGAGTGAAGAAACGAGAGCAGGCATCCCCTACTGCTCGCTCCACCAGCGTCTCGGTCTCCTTCTCGCTGAGGTAGCCCATGGTGAGCGGCAGCGATTCCTTGGTGGTGGCACCGACGGTGAAGATCACGACGTCGGTTCGTCGACCCAGCTCCAGCAAGTGTGCGATGTGACGGTCTTGCTCCACGATGCGCTTTGCCTCGACGTTGTCGAAGATCACCGGCAGGGGCAGCGTACGAGCGAAGGCGTCGAAGGCCTGGCAGAAGAGATTAATGGTTTCAATGTCATTGGTAGACGACTGGGTATAGCTCAGGCCGCCCTTGAGTTGGACGATCTCAACGCCGCGATGAGCGTGGTGATCCAGGCACTTGGCAACCGAATACATCGTGTTGCCCCAGGAGACGCCGACCAATTGGCCATCTTGGACGTGCTCGGACAGCACCATTGCGCCCATCCGGCCGAGCTCGCGCAGCAGCTCCTCTTCTCGTTGTCGCGCGGCTTGGACAACCCGCACCTCAACAAGTCCGGTGTAAGCAAACTTCTCCACGAGTCGCTGCGCGACTTCCCCGCCCATCTCTCGTGGATCGTGCACCTCTACGGTGACGAAACCACGCTGCCGTGCGTGCTGCAGCAACTTGGCTGCAGTGGGTCGAGAGACCCCAATCTCGGCAGCTACTTCCGCTTGGCTCAATTCCGATTCATAGTAGAGCTTCGCCGCTCTTAAGGCCTGCTCATCTCTACTATCCATAAGCAAAACTCTAGCAGTGGGCACTGGTGGATTTTTCGATGGGCCACACTGTGGGTGTGGACATGGCGCCGCTGATCTAGCGCATCACGCAGTGTTGAAGTTTACCGAGCAGGAGCGCCGGATTAGCGGACATAAGGTGATGGAAATCCAACCTCTGGTCACCTCCTGACCAGAATTACCGCCACGAGCACCCTGTCAAGCCCCGACCCGAAGCTCCAGCACACGTTGTCTCAAGAGGAGCCCAAAACCCGCACTTCCTAACAACTCCGAGGTCAATCCCCTTCCCAAACCTGCCAAGTTGTTAGGAAGTGCGGGTTTCCATCGACTCAGAGGGCTTAGCACCCTAAGGGCTACGAGTGATGAACCTCCATCCGCGCGCGACCTACCCCAGCACCTTCGTGTCCCCCAACCCAAAAATCCCCCTGCCATTGGCAAGGGGATGATCGTGGAAAAGAGGAGGCAGATTTACTCTGCGGTCTCCTCGGCGACCTCAACGGCGACGTCCTCAGCCTCAACGGCAGCGGCGGCCTCAGCAGCTGCGGCTTCCTCGGCGGCAGCCTTGGCAGCGGCCTCCTTCTCAGCCTGAGCCTTGGCCTCGGCCTCTTCCTTGGCCTTCTTCTTCTTTTCGGTCACGGCCTCGAGGGACGGACCATCGTTAGCCTCGGAGAGGGCCTGGTTGAACAGGTCCAGCTTGGAGGGCTTGGGCTCGGCAACGCGGAGGGTACCCTCGGCGCCGCTGATGCCCTTGAACTTCTGCCAGTCACCGGTGACCTTCAGCAGAGCGAGAACCGGCTCGGTCGGCTGGGCACCGACGGACAGCCAGTGCTGAGCGCGCTCAGAATCGATCTGGATGATGGAGGGGTCCTGCTTGGGCTCGTAGATACCGATGTTCTCGATGACCTTGCCGTCGCGGCGGGTGCGGGCGTCGGCGATGACCACGCGGTAGTGCGGGGTGCGGATCTTGCCGAGGCGCTGAAGCTTGATCTTGACAGCCATGATGGCTCCTTTAAGTCACTGGGCAGTTCAGTCACCCGCCAACTGCCGGCGGGCCGGTTCAACCCTTGGATTCACCTGCGTGTGACGTGTCCGTTTGACCGTGGTCAAGGGCGGCGCTACGCAGGAACTCGGACAACTATACCGGGTGCATCTCCCGATCAGAAATCCCCCACGCTTTCGGCGTCCACGAGCAGGTCTCGTCTGAGGCGAGGGGGTTACCTGTCATGGCGTAGGCGGTGGACCGTGACCCTCCGCAGACGGTGGCGAATTCGCATACGGAGCATTTTCCCTGCCACTGGGCGGAGTCGCGCAGGGCCTGGAAGACCGGGGAGTCGGAGTAGATCTCCGGCAATGGGGTCTGCTTGACGTTTCCGCAGTGCAGAGGCAGGAAGCCGTTGGGGTAGACGTCTCCGAGGTGATCGATGAACACGAAGCCGCTGCCGGCGTTGATGGCCATGGGTGGGCGAGGGCGGCGTCGAGAAGCAGCTGGCTGGGGACCCAGCAAGCGGGAGGTTTCCGCAGTGAGGAAGCGGTACAGTTCGCCACCTGCATAGGTGGCGCCGGGCTGGCTGCGCTGAATGACCACGCGGCGGTACTGCGGCGCCTCCGTCGTCTTGATGGCGACACGATCGGAGACGTCATGGAGCCAGTGGAGCACGTCCTCGCGCTGCTCAGCCGATAGGGCTGCCAGGCTCGAACCTCGGCCGGTGGGGACGAGGAAAAACACGCTCCACAGGCGCGCGCCGAGGTCAATAACCTGGGACAGAAGCGCCGGGGCCTCACGCACGTTTCCCGCGGTGAGGGTGGAGTTGATTTGAAGCCGGAAGCCGACGTCGGTGACGGTGCGCGCGGCGCTGATCGTTGCGTCGAAGGTGCCGTCAAAGCCGCGGAAGCTGTCGTGGGTGGCGGCGGTGGCACCGTCGAGGGAGAGGGACAGGGCGGAACCACCGGCGTCGTGAAGCTCTTCCAAGCTCGTGCGGGTCAGCCGAGGAGTCACCGACGGGGAGAGGGACACATTAAGACCCAGGGAAGTGCCGTAGCGGGTGAGGTCCACCAAGTCGGCGCGCTCGAAGGGGTCTCCCCCGGTGAGGACGACGAGGGGTGTGGGCTTGTCGTAGCTAGCTAGGGAATCGAGGAGAGCGAAACCCTCCTCGGTGCTGAGCTGGCCGGGCGCGGCGGAATGCTGGGCGTCCGCACGGCAGTGCTTACACACGAGCTGGCAGGCCCGGGTGACCTCCCAAATCGCGATAAACGGCTTGGCGCCGATGTCATGGTGGACCTGCCGAACGAGCGGGGTGCGACTCATGCCTCCAGATTAAACCCGACTGGACTCAGGTTAAAACCGGAGAGCTACTTCTTGCCCTGACCAAAATCGAGGTTATCCAAATCAATACCCTCCATGCCCTTGGGCATCTTCGGCATTCCCGGGAGCTTCGGCATACCAGGCATACCCGACATTCCACCGCCTGCTTCCATCTGCTTCTGCATTTGCTGCAGCTGAGCCATGTCAGGCATCCCCGGCATTCCACCCGGCATCTGCGGCTGGGTAGGACGGTTCTTCACCGGCTTGCGCTTGCCACCCTTACCCTTGCGGCCCTTGGGCTTCTTCTTGGTGGCGGAGCGATTCACACCCGCGCCCGGCAACCCGAATTGGCCGGCCATCTGGCTCATGGCCTTCTTGGCTTCAAAGAACCGGTCGACGAGCTGATTGACATCGGTGACGGTGACGCCCGAACCAGCGGCAATGCGCTTGCGGCGGGAAGCGTTGAGGATCTTCGGGTCGGAGCGCTCGCCGGGCGTCATGCCGCGAATGATGGCCTGGATGCGATCAAGCTGCTTCTCATCCACCATGTCAGCCATCTGGTTCATCTGCTTGCCGCCGGGCAGCATCTTCAACAGGTTGCCGATGGGGCCCATGCGACGGATCATGAGCATCTGATCGAGGAAGTCCTCGAGCGTCAACTCCCCCGCGCCGAGCTTGGCGGCGGTCTCCTCCGCCTGCTGCTGGTCAAAGACCTGCTCCGCCTGCTCGATGAGGCTGAGCACATCGCCCATACCGAGGATGCGGCTGGCCATGCGCTCGGGGTGGAAGACATCGAAGTCGTCGAGCTTCTCACCCGTGGAGGCGTACATGATGGGCTTGCCGGTGACCTCGCGGATCGAGAGGGCGGCACCACCGCGGGCATCGCCATCAAGCTTGGTCAACACAACACCGGTGAAGTCGACGCCATCGCGGAAGGCCTCGGCGGTGCTCACCGCATCCTGGCCGATCATGGCATCGATGACGAAGAGCACCTCATCGGGGTTGACGGCGTCGCGGATGTTTCGCGCCTGCGTCATCAAGGTTTCATCGATGCCCAAACGGCCGGCGGTATCGACGATGACCACGTCATGCTGGGTACGGCGAGCTTCCTCGATGCCTGCCTGCGCCACGGCCACGGGATCACCGTGGGAGGTCCCCATCTCGTGCTCAAAGGAATCGACCGAGGTACCCGGGTCGGGAGCAAAAGTGGGGACTCCGGCTCGCTCACCGACGATCTGCAGCTGCTGGACCGCCCCCGGGCGCTGCAAGTCACAAGCGACGAGCATCGGGGTGTGGCCCTGCTTGATCAGGTGCTTGGCCAGCTTGCCCGCCAAGGTCGTCTTACCAGCACCTTGCAAACCAGCGAGCATGATGACAGTCGGCGGAGTTTTTGCCAGCTGCAGACGACGGGTTTCGCCGCCGAGGATCTCCACGAGCTCCTCGTTGACGATCTTGACCACTTGCTGCGCCGGGTTGAGCGCCTCGGAGACCTCTGCCCCCGCGGCGCGTTCTTTGATGCGCTTGATAAAGCCACGCACAACCACCAAGGACACGTCGGCTTCGAGGAGCGCGAGGCGGATTTCGCGGGCAGTGGCATTGATGTCCGCCTCCGTGAGCTTGCCTTTTCCGCGCAGCCCAGTGAGGGCGCTTTGGAGGCGGTCGGACAGAGACTCGAACACTAGGACACTCTCCCTGGATTTTGGGCAGTTACAACTTTCCCATGTTAGCCCGTTGCAAGCGCCCGGGTCACATCCTTGTCTACCTGGGCCCGGTCGAACGCACCCTGAATGGCTACTTGCACGATGAAGGTCGCGCCCGGGCTCCGGGCCTCCAGCCACGACACGTCCGGCAGCACGGTCAGCAGCGCGCCCAACACGCCGGAGCGAAAGGCGGTTCGGACTTCCAGGACGTTGCCGTTCCAATAGGTCGCGGTGGGCCCGGGCTGGCTCGGGGGCACGGTGGAGTAAACCCCCGACTTATAGGCTTGCACGAGGGCATCGGCGTCAGCCGCTTCCACGAGCGTATCGACGGCCGGTCGCACGTCCAGCTCCACGTGCACCAGGCCATCTGAGTCCCTAGCCAGGCGAGCACCCATGATCGTCCAGGCCTTCGCCGCGGCCACCGCCAGGACCCGCACGCACTCCCGCTGGTAGCTCCCCCGCCACCACACGGTAAGCGTCTGGGCCTCGTCGTTGAGGCGTAGCCCCAGATCCGTCGGGGCGTGGAGGTGCGGTCGGACGGGGACCAACTCGGTGAGGGTGTGCCGGGCTCGGCGGGTGAGGGTTCGCAGTCCGGACTCCAGGCGGCGGTTCCACACTCCGGGGCCCGTGGCGCGGGCATCGGCTTCGGTGAGCACCTCCAACAGGTTGACGCTGATGAGGTCGTAATGGAGGGCGTCGAGAAGCTGGTCCCGGGTGGCGTCGGAGGCGGGATCCGCCGTGGCCACCAGGCGGGCAATGGTGGTGTGTTCCGCGACGAGAGTTTGCACGCGCGAACGGTCCGGAAGGTTCAGGCCCAGGCGAAGTGCCATCCTGGCGACGAACTCGGCGCCGACCTGCTCATGGGGGCGGCCGTAGCCTTTGCCGATGTCGTGGAACAAAGCGGCCAGCAACAGCAGATCGGGGCGGGCCACCTGCACGGTGGCCGCGGCGCACTGGGCGACGGTGACCAGCGAGTGGGCATCAATCGTGTGGATGTGGGTTCGCTCGCGGGGAAGGCGCCCGCGGATGTGCGCCCACTCGGGAACCATGGGCTCCCATAGGCCGTGTCGATCCAGGTCCTCGATGACCCGGGCACTGTGCTCCGGGGAGGCAAGCAGGGCGAAAAAGTCATCGGTCGCGGCCGCCGGCCACCGGGGTGGCAATGCGGGGACTTTCTGGAGCTGCAGCCACGTGTGCTCAGCGATGGGCAACCCGGTGCGAGCGGCGGCTGCCGCGACACGGAGCATCAACGCGGAGTCAGAATAGTCCGGGTTGCGCGACAACGTGATGTACCCACCACCATCGACAACATCAAGGTCAAGCGGCCGCCGGGACACCGCCCGGGAGCGGCCAGCCAGCACGGCGCGGGCGGTGGTGAGCCCACTGTTAAGGGCGTCATCGACCCGACGGGCAGATTCAGCCAGCGTGGTGGACAGCTCGTAGCGGTCAGCCATCCCCAGCTGGGCGGAAATATCCTCGGCGAACTCGGGGTCGAGCACATCCCGGAGTCGGCGAGCCGCCCGGTGCAGCAAAGTCCGGGTATCCAGCAGGAGGGTGCGCTCGCGAGCCACGGGCGCGGCATCACAAAGGTTCGCCATGGCCAGCGCATTGAGCAGATCAATGTCCCGCAACCCCCCACGCCCGTGCTTGAGGTCCGGGTGCGTCATGGCGACCACCGAGCCGGCGCGCCGCCAGCGGGACGCCGCCGTGGAGACCAGGGCGTCGAAGTTCCGGGAAATCTCGGTGCGCCACCGACTGCGGACGAGCGCATGGGCCCGCTCGCTGAGGTCCGCGTCTCCCCGGAGGTGGCGCATTTCCAGCAGTGCGAGCGCCGCGGTGGAGTCGGCGGTGATCATGCTGGCGCATTCTTCGGGCGTGCGCACAGAGTAGTCGAGGCGGAACTTGGCATCCCAGATCGGGGTCCAAATTCGCTCAACCTCCTCGGGAGTTGGGGGGCTATCCGCCGGATGCACGAGGATGAGGTCGAGGTCGGAATACTCGGTCATTTCCCGCCGCGCGAGGGAACCGGTGGCGACGAGCGCGCAGCCGTCCGGGAGCGGCAGGGTCTGCACAAGGCCGAAAGCCCGGGCCACGACCTGCTCCCGCACTGCGGCGGGGTCAGGGTGGTTATCCGGGCTGGTCGGGCGGTGATCCGGGTTCGGATCAGATGGCATCATCGTTGCGCTCGCCGGTGCGGACGCGAATGACGTGGTCGACGGTGGTCACCCACACCTTGCCGTCTCCGGCCTTGCCGGTATAGGCGGCCTTGGTCACGGCGTCGAGGACATCATCGAGCATGTTGTCGCGGGTGAGGATTTCCAGTTTGACCTTGGGCACAAACTCGGTGGCGTATTCTGCGCCGCGGTAGACCTCGGTGTGTCCGCGTTGCTGGCCATATCCTTGAGTCTCGGTGACGGTCATGCCGTGTACTCCGACTGCTTCGAGGGCCTCACGAATGTCTGCCAGCGTGAATGGTTTGACTACTGCTGTCACGAGTTTCATTCTCTACTCCTGGTTGCTGTCGCGGGCGTCGTCGGCGGAAGTGCTCACCGATCCCGAGTATGGGCGGGCGGGCTGGTCTCCCGCAACAAATCCTACTGCCCCTCCAGTGAAGGGTCGTGGCTCGCGTCCGACTAGGTCGTCGTAGGCGGATTCGCGGTGCTCGTGGATGTCGATGCCCTCGAATTCGGCTTCGTCGTCGATGCGCCAGCCCAGCGTTGCCCGCAGGGCGAGGCCAATGATCGCGGTGATTACTCCGGCGAAGATCATGGTGACCAAGGCGATGACGATTTGCACGACGAGCAGCTTCAGTCCGTCAATGCCGCCGCCGGTGAAAACACCGCTGTCCGTTGCCACGAACGCCAGCCCGACGGTTCCCCACAGCCCGGCGACGAGGTGCACACCGACCACGTCGAGGGAGTCGTCGTAGCCAAAGCGGTACTTCAGCCCAACGCCCAGGCAGGCCAGCGCGCCGCCGATAACGCCCAGAATGATCGAGGTCAGCGGCGTCAGCGCACCCGCCGCCGGGGTGATGGTGACCAGGCCAGCCACCACACCAGAGGCGGCACCCAACGAGGTGGGATTGCCGTCACGGAGCTTCTCGACGCCCAGCCACCCCAGCATCGCTGCCGCCGTTGCGGCAGTCGTATTCAGCCAGGCCATGCCTGCGGCACCATCCGCGGCAAACGCGGATCCACCGTTGAAACCAAACCACCCGAACCACAGGAGAGCGGCACCAAGCATGACGAAGGGGAGGTTGTGGGGGCGCTGCGCGGCCGTGAGGAAGTCACGGCGACGGCCCACGAGCAGGGCCAACACCAGCGCGGCCGTTCCGGCGGAGATGTGGACGACGGTGCCGCCGGCGAAGTCGATCGGGGCGATGGTGGCTTCCCCGTCCGTGGTGCCAAACATCCAGGCGGCGAGGCCGTTCTCCGCGTGGGACAGCAGTCCCCCACCCCAGACCATGTGGGCGAGGGGGAAGTAGACGAAGGTCGACCACAGTCCGGAGAAGACCAGCCAGGTGCCAAATTTCACGCGGCCGGCCAGCGCTCCGGAGATCAATGCGGTGGAGATAACAGCGAAGGTGAGCTGGAAGGCGATGTCGATAACGTTGGCGTACCCGGATGCTCCGGCGAGGTAGTTACCGGCGGAGTCGGTGATGGAGTCCCGCAGGCCGAAGAACTCCAGCGGGTTGGCCACGATGCCCAGCCAGGACTCGGTGCCGTAGGACATTGACCAGCCCCACAGGATGTACACCACGCTGACCACACCCAGGGTGCCAAACGACATCATCATCATGTTCAGTGCGGAACGGCGACCCGTCATGCCTCCGTAGAACAGTGACAGCGCGGGCGTCATCAGCAGCACCAGCGATGCTGAGATGAGCATCCAACTGGCGTTTCCCGACGCCATCATGACTTCATCCGCGTTCATGTGCGGACCTCCTCGTTATCGAATTCCCTAAACTATCGTGCGACAGGTTTTACTGCCGTGGCTAACTATAGGACGATAGAAAAGGTTTCGATAGCGCTACAGGTTTAGGCGGGGGTGGAGGCTACCCCCGCGCCTGCTCCCGGTCTCTACCCGAGGAGGGCGTCCACAAACGCCGCGATGTCGAACGGCGCCAAATCATCAGCGCCCTCCCCCAAGCCAACAAGCTTGACCGGAACTCCCAGCTCCTCCTGCACCTGGAAAACGATGCCGCCCTTCGCAGTACCATCCAGCTTGGTCAGCACAACGCCGGAAATATCCACGACGTCTCGGAACACCCGCGCCTGCGTCAGACCGTTCTGGCCCACCGTCGCATCCAGAACCAGCAAGACCTCATCGACAACCGCCTTCTTCTCCACCACGCGCTTGACCTTGCCCAGCTGATCCATCAAACCCGTCGCAGTGTGCAGTCGCCCGGCGGTATCAATAAGCACGACGTCGGCCTGCTGCTCAATGCCCGTGGCCACAGCGTCGAAAGCCACCGACGCAGGATCCGCCCCCTCCGAACCCCGCACCGTCGACGCCCCAACTCGGCGCCCCCACGTCTCCAGCTGATCAGCCGCCGCAGCACGGAACGTATCCGCCGCACCGAGCAACACCGTGTGCCCCATCGACACGAGCACACGCGCCAGCTTGCCCGTCGTTGTCGTCTTGCCAGTGCCATTGACACCCACGACGAGCACGACGGCCGGCTTGCCCTCATAAGGCATGGCCTTGATCGATCGATCCAGGTGAGGACCACCCGCCTCGATGAGGGTTTCACGGAGCATCGCGCGCGCCTCCTCCTCGCTGGACACACCACGCTCGGCGATCTTCAGCCGCAGCGACTCCACCACCTTCGTGGTCACCGCCGTGCCAAGATCCGCCATGATGAGCGTGTCCTCGATCTCCTCCCACGCATCCTCATCCAAATCGCCCGCGCTCAGAATGCCCAGGACACCCTGCCCAATGACGTTTTGCGAACGCGACAGCCGCCCACGCAGACGACCCAAACGCCCTGATGCGGGAGCAATCTCCTCCACCGCAGCGGGCACCGGTTCCGGCTCGGGCGCAACCTCTGGGACCGGAGTCTGCTCGACAGCCTCCTCGACGGCATCGACAGTCACCGCCGCCGCAGCGGCAGCCTCCTCAGCTTCCTCCACAACCTCGGGCTCCGGGAGCACTTCTTCTTCCACTGCCGGTTCCTCAACCGGTTCGACAACCACTGGGTTCGGGTCTAGCCCGGAAGCGGACGACGAAACTTCTTCAACTGTGGCTTCATCGAGAACGACGTCAGTCTCGACGAGCTCGGGCGCAACCTCGGCAACCTCTTCTTCTTCGGCGATAACCTCAGGCTCTGCCACCTCAACCGGTTCGACAACCACCGGGTTGGGGTCTAGCTCGGAAGCGGACTGCACATCTCCCTCAACCACGGCTTCATCGAAGACGACGTCAGACTCGACGGACTCTGCCACCTCAACCGGTTCGACAACCACTGGGTTCAGGTCCAGTTCGGAAGCGGACTGCACATCTTCTTCAACTGTGGCTTCATCGATGACGACGCCAGTCTCGACGGGCTCCGCCACCTCGACCGGTTCAACTGGCTCCGGTTCGAATACCCTCTCCGGCTCGACGGGAACCACCGGAACGACCGGCACGGGCTCCTTCTCGGCCTGCTTGGCTGGGGCGAAGTTGAAACCACCGGTGGCTTGGTAGTTGCCGGATTTCTCCTGCTGGGTGAGCTCTTTCGGTTCTTCTTCGTTCTTTTCAAAGCTCACCGTCTTGCTCTTTCGGCGGTTCAATCCGATAGCCACGATGGCGATGATGAGGAGAAGGACGACGAGTGCGGCAAGCGCAATGGAGACAATGGTCAAGTTCATAGTGTCCATAGTGGCAGGACTGGCCGGAATTCTCACCTAGGTTCGTGCTGAGGGCTCATTCTCTGGCTGAGGACTCGGGTGATGCCATCTCCGCGCATGGTGACGCCGTAGAGGACGTTCGCTACGTCCATCGTGGGTTTTTGGTGAGTGATCACGATGAGCTGGGAGTCTTTGCGCAGGTCTTCGAAAAGCGCGATGAGGCGGCGAAGGTTGACATCGTCCAGCGCTGCTTCGACTTCGTCCATGACGTAGAAGGGGCTGGGTCGCGCCTTAAAAATGGCGACGAGCATCGCCAGCGCGGTGAGAGATTTTTCGCCGCCAGAGAGTAAGGAAAGGCGCTTGACCTTCTTGCCCGGGGGACGGGCTTCGACGTCGATGCCGGTGGTGAGCAGGTCATCGGGGTCGGTGAGGATGAGTCGACCTTCGCCACCGGGGAAGAGCGTGCCAAAGACGTGCGGGAATTGAGCTTCGACGTCGTGCCAGGCATCGGTGAATAGCTGCAGGATTCGGGCGTCGACGTCGTCGATGACGCCGGAGAGGTCTTTGCGGGCCTGGATAACATCGTCGAGCTGGGTGGATAGGAACTCGTAGCGTTCCTCCAGCGCCTTGAATTCTTCGAGCGCCAAGGGGTTGACTTTGCCCAGGGCGGTGAGGTCCTTTTCGGCCTGCTTGAGGCGCTTTTCTTCCTCCGGCCGGTTGAAGTCCTCGTCGGGGGTGTAGTCGGCCATCAAGTCGGCGATGGGTACGCCGAGTTGCTCGACGATCTTCGACTCGGCTTCGTCGATACGCACCTGCGCCTGGGAACGGGCAATGTCGCCGGCGTGCGCATTGTCGGTGAGGCGGGAGAGCTGGTTGCGGGCCGCGCTGACCTTATCTTTTGCCCGTGCGAGCTCCGTGGAGATCGCTGTGCGCCGCTGGGTCAGCTCGTCGCGGTTGGTCACTGCCCGCGCCGTCGCGTCGTTTACTCGCGCCGCGAGGTCACGGGCATGCTTTTCCACGCTCTCCGCGAGCTCAGCTGCTTCTCGACGCCGTCGCATGGCTTCATCGTGGCGGGCCTTCGCCTGTCGCTCATGCACAGCCTGGCGGCGTAGGTTCTCCCCCTTGCCCGCGGCCTGGTTGGCGCGCTCCTCGGCGGTGCGCAGCGCGAGGCTCGCCTCCATTTCCATGGCCTTAATCTGCGCCAACGCTGTCTGCGCTTCGTCTCGGGCAAGCGTCGATGGCTCCTCCGGCGCATCCGCATCGTCGACTCGGGCCAAGCGATCGCGCACCTGCGTCAACTCATCGCGCAGTCCGGCGAGTCGGGCTTCAGCACCCGTGGCACGCTCGGCGGCGCGTTGGTGCTCCGCCCGGTTGGCCTCGTATTGCTTCCGCAAACGCGCGGCATCCCTCTCCCACGCGACCACCGACTGGTCGTGTTCGCGCAGCGCGGCCTTCTTCGCTGCGGCATCGACGCGCGCATCCTCCGCCGCGATGCTGGCACCGGCGAGCGTGCCGGACAATTCTTCCAACTCCGCTCGCGCGCTAACGAGTTCCTTGTCAGCATCCGCAATCTGCGCGCTGACTTCGACCGGAGTGGTCGCACCATGGCCGACTTGCACCCACCCCTGCCCGCACAGCACGCCGTCGCGGGTCACGGCCCGCAGCCGCGGGTCGTGTGCCACCGCCTTCCGGGCGGTGGGCAGGTCGGCGGTGAGGACGACGTCGGCAAGCAATCGGTTGATTGCCACAAGAATTCGCTTATCGACGTCCACGTGGTCCAGAATCCACGTCACCCCATCCGGCAGCGTGGCGTCCAGCCGCCAGGATTGACCAGAGTCGCTGGCGTCGATGAGGACGGTGCGGGTGCTACCGGCGAGTTCGGCGAGCAGACCGTCGCTGAGGTGGCCGGTCAGTGCTTCGGCGTGTGCCCCCAGCGCAGCAGAGACCGCGCGCGGCTCGGAGCTGCTGATGAGGTCGGCGAGGGCGGTCCACTCCCCTAGTTTCTCGGCGGCGTCGACGGTCGGGGCATTCTGGCGCAGCGTATCGATCCGCGCCTGCAGCGAATACACCGCCCGCTCCCGCTGACGCTGCTGCTCCCGCAGCTGGTCAAGGCGCTTCTCGGCGGCTCCGGCCTCGCTCGCCGCCCGCACATGCGCCTCGTCCAAGGGCTCCCGCCGTCCACCCAATTCCTGGAGTGTGGCGGCCACCTCCGTCACCTCGGCTTCGGCGGCGGTGGTGCGCGCCAACGTTTCGGCGAGGGTTTCCTCCTGGCGCGCGATCTCCTCCTCCGCGCCCGCGACCTGGCCAGCGAGGGACTCTTCCGCAGCGATGAGGCGGACCACACCTTCTCGACGATCCGCGATCGCGCGCACCTGCGCCATGTGCTCGGAGTCGGCTTCCCTCCGCGCCTCTTCCCGGTCCATCACCTCATCGCGAATCGACTCCAGCCGCTCACGAGCCATGTCCACGGTTTCGGTGAGCAGTTCAAACTCTTCCTCTGCCTCCGCCGCGCGCCGCTCCAGCACCTCCGGATCCTGCCCGGCGTAAGCGATCTGGGCTCCAGCATTGGCACTGCGTTCCGCCGCGATACGCGAGGTCGCGGAGACCCGCTCCGCCAGCGTGGACAACGAAAACCACAGCTGCTGAGCCTCCTCCGCCTGCGGAGTGATCCCCTCCAGCTGACCTTCGAGCGTGACCTGCACGTCGCTAGCCTCTTCCAGCCGCTCGGTGAGCTCCTCTACTTCCTCCGCGAGCAGGCGAGCGCGGCGGTCCGCATCTTCAAACTCTTGCCGGAGACGCTGGACGCGATCGCCGGCCAGCCGCAAGCGGGCGTCGCGAAGCGTGGCCTGGACCGTCGCCGCCCGCTGCGCCGCCTCTGCCTGCCTGGCCAGCGGCTTGAGCTGGCGCTTAAGCTCCGAAGTGAGATCAGTGAGGCGATCCAGATTCGCCTGCATGCCAACGAGCTTGCGCTGCGCCTTCTCCTTCCGGCGGCGGTGCTTGAGCACACCCGCCGCCTCCTCGATGAAGGCGCGACGCTCCTCCGGCTTCGACTCCAGGATCTGGGCAAGTCGGCCCTGCCCGACGATGACGTGCATCTCGCGGCCAATACCGGAATCCGACAACAGCTCTTGGATATCCATGAGCCGGGCCTTGGCACCATTGATCTCGTATTCGCTCGCACCATCGCGGAACATCCGGCGCGTGAGCGAGACCTCGCTGTACTCAATGGGCAGCGCACCATCAGAATTATCGATGGTCAACGTCACCTCAGCGCGGCCGAGCTGCTGACGATCCCCCGCCCCCGCGAAGATGACATCCTGCATCTTGCCGCCACGCAGGGTCTTTGCGCCCTGCTCCCCCATGACCCAGGCGAGCGCATCCACCACGTTCGACTTACCCGACCCGTTCGGCCCGACCACCGCGCAGATGCCGGGCTCAAATTTCAGGGTCGTCGCAGACGCAAAGGACTTAAATCCTTTAAGTGTCAACGACTTCAAATGCACCCGGTCAGATTAACACCTGGGCCCGACAGGACTATTCGACACTAAACCCGCGCTCGCCCTTGGCCGGGGACCACTTGAAAGCCACTCGGTCCACCCGACCTGGGCGACGATGGGACGTCCGTTTTTCCTGCAGCCGATGGAGCAACTCTTCGAGGTGATCACCCGAGCCTTCCGCGACGACGCAGACGCGACCATCGGGAAGATTGGTGGCAGACCCGGTGAGGTCCAGTTCGACGGCCTCACCGCGCACCCACCAGCGGAAGCCCACGCCCTGCACCAATCCGTGCACGTAAGCAGTTAGACGATCGGCCATTCGCTTCGACCTTCGAGCTTGCGGCGGTCTTCCTCGCTACGACGAGTGACCGGGTCGGAGCCGTCCCACACCTCGACGTTCTTGAGCTCAGGGAGCATGTCACGGTTAAACACCGGATCGAGCCCCTGCCGCTTCTGCTCACCGTAGTTCTTGAGCAGCTTGAAGGCCACCCCACCCAACGGGATGATCGCGATGAGGTTGATGAAGACCATCGACGCCGCGAAAGTATCGCCCAGCGCCCAGACCAGCGGGAGGGAGCCGACAGCACCGAAGAACACGAACCCAACCACAACCACGCGGAACACGTTGAGCCAGGTTGTCGACTTGGTCAGGTACTCGATGTTGGCCTGAGCCAAGTAGTAATTACCCAGGATGGAGGAGAACGCCAGGAAGAAAAGGATGAAGGTAACGAAGTGCGTACCCCACGCGCCGACCTCACTAGACAGTGCCGCCTGAGTTAGGGACGCACCCTGGATGCTCTCGCCGTACACCATGTCCTGGCTACCGAGCAGAATGATGAAAGCGGTGATGGAACAGACGACCAACGTGTCAAAATATACGCCCAGGGTCTGCACAAGTCCCTGCTTGACGGGGTGCGACACCGTCGCCGTAGCGGCCGCGTTGGGGGCGGAACCCTGGCCGGCCTCGTTAGAGAACAAACCTCGACGCATACCGTTCATGAACGCCGCGCCGACCGTCGCGCCGACCACTTCCTTGAAGCCGAGAGCGTGGCCGACGATGTCAGCGATAACTCCCGGAACTTCCTGGATGCGCAGCGACAACACGATGACAGCGACGATGATGTAGGCCACCGCCATGAACGGAACAATGATCTGAGTGGCATGCGCAATGCGGCGCACACCACCGAAGATAATCGACGCCGTGAACAGGGCCAGGACGCCACCGATGATCATCTTGAAGCCCAGCGAATCACGCTGCAGGGACTGGCCAACCGCCTCGACGATCGAGTTCGTCTGGATAGCGTTGTAGATGAAGCCATACGTAATCGAGATAAAGATCGCGAACAATATCGCCAGCCAGCGGGCATTGAGACCCCTGGTCATGTAATACGCCGGGCCACCGTGATAGTTGCCATCCTTATCGCGCGTCTTCCACAGCTGGGCCAACGTCGACTCCACAAACGCCGTCGCGCCACCAATGATGGCGATCATCCACATCCAGAAGACCGCACCCGGCCCACCCAGCGTGATAGCGACTGCGACACCAGCCACGTTGCCGGTACCCACGCGCGACGCCGCCGAGATGGTGAACGCCTGGAACGCCGAGATTCCGCCATACTCATCATCCTGGTCCTTGCCCTTCCCACCAGGCTTCTCCATGACGGACCGGAACATATCGGGCACCAGACGGATCTGGACCAGCAGGGTACGGATGCCGAAGTAGAGTCCGGCCGCAATGAGCAACCACGGCACGACCGTCCAGAGGTTGTCGTTGATCGTCCCTGTGACGAACGATTCGATGTTTTCCATTGCTTTAATGTAGCTCGCCTTGTGGCTGCGGTCACCACTTAGGCGAATATCGTCATGGTTCACTGGGACGAGTCCGCAATCAACCCCTGCATCGGAGGACATCCGCTCACCCATCCGCCAGAGACAGGCACCTCCCTGGGCCGCACGGTGCGAACCATCAGACGTGCCACTAGCTGCGTCCAATTCCAGGGACCGAGTACCGCAGGGATGGCAAGTGCTCGACGATGGGCTCCAAGACCCGCCTTTCAACCGCTAGGGTGACGATGTGATCTCGGAAGGCCGTCAAGTTCACATATAAGTCAACCACTTCCTCCTATGTCGACCTCTCCACCGCGTTGTGCTATCATCAACCCACCATGATCAGCCCGTTGCCAAAAGCGCGGGCTGATTTTCTATTCCTGCGGGGACCATGGCTAAGTATGAGAAGCCCTGGCTGTCAGTCGACGAGCAGATTGATCGGCTTTCAAGTCAGGGGGTGACAATCCAGGATCGCGATCGAGCAGCTTCCATCCTGCATGCCGTGGGGTACTACCGACTAACCGGATACCTATACCCTTACCGCGAGTCCGAGCACTCAACCGACGAACAAGGCCACGCTCGAGTCCAAGTGCTTGCTGCCTATCGTCAGGGAACGACTCTCCAACATGCGGAAGACATCATCAATTTCGATCGACGGCTGCGAATGCTCGTGATGGATGGCATCGAGCGTTTCGAGGTCGCAGTCCGTATGCAAGTCGGCTACGCACTTGGGAAAAGATCACCATTTGCCTACGAAGACCCAGCCGTCTTCACCACATCGTTTGTTAACCAGCGCACTGACGTTCGAGACCCTGGCCCGAGCAAGCATGTGGAATGGCTTCAGAAGGTGAACGAGCGAAGATCTCGTTCGGATGAGAGGTTCGTCGAGCACTTCAGGGAGAAGTACGAGGACCGAATGCCAGTGTGGGCCCTCACTGAAATCCTTGAGTTGGGGCAACTCTCTGGTTTATACCGCGGCATGAATCAACAAGATGCTGAGGAGATTGCGACGGCTTTCGGAGTTCCAACGAAGAAAATCATGTCGAGTTGGCTGGCCAGCCTAAATTATGTACGCAACGTTGCTGCACACCACTCCCGGCTGTTCAATAGGAAGCTCCAGAACGCGCCTTCCCGCCCTAAAGTTGGCCAGATCCCGCTCCTCGACCACTTGCGGGGTAGTGAGAATGCAAAAGGTGTCTTTGGCACCTACAACGCCCTTGCCGTCATCGCGTATGTACTGACGTCAATCGACCCAGAAGCTGACTGGACGCAACGGACGTCCGCACTTCTTCGTGAATTCCCAACTACGCATGCTCTATCGATCGAGTCAATGGGTGCACCCACGGACTGGGAGTCTCTAAAGCTCTGGAAACCTTAGATGGCTAGTGCCTGGCTGCTGGAGTTCACGAACACGAAGTCAAAGCTCAGCAAAGCTCCGCCCCTGACAAGCCGGGCAAAAGTGGCTCGACCGGTTCATAAATTTCTCGCGCCTAATCGGCGTGCCACACCGCACGCACGGCTCCCCTTCTTGGCCGTAGGCGTTGAGTGACCGGGAGAAGTAGCCCGAAGCGCCGTTGACGTTGACGTAGAGAGAGTCGAAGGAGGTACCGCCTTGTTCGAGGGCGCGGGCCATGACGTCGGCGGCGGCGTCGAGAAGCTGGGTTACTTCTTCTTGGGTGAGGGAGGATGCTCGGCGGGTGGGGGCGATCTGGGCGGCCCAGAGGGCTTCGTCGGCGTAGATGTTGCCGATGCCGCTGACTACGGTTTGGTCGAGTAGGACGGCTTTGATCGCGGAGTTTTTCTTGCGGATGCGTCGGGCCACCTCGGCGGGGTCGAATCCAGGCTCTAAGGGGTCGTGGGCGATGTGGGTGACGGGAAGGGGCACGCCGTCGCGGGTGGAGGTGAAGAGCCAGCGGCCGAAGGTCCGTTGGTCGACGAAGGCGAGCTCGTGGTCGGCATCATCGCCAACGAGCGTGGCGCGAATGCGCAGGTGCTTGGAGGTGCAGGTGCCTGGCTTGCCGACGAGCATTTGCCCGCTCATGCCCAAGTGGACGAAGAGGGCTGAGTCGTGGCCGAGGTCGCACCATAGGTATTTGCCGCGCCGACGAACGTCGTGGATGTGAGCGCCGACGAGGAGATCGTCGAGCGGGGCATCTTGGCCGCGGTTGGCGCGGGGGTGGAGGACCTCGACTGACTCGAATCGAGAGCCCAACAGATGGGACTCTAGTCCCTGCCGAACGACCTCTACCTCGGGTAGCTCGGGCACTACTGCTCCTTCTGGGCCGCCAGGGGCTTATCGCGGAGCAGCCGGTAGGCCTCATGGGCGGACTTCTGCTCGGCGAACTTCTTGCTGGCGCCGACTCCGTACCCGAGGGGGACATCGTTGACCGTCACGGTGGCGGTGAAGGTGAGGTCGTGATCGGGGCCGGTAGAGGTGGCGGAGTAGACCGGCATGGGGTATTTCAGCTCAGCTGCCCGTTCCTGCAGGGCGGTCTTCCAGTCGCGGTGGATGTTCGTGGCGGAAGCAGCATCGATCTTCGCGGCGAACAGGCGCAGGACCACGCCGCGGGCGGTTTCGAAGCCGTGCTCGAGGTAGATCGCTCCGAGGAGCGCCTCGGTGGTGTCGGCGAGGATGGAATCCTTGTCGCGACCGTCGGTGACCAGCTCTCCCTTGCCCAGCAGGATGTGCGGGCCAAGGTTGATCTCGCGGGCGATGTCGGCGAGCCCATAGCGGGAGACGATCGATGCCCGCATCTTGGAAATGTCCGACTCGGGGCGCGAGGGATACTGCGTGTACAGCTGATTGGCTACGGACAGGCCGAGGACGGCGTCGCCGAGGAATTCCAGCCGCTCATTGTTGGGCAGGGTGCCGTTTTCGTTGGCGAAGCTGCGGTGGGTCAGCGCCAGGCGCAGGCCCTCATCGGCCAAGGGGATGCCGAGGGCGGCCAGCAGAGGCGCGTGATCGACTGCGCGGAAAGCCGCGTCAAGTGCTTCGTCGCCGGTCAGACGGTTCTTTCGGCTCACAGGAACTTCTCCAACCCGGCCCAGCGGGGATCTTGCAGCTTGTCCTCGTCTTCGCCGGACACACCGTCGGGGGCGGGGGTCTCCTCGTCCGAGCAGCCGCCGTCGCAGGTCGGGTTGAACGGCAGGGTGAGGCCGGCTTCGTCGATGACGGTCTGCAGGAGGTCGAGGGTATCGCCGGTGACCTCGGGAATGTCATCGGTGAGGCCGTCTTCGTCCTCGTCGCCGGTGACGAAGTCGGGCGAGGTGGAGAAGACCTGGCTGATGTGCATATCCAGCGGGCGGCGGATCTCCGTGAGGCAGCGAACGCACTGGCCGATGAGCTCGCCGCGCACGTCGGCGTCGACAAGCACTCCCCCACCGAGGTGGGTGAGGGTCGCGTCGACGGTGACCTCCCCGCCTTCGGGGATTCCGATCATTTCGGGGCCGATGCGGACGGGGGCGGGGCCGGTCTGGGTTCGCTGCTCAAAGTCGCTGAGCCGGGCAATGTTGAACTTGAAAGGTGAAGTCATATCGAGACCTGAGCTTACTCAGTTCGACGGCGCGGGGCGTAGTCGCTGCCCGCGGCACCAGCGCCGCGTCGCAAAGCTTGACGGTCGCGGGTGACGGAACGCAGGACCCCGTTGAGGGATTCCTCGAATTCTCCCAGCTTGGAGTCGACGAACTCGTCGCACTCGGTGCGCAGGCGGTTCGAGTCGGCGTGGGCCGCATCGACGATGCGGTGAGCCTCCTCGTTGGAGCGGCGCACGACCTCCGCCTCGGAAACCAGTCGCTTCTGCTCCGCCATACCATCCTCGACGGCGCGGCGGTAGGACTCCTTGCCTTCCGCGTTGAGACGATCGGCCTCATCCTGGGCGCGGGCGACGGTGTCTTCTGCTTCCCTGCGGGCGCCGCCCACAATGCGGTCAGCGTCATCCTCGGCCTGGGAGACAGTCGTGGTGGCACGGTGCTGAGCATCAGCGACCATGGCGTCCGCCTGATCCTGGGAATCTGCGAGGATGCCCGCAGCCTGGGCCTCAGCGTCCTCTACCATGCCGCGGGCGCGATCTTCGGCGCCACGGAGGATGTTGTCCTGCTTATCCAGGACATCCTGGGCATCATCAATCTCGATGGGCAGCGCATTGCGCAGGTCATCGAGCAAAGCCAGCATGTCATTGCGCGGGACCATGCAATTCGACGTCATGGGAACGCCATACGCCTGCTCCACAGTCTGGACGAGTTCATCTAGGGCCTCGAAAACGCGATACATAAATGTCAGCGTACCGGCAGGACAGCGATATGGGCGCTCGCCGGTCAGGTGTGTCTCCCAGACGAATCCTCTAGGTTGGCAAGAAGAGCACACCGCTAGACCTTCCAGCACGAGAAAGGCTTTCCCATGAGCACTCCCCGACCCACCACCCCGTGGTTTCGCCGCCGCGCGGTGATTATTCCCCTCAGCCTCGCGGTGCTAGCACTCGTCCTATTCGGCGCCTGCTCCCTCTACGTTAATAACGCCTCTGACCAGGTGAAAAAGCAGGCATCCGACAGCTTCGATGTCACGTATCGCCTGGACGGGACGTCTCAGGACGTCTCCATTACGTACACCGGGCCGAATTCGGCACTGGTGGATGAAAGCAACGTCTCCAGCGGCTGGGAAGCGACGGCAACGTTGAGCGGGTACGACGCCGCCCACCTCACCGCAGCCAACAGCGAGGCGGAAAGTGGGGCGGTGACCTGTCAGATCTTCGTGGGCGAGACGTTGGTCAGTGAAAGCACAGCTGCTGGTCCGGGCGGCACCGCTCAGTGCACCGCCACGAACCAGCAGCTGCGTGATGCCGCGAAGGGCTAGATAACGCCCTGGGCGAGCATGGCGTCGGCGACCTTCTTAAAGCCGGCGATGTTCGCACCGACGACGTAGTTGTGCTCGTGCCCGTACTCGGACGCCGTCTTGGACATGTTCTTGAAGATGTTCGACATGATCATGTGCAAGCGCTGGTCGGTGTACTCGAAGGACCAGGAGTCACGGGAGGCGTTCTGTTGCATTTCTAAAGCGGACGTGGCCACGCCACCGGCGTTAGCTGCCTTGCCCGGGGCGAAGTGGACGCCCTTCTCGCGG
Organism: Corynebacterium testudinoris; assembly: GCF_001021045.1. Lineage (NCBI taxonomy): Bacteria > Bacillati > Actinomycetota > Actinomycetes > Mycobacteriales > Corynebacteriaceae > Corynebacterium > Corynebacterium testudinoris. The sequence goes on from NZ_CP011545.1 coordinate 1,783,193, forward strand.
AAGACCTCGATGGCCTCCGGGGTGGAGGGCATGTTCGCACCTTCGGCGACGTAGCGGACACCGTTGGCGGCGAGGGTGGCGGCGTGCTCACCGTTGAGCTCGTTCTGGGTGGCGCACGGCAGGGCGACGTCAGCGGCGAGGTCCCAGATGGAGCCATCGGAGTGGTAGGTCGCGCCCGTCTCTTCGTCGACGTAGGCGGTGACGCGCTCGCGGCGGACTTCCTTGATGTCGCGGAGCAGTTCCACGTTGACGCCGTTGGGGGTCTCCACCCAACCGGAGGAGTCGGAGAAACCGACGACGGTGGCGCCGAGCTCCTGGGCCTTTTCGATGGCGTAGATGGCGACGTTGCCGGAGCCGGAGACGATGACCTTGGCGCCGGAGAGATCCTCGCCGTGCTCCTTCATCATTTCCTGGGTGAGGTAGACGGTGCCGTAGCCGGTGGCTTCGGTGCGCACGAGGGAACCGCCCCAGGCCAGGCCCTTGCCGGTGAGGACGCCGGATTCGTGCTGGTTAGCCAGGCGGCGGTACTGGCCGAAGAGGTAGCCGATTTCGCGGCCACCGACGCCGATGTCACCGGCGGGAACGTCGCGGTACTCGCCGATGTGGCGGTGCAGCTCGGTCATGAAGGACTGGCAAAAGCGCATGACCTCGGCGTCGGACTTGCCCTTGGGATCGAAGTCGGAGCCGCCCTTGCCGCCGCCGATGGGCAGGCCGGTGAGGGAGTTTTTAAAGATCTGCTCGAAGCCGAGGAACTTCACGATGCCCAGGTTGACCGAGGGGTGGAAGCGCAGGCCACCCTTGTAGGGGCCAAGCGCCGAGTTGAACTGCACGCGGAAACCACGGTTGACCTGGACAACGCCGTTGTCGTCGACCCACGGCACCCGGAAGATGAGTTGGCGTTCCGGCTCGCACAGGCGCTGAATGAGGCCGTAGTCGGCGTAGTGCGGGTCCTTTTCTAGGACAATCTTGAGGGATTCGAGAACCTCAGAGACGGCCTGGTGAAACTCGGGTTCGCCCGCGTTTCGCTTAAGGAGCATGTTGTAGTAGGTCGAGACCTGCTCATCAACAGACATGGGTGTCCTTTCCGTCCCGGAACGCCGGGTTCGTACATTTCTATTCTCCAGTAGTTTTCACGTGCGAGCCGTCTCATGCAAGTTGACGGGCAGTAACCTCGGTCACCCCTCTATGCTGAATCCCATGGTTTCCGTCATCATCGCCCCGGACTCGTTCAAAGGCACGGCCACCGCTCAGGAGGCCGCCCGCTACTTAGGAGAGGGCGTGCGTTCGGTCATTCGGGATGCGCAGATCACCCTCGCCCCCATGGCTGATGGTGGGGAAGGTACGGCCGCTACCTTCGCCGGTCAGCAGATCACCCTCCCAACGGTTGATGCCGCCGGTCGCCTCACCGATGCGACCTATACCTTCGATGCGGAGGCCAGCACCGCTTACATCGACGTGGCTGCCGCGTCCGGTTTGCCCGCCGTTGCGGACGATCCCGTGCCCCTGACCGGCGACACTTACGGAACCGGCGTCCTCATTGCGGATGCCCAGACTCGCGGCGCCGAGCGCATCGTCTTAGGCCTCGGCGGGTCCGCCACCGTCGACGCGGGCACGGGCATCCTCGTCGCCCTCGGCGCCACGCCCCTCAACTCGCAGGGCTATGCCCTCCCCAAGGGAGGCGGTCAGCTCGGCGAGCTCGCCAGCGTGGATACCGCGCAACTCAACATCCCCGCAGCGGCCGTCGAATGGGTCTTGCTTACCGACGTCACCGCCCCCGTCGTCGGCCCGGACGGCGCCGCCGCAGTCTTCGGCCCGCAAAAGGGGGCTACCCCCGATGAGGTCATGCTTCTCGACGCCGCCCTCACCCACGCCTGCGACATCTTCAACGTCGACCCACTCACGCCGGGATATGGCGCCGCCGGCGCCATCCCCGTCGCCATCCACTGGCTCTCCACCCTGCTGCACGGCAACCCCAGCAAGGTTCACGTCCTGCCCGGCGCGCAGGTGGTTGCCGACGCCCTAGGCCTGCCGGAGTCGATCCAGCAGGCCGGGCTCGTCATCACCGGCGAAGGCGCCTTCGACGATCAGTCCCTCACGGGCAAAGTCGTGGGCACCATCGCTGAGCTCGTTGAGGGCACCGATGCCACCCTCGCGATCGCCGCCGGGCGCATGGACCTCGACCCCGGTGACGGGGTGATTGCAGCGGAGTTGGGTGACGGGGACGTCGATAAGCAGCTTTTCCAAGCAGGAGCGGCGATAGCCGCCGACTACCTGCGGATCTCCACCGCCCAGGGATAAATGGCGGGGACCTCCAACGACGACTGGTTCTCCAACAAGACCGCATCGGCGGGGAGATTCGCCTGCGGGGTCATAAACCTCGAGAGCACCATCGCCAACTGATTGATCGACCCCGTCGCCCCCTCCACGGTGATGACATAACGGACAACGCTGGCATCGGCGAGCTCGGCGTCCTCATGCTCATCGCGATACGACTGCCGCAACGCCTCCTCCACCCCATCAACCAGCGGCGGATGCGGATCAAGCGTCACCGACCCGCCAGTGAGCTTCTCAGCGGCGATCAGCTTATTCACGGCACCCTCGAAAGAACGAAGCAGCTGAGCGGCCGGTTCAGCGGGGAGCAAGACATCAAAGAGGATTGCAGGCATGGCGCCAGCCTAGCTAATAGTGTTTAAGTCATGAGCATCCCCGCCCACGCCCCCCGCGACCCACTGATCACCATGGCCGACGGGACGGTGAAGCAGGTCAACCCCTTTTCCGGCACCGAAGTGTGGACCGTTCCCGGGCGGGGCAACCGGCCACTGGCCACCCCAGCGAAAGACCCCCAACCCCTGCCCGACGGCGACAAAACCCACGCCTGCTCCTTCTGCGCCGACACTCCCCTGGCCACCCCGCCAGAAAAAGCACGAATGGTGCGCGATGCCGACGGCGGCTGGTCCATCGTCCGCGGCCTCCTCCCCGAGCAGCTCAACGACACCGAAGCACAGTTCCGCCGAGTGCCCAACCTCTTCGAGATCGTCGCCTACGACTACTGGGTGAAAAACTACGGCTTCCTCATGGACACCGACACCATCGAGCGCAAAGCCGCCTACCTCGCCGATCCCATCGGCCGACAACACGTACTCGACATCGTGCGCACCCGACTGCGCGCCGGCGGCCGCGACGCAGACCTCGCCGACCTCACCGACGACGCCCTCCTCGACCTGTCCGACGGCTACTTCGCCGGAGGCCACGACGTCATCATCGGCCGCCGCCACTTCATCGACGGCGCCGGGTATGACAACCAACTCGCCTCCTCCGGCACCCTCACCCCCGAGGAGCACTACGGCTTCATCGCCTTCACCATCGACGCCATCGAAGACCTCTACCGACGCAACCGCTACGCCCCCTACGTCGTCGCCTTCCAAAACTGGCTCGCCCCCGCCGGAGCCTCCTTCGACCACCTGCACAAACAACTCGTCGCCATCGACGAACGCTCCGTCCAAGCGGAAATGGAAATCTCCCGCCTCCGCAATAACGCCAACATGTACAACGAATGGGGTGTCGACTTCGCCGGCTACCGCAACCTCATCATCGCCGAAAACGACCACGCCGTGGTCACCGCCGGCATCGGCCACCGCTACCCCACCCTCACCGTCTACTCCCGCTCCGCCGCCCCCGAACCGTGGTTACAAACTCCGTCGGAAGTGCGTTGCATGAGCGACCTCATCCACGCCTGCCACGCCGCCGTCGGACCCGACGTCGCCTGCAACGAAGAATGGCACCACAAACCCATCGACCTCGACATCCCCATGCCCTGGCGAGTCAACATCAAATGGCGCATGTCCACCGTCGCCGGCTTCGAAGGCGTCTCCAAAATCTACGTCAACACCCTCTCCCCCACCGACGTCCGCGACCGCGTCGTCCCCGCCCTCTACCGCCTGCGCGACGAGGGCTCCATCGCACCCGACATCAAGATCGCCACCGAATGCTCGGCGGAGCGGAACTCGCTGTTGTACAACCCGTTGCTGCGGTAGTCGGATGGGTGGTCAAGGAAAAAGTGGCGAAACAAGAGGAGGAAATGTTGTGACTGTATCGGAGCAAGAACTGTCGCTGGCTCTCGAGGTCCTTGGCCCGGCCAAACAGCACGCTTGCCTCAAAGACGTGCGGGAGCAGACGTCGGTGTTTTATCTCGATCATTGGAAGAAACGGTGGCCCGCAGTGCTCGAGCTTCCGGCCATCCTCAACAGGCCAGAGCCAAAGCTGTCGGTATCCCGAGACAACCTTTTTACACTCGGTGAGTCCATCGAGACGGAAGACGATGCGGTGAGGTTCTACGTCGCAGTCTGTGCCTGGGGCGCTGGTAGTAGCGCCCAACAAGTGGACCGATGTTTAAGGCCACTTGGAGAAATCGACGCACCACAACGTCTCCTGACAGGTCTGAGGTTGGCCAAGACAGAAACAGCCGACGAGGGATACCGAGCATTCAATAACTACAACCGGAATAGGATCAAATTCTTAGGCCCAGCTTTCTTTACCAAGCTGCTCTATTTCGCTGCCGGTTCTCCCAAGGAGACGGATACCCGACACCCGCTCATCCTGGACATGAAAGTCGCCAGATCTCTGGGTTGGAAGAAAACCTCTGGATGGTCCACCGACGAATACACTCACTACCTTGATGTGGTTGAGGAACTCCAACGACGCTGGCGCCCAGAGCTTCCTACCGACGTCATTGAGTACACCCTGTTTTACGGTGGAGCGATTGCGCCTTGTCCCAACATCCTCTCGACTCCTGGGCACTGAGAATGCCTTCCACTAGAGTTGTCCGCAAGCCGTGTATCAGGCACTCAACCCACTAAGGAGCTTCCGAACACCCCCATGAGTGACATTTCCCGTCTCCTCTCCCAGCATTCCGCCGACCTTTCTTGGCAGCAGGCCTTCTACGAAGACTTGCACGAGCGGCCCGAGCTATCCGGCCACGAGAGCGAGACGGCGGAGAAGATCGCGGCCAAGTTGGCGGGCTTCGACTGTGAGGTGATTACTCACATCGGGGGATACGGGGTCGTCGGAATCTTCCGTAATGGTGAGGGTCCGACGGCGCTATTCCGCGCGGACTTTGATGCGCTGCCTGTCAAGGAAGAAACGGGCGTTGCGTTTGCCTCCACGCGGCTGCGCCCTGCGGCCGATGGCACACAGACCGGTGTCATGCATGCCTGTGGGCACGACATGCACACCACAGCGTTGATGGGTGCCTGTGCGCTTCTCGACGCCCACCGTGAGGCATGGTCAGGCACCTTCATCGCCCTTTTCCAGCCTTCGGAGGAAAATGCCGTCGGTGCGAATGCCATGATCGCCGACGGGCTGCTCACCCGTGTTCCTCGCCCGGATGTGTGCCTGGGCCAGCACGTCATGCCTGGCCGCGCGGGCGAGGTGCAAACGATGGCCGGCCCTCAGTTCGCGGCCTGCGATTCGATCCGCATCCACATCCCCGGGCGCAGCGCCCATGGCTCGATGCCTCACAATTCGATTGATCCGACGTACACCGCCGCCATGGTGGTTATCCGTTTGCAAGGCATCGTCGGCCGGGAGGTTGACCCCAACGATTTCGCCGTGGTGTCCGTGGGCACGTTGAAGTCCGGCACAACCAACAACATCATCCCGGACTCGGCAGACTTGGTGCTCAACTGTCGCTTCTATGACGACCAGGTTAAACGTCGTGTGTACGCCGCCATCAAACGAGTGGTCATCGCCGAATGCCAAGCCTCTGGTATCGAGGAGGAGCCGACGTTTGAATTCTTCGCTCATGGCGAGCTCATCGATAACCATCAGACCGTTTTTGAACAGGTCCGTCCCACTTTCGACGCCGTCTTCGGCGAGGAGTCCGTCGACGCCCGGCGCACGACAGTGTCGGAGGATTTTGCCAACATCCCCCGCGCCTTTGGTGTTCCGTATTTGTTCTGGGTCGTCGGATGTACACCCCGGGAGCTGTGGGATAAGGCTGTCGCCGAGAACCGGGTCAAAGATGATGTCCCTGTCAACCATATGAGTACCTTTCTTCCCGAGTACGAACCCACTGTTGACGCCACCACCAAGGCCGCGGCGGCTGCCGTGCTGGCATATGTGGGTAAGAACACGCCGAAATAGGCGGTAGCTGGGCAATAGCGCTAGCCGGAAGAGAGGAATTGGGCTAGCCCCGATATGCTGACTGAGTACCCGATTTGTCATCAACATTTCCAGGAGCGAGTTTCATGAGCGAATCTGCCCCCGCGCTGAGCCAGACCGTCGGCGGACATGTCCGTGCCGCATCAGGCTCCACCCCCCAGTCGGCCAGTGACCGGAAGTTCTGGTTCGGCCTCTCCGCCAGCATCATGGAGCAGATCGCCGACAACTGGCAGGCCACAGCCGAGGCGTATGCGGCTACCCGCCAGCAGCACTACTTCTCCGCCGAGTTCCTCATGGGCCGTGCCCTCCTGAACAACACGACCAACCTCGGCCTCACCGAGGAAGCTGCCGCTGAGGTGGAGAAGCTCGGTCAGAACTTCACCGACATCCTTGAGGCAGAGAATGACGCTGCCCTGGGCAATGGTGGCCTCGGCCGCCTCGCAGCGTGTTTCCTCGATTCCTGCGCCACCCAGGATCTTCCGGTCACCGGTTACGGCATCCTCTACCGCTACGGCCTGTTCAAGCAGACCTTTGAAAATGGCTTCCAAACCGAGCACCCGGATGCGTGGAAGGAAGACGGTTACCCCTTCTACATCCGCCGTGAGACCGAGGCCCGCATCGTCAACTTCGACGACATGACCGTCTCCGCCGTGCCCTATGACATGCCGATCACTGGCTACGGCACGGACAACGTGGGCACCCTGCGCCTGTGGAAGGCCGAGCCGCTGGAGGAGTTCGACTATGACGCCTTCAACTCTCAGCGCTTCACCGACGCCATCGTCGAGCGCGAGGCCGTCATGGACTTGTGCCGCGTCCTCTACCCGAACGACACCACCTACGCCGGCAAGGTCCTGCGTGTGCGTCAGCAGTACTTCTTCGTCTCTGCTTCCCTGCAGTCGATGATTGATTCGCACCTGGCCAACCACGGCTCACTGGATACCTTCGCCGAGTACAACTGCATCCAGCTCAATGACACCCACCCGGTGTTGGCCATCCCCGAGCTCATGCGGTTGTTCCTCGATGAGCATGGGATGGGTTGGGAAGAGGCCTGGGATATCGTCACCAAGACCTTCGCCTACACCAACCACACTGTTCTGGCTGAGGCTCTCGAGCAGTGGAACGTCTCCATCTTCCAGCAGCTGTTCGGCCGAGTGCTGGAGATCATCCTCGAAATCGATCGTCGCTTCCGGGTGGATATGCGCGAGCGCGGCCTGGATGAGCAGCTCATCAACTACATGGCACCCGTCCAAGACGGCCAGGTGCACATGGCGTGGATCGCTTGCTACGCCTCTTACTCCATCAACGGTGTTGCGGCCCTGCACACCGAAATCATCAAGCGTGACACTCTGGGCGAATGGCACGCGATTTGGCCGGAGAAGTTCAACAACAAGACCAACGGTGTCACCCCGCGTCGCTGGTTGAAGATGTGTAACCCGCGCTTGTCCGACCTGCTGGACCGTCTCGTCGGCTCCGATGCTTGGGTTACCGACATGGACGTGCTGAAGAAGCTGCTCCCCTTCACCCACGACGATGCCGTCATGGATGAGCTCATGGACATCAAGGCTGCTAACAAGGTTGACTTCGCCGAGTGGATTGAAGCTCGCCAGGGTGTTTCGGTTGATCCGAACTCCATTTTTGATACCCAGATCAAGCGCCTCCACGAGTACAAGCGTCAGCTGCTCAACGCGCTCTACATCCTCGATCTCTACTTGCGGATCAAGCAGGATGGCCTCAAGGATGTCCCGCCGCGCACCTTCATCTTCGGTGCCAAGGCTGCACCGGGGTACGTCCGCGCCAAGGCGATTATCAAGCTCATCAATGCCATCGCGGACGTTGTCAACAATGACGAGGACGTCAACGATGTCCTGCGCGTCGTGTTCGTGGAGAACTACAACGTCTCCCCCGCCGAGCACATCATCCCGGCCACCGATATCTCCGAGCAGATTTCCACCGCCGGCAAGGAAGCTTCCGGCACCGGCAACATGAAGTTCATGATGAATGGCGCCCTCACCCTGGGCACCATGGACGGCGCCAACGTCGAGATCCACGATTCGGTCGGCGACGACAACGCCTACATTTTCGGCGCTCGCGAGGAAGATCTGCCCGAACTGCGTGCCACCTACCAGCCGTGGCAGGCCTACGAGACCGTCCCCGGTCTCAAGCGCACCATCGACGCACTGGTCGACGGCACCCTCGACGACAACCACACCGGCATGTTCCACGACCTTCGGTCGTCGCTTCTCGACGGCGGCGGTTACGAAACCCCGGACGTCTACTACGTCCTCGGCGATTTCGCCGACTACCGCGAGACCCGCGACCGCATGGCCGGCGACTACGTCGCCGACCGCCGTGCGTGGGCCCGGATGTGCTGGGTCAACATCTGCGAGTCGGGTCGCTTCTCCTCCGACCGCACGATCAACGACTACGCCACCGAGGTGTGGAAGATCAACCCGGTCTCCATCACCGAGTAACAGCACGGCCTACATAGATTCTCTAGAATGCGACAAGCCATTTCCCGCGACCAGCGGAAACGCTTGGTAGCACCTTAGATCCTAGAGAATCTATGTAGGCAACCCACCTCGGCAACGCGCGCACCCACGACAAAGGCACCCTCCACAACGGAGGGTGCCTTCGACGTCAGTCAGCCTATGGGAGAAGCTGCGGCTCCTGGGTGTCCTCGCCCAAGAGGTGGACGTGGATCATGTTGGTGTTGCCGGAGACTCCCGGAGGTGTACCGGCGACAACGACCATCATGTCGTCGCGGTCGTAGTCATCCATGGACAGCAGGGCCTCGTCCAGCTCGCGCATCATGTCGTCGGTGGTGAACACCGGCGGGGAGAGGAACGTCTCGGCGCCCCACGTCAGTGCCAGCTGGGAGCGGACGGACTGGTTCGGGGTGAACACCAGCAGCGGCAGGTGCGAGTGCAGGCGGGCGACTCGGCGGGCGGTGTCACCGGAGGTGGTGAAGCACACGAGGGCTCGGGCGTTGAGGCGCTCGGCGATGTCGCGGGCAGAGTAGGAGATCACGCCGCGCTTGGTGCGCGGGACGTGGCTCAGTGCCGGGACGCGGCCGTCGGTCTCGGCTTGGGTGACAATGCGGGCCATGGTGCGCACGACATTGTGCGGGTCAACGCCGACGGAGGTCTCGCCGGAGAGCATGACGGCGTCGGCGCCATCGAGGACGGCGTTGGCAACGTCGGAGGCCTCGGCGCGGGTGGGGCGCGAGTTCTCGATCATGGAGTCAAGCATCTGGGTGGCCACGATGACGGGCTTGGCGTTCTCGCGGGCGATCTGGATGGCGCGCTTTTGCACGAGCGGCACCTGCTCGAGGGGAACCTCGACGCCGAGGTCACCGCGGGCGACCATGATGGCATCGAAGGCGAGGACGATGGATTCGAGGGCGTCGACGGCTTCGGGCTTTTCCAGCTTGGCAATGACGGGGACGCGGCGGCCCACTTCGTCCATGACTTCGTGGACCAGGTCGACGTCGGCTGGGGAGCGGACGAAGGAGAGGGCGATGAAGTCGACGCCGAGGTTGAGTGCGAAGCGGAGATCGGCGATGTCCTTTTCGGACAGGGCGGGAACGGAGATGTCCATGCCGGGCAGGGAAACGCCCTTGTTGTTGGAGACGGGGCCACCCTCGGTGACCTTACAAATGACGTCGTTTCCTTCGACGCCGATGCATTCGAGGCCGACCTTGCCGTCGTCGACGAGCAGGCGGTCGCCGGGTTTGGCGTCCTTGGCTAGGTTCTTGTAGGTCGTGGATACGCGATCGTGGGTGCCGTCGACGTCGTCGACGGTTATGCGGATGATCTCGCCCGTCTCCCAGACGGTGGCGCCATCGATGAAGCGTCCGAGGCGGATCTTCGGGCCCTGGAGGTCGGCGAGGATGCCGACGGCGCGGCCGCTGACGTCAGTCGCGTTGCGGACCCAGTTGTAGTTTTGCTCGTGGTCGGCGTGATCGCCGTGGGAGAAGTTAAGGCGGGCGACATCCATGCCGTCTTCAACGAGTCGCAAAATGGCGTCCTGGCTGGCGACAGCCGGACCGAGGGTGCACACAATCTTGGTTCTTCTAAACACGGGTTACTACCTTCTCCGTTTCGCTAAGTGGCGTTGAGTTACTAGACCCCAACCTACCTGCACGGCGCGGAACTCGCTAAGGAGAAGACGTCCGATCAGACTGTCCGATCGGGCCTTGACCGTGGTTTTCTGCGGTTTTGGCGTGTGCAACGCCATCTTCTGACTCAAAGTCGTCTGATGTCACGTTGGACACACGGTGGGGATCGACCTCGTCCGGCGTCTCCCGGCCCTTCTTCAATAGGAAGAAGACGATGACCGCGCCGATGAAGAAGATCAAAGACACCCAGGTGTTGACCCGCTGGCCGAGGATCATGGTGGCGGAGTCGTCGCGCATGAGCTCGATCCAGAAGCGACCCAAGGTGTACCCAGCGACGTAGAGGGCAAATACCCGGCCGTGGCCGAGGCGGAATCGGCGGTCAGCCCAGATGAGCAGGCCGCAGATGAGCAGGTTCCACAGCACCTCATAGAGGAAGGTGGGGTGAACAGAGGCGATGACTTCGCCGGTGGAGCGCCCGGTCAGGGGAGCAAAGTTTCCGTTGGCATCCACGCGGTAGTAGATGTCCAGCGCCCACGGCACGTCGGTGGGGCGGCCGTAGATTTCTTGGTTGAACCAGTTGCCCAGGCGCCCGATGGCCTGTCCGAGGATGATGCCGGGCGCGACGGCGTCTGCGAACGGGCCGAGGGGGACTTTCCGCCAGCGAAAGAGCAGCCACACGCCTACCGAGGCGAGAATGACGCCTCCCCAGATGCCCAGCCCGCCGTTGGTAATTTTCAGGGCGTCGACCGGGTTGCACGAGGAGCAGAAGTATTTATCGTAATCGGTGATGACGTGGTAGATCCTCGCCCCGATGATGCCGGAGGGAATGGCCACGAGGGCGGCGTCCCACACCAGGTCCGGGTTGCCGCCGCGGGCGACATAGCGCCGATGAGTTAGCCATAGACCAGCGAGAATGCCGGCCATGATGCAAAGCGCGTAGGCGCGAATGGGGATGGGGCCGAAGTCCCACACCCCTTGGGGAGGGGAAGGAAGGTTCGCGAGGATCGTCGTGTGCACCCCCACAGTGTGCCAGAGACGCTAGCGGGACGGGCAGGATGGGTGCTGCCCCGCCGCGACGAGCGTGCGGGTGAGGCGGGCGGGGTCGTCGGCAGTCATGAGCTCCTCGCCGACGACGACGGCGTCGGCTCCCGAGGAGGCGTAGCTGAGTAAATCGCGGGCGCTGTGCACGCCCGAGAGGGCGATGCGGAGGGTCGCCTCCGGCAGTCCGGGAACAATGCTGGCAAAAAGATGCTTATCGACGTCCCCGCCCGTCAACGGGCGCGCATTCACCGCCACGACGCGTGCCCCGGCGTTCATGGCGCGGTCTGCTTCCTCGGGTGTGCGGACTTCGGCGACGGCGGTCATGCCAAGGGATTCGATGCGATCGATGAGGGATTCCAACCGGGCCTGGTCGACGAGTTCCACCTGGAGGGGGACGAGGTCGGCGCCGAAGAGGCGGGCCTCGTGGATTTGGTAGGGGTCGATGATGATGTCGCGGCAAAACATCGGGAGATCAACTGCCCGACGGGCCTCCTGCATGTCCGAGAGAGACCCTTGGAAGCGCAGCCGCTCCGTTTGGCAGGCGATGAGGTGGGCCCCACCGGCTTCGAAGTCGCGGGCTAGGTTGGCGATGGAATCGGGCGTCGCGTCAGAAAAGAAAGGGGCCCGACCGGGCATCACCCGCTTGATCTCAGCGATGACGCTGCATCCGCTTCTCAGCAGGGCGGCGAAGCCGTCGCGGGTGTCGGAGGTGGCGCGGGAGCGGACTTTGATTTCCTGGAAGGGCAGCAGGGCTTCGCGGGCGGCGACGTCGGCTAGGACCTCGGACACAATGCGTTCCGCATACGTAGGTGTGCTCATCGACACCTCCCCTCTGCTGGGCTGGTTGCCTTGTTTCAGCGTTAAGGCTAACCCGTGGCCCTTCAGTCCAGGAAATCACCTGCGGGGGGTATTGGGGCCGTCATTCTCCGTCGGATCGATATCTGCGTCGAGGGCGTCCCACATGACTCGGCCGGAATCTGGGGTGGTTTCCAAGTCGTCGACGATCTTGGCTTCGCGGTCCTGCTTGCGCTCGTATTTATTCAGCTTGGCGGTGTCCACGCCGGGGCGCATGGCCAAAATAATGCCACCGAACAGGGCAATCGCGCAGCCCACCATGGTGATGATGACGCCGGTGGGGTGCACCGTGAGGTTGGTAACCTCCGCCCATTCGGAAATGAGGATGGTCGTGTCCGCCCGCTGGCTCGCGGCACCGGAGGTGAGGATCGTGCGGGCACGCTCACCGTCGGGTGAGCCCGCCAGCAGCGTCAACGGCGTCCAACTGCCGCCGATGGCGGCAATGGCGGCAATGATGCCGACGATGCGGCGACCGAGGCGTCGTAAAGCAAAGCCGGCGAGGCAGGCGGCGGCGAGCAACAGCGCGACAGCAGTGGTCTCATTCGACCACGCGGCGCCGGGAATACCGAGGGTGGCGGCACCGGATTTGTCATCAAACGTGTCAGCGGTGATCCAGGTAAAGCGCGAGCCGATCCACAGGAATATGGCGCCGAGACCCAGCAGTAGGGAGGCCATGCGTGATCTCACAGGAGCTCCCCCGCATCGAAACAAGTCCGGTCGCCGGTGTGGCAGGCCCCGCCGGTCTGGCGGACCGTCAGGAGGATGGTGTCACCGTCGCAGTCGAGGCGCACGCCCGTGACGTCCTGGGTATGCCCCGAGGTGAGGCCCTTGATCCAATACTCATCGCGCGAGCGGGAGTAGTAAGTGCCTTGGCGGGTCTCCAACGTATGGGCCAGCGCGTGGGTGTCCATCCAGGCCATCATGAGGACCTCACCGGTCCCATCGGCTTGGACGATCGCGGGGATGAGGCCCGCATCATTGAGTTTCAGTCGCTCGGCGATCGCGGGGTCGAGCTCGTAGTCGGCGGGGTTCATCGGCGCACCTCGTGACCGGTATCGGCCAAGGCATCCTTGACCTCGGGGATGGATACTTCACCAAAGTGGAAGATGGTGGCGGCGAGGACGGCATCAGCACCCGCATCAACAGCGGGCGGGAAATGCTCGGCCACACCAGCACCGCCAGAGGCGATGACCGGCACGGACACGGCCTCGCGCACGAGGCGAAGAAGCTCCAGATCGAAGCCATCCTTCGTGCCATCCCCATCCATGGAATTGAGCAGGATCTCACCGACGCCGAGCTCCTCCCCCTGCTTGGCCCAGGCGATGGCATCCAGTCCGGCGGACTTCGAGCCGCCGTGGGTGGTCACCTCGAACCCGGAAGGCTGGGGCTGGCCGCCCTCGGGGACGCGGCGGGCGTCGACCGATAACACAATGCACTGCGAACCGAATCGATCCGCCAGTTCGCGCAGCAACTCCGGACGAGAGATAGCGGCGGTGTTGACGGAAACCTTGTCAGCCCCGGCACGCAGCAGCTGGTCCACGTCGTCGACGCTGCGCACGCCGCCACCCACGGTGAGCGGAATGAACACCTGGTCGGCGGTGCGGCGGACAACCTCGAGCATAGTGCCGCGCCCGTCCTTGGAGGCGGAAACATCGAGGAAGGTTAGCTCGTCGGCGCCCTCGTGGTTGTAGCGGGCGGCGAGCTCCACCGGATCGCCGGCATCGCGCAAGTTCTCAAAGTTGACCCCCTTGACCACGCGCCCATTATCGACGTCAAGGCAGGGAATGACACGGACAGCGACGGCCATCGAATCCGCCCCTTTCAGTACAAGTGTGAGTCAGGAATTGAGGATCGCGTCCATGGTACTCATGATCGCTTCATGCGCCCGACTAGTCCCCGCCACGACCCCGATGGACTCTGGCGTCCAGTCATTGCCTTCGGTATCGGTGACCACTCCCCCGGCCGCCTTGACCAGCATGACGCCGGCGGCGTTGTCCCACACGTAAGGGGAAAAACTCACGGCACCGCCGAAGATGCCCTGGGCGGTGAAGGCGAGGTCAACGCCGACGGACCCGGTGATCCGCGGCCGCAGGTAGGTCGCGGCCAGCTCGGCCAAGAGCCCCTGGCGCAGCAGCGAAGGGAAGGTGGAACTGACCTGGGATGCCACGGAGGAAAAGCCGACTTGGGCGACCATTTCCCGCGATTCCGCCAGCGGGGTGGAGGGGCGCCCGTTGATGATGAGCGGCGAGCCCTCGAAAGCCGTCACCCGCTGGCCCAGCAGCGGCATGCTCGTCAGCGCCACGACGGGCTGGTAGTCCACGAGCAGGGAAATAAGGATGGAGCACATGGGGTTGCCGGCGGCATAGTTCGAGGTGCCGTCGATGGGGTCGACCACCCACACGGGGTCGGCGGTGAGCAACCCACCGGCCTCCTCCCCCAGCACGGGTATGCCGGTGAATTGGGTGAGCATCTGCCGCAGCATTGCCTCGATGGCCAGGTCGACCTCGGTGGCGAACTCCCCGGGTTGCTTCCAATGCGCAGGGTCCGCCCCCAGGCCGGCGATGAACATCGCCTCCGCGTCATCGACGACGGCCTCGGCAACGACCAGCAGCTCCCGCGCATCCATATGTCGTTCCTAGAGCTTTTCGACGGCCGCGAGGGCCTCACTCAGGCTAATTCGTCCCTCGTAGAGGGCCTTACCGATGATGGCTGAATCGATGCCCTCGTCGGTGTACTTGGCCAACTCAATGACATCGTCGAGGGCGGAGATACCACCGGAAGCGACGATGCGGGCGTCGGTGGCGGCCGCGACCTCGCGCAGCAGCTCGACGTTGGGCCCGGCGAGGGTCCCGTCTTTGGAAACATCGGTGACGACGAAGCGGCGGCAACCGGCGGCGTCGAGACGCTCCAGAACCTCCCACAGGTCCCCACCATCAGAGACCCATCCGTTGCCACGGGTGCGCCATTCGCCGTCGATCTCGCGGACCGCGATGTCGACGGCCACGGTCTCAGGGTGAGCGGCAAGCACCTTCGCGATCCATTCCGGGTTCTCCAGCGCGGCGGTGCCGATGTTGACGCGGGTCGCGCCGGTGGCCAGCGCCCGTTCGAGGGACGCATCATCGCGGATGCCGCCCGTTAGCTCCACCTTGATGTCGAGCTGACCGGTGATCTCGGCCATGAGCTCGTGGTTGGAACCACGGTTGAACGCGGCATCGAGGTCGACGAAGTGCAGCCACTGCGCGCCCTGCTCCTGCCACTCCAACGCAGCCTCGAGCGGGGAGCCGTAAGACTTCTCCGTCCCGGCCTCGCCCTGATCAAGTCGCACGGCCTGGCCATTAACCACATCAACGGCCGGAAGAAGGGTGAAATCGCTCATGGTGTCCGATCCTATCTGTCAGAGAGTCGCGAGCCAGTTTTCCAACAACACGGCACCGGTGTCACCGGACTTTTCGGGGTGGAACTGCGTCGCCCACAACGGGCCATTTTCCACGGCGGCCACAAAGGAGTCGCCCCCGTGCTCAGCCCACGTCACCAACGGCGGTGCGGTCAGCTCATCGGTGACGAGGGTCCAGTCGCGGACGCCATAGGAATGGACGAAGTAGAAGCGCTCCTCATCGGAGATGCCCGCGAACATCTGCGAGCCCTCCGGCGCGGCGACGGTGTTCCACCCCATGTGCGGCAGCACGTCAGCCTGCAGGCGCTCGACAGTGCCCGGCCATTCGCCACACCCCCGCGAGTGGACTCCATGCTCGTGGCCCTCGTCGAACAGGATCTGCATGCCCACGCAGATACCCATGACCGGGCGGCCACCGGCAAGGCGCGAGCCGATGAGGCGGGCACCGTGGACCTTGTTCAGGCCTTCCATGCAGGCGGCGAAAGCACCGACCCCGGGGACCAACAGACCGTCGGCATTGAGGGCGACCTGCGGGTCGGAGGTAACAGTGACATCGGCGCCGACCCGCTCCACCGCGCGCTGGGCGGAACGGAGATTGCCGGATCCATAATCAAGGAGGGCGACAGTTTTTGCCATGGCGGAAAGTCTACGCCCCGGGCGTGGTCTCCCAGTCCTCGACCGGAGTTCTACGGGCTCCCCAGATTTTGAAACGTGGCCACGTTCTCGCTTCCGCTTCCCACGTGGCCAAATCCACCTTGGGCTCCCGCGGCACCTTGTCCTTGTACTCGTCTATCGGCATGAGTTCTTCGTGCACCCTCTGCTCGGGGATCCAGGTGAAGGCGCCAAATTCGAAGTAGTGGCGGAATTGTCGGGCCATCGAGTGGTAGTCGGTAAAGAAATACAGGGAGCGCAGTTCCTCCAGGGTGTATTCACCAAAGAAATCTTCCCCGGTCAGCCGCAGGCGAACGATCATGTCGGGATTCGGGTACGCAATGGTGTCGATCTCCCACAGTGGAACCGGGCTGACGATCATTCGAGCTCCTCGGGTAGGCCCCGCGTCAGTCCTTCCGGGGGCGACGAATAGGCAGGCGTCGAAGGCGAGCGCGGGTGTTGTGGTGCTCGGCGATGCGGTGCGCGCCGACGAACTGATCAGCGAGGGTAAAGATAATTCCTACGGCCACGATACCGGCTCCGACACCGTAGGCGCCGGAGTAGGCTGCCTGGGCGGCGACGGCTCCGAGGATGAAGGACCCGATTCCGGTGCCAGCATCGAAGGAGATGTTCCACCACGCCGACGCCTCGGATACCTTCGTGCGGGGTAGGCGGTGGAACATGCTGAGCAGGGCCTCGTTTTGCACCATGCCGAATGCTCCACCGAAGAACAGCCCGGCCACAACGAGCCACCACACCGACCAACCGTTAGCCAAGGTGAGCGCCATGAGCCCCACCCCCACCAGGGCGACAACCTGGGCGGGGATCATGGTCACTCCGGGCGTACCGCGCCGGTCGGCGATGATGCCCGCGACGTAGCGCATCACCATCGCGGCACCACCGACGATCGACAGTAAGAGACCGCCAATGACGGCGCCCTTCCCCGGGTCTAAGTCAATGACCGCCGCCGGAAGGAAGGAGGAGACGGCGCCGAAGCTCATGGACAGGCTCATAACAGCCAGCGCTGGCACGAGGACGAGCTTCCACGTCGCCACCTCCGGCGCGCTGGTGTCGTCGGCGTCGGCCAGCGGCCTGCGTTTCGACGCCGCCTTCAGCCGCGGGATGCGCAGGCACATCACCGCAGCAACGAGGGCGATCGCCGCGGCGAGGACGTAGACAATGCCGAAGCCATAGGCGTCGGCCAGAGCCAGACCCAGGGGGAGGCACACCATTTGGGCCACGCCGACGAACACGCCGAGCATGCCCGTGGCTTTGCCAAGGAATCGCACGGGGACGAGCTCGGCGATGAGGGCCGACTCCGCGACCGTGAGCGCTCCGAAGCCGATACCCCGCAGCGCGGAGAACAGCAGGAGATTCCACGCCTCCAGCCCCAGCAGGTGTCCCAGCGCTGGCACGCCAAGCATGAACGCGGAGAACACCATGACGGGGTTGTAGCCGATTCGGCGCAGGGCGGCCGGGGTGAACAGTTGCGTGATCACGGTGGCGGCCATGAACACTCCGGTCGAGGCGCCCGCGAGGGCTTTGCCATGCCCGGCCTCCAGCGCCGCGAGCGGGATGACGGGAAGCAGCAGGGCCCAGCTGGCGAACGCCGCGAAGACGGCGATGAGCGTGGGGATGAAACCCGGGGCCTTCCACATGCTCGGGGCATCCTGTGCCACTTAGGTCATTGCTCCCAGCATCCACAGCACCGCACCAGTGAGGGCCACGGCGGCGAACACGGCCAGGACAATAGTCAGCAGCTTGTTACCAGCCTGGTAGGCGGACCACACGCCGCCGACCAACAAACCGGCGACGATGAAAAGCAGGTAGATGAGCCAGTTATTGGATTCCACCTACAACGCCCCCTTGGTCGACGGGATTCCCTGGACGCGGGGATCGGGCTCGACGGCCTGGCGCAGGGCGCGGGCGACGGCCTTGTACTCGGCCTCGGTGATGTGGTGCGGGTCCCGGCCGTAGTGGCAAATGACGTGCAGGGTGATGCGGGAGTTGAGCGCCAAGGTCTCAAAGAAGTGCTCGTTGATGACGGTGGCATAATGCCCACCGATAACGGCGGTGACCATCTGGTCCGGCTCGCCGCTCATAACGAAGTAGGGTCGGCCAGAAATGTCGACGACTGCCTCGACGAGGGTCTCATCCATCGGTAATTGCTGCGATCCGAAACGGCGGATGCCGGCTTTGGTGCCGAGGGCGCTAATAAGCGCCTGACCAAGGACGATGGCGGTGTCCTCGACGGTGTGATGCGCATCGATCTCGACGTCGCCTTTGGCGGCGACGGTGAGGTCGAAGGAACCGTGGACACCGAAGGCGGTGAGCATGTGATCAAAAAACGGCAGGCCGGTGTCGATGTTGACGCGGCCGGTGCCGTCGAGGTTGATCTCGACGCTGATATCGGACTCGGAGGTGGTGCGGGTGGCCCGCCCAATGCGATCGGTCATGGGGTGTCATTCTCCTTCGATGGCGGCTGCGGCGGCGAGGAAAGCATCATTTTCGGCAGGCAGACCGATGGTCGTGCGCAGGTATCCGGCGACGCCGACGTCGCGGATGAGCACTCCCCGGTCGAGGAATAGCTGCCAGGTGGCGTGCTGGTCATCGAATCGTCCGAAAAAGACGAAGTTGGACTCGCTGGGAACGGTATCGTAGCCGAGTTCGTGCAGGCCAGCGACCACCCGGTCGCGCTCGCGCGCCAGCTTATCGACGGTCGCGAGGGTGTCACCGCTGTGCCGCAGCGCCACCGTCGCTGCGGCTTGAGACAGCATCGACAAGTGATAAGGCAAGCGCACGAGCATGACTGCCTCGATGAAGGCGGGGTCGGCGATGAAGTAACCCAATCGACCGCCAGCGAAATCGAAGGCCTTCGACATCGTGCGGGAGACGACGAGCTTGGCGGGGTACTCGGCCAGCAATGTCGTGGCGGACGGCGAGGAGGAGAACTCCCCGTAAGCCTCGTCGACGATGACGATGCCGGGGGCGGCTTCGATAAGCATCCTGATGTCGGAGAGGGAGGTGACATCGCCCGTGGGATTGTTCGGGGACGTGATGAAGATGACGTCCGGGCGGTGCTGCGCGATGGCGGCGAGCGCGGCATCAATATCGATGCGGAAGTCCGCGCCCCGCGGGCAATCCAGGAACGTGGTCTGCGTCCCCGACGACAGGATCGGGTGCATGGAGTAGGACGGCTGGAAACCGAGAGCGCTGCGGCCCGGGCCGCCGAAGGCCTGCAGCAACTGCTGCAGTACCTCGTTGGACCCGTTCGCGGCCCACACGTTGTCCGCCGTGACGGGCACGCCGGTCTGCGCATGAACGTACTTCGCCAGCTCGGAGCGCAGTTCAACAGCGTCCCGGTCGGGGTAGCGGTTGAGCTCGCCGGCGACCTTGGCGACGGTCTCCACCAGGTCATCGATGAGCGCCTGCGAAGGGGCATAAGGGTTTTCGTTGGTGTTCAGCCGGACGGGGACGTCCAACTGCGGGGCGCCGTAGGCGGACTGCCCGCGCAGCTCCTCGCGCAGCGGCAACTGGTCCAGAGTGATCTTGGGCATCTACTTGCTGTCCTTGCTGGTTGGCATGGTTTCAAAACGGGCGCGAATGGACTCGCCGTGCGCCGGGAGATCTTCGGCATCGGCGAGAGCGATGACATGTCGGCCGATGTCTTTGAGCGCCACCTCGTCGTATTCGATGAGGTTGACCGGGCGCAGGAACGTATGGGTGGACAACCCGGCGGAGAAACGCGCCGTGCCGGAGGTGGGCAGGACATGGTTCGACCCGGCGGCGTAATCCCCCAACGGCACCGGGGAGTAGGCACCGACGAAGATGGCGCCGGCGTTGCGCACTCGCTCGGCGATCTCGCGGGCGTTGACGGTGTGGATCTCCAAGTGCTCCGAGGCGTACGCATCGACCACTGCCAGGCCCTGCTCCATGTCATCGACCAGCACAATGCCGGACTGTTTGCCGCTCAAGGCTCCGGCGACGCGATCGGCATTGCGGGTGACGGTGTAGCGGGCCTCGATCTCTCGGTCGACGGCCTCCGCCAATTCTTCCGAGTCGGTGATGAGCACCGACGCCGCAAGGTCGTCGTGCTCTGCTTGGGAAATAAGGTCGTAAGCCACGTAGACGGGGTCGGCAGAGTCATCGGCGAGGATCGCGATCTCCGAGGGGCCGGCCTCCGCATCAATGCCCACCACACCCTGCACGAGGCGCTTGGCGGCGGCGACGAAAATATTGCCCGGCCCGGTGACCATATCCACCGGCTCCAAGCCCGCGGCATCATCGCCATAGGCCATGAGCGCGAGGGCCTGCGCCCCGCCGACCGCCCACACTTCGTCCACGCCCAGCAACCCACAGGCCGCGAGAATCGTCGGGTGCGGCCAGCCATCGTGGTCGGCCTGCGGCGGCGAGGAGACCACCAGCGAGGTCGCCCCTGCCTCCTGGGCGGGCACAACGTTCATAATCACCGACGACGGATACACGGCCTTACCGCCCGGCACGTACAAACCGACGCGCTCGACCGGAAGGAAGACCTCCGTCACGCTCGCGCCTTCTGCCAGGGTCGTCGTGTGAGCGGAAGGAACCTGCTCGGCGTGCACGGTGCGCACGCGAGAGATCGCTTCCTCCAGCGCTAGGCGCACGTCCGGCTCGAGCGTATCGACGGCCCGCGCAATCACCGCCGCAGGCACCTTCACCGTTTCCGGCGTCACGCCGTCAAACTGCTGGCCGTACTCCAACGCCGCCTGCGCGCCGCGGTCGCGGATCGCCTCCACGATGGGGGCGACGACCGGCAGGACAGAGTTGACGTCTGTGCCTCCCCGCGGCAGCGCTCGGCGCAGCTCGCTGGTGGACGGGGTACGACCGCGCAGGTCGATGACGTTGAGCATCGTGACGCAACTCCTCGAAGTCCGATTGATTGTTTCCTTATTGTAGGACCCACGGGGCTGCCATCCGAGCACTAGACTGATGAGTCGACTGCCCACCCCCGCCCCCTCGGCCTAACTCTGGAAGGAGGTGCCCTCTCCAATGATCCCCCTCATCCAGGTCTATGCCGTGGCCGAGGAGCTCGGATTCCACAGCTATGTCGGCGCTGACCGGCTGGTATTCCCATGGCGCGACCACATCGTCACCTCCTATCTCGACGAACGCAACCCCACTGCCCTCGTTTTCGACACCGACTTGCGCACCACCGTCGGGCTGGAATACACCAGTGAACTCGCCCGCGTCATTACTGAATGGAACCGGGAGCGTCTGGGCCCCACCCTCTCGCTGCGCGTGGGCGATGATGCCACCATCAGCCTCCATGCTCGTTCCAGCTTGCTCATTAGCCGCGGGGCCACCGATGAGCAGCTAGCCTCCTTCATCAAGTTGTCCATGGAAACCGCCCGGATCGCCGTGGACTACCTCGCCGAGGAGTTTCCCGAACTATCCTCCCTCGACAGCGATGTTGGCGAGGCTCAACGCAAAAAGCAGGACACGGCCGCCCTGGCCGGTCCCCTGCCCCGCGACCGCCACGTCAACCTCAATGAGCTGGATGACGACATAAAGGGTTTGCGCGAACTCGACCAGCGCCGCACGCAAGACGATCTTCACCTGCGCTCTGACGAACTGGCCCCCGACGAGGAGCATTCGACGACCATGGATACCAACGACGAAGAATTCTCCGCCGATAGCCCGGCAACTAACTCCGGAGAAAGCGGTGACCCCACCCCCGTGAGTGTCGAGCGGGTCCGCGACATCCTCTTCGAGATGGGCATCGAGAAAACCCAGGGCGACGAAGATATCGTCATCGCCTGGATCAACGACGTCCTCTTCGGTTTCTTCCTCGATAACGGACCGAGCTACCTCATCAAGGGTCATTGGGATCCCAACCTCAACCCCGAGTCTGATTTCCTCCGCCTCTTCCTATTGTGCAATGACTGGAATGAGTCGTCGATGAATACGAAGGCCTTCTGCCACGAAGACGTTGAAGGCTTGCAGGTGCGGGTCGAGTTCACCGTCCCGGTCCGGGAGGGGCTCAGCGATGATCAGCTAGAACACAACACGGCCGTGGCGATTAATCAGGTGTTGCAAGCTATTGACTCGATTAGTTCGGATGCCACAGGCCAGTCGGCGGTCGCCTGGCCTTAAGCAGCGGGGAGCACGTCCAGCCCCACATCCAGAGTGGAGTGAACGGGTGAGGGCATGTCGACGAAGTCGAGGCCGCTGCGGGCATAGTCGGCGGCGGTATCGATGGTCAGACCGGTTGCGGCCAACCAGGTGGTGGGAAACACCCGGTTTCGGCGCTGCACAGCCATCTGCGCTGCCCACAGCTCAACTCCGTCGAGCGTGATCATGGCAGGTTCCTCGGCGAGCAGGTCATCCAGTTGAGCGAGGGAAGTGACGACGACCTCGCAAGGGAGGTCCGGGACGGTTGTGCGCACCAAGCGGTAGGCCTCCGCTACTCCTCCGGCGGCGATGGCGTGGTGACGCGTGATCACTGCCGCTGGGTGATGGGTCTCTCCCCCGCCGACGGTGACCGCGTAGGGCGCAAGCTCACCCACGCCCGGCACGGACTCGCGGGAAGCGCGGATGCGGGCGCCGGTCCCGTCCACCGCGGCGACCCATCGCGCAGTCTCGGTAGCCATGCCCGAGCAGTGCCTGATCAGAGTCGCCATCGGGAGTTCGGCCCGAAGCAGGTCGTGGGTGCCCGCCTCGATCCGCGCGAGGGTGTCTCCTGCCGAGACCTGCGTGCCCTCGGGGAGGAGATCGGAGACGGTATACGGCAACTCCGATACACGGCCTAGGACCTCGTCTGTGAAAAACAGCCCGGCGACGACCCCCGATTGCCGGGCTGTCACCACGGCCACCGAACGGTGAGATGCGGGGACGGTGGCGCTCAAGGCCATGTCCTGGCTGGGCGCTAGTGCTATCGCGGAGTCAATGAGCTGGTCGAACTGCCCAGATGGGGTCATCGCACCAGCTCCAGCTCCGAGGGCTCCTCATCGGGGCTCACCAGCGCGGAGCACCAATACGCCAACGCGGCCATGAACGGCGCGGCCAACAGTCCCACCCCGGGGGCCAGGGCTGGCACGATGGTGACAAAATCTCCTTCGGACAATGCGTCGACATCAGGCATGGGATAGCGCAGCGACGACGTCACCTCCCCCACCGCGATAAACGCCAGTGCGGAGACGAAGGACACGAACACCACCCACCACAGCATGCCCGGCCCGCGGGAATCGGGAACCACAATGAAGGCGCTGAGGGACATGACCGTAGCCACCAGCCCCGTGGCCACCACGAAGGAGATAAAGGAGCTGAACTCGACATTGAAGGCCGAGTCCAGCTGCAGGTTGCCATCAGCTGTCAGAGTGCCCCGGTAAGCGGGGCGCAACAGGCCCCACACTGCGCCACAGAGGGAAAAAGCGAGCAGCGACGCCGCGAGAACCCCGGCGCCGCTGCCCCATGCTCGCGGAACTGTCATGCCTAGTTGCAGAACTTCCAGCGGCCATCCTCATGGAGGAAGCGCACGGTGCTCGTACCGGTCTGCCCGGAAGTGACCACGGTGACGTTGGCGGAAGCGACAGAGCCGTCGACGTTGACATTGTCCACCGACTGAATGTGCGGCTGCGACTGGGCGTAGGCGGGCATCTGGTTCAAGGGAACATCGGGAATACCGGCAAGGTCCATGTTTCCGGCGCCGCCGTTGGCCTCCACCACGGCGTGGCAGGTGTTGTCCGGCATGTAGCGCAGGAAGGAATGCATGGTGGTCTGCTGGTACAGGCCACTGACCAGGCCATTGATGGCGTTGTAGTCTGCCTCAGAGGCGGGGGCACCGGCGACGGGGGCTACGGGGGAACCCTCCGGCAAGTTAGCCAAGGGGTCGGCCAGCGGAGTGGGCTCCGCCGCTGCCTCGGTGGTCGGCTCGGCGGAGGTGGTCTCCGTCGTCGACTCTGCCGAGCTGGTGGTGGAGGAGGTCGTGCGGGTGCTGGTGATGGTGCTCGGAGCGCTCGTCGTCTCGGTGGTTTCCTCGTCTGACCCGCACGCTACGAGGGTCAGCGGGGTCACTACGGCGAGGGCCGCGATGGCCATCTTGGCGTTGAAAGAAGTCGTCACGATAAATATCTCCTGATGTTTCGGTCGCGTCGAAAGGACACCTTACCCCGAAGACCTGAGATTTTGGACGGGTAGGCTTCCAGGTGTGCAATTGACTCGGACTCTGATCGTCGCTGCCGCCCTGGACATCCTCGACTCCTACGGCCTGGCGGATATGACCATGCGCCGGGTCGCGAGCCAGCTGGAGGTAGCACCGGGCGCGTTGTATTGGCACGTGTCCAACAAACAACAGTTAATTTCCGCCATTGCGGATCAGATCCTGGCCAGCGTGCTTGATGATGCCTCACTGTCCACGCCCACGGACATCACCGAACAACTCCGCACGGCGATGCTGCTGCGCCGGGACGGCGCAGAGCTGGTGAGTGCGGCGTTGTCGATGCCGGATTCGCAGACCCGCGCGGACGTCGAGAAGCTCTTGGCAGATTCTTTGGACCCCGCCCTCGATTCCGGTACTCGGCGGATCGGGGCGGCGACCTTGTTGCACTTCGTGCTGGGCGCCGCGGCCTTGGAGCAGTCGCAGCGCCAGTTCGCCTTTGATACCGGCACCACCATTGATGGGCTCGATGAGGCGCAGGAAGATTTCGCGCGGGGGGTAGACCTTATCCTCGCGGGACTTTCCCAGCCGCCAACCAGCGCGGCTGTGACGTAAAACAGGCTCCGAACCACTATGATCAGACCTCATGACACTTGAGTCTGAGCCCACCTATACCGTCTGGCCGGGAGAGGCATATCCCCTCGGCTCCACATACGACGGCGCGGGCACGAATTTTGCCCTGTTCTCCTACGTCGCTGACAAAGTAGAACTGTGCCTGATTGACGCTGACGATAATGAAACGCGCGTCAATTTGGAAGAAGTCGATGCTCACGTCTGGCATTGCTACCTCCCCGGCGTCCAGCCCGGGCAGCGCTATGGTTACCGCGTCCACGGCCCCTACGACCCGGACAATGGCAAGCGCTGCGATCCCAACAAACTGCTGGTTGATCCCTACGCTCGTGCCTTCGACGGCGAGTTCGACGGCGACCCCTCCTTGTTCTCCTACGATATTCACGCCGAGCCCGCCGGCTCCGGGCGCAACGAAGAGGACAGCCTCGGCCACACCATGTACTCCGTGGTCATTAACCCCTTCTTCGACTGGGGTTCAGACCGCGCGCCGCGCATTCCTTACAACGAGACCGTCATCTACGAGACGCACGTCAAGGGCATGACCATGACCCACCCGGACGTGCCCGCCAACCTGCGCGGCACCTACGCCGGTCTGGCTCACCCCAGCGTGATCAACTACTTCAAGGACCTTGGGGTCACGGCCGTCGAGCTCATGCCGGTCCACCAGTTCCTCCAGGATGACCGCCTGCGCGACATCGGGCTCCGTAACTACTGGGGCTACAACACCTTCGGGTTCTTCGCCCCGCAGCAGGATTACGCGGCCTCCGACAAGCCCGGCAGCGCCGTATCCGAGTTCAAGGGCATGGTCCGCGCCTACCACGAGGCTGGCATGGAGGTCATCCTCGACGTGGTGTACAACCACACCGCTGAGGGCAACCATCTCGGCCCGACGATCGCGTTCCGCGGCATCGACAACGAGGCCTACTACCGCCTCGTCGACGACGACAAGTTCCACTACATGGACTACACCGGCACCGGAAACTCGCTTAACGTCCGCGACCCCCATTCCCTGCAGCTCATCATGGATTCACTGCGCTACTGGATCACCGAGATGCACGTCGACGGTTTCCGCTTCGACCTCGCCTCCACCCTCGCGCGCGAGCTCCACGACGTCGACCGCCTGGCCACCTTCTTCGACCTGGTTCAGCAGGACCCGGTTGTCTCCCAAACCAAGCTCATCGCCGAGCCCTGGGATGTGGGCCACAACGGCTACCAGGTGGGCAACTTCCCGCCGCTGTGGACGGAATGGAACGGCAAGTACCGCGATACGGTCCGCGACTTCTGGCGCGGCGAATCCTCCACCCTCGGTGAATTCGCGTCCCGCCTCACGGGCTCCTCGGACCTCTACGGCAACAACGATCGTCGCCCCACCGCATCGATCAACTTCATCACCGCCCACGATGGCTTCACCCTCAACGACCTGGTCAGCTACAACGAAAAGCACAACTGGGCCAACGGGGAAGAAAACCGCGACGGCGAATCACACAACCGGTCGTGGAATCACGGCGTCGAAGGCCCCACCGACGACGAGGACGTGCGCTCCCTGCGGGCCCGCCAGCGCCGCAACTTCCTCACCACCCTCATCCTCTCCCTGGGTACCCCGATGATTTCTCACGGCGATGAGATGGCCCGCACCCAGGACGGCAACAACAACGTCTACTGCCAGGACAACGAACTGGCGTGGATGAACTGGGAGCAGCTGGAAGACAACTCGACCCTGCACGCGTTCACCAAACGCCTGCTCAATATCCGCCGCCGGCACGCCGTGTTCCGTCGCCGCCGCTTCCTGGCGGGCGGCCCCCTGGGCGCCAACGTCCGCGATCGCGATATTGCTTGGCTCGTGCCCTCCGGCAAGTTGATGACCCAAGACGATTGGGACTTCGCCTTTGGCAAAGCACTCATGGTCTACCTCAACGGCGAAGCGATCACCGAGCCCGATGAGCGCGGACAGAAGATCGTCGATGATTCCTTCATCCTCATGTTCAACGCGCACTACGAGGAGATCGAGTTCACCCTCCCGCCGCGTTCACTCGGTGTGCGCTGGCAGCTGCTCGTGGACACCACCGAGGACATCGGCTACCCCATCGAGGCCGCCGTCATCGACGCCAAGGGCACCATCACCGTCCCGGCGCGCTCGACGATGCTGCTCAAGCAGATCGAGGGCCCGGATTACACGGAGGCCGACGACCACGAATTCGTCGAGGCTGCCGACCGCGAGGCCGATCATGGACGCGTGGGCGACAAAGTCACTGCCGCGTCGAGCGCTACCGTCGACGCCGTGGTGAAGGAGACCTCCGGGAAGGAACCTGAGGAGCCCGTGGAAGCTGAAGAGCACGCGCTGTCCGAGGACACCGGCATCACTGATCTGTCCCCCGAGGAGCTAGCCGCCAAGCGGAAGGCGGCTGTGGCGGACGAGTACACGGACGTCGAGTAGCAGGCTAGGCGCCTTCCGCCTCCAGCTGCTGTTCCCGGTACTCCTCCACCTCGGCGGTGTGCTCAATGAGCCACCCGACCAGGGGGTAGAACACGGGCAGCAAGCTGGCCCCCAGGTCGGTGAGGGAATAGACCACTCGCGGCGGGATCTCATCGTGGGCGACCCGCCGCACCAGCCCATCGCCCACCAACGAGTGCAGCCGCTGCGTGAGCATTTTCGGCGAAATCCCATCAACAGCATGGTCAAGGTCGCTGTAGCGCAACTCTTGGCCGTCGAGGCTGACAATGATGAGGATCGACCATTTGTCCGCCAAGGAGGCCAGCAGCCCGCGGCTCGGGCAGGTGCGGTCGAAAGGATCGACGTCTCGTGCCCAGTGGTACATATCCTCCCATCGTAGTGGAGTACGTCACCCGAGTAGACTGACCTTTCACCTACGCCTCACCTACGCCCGAGCCTCGAGGGAGCCTGCAACGTGATTTCGGCACATGGAGCCCACCTGCGTGTCACCAATGACGCCATCATCATCGAACGTTCGGCGTTAGCCGCCGCCCTCTCGGGCACGCAGGAGGTCACTGTTCCGCTTTCCTCCGTCACGGGTGTGCGCCTCTCGCCGCCTTCGCTTATCGACGTCGGCGTTGCCTCCCTCGACGGCACCGACATCACCGTCGCCTTCGCCCCCGGCCAGGAAGACCAAGCCCAACTTTTCGTCCGCACGGTGGAGGCAGCGCTGCGAGGCGAAGTCGTCCCGGAGGTAGCCACTGGTGCTGGCGTCCCGGGATTCGATTTCGTCGCCTTCGATGTCGAAACCGCCAACTCCGACTCTGGTTCCATCTGCCAGGTCGGCGTCGTTCGCTTCGTCGACGGCGTTGAGGTCGAAGCCAAATCCTGGCTGTGCTCGCCTCCGCCCGCGATCTCCCACTTCGACGCCGGCAACATCGCCGTCCATGGCATTGACGCCGCGGCTGTGGCCGATCAACCTGCCTTCGCGGCGGTCTTGCCAGAGCTCAAAGCCTTCGTCGGCGAGTTGCCCCTGGTTGCCCACAACGCCCAGTTCGATGCCATTGCCTTAACGCGGGCATGTGCCAGTGTCTCTGAGAGCGCACCGCCCTTCATGTTTGCCTGCTCGCTCGCGCTGTCTCGCCACACCACACTGGGGTTGAGCAATCACCGCCTCCCCACCGTGGCACGGGCCCTCGACGTGGCGTTGGAGCACCACCATGATGCCGCCGCCGACGCCCGCGCCGCCGGAGAGATCGTCGTCGCCTTGGCCAGGCGCGCACACTACGAGGGCAGCCTGCAGGGATTCCAGCATTCCCAAGGCTTCATTCTGGGCCACCTGGCCGACGGCGTTGTGCACCCCGTGCTCAAAGATCGCTCAGGCGCTCGCATTGCCCTACAGGCGCGCGGTGAGGTTGCCATGGAGGCCGTAGCGGAGGCTGAATCCGCCCCGGCTGAGCCTCAGGAACGTGGCAAGCGGGGGCGAGGAGCGGCGCCGTGGAAGTCGGTGTCCACCCCCGACGTCATCCCCGAACCCAACCTCGACGCCGATTCCGCCAACCCCCTCTACGGCCAAAACGTCACCCTCTCCGGCGACTTCGAACCCTTTGACAAGGGACTGCTGTGGACGAAGATGGCAGAGCTAGGCGCCACGATTGGCAAAAACGTCACCCGGAAGACCACCATCCTCGTCGCCGGTGACTGGGCTACCCCGACGTCAAAGCAGAAGCGCGCTCAAGAGCTCATTGACAAGGGCCAAGAGATCGACATCTGGAACGGTGAGCAGCTCTTCGCAGTGCTGGCCCTCGATCCGGCCGCAGAATCAGACGACGAGCAGCCTCCGTTCTAATCCGCCTACCCCCAATGTGGGGGACGCGGAACCTTGGGGCCCCGGCGGGGAGTCTGACAGTGGTGAGAACAACGATTGTCACCACACAGAACAGGCAGCCCGCCATGACGACCTCTCCCATTGACTCCACGACGATCCTTCCTTCCCTCCGCCGCCTGGAGCTCCCCCATCGACGCAGCCTGAGCGATGATGGTTTTAGTGACTCCCGCGCCACCATTACCCTCTCCCGCGATCTGCTGGCCTGCATTTACAGCGGTGATATGGCGTTGAGCTACCGTCACCTCGGCCAGCTTGACTTATCCGCCCACCGGGCCTGGGACTTGGCCGCCTATAACCTCATCAATCGGGCTAGCTCGGCACACGGGGTCCGCATCCTCACCCGTGCGGCCGCATTAGCCTTAGGGCCCGGCGCCCCCGGGGTCCAGGTGTCCACCCCGGGTGCCTGCGCTTCCGCCTGGATGGCCCACCCGCACAGCTTCTCCATCCTCGACTCCCACCTGGAACACCTGCTCGGCGAACCCGTCGGCTATTTCATCCCCTCCCGATCGATGCTGTTTGCCCTGCCCCTGTCACAGCTCCACGATCCGCGCTGGATGGCGGCCGCCGACGCCCTGTCCCGGCCCGGGGAAAGCCTGACGCGGACTCCCGTTCGGTGGTCCCAGGGTTTCCCCGCCGACGTCCCTGGCTCCCCATTAATCCCGGCGCCCGTCTAGGCTGGTGGGTGCGTTTTTTGCATCCCCCCAAGCCAAGGAGTCCCATGCGCCGTCCCCTCACCGCCACATACCGCCTGCAAATGCGCGGCCCACAGGCGGACCCCGCGGGTCGGTCCTTCGGTTTCGCCGACGCGGCCGCCCAGGTTCCTTACCTGCGCGATCTGGGGATCAGCCACCTTTATCTCTCCCCAATTTTCACCGCCTCCCCGTCATCAGCCCACAGCTACGATGTCACCGATCCCACCGAGATCAACCCCGAGTTTGGCGGCATCGAGGGCCTGCGTGAGCTGTCCGCCACCGCCCGCGAGATGGGGATGGGCATCATCATTGATATCGTGCCCAACCACCTCGGCGTGGAAGACCCCCAGCTCAATGCCTGGTGGTGGGACGTGTTGAAGAATGGTCAGGAATCCGATTTCGAGCACTACTTTGACATCGATTGGAACCCGGACAACGGCGCCGGGGGCAAGCTGGGAATGCCGGTCCTGGGCCAGCCCGGGGATGAGGACAAACTAGAACTGCGCGAGGTCGATGGGGAGCTTCTCCTCGCCTACTTCGACAACGTGTACCCCGTCGCCGATGGCACCGCCTCCGGCATCGATGACAATGTCGCCGAGGTCTATGACCGACAGTCGTATCGCCTCATGTACTGGCGGGACGGCGTCATCTCCTACCGTCGCTTCTTCTCGGTCAATGGGCTCGCGGGCATCCGCCAAGAAGACCCGATGGTCTTCGAGCACACCCATCGCATCATCCGCCAGCTCATCGCCGAAGACCTCATCGACGGAGTGCGGGTCGACCACCCCGACGGCCTCTCCGACCCCTTCGGCTACCTCAACCGCCTCCGCGACGTCGTCGGCCCGGACCGCTGGCTCGTGGTGGAGAAAATCCTCGAGGTCAACGAAGTGCTCGATCCCCGCCTCGCCGTCGATGGCACCACCGGCTATGACGCCTTGCGTGAGTTCGACGGGGTCTTCCTCTCCCGGGAGGCAGAGGATTCGATGTCCATGCTGGCCCTCCAACAATCAGGTTCCACGTGGGACGACGCCGCAATCCACGCCACACAGCAGCAACTCAAACGGGAGGTCGCGGGGGAGGAACTCTCCGCGGAAATCCGTCGTCTCGCCCGCGCTATCCGCCGCGACAACTTCTCCACCGCGGGCTCCCAGGTCTCCGATGAGGACCTGCGCACCACCATCATCGAGCTGGTTGCAGCCATGCCCGTCTACCGTGCTGATTACCTGTCCCTTTCCCGAGTCACCGCGACGGTCGTTGCCGAGATGTCACGCCGTTTCCCCTCGCGGCGCGACGCCCTGGACCTCATTGCTGCCGCCCTCAACGCCAACGCCGAAGCCAAGGTCCGCTTTGCGCAGGTGTGTGGCGCCGTCATGGCCAAGGGTGTGGAGGACACGACGTTCTACCGCGCCTGCCGCCTCGTCGCTCTCCAAGAAGTTGGTGGCGCCCCGGGGCGCTTCGGAGTCTCCGCCGCGGAGTTCCACCTGCTCCAGCAAGAGCGCGCCCGGCTGTGGCCCAAGGCGATGACCACCTTGTCCACCCATGACACCAAGCGCGGCGAGGATGTCCGCGCGCGCATCATTGAGCTGACCGAGCGCCCCACGGACTTCTCCGAGTTCGTCCACCGCGTCACCTCGATTGTGCCCGCCCCAGATTCCGGGACCGGCCATTTCCTCCTGCAAAATCTCCTCGGGATTTGGCCGGCCGATGGGCAGATCACTGATGCTCTTCGGGAGCGGTTCCGCGGCTACGCCATTAAAGCCATCCGCGAGGCAGGGGTCCACACCAATTGGGTCGATCCCGATGAGAGCTTTGAGCTCGCGATCACCGACTGGGCGGAGGCGCTGTTTGATGGCCCGGTCACCTCGATGATCACCGAATTCGTCGGCCCCCTCGCCCGGGGTGCCATGGACATCTCCCTGGGAAGGAAGATGCTTCAGCTCATCGGCCCCGGCATCCCCGATGTCTACCAGGGCACCGAGTTTTTCGATGATTCGCTCGTCGACCCCGACAACCGGCGCTTCATCGACTACACCGCTCGCCGGCAAGTCCTCGACATGCTTACTGAGGGGATCGACTGGGAGGCACTGACCCCGGAGAATTTCGCCGACCGCGCCAAACTCCATGTCGTACACACTGGCATCGCCATGCGCGCTGAGCACCCGGAGTACTTCATCGGCGGGGACAGCCAGGCCGTGTACGCGGTCGGTCCCGCAGAATCCCACCTCATCGGTGTTGCCCGTGGAGATGTCAGCGCCCCGAGCGCCACCGGCATCGGGGTCATTGCGTTGGCCACCCGCCGCCCGCTCATCCTCGAAGATCGCGGTGGTTGGGAAGGCACGACCGTCACCCTGCCCGAGGGCGCATGGTTGGAACGCCTCACCGGACGCCACTTCCACGGCACCGTCGACGTGGGTGACGTGTTGTCCCAGTTCCCCACCGCCGTGCTGGTGAAGCAGCCCGCGGTCGAACGCGATGTCTGAGCGACTCTCCCGGCTGGGAAGCCGGTACCACGAGTGGGTCCACCAGCACCCGACCGCCGCGGACGCTTTCGGCGACGCCATTGAGGACCTGCTTGCCGACGCCGGTGTCACCTACGATCGCGTCACCGCCCGGGTCAAGGAATGGCCGTCACTGAAGTCCAAGGCCCGTAAAAAGCACGCCGATGGAACCTTCCTCTACCCGGATCCGTGGAAAGACATCAATGACCTCATTGGCGTGCGCGTGACCACGTTCCAATCCACGGAGATTCCCGTGGTCATCGACGTGCTCCAGCAGTCATTCACGGTGGAGCGCTCGGTGGATAAAACGGCCGAGACCCGCATTTCGGGTGGTTTTGGCTACGGCTCCCACCATCTTGTTCTCACCGTCGATGACAACTCCTCCGAGATTGAAGAACTCGCCCCGTACCGGGATGTGAGCTTCGAGGTCCAGGTCCGGACGGTGCTGCAACATGCGTGGGCGGAGTTCGAGCATGACATCCGCTATAAGCGCGGCAGCGAAGACCTGGACCCGCGGGTTGATCGTGCCTTTACCCTGGCCGCCGGTCTCATCGAGTTAGCGGATCAGCAGTTCGACCAGATCGGGGCCCTGCAAAACGCGCACGGTGCGAAGGCCGCGGATGTCGATTTCACCGCCGAGACCCTACCCGGGGTGCTCACCATGCTGCTGGGCAATCGTTTCCCGGGCTCCCGCTCGGAAAACTATCGCTGGCTGGAGGAGTTGCTCCACGCCAACGGCATCACCACGGTGGCAGAACTCCAGGTGTTGCTCGATGAGAAGGCCATCGGCGAGGTGCACGCCGCGTTGAACTATCGCTTCAACCCGGGCCAAATCCGCCTCATCGATGACCTGCTGTTGCGTCGATTCGGGCAGGGCCACATCACTCGCACGGGTGGGAGTGGCTCGCGAGCAGCGCAGAGGCCGCAGCGGCTCGCCGCTCGTTTGAAGCAGATCCGCGCCGCGCGCCAAGTTTCGTCGGAAACGCCGAAGAAGCAGTAGCATGGTCAGCGAACCTGATTACAGACTTCCTTAGGAGAAGACCTGATGCTTTCGTCCATCCGCGAAGATTTCCCCCAGGCCGCCGACGTAATTCACGTCTGGGCCCTGGCCATCGCCGATTTCTTCCGGGATTTCGGTATCGACTTTCCGCCCTCCACCTGGGGTCTGTCCTAGGAGCTGCCCGCTCCCGGCACGTTAAAAGGGGTGTGCTCGCGTCGTGATCACGACGCGAGCACACCCCTTTTTCTACTTAGACCTACAAAGATTCTCTAGAATGAATCGTATGACCATGCGTTTTCGCAGGTCGTGAGAAACGGCTGTTCGCATTCTAGAGAATTCTTGTAGGGCAGCTCAGTCTCTTCCCCGCAAGCGATCAATCTCGCGCCGCTCGCGCTTCGTCGGCCGGCCAGCTCCGCGATCCCGGCGCGGCTGGGAGGCGAGGATTTCTTTCGGCGGGGGCGGCGGGGAGTGATCGACGTAGCAGGTTCGGGCGACGGGCGCGCCGACTCGCTTGCGGACAGTGGCCGCAACTTCCAGGTCGAGCTCGCGGTGGTTGACCCAGATGCGCACCCGGTCGCCGGGCACAACCTGCTGGGCGGGTTTGACGGCGACTCCGTTGAGTTTGACGTGGCCGGCGCGGACGGCTGCGGCGGCGTCGGAGCGCGTTTTGAAGATGCGGACCGCCCATACCCATGCGTCGATGCGGACGGGTCCGCCGTCGGGTTGAGTCATCGGGGAAAGGACCTAGTAGTTGTCTTGGTGGTTAACGATCTTCTGGACCTTCGACCAGTTGGTGTAGCCGCCGGCGACGGCGATGACCATGCCAAGAATCAGCAAGGTCCAGCTGGTGAAAATAAGGCCGAGGGCCACGCCGCCGACGACACCAACGCCGACGCTCACGACAGCGTTGCGGGTGTACTTGCGTACGGCCTGCTTGCGCTGCTCAATCGGATTATTCGGGCGTCGTTGCATTGTCATAGCCCTCATCCTAGTAGCCCGGGCTTAAGACTCCACCCACGCTGTTCCCGCATCATGGAGCTGTGCCGCCCCGGAGGTCAGTGCCGCCAGAGTCGAGGCGAGGTCGTCTCGCCCGCCGGGGTCGATGCCGAGGGTGAACCGCACTCGCGCCGCGTAGCTGACGTCGACCACCGCGATACCCCGGCCGCGTAGTTCCGCCTCGAGGCGGCCAGCGTCGGAGTGGGAGGCATCAATCGTGTACAGCTCCCGCAGGGAGCGGGTGGCACGGTCCACCTGCGGGAGCAGCTGGCCGACGGCGTGGGAGTAGGCGTGCACCAGTCCCCCTGCCCCGAGCTTGACGCCGCCGAAGTAGCGGACGACGACCACGGCGGCGTCGATAAGCGAGGAACCTTTGAGCATGTCCAACATGGGTTTGCCGGCGGTGCCGGATGGTTCGCCGTCGTCGGAGGAGCGTTCGATGGGTTGCGCTCCGTCGACGTGGACGATGAATGCGCTGCAATGGTGCCGGGCATCGGAATAGGCGGCTTTAACCTCGTGGATGAACTCTCGGGCCTGTTCCTCGGAGGTGGCCCGGCGCGCGACGGCGATGAAGCGGGAGCGTTTGACCTCGTACTCGTCGCTCCAGGTGTGGTCGGCGGCGGGAAGTTGGTACGAGGTCACCATGGGCGCCCATGTTACCTGGCACGTCGAGGCGCAAACCCCTAGCCTGGAACGCATGACTGCGTATGAGCCCTTGTCCGTGTGGGCCCCCTATGCCCACGACGTTCGGCTGCACCTGGGTGATGGTTCGGTGCATCCGCTGCACAAGCGTGCCGGTGGGTGGTGGGTCGCGGAGCAGATCGCGGAGCCGGGGATGCGTTATGGGTTTTCCCTGTTCAACGGGGAGGACTGGTCCCCGGTCGTGCCCGATCCGCGCACGACCTCCCAGCCCGATGGCATCCATGGCCTCTCAGAGGTGACGGACCCGGCCTTTGACTGGACTTCCGGCGAGTGGACGGGGCGGGGGCTGCCGGGGCAGGTGATCTATGAGCTGCACGTGGGTACGTTCACCCCGGAGGGGACGTTCGCCGGGGTGATTGGCAAGCTCGATTTCCTGCGTGAGCTGGGGGTTACCGCCATTGAACTCATGCCCGTGCAGCCTTTCGGCGGCGCACGAAACTGGGGCTACGACGGGGTCGACCTCCACGCCGTGCACTCGGCTTATGGTGGGCCCGAGGGCCTGAAAAAGCTTGTCGACGCCGCGCACAACGCCGGCATCGGCGTCATCCTCGACGTCGTGTACAACCACTTCGGCCCGGACGGCAACTACAACGGCATGTTCGGCCCCTACACCGCCGGTGGGTCCACCGGCTGGGGCGAAGTGGTCAACATCTCCGGGCCCGACTCGGACGAGGTGCGGGCGTTTATTCTCGACGCCGTGTGCCAGTGGTTCGTCGACTACCGGATTGATGGGCTGCGCCTCGACGCCGTCCACGCCTACGACGACCGCGGCGCCTATTCCCTCATGGAACAAATCCAGGCCGTCGCCGACGATGCGACGGCCCGCACCGGAGTTCCGCGCTACGTCATCGCGGAGTCCGATCTCAACGACCCACGGCTCATTACCTCCCCCGAGGGCGGTGGCTACGGTCTCGCCGCGCAATGGCTTGATGATGTCCACCATGCCCTCCACACCCTCGTCTCCGGCGAGGACCACGCCTACTACGAGGACTACGGCTCCCTTGCGGCGCTAGAAAAAACCCTGCGGGAGGCCTACTTCTTCACCGGCACGATGTCGCATTTCCGCGGACGGACCCACGGCCGGGCCATCAACCGCGCGACGACCCCGGCGCATCGCTTTGTCACTTACACCACCACTCATGACCAGGTGGGCAACCGCGCCGCCGGTGATCGCCCGTCGATGAACCTCAGCCCCAGGCAGCAGGTGCTCAAGGCAGCGATCATCTTCTCCTCCCCGTTCACCCCGATGCTGTTTATGGGCGAGGAGTTCGGTGCGCGCACGCCGTTTGCGTTCTTCTGCTCACACACCGATGAGCACCTCAACCACCTCACCACCGAAGGCCGGACCCGCGAGTTTTCCCACGCCGGTTGGGACCACGCCATGGTCCCCGATCCGGCGTCGCCCGCAACCTTCGAGGCTTCCCAACTTAACTGGGTCCTCGATGGAACGCAGGAGGAGATTCACTCCGCCTATCGCGAGCTGCTGCGCCTGCGCTCGGAGTTGGGCCTTGCCCGCGCCGACCTCACCCAGCTCATCGTGGAGACGGGTTCGGAGGAGAACAAGTGGCTGGCCATGGGCTATGAGGACGTCATGCTCGTGGCCAATCTCTCCGCCGAAGAGGTAACCGTGCCCTTCGGCGGGGAGTTGATCTACTCCTTCACCTCGCCCACTGTGGGCCGGGATGCCACGGAGCTAGGCGCCTGGGAGTTCGCGCTGATCAGGCGCTGACAGCCGTGTTCATCACCTCCGCGCGCCTGGATTCTCCCCTCGCCGAGCTCCCGCCCTACGTAGCGGGGCTGCCGGTAGTGCAGCTGCTGGCCTCGGAGGGTCTGGAGTTCGACGCGCCCATCACCATCATCACCGGCGAAAACGGCATGGGGAAGTCCACCCTCATCGAGGCGATCGCCGTCGCCAGCCGACTCAACCCGGAGGGCGGCTCGCGCCACGCCTCCTTTGGCACTATGGAAGACCCGGTGTCCCCGCTGCACGCCGCGATCACGCTCGTTCGGCACCGCAATCCCGAGGATGCCTTCTTCCTCCGCGGGGAGTCCTTCTACCAGTTGGCCAGCTACTACGAAGGCCTCGACCCGGCGCCGCTTCGCAGCCCTCCCATGAACGATCTCCGGAAGATGAGCCACGGCCAGTCCCTCATGGCCACGATCTTTCGCCGTTTCCACGGCGACGGGTTGTTTCTTCTCGACGAGCCCGAGGCCGGCCTCTCCACTCTCCGCCAGCTGGAGCTGCTGGGGCGTCTCTATCACCTCGCCGAAGCAGGCTCCCAGGTCATCATGGCAACCCACTCCCCCGTCCTTCTGGCCATCCCGGATGCCCAGATCCTCGAACTCACCGCCACCGACGTTCGCTCGGTGCGCTTCAAGGAGACCGAAGCCTTCGCCGCAGCCCGGGAGTTCGTCTCTGACCCGGTGGGTACTGCGGCATTCCTCACCGAGGAGGACACATGAGCGTTGCAGGGTGGTTCATCCGCGACTATCGCCCCGCCTATCCCCCGTCGCTCACTCATCCCGCTCCGGACTGGGTGAGCGAGGTCCCGGCGTTCCAGGTCCTCAACAACGTGGGCGCCATCAACCTTCAACGGCCCATCACCTTGTTCACGGGCGAAAACGGCGTGGGAAAGTCCACGCTGTTAGAGGGCATTGCGGTGTCCTGCGGATTCAACAGCGACGGCGGCGCCTATGGGGAGCGGGTGGTAGAGCGAGTCAATCCCCTGCGCAATGCCGCCTATCCCACGATGGGGACCCGCGCTATGCAGGGCTACTTCCTGCGCGCAGAAACGCATATCAGCCTGGCGAGTGAATTCCAGCGCAATCACGAGCACGACTTCAACGCCATGTCCCACGGGGAATCCGTTATGCACCTCGTGCAGGAGAAGTTCCACGGCAACGGCCTGTTTCTTCTCGACGAGCCCGAATCAGGCCTCTCCTTCGTGCGCCAAATGACCCTGCTGGCGGAACTCCACCAGATCGCCCGAGCGGGCGCACAATTGATCATCGCGACGCATTCACCGGTGTTGTTGTCCCTGCCCGGCGCGCGCATCTACGAGTTCACCGCCGACGGAGATGTCCTGCGGGGAATCGGCGTACAGGAGACGACCGCGTATCGAGCCCTGCGTGACTTCTTCGCCGACCCCCACACCATCGCCGATTTCATGGTCCAGGCGATGGAACCGGACTAGAGGCTGACCAGGTACTCGTACTCCGGGGTCTCCGGGTGCAGCAGCTGGCATTCAATGCGCGAGGTGGCCATCCGCTCCAGCAGCGGATCAAGGTCGCTGGCGCGCCCCAGTTCCAGCCCGACGAGCGCCGCCCCGGTTTCCCGGTTGTTGCGCTTGAGATACTCAAACAACGTGATGTCATCATCGGGGCCCAAGATGTCAGTGAGGAAGTGTCTCAGCTGCCCGGGCTCCTGCGGGAAGTTGACCAGGAAGTAGTGCTTAAGGCCGCGGTGGACGAGCGAGCGCTCCATGATCTCGGCGTAGCGCAGGACGTCATTGTTGCCGCCGGAGATGATGCACACCACGACCGAATCCGGTGCCAAGTTGGTGTGGCGCAGACCGGTGACCGACAGCGCGCCGGCGGGCTCCGCGATGATCCCTTCGTTTTGGTACAGCTCCAGCAACTCGGTGCACACCGAGCCTTCCGAGACATCGATGGTGTGGATGCGACCCTGGTTGGCCTCAACGATATGGAACGGCAAGTCACCGATGCGCTTGACCGCAGCACCATCGATAAACGGATCCAACTGCTCCAACGTGACGGGCTCACCAGCTGCTAAGGCGGCCTGGAGGGAGGCCGCTCCGGCGGGCTCAACGCCGATGATGGCGGTCCGGGGAGCCATGTCGGCGAGGTAGCTAGCCACCCCGGAAAGCAGGCCGCCGCCACCGACGGGCACGAAGACCGAGTCGAGGGATTTACCCACGGACGTCAATTGGGTGAGGATTTCTGCGGCGACGGTGCCCTGCCCGATGACGGTATCGCGGGCGTCGAAAGGCTCGACGACGGTGGCGCCGCGCTCCGCGGCATCAGCATGCGCGGCAGCGGAGGCTTCGTCGAAGTTGTTTCCCGTCACGATGAGCTCGACCATGTCCCCGCCGTGGACCATGATGCGGTCTCGCTTCTGCTTCGGGGTCTGGCTGGGGACGTAGATGCGCCCACGGATGCCCATCGTGCGACAGGCGTACGCCACGCCCTGAGCATGGTTTCCGGCCGAGGCCGCGACGATACCTGCGGCGCGCTGTTCCTCATCCAGGTTCGCCACCGCGTAGTACGCGCCGCGAATTTTATAGGAACGAACATCCTGCAGATCTTCTCGTTTGAGGTAGACCTCGACCCCGGTTTGCTCAGAAAGGCGGGGGCAGTACTGCAGAGGGGTGGGGGCGATGACCGAGGAAATTCGGGCCTGAGCAAGCTGAATGTCCGACGCACGGACGGCGTCGAAAGTAGCAGGGGCCAGGGATACCGATCGGTTCTCGCTCATGGGGCAACAGTGTAGTCCCCTGTCTTCTCAGCGCTGAACAACCGGCTGAATTTGCCAGGGGGAAGATAATCTCCCATGCAACTGCTAAGTTTCTTGTTGAATGTCATAGCTCTTGTAGGCCCCCAGTAGGAGAACCCATGAATCGCCGTCGTCTGACCGTCGCCCTCGTCGCAGCCACTGCCACCGGCCTCGCGCTCGTCACTCCCGTCCAGGCCGAGGAAGCCTCAGGCTCCAGCCTGTCCTCCGACTCCTCGCTGAGCAGCACTTCCGAGGATCTGCCCGAGGGCATTCCGCCGATGCTGGGGTCGGCCGTGGTCACCGGTGATACCAAGCTGGTCCTCGACACCGTGCAGGCTGTCATGATGGCGGGCGCCCTCGTGACCAAGGTTGCTGCCTTTGCCACCCCGTACATCCCCAACGGCGAGGCCATGCTGCGCAACGCCCTCCGCAGCATCGGGGTCCAGGTCTAGTTCCCCTGCACCACGAAGGGACTCACCAGCGTCAGGCTGGTGAGTCCCTTTTTTGTCTTGGTGGTCTTTAAGCGACCTAGCCCAAGATCCCCTGCCCCATCGTGGCCTTGAGGTCTCCCATCAACGATCCGGAGCGCTCCACGCGCAAGTGCTCGCCGAGGACCATCATCGTGGAGGAATCGCCGTTGACGATCTTGAGGTACACATCGGATTCGCCCTTGTTAGAGACCAACACCTGCTTGAGTTTGGTGATGTGTTCGATGGTGCACTGATCGGTGCGCAGCGTCAGGCGCAGGGGTAGCCCGGCACCATTGCCCGGCCCCAGC
The DNA here is from genome assembly GCF_001021045.1 of Corynebacterium testudinoris. Taxonomy (NCBI): domain Bacteria; kingdom Bacillati; phylum Actinomycetota; class Actinomycetes; order Mycobacteriales; family Corynebacteriaceae; genus Corynebacterium; species Corynebacterium testudinoris. Next base: position 1,823,672 of record NZ_CP011545.1, read on the forward strand.
TCGGGGACTTTGAGGTCATCACAGAACAAAGACATCCGATCATCTTTGATGGACACGTGAGCCTTAGCCAGGATGATGTTGTCTTCGACGATCTGGGACGCCACGAGCGAGTAGACCTTGTTGAAGACGAGGAGTTCCACCTGGGCGCCGTGGTGATCTTCCATAGTCACGATGGCCCAGGGGGAGCCGTCCTTTTTGGAGAAGCGGCGGTCCACACCCGAGATGATGCCGCCGATGGTGACCTCGGCCCCGTGCCGGGCCTCTCCGGCGAGGATCGTCGTCAAAGCGGTGTCGGTTTGGGCCTCGAGCGCCTCCTCAAAGCCGTCGAGGGGATGACCCGAGACGTAGAGACCAAGCATCTCGCGTTCGAGCGCCAGCTCGTGCTTACGGTCCCAGTTCTCATCGGGAACCTCGATGGCGAACACGCTGACGCCGCTATCATCCCCGTCATCGCCGCCGAAGCCGGCAAAGAGATCGAATTGGCCCTTATCGGCGGCTTTCTTCGTCGCCAGGACAGAATCGACGGCGTCCTCGTGGACCAGCATGAGCCCCTTGCGCGGGTGCTCCAAGGAGTCGAAGGCTCCACCCTTGATGAGCGATTCCGTGATGCGCTTATTGCAGGGAAGCAGGTCAATTTTGTCGAGGTAATCGGAGAAACTGGTGAACGCGCCCTTCGTCTTGCGGGTTTCCACGATGGATGCCACCACCTCCTCACCGACGTTGCGGATTGCCCCCAGGCCGAAGCGAATGTCCTCGCCGACGGCCACGAAGTCGTTTTCGGACTGGTTAACGTCCGGCGGGAGGACCTTCAAACCAAGGTGCCGGCAGTCGGAGAGGTAGATGGCGGACTTGTCCTTCTTATCCGCGACGGAGGTCAACAGGGCGGCCATGTATTCGGGGGCGTAGTGGGCCTTGAGGTAGGCGGTCCAGAAGGACACCAGCCCATATCCGGCGGCGTGGGACTTGTTAAACGCGTAGGAGGCGAACGGGAGGATCGTGTCCCACAGTGCCTTGATGGATGCCGCGCTGAAGCCGTTGGAAAGCATCCCGGCCTCGAACTTGGCGTATTCCTTCTCCAGCACCTCGGGCTTCTTCTTGCCCATGGCCTTGCGGAATCCATCTGCTTCACCGGCCGTATAGTTGGCTACCCGGCGCGAGATCTCCATGATCTGCTCTTGGTAGACGATGAGGCCGTAGGTTTCGTCGAGGATGTCGCGCAGCGGCTCCTCCAGCTCGGGATGGATGGGCACGATGGGTTTGCGGCCGTTCTTGCGGTCGGCGTAGTCCAGGTGGGCGTTCACACCCATCGGGCCGGGCCGGTACAGCGCCAGGGAGGCGACGATGTCATTGAAGCCGGTGGGCTTCATTCGCTTGAGCAGCTCCTGCATGCCGCCGGAGTCCAGCTGGAACACGCCGAGGGTCTCGCCGCGGCCGAGCAGTTCGTAGGTCTCCGTATCCTCGATCGCCAGCGTCTCTAGGTCGAGGTCTTCGCCGCGGTTGGACTTGATGTTGTCCAGCGCATCTCCGATGACGGTGAGGTTGCGCAGACCCAAGAAGTCCATCTTCAGTAGGCCGATGGCCTCGCAGGCGGGATAGTCCCAGCCGGTGATGAGGGCCCCGTCGTTGGCGCGGCGCCACATGGGAATGTGGTCGAGGAGGGGAACCGACGCCATGATGACGGCGCAAGCGTGCACGCCGGCCTGGCGGACCACTCCTTCGAGGCCGCGGGCAGTTTCGTAGATCTTTCGGATGTCCGGATCTGTCTCAATGAGCTGGCGGACTTCTCCGGCTTCGTTGAATCGCTCGTGCGAGGAGTCGGTGATGCCGGACAGGGGAATGTCCTTGGCCATGATGGGGGGCGGAAGGACCTTCGTGATGCGGTCGGCCATCTGGTAGCCGGGCTGGCCGAACTGCACACGGGCGGAGTCCTTTAGCGCCTGCTTCGTCTTCACCGTGCCGAAGGTGATCACCTGGGCGATCTTGTCTTCGCCCCACCGCTCGGAGGCGTAGCGGATCATCTCGCCGCGACGACGGTCATCGAAGTCGATATCAATATCGGGGGCAGACGGTCGCTCGGGGTTGAGGAAGCGCTCGAAGAGGAGGCCGTGCTCGATCGGGTCAATGTTAGTAATCGTCAGGGCGTATGCCACCAACGCACCTGCTGCGGAACCACGGCCCGGGCCGACGCGGATGCCGATGGAGCGGGCGTGTTTGATGATCTCGGCGACGATGAGGAAGTAGGAGGGGTAGCCCTTCATGTCGATGACGTTGATTTCGAACTCGGCGCGTTCGAGGTACTCGGCGGGGACCTCCGCACCGTTGAAGCGTTCGCGCAGGCCCTCCATCACCTCGTGGTGGAGCCACGTCGTCGGGGTATGGCCGTCGGGCACGTCAGCCACCGGCATGCGGTCGTGGGGGTGGGACTCCCAGATCTCCCCGTAGTCTTGGACCCTTTCCGCGATGAGCAGGGTGTTGTCGCATCCGTCGGGAACGATGTCGTCGAAAAGCTGTCTCATCTCGGAGGCAGGCTTGATGTAGTAGCCGGTGCCATCGAACTTGAAACGATCAGGATCGTTGAGGGTCTTGCCGGTCTGGACGCAGAGCATGGCCTCATGGGCCTGCGCCTGAGATTCGAGAACGTAGTGGCAATCGTTGGTGACGAGGGCGGGGAGTTCGAGCTTGCGCCCGATTTCCAGCAGCTCGGTGCGCACCCGCTGCTCAATGTGCAGACCGTGATCCATGAGTTCGAGGAAGTAATTGTCCTTGCCGTAGATGTCCTGCCACATCGCGGCGGCTTCCAATGCCTGATCAAATTGGCCCAAGCGGAGGCGGGTTTGCACATCGCCCGAGGGGCAGCCCGTCGTGGCGATGATGCCATCGGCGTGCTCCGCGATGAGTTCCGCATCCATGCGGGGCCACTTGCCCAGCTGCCCCTCATACGACGCCATGGATGACAGGTAGAACAAGTTCTTCAACCCGGTGGCGTTCTCCGCGAGCATCGTCTGGTGGAGGTAAGCGCCCGAAGCGGAGACGTCATCGGACTTTTGGTGGGGCTCACCCCAGCGCACGCGGGTCTTGTTGAAGCGGCTTTCCGGCGCCAGATAAGCCTCAATGCCGATGATCGGCTTAATCCCGGCGGCGGTCATGCGCTTGTAGAACGCATCCGAGCCGAACATGTTGCCGTGGTCCGTCATGCCGACGGCGGGCATTCCCTGGCGGCCCACCTCCTCTGCGAGCAGGTCCACTTTGGCCATTCCGTCGAGCATCGAAAACTCGGTGTGGTTATGCAAGTGGACGAAAGAGGAGTTCTTAGCCATGCCGTGAAGTCTAGCTAGTCTGGCAAGTCAAAGAAATTGGCTGGCCAACTCGCTAGTAGCATGACCTCACATGATCTATGGTCTGCTCGCTTACCTGCTGTGGGGACTGTTCCCGGCCTTCTTCCCGCTGCTCCTGCCAGCGGGTCCGGTGGAGATTCTCTCCCACCGCATCGTGTGGACCGCCGTGACCATGATCGTCGTGCTCACCGCCCTCAAGGGGTGGGGCGCCCTCCGCCGCGCCAGCCGCACCACCTGGCTCTTGCTCGTCGCAGCCGGGCTGCTGATCTCGGTGAACTGGGGCATCTATGTCGTCGCGGTGAACTCCGATCACGTCGCTGACGCCGCCCTCGGCTACTTCATCAACCCGCTGGTCTCAGTGCTGCTGGGGGTGGTCTTCCTCGGCGAACGCCTCAGCCGCCTCCAAACTATGTCGGTGGCGATCGCGGCCGTCGGTGTCATCCAATTGACGTTCCTGTCCGGGCAGGCCCCCATGTTGGCCCTCGGCCTGGCGTTTTCCTTCGGCTTCTATGGGCTGGTGAAGAAGCAGGTACAGGTGCCACCCACCGCATCGCTGACGGCGGAGTCTCTGGTCATGGCGCCGCTGGCGATCGGTTACCTCGTGTGGCTCACCGCCGTGGGGCGCAGCACGTTCCTCAGCGAAGGCCCTTCGCACACGGCGCTGCTTATCATCTCTGGCCTGGTGACTACCGTGCCGTTGCTGCTGTTCGGCATGGCCTCCAAGCGAATCCCCTTGGCCACCCTCGGCATGATTCAGTACCTCACGCCGACGATGCAGATGCTGTGGGCGCTGTTTGTCACCCAGGAATTCCTCTCCACGGGTCGCTGGATCGGCTTCATCATCATCTGGTTCGCCGTGGCCATCTACCTCATTGACCTGGCACGGAAGGCGCGGCAGCGGTCCGCCGCCCGCAAGCGAGCCTAGCCCTGGGGGACCTCCACTGGTCGCACCCCGAAGCGGCCCCAAGAGGCATCCGCAGGAAGGACCTCCACGGTGGCGATGTCGGTGTGGGAGGCGACCTCCCGGAGGGAGTCGCCGGCATCGTAGACCACGACGGCGTCGATACGCTCCGGAACCGGCACCTCCCCCACGCCGGAGAGCATGAGGGCAATGCGGTCCAACTGGGTGTGGAAGACGGAGGAGCGGGAAGCGCCGTCGACGGGTTCGGGAAGGGGGAAGGGCGGGGCGGAGTCAATAACCATGGCGTTGACGCGACCCACCGAGCCGAGCGCTGCCTGGGTTTCCTCCGGCGTCAGCGGATGCGTGAACGTGACCAGCGCATAAGCGGGGTCATCGGCGGCCGCCAACGTATCAGCCGCACGAGCGGCATAGACGGAATAAGGCTCGGCGGATTCCTTGCCCACCGTATCCCCGTTCGGCGCGAGCGGCCGCGACGTGGCGTCATCAAAGAAAGCGAAAATCAAGGCTGCGACGAGGGCGAGCATGGCCAGGCCACCGACGACGCGAGTGATAAGCGCGGAACGCTGCTCGTGCATACCGGCACTCATTCCCGCACTCGATCCAACGCACGGGCGAGGTCATCCGGGTAGGGCGCCTCGATCTCCATCCATCGACCATCCGCCGGGTGGTTAAACCCCAAACGCACGGCGTGCAACCACTGGCGGCTGAGCCCCAGACGCGCGGAGAGCTCCGGGTTAGATCCGTACATGGGGTCGCCGACGCACGGGTGCCCGATGGCTGACATGTGGACGCGGATCTGGTGGGTACGGCCCGTCTCCAGCTTGACCTCCAACAAGGTGGCCTCGCGGAATGCCTCGATGGTGTCGTAGTGGGTGATGGCGTGCTTGCCCTCGGAGGTGACGGCAAATCGCCAGCCGGAGGAGGGGTGACGGCCAATAGGGGCATCGACGGTGCCGGTGAAGGGGTCAGGATGGCCCTGGACCAGGGCGTGATAGGTCTTGTCCACCGTCCGGTCGCGGAAGGCCTGCTTAAGCACCGAATAACCGCGTTCGGAGGCGGCGACAACCATGACCCCGGAGGTCCCGACGTCGAGGCGCTGGACGATGCCCTTGCGCTCCGGTGGCCCGGAGGTTGAGATGCGGAAACCCGCGGCGGCCAGTCCCCCGACCACCGTCGGCCCCTCCCAGCCGACGGTGGGATGCGCGGCGACGCCGACGGGCTTGTGCACCGCGATGAGATCATCGTCGGAGTAGAGGATGTCCAACCCCTCGACCAGTTCTGCCCGTGGGGTGAGATCTGCAACCTCCGGGAGGGTGACCTCCAGCCACGAGTCAGCCGGGAGGCGATCGGACTTGCCTGCCGGTGCGCCGTCGATAAGCACCTCCCCCGCCGTGGCGAGATCCGCCGCGACGGTCCGGGAGAGGCCCAAAAGCTTGGACAAACCGGCATCGACGCGCATGCCGGCGAGGCCCTCGGGGACGGGCAGGTTGCGGGTTTCACGTTGGCTCACGCGTCGACCTCCTCAGGTGCTGCGGGCTTAGCGCGCCGTTCATCGACGAACATCGCAATAACAAAGACCACCACGCCGACAGTAATCGAGGCATCCGCGAGGTTGAAGATGGCGAAGCGACCCACCGAGATGTAATCCACGACGTGACCGAACCAAAAACCAGGCTCCCGGAACAGTCGATCGATGAGATTGCCCAGGGCGCCACCGGCAATCATCGCCAAACCCACGGCCTGCCACCGTTCCCGAATGCGCGGAGAAATGACCGCGATGACCACGACAAAGGTGAGCTGGATGGTGGTGAACAGCCACGTAGAATTCGCGCCCATGGAAAATGCCGCGCCGGGGTTGAACAGTAGGTACAGCCGCAACCAATCACCAATCACCGGGATGATGTCCCCTGGCTCCATAAAGTGCACGACGAGGATCTTGATCACCTGATCCAGCGCGGCCACCGTCACAATGATGGCAGCCATGAGCGCGATGTATCGGGCACGAGGCCCGGACGCGGCGGGCGATGCGGGAGCTGCTGGCGAAGTCACGGTGACCATCATCCCCCACCCCGCCGTCCCAGGTCCACCCGCGCGCCCACCGTCTGCCCTCACCGCAACCTGCATGGAGTAGCGTGGACGATGTGAATTTTTCCACTTCGCGCCGTCTCCCCCGTCCGCTGCTCGCCGCTGCCGCCCTCGTGGTGTCCTCGGCCCTGGTGCTTAGTGCGTGCACGTCGGAGGAAGATTCGGCGCCGACAGTGGAGAATGCGGTCGGCTTGCCGTTCGACGCGAGTCGGCTCATCGTGGAGTCCCTCGGCGGCGGTAGCAATGGACAAGCACAGGTTCTCGCCTTCCGCGACGCAACGCCGGAGGGCGAGGAGGCAGCCGAGCACACCTTCAACGTCGAAGTCGCTGAAGGGTTCAACCAATTCGCCGTCACTCAAGACAAACTCGACGTCAACGCCCCCGCTGGCGGTGATGTGCAGACCATGCGCCTGCCGTTGACAGGTTCCACGAGCGTGGCCTCAGAGGCGGACACCAATAACCAGGAGCGCGCAGCCACCCGCGACGTCTCCCTGGTGTTGGGGCAGCCGTCGAACTCCAACTTAGAGCTCACCGATGACATTCGTTCCACGGAGGGCTTCCGCCTCGGTTGGCGGGCCGGAGATGACGGCGGGATGTCCACGGTGCGGTTGGCGGCACCGCAGGATGCGACGGATAATGGCCGCGCCGTCACGGAGCAAGCGCTGCTCAAGCTGGTGTCCCTGCCGGTGCAATTCCCCACCGAGGCGGTCTCCGAGGGCGCAACGTGGACGGTTGATTCCCGGGTTACGGGCGAATCCACCCTGCTGCAGACCACGACGTACACGCTCAATTCCATCAACGGCGACATCGTGACCCTGGATGTCTCGGTGCACCAGCGCCCCGCGATCAGCTCCCTGAGCATCGACGGCCTGCCCGGCGCGATGGAAATGACCGGCCAAACCCTCAACGTGCTCAACTCCAACACCACCAGCGAGGGCACGCTGACAGTCGATCTGACCAAGCCCTTGCCTATCGACGGCCGCGTCTCCTTCACCACCCGAGTCGTCTACGGTGGCCAGGATCCGGCCATCAGGATCGTGCAGGATTCCACCACGTCCCTGGCGTTTGCTCAGGGTTAATCTCACGACTGGTACACTGTCACCCATGATCCTTTGGTAGTTCATCCCCATTTCCCCATCTTCCGTGCGGTCGCAGCCTGTGTTCTCGGCTCCCGCCCCGGCCGAAGGATCACCCCATGGCTTCTCCCCACCACTTAAAAATTGACGGCGTCAGCTTTACCTATCCCGGAACTGCGCGCCGCGTTCTCACCGACGTCGACTTCGCTATCCCCGCCGGGCGTGTCACCGGTCTCATCGGCGAAAACGGCGCCGGCAAATCCACCCTCCTCGAGCTCATTGCCGGGAATCTGCAGCCGGACGTTGGTTTCATCACCACCCCGCCCACCACGGGGTTCATCGCGCAGGAGACGGACTTGCCGTTTTCCTCCCCCGTCTCCGCGCTTATCGACGCCGCGGTGGCTGAGCTCCGCGCCGTCGAAACGCGCATCGGCGAGATTTCCTCTGCCATCGCCGATACCCCGGATGATCCGGCGCTCGCCGAGGCCTTCGATGCCGCCCTCGCTCAGGCAGAGCAGTCGGGGGTGTGGGAGTTGGACTCGCGCATCGCCACCGTCCTCGCCGGTCTCGGCTTGGCTGGCATTCCCTTGGACACCACCATCGGCCATCTCTCTGGCGGGCAGCGTCGCCGTTTCGCCCTCGCCGCTCTCCTGCTGCGCCCGGTCGACGCCCTCGTGCTCGACGAGCCCACCAACCACATCGATGATGACGGCGTGGATTTCCTCATCAACGAGCTCAAGGAGTTCTCCGGCCCGGTGCTCGTAGCCAGCCACGACCGCTTCTTCCTGGACAAGGCTGCAGACGCTCTCGTCGACCTCGACCCTGGTCTCGGCGCGGAAGGCGGCTCGGGCGAGGATACCCGCCAGGGCATTCAGTTCACCGGCTCGTTCAGTGATTACTTGGAGTCCCGTGAGGATATCCGCCGCCGTTGGGAAGAGCTCTACGCCGCACAGGAACACGAGCGCGTTCGCCTGGAAAAGGCCACCCAGACCGGCGAATCGGACATCTTCCACAGCGATAAGTCCAAGTCCGAGTCGCGGATCACCGACAAGTTCTATTCCGATCGCGCCGCCAAGACGTTAGGCAACCGGCTCCGCTCGGCCCGCAACCGATTGGAGGCGTTGGAACGCGACGAGCTGCCCCAGCCGCCCGCTCGCCTGCAATTCCATGGCATTCCCGAGCACGGAACGCTGGCCTCGCTCGGCGAACCGGCCGTCGTTGCTCGCGATCTGGTGGTTACCGACCGCCTCGGCCCCCTCGATATCACCGTGCAACCCGGTGATCATTGGCTCATCGAGGGCCCCAACGGCGCCGGAAAATCGACGTTCCTATCGGTCATCCAGGGCCGGGTGCCCGTCGATGAGGGCTTGCTGCGCATCCCCGAGGACGTTCGCATCACGCGCCTGAGCCAGGACGATGAGTGGATCGACCTCGATACCCCCGCTATCGATATCTTCACTGCTCGTGTGCCCACCGGCTCGCCCAGCCTCATGGACATGGGCCTGATGAACGAAGAAACCGCCGCCCGGCCCTTGGGAGAACTCTCCCTGGGTCAGAGGCGACGGGTATCGCTGGGCATTATCCTGGCGTCTCCGCCAGATATCCTGCTGCTCGACGAGCCCACCAACCACCTCTCCCTCGCCTTAGCGGAGGAGCTGGAGGAGGCGTTGTCGCAATTCCCCGGCACGGTGCTCATGGCTACCCATGACCGGTGGATTCGCCGCCGCTGGGCCGTCCGTACGGACGGCCGCGGCAAGATCCTCACCTTGGATGGCGAGGACCGCGAAGGCTAAGACGCCGGTGCGGGTGCTGGCGCGTCAGCCGGTGCCTCGGCCGGAGCTTCCTCCGCCGGGGCCGGTGCCGGAGCGAACTCCTGGCACATCGCCGGGACCTGGTCCGGCGCAACGGTGTTGGTGATCAGGGTGCAGGCCCAGGACTGGGAGAGCTTCCACTCACCGTTTTCGAAGATGAACTCGACGTTTTCGGCCGGCTGCGCGGGCTGATCCGGCAGGGTGAAGTTCACGGAGGCGAGGACGGAATCCGGGGTGTAGCCCGGCAGGACGGGGTTGACTACCTGGAACTGGGCGCCGGATTCGGCCTGGGAGGCGGCCATCGTCTCAAAAAGCTCCGGGGCGGTTTCGCCGCCCTGGACCGTGGAGACCTTGCCTTCGAGCGGCACGTTCGGGTCGGTGGCGCGGGCCAGGACCTCGTTGAGCTCGTCGGCGGTGGGCAGGGTCGGGGCGGCGACGGCTGATTCGCTGGCCGAGGTCTTGGCGGACGTGGTGGCGGAGCCTCCATCGTCGCTGCTGCAGGCGGTCAGGGCCAGGGCGGCGCCGACAGCGGCGGCCACGGCGGTGATTTTGGTCAGCTTCACGGAAATAACTCTCCTTAGTCTGGGCACGATCGGTCAGAACTTTTCAGATGCCCTTATCGGCATAAATCGTACACGGCATAAACCGTCTCATCCCCATTCCGCGGCTGTGAATCCTGTGGCATGGTGGTGGGATGACCCGCATCATGCTGCTGACCACCGGCGGAACTATCGCCACCACGGCCGACGATTCTGGGGCGTTGGTCCCCACCATCAGTGGCCGCGAGCTTCTCGCGTCCGCCGGGGCGGCACTCCCGGAAGATATTTCTGTCACGGTGCGCGACCTCACCCGGTTGGACTCCTCGGCGATCACGTTGAGCGAGCTCGATGGGATCATCGCGGCGGTCCACGCGGACTTGGCTGATCCGGACGTCGACGGCATCGTCATTACTCATGGGACGGACTCGATGGAGGAAACGGCCATCGCCCTCGATATCTTCCACGACGATGACCGTCCCGTGGTGCTCACCGGCGCGCAGCGCTCCTTCGATCATCCCTCCTCCGATGGGGTGGGCAATCTCGTCGATGCCATCCGGCTGGCCGCCGATCCCCTCTCCCGCCGCCAGGGGGTGCTCATCGCGTTCGGCGGCTGGACCATTCCCGCCCGCGGCGCTTCCAAGCGCCACACCAGTGAGCTCGACGCCTTCATTTCCACCACGCCGCGGGAGGATCGCCGCCCGCCGGCTCTTCCCGTCGTGCCCCTCGCCGGCACGGTCGTGCCCATCGTCACCGCGTGGCCCGGGTCCGGTCGAGAGCTTATCGACGCCGCGGTGACCGCCGGCGCCCAGGGCATCGTCGTCGAAGCCCTGGGCTCCGGCAACATGGGACCGGAGATGGGTGAGGGCGTTGCTGCCGCTGCGGAATCGGGAATCCCGGTGGTGATCACCACCCGGGTGCCGGCGGGCGAGGTGGCGCTTGCTTATGGTGGCGCGGGCGGCGGGGCCACCCTCGCCTCGCGTGGCGCTCATGGTTCAGGCTTTCTGCGCGCCGGACAATCCCGCATCATCCTCGCTGTGGCACTGGCGGGCGGGTACCCAATCGCCGAGATCCTTTAGCGGTCTTCTGCGGCGAGCCATTCCTCCCACGCGAGGCTGTCCAACGGGTCAGCTGCTGTGAGGGCGGGGTCATCGACGTCGAAAGTGCGGGTGGTGCCCGGACCGGTGGCTCGGGTTTCAAAACGCACCGACACGATCCCATGCCCGGAACCCTGGACCCACCCATGACCAAACTCGGGGTGGTGGACGTCCTGGGTCGCCCGCCATCCCGGCTCGTCGACGGCGAAATCGGTGACCAGCTCCGTGGCTGGGGCGGCGTTATCGCTCACACCCGCCTCGAAGTCATCATCGACGTCGCTGGACTGAGACACGGCGAGGTGGCGATCGAGCTCGGGAAACAAAATGTCCTGGCGGGCCAGCTCGAGGCCGGAAAACCCGACGCCGACTAAGCGAATAGGCCCCACCTCGTTGGGGTAACGCAGGAGCCGAAAAGCGGTGGCCCGCAATGACTCCTCATCATCAGTGGCGTAGCCCATGGTCGCGGAACGCGACTCGGTGTGGAAGTCCGCCATCTTGAGTTTGACGGAGACGGTCCGGGCACTGCGACCGTCGATAAGCAAACGGCGATGAGCTTGGTCGAAGGCGCGACGTGCTGCGGCATCGACATCGGCGCGGGTGGTGAGATCGCGCGGATAGGTATGTTCGGCGGAGATCTGCTTCGCCTCCGCGCGGGGCTCGACGGGCCGGTCATCGATGCCGCGCGCCAGGGTCCACAGCATCGGTCCCATCGTCCCGCCCAAGGAAATGGCGACCTCCTTCTCGCTCAACGCGGCCAGATCACCGATCGTCTCAATGCCGATCTGGGAGAGCTTCGCCTGCGTCACCGGGCCCACTCCCCAGAGCTTTCCCACCGCCATCGGGTGCAAAATCTCCAGTTCCCTCTCAGCGGGGATGACAAACGTGCCATCCGGCTTCGCCTCCCCGGAGCCAATTTTGGCGAACTGCTTCCCCGTCCCCGCTCCGATGGAGCTGGGCAGGCCAGTCTCTTCCAGGATGAGTGCCCGCAGGTCATCGGCCCACCGGCGAACCTCATCCGCGGTGGCTCCGACCAGCTCCGCGGGCTCCATGAAGGCCTCGTCGATGGAGAGTTGTTCCACCACGTCCACGTGGGTGGAGATGAGTTCAAACACGCGTCTCGACGCCGCCGAATACACCGCATGGCGCGGGCTGACCAACACGGCAGAATAGCCAACGAGCCGCGCGGCCCGCTGCGTCGGCATGGCCGAACGGACACCAAATTTCCGCGCCTCGTAGCTTGCCCCGGCCACCACTCCCCGGCCGCTCACCCCAGCGACGAGGACCGGCCGGCCGCGGAGAGTGGGACGGGTCAACTGCTCGACGGAGGCGAAAAAGGCATCCATGTCGATGTGCAGGACCCAACGTTGCATGTCACACCAGTGGATCGTCCGGCTTAGCCACCGGCTGCCGCACGATCGCGACGGCGGCAACCACCAACGCGATACCGATGAGCTCCGCGCCGCTCAACCACTGCTGCAACGCGATCGCCCCGAGCAGCGCCGCCACCACCGGCAAGAGTGCTTGCAGCAGGGCAAAGTAGGACGGGCCAGCCATCTTCATCACGACCTGATCCAGGGAATACGGGATGATGGCGGAGAGCACACCCAAGCCGAGCGCCAGGCCCAGCAGCTGGGTGCCCGGCATGGCGACATCCTCGGGCCACATGGCAACAATGAGGGGCAACGCCACAACGGCAGCAATGGAAAAACCAACCGTCATCGACTTGCGCGGATTGGCCGTGCCGCCCACGATGCGGGAACCGACGACGATGTACACCGCCCACAAGCCACCGGCCAACAGGGCGAAGAACAGACCCAACGCCGAGGTCGACCACACCGCGCCGGAAATAACGACGACACCGACGGTGGCCAAAACCAGGCCCAACCAATCTCGGATGCTGCGCGAGCCGATGGCCGCAACGAGAATCGGGCCGAGGAACTCCACCGCCACGGCGGTGCCCAACGGCAACCGGGCAATGGCCTCATAGAAACTCATGTTCATGCCCATGGTCGCGATGCCATAAATCGCCGCCTGGGCGCCGTCGCGGCCGAGGAAAGCCCGGACGCCGGGGCGGACCAACACCAACAAGATAACGGCAGCCGAGGAGATGCGGAACCAAGCGACGACGATGGGCGGCAGGACATCAAAAAGCCCCACCGCGACGGCAGCACCAGCATAAAGGCTAAGCCCCGAGGCGATCATCACGGCTGGAGCTGCGATGCCCGTCCCGGGGCGAGGAAACCTACTCATGCGAGCTAGATTACTGGGAAACCTTTTCCACGGTGGCAGTGACTCCCTTAACCACGTCGTGGATGGTCTCCGCCGACAGGTCATCGGTGGTGACATCGAAGGCCACTGCCAGGACTTCCCGGGCGATGAGCTCCTGGTGGCGAGCAGCCCACTCCAGCTTGTCCTCCGGCACCGACAGCTCCACCGCGATGCGATCGGAGACCTCCAGCCCGGTGGCCTTGCGAGCATCCTGCAGGCCGCGGATGACGTCAGCGGCCCACCCTTCGGCCTCCAGCTCGTCGGTGACCGTGAGGTCGAGGACGACCAGTCCATCGAGACCGTCGATACGCGCGGTGGACTCCGGGTTCGCCGCGACGAGCCGCTCGGTGTACTCCGCCGGGGTCAACTCGATGCCATCGGCGATAACATTGTCGCCGGAGCGTTCGTAGTTGCCCGACTTCACCGCCTTGATCACGCGCTGAACGTCCTTACCTAGACGCGGACCTGCCACCTTGGCGTTGACCACTACCTCGAAGGTGCCAACCGAATCGACGTCGCTTGTGAGGATCACTTCCTTGACGTTGACCTCATCGCGGACGATCGGAGCAAACGCCTCCAGCTTGCCGGAATCCGGCAATGCCACGGTCAGAGCCGGCAGCGGCAGACGGTTGCGCAGCTTGTGCGACTTGCGGACCGAGGAGGCTGCTGAGCAGACCCCGCGGGTAGCATCCATTGCCTCCACAAGAGCCGGATCTGCCGGGATCTGCTCCGCGGACGGGTAGTCGGCCAGGTGAACCGAACGCTCACCGGTCAGGCCGCGCCAGATGACCTCCGAGATGAACGGCAGCAGCGGGGCCGTGACCCGAGCGAGGACCTCCAGCACCGTGTAGAGGGTGTTGAAAGCCTCCGGGTTCTCGGTGTCGCCCGCCCAGAAACGATCCCGCGAACGGCGGACGTACCAGTTGGTCAACACATCAGCGAACTGGCGGACCGCATCCGTGGCGTCAGCGATATCGGTATTCGCCAGGGCCGTATCAACATTGTCAACCAGGTCGTGGAGCTTGGCCAGGATGTAGCGATCGAGCACATCCTGGGAATCAACCGACCACTCCGCCGGCTTCGACGAGTACAGCTGCAGGAAGGAATAGGCATTCCAGATCGGCAGCAGTGCCTGGCGCACACCATCGCGGATACCCTGCTCAGTGACAATGAGATTGCCGCCGCGCAGGATCGGCGACGACATGAGGAACCACCGCATGGCATCAGAACCATCGCGATCAAACACCTCATTGACGCTGGGGTAATTGCCCTTAGACTTGGACATCTTCAACCCATCGTTGCCCAAAACGATACCGTGGGCGACAACCTTGGTAAACGCCGGGCGGTCGAACAGCGCCGTCGACAGCACGTGGAGGGTGTAGAACCACCCGCGGGTCTGACCGGAGTACTCGACGATGAAGTCCGCCGGGGAATGGGTCTCAAACCACTCCTTGTTCTCAAAGGGGTAATGCTTCTGGGCGAAGGGCATGGAACCCGACTCGAACCAGCAGTCCAGGACCTCCGGGACGCGGCGCATCATCGACTGCCCCGTCGGGTCATCCGGGTTGGGGCGCACGAGCTCGTCGATGTCGGGGCGGTGCAGCGACTTCGGTCGCACGCCGAAATCAGCCTCCAGTTCCGCGAGGGAACCGTAAACATCGACGCGCGGGTAGGCGTCATTGTCAGAGACCCACACCGGGATCGGAGAACCCCAGTAGCGGGACCGAGAGATGTTCCAATCGCGGGCACCCTCGAGCCACTTGCCAAACTGGCCGTCGCGCATGTGCTCCGGCATCCACTCGATGTCATTGTGGTTGAGCTCGACCATGCGGTCGCGGAACTTGGTCACAGCAACGAACCATGACGGCAGTGCCATGTAGATCAGCGGCTGGCCCGAACGCCAGGAGTGGGGGTAGGAGTGCTCGATGGTCTGGTGGCGCACGACCCGCCCGGCGGCCTTGAGATCACGGATGATGTCCTTGTTGGCGTCGAAGACGAGCTGGCCTTCGTAGTCAGGAGCCAGGGAGGTGAACTCACCGTCCATGTCGACGGGGATGACCACGTCGATCCCGTACTTCTGGCAGGTGGCCATATCGTCTTCACCGAAGGCGGGCGCCTGGTGGACGATGCCGGTGCCGTCCTCAGTGGTGACGTAGTCAGCGTTGAGGAATTGGAAGGCGTTGGGCTGATCCTCGAAGTAGGTGAAGATCGGCTGGTAGTTCAGTCCTTCCAGCTCGGAGCCGAGGAAGGTGGAAACGACCTCGCGGTCCTCGCCGAGTTCCTTGGCATACGCACCGACGAGGTTGGTGGCCAGGAGGAAGGTCTGGCCAGCGAACTCGGCGAGGCCATCTGCCCCCACCCGCACGAGCGAGTACTCCACATCCGGGTGGACGGCGAGCGCCAAGTTGGACGGCAGGGTCCAGGGAGTGGTCGTCCAGGCAAGGGCGGCGGCGCTAGCCAGCTCGGGGTGAGCGGAGAGCGTTGCGGCAGCGGAAGACCCCTCGACGGCACCGGTGACCGGGAAGGTCACGGTGAGGGTCGGATCCTGGCGCATCTTGTAGGAATCGTCGAGTCGGGTCTCATGGTTTGACAGCGACGTGTGCTCGGCCCACGAGTACGGAAGGACGCGGAAACCCTGGTAGATCAAGCCCTTGTCATAGAGTTCCTTGAACGCCCACATGACCGACTCCATGAAGTCGGGGTCCATGGTTTTGTAGCCATTGTCAAAGTCAACCCACCGAGCCTGGCGGGTGACGTACTCTTCCCACTCGTTGGTGTACTCCAGCACGGACGTGGCGCAGTAGTCATTGAACTTCGCCAGGCCCATCTCTTCGATCTGGCCCTTGTTGGTGATGCCCAGCTGCTTCTCGACCTCCAGCTCCGCGGGCAGGCCATGGCAGTCCCAGCCAAACACGCGCGGAACGTGATTGCCGGCCATGGTGCGATAGCGCGGGATGATGTCCTTGACGTAGCCGGTGAGCAGGTGGCCGTAGTGCGGCAGGCCATTGGCGAAGGGCGGTCCATCGTAGAAGATGTACTCGGGCGAGCCCTGCCGATTGGCTAAGGAGGCCTGGAAGGTCTCATCGTCCTGCCAATACTTCAGGACGTTTTCTTCCATCTCCGGGAACTTGGTCGATCCCCCGGTCATATCCACGCGCGGGTAGACCCCACCCACGCCGGTCTTGCCGGAATTATTGCCGGGCTGATTGTCGGTGCCGTTGGCTTCGCTCATTGCGCTAGTCACTCTTCCTTCACTCACGAAAAACTACTCACAGGGCCCAGGGACGCGATGCAATCGCGCGGTACCACCCTGCTTGGACGCCAGAGACTTCAGTCTCAGGCGTCCCACTTCGTTTCGTGGTGAAGGTCAATCACGGTCCCACCCGTCCGGTTCTACTGAGCCCCACGTGGTGGTGCCGTTCTTCCGGATGCTCCCCGGTGATAGCCGGATCTCAGCGTTGTACTCCAGTCGTCTAAAAAACACTGTGCCACCTCTCGGCGGCGATAAATCCACACTATACCCTATTCAGACCCTATCCAGTCACAGGCAGCTGCTCCCCGCCCGAACCCTCCGAAGAGGGCCGAGCGGGGAGCAGCTGGGATAAGTTGTGGGCTTAGTTGTTGCCGTTGTTCCCGCCGCCGGTCGGGGCAGAGGAACCGCGGGACTCCAACTCCTCGAGCTGAGACTGCAGCAAGGTTTTGAGGCGAGTGCGGTACTCACGCTCGTAGGTGCGCAGCTCGGAGATGCGAGTCTCCAGCACCGACTGCTGCTGCTTCACGGTGGCCATGATCTCGGTGTGCTTGCGCTCAGCGTCAGCCTGGAGGGCGTTGGCCTTCTCCTCGGCCTGACGGATCTGGGCTTCGGCACGAGCGTTGGCCTGCGAGGTGGTCTCCTCAGCCTTCTTCTCTGCGTCGGCGATGAGGGCGGTGGCCTGGCTGTTAGCGCCAGCCAGCTGGGTCTCCGCCTTCTTAGCGGCGTCAGCCAGCTGGTAACGGGACTGGTTGTCCGCGTCGGTCAGCTGCTTCTCGGCAGCGGCACGAGCCTCATCGAGCATGGCCTTGGATTCGAGCTGAGCGTCAGAGGTCAGGCGATCAGCCATCTCCTGAGCCAGCCCGAGGACCTTCGCGGCCTGCATGTGGGTCTCGGCTCCAACAGCGCCACCCGCGGCGGCGGCTGCTGCGACGGGCGCAGCGGCGGCGGCGACAGGAGCACTGGATGCCTGCTTCTTCGCAGAATCCGCCTCGGAGCGAGCCTTAGCGGCTGCATCCTTCGCGGCCTTGGCGTCAGCCTGAGCCTTCTCGGTGGCGCGGCGGGCATCATTGAGCTTCGCTTCGTACTCATTGCGGAGCTTCGCCTCAATGTCCTTGCGCAGGCCAGCTTCATCAACGGAGGAGGAGGCCGGGGCGGCGGAGGCAACCGGGGCACTGCCGCCGTTGGAGCTGAGCTCCTCGACGCGTGCGCGGAGGTCGTCGTTCTCATCCTGCAGCTGGGCAAGAGTATCTTCAACGAGGTCGAGGAACTGATCTACCTCATCTTCGTTGTAACCACGCTTGCCGATCGGCGGCTTACTGAAAGCGACATTGTGCACGTCAGCTGGTGTCAGCGGCATTGGCGTTCCCTTCGAGTTTTGTGAAGCCCCGTAGGGCCGTGCGGGGGACCCACACGATGCTTATTCCAATAATGGTACTTTGCGGTCCTGTTCGAGTGTAGTCCCCCTAGGTGGTCCACGGCCCGACAGACACTATAAATCTTTACCGGACGTTGACACTCTTGGCTATTCCGCCCCATCTAGGTGGGGTGTTAAAAGATAGACAGCACTACCATTTGCAGGATCGCCAGGGCGATGAACAGCACAATCACCGACATATCTAAGGCAACTCCGCCCAGTCGCAGCGGCGGAATGATCCTCCGCAACGCCTTCACCGGAGGATCGGTCACCTGGAAAATTGGCTCGGCGACGTAGTAGAACCATTGGGGCGGCTGAAACTCACGCGAGAAGGAACGAATCATCTCGATGACGATCCGGGCAATGAGAATGAGTGAGTAGAGCCTCAGCAGAAGGTAAAGGATGGTTCCGATTAGAGTCACGCC
Organism: Corynebacterium testudinoris; assembly: GCF_001021045.1. NCBI lineage: Bacteria > Bacillati > Actinomycetota > Actinomycetes > Mycobacteriales > Corynebacteriaceae > Corynebacterium > Corynebacterium testudinoris. The sequence goes on from NZ_CP011545.1 coordinate 1,841,894, forward strand.
AACAAATCCTAATAGATCTACCTGTGAATAGCCTTCTTGCACCCTCAGAGGCCGATGACCTCTGCTCCCCGTGCCATCCCAGCTAATCACCGCCGAATCACCACAGCACCCCGCCCGTCCCAGGAAGGGACGAATGGGGTGCTGCAAAAAGCGCCTGAGCTTGCCAGCTAACGCAGGTTCTTAGCGCAGACCGGCGGCCCGCTCGAGCTCAGAGGTGGACACATCCGCGGTCTCCGGAATGATGGCGAAGACGGTGCGGTGTGAGTCGAGGTGCTTGGTCACATTGACCATGCGGCCGCGGGCTGCGTAGCACAGGCCAGCGGCGAAGTCGACGACGCGCTTGTTCTCGCCGTTTTCCATGCGGGTGAGGTCGAAGACCACGGCGTCACCGTCGCGGAACGGCTCTCCGATGGAGGCAGCCTGGCCGTAGGAGGAAAGTTCGACGAACTCAACCTCGGCGCGCGGGGCGACGTAGGGGCGCTCCGTGCGGGAAGGGGTGTACTCACGCGAGTAGGAATCACGCTCGTAGGCCGGGGCCGGAGCGTAGGCGGAGGAACCGTTGGAGCGGTAGCGCGGCTCGTCGTCGTAGTAGGCGTCGTCGTGCTCCATCTCGTACGGAGTGAGGCCGAAGAATTCCTTCGCGTTTTTGATAATCGACATAGGGGGTATCCTCCCGGGGTCAGCAACCCATTAATGCAGCTGGCAGGGCTTTAAAAGTTGTGTGATTGCGGTGCAACTATCCGTTACGCTACTGGCCGATTTCCCAGCACTCCGGTTCCGACACGCACGATATTTGTCCCTGCTGCAATCGCCTCATCCATGTCCGCTGACATGCCCGCGGACAGCTCCATCGTTCGCCCATAGCGCTGGGCTAGTTCATCGCACAGCTGCTTGGTTCGGGCGAAGACGTCGGCGGCGGAGGAACCCAGCGGAGGAACCACCATGATGCCACTGAGGTGCAAGTATTCTGCCTTTTCAACGACGGCGGCCAGCTCCGCCAGGTCCTCTTCCCTCACTCCCCCGCGCGCCGTGTCCCCGTCCGCGGACAGCTGCAGGTGACACGGCAGAATCGTAGCGTCGCGGTCACCGCGTTCGAGCGCCAACGCCATGCCGCGATCGAGGGCTTCGGCCAGGCGCACCGAATCCAGCGACTGCACGCCGGCGGCCCAGCGGGCGACGGCGTTGGCTTTCTTCGTCTGAATCTGGCCGATCATGTGGAAGCGGACGTGTGGAACCTCGACCGCCTTCTCCCGGGCCTCTTGCTCGCGGTTTTCTCCGACGTCCGTCACTCCCAACGTGGCCAGGCGGGCGACGTCTTCGGCGGGGTGAAACTTGGTCACGGGCAGCAGGCGCACGTCGCCGGGTTGGCGCCCGGCGGCAGCAACGGCTGCATCGATACGCTCGTGGAGGGCGGCCAGATTACCGCGGAGTTCTTCGGTTCGGGCGTCGACGGTCATGGCAGCCACACCAAGCCCGCTTGGCGCCCGGTGACACCGTCACGGCGGTAGGAGAAGAAGTCGGTGTCGGCGATGGTGGAGCGCGGGTCGGCCTCGATGGCGGTCACGCCAAGGCCCATCAGCTGTCGGACTAGCCCGGCCCGGATATCCAGGCCGGTGGTGCCCTTCGCCGTCCGGGTCAGCGATCCTGGCAGATGCTTGTCGACGTCCGCGGCCATCGCCGCAGGCACTTCATAGTCACGGCCCGCAGCGGCTGGGCCGAGCAGCACCTGAATGGTCGCCGGGGTCGCCCCCAGCGACAACATCGTCTCTACGGTGCGGGCGACGATGCCGTTGCGGGCTCCGAGGCGACCGGCGTGTGCGGCCGCGACAACACCGTTGACATGATCCGCCAGGAGGACGGGCACGCAGTCGGCCACGAGGACCGCCAAAGCCAAGCCCCTCGCGGTGGTCACCAGCGCGTCGGATGCCTCGACCGGCTCAAACACGGGGCCGTCGACGACGGTGACGTTGGGGGAATGGATCTGCTCCATCCACACGACGTTGGCCGGATCCAGGCCGAGAACGGACGCCAGCCGCTCCCGATTAGCAGCAACGTGGGCGGGATCATCTCCCACGTGGTCGCCTAAGTTGAAGGAATCATAAGGAGACGACGAGACCCCGCCAGCACGGGTAGTAAAAACCATGCGGACGGGGCGGTGAATCTCGGTGCCTTGCGGGGAACTCTGGGACATGCCCTAGAGGTTAGCGCAGTGGCTTAGCGCAAGAAGTCGGGCACATCGAGATCGTCGTCGGAGGAGCCGTTGCTGCGGGTATCCCGGCCGGAGGTGAACAACCCACCGTTGCTCGGCTCACTGCGGTAGTGGTGGCGGCCGTCGTCAGCAGACTCGGAGCCGCGGTCCCGATCGCTTCCGCCGAACAGTCGACCGCGCTCCTCCGTGGCGGGGGCAGGGGTGACGGACTCGGCGGCCTCGTCGCGGGTGACGGCGGCGGGCGGGCTGTTGCGGTTGGCATCAAAGCCGGTGGCCACGATGGTGACGCGGACCTCGTCGCCGAGGTTGTCATCAATGATGGTGCCGAAGATGATGTTCGCGTCCTCGTCCGACTGCTCCTGGACGGTGGTCATCGCTTCGTTGACCTCCATGAGGCCCAGATCGGATGCGCCAGCAACGGAGAGCAGCAGGCCCTTCGCGCCTTCCATGGTGGATTCGAGCAGCGGGGAGTTGATGGCCTGAAGGGTGGCGTTCATAACGCGATCGTCGCCGCGGGCGGAACCGACACCCATGAGGGCGGAACCGGCATCGGACATGACGGAGCGGACGTCGGCGAAGTCGACGTTGATGACGCCGGGGGTGACGATGAGATTGGTGATGCCCTGCACGCCGTTGTGCAGGACCTCATCGGCCGCGCGGAAGGCATCCATCATGGACAAGGTGGCGTCGCCAAGCTGCAGGAGGCGGTCGTTGGGGATGACGATGAGGGTGTCGCAGACTGCGCGCAGCTCCTCGATGCCTTCTTCGGCCTTGCGGTTACGGGCCGGGCCTTCGAACTTGAAAGGCTTGGTTACCACGCCAACGGTGAGGGCGCCGAGCTTCTTTGCCACCCCGGCGACGACGGGGGCCGCGCCGGTACCGGTGCCGCCACCCTCACCGGCGGTAACGAAGACCATGTCAGCCCCCTTGAGGGTCTCCTCGATCTCGTTCTTGTGATCCTCGGCGGAGGTGCGGCCCACTTCCGGGTTCGCCCCGGCACCCAAGCCTCGGGTGGCCTCGCGGCCGATGTCGAGCTTGGTGTCCGCGTCGGAGAAGAGCAGCGCCTGGGAATCGGTGTTGATCGCAACGAACTCGACACCCTTGAGGCCCTCCTCGATCATGCGGTTAACGGCGTTGACTCCGCCGCCGCCGACGCCTACGACCTTGATGACGGCGAGGTAGTTATTAGGTGAGGTCATGGGTTCTGGTCTCGCCTTTCTAAGGTGAGGAGGTGCATTCAACGAGTTGTGTTTCCATCATGAGCGACCGAGGAGAAATTATGTCGTTCATTTCGGCGGCGTGTCGGCACCCTCAACCTTTACTTTAGGGTTGTTGACGTGCAGTTTTAGCCCGCCACCGGGGAGCTAGCGCACCGTCACCAGCGAAGGATTGGACACATTCCAGGACTGTCCCTCGCGCCCTAAGATGTCCTCCATCGCCAGCGCCTTATCGTGGGCACTTTCGGTCGAACCCCAGTACACGGTGCGGCCATCGTGCAGGTAGAAGGTCAGATCGTGTTGGGCCGGGACATCGATCCGGGCAACCGCCAGGCGCACCGAAGCGGGTAGCTGCGCCACCACCTGGGCGACTGACGTGAGCACGGCTGGTTCTTGGCGCTGGGATCCCGTGACCTCGACGGCGTCGTCGGGGGGTGTATCAATGACGAACGGCGTTCCGGCGTCGTCGATGAGGTGGTCGCCGTCCCCCTCAACGGAGTAGAGCACCGCCTGGCGCTCCACCACGTCCACCCCGAGGGTGGACGGCCACTGCCGATTCACCGTGGCGGACTTCACCCACGGCAAGGTGACAACGTTGGCAGCCGCTGAACTGGCATCCACGCGGGCGAGGTTGTGCCCCTGAGCCACCCCAGCCACCTCGATGATGTCCTCGGTGGTGGTGTGCACATTGCCGGTCACGTCGTAGTCTTTGATCGTGAACACCGGAAAGGCCCACACCGCCCCGAAGGCCACCACGATCACCGCCACCACCGCGGCGACGGCGAGGACAATCTTCTTGCGGCTCATCGGAGTCAGGACTCTTCCAGCTGAGTAAGGATCTCCCCCGCCAACAGCGTGACGTTGCCCGCGCCCATGGTGAGCACGAGGTCACCCGGCCGGATGCGGGAACGCAAGGTATCCACGGCCTCGGAAAAGTCCGGCTCATAAGCAACGTCACAGGTGACAGAGTCGGTGATGATGCGCGAGGTGACACCTTCCACAGGCTTTTCCCGGGCGCCAAAAATTTCCAACACGATGACGGAATCAGCCAGCGACAGGGCGGCGGCGAACTCCTCCGAGAATTCGATCGTGCGCGAATACAGGTGCGGTTGGAACACCACGACAACGCGGGCTCCCTCGCCTTCGGCCTCCACCTTTTGGCGCGCGGCCTGCAGCACCGCCGTCACCTCGGTCGGATGATGGGCGTAGTCGTCGAAGACCCGCAGGCCGGCGAACTCGCCGCTGGTGACCGTACCCCGGTATTCAAAGCGGCGCCGTACGCCATTGAAATCGCTGAGCCCGCTGACCAGCTGGTCGAGGTCACCTCCGACGAGCAGGCCCGCCAGCAGCGCGCCGGCGCCGTTGAGGACCATGTGCTGACCGGGAATTTGTAGGGTGACGGTGATGTCGCGGTCGTCGATACGCAGATGAGCCACGGTGCCCACCTCTTCGAAGGTGGTGGACACGATTTCCGCGCCGAGCGGGATGTCCGAATGCAAAGCGGCGGCCTCGGTCGTGCCATAACCAAGAACCTGGATGCCCTTGTCCAGGCAGCGCTCGCCGAGGGCGGCGGCGTGGATATCGTCCAGGCAGACGACGAGCGTGCCGGTCGGGGTGAGTCGCTCGGCGAAGTCATCAAATACTTGGTAGTAGGCCTTGGCGGTGCCAAAGTAGTCGAGATGATCGGGCTCAATATTGGTTACCACCGCGACATCGGGGCGGTAGCGCAACAGCGAGGCATCCGATTCGTCCGCCTCGGCGACGAAGGCATCACCGGTGCCGTGGTGGGCGTTGGTGCCGGAGCGATTGAGCTGACCACCAATGGCGAAACTGGGGTCCAGCCCCGCTGCCTGGAGCGCGGCAACGGCCATGGACGTCGTCGACGTCTTGCCGTGGGTTCCAGCGATGAGCACCTGCCGGTAGCCGTCCATCAGCTCACCCAAAAGATCGGAGCGACGGATCACGGGAATACCGTGTTCCTGCGCCGCGATGAGCTCAGGATTATCCTGCGGGATCGCGGCGAAAGAAACGACAACCACGGTGGGCAGCTCGCCGGAGAGCGTGAGGTTTTCTGCAGCATGGCCGATGGCGATGTGCGCTCCCATCGAGGTGAGAGCGCGGACGGGCCGGGACGCTTTGACGTCGGAACCGGTGACGGTCGCACCCCGGGACAGGAGAATGCGGGCCACCCCGGACATACCGGCCCCGCCAATTCCGACGAGATGGACACGGGAAAGGTCGACGGTGCCGTCAGTCATGGGGGGCCTCCTGCAGGCTGGTGAAAGGGATGGGGGCTGTTCCAAAGGGTGGCTAGTTGGTGTTCTTGTCGGCGCCTGCGGTGCGCAGCGCCTCCACGACCGAATCGGCCAGGAGCCCCGCCGCGTCGCCTGCGGCATGGCCGCGGGCTTCCGCGCGCATGGCTGCCAACTTCTCATCGTCACCGAGAATCTCGGTGACCTCGCTGACCAGCCGGTCGGAGGTGAGGTCAGCGTCGTCGATCATTCGGGCTGCCCCGGCGGAGACGACGTCGAGGGCGTTGAGGGCTTGTTCGCCATTGCCGTGGGGCAAAGGAATGTAGATGGCCGGCAGCCCCGAGGCGGTGACCTCGGCGACGGTCATCGCGCCGGAGCGGCAGACGATGAGGTCAGCGACCGCGTAGGCCGCGGCCATGTCATCGATGTAGGGCACGGCCACGTAGTTGTCATACTCGGCGGGTGCGGTGTTGCGGCGGCCATAGGCGTGGAGCACCTGGAAACCAGCGGCCGCGGTCAACGTATCCACGGCCCCGGCGACCGCCTTGTTGATGTTGACTGCACCTTGGGAACCACCAGTGACCAGCAGTGTCTTCTTAGCGGGATCGAGTACCCACTGCTGGCGAGCGCGCTCGGCGGCCTCGGCGGTATCGCCGGTGCGCAGCTGCGCGCGGACGGGGATGCCGACGATACGGCCAGGCATGCCGGAACCGGCGAAGGCGTTGAATCCGGTGCCGCCGAGCCGCTGGCCGAGTTTGTTGGCCAGGCCGGCTCGCGCGTTGGCCTCGTGGACGAAGAAGGGAATGCGCAGCGACCGTGCCGCCAGGTAGGCCGGAGCGGAGACGTAGCCACCGAAGCCGATGAGCGCGTCGGCTTTCCGGTCTTTGAGGACCTTGCGGGCTTGGCGGACCGCCGTCACGAGGCGCCACGGAAGCTTCACCAGGTCGGCATTGGGGCGGCGGGGTACGGGCACCGGGTCGATGTAGTCCAGCTCGAAACCTCGGGCGGGGATGAGATCTGCCTCAAGCCCACGGCGGGTGCCGATGGCGCTCACCTTAGCCCCGTGCCCGTCCACGAGTGCTTCGGCGACGGCGAGGGCGGGTTCGATGTGCCCGGCTGTGCCGCCTCCGGCGACGACAATGGTGAGGCCGGTGTTGCCTGCGGACATGTCTTAGCGTCTCCTGTCGTGGTGGGGAGCTTGCGGTGCCCCACGGCGACGCGTGGGTGCGGGCGGGGCGGGATTTCTCCCCTTGACGCTACCAGTGACAGGGCTGCCGAACCGCTCTCGCTGTTCCGGTGATGGGCGACTAGCGGCCCGCCGGGATCGAGCGGTGGAACCGTCCGCCCCGCTGAGCACCGTGGGTTCCGGGAGGAACAGCGCCCGATCAAAGAGGGGACGGCCATAGGACTGCATCGCGGAGACGGCTTCGGGCTCGTGTCGGGCGACCGAGGCCAGCAGGCCCATGGACCCGAGCGTGATAATCGCGGAGGTACCGCCGGCCGAGATCATTGGCAGCTGAATACCGGTGACGGGCAGCAGGCCGACGACGTAGCCGATGTTGATGAACGCCTGCGACACCACTCCGGCGGTGAGGGTGGCGGCCATGAGGGATTGGAAGCGGTCCTGGGCGCGCATCGCGGCCCGCAGGCCAAAGATGCCGAGCAGGGCGAAGAGGATGATGACCAGGGCTCCGCCGAACCATCCCAGTTCCTCGCCGATGACAGCGAAGATGAAGTCGTTCTTGGCTTCCGGCAGGTAGAACCACTTGGCGCGGGACTGACCCAGGCCCACTCCCGTGGCTGAGCCGTCGGCCAGGGACAAAAAGCCTTGGTAGGACTGGAAGGCGGTGCCGCGGGTGTCTTCGAAGCGACCGAAGAGGGCGTCGAAGTAGACGTGGAAGCGGTGGGAGCGGAAGCCGCCGGACAGGAAGACGGCGATGAGCCCGGCGAAGGCCGCCACACCGGCGGCGGCAATCCAGCGGTAGTCCACCCCGGCGAAGAAGATGAGAAAGACCCAAACGATGCTGAAGGAGACGGCCATGCCCAGGTCGCCCTGGAGGGCGATGAGGATGGTCATCGCGGCGGCGACACCGGCGAAAAATTGGAAGCGGTAGTTGTGGAATGCGCGGGTGGCGGGCGGCTCGGAGAGAAGCTGCGCGCCCCAGACGGCGACGGCGACTTTGGCGAACTCGGAGGGCTGCAGGGTGGCGGGGCCGAGGATGATCCACGACTGGGAGCCGACTGATTCGCGGCCGGTACCAATGCCGGGAATGAGCACGGCGATGAGCAAGACCACGGCGATCACGACGAGCCAGGGGGCGAGTCTGCGCACTGTCCGTGGGCGTATCCGCAGCGCCATCCAGAAGGCGACGAGGCCGAGGACGACCATGACTCCCTGCTTGATGGATTGCCCCCACACGGTGGAGCCTTCGATGACTGACCACGTCATCGACGAGGACATCACCATGACCACGCCGATGCCGGTGAGCAGGAAGATGACGGAACGGATGATGAGGTAATCGGCACCCGGGTGGGCATCGAGCCAGCGTTGCATGGCCGCCCAGGTCTGTCCGAGTCGGCCGCCGCCCGTGCTGGTGGGCCGGGGCCTGGTGGGAGTACTCATGTGGTCTCCTTGGGGGCTCGTGGTGCGTGCCTGTTGGCGGCCGCTGTGAAGAGGTCTCCGCGTTGGCCCATGCCGGTGTACATGTCGAGGGAGGCTGCCGCCGGGGCGAGCAGCACCGTGTCACCCGGGTGTGAGCGCGCGGCGGCCCAGTCGACGAGTTCGTCCATGGCGATAACCGGGTCGGTGGAGTCGCTGATGAAGACGTCGACGTGAGGTGCATGTTCTGCTAGCGCTTGGGCGATGAGGGCGGCATCTGCGCCGAGTAGCCCGGCGGCGGTGAGGGCCTCACCGTGGTGGCGCACGAGGTCGGAGACATCCGCGCCTTTGAGTTGTCCGCCAGCAATCCAGATGACGTTTGCCAGCCCGCCGAGGGCGGCTTCGGCCGCATGCGGGTTGGTGGCTTTGGAATTGTCAATCCAGCGCACCCCTCCCCCGCTGGCGACGACTTGCCCGCGGTGGTCCGCCACCTGGAATTGGGCCAGGGCGGCGGCGATCTCGGCTGGGCTGACCCCTTGGCTGCGTGCGAGCGCGGCCGCAGCGAGGGCGTCGAGGATGCCGGCCGGTCCGGCGGGTTCGATGCCCTCGATGGGGGCAAGGGCGATGGGGATGGTTCCAGTGTTGTCGACCAGTTGGCCGTCGACCACGCCGAATTGCCCGGCGCCGGGTTTCTCGAGGGTGAAGCCGATGAGCCCGCTGATGCCTGCCGTGAGCGATCGCACGTGGGGGTCGTCGATGCCCGCCACGGCGATGGGCCCGGTGAGGGCACGCGCTTTGTCGTTGGCATAGGCATCGAAGCTGCCGTGCCAATCGATGTGGTCCTCGGCGAGGTTGAGTAGCACGCCCGCATCCGGGGTGAACTGGCTGGACCAGTGCAGTTGGAAGCTGGACAGTTCGGCTACCAGCACGTCGATTCTTTGCTTATCGACGATCGCGTCAGCCACCGACACCCCAATGTTCCCGACGGCCTCGGCCCGTCGGTCCGTCCGGGCCGAGGCTTGGTCCATCATCGCCGCCAGCATGGCGGTGGTGGTGGTTTTGCCATTGGTCCCGGTGACGACCAGCCAGGTGCGGGGAGCACCGAATGCCCCGGTGCGGTCGAGGCGATAGGCCAGCTCGACGTCGCCGATGACCTCGATGCCTGCCGCGGCGACGTCGACAAGCAATGGTGAGCTGGGCCGCCAGCCCGGCGAGGTGACGACGAGGGAGAACTCCGCGAGGCGCGCACGCGCCTCGGCGACGGTGATGCCGGGGACGTCGATAAGCGACAAAGCCTGGGCATTATCGTCGGCGACGATGGTGTCCACCCCGGCGTCGGCGAGCAACCGCGCGCAGCCGCGCCCGGAAACTCCGGCACCGGCGACGAGGACGCGACCATCGAGAAGCTCTGCGGGGATCATCGCAAGCTCACTCCCGTGGCTGTCAACCACTCCGCGTAGAAGAGGCTGACGCCGAGCATGACGGCCATCGCGGCGATGAGCCAGAAGCGAATGACGACTGTAGTTTCGGCCCAACCGCCGTTTTCAAAGTGATGGTGGAACGGCGCCATGCGGAAGAATCGGCGGCCGGTGGTGCGGAAGACGACGATCTGGATAACCACCGACGCGGCCTCCATGACGAAGAGGGCACCGACGATCACCATGAGCAGCTCCGTGCGGGAGGCGACGGACAAGCCGGCGACGAGTCCGCCGAGGGCCAAGGAACCGGTGTCACCCATGAAGATCTTCGCGGGGGCCGCGTTCCACCAGAGGAAACCAAGGCTCGCACCCAAGCCAGCGGCGGCGAGGATAGCCAGGTCCAGGGGGTCGCGCACCGAGTAGCAGCCCGGCTCGACGGCGACGGAGCACGAGTTGCGGAACTGCCAGAAGGTAATGAGGGCGTAGGCGCCCATCACGAACGCCGTGGTGCCAGCCGCAAGCCCGTCCAGCCCGTCGGTGAGGTTGACGGCATTCGACCAGGCGGCGATGAGGATGTAGATGAAGATGAGGAACACGATCGTGCCCAGGATCCCGCCGCCCAGGGCGATATCGAAGGTGTTGATGTCGCGGAAGAACGACAGGTGCGTCGACCCCGGAGTGAGGCCCTGATCATCGGGGAATTGCAGGATGAGCAGGCCGAAGGCGATGGCCAAGACCAGCTGGCCGACGAGCTTAGCGGTCTTGTTCAAGCCAAGGTTGCGGGCGCGGTAGAGCTTGATGAAGTCGTCGGCGAAGCCCAATCCACCTAAGCCCAGGGTGAGCCCCAGGATGAGCAGGCCGGAGACCGTGAACCCGCCGGTCTTGGTGATCATCCCGTAGAAACCGACCGCCAAGTACGAGATAGTGATGCCCGCGAGGATGGCAATGCCACCCATCGTCGGGGTGCCGCGCTTACGCAGGTGGGACTTCGGACCATCCTCGCGGATCTCCTGCCCCAGGCCCTCAGCGGAAAATCGCCGGATGAGCACCGGGGTGAGGAAAATGGCGATTAAGAAGCTGAGGACTCCTGCGATGATGATCTGTGTCACGGCTAATTGTCCCTACTTGTCTGTCTCATACGTTTTCTCATTGCTGGCACTGCGGTGAAGCAGACCCTCAGCGACACGCCACAACCCCTGAGAGTTGGACGCCTTCACGAGGACAACATCCCCAGGGTTGGTGCCACCAGGTCCGCTGTAGTCGCTCGGACGGGTCCGCAGCACGGTATCGACAAGAGTAATTGCCTCATCAATCGTCTGAGCAACTGACGTAGTTATACCCCGGTTCTCAGCCTCGGTGGCCATGGCGCGACTGTTCGCGCTCGACCCAACCGCAATGAGATGGGTGATGCGATAGCGATCCAGCTCCTCGCCGAGCTCCCGGTGAGACTGCTCCGCATCAGGGCCCAGCTCCCCCATCTCGCCCAAGACCGCCACGGCGCGGGCGTTCGGCCGCGCGGCGGCGGTGTACGCCAGGGCGGCGATTCCGGCCTTCATTGAATCGGGGTTGGCATTGTAGGAGTCATTGATCACGGTGACGCCGTCGCCCCGGGTCTGCACGTCCATTCGGTGGGCGGAGGCATTCTTGTGGTGGCTCAGTCCCTCCGCGATCTGCTCCAAGCTCAGCCCCACCGCCAGCCCGACGGCCGCGGCGGCAAGCGCGTTGGAGACCTGGTGCTCACCGAACACCTGCAGACTGATGCGGACGGAGTCGGTCGGCGTGCGCAGGGTAAAGCTGGGGCGGGCAACATCATCGAGTTCGATGTCCTCGGCCCACAGGTCTGCGCCCGGGGCCGGGGGCTGGGCTGCGGAGTAAAAAACCACCTGAGCCTCAGTGCGATCGGCCATCGCGGCGACGAAAGGATCATCGGCGTTGAGGATCGCGGTTCCGTCCACGGGCAGCGCCTCGACGAGTTCGCCCTTGGCCTGAGCAATGTTCTCCCGGGACCCAAATTCCCCCAGGTGCGCGGAACCGACGTTGAGGACAGCGCCGATCTGTGGCGGGGCGATCTCGGCCAACTGACGAATGTGGCCAATCCCCCTCGCCGACATCTCTGCGACAAGGAAACGAGTATCAGCATCGCAGCGCAGCGCCGTGTAAGGATGGCCGATTTCATTGTTGAACGACCCAGGCGGGGCCACGGTATCGCCGCTCCCCCGCAGCACAGATGCCACAAGGTCCTTGGTCGAGGTCTTGCCCGCCGACCCCGTGATACCCACGACGATAAGCTCATCCTCGGCTTCCAGCCGAGTGACCACTGCCCGCGCCAGCGCCGACAGCGCGCCAACCACCGCCGCGGCGGAGCCGTCCTCATCGTGGGCGTAGATATCCGCGTTCGAATCCGACCGTCCCTGCGGCTTAACGACGATCGCCGGTACCCCCAGCGGACGCGCCGCCAACACCGCCACCGCCCCAGCGGCGATGGCGGTCTCCGCGAAATCATGTCCGTCCACGCGGGCACCGGGAAGGGCAAGGAAGAGCCCACCCGGGGTCACTTTGCGGGAATCAAACTCGACGAACCCGGTAACCCGCGCTTGCGGGTCGGGAACGTCGTGGAGCTCACCGCCGACAATCTCGGCGATTTCAGCGAGCGAAAAATCAATCATTGTGACCTCTCCTCGAGGGCGCGGCGGACTTCTTCGCGATCATCAAAATGGTGGTCGACCCCGGCGATCAGCTGGCCGACCTCGTGGCCCTTACCGGCGACGACGACGCCATCGCCCGGCTGCGCCCACTGAATGAGGGCGTCGATCGCGCGGGCACGATCACCGACCTCCCGGATCTCTGCCGTCGTCCCGGCTTCCTCTGCACCGGCGAGAACAGCGGCACGGATCGTGGCGGGTTCCTCGCTGCGGGGGTTGTCATCGGTGATGATGACCAGGTCCGCCCGGCGGGCCGCCTCCGCACCCATGAGCGGTCGCTTGGAGGGGTCTCGATCCCCACCAGCGCCAACGACGACCCCGAGCCGACCGGTGATCTGTCCCCGCAAGGTGTCCAGCACCGCGGCGACGGCCGCCGGCTTGTGGGCGTAGTCGACGACAGCGAGGAAATCTTGCCCCGCGTCGATGCGCTCCATGCGTCCCGGGACGGCGACAGCGGCCAGGCCCGGGGTGAACTTCTCCGGGTCAACTCCCGCAGCCAGAGCACAGGCGGTGGCCAAAGCGGCGTTGGCAATGTTGAAATCGCCGGGCAGGGGAAGATCGAAGGTGATCGGGGCGTGCTGAGGAAGGGTGAGTTCGATGGTCTGGGCCCCGGTGGGGGCGAGTTCAATCTGCCGGGCATTGACGTCGGCTGCTTCACCTCGTGTGCCCACGGTCAGCGGATCGGCGGCAAGCTCGGCCATGCGCTCGCCCCACTCGTCGTCGATGCAGATAACCGATTGGCGCGCGGCCAGCGGAGAGGCTGGGTCGAAGAATCGTGCCTTGGCGGCGAAGTAGTCCTCCATCGTCGGATGGAAATCCAGGTGATCTTGGGAGAGGTTGGTAAACCCGGCAACATCGAAAAGCGTTCCGTCCACACGTCCCAGCGATAGCGCGTGGGAGGACACTTCCATGACCACGTGGGTGACACCCTCATCGCGCATGCGAGCAAAGAGGGCCTGCAGCGTGGGGGCCTCCGGAGTAGTGAGCTTGGTGGGGACCGGCACGCCGTCGATACGCGTGCCGGTAGTGCCGATGAGGCCCACCTTGTGGCCCGCATTGATGAGTCCTACCTCCAGCAGGTAGCTCGTCGTCGTCTTGCCGGACGTACCCGTCACGCCGATGATCGTGAGATCCCGGGAAGGGTGGCCGTACACCTCGGCTGCCAATGCACCGAGCACAGCCCGAACATCGGTAACCACGATGATTGGCCGCGACTCCCCCGCGGCGAGAAGGATGTCCCGGCCGGCACCGTCGGTGAGGATGGCGGCCGCGGTGGTTCCCGCCGCGAACTCTGCACCATGGCGCCTCGTACCCGGCAGCGCGGCAAACAATGCCCCGGACGGTTCCAAAGCAGTGGAATCAAGACTCATCGACGTGATAGCGGGGTCCGTATCGCCAGCCTGCACGAGAACGGCCTGCGCGGGCTCCGATGATTGATTCGCCAGGTTAACCAGGTGCGACAGGGTGGGTGCCTGTGATGCCATGGTGGTTCCTCCTTGGTGTAGGTCGGACTAGGGGGCCTGCAGGATGAGTTGTTCCTCGATGGGCGGGGACGTCGGAATGTTGTCTCGGTTGAGCAACCAAGACGCGATATCCCGGAAGATTGGCGCGGCAGATTGGCCGCCCGCTCCCCCGGGTTCCACGCCGCGACCCGGTTCATCCACCATAATCGCCACCACGAACCGAGGATCATCCGCGGGCGCGATGCCCGCGAAGGTAATCCAATAGGCACTGGAGGAATAGGCGCCGGTGTCGGGGTTAACCTTCTGCGCCGTACCGGTCTTGCCCGAGGTTTGGTAACCGGGGATGGCACCACCGACGCCGGTACCCGATTGGACGCCCGTCGGATCGGACTGCGTCACCGCACGGAACATATCCACCGTGGTCTTAGCTGTCTCCGGGCTGACAACCTGGACACGCTGGGGCTCCGGCAAATCCTGAACCTTGCCATCGGGGCCAGTGATGCTGTCAACGATGCGCGGCTGAATACGCTCACCATCATTGGCCAACGCCTGATAAATACCCGCCATCTGCAGGGTCGTCATGGACATGCCCTGCCCGATCGGCAGGTTGGCAAAAGTACCACCCGACCACTGCTCCAGCGGGGGAAGCTGACCGGCAGACTCGTTGGGCAACTCCACCCCAGTGGGCTGGCCAATGCCAAAACGCTTGAGATAGTCGTTATAGCGCTCCTCACCGAGCCGGTCCGCGAGCATGAGCGTGCCCACGTTGGAGGACTTACCGAAGATGCCGGTCGTGGTGTACGGCACCACGCCGTGCTCCCACGCATCCTTGACCGTGACACCGGCCATGTGGATCGAGCCCGGCACCTGGTGCACCTCATCGGGAGTGGTGAGGCCCTCCTCCAAGGTCGCGGCAGCAGTGATCGACTTGGCTACTGAACCCGGCTCGAAGGGATACGAGATGGTCTGGTTCTCAAAATCCTTGCCCTGCTCCAACTGCTTGCCAATATCGCCGTTGGGATCAATCGTGTCCGTATTCGCCATTGCCAACACATGGCCCGTAGCAACATCGAGCACGACGGCTTCCGCCGACTTCGCCATGGAGTTGTCTTTCGCCTGCTGCAAAAGCTGCTGCACGTAAGTCTGCAAATCCAGATCGAGGGTCAACTCGACGCTGGAGCCATTGACGGCCGGAACGACATCGCGCAGCGTGCCGGGGATGACCTGACCATCGGTGGAGACGTCCTCGGTCGAGCGGCCATTAATACCCGACAACATGGCATCGCCGGAGACCTCGAAACCGAACTGGCCCTGGCCATCCATCGACACTTTGCCGACGATATTCTCCGCGATAGCGCCATTGGGGTACTGCCGAATATCTTGATGGTCTGCAGCCACACCATGGAAGGTTGCGGCGATCTCCGTCGCGACATCGGGATCGACGTTGCGGACCAGAACTTCGTAGGTGGTGTCGGCCTTGAGCTTGTTGAGGATCTCCTTGTCCTTGAGATCTTCCCCCGACGCACCCGTCCGTTTAATCATGTCGGGAATCTCCCGCGACATGCGTTCCAGCACCGCATCCACGCGACTATTCAATTCCTCATTGATCTGGTCGTCGGACTTGCCGACGTTGTCCCCGTCGATCCGCATCTGCAGATCCTGCTGTTCACGCAGCTCACTGCGCAACAGACGTGGGGACACGGTGAGGCTGCGGGCCTGCATGGTGTAAGCCAGTCGGTTTCCCTCCCGGTCAGTGATTTCACCGCGACGGGCCGGATCAACATAGACCCGGGCTCGCTGTTCCTGGGCTTGCGCTGCCAGCTCCGGACCCCACACCCCCTGCACCCAGGCAAGACGCCCCACGAGCAGAAGAGACATCACCACGAACAAGGACATGATGAGGGTGACGCGCCGCTCGGTCAGCTTTCGGCCACGAGCGGGCTCCGGCTTTCCGGGGCGTGGTGGTAACGATGCTTCTCTACGTCCCACGGCGGGACGCGCGCCGGCATACGCACGGGTGGACGAACGACGGGACGAGTCGCCCCGCCCCGCATCACGCCTTCCGCCTCCAGCGTTCGGTGGTTTCACTACCGGTCCTCACCTGCCTAGTTGTTGTCAGTGCCCGTGGCCGGAACATTCGGCATGTACGGCGCCACCCCCGGCTCGGCCTGGGTGGCCCCAGCCGATGCCGCTCCAGTGGAGTTGCTGGGAAGCTGATGCCCCTGCGGTACCGCTTGGAGGTTGTTTCCCAGTTCGTTGATGGCCTCCGGATCCGTGGACGCCTGTCCCGGGCGGACGGGCGCTCCATTGATGTTCATAATAGGCCGGGTTGCTGGATCTGCTGGGCGCTGCTCGACGATGTCGCCATTTTCTGCCACGGCCAAGATTCCCGGCTGCGTGGGCACGGCCATGCCCAGCTCACCGGCACGGCGAGCCAGTTCAGCGGACGAGCTGGCATTGGCCAGATCGCGGTTGAGGGTCTCAATCTGGTTGTTAAGCTGCTTCTCCTGGGACACCAGCTGCTGCATGTGGAACGTCTGCTGAGTAGACATACCCGACAGAGCCATCGCTGCGGCTACACCACCGACGAAGAGGATGATGGCCAGCACGGACAGTTTGGCCAACAGCGGCGTCTGCTTCGATGGTGCCACCCGGCGACCACGCACGGACACGACCTGCTGGGAGCCCAGACGCTTTTGGTAGGGGCGCCGCCGCTGCGGCAGCGGGGCTCGCGGATCCCGGCCGGGAAGGTATCCCGGCGCCGCTGGCGGACTACCCGGCTGCGCATAGCTGCGAACCCGCTGGTCCCGGTCGAGCACCGCAGTGGAGCCGTTCCCGGTGCTGAAGTCACGGCTGGCGCCCATGGTGTGTCGATCCTTCCGGCGGTCGTACCTGTCGGTGCTGCTCACGATCGGTTCTCCTCGGGGTCAGGGAGCTTTTCCAGGGCCCGTACTCGTACGGGTGCGGCCCGCTGGTTCTCCTCGATCTCAGCTTCGGTGGCTTTTTCCGCCCCGCGGGTGACGGTGGCGAAACGGGGGGCGGTGCCCGGCAGATCCATGGGCAGGCCGGGTGGGGTGGTGGATGTGGTTAGTTCGTTGAAGGCCAGTTTGACGATGCGGTCTTCCAGCGATTGGTAGCTCATGAACACGACTCGCCCTCCCACAGCGAGTGACTGCGTGATCACCGGAATGACGTTTTCTATCGCCTCGAGCTCTTTGTTCACCTCAACCCGCAAGGCCTGGAAGGTGCGCTTGGCCGGGTGTCCGCCGGTGCGCCGCGTCGCGGCTGGGATGGTGGCATACAGCAGCTCGACAAGCCGCCCGGAGCTGCTAAAAGGCTCCTTCTCCCGCTCCTTGAGCACCGCCGAGGCGATCTTCCCGGCAAACCTCTCATCCCCATAGTTTTTGAGAATGCGCGCGAGATCGCCGTGGGAATAAGTATTGAGCACCTCGGCGGCGGTGATCCCCTGAGTGGGATCCATGCGCATGTCCAAGGGGGCGTCGATGCGATAGGCAAATCCCCGCTCCGGCTGGTCTAGCTGCATCGAGGACACGCCGAGATCAAAGAGAGCGCCGGCGATGCCGTGGTTACGCGCGCTGTCAAAGATGCCGTCCGCATCTTCGCCCTGCGCAATGGCATCGCCGATATCATCAAACCGAACCTGGACGCCGACGAAACGGGAGCCAAAGGGAGCCAGCCGCTCACTGGCTTGACCCAAAGAGGCCGCGTCACGGTCAACGCCAATGACCTTGACCTGAGGAAAGGTTCGCAGGAAGTGTTCGCTGTGTCCGCCAGCTCCGAGGGTGCCATCCACCAGGATGGCGTTGTCCCCCATCGCTTCGACTGCCGGGGCGAGCAATTCGGTCACGCGATCTCGCAAGACGGGAACGTGGCCGTGATTTCTCGCGATGTCAAAGTCCATGTCGCTTAGGTGATCTGTCACGGTTGCCCGCCCCCTTCGAGTGCTCATCGTGTCCCGATGTGTGCCCGACGTCGCGGACCGCGCGGGGTGCGTATAGAGCCCTGCCCGATGTGTTCATCTGATGTCGGGGAAGTACACCAGAGCATCACCTCGGGCAGAGTCCTTACACGCGCTCCGCCCGACCCTGTCAACAGGTCAGAGCAGTCCGCCGAGGACGTCATCTGTGTCAGCCGCCGAGAAAGCGGCTTCCGTTTCCTTCTGGTACGCGGCCCAGGATTCGGCATCCCAGATCTCGAGAAAGTCCACCGAGCCAATGACCACGCATTCCTTAGAAAGGTTCGCGTACTCCCGGTGCCCGGCTGACAAGGTGATGCGCCCATTTCCATCGGGTCGCTGTTCATCCGCGCTGGCAGCCAGGTTACGGATGAAGGCGCGAGCCTCCGGGTTGGTGCGGGACACGGCAGCGGCCTTTCGGGCACGTGCCGCGAACTCTTCCCGGGGATAGACCGCAAGGCTGTGGTCTTGCCCCTTCGTGATCATCAACCCACCAGCTAGATCCTCACGGAACTTGGCCGGCAGAGTCAGTCGACCTTTGTCATCGAGCTTCGGAGTGTAGGTACCGAGAAACATCCCGGGGCCACCTTCCTTGTCTCAATTCCGCCGATCGGATGGGTTCTCGCCATGGATCCGATGTGCCCCTCGGGACACCTCTTCTCCACCGCTGCGCCCCACAATACCCCACTTCGCCCCACAATCAACACCAATTAACACCAGCCACGCCGATGGTGTGAGCATTTCAGCATGTCATAGGTAGGAAAATTGCGTGGGGCACGTGCCCGCAATCAACAGAATCGGCCACAACACACGCCCCAACAGCCACTTTGGCAACATTGGCCCAATTGCCTACTTTCGTCCCAATTGCCCTCGTTCGACACTTCAGTTGCCGCTATCCTGGGACAATATTGAAGCAATCCACAGGGAAACCACATGAGCCAGCCCCCTCGGCGACGGCGGACATATCGCGAGCGGGGAAGGTGGGGCAAAGTGGGAGATGTTGGATACCCAGGACTCAAGGACACAAAAATCCCGCCCCACCACGAGGGTGGGACGGGCAATGACGTTAGGGTGCGGTGGCCAACTATGCGGCCAGCAACGCTTGGCTACTGATCTTCGAAGCGGCGACGGAAGTTCTCTTCCATCTTGTTACCCAGCGAGGAACTGTTAGCCGCGGCGGCCTTCTTCGTGCGCTTCGGGGATGATGCACTCTTGGAACGGGATCCGCTACCCCGCAACATCCACACACCCGCACCAAACATGACGAGGAAACCAACCACGCTCAGGGCAATAAACCACAGGCTTTGGGAAGCAAGGGCGACGCCGCCGATGAGCATGAGAAGCCCCACCACGGCGATGGCGATTCCACGCAGAGTTAATCCGCCGTTGCCACCACCTCCGAAAAGGTGATCACCAGACACGGATGCCCCGAACTTGGGGTCTTCAGCGAGAAGCGACTGCTCGATCTCACGCAACGCTCGCTGTTCCTGCTCTGAAAGAGACACTGGTTCCTCCCGGATTGACTGGGTTCTCTTAACTTACTGGGTGGAGCTCTATATAGAACCAACGTCCAGCCTAATGGGATTGTTCCCAAGAGTGCCAATGCCTACAAAACTACTATGCTGTCCCAGCTAGGCGGCGGCCGGGAAACCGCTCGCGTCGCCTTCCACCACTGCCAAAAACTCCGCAGCCAAGGCCATGATGTGATCGACGGTCGCATGATCCACGTCCCGCTCAAGGCCGGAAACCACGCGGGATCGCAGGCGAGAATATTGGCCAAAGGTATCGGCCCATTCCTCTCCCCCGCCTCCCATGAGGCGGAGCTGATCCCATGCGCTCGTCGGGCGGCGTCGACGGCCGGCCACCGAAGTCTCTGAGATCCACGCCCCCGCAGTGCGCAGTGCCGCCTGGTAGGCAGACTCCAAGGCCTGCTCCCAGTTCCCTTCCTCGCGGTAGGACACGGCCTGTGCGAGCAAAGCACTGGCTTTGCTGAGGAAGTCTGCCCGACGGGTTCCTCGACCGGTTCGGGTAAACCTGGTGGTTGCTGAGACGACGGGTGCCATCGGGACCAACTCCTTTCACCTTGTTGTTCACTGTTCGTTGTAGCTGTTGGACCAACCATAGAAGCCGGTCCGAACATGTTAACTAAAGTATAGAACGCAGTTTCGAACTCGGCAAGACTTTCGATGAAATTTCACTCCTTGGAGAATCGTGGCGCTCGCCTACCAGGCAGGGAGTTCGTGGTTCAGTGGAGGGGTGACTGTAGAAATCCGACGCCTGACCGGCCCAGAGTTCTCCGTGCTGGCCCCCCGGTTGGTCGACATCTATATCCAGGCCATGGGATACGATGCCTCGATCCACCACCGCCGTACCGAGTCATGGCGGCGGGAAGTCGTCCAACCTGGCTTTACTGCGTTGGCAGCTGTGGAGGGCGATCGGGCCCTCGGCGTTGCCTACGGCTACTTGGGCTCCCAAGACCTGTGGTGGGATCGGCAGGTCCGGCGTGGACTGCGCGAGGCGGGCGGGCCGACGACAGAGCAGGTCCTTCTCATGCGGGACTATTTCGAGGTGGCCGAGATTCACGTCGCGCCGGATAGTCAGGGCCAGGGGCTGGGGCGCAACCTGTTGTCGCAACTGCTGTGGAACGCTCCGGGCCGGCATGCCCTGCTGTCCACCCCCGAAGTGGAGCATGAGGCCAACAACGCTTTTGGCCTCTATCGCTCGATGGGCTTCCATGACGTCCTGCGCCATTTCACCTTCGACGGGGATGCGCGCCCGTTCGCTGTTCTCGCCGCTCCCCTCCCGCTACCGGGCATGGTGGAAAAGCCAGCTACGGATTCTTCACCCCGCTAACACCCCTCGGCTTCGTCTATCCAGGCACCTGACTGGGTATCCTAAGGGGCATCAATTCCTCCACTTCGAAGGGCCCGACGCGTTGAACTTTCCTGACCCCCGATCGCTCACGCTTGATCAGATTCCTGGTGCCACCCAGGACGTCCTCGTGGAGTTCCTTCGTTCCCGTGAGCAACAGATCTCCGCGATCGGACAGCCTGTCACGGAGGCGGTGTCCCACCTCGAGGCTTTCGTGGTGGGGGGCGGCAAGCGCATTCGACCTCTCTACGCCTGGGCCGGGTTTGTGGGAGGAGGTGGTCTGACAAACGGCAAGGAGGATCCCTATGCGATGTTGAAGGCCGCTGCCTCTCTCGAGTTCATCCAGGCGTGCGCATTGATCCATGATGACATCATTGATGCCTCGGATACCCGGCGCGGGCAACCGACGGTTCATCGCGCGGTGGAGGCACGTCACAGCTCAGCACAGTGGGTGAAGGAGTCCGCACACTTTGGTGAGTCAGTCGCCATCCTCGTCGGTGACCTGGCCCTGGTGTGGGCCGAAGACATGCTGCAGGACTCGGGTCTCTCAGATGACGCCAAGGCTCGTGCCCGCGACCCGTGGCGGGCGATGCGCACCGAGGTCATTGGTGGCCAACTCCTCGATATTTATTTGGAAGCCTCGGGCAGTGAAAGCATCGAGGCCGCTGACGCCGTCAACCGGTACAAAACTGCCGCGTACACCATTGAACGCCCGCTGCACCTGGGGGCGGCGGTGGCCGGGGCGGACGAGGCCACCATCGCGGCTTTCCGCGGCTACGGCCGGGACATTGGTATCGCCTACCAGCTGCGCGATGACTATCTCGGCGTCTTTGGTGACCCTGGGGTCACCGGGAAGCCAGCGGGCGATGATCTGCGGGAAGGTAAGCGCACGGTGTTGCTGGCCACGGCATTGCAGCTGGCCGATGAGCATGACCCGTCCGCCGCCGCTGAGCTCCGCACCAAGATCGGTACCACCACCGACCTGGCGGAGGTGGCCCGGTTGACGGAGATCATCGCCTCCACCGGCGCGGTCGAAGCCATGGAGAAGCGTATCGACGCCCTCACGGCGTCCGGTTTGGCGTATTTGGATGCGGCAGGCACCTCCCCCGAGGTCACCGACACCCTGCGCGACCTCGCGATCCGCTCCACGTTCCGGCGGAGCTGACATGCGCCTCACTGTCTCCGCGTTGCCCAGCGCGATTCCCCTCGGGGCCTTCGGCACGGTCGTTCTCGCCCTCGCGTCCTTCGGTGGCGGGGCGACGCGCAACCGGGGCGGCATTCTTGACTCGTTGGGGCTGAACTTCTTCGCCTTTGGCCACGGGCAAGCCATTTCCAATGCGACCCTGTGGGTCGGATTGCTCAGCCTGCTAGCAGCGTGGGTCTTGTTGGGGTATCGCACCGTGATCAACCGGGACGGACGTCCCTACGGTGATGACGGGGACGTCGATAAGCGAACGGGGACGGTGCGCCGGGCACTGTGGATGTGGATCGTGCCGTTGTTGTTCGCGGCGCCGATGATGTCGCGCGATGTGTATTCCTACCTCATGCAGGGTGCGATGCTGCGCGATGGCTTTGACCCGTACACCCAAGGGGCGGCGGTTAATCCGGGCCCCTACCTGCTGGAAGTCTCCCACGACTGGCGCAACACCACCACCCCGTATGGGCCGTTGCACTTGTGGCTGGGCGAAGGCATCACGCGGCTGGTGGGCGACAATGTCACCGCCGGAGTCATCGTGTACAAGATTGTCTCCGTTATTGGTTTCGCGGGCATTGCGTGGGCCATTCCCAAAATTGCCCGGCGGCTCGGCGGCGACCCGGCGCTGGCACTGTGGCTCGGTGTGGCCAATCCGGTCATGATCCTCCACATGATCGGCGGCATGCACAACGAATCAGTCATGGTCGGGCTGGTGAGCATTGGTCTGCTCGCATGCCTCAACCGCAGGTTCTTCATCGGCATCGCGCTCATCGCGGTTGCCGTATCACTCAAGGCGACGGCGGCGATCGCGCTGCCGTTCGTAGTCTGGCTCATGCTCAATCACTACGCGGGCGAGGCCGCCTCCCTCGGACGCCGACTGGCGATTTTCGTGGCCTCGGGCGCGGTTGCCGTCCTCGAGACTCTCGCGGTCGTTGCAGCGGTGACGTGGGCCTCCGGCTCCTCGTGGGGCTGGCTGTCAGAGATCTCTGGCAACTCCAAAGTGATCAACCCCCTCGCCTTCCCCTCCCTCATGGCGAGCCTGTTTACCCCTTATCTGCAGGTGATCAACGAGGACATCGAATACAACACGGTGCTCGCCATACTTCGGCCAGCCTCCATGCTCGTCATGCTCATCGGGCTGGTCATCGTCTGGTGGCTATTCCGGCAGAATGACCGCCGCAATATCATGGGCACGACCGCCGCCTACCAGGTCGCCTTCGTCTTCAACTCCGTGACGTTGCCCTGGTACTACGCCTCCGTCATCTCCCTGTTGGGCACGTTCCGGCCGCCGGGTTGGGTGCTGCGGCTGGGCACCGGGGCCTCAATCATCATCACCGTGGCATTTACCGGCAGCGGTAACCACGTGTTGTTCAATCCGTGGTGGATGGTGCCCATGACGGTGCTCGCCTGGACCCTCACCGACTTCATCTACCGCGACGGGGCGATCGGGCGGCGACTACGCGCTACACCGCCCGCTACACCGCCCGCTACAGAGCCATCGCCTGCGCGCGGCGCAGCACCTCACGAGCCAGGTGGCCGTGGAGAGCCTCAACCGGACGTCCCGGCAGGGTCTCGTCCGGAGTGAACAGGTAGGTCAAAATCTCCTCGTCCGAGTACCCACCATCGGTCAACAACGTGATCACGCCGGGGACGAACTTGCCCGTCGTGCCGTCCGGGCCGAACAGTGCGGCGGGGATGACGCGCTTGCCATCCTGGACATAGGCGATGAGCTTGTTGTCGTTGAGCAGATCATGCACTCGGGTGATCACCACGCCGAGGTTTTCTGACACCTCCGGCAAGCTCAGCAGAGTCTCATCGGCGAGCAGAGTTTCCAGGTCGTTATTCGCATTCACGGCCCCCACTCTACTGCTCTCCGTGCGCTGCGTTGGCATGAGGAGCGTTCGGTGCTCCATACTGTTGACATGGCTCAACTGGCAGTAGGAGACGTTTTCGACGACCGCTACCGTATCGATCATCCGATCGCGCGGGGCGGCATGTCGACGGTGTATCGCTGCGTCGACCTGCGGCTGGGGCGGGCAGTGGCCGCCAAGGTCCTGGATGAGAAATACCTCTCCGACCCGGTGTTCCGCCAGCGCTTCCGCCGCGAAGCCCGCGCCATGGCCCAGCTGACTCACCCCAACTTGGTCAACGTCTACGACTTCGGCTCAGACGGCGATCACTTGTTCTTGGTCATGGAGCTGATTACCGGCGGCACCCTGCGGGAGCTGATCGCCGAGCGGGGTCCCATGCCGCCGCACGCCGCCGCCGCGGTCATGCGTTCGGTGCTGACGGGGCTGTCCGTCGCCCACGCTGCCGGGTTGGTCCACCGCGACATCAAGCCCGACAACGTTCTCATCAGCGCCGATCACCGCGTCAAGCTCGCCGACTTCGGCCTGGTCCGGGCGGTGAACGCCGCCACGGCGACGAACGCGCAGATCGTGGGAACCGTCGCCTACCTCTCCCCCGAGCAGGTCGATGGATCGGACATCACGACCGCCTCCGACGTCTACTCCGCTGGCATCGTGCTCTTCGAACTACTCACCGGCACCACTCCCTTTGCCGGCGACACCGCACTGGCGCACGCCTACCAGCGGCTCGATGAGGTAGTTCCCGCGCCCAGCTCCCGGATCGCGGGCGTTCCACCGCTTATCGACGCCCTCGTGGCCACCGCCACCGCGCAGGAACCGGCCGATCGTTTCGCCGATGCCGGCGAGTTCCTCGCCGCCCTCGACGATGTCGCCGCCGAGCTGGCCCTGCCAGCGTTCACCGTCCCCGTCCCCACCAACTCCGCAGCCAACCGCGCGGCGGCCGTACCCACCGACATCACCGACCTCATGGGCCCAGCCACTGGCTTCATCGACCCAGCCCCCATCGACGACACCGCGGTTTTGGGAACAGAGACCCGCATGGACACCCCTCGGGTCCTTCCCGCCGAACCTCCCCTGGCTGAGGTGGCCGGTCCGGCACCGGTTCCCGACGTTATTCCCTCCTCCCTCCCGTCCTCTCTCCCGCCCGAGCCAGAGCCCGACACTCCTGCGCCGGTAAGCAATCGCTCCCGCGTGGGTCTCATCGTGTGGCTAACGGTCGTGGTCATCATCACCATCGCCGTGGCCGTGGGCGCCTGGTGGTTCGGATCTGGTCGCTACGGGGAGATCCCACAGGTCCTGGGTATGGATCGGGTGCAGGCGGTCTCCACCGTCGAGCAGGCTGGCTTCGCCGCCGCCACCCGCATCGTCTACAGCGATGACGTTCCGGCGGATGCCATCGCCGGGACTGAACCGAACGGGGGCGAACGACTGGTGCGCGGCGACGAGGTGACCGTCCTTGTCTCACAGGGACGCCCCACGATTCCGGCGGCCGCGGGAATGGACATCCTCGAATTTCAGCAGGTCGCCTCCGAACGGACCCTCACCATCTCCACTGGTGAACCGGTCTACTCCAGCGACGTCGACGAAGGCCGCATCGCCCGCACCGAGCCTGCCGAAGGTGAGGCTGTTCCCATCGGTTCTACCGTGACCGTCCACATGTCCCGTGGGCCGGAGCCGGTTCAAGTGCCCGACGTCGTGGGGCTGAGCCTCGCGGACGCGGAAGCCAAACTCTCGGCGCTCGACCTCACCGTCGCACAGGTCGAGCGTGAGTACCGTTCAGGCGCGAAGGCTGATGAGGTTCTTGGCGTCACCCCGTCGGTGGGAGTGACGGTCAACCGCGGCGGCGAGGTCACCTTGCAGGTGTCCAGTGCCCTTGCCGTCCCCGATGTGTCGGGCATGGATCTCGACGCCGCCACGGCTGCCCTCGAGCAGGCTGGCTTCAGCGTCGACCGCACTCGCCGGAACAACTCGGAGGTCCGATCCTCCCCGTCCACGGTGATTGGCACGTCTCCGACCGCCGGCACAATGGTTCGCCCCGACGATACGTCGATCGACCTGGTCCTCCCCGGCCGGGTCACCGTCCCCGACGTCACCGGGTCAACGGTGCGCGAGGCCCGGGCGGCCCTGGCTAACGCGGGCTTCGAGGTCAATGCCTCAGAACGTGACGATGCCCGGGTGGTCACCCGCCAGCGTCCCGCCGCCGGGGATGACGCCCGGGTTGAATCAACCGTGCGGCTGACCCTGCGCTAATTCCTAGTTGCGTAGCATTTCCGCGACGAGGAAGGCCAGCTCCAGCGACTGCTGAGTGTTCAGACGCGGGTCGCAGGCGGACTCGTAGCGACCTGGCAGATCCAGATCGGTGATGTCCTCAGCGCCACCGAGGCACTCAGTGACATCTTCACCGGTGAGCTCGATGTGGATACCACCCGGATGGGTGCCCAGCTCACGGTGGACCTCGAAGAAGCCCTGGACCTCGTCGATGACCTTGTCAAAGTGGCGGGTCTTGTAGCCGGTGGAGGCCGTGAAGGTGTTGCCGTGCATCGGATCGGACTGCCAGATGACCTTGTGCCCCGAGGCCTCGACGGCCTCAATGACAGCAGGCAGCACGGTGCGGACCTTGTCGTATCCCATGCGGGCGACCATAGTCAGACGGCCGGGCTCCCGATTCGGGTCCAGCTTCGCGGCGTAGGCGACAGCTTCTTCCGGGGTGATGCTCGGGCCGATCTTGATACCGACGGGGTTAGCGATGAGCGCGGCGAAGTTGACATGGAAGTCATCGATGCCGCGGGTGCGCTCGCCGATCCACAGCTGGTGGGCGGACAGATCATACAGGCGGGTCTCCCCGTCTTCGTCTTCATGCAGGCGCAGCATCGCGCGCTCATAATCGACCAAGAGGGCCTCATGCGAGCAGTAGATGTCCGAGGTCCGCAGGGAATCATCGTGGACGCCGCAGGCATCCATGAAGCTCAGGCCACGCTCAATTTCATCAGCTAGGGCCTGGTAGCGGGCACCGGCGGAGGAGTTAGCAACGAACTCACGGTTCCACTCGTGAACTCGCTTGAGATCGGCCGTACCCGATGACACCAAGGAACGCACGAGGTTCATGGCGGCAGAGGAGTTGGCGTAGGCGCGGACCATGCGGGCCGGGTCATGCCGACGGGCTTCCGGGGTCGGCTCCACGCCGTTGACAATATCGCCGCGGTAGTTCGGCAGGCCGTTTTCATCGAGGTCCTGCGAACGGGGCTTGGCGTATTGGCCGGCGATGCGGGCCAGCTTGACCACCGGCGTCGACGCGCCGTAGGTCAAGACGACCGCCATCTGCAGCAACGTCTTGACGTTGGCGCGGATGTGCGGCTCGGTGTTGGATTCAAACGTCTCGGCGCAGTCGCCGCCCTGCAACAGGAAAGCCTTGCCGTTGGCGACGTCGGCAAGCTGCTTTCTCAGCGTGGCTACCTCCGGCGCGACGATGATCGGCGGCACCGACTCGAGGATTTTGCGAACATTCTCCGCCTGGGCGCGATCCCAGCCTGGCTGCTGATGGGCGTCCCGGGACACGACGTCCTGGAATCGCTCGTGCAGTCCGGCCGGCAACGGCGGCAAATCGGGGAGGGCTTCTTTGGGGATGTCAACAGTCCAACTCACCCCCTATTCATAGCACGCTAAAGCGCAGGGAGGACAGGCTGGTCACCCCGGGGTGACCGCTGCTGCTAGCGCAGGACGTTGTTGTTGCGCCCCAGGGGGAGTGCAGCCGCGCAGACGCGATACTTTGCGAGGTTATGGCGGGCGTCGACCAGCGCATCATGATTACCACTGGGAATTTCCGGCAACGCAGGCTTTCCGGCAAATTCCCAATACTGTCGCAGTTCGCGGGTGTAGCGCGGTAGCTCCCTCGGCAGGGCGGTCATATCGCCCCAGAGCTGGGCCAAGACGACATGATCGTAGGCGCCAACCCACGCCCACAACTCGGGACGACCTTTTCCGGCATTGACAAAGTCCACGACGTCGCGCCGGATTCGTGCCCGATTGCGCCACACCTCCGACGATGGGCTGGGCAATTGATTGAGAACGTTATCGCGAACCCAGGAATTAGCCCGCGCAGAATTAAACTCGGTAGACACTGCATAGTATTCGCGGCCGTCTTCGGCGACGATTCCGATGGAAACCAAATCGATGGTGCGTCCATCCTCGATGAACTCCGTGTCATAGAAGTAGCGCACCGTGATTTCCTTCCTTCACCCTCCCCGCGGGCATCGCGGGAACGAAATACAGAGTAACCCGTCACATGCTGCGGCTTCGCGTAGGGTCCCGGTGCTGTTTAGGGCTATAGTCTTCGTGTGCATGACAACAACCAGGGGGGCGACCCCGTCCTGGCTCCCCCGCGTTTGACGGGCCGCCGCTCCCTTTTCTTCGCCATCGTGGCACTACTGCTGAGCATCCGCGGCACCGTTATCTGGATTGTTGATTCGGGACCCCGCTGGTTCTATCACACCGACTATGACGTTTACCGGGCTGGCGGACAGGCATTCCTCGACGGCGATAATCTGTATACCCAGTGGTATTCCGTGGTTGGCATTGACCTGCCCTTTACCTATCCCCCGCTCGCGGCAATTCTATTCTCCCCTCTGGCGGTCATCCCCTATTCCATCGGCTCGGCCGCCATGACGGTGGCCTCCGCGGTGGTGACGTGGTGGTGCATTGTCATCGTCCTGCGCACGTGCCTGCCCACCTTTGCCGCCTCTGACCTGCGGCTGCTGGCACTGTTCATCCTTCCCCTCGCGTTGCAGTTCGAGCCGCTGAGCCAGACCCTCTACTTCGGGCAGATCAACGTCTTCCTCATGGCGTTGGTCCTGGCGGATACCCTCACCCGCCGGTCGTGGCTGCCCCGTGGCGTTCTCATCGGCCTGGCTGCCGCAATCAAGCTGACACCCGCCGTGTTTGGCCTCGTTTTCCTCGTGCGGCGGCAGTGGAAAGACGCCGCCGTGACCACCGCTTCCGGCATTGGGTTCACGCTGCTCGCAGCACTGGTCAGCCCGCAGAACTCCCTCACCTACTGGTTCCACACGCTGTCTGATCCCACGCGCATTGGCAAATTGTATTTTTCCGCCAACCAGTCACTCCAGGGGGTGCTCTCCCGCGTGGTCGGGACGGCAGAGGAACCGCCCCGTCTGTGGTGGGTAGCCCTGGTCATTATTGCGCTCACCATCATCATCGTCGCCCTGCTCAAGATCGAGCGCACCGCAGCCGCCCTCGGCGTCGATCCCACCCTGGCGATAGTGTTGGTGACCGCTTTCGTCGCCCTGCTGTGCTCGCCGGTGTCGTGGTCACATCACTGGACGTGGCTGGTGCCGCTCGCCGTCACCATGGGGGTCAGCGCCTACCGCATGGCCCCAGGCATCCTCCGCACCCTGACCGGGTTGCTCACCGTCGTGATCACCCTCGTTGGGCTGTTGGGGTCCCACTGGCGCGTCGACGTTCCTCGCGACATGGAATACCTCTGGCCGTGGTGGGCACAGCCGATGGGCAATTCGTACGTCGTGGTAGCCCTGCTGGTTCTGGTCACGGTGATCCTTGTCCCCCAGATCCTGCTGCCGCAGCCCCCGCGCAATGAGCCATTTCCCGCCCCCGCCATCCCAGCGGCTGTGCTGCGGGCCTGGGCGACGTTCGTAACCCTGGTGTCGCTGGTGATAATCGTCCCCGCGCTTGTGGCCTAGTGTCCATCAAGGCGCGGGGCGCCAATAGTCACACCTCAGCGTCGTGCTGGCGCTTACCGGCGGGACGGAACGGCAGGAACAGGATCAACGCGATGGCGGCAACGATCACCGGGGCGATGATGGAGACGTTCATGTCGAGCGCCTCCACGACCAAGTAAGCAATGATCAGCGCGGTGACGGCAATGATCTTCCACAGCCACAGACTTCTCACACTGGTCCTTTCGACGAAAATGTTGGGTGGAATGTTAGGTACTGCTCACAGACTCTAGTCCCATCCCGGGTTGCTTAGGAATGTCGGGGCGTGCCGCCGCCGGCGTGGGAGGGTTCCTGGGCATCGGAGCGCACGGGCGCAGGTTGGGCCGAAGAGGGCGCTTTCCTCAAGGCCGGTGGTTTCACGGTCCAGCCCAGGACCGGAACGATTGACACCAGCCACATGCCGTAGGCCCCGATCGCTGAGATGATGAGGCCGATGACCATCCAGAAGGCGGTGTGCTCCCAGAACACCGAGGCGTCCCGGGCAATATCGAGGTCGGTGTTGCGGACGTTGTAGTTGTACAACATGGTCAGGGCAATGGGGTGCCCAAGGTAGATGACCAGGGTGTGCTGGCCCAGGAATTTTAGGGCCCGGGCGATCGGCGCTAGCTTGGCCAGCAGCACGGCCACCACGAGGGCCATCGGAATCATCGCAATTTGGCCTAGCGACAAAACGAGGACCCGGAGTTCACTGAGGGTGACGTGATCCGCACCGGGGAAGATCCACGGCAGCTCGAGGTCATGGGTGGCGTGGTAAATGGCAAACCACAGGGTGCCCAGATATGCCGCGACGTAGAGGGCGGAGCTGACCATGATGTTGCGGATCGATGCCCCTTCGGCCGCGAAACTAGCAACCCGGTCCCGGAAGTAAGCGCCAATGAGAAATGGTGGCAGGTACAACAGCACTCGGCCGACGATGAGCTGCTCCGATTGGAAAGGAACCAATAGCAACGCGGCCGCCAAGGCAAGGATGAGTAAGCCCTTGTTGAGCTTGCGCGTCGCCCACAGGATGAGGTTGAACACCACCAGCGCCAGGAGGAACCAATACATGCTCCGACCTTGGCTCAGGTACTCAACGTAGGTGCCTGGGCCGGGCATCGGCGCATCATCGAACATGTGGTATTCGCGGAATTTCACCCACAGCTCGATCGGCCCCCACAGGACGTAGGGCACGAGGAAGAACCACAGCCGTTTGACTACGAGGTCAAGAAAAGACATCCGCAAGACTCTCGCGGAAAAGAAGCCACTGACCAAGAAGAACAGGGGCATGCGCAGGGGATCGAGGATGCGGTTGGCGTGGGCCAGCAAGGTGTCCATGCCGCCGGGGATGGTGAGGCTGACGTGCAAGACGACAACGCCAAGGATGGAGAGTCCTTTGGCGATGTCTGGCCAGTCGAGGCGTTGCTGGGCGCTCGATGTCATACCCATCACCCCACGTTGATAACTAAATTCACTAGAGTAGCTCTTAACAATTCACCGATCTACTCTATCCGGGGTGGTGGCGGCGCACAAACAGGTTAGCGCGAGTTAGGTTCGGCTCCGTAGGGGTATCCATGGCCCGCTGCCAGGGATTCTTTGACGTCGGAGGCGTAAACATCCACATAGGGTTCGCCGGCCATGTCGGACAAAATCGCCATGACGTGATCGGTGAGAGGGCGGCTGGCCTCGCGCGAATCGGGGTCGATGCCGAGGGAGGCGACGTAGCCGCGGGCGTCGATAGGCTCGCCAACTTTCATCCGCACCTTCGCCGGACGGGGGACCCACGTGCCAATGGGATTGGCATTGCGGGCCCCGATCATGGCGACGGGAACGATGTCGACGTGATTGGCCAGTGCGATGCGCGCCATGCCCGTGCGGCCCTTGTAAATCCGGCCATCGGGCGACCGCGTGCCCTCGGGATAGATAGCGAAGATCTCACCCTTGTCCAGAATGCGGGTCGCCGCCTCCAGGGTGGCATCACCCGCATTCGAGGCCTTGCGGTCCACGGGCACCTGGGCGGTGGCTTTGAAGAACCAACGCTGGACCGCTCCGAGCACGCCGGTGTTGGTGAAGTACTCCGACTTGGCGGGGAACGTCACCTCACGGGGGCACACCGCGGGGAAGTAAAAGGAGTCCATCACGGACTGGTGGTTGGAGGCGATGACGACGGGGCCGGTGGCCGGAATGTTCTCCAGGCCGGTGACCTCCACGCGGTTCCAGACCTTCAGTGCCGGGCCGATCAGCACGTTCCGAAACATCCAGTACCACTTGTTGCTCATATCTACTCCCGGGTTTGTCGCCTGATAATTAGTATTGTTCCAGCTGGCGGGCCAGGTCAGCCACGCCAATCATACCCGCATCCGCTCCGAGCTCTGCCCGCGAAACGGTAGGCAGTGGGCGGTGTCCAGCGCCGACGATCTTGCCCGCCATGTGTGAGGCAGCCTGGTCGAGGTAGAGGTCGGCGTCACGGGATACGCCCCCACCGACGATGATCATGGCCGGGTCGAGCACATCTTGGACGATGGCCAACCCTTCCCCCACCCACCGGGCGAAGTTTTCCACCGTGGCGGCGCCTAGTGGATCGCCAAGGCGGGCCGCCTCCATCACCATGTGGCCGCTGACCTTGTCCCGATCGGCGAGGATCGCCTGGTAAAGCGGGCTGTCCTCGGCGTTGACCGTTCCGGCTAAATCTACTGCGGTATCAACCAAAGCGGTGCCGGAGGCGTAGCGCTCCAAACATCCATGTTTCCCGCAGGAGCATTCCCGCCCGCCCTGGACGACGGTGAGGTGGCCGAATTCGGGTGCGGTGCCAAACGCCCCGCGGAACAAAGTGCCGTTGATCATCAAGGCTGCCCCAATGCCGGTGCCCAGAGCGAAGAACACCCAGATCCCGGCGCCCTGTGCCGCGCCGAAGCGATATTCCCCCCAGGCGGCGGAGTTGGCATCGTGCTCGAGGCGCACCGGCAGCCCCAGGCGATCGGACAGGATGTGTCGGACGGGGGCGTCCCGCCAGGGCAGGTGCGGGGCGAACCTGACAACTTCGCATTCGGGATCCAGGAAGCCAGCCACCGCCAGACCCACCGCCGCGATGTCATGATCGCGGCGCAGATCTGCCACGATGGCGACGATGGTGTCTTCCAGCTCGGAGGCCACCATTGGCGTGGCGGCTACCCGAATGTCGGTGATTGTCCCCTGCTCATCAACCACTCCCGCCCGGATGTTGGTTCCTCCGATATCGAAGCCGACCGTCACGCGGGGCGGGGTGGAATTCATCGGGGCACCTTCATCAAACGGGAAGCTGGTTGGACGCACACTAGTGCAGTCAGGAAAGTATATCGGGGTGAGCAGAAGACAGTCACATTGGTTGGATCACGCGGCGTAGGCGCTGGCCCATGATCTGCCATGTCCAGTGCTTTTCGACGTTCGCGCGGCCCGCCGCCCCCATTCCCTCCCGGCGCTCAGCGTCCCCCAGGAGATCCTGCAGGGCGCCCGCCACGGCGGTCAGGTCTCGGCCATCGACAACGATTCCGGTGTCCGGAGTCACGGTCTCCGGTGCCCCGCCGGAGGTGCCCGCCACCACGGGCACCCCGCTGGCTTGCGCCTCCAGGTAGACGATCCCCAGGCCCTCCACATCGAGGCCTTTGCCTCGGGTGCGGGCGGGCATAGCAAACACATCTGCCGCCGCTAGGACTGCGCGCATGCGGGCGAAGGGCAGCGACCCGGTGAAAACGACGAGGTCTTCTACCCCGCTGGCCTTGGCCAGCCGCCGCAGGCGGCGTTCGTCGCGCCCTCGGCCGACGATGAGCAATCGCATCGTCGGAAAGCGAGGGCGCAGCCGGGGAAGAACTCGAATGAGCTGGTCTTGCCCTTTACGTGGCACCAGCCGAGAGATACACACCACGACGGGCTGCTCGGCTGTGAGGTTGAATTCTGTTCGGGTGGCAGCACGCTCATCCGGCGTGGCAGGGGTGAACAAGTCACTATCGACGCCGGAGGGCAGATGCGCGAAGAGGGGGCGGCTGCCAAAGGCGGAGCGAAAGCGGCGCAACGTGTAATCAGAGATATAGGTGACAACATCGACCGTGTTGCCAATCCGCCGCAACACCTGGCGCGCCCCCGGGATCATCGACCACCCCACTTCGTGGCCATGAGTCGACGCGATGATTCTCCGGGCACCGGCCCGTCGGGCATTGTTGGCCATGACGGCCAGGGGGGCCGCCGCACCGAACCACACGGTATCGATGTTTTCTTCCGCGATGATCTCTTCCATGCGCTTGGCTGTCGCCGGGGTGGGCAGCATGACCTTCCGGGGCCACCGGATGACGGTGAAGGCCGCTTCCTCGTCGTAGGCAGCCGCCAAAGACGCCTCCTGCGTGGACGCGAACACCACGACCTCGGCTGGGTCTAGCGTCGCGACAAAGTCCCGCACATAAGACTGGATTCCCCCGACCGTGGGGGGAAAATCATTGGTGACTACAAGGGTGCGCGCCATCGAGCTAGAAACGCGCGGCGCCGGCCCACGGCATGGAATCAACCGACACGACCTGGACCGGGATGCCGTAATCCGAGGCATGGACGAGCTGCCCGTTGCCGATGTACATCCCGACGTGAGTCACGCCCGGGTAGTAACCAACGATGTCACCTGGCTGCAATTCCGACCGTGACACAGGAGTGCCACCAGCCAGCTGGGCCTGCGACGTCCGCGGGATGGACTTGCCCTGCTGCTGATAAGCCCAGTACATCAGACCCGAGCAATCGAACTGGCTCGGGCCAGCCGCACCCCAACCGTAGGGCGAACCAAGCTTGCTCAGCGCCGCGGACACGGCACCACTGCCCGCGAAGGATGCGATGTCCAAACCGGTGAGCGGGTTATTCTTCGCCATCCACCGGGCTCGATCCTCGGGGCTCAGGCCATTGACCTTGGCCTCAATCTCCTGCACCCGCGCCTTCAACTCTTCCTGTTGCTGTTCGAGCTCGCGCTTTTGCTGCTCCAACAGGGACTGCTGGAACCCAGCCTCCGCCAACGCCCGCGAGGCGTCAGTGTGCGCCTTGCCGGCCTTAGCGGTGGCGTCAGAGAGCTTCTCGACGGCCCGCTCAGTGTTACGCGTCAACGTAGCCAAATAAGCCGAACGGTCAATAGCATTTTGGGGGCTGCGCGCCGCGATCGCATTCGTTACCGGATCAATCATCGCACCGCGGTACTTAGCGCCCGCAATATCATTGACCTGACCTTGGTACGCCTGCTCGGCTTCCTGAGCCACTCGCGCCCGTTCGTGGGCCGCGTCCGCGTCGCCCCGGAGGGCATCGAGGTGCTGCTGGCTCTCCTCGATGTCGACCTCGAGCTGCTTCACCTCTTCGCTTTGGCTGGTGGCCTCGTGGGAAATCTCATCCATCGCAGCGATAAGCGTATCGACGTCGTCGCCCCACGCGGTCGGCGCCATCGACGACAATGCCACTCCCGAGGTCAGCAACGTGACCGCCATAACGCTGGCAGCGACGGTGCGGAAACGACGATTGACGTGCAGACGAAGAGACAAGGGAACGCTTTCTACCACGGGGTTAAACACAAAGGACGTTCCCACTATAAGCCCTCCCTGAGGATGCATTGCTACCTGCCAAGTAAGTAGTGACTCTAGCGACGAATGTGACCAATGTGCTCTGCCGGATGGACCTCAGAATCAACAACGCCGCCCCAGAGAACAGGCTCGGGAGCGGCGTCGTGCGGTGCGACTTAGAAGCGCACTGCCGAGTGGATCGGCATGTAGTTCAGGGGACGCTCGGAGACCGGGGTGCCGGAGCCGAGGGCGTCGATGATCATTCCGTTGCCGGCGTAGATGCCGACGTGCGAAGCGCCACCGTAGTAGGCGATGACATCGCCGGGCTGCAGGGAGTCCAAGGAGACCTGCTGGCCGGCAGAAGCCTGAGCCTGAGAGGTGCGCGGGATGGACTTGCCGACCTGCTGGTAGGCCCAGGAGGTCAGGCCGGAGCAGTCGAAGGCGTTCGGGCCGACAGCACCCCAGCTATAGGGAGCGCCAATCTTCGAACGGGCAGCGGCAACGATGGCTTCGCCTGCGGAATTCGAGGAGGATGCAGCGATCGGGTTGGGAACGTTAGCGGTGAAGTTATCAACCTCGGCCTGCAGGTTCGGGATGAACTGCTGTGCAACGGGGTTGGCCTGAATGCCAGGCACGGCGTCGAGACCCTGAACGTTGAAACGGATGTCCGTGTTCGGGATCGCGACCTCGACTGCGTTAGCAGCGCCGGGGGACAGAAGGGTTGCGCCCATCACGACGGCAGATGCGGTCGCTGCGCGACGGGTGGCGGTCTTGCTGATACGGCGGTGCTTTGCCATGGATATTTCTCCAAATCTTCCTGTGCGCCTACCGGGTTAGCTGTCGGGTTGGGAGACGGAAGCTTCCCTACCCCACTCCACGGCGATCAGATCGCCGCTCTTGCGGGAATTCACCCCAGATGAATGCTGGTGGTTCCCCGGCTCCTTTCCATGAACTCCCCTAGAGGATTGCCCGTGGATCGGATTAGGCTTGGTGTTTTCAGTTCACATCATGTGGCTGCTTCATGGTGAAGCACCTCAATGTCTCAATCAGGTTACGAAACAACAACGAAAGTTGTCCAACCCGCGGCCCGATCTGGGGATGTTATGAAGCCGTTATCAAGCTGTCGAGACAATCTCCCCTCGCTGTCATCTCACGGATACCGGCCAACAAGGAGCTCGGAGCGGCCGGTCGATATTGCCACTACCTGGCACAACCCGCCCGATCAACCCTGGCGATCGACTATCGTTCCACCCCGAAAGCACCTACCGGCAACACAGTGCAAACGATTATTGTGATCCCGCTCACACCCCTAGGGGGTTGGCCCCATGCGTCCCGCGAGTCACAAATATAACGGACCTTTGTCGCCTTCACCCCTAGGGGTGACGCATCAGTCAGGGGACTAAAGAGGCCGACCTCCATCCGCACATCACCACTACTGCCACGAGCACTCATCTTGGAGAGCTGCAGAGTCCCGGTGCCATGCCGGGACTCCAAAACCCGCACTTCCTAACAATTCCGGGGTCAATCTCCTCTCCCACCCCAACAAGTTGTTAGGAAGTGCGGGTTTTCATCGACCCAGTGGGCCTGAGGGACGCAAAGAAGGAGCCCGGCACCCCCAGGTATTTGGGTGCCGGGCTCCTCTTGTGAGCGCAGGGTTGTTCAGGAACTACTAGTCGTGCAGACCCTTGTCGCGGTCAGCCTCTCGATTGGCCTCCTGCAGCTTCTCGAACATGGCCTTCTCTTCAGCTTCATTCTCGTGGTGAATGGAGTCGAGACGATCCGTGACGTCCTGCGGGTCGGGGCTGAAGGCACCGCCGCGGGAGACGACATCGGCGAAGCCGAGCTCGTTCATCTGCTTCGGGACGCGGGCGCCGGCGTACGGCAACGGCACCGGGTGTCCGTGAGAGTCGACCGGGCCGAGCGGCTGGTGGATCTCAACGAAGGCACCGTTCGGCATCTGCTTGATGACACCGGTTTCGATACCGTGCTCCAGGACCTCACGGTCGGAGCGCTGCAGACCAACACAGATGCGGTGGGTGATGTAGTAAGCCAACGGCGGCAGGATGATGATGCCGATTCGGCCAACCCAGGTCATTGCGTTCAGCGAGATCTGGAAGAAGTGAGCCACATGGTCGTTACCACCAGAGATGGTCACCAGCATGAAGAACACGATCGACATGACGCCGATGCCGGTGCGGACCGGAACATCGCGCGGACGCTGCAGCAAGTTGTGGTGAGCGTCATCGCCGGTGGCCTTCTTCTCAATCCACGGGTAAGCGAACAGTGCCACGACCATCAGACCACAGACCAGGGCAACCCAGAAGGCGGAAGGAATGGTGTAGTTGCCGAGGTAGAGCTCCCACGCCGGCATGACACGGGCGACTCCGTCCGTCCACAGCATGTACACGTCAGGCTGCGAGCCTGCAGAGACCTGCGAGGGGTTGTACGGGCCGATCGTCCAGATGGCGTTGATGGTGGTCAGACCAGACATGAGGGCCAGGACGCCAGCGGTCAGGAGGCCGAAGCCAATGGCCTTGGTGGCGAACAGCGGCATGATACGGATGCCCACAACGTTGTTCTCGGTGCGGCCAGCGCCCGGGAACTGGGTGTGCTTCTGGTACCAGACCAGCGCCAAGTGAGCAGCAATCAAGCCGAGGATGATGCCCGGGATGATGAGCACGTGCGCGATGTAGAAACGGTCGAGCATGAGGTCCGACGGGAAGTCACCGCCGAAGATCAGCCAGTGCAGCCACGTACCGATGATCGGGAGACCAACGATGATGGCGGACATGATGCGCAGGCCGACACCGGAGAGCAGGTCGTCCGGGAGGGAGTAACCCATGAAGCCTTCGGCCATGCCGAGGATGATGAGGGTGCAGCCGATGATCCAGTTGGCCTCACGCGGGCGTCGGAAAGCACCGGTGAAGAAGACGCGCAACATGTGCACGACCATGGACATCATGAACATCAGTGCAGCCCAGTGGTGCATCTGGCGGACGAAGAGTCCACCGCGGACCTCGAAGGAGATGTCCAACGCGGTTGCGTAGGCGCGAGACATTTCCACACCGTTGAGCGGCAGGTACGCGCCGTCGTAGATCACCTTG
Organism: Corynebacterium testudinoris; assembly: GCF_001021045.1. Taxonomy (NCBI): domain Bacteria; kingdom Bacillati; phylum Actinomycetota; class Actinomycetes; order Mycobacteriales; family Corynebacteriaceae; genus Corynebacterium; species Corynebacterium testudinoris. Next base: position 1,880,046 of record NZ_CP011545.1, read on the forward strand.
GTGATCGACGGATCGAAGAAGAGCGCCAGGTACACACCGGTCAGCAGCAGAATGATGAAGCTGTACAGCGCCATCTCTCCGAGCATGAACGACCAGTGGGTCGGGAACACCTTGTTCAGCTGCGGGCGAATGAGGCCCGAGATGGTGTATCGGGAATCGATGTTATTGCCAGCTTGGGCAAGTTTGTTGCTCATTATGACTTACGCTCCCAGAATGCCGGGCCGACGGGCTCAATGAAGTTACCCTTTGCCACCAAGTAGCCGTCTTCATCGACAGTGATCGGCAGCTGCGGAAGTGCACGGGCGGCCGGACCGAAGACCGGCTTTCCGTACTGCAGTGCGTCGAACTGCGACTGGTGGCAGGGGCAAAGAATGCGGTTGGTCTGAGCCTCGTAGAGAGAGGTCGGGCAACCGATGTGAGTACAGATCTTCGAGTAGGCGTAGTAGTCGCCGTAGTGGAAGGACTCCTGGCCCTCGCGCTCGATTGCACGCTCAGCATCAGCGGAACGCAGGCGAATGAGCATGACGGAGTTACGAGGCCCGTGGATCGAGTGCATTTGGTTCTCGTACACGTCGCGGGTCGGATCGTAGATATCGCCGTCGTTGCAGTCGCCCTCGGTGAGCGGGTAGACGGTTTCCATGCCACCAGCGTCGAGGTCCTCCGGGCGAACACGGACCAGGCGGGACACACCAGCGGTGACCCAGTGAGTACCGGAGTCCCCCTTGTGCTCCTCGGCGATGGCTCCAGTGTCGCGGGCGAGGTAGAGCTTGACGCCCTCGTCGTGCAGGGTCCAACCCGAGGTCCACAGGGTGCCGTCACCCATGATGCCCAGCTCGCCCCGCTTCCACGGGTTCTTGATCATGCCACCCAGCGGAGCGGCAACGACCAGACCGAAAAGGACAGCGGCTCCGCCGAACAGGCCCTGCAGCGCTTTACGACGTCCGAGGGTGGAGGTCTCCCACGAGTCATTCAGCAATGCCGTGATGGTGCGACGATCAACCTCTTCCGAGGGGCCGTCATGACGGCGCTGCACCGAAATCTCTTCGGGGACAATCTTCTTCACGTAGAGAACGACCGCCATACCCAGCGCAATGATGGACAGACCGGAGGTCAAGCCCAGCAGCGGCGTGTAGAAGGTATGGAAGAGGTGACCCTCCTCGCCGAGGTTCTTAAACTCCCACGGCCAGAAGATGTAAACGCCGAGGAAGGCGATAGCCGCCACAATGGCGATGCCGAGCCAAATAGCGACGCTGCGAGATGCGCGCTTTTCGGCCGGGTCGTTTGGTACCGGGAAGCGCGCCTTGCGGTACGCAACGGTAACGCCGTCGAGCTCAGTGCCCAGGCGGGCCAGCTCGTCGTTGCTCATCGCGTTGAGTTCCTGCTTGGTGTACTTCTTTTTGTCGTTGCTCATGAGCGCGATCCAATCCACATAGCGGCTGCACCGACGAGGGTGATGCCGATGAACCACATAGCCATACCTTCAGAGACGGGGCCGAGGCCGCCGAGGCTCCAGCCACCGGGAGACGGGGTCTCCTTGGAGGCCTTGATGAAGGCAATGATGTCCTTCTTCTCGTCGGCAGAGAGCTGACGATCAGAGAACTTAGGCATGTTCTGCGGGCCGGTCAGCATCGCCTGGTAGATCTCCTGCTCATTCGCAGGATCCAGGGTCGGAGCGTACTTACCGGAGGACAGCGCGCCGCCACGACCGGTGAAGTTGTGGCACGAAGCGCAGTTGAGGCGGAAGAGCTCGCCACCACGGGCGATATCCTGCGCATCAATTTGGCCGTTGTAGTTGGCTCCACGGAGATCCTCCATGGCGATGGTGCCGTCCGCGTTGTACACGAGCTCAGGGCCACCACCGTTGGCTGCCACGTAGGCCGCCATAGCGAGGGTCTGCTGCTCGGTGTAACGAGGAGTCTTACGCTCTGCCTGAGCGTCGTTCGACATCATCGGCATGCGGCCGGAGTGAACCTGGAAGTAAACGGCACCTTCGCCGGTGCCGATAAGAGACGGTCCGCGATCCGGGACGCCCTGCAGGTTTGCGCCATGGCAGGTGATGCAAGCCAGATTGTAGAGGTCCTTGCCCTCTTGGATCAGAGCCTGATCATCACGCTGTGCGGTTGCCACCTGAGCGTCCGGGGTGAGCGCGGTCGCGAGAAGACCCGCGCCGGTCAGGCCCAGGGTCAAAGCGAAGGCGCCCGCGATCAGTCGGCGCGCTTTGCGCCGACTGCGGACCTTCTTGGCCGAGGAAGTCGACGTGTTGTCGTCCGCGGCTGCGGTATTAGGAGTGTTTTCCATCAGTTTCCCTTTTGAAAATCGTGAACGGAAAGTGAAGGGCTGTAGGCCGAGTAGCTCGGCTGACTACGGCCTACTGGACTAGGTACAAAGTGATGAAGACGCCGATCCAGATAACGTCGACGAAGTGCCAGTAGTACGACACCACCATGGCCGCAGTGGCCTGTGCCGGCGTGAACTTGGACTTTTGGAGACGGAGGAGGATCACGACGAACGCGATCACACCGGCCGTCACGTGGGCTGCGTGGAAGCCCGTAATGATGTAGAAAACAGAGCCAAAGACGCTGGACTGGATGGTCACACCGTGGTGGATCATCTCGTAGTACTCGAAGGACAGGAAGCCGAGGAAGGCCACTGCCAATGCCACGGTGATGGCAAACCAGCGTCGAAGACCGTATACGTCACCCCTTTCAGCTGCGAAGACGCCGAACTGTGCGGTGAAGGAGGAGACAACAAGGATCGTCGTAATGATGAATCCATAAGTCACGTTGAGGTGGGAAGTCTGATACTCCCAGTCTCCTGCCAAGCCATTCGCACGCGATGTGAAGTACATCGCGAACAGTCCGGCGAAGAACATCAATTCCTGCGACAGGAACACAATGGTGCCGACACTGACCATGTTGGGTCGGTTCAGTGCCGGAACACGCTGTGGTGCTGCCATACCTGGGTTTGAAACTGCGCTCGTCACGTATGTAAGTATGACGGGTCACAAGGTGGAAGTCACTTCATATCCCCCCGTCCGTAAAGCAGCTTTAGGAACGCGACCAGCGGTTTTGCAATGCGCCAAATTTCTTCAAGTTTTCTGCGTACCCCCGGGAACTTTTGCACCCTGCGAACCGACGAGGTATTCCTGCAGGTCATCTCCCCCACTCGTGCCCCTGACCCCTCAGGGACACTTGTTTCCGGCAACGATACCCGATGATTCGGTCCCGGTCTCGAGAACCGCATATTCGCCCAAAGAGATCTAAATCACAACAGTTGTCGCCGGTTTTGGGCGGTTTCCAACTTTCGGTTGACCCCCTCTGAACTGCGTCAACCCCGGGAAATTCGGCGCTTGGGCGCCCTCATTTCGTGCGCGGGAGCTGAGCTGGTGACGCCCAGAACCTCCCTTGGGCCGCGCATCGTAGGGACAGCACAAAACGGCACCTCCCCCGCTAGAGGGGAGGCGCCGTCAAGGATTGCGTGGAATGAAGACAGACTGGCTAAGAAGTTAGTGCTTTTCCTTGGGCAGGCCGTACTGAAGGTTGAGCATCGTTCCGGACCAGACGAGGAGCACAGCACCCAGGCCGATCATCCAGAAGTGCCAGAACGCGATGCCGAGACCGAGGACCGCGATGGAGCCTGCCATTGCGGCGGGCCAAATGGAGCTCGGCGAGAAGAAACCGAGGATGCCAGCCTTGTCAGCGACCTCTGCCTCTTCCCAGTCCTCGGGAACGATGTCCGTGCGACGCTCGGTGAACTGGATGTAACCAGCGAGCATGATGGCCAGACCGAAGGAGAGCACGAGGGCGACGATGCCGACCCACTCTGCACCGTAGAGGTACGCGTCATCTTGGACGTTGACCGTGGCGAAGATGTAGATCAAAGCCATGAGGCCGAGGAACGCGGAGATTCCGTACAGCAGTTTTGAGCTAGGATTCATTGCTTTTCTCCCCGCTTAGAGGTTGGCGTTGTTGTCGACCACGTTGTCGCCGTCCCAGGTCTGACGGGACGAGTTGAACGGGTGGGTGGAGACTGCGTACGGGGCCTGGCCGATCGACTCAAGTGCCGCAGAGTTCGGGGCATCAGGGTTGTCGATGCGGTACTGCATGTACGCACGGAAGTCGGCCGGAGAAACGGCACGCAGCTCGAAGTTCATCATCGAGTGGTAGGTGCCACACATCTCGGCACAGCGCCCGACGAAGGCGCCTTCCTCTTCGATGGCTTCAATCTGGAAGGCACGCTGCTGCTGGTTGGCCTCCGGGTGAGCGTAAGCATCACGCTTGAAGAGGAACTCCGGGATCCAGAAGGAGTGGGCGACGTCGCCGGAAGCCAGCTGGAACTCAATGGCAGTGTTGGTCGGGAGGACCAGAACCGGAACTTCCTCCGTGGTGCCCAGAGTCTCAATCTGGTTGAAGTGGAGGTAGGACTGGTCGCCCTTCGACATGCCGTGGATCGGGTTCGGGTTCTTCACCGTCTCCGGATCATCCACCTTCGACAGGTCCGCGAGGGCCTGGCGCTCAGCGTCTGCACCGTTGTACTCAGAGCCGGTCGGGCTCAGCTCAGCTGCGACGTTTTGGTAGCCGAACTTCCAGTTCCACTGGAATGCGGTCACGTCGACCGTCACCTGCGGATCCTTATCCAGGGCCACAACCTTGTGCTGAGTCTGAATGGTGAAGAAGAACAGCACCATGACGATGAAGATCGGCATGATGGTCAGCACCAGCTCAAGCGGAATGTTGTACTGCAGCTGCTTCGGGAACTCGCCCTTGCCCTTCTTCTCAGCCTTCTTAGCGCTCCAGCTGAAAACGGCCACCAGCATGAGAATCCACATGATGATGCCAATGATCCAGGCGGTAGCCCAGACCCAGACCCAGAAGTTGTACATGGCGGTAGCTTCCGGGGTGATACCCGTCGGCCAGCCCATGCCTAGAATCTTGCCGACGCTCTCTGGGGGCGCGACGTCACAACCGGCAAGCGTCAAGCCGCCGAGAGCCATCACACCGCCGAGACCCGCCTTACGAGCGAGACCGCGTTTTTTACGCTGTTCCACGTGTGTCTGCCTTCCTGTCCACACTAAATCCTTGAACACTGGTGAAGCATTCCTATCTCAGGAGGATAGTTCATCAACGGACCTCATCCGAGTGGTTTCACTTCCTCCGGGCAGGGCAATTGCCCACCAACGTCACATAAACCACTCAGGATGTTACAGCCCATGTGGGATAACCTCCGAAAGCAGCTGGACAGGCTCCTTCACTGGTGTAACCCAACTCACATTGACGAATTGCCCCCATCATCCGAAAGTATCCCTCCGTTAGGGTGCGAGTTCACCCCTTTCCCCATTTTCCCAGCCCTGCACCCTCGCGCCGCGACGCATCACAACACGGTGATTTAGCGCCGACTCCCCCTTCGGCCGTATCGTAGGGCCATCCACTTCTTATATATGAGGAGAATTTCTTAGATGTGTGGCTTTATTGGCTTGCTCACTAGCGGCGGCAACGCTGACGACTATGTTGCTGCGGTTACCCGCGCGTTACCGTGCGTGCGGCATCGCGGACCCGACGAAGCCGGCACCTGGAACGACGAGCACGCGGTGTTCGGATTCAACCGCCTGTCCATTGTGGACCTAGAGCACTCCCACCAGCCGCTCGTGTGGGGACCCCCGGAATCCCCCGAGCGCTACGCCCTTATCTTCAACGGCGAGATCTACAACTACCTCGAATTGCACGAAGAACTTGGCGCCGCCGGATGGCAGTTCAACACCAATGGCGACTCCGAGACAATCGTCGTGGGCTACCACCACTGGGGCGAAGAGGTCGTGGAGCACCTGCGCGGCATGTTCGCCTTCAGCATCTGGGACACCCAAGAGCAGGTGATGTTCAACGCTCGCGATCAGTTTGGCATCAAGCCGCTGTACTACGCCACCACTGAGGTTGGCACCGTCTTCGCCTCGGAAAAGAAATCAATTCTCGAGATGGCGCCCGAACTGGGTCTCGACCTCAGCCTTGACCAGCGGGCCATCGAACACTACGTCGACCTGCAATACGTGCCCGAGCCGGAGTCCCTCCACACGGCTATTCGCCGGGTGGAGTCCGGTTGCACGGTGACGCTGCGTCCGGGAGGGGAGGTCGTCGATAAGCGGTATTTCAAACCCACCTTCCCTGTGCAGACTGTCCCGAAGGGACAAGAGCAAGACCTATTCGATCGCATTGCCCGAGTGCTCGAGGACAGCGTAGAAAAGCACATGCGCGCCGACGTGACCGTCGGATCATTCCTGTCAGGCGGCATCGACTCGACCGCCATTGCCACGCTAGCCAAGCGCCACAACCCCAACCTGCTGACCTTCACCACCGGCTTCGAGCGCGAAGGCTACTCCGAGGTTGACGTGGCGGCGGAATCGGCGGCTGCAATCGGCGTCGAACACATCGTCAAGGTCGTCTCCCCCGAGGAATACGCCAACGCCATCCCGAAAATCATGTGGTACCTCGACGATCCGGTAGCCGACCCCTCGCTCGTGCCGCTCTACTTCGTGGCCCAAGAAGCCCGCAAACACGTCAAAGTCGTGCTCTCGGGCGAAGGCGCCGACGAACTCTTCGGCGGCTACACCATCTACAAGGAACCACTGTCACTCGCGCCCTTTGAAAAAATCCCCACTCCCCTACGCAAGGGACTGCGCCACCTCTCGCGAGTCCTACCCGACGGCATGAAGGGCAAATCGCTCCTCGAACGCGGCTCCCAGACCATGGAAGAGCGCTACTACGGCAACGCCCGCTCCTTCAACTTCGAACAAATGCAACGAGTCATCCCCTGGGCCAAGGAAGAATGGGACCACAAGGAAGTCACCGCTCCCATCTACGCCCAATCCCGCGACATGGACCCCGTCGCGCGGATGCAACACCTCGACTTGTTCACGTGGATGCGCGGCGACATCCTGGTCAAAGCCGACAAAATCAACATGGCCAACTCGCTCGAACTGCGCGTCCCCTTCCTGGACAAAGAAGTATTCGCCGTGGCGCAAACCATCCCCCACGACCTCAAGATCTCCAACGGCACCACCAAATACGCACTGCGCAAAGCCATGGAGCAGATCGTGCCCCCGCACGTGTTGCACCGCAAGAAGCTCGGCTTCCCCGTACCCATGCGCCACTGGCTGGCCGGCGACGAACTCTTCGGCTGGGCACTAGAGACCATCAACGAATCCCAGACCGACGACATCTTCAACCGCGCAGCCGTGCTGGAAATGCTCAAAGAACACCGCGACGGCGTCTCCGATCACTCCCGTCGCCTCTGGACCGTCCTCGCGTTCATGGTGTGGCACGGCATCTTCGTCGAGCATCGCATCGACCCGCAGATCGAAGAAAAGGACTACCCCGTCTCCCTCTAAAGTGCTCCCTCTACAGTGAGAAGCATGCCTTCAGGATCCCCCTATCACGGCCCCACGGCCCGCACTCAGGCCACCCGCCGAGCCTGGCTCATGCTCGGCGTGGGCCTCATTGTCTTCCTCATCGTTGGGTTCTCCGGCCAGTGGCTCCGCGCCCCGGCCTACGCCTGGGGTGCGGCAGCAATAGCCTTCAACATCTCCCCCTGGAGATCATTCGCGCACCTCGACGCCGCCGGAACCGCCGCCCACGCCGGCGGCGAAGTTCCCTCCAGCGCCGCCCGCCGCCTCCTACTCATCCTGGCCACAGTGCTCTCCCTAGCAACAGTCGTTCTCCTGCTCATGGACGCCTCCCGAGCCGCCGACCTGCAAAGAGCCATCGGCTCAGTAGTAGCCCTGACCGTCATCGTGGCCAGCTGGATGCTCATCCACACCGTGTTCACCCTGCGCTACGCAGCCGAATACTTCGAGAACGATCCACCCCAGGGCATCGACTTCAACCAGGATGATCCCCCGCGCTATCTCGATTTCGCGTACATGGCATTCTCCACGGGCATGACCTACCAGGTGTCCGATACCGCGATCACCACCACCAAGATCAGGACGACTGTGCTCATCCACAGCTTCTACGCCTTTATCTTTGGCACGGCCATCATGGCTACCACGATCAACTTGGTGGTCTCCCTCGCTTAATCGCGACGCCCTCCTCCCGACTTTTAGCCCATTTCCACCACCCCCGCGCCAAGCGACCTGGGGATTTAGCACCCGGGCGAGGTTCGGGTCGCGATCAGCCCGTCGCGATCAGTACTCCTCCCGACTTTTAGCCCATTTCCGCCACCCCCGCACCATCCCACCTGGGGTTTTAGCACCCGGGCGAGGTTCGGGTCGCGATCAGCCCGTCGCGATCAGTACTCCTCCCGACTTTTAGCCCATTTCCGCCACCCCCGCACCATCCCACCTGGGGTTTTAGCACCCGGGCGAGGCTCGGGTCGCGATCAGCCCGTCGCGATCACCCCTCCTCCCGACTTTTAGCCCATTTCCGCCACCCCCACGCCAAGCGACCTGGGGTTTCAGCACCCGAGCAAGGTTCGGGTCGCGATCAGCCCGTCGCGATCGCCCAGTCCAGAACACAGGCCAGAACACAGGCCAGAACACAGCCCCCAGAAATCAGCAGTGGCCGGCTCCCCCACGTATGCGAGGGGGAGCCGGCCACTACCGTGCAGCAGGATCAGCTGCGCGTTAAAAGATCAGTTGAAGGAGTCACCGCAGGCGCAGGAGCCGCCGGCGTTGGGGTTGTCGATGGTGAAGCCCTGGGACTCGATGGTGTCGGCGAAATCGATGCGGGCGCCGGAGAGGTAGGGGACGGACATCTTGTCTACGACGAGGCGAACGCCGCCGACCTCATCGGCTTTGTCGCCGTCGAGGGTGCGGTCGTCGAAGTAGAGCTGGTAGCGCAGGCCTGCGCAACCACCGGGCTGAACTGCGATGCGGAGGGCGAGGTCATCTCGGCCTTCCTGGTCCAGGAGGGCTTTGGCCTTGACGGCCGCAGCGTCGGTGAGGATCACGCCAGTGCTGGAGGTAGGGGCGGTCATGGGGGTCTCCTTGAAATTGTTGTGCTGCCGGTATGCGGCGTATAGCCGACCACCCTACCCTGGCAGTGGAAAATTCGGCCACTTGGTTGTCAGGGCTGCCTGTGCAGGATTGAGGGTGGTTGGTACTCCGCTTATTCAACGTCAACGTTGATCGGTGGACCCATATTCCCGTTTCTTTGCCCTAGCCTTGTAGCCTGGGATTCGTGAAACTCCCCTGGCAGAAATCCGAGAATCCTTCTACTGATCCTGAGTCGACGACGAGTGCTGAGCAGACTGCTGTGGAGTCGGAGCAGCGTCCTAAGGGCTATACGCCGCCGAAGGGCCGTCCGACTCCGAAGCGCCGTGAGGTAGAGATTGAGCGCGGTGTTATCCGTGATCCATCTACGCCTCGTTCCCCCGCCCAGCGCAATGCGAAGCGGAAGGAATTGAAGAAGTCCATGTCTAAGGACGAGTGGAAGGCGTATAAGGCGAAGGAGCGCGAGGAGTCGCGTAAGCATCAGCGTGACATGCAGGCGGCGATGGATCGTGGTGATGAGCGTTATCTCATGGCTCGCGACCGGGGTGAGGAGCGTCGTTTTGTGCGCGATTGGATTGATTCGCGTCGCTTCCTCAACAATTACGTGATGCCGGTGGCTATTGGCTTGCTGGTCATTTTGTTCATTGGCACGTGGATGCCGCAGGTAGCGAACATTATGTCGATGTTTGCGATGGTGTTGATGATCTTCTTCTTCATCGAGGGCGTGTGGCTGGGTTCGAAGGTCAATCGTGCGGTTCGGGCGAAGTTCCCGGGTACGTCCGCTGCGGGCTTGGGCATGGGGTTCTACGCTTATTCTCGGGCGACGCAGCCGCGGAAGTGGCGTACGCCGAAGCCGCGTTTGTCTATCGGCGATCAGCCTTAACCCTTTTCTCCCTACCTGCTTGATGGAGGCTTCACTTCATGGATGACGCGACGTTTGAATCAGTCAGTGCCCCCGATGAGCAGTCCAGGGAGGCGGTGGTGAGCGCGTTGGCGCAGCTGCAGCCGATGGGGGCGGGCATTGGTCGTTTGACTGAGGTCGCTGCGTGGCTGGCTGCTTGTCAGGGGCAGGTGCCGGCTGCTGCGCTGCAGCGGTGCCGGGCGGTGGTGTTTGCGGGGGATCATGGCGTGGCCCGGCTGGGTGTGTCGTCTTTGCCGCTGGAGCTGTCCGTCCAGCGGGCGGAAGCCCTGCTGGTGGGCGGCGGTGTGGCGAATGTGGCGGCGCGGGAGGCGGGGGCGTCGATACGCGTTGTCGATGTGTCGTTGGACCATGAGGCGTGGGGTGAGGAGCGGGTGTCGCGGTCGTCTGGGTCGATTGATCGCGAGGATGCGATGTCGCCGGAGCAGTTTGCGCGGGCGTTGGAGATTGGTAGGCGTGTCGCCGATGAGGAGATCGATGGTGGCGCTGACCTGCTCATCCCGGGTGATTTAGGGGTGGCGACGACGACTGTCGCGGCTGCTGTCATGGGGGCGTTTACTCGCACGGAGCCGGTCGCGATCGTGGGGCCGGGTGTGGGGGTCAGCGATGAGATGTGGAAGGTGAAGGTCGCTGCGATCCGCGACGCAATGTTCCGCGTTCGCGGCCAGGTGTCCACCCCGTTGGACACGCTTCGGATGATCTCGTCGCCGGATTTCGTCGCTTTGGTGGCGTTCATTGCGCAGGCTGCGGCGCGCCGCACCCCCATGCTTCTCGACGGCGCCTTGGTCACCGCCGCCGCCTACGTCGCCGAGATGCTCGCCCCGGGCGTGCGGGGCTGGCTGTGGGCTGGACAGCTCACGCCGGAGCCGTCGCAGCTCATCGCCTTGCAGGCGATGGATCTCACTCCCCTGCTAGCGCTCGACATGACCGCGGGCCAAGCCACGGGGGCGCTCACTGCGCTGCCGCTGGTCAAGGCCGCTGCGGAAATGGTGGCCGAGCAGCTGGCTTAGGGGGCGGGGACGAGCGTGTGCAGCCACCCGTGGGTGTCGGGCACGAGGCCGCGCTGAATACCGGTGAGGCGCTCGCGCAGTTCCAACGTGACGGCACCTGGCTCGTTGTGGTTGACCTCGAACTCGCCGCTTTCGGACAGCACCCGGCCGACCGGGGTGATCACAGCCGCCGTGCCGCAGGCTAGTGATTCCGTCATGGCGCCTGAGGTGGCATCGTCGCGCCATTCGGTCTTGGAGATCCGTCGTTCTTCTGTTTCGTGGCCGAGGTCGCGGGCGACCTGGAGGAGCGAGTCGCGGGTGATGCCGGGCAACAGCGAACCGGATAGTTCCGGGGTGACCACGCGTGCCTGCTCGCCCGAGCCGTAGACGAACATGAGGTTCATGCCGCCCATTTCCTCGATGTAGTTGTGCTCGATGGCATCCAACCACACCACCTGGTCGCAGCCCTTCTCCTCGGCCTGAGCTTGGGCGAGGAGGGAGGCGGCGTAGTTGCCGGCGAACTTGGCGGCACCGGTGCCACCGGGGGCTGCGCGGACGTAGTCTTCCGAGAGCCAGACGGACACCGGCTTGACGCCACCGGTGAAGTAGGCGCCGACGGGTGAGGCGATGACTAAGAAGGTGTACTTGTTTGCGGGGCTCACGCCGAGGGAGACTTCGGTGGAGATCATGAAGGGGCGCACGTAGAGGCTGGCTTCGCCGCCGGCGGCGGGGACCCAACGCTCGTCGACGTCGACAAGCAAACGCAGTGCCTCGAGGAAGTCCTCGGTCGGCAGGGGCGGCATGGCCATGCGCTCGGCCGAGCGCTGCATGCGTTCGGCGTTGGCGGTGGGCCTAAAGGTGGCGACGGATCCGTCGGGCTGGCGGTAGGCTTTGATTCCCTCAAAAATGGCTTGGCCGTAGTGGAACACGGTGGTTGCCGGGTCCATCGACAGGGGGGCGTAGGGGCGGACGCGTGCGTCGTGCCAACCCTGCTCCTCATCCCACTCGATGGTGACCATGTGGTCGGTGAAATTCTTGCCGAAACGTGGGTTCGCCAGGATCTCCCGCAGTGCCTCATCGGACGTCGGGGAGTCCGTGCGTTCCACGGTGAAGTTAAGAGACGTCATGGCGACCACGCTACACCCGCACCAATCGGGGCCTATCTATAAGCTGGACCCACACCTTAACCACCCTAGGAGGTACTCGATTCATGGCTGATGCCACTTTCGCCTTGCCCGCCCGCAGCACCACCCCGCAGCTCACGCTGGCAAAGAAGGCCCCTAAGTCCACCGACGCTTTCCTCGTCCCCGTCCTCAGCGGCGATGACGGCCTGGAGCTCCCGGCTTCCACCTTGCTTGACGACGCCGCCCTGCGCACCGTCCTGCGCTCCCTCACCGCCGTTGGTGCCACCGGCCGCGCCGGCGAGATCACCCGCGTCCCCGCCCCGAAGGGCGTGTCCGCGGACAGCGTCATCGCTGTTGGCTTAGGCGACCCGGAAGACCTCAACGACGAGGACGTCCGCCGTGCTGCTGGCACGGCCGCCCGCTCGTTGAAGGGGCTGGGGACGGTGGCTACCACCGTGGGTATTTTCGGCCTGGCTCCGGCCGTCGAGGGCTTGATCCTTGGCGCGTATCAGTACCCCGGTGTGCGCAGTGAAAAGGAGAAGGCATCCTCCGCTCCCGTGGGCACGATTGTTGTCCTGGGCGATCCCAAGAAGGACACCGCGGAATTCGACACCGCGGTTACCACCGCCGAGGCCGCCGTCTTCGCCCGCGACTTGGTCAACACTCCCTCCTCTCACCTGTACCCGGAGTCTTATGCCGCTATCCTCTCCGCCGCAGCCTCGGAGGCCGGCCTGGAGGTGGAGGTTCTCGATGAGAAGGCTCTGAAGAAGCAGGGCTTTGGCGGCATCCTCGCCGTGGGTCAGGGTTCGGCCCGTGGCCCGCGTCTTGTGCGCCTGACGTGGTCCCCGAAGAAGGCAAAGAAATCGGTAGCTTTGGTGGGCAAGGGCATCACCTTCGATACCGGCGGAATTTCCCTCAAGCCCGGCGCGAAGATGGAGAACATGATCTCCGACATGGGTGGTTCGGCCGCCGTGGCCGCGACGATCATCGCCGCCGCCAAGCTGGGGTTGCCCGTGAAGATCACCGCCACGTTGCCGCTGGCGGAAAACATGCCCGACGGTGAGGCCCAGCGTCCCGGCGACGTGATCACCCACTACGGCGGGATCACCTCCGAGATCATCAACACCGACGCCGAGGGACGCCTCGTGCTTGCCGATGCCATCGTTCGCGCCAGCGAGGACAAGCCCGACTACCTCGTCGAGACGGCCACCCTCACCGGTGCCCAGCTCTTCGCTTTGGGCGCCCGGACCTCCGGCGTCATGGGCTCCGATGCCCTGCGCGATCGAATTGCGGCCCTGGGTCGCACTGTCGGCGAGCCGGCGTGGGCCATGCCGATGCTGGAGGAGCAGGAAGAAGAACTGAAGTCCCCTGCCGCCGACATCCGCAATTCGCATAACTCCACCCTCGGCGGGATGGAATTCGCTGCGCTGTACCTATCGAAGTTCGTTCCCGAGGGCCTCGAGTGGGCCCACCTTGATATCGCGGGGCCGTCCTTCAACAACGGCAGCGCCTACGGGTACACCGGCAAGCGCGCCACCGGCGTTCCGGTGCGCACCTTCCTAGCGCTGTTGCAGGAGGTTGCGCAGGAGCGCTAGCCGGGATAGCCCATGTCGTCGAGGAATCGGCGGGTGGCTTTCAGCCCGGCTTGTTGGAAGGAAGGGAGGACGTTGTTCCAGAGGTGGTTGATGAGTTCCATGGGCCTCACCCTAGGAGATCATTCGATCACAATCACTGATCATTTATCGGCTCTCTGATCAGTACAGTTGATGGCATGGACCGGGAACAACGACTCAAAGTGATCATCCGAGCAGTCGATCGACCGGGGGTAACCACGGTCGATTCGCTCGTGTCACTCACCGGCGCCTCCGGGGTCACCATTCGACGCGACCTCGCCGAACTGGAAGCCATCGGCGCAGTTGAGAGGGTGCACGGCGGGGCCAAGAAAGTGGCTACCCGCGGTGCACCCCAACCGTTTTCCTTGCGCCAATCCGAGGACAAAGCGGAGAAGCAGGCTCTCGCTATTGCCGTCGCCGAGATGATCAACGATGAGGAGTCGGTGATCATCGACAACGGCACCACGTGTCAGGCCGTCGCCCGGCGCCTGTCCGGGCGTCCCATCACCGCACTATGCCTCTCGCTCTACTCGGCGGCAGCGATAGCCAAACGCCCAGGAGCCCGAGTCATCATCCCCGGCGGCGAAGTGGAAAACGACACCCTCGCCCTCCACGGCAGCGCAGCACTATCCACGATCCGTGACTTTTCCGCCGATGTCATCCTGCTCGGGAGCTGTTCCACCTCCCTGGAACGTGGCCTGGCAACAGTGACGTACCCGGACGCCGAGAACAAGCGCGCGGGGATGGCGGCGGCGTCGAGAAGCATATTGGTGGTGACCCCACGCAAACTCGGACGGGTCTCCACCTTCCGCTTCGCCGACGTCTCCGACCTGGACACCCTCGTGACCACAGCGGACGCCCCGCGCGAGATGCTCGCCGAGATCCGCGACCTCGGCGTGCGTGTGGTCACCGTCTAATCAGGCAATTCCCCCCGCTCGAACTTCTCCCGGCGCTGACGCTGCTCCTCCCGCTTCCTCAGCAGCCGCTCCCGCTCGATCCGCTCGCGCATGCGCTGGGGGTACCCGGTCTCCTCAACGTCATAGACGGGAACGCCAAGCAGCTTGGACACGGCATCGATCCCCTTCGGCCCGCCAATGCGACGACGGGTGAAATCCCCATTCTCATCAACCAAGACCACCGACATCTCATTGACCACTGTCTCCGGCTCCACAAACGCCTCCACGAAGGCTCGGCCAACCACCCAAGTACGGAGGTAGTCCGCGTCGTTTTGGCGGATGGTGTCCCCCGGAGCCCGGGGCGGACGGATCGAAGACCGGGATCTGTTACGGCCGAAAAAATTGAACACGACTTACAATTGTAGGGGCATATACCCGGCGGCCGGGGTTCGATGACATGATCACCACCACAACCGGTACGCTGAGAACGAATAGCTATCGACAAACGAACGACTTTCGAGGAGTCAAAACACCATGGCGTTCTCCGTAGAGATGCCCGAACTGGGCGAATCCGTCACTGAAGGCACCATCACTCAGTGGCTGAAGCAGGTCGGCGACACCGTGGAGGTCGACGAGCCGCTGCTCGAAGTCTCCACCGACAAGGTTGACACTGAGATCCCCTCCCCCCAGGCCGGCGTCCTGCTGGAAATCAAAGCCGAGGAGGACGACACCGTTGATGTCGGCGCTGTCATCGCCATTATTGGTGACGCCGACGAATCCACCGACTCCGATGACTCTGACTCTGCAGACGACGAGGTCGAAGAAGAGGTAGTAGAGGAGGAGGCTCCGAAGGAAGAGAAGAAGGAGTCCGCCCCTCAGTCCTCCGGCGGTTCCGCCAAGGCCACTGACGTTGAGATGCCGGAACTCGGCGAATCCGTCACCGAAGGCACCATCACCCAGTGGCTCAAGTCCGTCGGCGACACAGTCGAGGTCGACGAACCCCTCCTCGAAGTCTCCACCGACAAGGTCGACACCGAGATCCCCTCCCCCGTCGCCGGCACCCTCCTCGAAATCCTCGCCGACGAAGACGACACCGTCGACGTCGGAGCCGTCATCGCCCGCGTCGGCGACGAGGCAGCTGCTTCCGGTGACTCCGCTGGCTCCTCCGATGATGATTCGGACGACGACGTGCCCTCCGACGACGCTATCGATGAGGCCGAGTCCAAGGACGACAACGACACCGTCGACGAGGCTGCCTCCGCTGACAAGTCATCTGACTCCGGAGACTCCGGTGACGCCACCGACGTGGAGATGCCGGAACTCGGCGAATCCGTCACCGAGGGCACCATCACCCAGTGGCTCAAATCCGTCGGCGACACCGTCGAGGTCGACGAACCCCTCCTCGAGGTCTCCACCGACAAGGTCGACACCGAGATCCCCTCCCCCGTCGCCGGCACCCTCCTCGAAATCCTCGCCGACGAAGACGACACCGTCGACGTCGGAGCCGTCATCGCCCGCGTCGGCTCTGGCGCTGCCAAGAAGCCCGCTCCGAAGGCTGCTCCCAAGGAAGAGAAGAAGGAAGAGGCACCGAAGAAGGAGGCTCCCAAGGCCGAGAAGCCGGAGCCCAAGAAGGAAGAGCCGAAGGCTGAGAAGCAGCCGGAGAAGCAGCCGGAGAAGAAGGTCAACAACGCGGACGTTCCTTACGTCACGCCGCTGGTGCGCAAGCTCGCCGACAAGCACGGCGTCGACCTCTCCACCGTGGAGGGCACCGGCGTTGGTGGCCGTATTCGCAAGCAGGATGTCCTGGCTGCGGCCGAGGGTGGTTCCGAGGCGACGTCTGCGGCACCGGCCGAGAAGGATGCCCGCGCTCACTGGTCGACCAAGTCCGTTGATCCGGCCAAGGCTGAGCTGATTGGCACGACCCAGAAGGTCAACCGCATCCGCGAGATCACCGCTAAGACGATGATCAAGTCGCTGCAGACCACCGCGCAGCTGACCCATGTCCAGGAAGTTGACATGACTCGCGTCGCTGAGCTGCGTAAGGCTGCGAAGGATGCCTTCGTGAAGAAGCACGGCGCGAACCCGACCTACCTGGTGTTCATCGTCAAGGCTGTCGCCGAGGCTCTGGTGTCTCACCCGAACGTCAACGCGTCCTACAACGCCGAGACCAAGGAGATGACTTACCACTCTGACGTCAACATCGCGATCGCCGTGGATACCCCGCAGGGTCTGCTCGTACCGGTGATCAAGAAGGCTCAGGACCTGTCGATGGCTGAGATCGCCGCTGCCATCACCGACCTGGCCGAGCGTGCTCGCAACAAGAAGCTGCGCCCCGACGATCTGGCCGGCGGTACTTTCACGGTGACCAACATCGGTTCGGAAGGTGCCCTGCTGGACACCCCGGTGCTCACGCCGCCGCAGGCCGGCATTCTGGGTACCGCGGCCATCGAGAAGCGTCCGGTGGTGGTCACCGATGACGGCGTTGACTCCATCGCGATCCGCCAGATGTGCTACCTGCCCTTCACCTACGATCACCAGGTGATCGATGGTGCTGATGCCGGTCGCTTCATTACCACGATCAAGGACCGCCTCGAGACCGCTGATTTCCAGGAAGACCTGGATATCTAAGCAGTCCGCTGACAAGCCGCTCTTCCACTTCGGTGGGAGGGCGGTTTTTCGCATGGCTGGGGTCTTGAAGATGACGATGTGACCAGGCTGATTAATCGAGTAGCTCAGTCGGCGCTCTCGATTAATCAGTCTGCTCGAATTGCCCTGTGAGCGCGCCGCCCGAAAAAGCCCCCTCCGCCGGCGCAACACAAACGACAATCGACACCGCTAACCGCCCACGCGTGCACGCCGACCCTGAGATCGCTGCCCTTCCCCCAGGTAGAAGGGCCGGCCACCAACGCCTAACAACAAACGTGCTCTGGCCCATATAATCGTGGAGACTGAGTCCTGCCCCACTATGTCTCAAGGAGCCATTGCCGAATGTCATTTTCTCCGGTCACCGATCCCGCCTCTTACCTGGCCCGTCACATAGGCCCAGATCCCGCCGAGGAGAAGGTGATGTTGGATCAGCTCGGCTACTCCTCGATTGATGAGCTCATTGATCAGGCTCTCCCCGCGGACATCCGGGTTGAGCAGACGCCGGTCATCGGGGAGGCGCTGTCGGAAACCCAAGCGCGGGCGAAGCTGCGGTCGTACGCGGATCAGAATGTGGTCCTCAAGGCGTTCTATGGTCAGGGTTTTTCAGACACGATTACCCCGCCGGTCATTCGCCGGAACGTGGTGGAGAATCCGGGGTGGTACACCGCGTACACGCCTTATCAGCCGGAGATTTCGCAGGGCCGGTTGGAGGCTCTGCTCAATTTCCAGACGATGGTTTCGGAGCTGACGGGCTTGCCGTTGGCCAATGCGTCGCTGTTGGATGAGGCGTCTGCTGTTGCGGAGGCCGTGGGTTTGATGTCGCGGGCGAAGAAGAAGGGCCGTCGGGTCATCCTCGATTCGCGTTTGCACCCGCAGGTGTTGGGTGTGGCGGCTGAGCGTGCTCGCGCTATTGATCTCGAGGTGGAGATCACTGACCTCACGGGTGAGCTCGTTGGTGAGGATCTGTGCGGCGTTGTTATTGCGTACCCGGGCACGGAGGGTGATGTCGTCGATCCTCGTCGCATCATTGACGCGATCCATGATCGGGGTGGTGTGGCGACGGTGGTGACCGATCTCCTGGCGTTGTTCCTGCTGGAGTCGCCCGGCGAGTTGGGCGCGGACATCGCGGTGGGTAACTCCCAGCGTTTTGGTGTTCCGCTGTTCTATGGCGGACCCCACGCGGCGTTTATGGCGGTCAGTGATGCGCTCAAGCGTCAGATGCCGGGGCGCCTGGTGGGTGTGTCCATTGATTCGGATGGCAACCCCGCCTACCGGCTTGCTTTGCAGACGCGTGAGCAGCATATTCGCCGCGAGCGGGCGACGTCGAACATCTGCACCGCTCAGGCGTTGCTCGCGGTGACGGCCTCGATGTATGCCGTTTACCACGGCCCGGCTGGCTTGAAGGCCATCGCCGAGCGCGTCCACGACCGTGCCTCTAGCTTCGCGGAGACTCTGCGGGCGGGCGGCGTGACCGTGCTTCACGATGCTTTCTTTGACACGGTGGCCGTCCGCGTTGCGGACGGTGGGGCGCAGGGGGTCGTCGATAAGCTGGCAGATGCTGGCTACCTGGTACGCCCCATCGATGCTGACACCGTGGGGGTGTCGTTCGGTGAGTCGGCGACGGAGGCGGACGTTGCAGCGTTGGCTGCGGCGTTCACCGACGCGGACGTCGAAAAGCCGGTATCGGCGGTCCCAGATTCGGTTAAGCGCACGACGGAGACGCTCACCCACCCGATTTTCTCCTCCATCCATTCCGAGACTCAGATGCTGCGGTACTTGCGCATGCTGTCGGATAAGGACTTGGCGCTGGACCGGACGATGATTCCGCTGGGCTCGTGCACGATGAAGCTCAATCCCACCGCGGGTATGGAGACGATCACCTGGCCGGAGTTTGCCAACATTCACCCCTTCGCGCCGGATGCGCAGGCCCAGGGCTGGATCGCGCTCATTGAGGAGCTCGAAGGCTGGCTGGAATCAGTGACGGGCTACGCCAAGGTGTCCGTGCAGCCGAATGCCGGTTCGCAGGGTGAGTTGGCTGGTCTGCTGGCTATTCGTCGCTACCACGTGGCCAACGGCGATCATGAGCGTGACATCTGCCTCGTGCCGGCTTCCGCGCACGGCACGAATGCGGCGTCTGCGACCTTGGCCAACCTGCGCGTCGTGGTGGTCGCCACGGCCGACGATGGCTCGATTGACCTCGCGGACCTGGAGGCGAAGCTGGAGCAGTACGGCAAGCATGTCGCCGCCATCATGATCACCTACCCGTCCACCCACGGCGTGTTTGAGGACACTGTGCGCACCGTCTGCGACAAGGTCCACGCGGTCGGCGGGCAGGTCTACATCGATGGAGCGAACATGAACGCGCTGACGGGCTTGGCTCAGCCGGGCAAGTTCGGCGGCGATGTCTCCCACCTCAACCTGCACAAGACCTTTACCATCCCCCATGGTGGTGGCGGCCCGGGCGTCGGCCCGGTGTGCGTGGCCGAGCACCTCGTGCCCTTCCTCCCTGCCAATCCCGTCACCACCGATCCGTCGAAGCCCGCCGCCGATGACACCGGCGTGCCGATCGCGTCGTCGAAGTACGGCTCCGCGGGAGTCCTCCCGATCTCGTGGTCCTACATCGCGATGATGGGCTCCGAGGGCCTGGCGCGCGCGACCGCCAACGCCATCCTGGGTGCCAACTACCTCGCCCGGAACCTGCGTGATTCCTTCCCGGTGCTGTACACGGGCAAGAACGACCTGGTGGCCCACGAGTGCATCCTTGACCTGCGTGAGCTGACGAAGCAGTCCGGTGTTACCGCCGCCGATGTGGCCAAGCGCCTCATCGACTACGGCTTCCACGCCCCGACCCTGGCTTTCCCGGTCGCGGGCACGCTCATGGTGGAGCCGACCGAGTCCGAGAACCTCGCGGAGCTAGATCGTTTCATCGACGCCATGCGCTCCATCCGCGCCGAGATCCAAGAGATTATCGACGGTCGCGTCAACTACGACGACTCCGTCCTCCATCATGCGCCCTACACCGCCTGGTCGGTCTCTCGGGATGAGTGGGACTACCCGTTCACCCGCGAGCAGGCCGCCTGGCCCGTGCCGGGCCTGCACCGAGCGAAGTATTTCCCGCCGGTGCGCCGCCTCAACGAGGCTTACGGCGATCGCAACCTCGTGTGCTCGTGCCCGCCGCCCGAGGCTTTCGACTTCCATGATGACTCCGACTCCGATTCTTAAAGGACCACGACACATGACCGACCTTCGCCACAGCCCCCTGCATTCCCGCCACGAGGCCCTGGGCGCGTCATTCACGCCTTTCGGGGTCTGGGACATGCCCCTGAAGTACGGCAACGAGCTCGACGAGCACCGCGCCGTGCGCAGCACCGCCGGGCTATTCGATCTGTCCCACATGGGTGAGATCCGCGTGACCGGCCCCCAGGCCGCTGAATTCCTCGACTACGTGCTCATTTCCTCGCTGTCGCCCCTCCCGGTGGGCAAGGCCAAGTATTCGATGATCATCAACGCCGACGGCGGGATCATGGATGACCTCATCTCCTACCGCCTGGCTGAGAACGAGTTCCTCGTCGTCCCCAACGCCGGCAATTCCGATGTGGTGTGGGAGGCGTTCGAGGAGCGCGCCCAGGGCTTCGACGTGGAGTTGGCCAACGAATCACTGAGCACCGCGCTCATCGCCGTCCAGGGCCCGAACTCTGTGGCTATCCTCCACGAGCTGGTGGCACCTGAGGACGCTGCGACCATCACCGATATGAAGTACTACTCCGCCTCCCCGGTCGTCGTCGGCGGCTTCGAGGCTTTGGTTGCCCGCACCGGATACACCGGGGAGGACGGCTTCGAGCTGTTCGTCCCCAACGAGGTGGCAGAAGAACTGTGGGACAAGGTGGCCGCCGCTGGTCACGCCCACGGCCTCATCCCGGCTGGCCTCGCTGCCCGCGATTCCCTCCGCCTGGAGGCGGGCATGCCGCTCTACGGCAACGAGCTCACCCTGGGCATCACTCCGGTGGAAGCGGGCATGGGCATGGCCTTTAAGAAGAAGGAGGCTGACTTCGTCGGGCGTGACGCCGTGGTGGATCGCGTGGCCACCTCGCGCATTGTCGGCCTGCGTGGCGAAGGCCGGCGGGCAGCGCGCGCTGGTGCTGAGGTCTACCGCGGTGATGAGCTACTCGGCCAGGTCACTTCCGGCCAGCCCTCCCCCACGCTCGGCCACCCGGTGGCGCTCGCGCTACTCAGCGGCGGGATCTCCGTCGGCGATGAGCTCGAGGTGGATATCCGCGGCAAGCGCCACCCATACACGGTCGTGGAAACCCCCTTCTACCAGCGCCCGGCCCGCTAGTATCTAGTCCCAGTACCGTCAACACCCTGACACCCAACTTGAGGAGCACCCCCACCATGGCTAACCTGCCCGAGAACTTCGCCTACTCCGAGGACCACGAGTGGATCGACACCACCGCTGACGCCGCCACCGGCACCACCGTCAAGATCGGCATCACCTCTGTGGCCACCGACCGCCTCGGCGAGGTCGTTTTCGCTGAGCTGCCCGAGGTGGGCGATACGGTCACCGCTGGCGAGACCTGTGGCGAGGTCGAGTCCACCAAGTCCGTCTCCGATCTGTACTCCCCCGTCACCGGTACCGTCACGGCCGTCAATGACGCCGTCCATGATGACTACTCCGTGATCAACAACGATCCTTTCGGTGAGGGCTGGCTGTTCCAGGTCGAGGTCACCGAGGCCGGTCCGCTCATGACCGCCGCCGAGTACGCGGACGCCAACGGCGTGTAGGTTTCCCGCTTCCTGGTGGCCCCGTTTCCGGTTTTCTTCCCAAGAACCGGCGACGGGGCCATTGGCGTATCCTGAGACACATCATGACTGCACCACGCGACCCGTTTTTCCCCGCTGACCTGTCAATCCGGGCGTCCCACGAACCTCTCAACGTCCAGCGCCTCGGGGTTGTTGACTATGAGGCGGCGTGGGAGCTCCAAGCGCAGTTGGCGGCCCAACGCGCCGCCGGGGAGATCGGCGATCAACTGCTTATTCTGGAGCATCCCAGCGTCTACACCGCAGGCAAGCGCACTCAGCCCGAGGATCGTCCGACGAATGGCCTGCCGGTCGTCGATGTTGATCGCGGGGGCCGCATCACTTGGCACGGCGAGGGGCAGCTCGTCGCCTACCCCATCGTCCGCCTCGCGGAGCCGGTCGATGTCGTCGACTACGTCCGCCGCTTGGAGGAAGCAATCATTCAGACGGTGCGGGAGGCCGGGGTTGCTCATGCCGGGCGTATCGACGGCCGCTCGGGGGTCTGGGTCCCAGGCACCGTCACCGCCGCAGACGCGGCCGCTTCGCGCCGCGATCGCAAGATCGCGGCCCTGGGTATCCGCATTACCCGCGGGGTGACCATGCACGGGCTGAGCCTCAACTGCGATAACACCCTGGAGTTTTATCAGCACATCATCGCCTGCGGGATCGACGACGCCGACGTCACCACCACGAGCCTCGAGCTCGGACGGGACGTCACGGTGGCATCGATGACCGACGCGCTGGTGGATAATCTGGCTGCCGCCCTCGCCGGGCAACTGCAGGTCGCCGACCATACTTTTGGCTCTGCGCCAGACCCGACAAAGGGCCTGGGGAGGAAGCGCGCGTAAGTGCTTATACACTTCTCAGCCGGTATTTTCCTCGAAATTGAAATCCAAGTAGGGTGATGGCGTGACTATTGCACCAGATGGCCGAAAAATGCTCCGCGTTGAGGCTCGCAATTCGAAGACGCCGATCGAGAGCAAACCCCGCTGGATCCGCAACGCGGTGAAAACGGGACCCGAATACGAAGACATGAAGCGCAAAGTCGCCGGCGCCTCCTTGCACACTGTGTGCCAAGAGGCTGGCTGCCCCAACATCCACGAATGTTGGGAATCCCGCGAGGCGACCTTCCTCATTGGTGGCGCCAATTGTTCACGCCGCTGTGATTTTTGCCAGATCAACTCCGCCAAGCCGGAGCCGCTGGACCGCGACGAGCCCCGCCGCGTGGCAGAATCCGTCCAGGAAATGGGCCTGAACTACTCCACCATCACCGGTGTTACCCGCGATGACCTCGATGACGAAGGTGCTTGGCTCTACGCCGAGGTCGTCCGCCAGATTCATGAGCTCAACCCGAACACCGGCGTGGAAAACCTCGTGCCGGACTTCTCTGGCCGCCCCGAGCTGCTCGAGCAGGTCTTTGAGTCCCGCCCTGAGGTCTTTGCCCACAATGTGGAGACGGTGCCGCGCATCTTCCGCCGCATCCGCCCGGCCTTCCGCTATGATCGCTCCCTCGATGTTATTCGCCAGGCCCGTGACTACGGCCTCATCACTAAGTCGAACTTGATCCTCGGCATGGGCGAGACTCCGGAGGAGATCACCGAGGCGCTGCAGGACCTGCATTCCGCTGGCTGCGACATCATTACGATCACCCAGTACCTCCGACCCGGACCGATGTACCATCCCATTGACCGCTGGGTCCGGCCGGAAGAGTTCGTCGCCCACGCCGACTTCGCCCGCGAGATCGGCTTCGGCGCCGTGATGTCGGGACCGCTGGTCCGTTCTTCCTACCGCGCCGGTCGCCTCTACTCGGAGGCCATGGCTGCCCGCGGAATGGAGGTTCCCGCCAATCTCTCCCATCTGGCCCAGACCTCCCAGGGTTCGACTGATCAGGAGGCCACCACCCTCCTGCAGAAGTACGGCCCCTCCCAAGAAACCCCCGTAAGCTCACGCTAAGGTATACGACATGGCAGACGATAAACAGAAAGCGGCAATGAAGGCCGCCAAATCAGAGGAGAGGGCCGCCAAGCGGGCGAAGCGTAAGCAAACGTGGAGCCAGTTCTGGCAGGCCTTCAACCTGCAACGCAAGCAGGATAAGAAGCTCATCCCGCTGATGCTCCTCGCGATCGTCGGCATGGGTGTGGCTTTCTTCCTCATCGGCCTGCTCTTCAACGGCCAGTGGTTCATGCTCTCCCTGGGCCTGGGTCTCGGCTTCGTGCTGGCCATGTACATCTTCTCTAAGCGCCTCGAAGGCTCGATGTATGACCGCGTGGGTGACACCCCGGGTGCCGCCGGGTGGACGCTGGAGAATATGCGCAACACCGTTGGCATCGTCTGGCACACCAAAACTGCTGTGGCAATGAACACTCACATGGATACAGTCCACCGCGTCGTGGGTAACCCCGGTGTGGTGCTCGTCGGTGAGGGTGAGCCGCACCGCGTGAAGCCGCTGATCAACCAGCAGCGCAAGCGCATCAGCCGCCTGGCCGGTGACGTCCCGATCTATGAGGTGCTCGTCGGTGAAGGCGAAGGCCAGGTGACGTTGAAGAAGTTGCAGCGTGAGCTGCTGAAACTTCCCCGAAACTACAAAAAGGACGAGGTCTACGCCGTCAACGCGAAGATCGAAGCCATGGATCGCATCGGCAGCGGCAACCCGGGTGCGGGTCTGCCGAAGGGCCCGTTGCCCAAGGCAGCCAACATGAGTGGCATGAACCGTCGCCTCAAGCGAGCCAATAAGGGTAAGGGCGGAAACACCTAACCGCCCAATCGTGCCCGTTTTACGCCGTGACGCCCCCGATCATCCCCACTTTTGGGGCCGGGGGCGTTCGGCTTATCACCGGGCGATCTGGCAACATGGTCTAAGTGAACATTTTCGTCGAGAGCCCTCTGCTGGCCCTTCTCGTCATCATGGCCGTGGGCCTGTTGCTCGGCCGCGTACGCATCTTTGGCTTCCGCCTGGGCGTCGCGGCCGTTTTGTTCGTTGGCCTGGTTATGGCCGCGATCGAGCCCGCCATCCAGATCCCCTCCCTCATCTACATCGTTGGACTATCGCTGTTCGTCTACACGATCGGCTTGGAGTCGGGACACGACTTCTTTGCCAACTTCCGCTCCAAAGGTCTGCGTAACAATCTCCTCGCGGTCATTGCCTTCGCCGTCATTTCGGCGGCCACCTATGGCCTGGTCAAGCTGTTTAGCCTCCACGGGGTCACCGGTACCGGTATGTTTACCGGCGCGCTGACCAACACCCCGGCCATGGCAGCCGTCGTCGAGGCCCTGCCGACGATCTACACCGATGCCGGTGAGCTCAAGTCGGTCGAGGCTCTCCCCCTCGTCGCCTACTCGCTCGCCTACCCGCTGGGTGTTCTGCTCGTCATTTTGACGATCGCCTTCCTGGGTAAATTGTGGAAGGTCGACTACGACCAGGAGGCATTGGAGCAGGGGGTCGCGGTCCAGGAGCTGTATACGCGCCGCATCCTGGTCCGCCGAGATGATCTCCACGCCATCGCCGAACTGCCCGAGGATCTCAATCTTTCCGTCATCGTCTCCCGCCTCGAGCGCGATGGCGAGCAGCGCATCCCCTCCCAATCGGCGTGGGCAAAGCAAGGAGACATCCTCTCCGTTGTCGGCACTGAGGAAGAATTGGAGCGCGCCGCGGAACTGCTCGGCGAGGCTCTGCCTGGTGATCCCTTCCATGGCCACGACTTGGACTACCGCCGCATCTTCGTCTCCAACAACGACCTGGTGGGTATCCCCCTGGCTAAGTTGCGCCCGCAGCTCTCGGGCTTGCTCATCACTCGCGTGCGCCGCGGCGACCACGACATGATCGCCACACCAGACACCATTTTGCAGCTCGGCGACCGCGTGCGCGTCGTCTCCGCGCACAACCGCATGGGCAAGGTCACCCGCTTGTTCGGCGATTCTTATCGTCGGCTTTCCGACGTCAATTTGTTCCCTCTCGTCGCCGGTCTCGCCATCGGCGTGGCGGTGGGCATGATCGCCATCCCCATCCCCGGTGGTGCCGAGCTCAAGCTCGGTAGCGCGGGCGGCCCACTCGTGGTGGCGCTCATTCTGGGAGCCATTGGCAGGACCGGCAAGATTGTCTGGCAGGTGCCTTATGGGGCGAACCTGGCGTTGCGGCAGATGGGCATCACGCTCTTCCTCGCGGCGATCGGCACGACGGCCGGTGCGGGCTTCCGTGACGCGCTCTCTGACCCGGTCTCGCTGTCCATCATTGCCGCCGGCGGACTGGTCACGCTCATCTTGTCGGTGTTCGTCATGGTTGTCGGCTACAAGATCATGAAGCTCTCGTTCGGCGAGACTGCCGGTGTCCTCGCGGGCATCCAGACGCAGCCGGCGGTGCTGGCGTACCTCTCCGATACGGCGAAAAACGAATTGCCCGCGATGGGCTACACGTCGGTGTACCCGGTGTCGATGGTGCTCAAGATCATCGCCGCCCAGGTATTGCTCATCCTGTTGATTTAGCTGGCGTTAGCCGCGGATGACGGCCGTGCCGGTGGCGCGGTCGTGCAGGCCGCGGCCATCGGAATCCACCATGGCGGCGGGCAGCACCAATGCGGTGAGCAGGGTGCGGACGACGGCGCGCCAGAGGCCGACGCGGGCTCCACCGACGTCGACCCGCGCGATGCCCATGCCTAGGACGATGTGGCCCGGAGTGCGGGAGAACAGCCAACCGCACACGATGCCCAGAATGACCCAGAAGATGAGGGTGACCGTAGCGACGTCGCCAAGCGAGGACGAGAACCGCACGAAGGCGATGGCGAACATCCAGCAGATGAACCAGTCAATGGCGACGCCGACTGCTCGGCGGGCAACGGATGCCAAGGAGCTCGGTCCCGTGGCGGGCAGACCCAGCTTCTCGCCGGGCCATTGGCCAGGGGCAAAGGGGTCGTCGTGTTCACCAGGGATCTGCGGGCCATCGAGCCAGCTGCGCTTGGGGTTCGCCATGCCTGAAAGCCTAGCGGGCGCCTGCGTATAGTTCGAATGAGTGATTACCCCCACTCCGCTTGACAATAAAATCGGTCGATCGACTAATATTATTTTCCAGCGCCTGTAGCATGGGTGTCAGCTCAGCAGATTGTCTACCAACGAGGAGCCACCATGGCCTTTAAGTCCATCGAAGAAGTAGTCAAGTTCATCAAGGATGAAAACGTCGAATTCCTCGACGTGCGCTTCACCGATGTCCCCGGCATCGAACAGCACTTCACCATCCCGGCTGAACTCTTCGACGAGGAAGCCGCCGAGGAAGGCCTCGCATTCGACGGCTCCTCCGTCCGTGGCTTCACGACGATCGATGAATCCGACATGAATCTCCTTCCGGACGTCGCCACCGCGCGGATCGACCCCTTCCGCAAGGCGAAGACCCTCAACATGAAGTTCTTCGTACACGATCCCTTCACCCGCGAGCCCTTCTCCCGCGACCCGCGCAACGTCGCCCGCAAGGCAGAAGAATACTTGGCATCCACCGGCATCGCCGACACCTGCTTCTTCGGCGCCGAAGCAGAGTTCTACCTCTTCGACTCCGTCCGCTACTCCGCCGACATCAACTCCAGCTTCTACGAGGTCGACTCCGATGAAGGCTGGTGGAACCGCGGCGAGGAGTACAACCTCGACGGCTCCCGCAACCTCGGCTACAAGACCCGCGTCAAGGGCGGCTACTTCCCCGTCCCGCCGTATGACACCACCACCGACGTCCGCGACGAGATGGTCCGCCACCTCCGCTCCGCCGGCTTCGACCTCGAGCGCTTCCACCACGAGGTGGGCACCGGCGGCCAGCAGGAAATCAACTACAAGTTCAACACCCTGCTGCACGCTGCCGACGACCTGCAGTCCTTCAAGTACATCGTGAAGAACACCGCCGTGGCCAACGCCAAGTCCGCCACCTTCATGCCCAAGCCCCTCGCTGGCGACAACGGCTCCGGCATGCACGCCCACCAGTCGCTATGGAAGGACGGCAAGCCGCTGTTCCACGACGAGTCCGGCTACGCAGGGCTGTCCGACCTCGCCCGCTACTACATCGGCGGCATCCTCCACCACGCTGGCGCCGTCCTTGCCTTCACCAACCCGACGCTGAACTCCTACCACCGCCTGGTCCCCGGCTTCGAGGCCCCAATCAACCTCGTGTACTCGCAGCGCAACCGCTCCGCCGCCGTGCGCATCCCGATCACCGGCTCCAACCCGAAGGCCAAGCGCATCGAGTTCCGCGCGCCGGACCCCTCCGGCAACCCCTACTTCGGCTTCGCCGCCATGATGCTCGCCGGCCTCGACGGCATCAAGAACCGCATCGAGCCGCACGCCCCCGTGGACAAGGACCTCTACGAGCTCCCGCCGGAGGAAGCAGCCTCCATCCCGCAGGCACCGACCTCCCTCGAAGCCTCCCTCGCAGCCCTGCAGGAAGACTCCGAGTTCCTCACCGAAGGCGACGTCTTCACCGAGGACCTCATCGACACCTACGTCAAGTTCAAGTACGACAACGAGATCTCCCCGTCGCGCCTGCGCCCGACGCCGCTCGAGTTCGAGATGTACTACGACTGCTAGGGACTGCTTAACCGCGGCCCCACGTGCTCCTCAAGGCCCCGCCTCCCACCGTCTCCGCGGTGTGAGGCGGGGCCTTGCGTCTATAGGTTCAGTCAGCAGAAAACCCACTGGCGGTGGCGCGCTACTCGGTCCGACTATCGCTTGCTGTGATTTCACCATAGTGAAACGGGTCCCTTCATCCGCCCTGGAGCGCCTGAGACGAGTCGTTTCTACGGGGTGATATCACGCCTACAGAGGGTTCCCATCACTGACAGCCCTTGACGCCATTAACTAACAGTGTTAGCTTCAGAACTAACACTGTTAGTCATAGGAGGCTACCATGAGAACCCGCACCATCATCACCCTTTCCGTCACCGGTCTTTGTGTTGCCACCGCGACGGCCGGATTCCTAATTCCCTACCGCGTAGAACAACGCGCCACTGCCACCGCGTCGCGCGAGCAGGCATGGGAAGTCATCACTGATTTGCCCGGACACGTGGATTGGAACCCGCACACTGTTGAATTGTCGGGAACGCCTGCAGTCGGCGAGACTTTACTCAATCGCACCCAGTCCAGTGGGACAGAATTCACCTTCCGGCCGGTTGTCCTCGTGGCCAAATCTGGGCAGGAGCTGCGCTGGCGAGGAACTACACTGATGAGAGGCATCGCGGACGGGGAACACTATTTCCGGATCGACCCAGGTCCCAGACCAGGGACCGTGACCATCGTCCAGGGCGAAGAGTTTCGAGGAGCCGCCGTGATGCTACTGCGGCCCTCCTTCAATCTCGAGGAGGAATTCGCCACCAGCACCGAAGCGCTGGCGGCGGCCATCACCGACCACGCCCACAGGTAGATTTTGAGTATGGATCGCCCCACACCCCAGCCCCTCACTCACCGGACCGCTGCGATCATCTCTGTGGCGCGAGAGATGCTTGAGGAAACAGGCTGGGAGACTCTGACGATGCGCCGCCTGGCCGAGCGGGTGGGAATGAAGGCACCGTCGCTATACAACCACGTTGCCAACAAGGAGGAGCTGGGAACCATCATTCTCACGCAATCCTTCTTCCAGATGGGCGACGCACTGTGGGAGGCAACGACAGTCGCGAATCTGCTTGACCTCTACCGCACTCAAGCAACGCGACATCCGCATCACTATCGGTTAGCAACTACCGGCCCCCTTGAGCGCTCAGCACTTCCCCCCGGGCTGGAGGATTGGTCGGGCGCCCCATTCGCCCGGGTCACCGGCGATCCGCTCAAGGCGCAGAGCCTGTTTGCCTCGACACACGGGCTAGCGATCCTCGAGATCGATGGCCGTTTCCCGCCAGGCTCCCCGATCGACGATCTATGGGAGCAAACAGCAGAGATCTACCGCTAACCCACTGGCGGTGGCGCGCTACTCGGTCCGACTATCGCTTGCTGTGATTTCACCATAGTGAAACGGGTCCCTTCATCCGCCTTGGAGCGCCTGAGACGAGTCGTTTCTACGGGGTGAAATCACACCTCCAGAGGGGGCCTACCCTGACAGCCCGTTGCCAGCCGCCCCTCCCGACTCCCCCAGCGAGATTCCTTAATCTCACCTAAGTAAGTATTCAGTTCTCTACTTGGGAGTCGACCACCTTGTTATCATCGCGCCTGCGCACGCCCCTGATCTATGCGGCAATCTATGTGCTGGTTTCTCAGCTTCTACCGCAGGTCTTCGGGCTCTTCATCCCGAAGAGCACCACCGGCTTTTGGAACAGCCTCAATGTGGGAGGGTATTTCTTCCTCGCGATCTTGGCGGTGGTGATGTTTCGGGAGGTGTTCCGCGAGGCCCTGGCCGAGATAAAGAACCATCCGTTCAAGGTCCTCGGCCAGACGGCCATCGCGTTTGTGGCCATCTTTGCCATCTCCACGTTGTTCCTGCTTCTCAAGGGCACGGAGGGGGCGCCGACGGCGAACCAGGAGGCCGTGAACCAGTTCTTGACTACCTCGGCGTTCGCCGTCATCATCGCGGTGATTCTGGGTCCGGTGGTGGAAGAGATCGTGTTCCGGGAGATTCTCATCGGCCGGCTGAGCATTAAGTTCCCAGTGTGGTTGCTCAGCGTGGCGTCGGTGGTGTTGTTTAGCCTCATTCACCTGCGCAGCTTCACGCCCGCAGGTCTCATGGAGGCAGGTCAGTACATTGCAATTGGCGTCGTCATGACCGCGTTGTACCTGTTCAATGGCCGGAAGCTGGCTTATCCCCTTGTAGGCCACGCGGTGAATAACCTCGTGGCCACGGGGTTGAGCCTTGCGGCGATCGCGGCGCAGTCC
Source organism: Corynebacterium testudinoris (assembly GCF_001021045.1). Taxonomy (NCBI): domain Bacteria; kingdom Bacillati; phylum Actinomycetota; class Actinomycetes; order Mycobacteriales; family Corynebacteriaceae; genus Corynebacterium; species Corynebacterium testudinoris. Next base: position 1,910,833 of record NZ_CP011545.1, read on the forward strand.
GCCGCGGGTTAAGCCGCCTAGACGTTGGCGGACTCGGTGACAGCGGCGGCGTCGATAAGCTCGTCGGCGATGGCATTGACCCAGTCAATGCCCTGCTGACCCGGGGTAAAGACCATGTCGGGGAAGTGCTCGGTGAAGGAGAATTCGGCCTGGGCCGGGACGAGCTTCATGCCGACGCGTCCGACGATGTCGTGCCAGTGGGCGACGGAGGTGCGGGCGGCACCAGCACCGTAACCGATGAAGCCGACGGGCTTGCCGGTCCACTCCTCAAACAGCTGATCATAAGCATCCTTCATCGGGCCGGGGATGGAGGCGTTGTACTCCGGGGTGACAAAGATGAAGGCGTCGAATTGACCGATAAGTTCCGCCCAGGCGCGGGTCTTCGGGTCGGCGTAGTCGCCGTTTTTGACCATGCGCGGGGGGTTGGCGGTCATGGGGTTAAGGTCTTGCTCCTTGAGGTCAACGAGCACGTACTCGTTGCCGTCGTGGCGAGCCTCAAGCTGCTCGATGGCCCACTGGCCGATGGTGATGCCGGAGCGTCCCTCACGGATGGAACCGACGAACACTGCGATCTTCATGACTACTCCTCTGTTTGTTGACTCGCCAACATTATCACTTGGTGTCGTATCCACAAAACAATCGTGAGCGACCTCACTTCGGCTAAAATTAGCACTCACGATACGGATCATCGACGATCATTCCCGTCGATTCATGCAGCTCACCGAGGTTGTACGCCTCCCGCAGATTGTCAATCGTTAAGACCTGCTCCGGGGGTCCGAAAGCCACGACTCGGTTGGACATGAGGATGACATGGTCGGCTGCGCGTGCCTCATCCAGGTCATGGGTGGTGTGGACGACAGTGCGGCCATCATCGGTCTCGTCGTGGATAATCTCATCGATGGTGCGCGCGGAGACGAGGTCAAGGCCAGTGAGTGGCTCATCGAGGAGCAACACGTCATGTGATTGGGCGAGGCCCTGTGCAACATAGACGCGCTGGCGCTGCCCGCCGGACAACTCTTCCAGGTGCCGACGGGCGAGATCAGTGACGCGCAGGCGATCCATGACGGCGTCGATACGCTTTTTATCAGCGGCGTTTAGCCGCCCAAACCACCCCGACCGGGGATAGCGGCCCATGGAGACGATCTCGCGCACCGACAGTGGCACGCCCTCCGGGAAGCTGACGGATTGCATGACGTAGCTAATTCGCCGTTTAGCCGCATCGGCCCGTCCCCCCAACACCACCAACTCGCCGCCGAGCGGCTCAATGAGCCCACCGAGAGCGTGCAACAGCGTCGACTTGCCGGAACCATTGGGGCCGATGATGGCCGTGAGTTTGCCCGCTGGGATGGAAAAATCCGATGGCTGCACGGCGATGGTGCGGTCATAGCCCAAGCTCAGTCCCCGGGCGTGCGCGAAATCGCTCATGCTGTCACCCCGGCTGAAGCGGAACGACGAGTGGGCAGGCGACGGCGGAGATACTGGACCTCCATGACGATCAGGAAGAAGACGATGGGCACAAGGGCCATCGTCGCCGCCGCTGCAGTCCCCCAGTAGTAGCTGAGGATGAGGCCGATGACGACCGAGGCGGCGCCAATGGCCGCCGACAGCGCGATCATCATCGGGATCGAGCGCGACAGCAGAGCAGCGGCCGAGGGCGGGGCGACAAGCAGGCTAAACACCAGCATGGTGCCCACCGCCTGGAAGCTGCCAATCACAGCGGTGGCAATGAGCACGAGCAATAAGGCGTGGGTGAGCTTGGGACGCATCCCCAAGGATTCGGCCTTGACCGGGGAAAAGGACAACACCAGCAGCGGCCGATAGAGCACCAGCGAACCAACGATGACAATGACCGCCAAAATCCCCTGCTGTTGAATGGCCGACCAGGACACCCCGAGCGCATCACCAAACAAAATGCTGGTCAGCGACCCCGTGAACGAACTTGAGCGCGAAATAATCACCACGCCGAGGGCCATCATGCCGACGAATAACAGGCCAATGGCGGTGTCTTCCTTGAGGTTGGTGTGCCGGTGGATCACCTCCACCGCACCGACCATCACCGCAGCGGCCACAGCAGCACCGAGAATGGGGTTGAAATCAAAGACGACCGCGGCCGCGATGCCCGGGAGGACGCCATGGACGAAGGCATCTCCGAAGAAGCTCATGCCGCGCAGGACGAGCCACACTCCGACAGTCGCGCTCATCACTGCCGCGATGAGCCCGCCAATGAGTGCTCGTTGCTGGAATCCCAGCAGGAAAGGTTCTAGAAGCCAATCGATCACGGGTCTACGGTAGTCCCTTCCGCCCTGACGACAATGTTAGGAGAGTGCCTCAGCGATGAGGCGGGCATTCTCACGCATCATGCCCTGGTAGTCAGCCGCCGGAGAATCCTCCGGGCCGGTGCTGCCGACATATAGCGGAACGACCGCCACGTCGCTGCCCACTTCCCGGGCGAGGGAATCCACCAGCCCCTGGTTAACTGCCGTGTTGGAGAAAATCACCGGCACTCCCCTGTCTTTGATTGTCTGGGCCAGCGCCGCGAGGTCCTGCGAGGAAGGCTCGGCCTCCGTCGAGCCGCCGGGGACGACCACACCGGCGGATTCGAAGCCGTAGGCGGCGTTGAAGTAGCCGAAGGCATCGTGGTCGGTGACGATGACCCGCTTGTCGGCAGGAACGGCGTCCAGGGTGGTGCGCACCTGCGCGTCGAGGTCCTTGAGCTGTTGACTAACCTCCGCGCCGCACTCGGACCACTTCTTGTCCCCGGACAGCTCCGCCGCCTGCGCGCCGATCAGCTCCGCACCCTGAGCCATGCGGCCGGCGTCGAGCCAGAAGTGCGGATCAAACTCGCCGTGATCGTGCCCCTCATGTCCAGCATGATCGTGGTCGTCGTGCTCATGATCGTGATCGCCGAAGGGGATGGGGTTGACCTCGTCGGCGACGTCCATCACCGGGATACCGTCCAGCTCCGCCTGATCCAGGGTGGAGGCCAGACCTCCTTCGAGGCCGAGGCCATTGGCAATGACCAGGTCGGCCTTCATCATCGCCGCGATTTGGGCGGAGGAGGCGGAGAAGTCGTGCGGATCCGCGCCGACCGGCATGAGGGTGGTGTAGTTCCCTCCGGCGCAGGTGGCAATCTGCTCGGTCACGCTGCCGAGCGGGGTCGTCGTGGCCACGAGCGTCAGGCCATCTTTGGCGCCGCTATCATCGGAGTCACCGGCGGATGAGCAGGCGGCCAGCACGAGAGTGGAGGCCGCGGCCATGCTGATGAGGGTGGCGGATCGCTGAAGGCGCATGGTGTGGGGAACTCCTGATGTCTAATTGAAACTCTATTGAAACCGATTACCAATAGTACCCGGCGCGAGGGCTACGCGACAAACGGATTTCCCTTCCCGGCCATGGGCGCTGACATAATGACCACCATGAGCACCGAAACGGAACAATTGCCACCCTGCCCGCAATGCGCCAGCGAATTCACCTACGAGATGGATCCTCTGCTGGTCTGCCCTGAGTGCGCCCATGAATGGACGCCTCAATTGACTCCGGCCGACGACACCATTGATGCCACGGGCCCGGCGGACATCTTCGATGCCGTGGGCAATGTGCTTATCGACGGCGATACAGTCACCGTAATCAAAACCATCAAGGTCAAAGGCGCCACACAGCCGCTGAAAGCGGGCACAAAGGTCCGCAATATCCGCCTCATTGACACCACCGATGACCACGACATCGACTGCAAGATCGATGGCTTTGGTGCCATGAAGCTGAAGTCGAGCGTGGTGAAGAAGGCGTAGCTAGCGGAGAGTTACGCCATCCCACCAAACAGCGCACCAGCAAAGTACGTCAGGGCCAAGCCAGCGGAACCACCGACCAGCAGCCGCAGCATCGAGCGCAGCCTCGACGTCCCAGCCAAATGCGCAGAGACAACCCCCGTGGTGGCCAGGGCGACGAGGGTCACGATGGTGACAATCCACGCCATGACGTCCTGCGGGGCGATGAGCACCGCCAGCATCGGCAGCAGCGCACCCAGGAGAAACGCCGCCGCGGAGGACGCCGCCGCGGCCAGCGGGCTGGTCAATTCGCCTTCGGTCATCCCCAGCTCCAGGCGCAGGTGCACCGGGAGCGGATCACCAGCGTTGATCTCCGTCGCCGCTTGCTCGGCGGTGGCGCGCGCGATGCCATAGGTCTGCAAGATCCCCACCAGCTCTTCTTTCTCCGCCTCGGGGAGTTCGGCCAGCTCCGTTCTCTCCTTGTCCATGAGCATCTTCTCCGAATCCCTCTGGGCTGAGACGGACACGTACTCGCCCAAGGACATGGACACGGCGCCGGCCACCGTTGCAGCAATACCGGCGGTGAGGATGGGGCCCTCACTGGCACCAGTCGCGATGATGCCCAAGAGCAGGGCCGCTACCGACACGATGCCGTCATTGGCGCCGAGAACTCCCGCACGCAGCCAATTGAGGCGCGAGTTGTGCCCGGTATTGTGGGCCTCTCCGCTATGGCCGAGCAATGCTTGAGAAATAGCCATGGTTATTCTCCCTACTGTCCTGGGGTAGCCACTCGGCCACGCAGGCGGGGAACCACCACGGTGCGGTGGACGATGAGGGGGTGGGCTGGAATCCCGGCAACGGACATGGTCATACATAGAAGTTGTAGTCTGTTGCGCAGATCACGTAAAGCGTGGGAATCCTACCCTGACCTGAGAAAACACCAGGTGGAAAGTCGAGATATCAGACTGCGGGGAATCTCACAGCGAAAAGTCAGTCAACGCCTTACCGATCCCGCTTCCGGTAGCCGACGCGGGGCCGGAAACCGGCGGGATGCTTCAACTGCGCCACCGCATCGGCAATGTTCAACCGGAATCGCGGAGTAATCGACTGCGGCAGGCGGGACACCTCGAACCATCCCACGTCGGTCGATTCCTCGTCCCCCACCCGCGGCTCCGCATCCCCGACCGGGGAGAGCCGCAGGCACGTATCCATGTAGGAGGTGACATCGCCATTGGGGTAGGTGACCGGCCCCACCTGACCAACGCCGAGGAGTGCTTCAACGCGGGACTCGATAAGCGTCTCCTCCTTGACTTCCCGCAGGGCAGTCTCGGACGGGTCCTCCCCCGGCTCGCAGATGCCGCAGACCGGGGTCCACCGACCGTCGTCGGCGCGTTTGACCAGCAGGACCTCCGGCACGGCCCACAAGGGGGCGCCCGGCGGGACGTCACGCAGCACAATGGCCGTCACACCAGGCAGCCACAAATGATCGTGGCCTACCTTCTCACGCAAGGCGAGGATGAAATCGGGAGTGGGCATAGCAGGCGTCCTTCCTAGAGGTAGTCCGCGCCGGGGACCACCCGGTCGACGAGATGCTGGATCTTCGGCATGGCGGTGTACGACATGGTCATCGACCCGAGCTCCGGGCCACAGCCGGCGGCGTCATCCGCCCCGCGAGTACCGGAGACAAGCCCAATAATGACGCGTTGGCCGTCCAGGTCCGCGTAGACCGGCCCGCCGGAATCACCTGGTTGGGCACAAATCTGTGCGGTTGAGGCGAACGCCTCCAACTCGGTGCCATCATGCCCGGTGAGAATGGCCAACGCCTCCGACGCCTGGGGCTCACCACAGGTGACCCCGGTGGTGTTGCCGTACTTGCACACCTCCGGTGGCAGCCCGGTGATGTCCTGGGCGACGGCCGTACCGGCGGTGTTGTCCGGGGAGCGCATGACGATGGCGCGGTTAGTGATCTCGATGATCCCGGCATCGAGCTTCTCCCCAGCGGGATCATAAAGATCGGAGTAGACGAAGGAACCCACCGGGGCGTCGAAATTGGCTTCCATGTTCTCGGTGCTCGGCCACACGTGGTTTCCCACCTGACCGCAGTGCGAGGCCGTGAGGGCATAAGCCTTCTCCCCCGCCGTGAAGCTGTAGGCGATGGTGCACTGCCCGACGCGGATTTCCTGGCCGGGGACAGGCAAAGTCGAGGTGATGGTCACGGCAGTGCCGGGCGCCCACGGACTATCCACCGGGACCCGGACCGAGGCGCTAGGGATCAGTTGCTCAGGAGCCGGGGCCGCCTCGGCGATGACCGTCGGGTGGGCCGCCTGCTCCGTGATCGCGTAGCCCGCAATAGCGGCCACCCCCGCGCCAAGAATGATCGCGGTGGTGGCCCAGATGCCAGTTCTCACGCCTCGTCGAAGTCCTCTGTACCGGTGACGCCGGCCTCCTTGGCTGCTTCCTTCGCCGCCTCATCGGCCGCCGCCTTGGCCTTGATCTGGGCGGCGAACTTTTCCGGGTCGAACTCGTTGAAGTACTCCTGGCTCATCTTGAATTCCATGCCCATGGTGCGGCCTCCTAGACGGTCGTGGTGCGGATCGAATCAGACAAGTACTGCTTCACGGTCTCTGCATCATTCGGCAGGTCAACCACGTGTCGCTCGGCCTCAAGAATGCCAGCGAAACGTTCGGGAATGGCTGGCTGTTGGCCGATAGCTTCCTCGATGGTGTCGCCAAACTTCACCGGCAGGGCGGTTTCCAAACAGATAATCGGGGTGTCGATCTCCTCCACCCACCCGCGGGCGACGTGCACGCCGTCTGCCGTGTGCGGATCCAGCAGGACACCCAGGTGCTCAAAAGTCTCCCGGATGGTGGCAATCCGGTCCTCGTGCGTTGAACGTCCGGAGGCAAAGCCGAACCCGGCGGGATCGACGACGGCGGGGAACGCGGGGTCGTCGGCAAGCGAAAAACCACCTGCTTTGACATCCACGCCGAAGAACTGCGCGGTGCGTTCAGCATCGCGGCCCACGACGTCGAAGACGAAACGCTCGAAGTTGGAGGCGCGGGAGATATCCATCGACGGCGAGGACGTCGCCATCGTCTCCTCCGACGGGCGAGGGCGGTAATTGCCGGTGCGGAAGAACTCATCCAGCACATCATTTTCGTTGGTGGCGACGATCAGCCGATCGATCGGCAGCCCCATCTGGCGGGCAATGTGGCCTGCGCAGATATCGCCAAAGTTGCCGGTGGGCACCGAGAAGGACACCTGCTGATCGTTGCGCTCAGTGACCTTGATCCACGAAGAAATGTAATAAACAATCTGGGCCATCAGGCGAGCCCAGTTGATGGAGTTGACGGCGCCAATGCGGTGCTCACGCTTGTACGGCGCATCAGATGACACGGCCTTGACCACATCCTGGCAATCATCAAAAACCCCGTCGAGGGCGATGTTGAAGATATTCGGGTCGTCGAGGCCAAACATCTGGGCCTGCTGGAACGGCGTCATCCGGCCCGCCGGGGTGAGCATGAACACCCGAATACCGTGGCGGCCACGCATGGCGTACTCGGCAGACGAGCCGGTGTCTCCCGACGTCGCACCGAGGATGTTGATGGTCTCACCCCGCCGAGCCAGCTCATATTCAAACAGCTCGCCGAGCAACTGCATCGCCATGTCCTTGAACGCCGCCGTCGGCCCTTCCGACAAATGCCCGATGTAGAGCTGGCCGTCCAAGTGCGTGACTGGGACGATCTCCTCGCTGGCGAACTTCGGCGAGTTATACGCCCGATGCGCAATCGCCTCCAGATCCGCGGCCGGAATGTCATCGACGAAAAGCTTGAGCACCTCCGCGGCCAGGGCGGCGTAGCCCTCGTCGGCGATGAGGCCGCGCCACCGAGTCAACTGCTCGTCGCTGAGCTGGGGATACTCTTCGGGCAGGTACAGTCCGCCGTCCGGCGCCAACCCACCGAGGAGAATATCGGTGAAAGTGACGGGGGTACGGGAGGCGTCTCGCGTCGAAATGTATTTCACGCAGACCACCATACTTGCCCACTGCGCACAGCAGCGCACGTCCCACTCATAGAGCCACCCAATTACTCGCGCCTGAAACTAAACCCCGCGAGAACTGCCCCCACGGCCTGACCTGGGGTATATGGTCTTATGGGTGAACACGCCGCGCCTCAATCCCCACCCCCGTGAACAAATAACGCGAAAAGCAATCACCGTGTGGGTGTTTGCCGTGCTTGTCTACGTGGTGGCGATTACCGGCCGCACCTCCTTCGGCGTCGCCTCCGTCGATGCCATTGAGCGTTTCGACGTCGATGCCTCCCGCATCGCCGTCTTCACCTCCGTCCAGATCGGCGTGTACGCCTTTGCACAGATCCCCGTCGGCATGCTCACCGACCGGTTCGGGCCGAGGAAAATGCTGGTCGTCGGCGCGATCATCATGGCGGTGGGCCAAGTCATTTTGGCTTTCTCCACCTCATATTGGGTGGCCATCATCGCCCGCATCTTCATTGGCGCTGGTGATGCCACGGCCTTCCTGTCCGTGATGCGGATCCTCCCCTACTGGTTCCCTTTGAAAAAAACGCCGCTGTTTACGCAGATGACCGCGGCGATCGGCCAGACCGGTCAGTTCCTCTCCGCCGTTCCCTTCCTCGCGTTGCTGCATGGCCCCGGCTGGACCCCGGCGTTTCTCAGCCTCGGTGCGCTGGGCATCATTATTGCGCTGGCCGCGTGGGTTGCAGTGGCCGATTCCCCCGAAGCCTGGGCGGCTGCCGAAAAGGGCACAAAGAAAGAGAAGAAGCCGGCACCGGATCGGATGCCCATCGGCACCCTACTGGCGACCGTGTTCCGGGAACCCCTGTGCTGGCAGGGCTTTTTCAACCACTACGCCTCGATGATGCCGCAGATTGTCTTCACCCTCCTGTGGGGCGTACCGATGATGACCTTGGGCATGGGCCTGTCCCCCTCGACCGTCGGCATGGTCTTGTCCATCAACGTCGTGGCCTCGATGGTTGCCGGCCCTATCCTCGGCCCTATTTCCGCGCGGATGGGCAGCAACCGAGTCGTGGCGGCCATCATTTTCGCCGGCTGCATCGGCTTGGCCTGGATTATCTTCTTCCTCCCCGCGGAGCCGCGCGGCGTCACCGCCATCATCGTGGTCAACATCGTCATGGCATTGTTCACCCCATCCTCGAACTACGGCTTCGACGACATCCGTGAGGGCCTCGACCGCCGCATCGTCGCCACCGCCACCGGCATGGCCAACATGGGTGGTTTCTTCGCCGGGATGTTTGCGGCCCAGGCCGTCGGCTTCCTCCTCGACTACTCCTCAGACGGCGCGGCCTACACCTGGGCGGACTTCCGCCTCGCGTGGTGGGCCGTCATCATCGCCTGGGGAATCGGCATCATCGGACTGGTTATCTTCCGCTTCATCGTCGCTCGCCGCCGCACTCGCCGTGAGCAAGCGGGCCTGGGCAGCGGAACCGTCCGAATCGTGGAGTCCTCCGACGGCTAAGGTCGGGCTACTCCATGAGGTAGCGCAGGGTTCCTGCCGGATCCTCCAGGAACTCCCGCGTAGCCACGACCGCTTCTGCCTCGTCGTAGACAGTCTCCGCCATGCCTTCCTCACTGATCTCGATGATCGTCGCCCCCGGGACGGCGAGGATGATCGGCGAATGCGTCGCGATGATGAATTGGCTTCCCTGCCGCACTGCCTGATGGATCTCGGCGACTAACGCCATTTGCCGCACGATCGACAGACCAGACTCCGGCTCATCAAAGAGATAGAGTCCGGCCTTCTCGCTGATCTGCTCATCCAGCAGCGACATCACCGACTCACCATGAGACATGTGTTTCCAAGTTTCACCCGTGTCGGGGGCTTCCGTTTCCAGAGCGCCGACCGCGTCATAGTGAGTCTCGGCCCGCAAAAAGTACCCGTGCAAGGGGATTTCCTTGCCATGCAGGGTCAGCCATTGCGCGAGCTCGGAATGTGAGGGCGCGGCGCCCGCTGGCAAATGGTGGCGTAGCGGCCCACCACTGCCATCGAATCCCACGGCCACCGCAATCGACTCCACCAACGTCGACTTACCCGACCCATTGTCCCCCACGATGATGGTGACAGGACTGGTCAAACGCAGGCCACTACTCAGCTGCACCAGGTGTCGCACCACGGGAAGGTGGCGGACGTAAGAGTCGTCCTGGGATTCCTCCAAGCGCACTGAGGTGATGAACATGTGCCCATGGTAGTGGCACTCGACCCCACTGTTGGCGTGGCGCGGTGGTTAGTTTCGGGGCGGATCCTGGCGGCCGGTGAGAATATCAATGACGCTTCGAATCGCCGCGTCGCCTACTGCCGGGCCGCGGGGTGCCTGGTGGGACTTGACCACCGGCTCTGCAGCCGAGGATCGCGGACGATTCGCCGTGCCGTCAGCGATGACGAGCAAGGTGGTGTCTTCCAATTCGAGGGTGACGTTGTCGCTCACACCGGCGGTGCGGGCGGCGTCGACCAGCGCCCGAAGGTCAGCGAACGTGGCATCAGCTAGGTCAATGGACAAAGATACGGCCATGGGGGTCTCCTTGGTACTGAGATTTCTCTCGTGGTTTAACAGGGTATGGCCCAGCGTAGGCATTGAATCCTGGCAGGGGCAGGGCCCTTAGGGGTTTGCCCTGCCCCCGGCTCAGGGCTCCATCGTCTCCTCACCCCAAAACACCTCGTCGACGACTTGGCGTGCCTGACGGGTGATCTTGAGGTACGCCTCCAGGAAACCTTGGTAGTCCTCCGGATCCCAGCCAGCCGCGCCCGCAACCTGCGCCAAGGCCGGGCCCGGCTGCGGCAGCTGGTCGGTGCGCCGCCCTCGCACCAACACCAGGGCATTGCGAGCATTGGTAGCCATGAGCCAGGCCTCCCGCAACGTCGTGACCTTCTCTGGCGAGATGATCTCCTTGTCCTCGATCACGTCGAGAATCTCCAGCGTGGAGGTGTTGTGCATCTCGGGGTAGGTGTGGGCGTACATCATCGTGAGCAGCTGAACGGTCCATTCAATATCGGTCAGCGCCCCGCGACCGAGCTTGGTGTGAGTGTTGCGATCCGCACCTCGCGGGAGCCGCTCATCATCGATGCGCGCCTTCATCCGCCGAATCTCCCGGATATCGCTTGCCGACGCCCCACCTTCCGGATACCGGAACTCATCGATCATGCGCAGGAACTTCTCGCCCACTCCCTCATCACCGGCGACTACAGTAGCGCGGAGCAGCGCCTGCGTTTCCCACACCTCTCCCCATTCCCGGTAGTAGCGCTCGTAAGACGCGATGGTTCGCACCGCCGCCCCCGACCGCCCCTCCGGGCGAAGTCCCAGGTCCACTTCCAAGGGCGGGTCACCGGACGGCTTGGACAGCCGCGAACGCATCCGATCACAAATCCCAATCGCCCATTTCACCGCCTCACCGTCCTCGACCCCCTCAGCGGGCTCGCAGACGAACATGACATCGGCATCAGAACCGTAGCCAAGCTCAGCGCCGCCGAGGCGGCCCATCCCGATGATGACAATCCAGGCAGGAGGCGTATCGACGCCCCGTTCCTGCAGGTCAGCCCGCACCTCCGCCAAGAGACTGGCTTGAAGCACCGCGTCCCAGACCAACGACAACTCCAAACAGACTTGCTCGACTGGCATGAAATGCAGGAGATCGGCAGATGCGATGCGGGCAAGCTCAACCCTGCGCAACGAACGCGCGACGGCCACCGCCTTGTCCGGATCATGATGGCGTTTGGAGGAGGCCACCAGCGCCTTATTCACTTGGTCAGGCGCGACTTCCATGAGCTTGGGCCCACTCGCGCCATCCCCGAGCTGCTTAACAAAGTCCGGCGCCGAAATAATGAGATCCGAGGTGTACGGCGAAGTACCGAGGATTCGCATGAGCCGCTGCCCCACCACGCCCTCATCGCGCAGCATCCGCAAGAACCAGACCTTGTCGTACGCTGCCTCCGACAGCTTGCGGTAGTTGAGCAGCCCGGCATCAGGGTCCGCGGTCTCAGAAAGCCAGGTCATGAGAGTGGGCAGGAGCATGGCCTGCAGCTTCGCCTTGCGCGACGCACCGGACGCCAGCGCCGTCAGGTGCTCAAACGCACGATCTGGGTGGAGGTAGCCCAGCGCCGCCAGCTGCAGCTTCGCGGCCTCGGGCGACAAAGTGATCTCGTCGACGGAGAGGTTGACCACGGTGAGCAGCAGCGGACGGTAAAACAGGCGCGAATGCAGGTCCGAAATCAGCAGCCTGATCTTGCGTAGTTGCGCAGTGAAGACGTCGATGGCGGACTTCTTAGCAGTGGCCGCAAACCCGCTGGTACGGGCTAGCCAGGCGAGATTTTTCTCATCCTCTTCGGCGGGGAGAGTGTGCGTCCGGCGGAGACGTTGCAACTGCAGGCGGTGCTCCAACAGGCGGAGGAACTCATAGGCCTCGATCAGCTGATGCCCGTCCTCGCGTCCGACGAAACCGCCGTCAACGAGCGCCGCCAGTGCTTGAACAGTAGACAACACCCGCAAGGACTCATCCGAGCGACCGTGGACGAGCTGGAGCAGCTGCACCGCAAACTCCACGTCACGGAGCCCGCCCACCCCCAACTTGAGCTCTCGAGTACGCAGACTCTCTGGGACGTTGTCCAACACACGACGGCGCATAGCCTGGACATCTTCCACGAATGACTCACGCTGGGAAGCTGACCACACCATCGGGGCCAGGGCCTCCACGTAAGCCTTGGCCAGGGGAACATAGCCGGTCATCGGGCGAGCCTTGAGCAGAGCCTGGAACTCCCATGTTTCCGCCCACCGGCGGTAATAGGCGACGTGACTGTCGAGCGTGCGCACGAGCGCGCCCGACTTTCCCTCCGGCCGCAGGTTGGCATCGACCTCAAAGAAGGCAGCTGATCCGATACGCATGAACTCGCCCGCTAGTCGCGTGGCGCGCGGGCTCGGTGGCTCGGCGATGAAGATGACATCGACGTCGGAAATGTAGTTCAACTCCTGCGCCCCGCACTTGCCCATCGCGATGACTCCGAGGCGAGTGTCCACGTCCTTGTCCCCGTACACGCCGGTGACGGCGACGGACAGGGCGGCGGTGAGTGCGGCGTCGGCAAGCGAGCTGAGCAACCCCGTGACGATACGAAACTCGATCCTCGGCTGTTGCAACCCGACATGGCGGCGAGAGACGAAAGTACCGGCCAAATCATGGGCTGCGATACGCATGATGAGCGTGCGATAGGCCAACTTCAACGCCGTCTTAGCCTCGGGACCACAGATGCCGGCACGGTAGGTGCCGGGCGTGGACAGGTCCTCCCGGGCAGTGTCGGGCCCTAAGTCTTCGCCTTCGTCCACCACGATGGTCGCCGGCGTCGCCTGCACGGCACTAAGCATCGTCTGCATGAGTTCCTCTGGAAGGGGCAATTCCCGTTCCAACTCATGCCACAAGTGTGGATTGGCGACGAGGTGATCTCCCAGCGCGGTGGATCCCCCCACCAGTGCGAACAGTCGGATGCGGAGATCGGTGTTGTCCCTCAATGCTTGATCAAGCTCAGTGCGATCCCCCTCAAGCGCATTCATCAGCCGCACCATGGTGTTCAAGGCAAGATCAGAATCTCCCGCGCTAGCCAACGCCCACAGAAGATCCAGCGAATCAGGGTTATCCCAGCCCAGCCAGGTGAGATCAGCAGCCGAATGTGGACCGGTCAGGCTGAGCACAGCTGGCGAAGGCACCGACGATCGGGGATGTGCTGCAGACATGAGAGGTAATCGCTCCTTGTACTTCGTGGCCTACTCAGGTGGCTAATAGTCGAGGGTGTTTCGCAATTCCCAAGGAGTGATCTGCTCTTGGTAGTTGTGCCACTCCTTCCATTTCGAGCGCAGGAAGTACTCATAGACGTGCTCGCCCATGACATCGGCCGCGAATTCGGACTTCTCCAACAGCCGCAGTGCCTGGTCAAGGGACGCGGGCAGGTCCTCATATCCCATCGCCCGGCGTTCGCGGCGCGACAATTGCGAAATGTCATCCTCAGCGGGATCATCCAGCGGATATTGCTCGCGGATGCCCTTGAGCCCCGCTGCGAGAACCAAGGAGTACGCCAAATACGGGTTGCACGCCGAGTCCAAGGATCGAACCTCCACCCGGCGCGAATCAGCCTTAGCCAGGCGATAGGTGGGCACCCGCACGAGTGCAGAGCGATTCGACACACCCCAGGTCGCTGCTGTCGGGGCTTCATTTCCAAAGACGATGCGCTTGTAGGAGTTCGGCCACTGGTTCGTCACGGCGGAAATTTCCGGGGAATGCTTGAGGACACCCGCGATGAAGTGCTTCCCGGTCTTCGACAGCGAGATCTCATCATCGGGATCGTGGAAAGCGTTGGAGTCACCCTCGAACAGCGAGATATGCGAGTGCATGGCCGAACCAGCGTGTTCGGTAAAGGGTTTGGGCATGAAGGTGGCGCGCACCCCACTGGAAATCGCCACCTGCTTAATCAGATAGCGAAAAGTCATGATGTTATCGGCCATGGTCAAAGCATCGGCATGGCGCAGATCGATTTCCTGCTGCCCCGGCGCGGTCTCGTGGTGGGAGAACTCCGTGGCGATACCCATCGACTCCAACGCCACCATTGCCTCCCGGCGAAACTTCGGGGCCATGTTGCTGGTGGCCTGGTCGAAGTAACCGCCATTGTCGGTGGGCATGAGCGCCGAAAGATCGTCGGTATTGGTGACCAGGTAGAACTCGATCTCCGGGGAGATCATGCAGGTAAACCCCTCATCAGCTGCCAGCTCCACCTGGCGGCGCAAGATCTGACGCGGATCAGACCAGGAAGGCTGGCCGTCAGGGGTAGTGATGTCACAGAACATCTGCGCCGCCTGGATCTCAGGGCTACCAGCGTCGAAGGGCAACACCCGGAAAGTGGAGGGATCCGGCAGGGCAATGGTGTCCGACTCAGAAATCCGTGAGAAGCCCTCGATGGAGGAACCATCAAAGCCAACACCCTCCTCAAAAGCGCTTTCCAGTTCAGAGGGACTCATCATCACGGACTTGAGGTAACCAAGGATGTCGGTGAACCACAGACGGATAAAGCGGATGTCATGTTCCTCGACCGTGCGCAGCACGAATTCCTGTTGACGATTCATGTCCCCAACCCTAATGACGTGACCCGACACAAGCGGGCCCATGGGGGTGGCAGATCTTCTCATCTCTCCTGTTCACTAGGGATGATCATTGACTCGGGGGTAGCTATGTCGGGAGTAGCTGATCAACTAGGGACATCAGCAACTCGAACAAATAAACGAAATGGGGCCCTGACATGACTACCCACCACAACTTCGATCTCAATGAGCTGAAAGCCAACCATTCTGCCTTTGCGCACCATCGCCGCCTCACACGAGAGATCTCCGATCTCCTCATCATCGCCGCACATCGGGGATGGACGCCCCACGACCTCCGCTCCGTCGCAGGTTCTGGCATCGACCCACTCCTGGTTGATGCCCAACTTCATGTTCATGGCAGTGCTACCTATGCCGTACGCACTGCCTGGCAGCGGCAGTGCCGGAGCTGTCACAATCTTCCCCCTGCTGGACGCGACCTAGAGATGATCAAGCTCCGCCTGGAGAATCTGCCTCGTTTGCGTGACGCCGACATCGTCACCGATGTCGACTATCTCGATGTTCTGTGCGATGTCGCTCGGGAGGACGCTCACGGCACCACCGCGCCACATGCCAGGTCCGAGGAGAAGCGAATTCGCCAACGCATCAATCACTTGCTTCGAAAGGCCGAATCAACCACCTTCGAAGCAGAGGCAGCATCGCTAGTCGCCAAGGCTCAGCAGCTTCGCCAGCGATACCGCCTTGACCGGGTAGCAGATGAACCACGCACCTGGGAGAACTCTCAGCTCGTCTCAGTGCGAGTGCACCTGACTGGTACATGGGTCCGCTACCAATTCCTCCTACTCAGCCACGTAGCCCGCCCCAACTCGTGCGAGAGCATCCTGGTCTCATCAGTCAATATCGCGAGCGTCATTGGCCACCCAGAGGACGTACGTCATGTGATCGAGCTCTTCGACGGCCTCAATCGTCAACGGGACTACTTCATGCGCACCTCTCCTGGTGCCCAGGAGGCTGCCCTAGCGCGACAGACGGCGTCCTACCGCAGGTCCTTTCTCGTAGCCTTTGCCCACCGCATTGGGGCACTCCTCACTATCGCCAACGACGACGTACCCGCGCAGCGAGCCGGTGACGGTACAGCGCTGGAGGTGCTCAAGCACCGTGGTGCGGCTGCCTCCGAGTTCATGGGCTCCGTCTTCAACTCAGCTAGCAATATGTCATTTTCTCCCACCCATCGACAGGGCTTTGTTGATGGCATTAATGCGGCGACCAATTCCCACCGTTCGACCACCACTCCGGTCATCGCAGACCGCGCCGGGTGAGGGCTGCGGCGCTAAGCTAGGAACAGCAGATAAGCCCTGACAACAGAGATTATTGGAGTTTGTGATGAGTACTCGTACCTTTCTTGAGGTCGAAGCAAAGTTCGCGGTAGCCGAAGGCGCCACCTGTCCCGATCTCACTCGAATTAAAGGCGTTAACTCGGTTCTAGATACTGCTCATCACCAGCTTTCTGCCATCTATTACGACACCGAGGATTTGCGGCTCACCAGGTCCAAAATCACTTTGCGACGTCGTGAAGGCGGCACCGACGACGGGTGGCACATCAAGTTCCCGGGCTCCAGCGGGCGCTTAGAGGTTCACGCGCCCCTGGGGGACCCCGTCGACGGAATCTTGCGAGTGCCGGAAGAAATTCACGACCAAGTTCGCGCACTGGTACGCAACCGTGAACTCGTTCCGATCGCCCAGGTAGATAATCAGCGCACCGAGTCCACCCTCGGAGGCGACGACGGTGCAGCCGTCGCGGAGTTTTGTGATGATCACGTGTCGGCGTGGTCGCTCCTACCTGGTGGGGACAAGACAACCTGGCGCGAGTGGGAAGTGGAGCTGTCCGGCAACGTCGCCGACACCGAACTCGCCACTGAGATCATGCCTTCAGCCACCTCACTGCTCATCAGTGCCGGTGCCCGAGTATCCTCATCCCCCTCCAAGCTGGTGATGGCATTGGGAGCCTCCGAGGCTGGCGCACCGCAACCACCATTCCTCATTGACGCTGACCTTCCCGCCGACTCCCCCGCCGCTGCCGTGATCGCCGCGCTGAAAGTCAATCGCGACGCTCTCCTGGAGTACGACCCTAAGGTCCGGCGGAATGAATGGGACTCGGTACACCAGATGCGGGTTGCTACCCGCGAGCTCCGCAGCCACCTCGAGACGTTTGACGGCATCCTGGGCGGACATGAGATCGAGTACATCGAAGAAGAATTGAAGCTGCTGGCACGGATGTTGGGCCATGCCCGCGATGCCGAGGTAGTCGAGGAACGTTTCCTCACACTGCTCGACTCCGAGGACTCCGGAGTTCTCGACGAGGCGACCCGCCAACACCTCCGGGAAGACATGGGTGCGGAATATCGCCGCGCACACCGACGGGTTGTCGCCACTCTCAATTCGCAGCGCTACCTCAATCTGCTTGACGCCATCGACGAGCTGCTCGCCCATCCGCCGATCAACCCACCGGCTAGTGGTGAGACGAGCTTACAAACTCCGCCGCAGGATCCGATCACGGAGACAGACGCCGAAGAAGACTTGGACATGGTCGCCGAGGGTGGGCCCGGCGAGCCGATCCTCCCGGTATTCACCGATGGGTTCGACCCGGAAGAAGACACCGAGGAGGAAGAGGAAGACATGATCGCCGAAGGCGGTCCTTCCACCGAGGATGAGGAGGAACCAGCGCCCGAGGAACCCCCCGTTCCGGTGGAAACACTGCTCGCTGAGCACTTGGATGCCGCGTACCGCAAGCTCATCAAACGACATCACAAAGCGGTGGAAAACTGGGAAAATTCAGAGCTGAGCTTGCATGAGCGGGAGAGCTACTTCCATGACATGCGTAAGTCAGCGAAGAAGATGCGCTACGCCGCCGAAGCAGTAGGTGCGGCCACGAACCTGAAAACTAAGCGCCTGTACAACGCGTGCAAAGCAATGCAGTCGAGCCTCGGAGACTTCCAGGATTCCGTCACCTCCCGTGATCGATTGGTCAAGATGGCTGAACATGCCCGGCGCCACGGCGAGGATACCTTCGGATATGGGTTGCTCTATCAGCGCGAGCGCACCCTCGGTCTGCAGGCCCTCGATGATTATGCCCAAGAGGTCAAGGCGATCAAGGCTGCCTATGCTCGGCTGCAGAAATCGGCGGAAAAGTCTGCGGAGAAAGCAGCCAAACGCGCCAAGAAGCGCAGCAAGAAGTAGACCCAGACACAACTAAGCCCCCGGTCCATAAGAAGGATCGGGGGCCTGTGCGAGGCGAGTTGTTACTTCTCCCAGGAAGCGGGCTCGCCCCAGTCGTTATCTTCCGAGTCTTCCTCGTCGGCCTCGGCGTTGCGGGCAGCGGCGATCTTGAGGGCGTCGGCTGCCTCTTCACGAGAGTCGTAGGGTCCCATGCGGTTTTCCCATCCGCCTTCCTTACCCTGCTGGACGTCACCGGTCTGCGGGTCAAAGAACCACTTCTCGTCATTTAGTGCCATGCTGTCCTCCTTGTAGAGAATGTCAGTTTTGCCTCTTAGGCTACCTTCGCTCCGGCTCAATGGGGCGGGCTAGAGTAGAGAGTCGCTAGAGATTTTGCCACTGATTGCCCAGGCCCGATGAAGGAGAACTCCCCCATGCCGATCTGGCCCTCCGCCCACAGCCCCGTCCTCGACCGTGTTCGTCAGTTGCATCGGGAGGAAACCGGAGTGGAAAGCACCCAGGTCGCGGACGCTCCAGGCACGTGGCTCGTCATGGGAGAGCATGTCGATTATGCCGGTGGCGTGACACTTATCGCCCAGGTGTCCCAGCGGGTCGCGGTGGCGGTCTCGCCCCGACCCGATGACCTCATCAAAGTGACGTATCAGTCCACCGCGCTGGACGGGGTGGTCACCACCACGGGGGAAATCACCTTGGCAACCGTCGAGGAGCGGGCAACAACCCAACAGCTTGTCGACGTCGATAGTTCCATTGCAGCCCGCCTCGGCGGCATCGTGTGGACGATGATCCACCGACAGTTGCTCTCCCGGGATACGGCGGGCATGGATGTCACTGTGGTCAGTGATATCCCCGCCGACGCCGGTCTCGGCGCGATCTCTTCCGCCGAGGCGGCCTTTGCTCTGGCTTTGCTCGGCGAGGTGGAGGACCGCGACGAGGCTCCCTTGCGGGCACGGTTGGCAGAGGTCTGCGCCCAAGCAGCCGACATCTTTTCGCATACTCCTTCCTTGCGGTCCCGCTACACCGCGATCCTTCGTGGTGCCGCTGGCCAGGTAGCAGTGGTCAACTACGCTGATGGCTCGGTGACTCAGGCTCCCCACCCGATTTCCGCCAACATGCGCATTCTTGCCGTCATCGGCCCCGAAACCGAGGTTGACCAAACGGTTGCCATCCAAGAACGACGTCGATTCCTCGATGCGGCCTGCAGGGCCTTTGGCACCGAGTCGCTTCGCTTGCTTCCCGACGCCCCCACGCGCGTCCTCGACTGGCTTCGTGCCGTGCACAAGGTTCACGGCACCGACGGCCAGCCGTCCCTCGAGCAGGCCACCACGTGGTTGACCTTTGATAAGGAAGAGACCGCCCGCGCCGAACAACTGAGCCGTTCGCTTCGTTCGCGGCGCATCGAAGACTTGTGGGACCTCATGTCTGAATCTCAAGCGGGCCTGGAAGACTACGGCCTCGATGCCCAGTCTGACCTCGCGCAGCTCGTATTAGTGCGTGGTGCAGCGGGAGCACGTGCGGCCGTGGCTGGAATGTCGGCGGCGGTGATCGCGGGCGTCGATAAGCGGCATGCCGACAACTTTGTGGCGGACTTGTCCGCCGACGGCTTCACCATTGTGGATGTGGGGACCGGCTCCCCCGCCCAGGTGGACTAGTCAGCCGGCCAGGCGAACGCAACGTCCCGCTTGATCACATCTGCCCGGATCAGCGACACAGTGGCGGTGGTGCTTTGGGAAGGGGCACCGAGGCAATCCGCCAACACGGGTGGATCGGTGACGAAAATGCGGGCTTGCTCACGTTCCGAGTCGGAGGTGAGGACGAGGGCATCGAAGTTGTGCCCCACCCACGGGCTTAGAACGGTCGCCTCGGTGAGATCGAGCGCAGCGCGATCAACATTGTTCGCCAAGGTCGACGTGCGGTTCATCGTGTCGATGACCTCCGTGGCACGCTCACTCACCCACTGAGGGACCTCTTTCCCCTGGCACAGGGCCAAGCACACCTCCGTGGCAAAGCGATCGATGAGTCGACGCAGCGGCGCAGTGACGTGGGAGTAGTAACCCCCGATCCCAGCGTGGACCTCGGCATCGCCGTTGTCGACCTGAGCGTAGCCCGAACCGCGCAGCAACTTCTGAGCCTCACGCATCACCGCCATCCCGCGAGCATCAGTCGCGTCAACGGATTGGAGAAACTCGCCAATGGGTTGATCATCTGGGCATTCATAGCCCAACGCGCGAGCTTCTGCTCTAAAGACAGCCACCGAGTCAGAGTTGGCAGGCTTCAACGTCCGCAGCAGACCCGAACCATGGGAAACCATCAACTGCCCGGCGCACATGCCCGTGAGGAGAGAAATCTCCGAGTTCCAATCCATCACCTCGTGACGCGGCTCGACGACGAGCTCATACGTCCCATCGTCGAGACGGGCGACGCTTTGGGCAGGCAGCCGCAGATTGATCGCATCGCGCCTTAACGCAGACGCCTCACGCAACCGACCCACCTCCGGCAGCAGCTCGATGGACGGATGCAAGCGTCCAGAAAGGTAGTCCGCGTGGACCGAGTCGTAGTCCAACCGGGCAACGCTTCTCACCAGGGCGCGCTCCAGGCGAAACGAGACGACCTCCCCCGCCGCATCAAGCTCGAAGCTCCACAGCACAGCTGGACGGTCGACGTCAGGCAGCAGCGAGGCGTCCCCTTCCGACAACACCGGCGGATGAAGTCGAACGGGCTCATCCGGCAAGTAAATTGTCTGCCCACGCCGAAGAGATTCCTCCTCCAGCGCAGAGCCTGACTCCACGAAGGCGGCAACATCCGCGATCGCGTAGAGAACTCTAAATCCACCCTCGGTGTCCTCAATAAACACGGCCTGATCCAAATCCATCGAGCCCACCGGGTCGATAGTAACCAAAGGAATATCGCGGGCATCGCGCCTGTCCTCGGCGTAGCGATCCCTCGCCGCGGCGGCCTCAGCGAGCACCTCCGCCCGGAATTCCGTAGGCAAGGAAAACTCTTCCGCGATGCTGCGGAAGTCAAGCTGCGCTGCGTAGAGCTTCATGAGGCCCCATTGTTCCACGAACGCAGGGGAAGGAGGCGAGCGCGCACCTCACAGGGCGTAGGGCGAATGAGCCAGCCTATAAGCCGGATTCTGTACCCTTTTATGGGGCGGTAATCATCCATCTGGGTCGACCATCGCTGGCCGCCTCAAGCAGCTACCTTCGGACTCGGGCGAGTCACCCTCAGTCATCCGATCCGGCCTGCGACGTGGCAGACCTTGATGCCTTGCTCCCGGTGGGGTTTACCTGGCCAGACCAGTCACCTGGCCTGCCGGTGCGCTCTTACCGCACCCTTTCACCCTTACCTCGATCCCGGAGGATCGTGGCGGTTTACTTTCTGTTGCACGTGCCCGCGGGTCGCCCCGGGTTGCCGTTAACAATCACCGTGCTCTGTGGAGTCCGGACTTTCCTCGACACCCGCCTGCACCCGCGAGGGGTGGTGGTTCGGGGGCCGCGATTACCCGGCCGGCTCATTCGCAAGGAGTGAGTCTACCTCGCGGAGCCGACCTGGCAGGAATCACCTCATGCGCGCAGGTGGGAGGTGTCGTTGAAGACGCGGAGGCAGGATCCGACTCGGGCGTCGGTGTCGAAGAATTCGACAACGCTGATGGAGGCGAGATCAAGGAACATCCGGTTTACTACTTGTGGTCCGGTGTCTAGAGCTTGGCGGACGAGGGATTTGATCGGGGTGACGTGGCTGACCACGAGGACGGTTTTGCCGGGGTAGTTCTTGGTTAGCTCACGTCGCACCGCGCGGACTCGTTTGTGCATATCCGTGAGTTCCTCGCCACCGGGCGGGCACACGGTGGGATCGGCGATCCATTCGGCGTGGAGTTTCGGGTCTTTGGCGTGAGCCTCGTCGAAGGTCAGTCCTTCCCAGGTGCCAAAATCGCGCTCGGTGAGGTCGTCGATGACGTCGACGGTGAGGCCGAGGGCGTCCGCGGCGGCCGTGGCCGTCTGGATGCATCGGCGCATGGGTGAGGAAACGATGGCGTGGATGGTGTCTCCGCTGGCCAGGAAGGTAGCGGCGGCTCGTGCTTGCTCCATGCCGGTCTCAGTGAGTTCGGCGTCGGTGCTCCCGGCGTATTGCTTGGCGGCGGACATGGCAGTTTGGCCGTGGCGCAGGAGGATGAGCTTGGTCGGAGGGGTCGAGGCTCCAGTCCAGTGGGAGGGCGTGCCCACTTTGACGTCGCAGTCGCCGTCGGCCACCTCTGCATCACCGGTGTCGACTCCCTCGGCCGTGTCACCACCAACGATTCCCGGCGGATGCCCGTCCGCCGCGGCGTCCATGGCGAGGTTGGACAGATGATCAGCTTCTTTGTTCTTGGCCCTGGGTACCCAGGTGAACGTGACTGTGTCCAGGTTTTTCATGAGGTCGCGCGCTTCGAGGGCGAGTGCCTGCATGTCGGGGTGCTTGATTTTCCACCGACCGCTCATTTGCTCCACGACGAGCTTGGAATCCATGCGGACTTCTACCTCACGGGCTCCGAGCTCAACGGCGGCCTCGAGCCCGCGGAGCATTCCGTGATATTCCGCGACGTTGTTCGACGCCTTCTGCCCCACGACGTAGATGATCTCGCGCAGCAATGTCCCGTCGTCCGCGTAGACCACGGTCCCGGACCCGGCGATGCCGGGATTGCCGCGCGAACCTCCGTCGGTGTAGATCAGGACCTTTGTCACTGGGGCAGTCACTGGAGCCATAGGCTAGGCCGTCTTCCTAATCAGGTAGGTGCCGCATTCCGGGCATTGCGGCAGCTCATCGGCGGGGGCATTGCGCACCCGGTTTTGGTCGGCGGCGCCAAGCACCATGAAGCAGCCTCCGCAGGTGCGGCCGTTGAAGTCGGCGGCACCGACGCCGGAGTCCTTCTTCTGCAGGTCGTACTCGGCGAGAACATCTTCGGGCAAGAGCGCGCGTAGTTCGGCGATTCGCTCTTGGGGGGTGCGTTGCACGTCGTGCGCGGCGTTGGCTGCGTCGGCGGCGCGGGCTGCTGCGTCGACTTGGCGGACGAGTTCATCCACCCGGGCGCCGTGGACGTCGCGGTTGTTGCGCAGGGCGTGGATCTGGTTGTGCGTCTCGGCGAGCTCGCTCATGAGGTCGGCGATGCGTGACTTTGCCGAGTAGCGGTCGTGTTCAAGATCTTTCCTGCGCTCGGGGTCGGTCTCCGCCGTCAGTTGTGCTTTGTCGTCTCGCTCGCGGCGGCGCAGTTTGCGCTCGTCTTCCTGGATGCGCAGGATCTCGGCCTCCATGTCATCGACGGCCATCTGGGAGGAGCTGGCGGCGTTGCGCATGCGCGCGAGTTCGCTGGTCAGCCGATCATATTCCTTTTGTTCCTCGGTGATGAAGGCTGCGTCGCCGACCACCTCGAGGGATCGTTCGATGGAGGACAGTTCCAGCAGGAGGTCCTGGAGGGAGGGATCGAGTTTCATGGTGTCTTTCTTACTCGCTTGCGTGGGTGGACAGGGTCCAGGGGTCAGTGCGGATATCAACAATATGCGTATCGACGCCCGCTTGTTCCCCCACGATGGCCGCCGCCTGCGACGTCCACGGTAATTCACTGGACCAGTGAGCGGTATCAATGACGGGTGGGCCGCCGGCCCTGAGGTATTCGTCGACGGGGTGGTGGCGAAGGTCAGAGGTAACGTACACGTCTACCCCGAGCCCGCGCACGGCGTCGAGGAAGCTGTCTCCCGACCCGGAGCTGACGGCGACCTTTTTCACGATTGCCTCCGGGTCGCCCGCGGCGCGCACGCCCCAAGCGGTGGGGGGCAGGGCATTTGCTACGTGTTGGGTGAATTCTCTCAGGGTCATCGGTTCCGGCAGCTCACCGATGCGGCCGAGCCCATAGGCCTCGTCGAGGTCGGCGGTATCGGCCATGTCCACGATGTCGAAGGCGGGCTCTTCGTAGGGATGGGCGGCGCGGAGCGCGTCGATAAGACAGCGACGCTGAGACGCAGGGGCGACGAACTCCACCCGCAGTTCGGGGCCGGAATGGGCGACCCCCACCTCTCCTTCGGCCGGTGTCGCGCCCGGTTGGGGCGTGAACTGGCCGATGCCTTCGACGGTGAAGGCGCACTCGGCGTAGTCGCCGATGGTGCCGGCGCCTGCGTCAAACAATGCCTCCTTCACTGCCGTTGCTGCAGCCGCGGGCACGTGTACCCCCCACTTGTCCACGCTGTTCCCAGTCTGCGGCAGGATCGGCCGGCCGGGGGTGATCCCGATGAGCTCCGCCAGCACGTCATTGACGCCGGGGCGAGCTGAATCAGCGTTCGTGTGTGCGGCAAACAGCGCCACCCCGCCAGTGATGAGCGTGTGGATGACCTTCCCTTTCGGCGTATCAGCCGCCACGGAGGTGACCCCCCGCATGAGCAACGGGTGATGGACCACGAGCATGTCTGCGCCCAGCCGCACGGCTTCCTCCGCCACGGCTTGCGTGCAATCCAGCGCAAAAGCGACCTTTTTCACATCACTGGCCGGATCGCCACAGATGAGCCCCACCGCGTCCCAGCTCTCAGCGAGTTTTGGCGGGTAGGCGGAGTCTAGGATCTGGCGAATCTCGGCGACAGTCGTCATGGCACCTTAGTGTAGACGCGCTGATAGACACGACGAGGTGTGGCACATTAGGGGCCGTGAGCATTCTTCTTCTTGACGTCGACGGCACCCTCATCGATTCCCTTCCCGGCATCCGAGCGGGCTTTCTTCACACCCTCGATCAGATGGGCTGGGAGCACCCTTCCGAGGAATTCACCCGCCTCATCGCCGGGCCACCGATGGAGGTCACGCTGCAGAAGGTGGGAATGACGCCCGAGCAAGCCCGCGAGGGCTTGGGCATCTATTTGGATTACACCGCCGGAGGCGGGTGGGCGGACGCGACCACCTTTCCGGGCATGCTCGACCTCGTGCGCACGTGGAAGGAGCAGGGGCTGACGCTGGCAACGGCGACGTCGAAAGGCGAGGGCTTCGCCCGAAAAATCTTGGACCGGGAGGGTTTCTTGCCCTACCTCGACTTCCTTGGCGCGGCGGAAGAGGATGGCCAGCGGCGCTCTAAAACTGCGGTCATCGACTACGTTTTAAGCTCCAATGGGTGGAAAGGTCAGACATCCGATATCCTCATGGTCGGTGACCGCTCCCACGACATCGAGGGCGCGGCGCATTTTCACCTCGACACCGTCGCAGTCTCCTGGGGCTACGGCACCGCCGACGAGTGGGCACACGCCCGCTACATCGCTCACACTCCACAGGAATTGGAAGGGATCGTCCATGACTGGCTCCACAACACGTCCAGTACGCGAGGATAACCGCCTTCACCTCGACTTCGTCTGCACCGGCAACATCTGCCGCTCCCCCATGGCTGAGGTCATTGTCCACGACGCTATCGACGCCGCCGGGCTCGGCGACCTCGTCCGCGTCAGCTCCTGCGGTATCGGCGGCTGGCACGTCGGACTCGGCGCCGACAAGCGCGCCGTCGCCGAGCTCCGCTCCGCCGGCCACGATGGCTCCGAGCATGTTGCCTCCCAATTCGGACCCGACGATGCCGACGCCGACCTGCTCATCGCCCTCGACACCGGACACCGCTCCGAACTCATCGCCCGAGGTGTTCCGGAAGAGCGCATTCGCCTGCTCCGCAGGTTCGACCCCGACTCCCCGGCGGAAGCCTCCGTGGCTGATCCCTACTACGGCGGTCCGGAAGGATTCGTGGAAACGCGTGAGCAGATCGACGCAGCTGTCGCAGGCATCCTCACCTGGGCCCGGGAGCGGGTTCAGGTCAGCGCCACCCGGTAGGTAGACTGGGCGTCTGTGAGCAGCACACTGGAGCGATACAACTCAACCCGGGGACAAAAGAAGGGCTGGAAGTCCTTCATCAAGCCGGGCTGGATCATCGCGCTCCTCGCTATCGTTGGTTTCTCCTACGCCGCCTTCACTGTGCTCGCGCCCTGGCAGCTGAACAAGGATGACCAGATCGTCGAGCGCAACGAACAGATTGACGCCGCGTTCCGCATCGACCCTGTTCCCGCGCAGGAGATCTTCGGCGCGGGAGGTGCGATTAGCTCCGGCGATGAATGGCGGCGGGTCACCCTCACCGGGCGTTATCTCCCCGAATCCGAAGTAGTCCTGCGCCTGCGCCCCGTGGATAGCCAGCCCGCCTTCCACGCCCTCACCCCCTTCCAGCTCGACTCAGGCGAAACGATCCTGGTCAATCGTGGTTTTTCCGCCCCGCTGGAAGGCTCCATCCCCGATCTCGAGCCCGCCCCCACTGAGCATCTCACCATCCATGGTCACGCCCGCCCCAACGAGGCCATGCCTCCCACCCCACCGTTGCTGGACCAGGGTGAGCCGCAGGTCTACGGCATCAACACCGCACAGATCGCGGACTTGACCGGCCTGTCGCTCGATCGCGACTACGTCCAGCTTTCCGAGGGCGAGCCCGGCGAGATCAACGCCATTCCCGTGCCCAAACTCGATCGCGGGTCGCACCTGTCCTACGGCTTCCAGTGGATCGCCTTCGGCATCATGGCACCACTCGGCCTGGGCTACTTCATCTGGGCCGAACTGCGTGAACGCCGCCGCGTCCGTGACGAAAACAAAGAGCTTATCGACGCCCCGGTGGTCGACACCGCAGCCACCCCCACCCCAGCGTCTAGGCGCCGTGCCCGCTACGGCGATGACAACCCCGACCCCTACGACAAGTACTCCCGCCGTAGCCGCGAACGGTTCTAAGCCCCATACATGATCAGCCTGCACCATATAGTCTGGTGCTCATAGCTATCCCGTCCCCTCCAACGGTAGGACTGATCATGGGCTTCTGGAATAGATTTCTTGGAACTTCCGGCGCAGAGCACAACGACAACGCGGCTGGAGGCATCCTGTTCCCCCGTCACCGGCGAAGGCACCACCCGGCGCACACGTCATCCTGCGATCCGCGGCTCGCCGCCCAAGTCCTCCACATGGGGCTCGACCGCGCCGCCGCCTTTGGCTTCACCCCGATCCGTGACATCACCATCGACGACATCGACTTCGACTACTACGGCGGCCCCCAAGGTTTCCAAGCCGAGTTCCTCACCGCGCTGCTCAGCCTCGACGACGAAGACGGCGCGCCGTTGTTCCCCCGCGTCTTCCTCTTCGACCCGGAATACATTCAATCCAACGATAGCTACGCCACCCTCCTGCGCAGCATCGCCCAAGCAGCCACCACCGACGCCGCGTTTTCCGAC
This sequence comes from Corynebacterium testudinoris, assembly GCF_001021045.1. NCBI lineage: Bacteria > Bacillati > Actinomycetota > Actinomycetes > Mycobacteriales > Corynebacteriaceae > Corynebacterium > Corynebacterium testudinoris. The sequence goes on from NZ_CP011545.1 coordinate 1,938,202, forward strand.
GTCCACTGTGATCTTCACTTCGGCCCCGATTTCCAGGACAACCCCGTCGGCGAACTCCACTACCGCCACCACGACAATGACGTGCAGCTCGACGTCGCCGTCGAAGGCGAATGGGTCGACATTGACGTCGCCCGACAGCTATTCATCCACGCCACCCCCGAAGGCCACCAATGGCTGAGCAACCATGATTTCACCCTCCACATCTGGGTGCCCGAGAACCATGCCGAAGAGGTGGCGCGTATCTTGAGCGAGGAAGATACGGCCGCCGATACCCGGCTGGCGCACGAGACTCACCCCGGATTGGACAGCACGTAAATGAGCATCTGGAACAAACTGTTTGGCGAGGCCGCTCCGGACCGAGCACCGGCTGAGCCCGCCGCGGAGGCGACAGAAACCCAAGAGCCGGTGCCCACGACCCCCGAGGAATTACGGCGCTTCATCACCTCCACCGCCGGAGCCTCTGATGCCGATGTCAGCAACGTCCGCTTCATGCTCGATCCTGGGAGCACCACCAGCGGCAGCCTGCGCCTGACCATGAGCAATGAGGTCCATGACCTATCCTTCGACCTCTCCACTCCCGCGGGCGCACAGGCCGCTAAGGACAAGGTGCTCAGCATCATCGGTTAGCTGGTGCTCCCGGAGCATTCCGAGGTTAAGAGACACTCAAAACCCGCACTTCCTAACAACTCCCGGGTCAATCCCCCACCCAGAACCCCCAAGTTGTTAGCAAGTGCGGGTTTCGCCGACTCGGAGGGCTTGAACAAGCGAAGGCCCTTCCCGCATTTCGCGGAAAGGGCCGGTGACCTGGTGCGGCCCGACGGGTTCGAACCGCCGACCTACTGGGTGTAAACCAGTTGCTCTTCCAGCTGAGCTAGGGCCGCTTGATGCTCGACACGATGAGTGGGAGCACCGAGCGTCGAATTTACCACGCGAGGGTGGAAGCTTAAAAAAGTGGGGCTACTTCTTCGTGTGGCCACGGGCAACGAGGCAGCTGCCTTGCCATTCGCCGAGGCGGGTGGCCGTGGTCTGGACGAGGCCGGCGAGTTGGGCGGATTCGGAGATCTCACCGGGAGCGATGGTGCCCTCTTTGCCGGCGCCGGGGGTCAGGAGCCAGATGCTTCCGCTATCGGAGAGAGGGCGCAGCGAGTCGACGAGGCCGTCGACGAGGTCTCCGTCTTCTTCACGCCACCAGAGGAGGACGACATCGCACAGTTCGTCGGTCTCCTCGTCGAGGAGATCGTCTCCGATGACCTGCTCAATAGCCTCGGAGATGGTGCTGTCGCTGTCTTCATCCCAACCGACCTCCAGGACTGTCATCCCTGGCTCGATGCCAAGAGTTTGTGCGTAGTCCTTGGCGCTCTGCCTAGCTACGCCCGGAGCATCCACCACTGATTTATTCCTCCTCGTTCTGGGCCTCCGTCATGTTCATCAGCCCATCGAATTAAGTTCCAACTGGCAATATACAAGGATTGGCCAGGAAATTCCTGTTTCTGCCTCCCGTGGCGCGCAGTGCTGACGGGTGATGGTGGGGTGGGCGGGGCGTCGATACGCTGTTTTTTCCTTTGCATTCACCGCAAAAAGGCGCTCATGCTAGGACCCACCGTGCCAGCTGGGGTTTGCAACCTTCACACCTACCCGCCGGAACGTTGGCGAAGGAAAACACGTATCCTTGGTGGAGACATCTGGGCGCAATCGGGCACATTCCGGGCGCGGCCAGTTCTTCCTACATCCACACCAAACCAGGAGGTTAGTAATGGCAGAAGACCGGACCGCGCCCAGCCGGATGGACGACACCAATTACCCCGCGCTTCGCGACGGTGTCGCTTCTTACCTCAACGATTCGGATCCGGAGGAGACCCGCGAGTGGATGGATTCCCTGGATGGGCTCCTGGCGGAGTCCTCCCCCGCTCGTGCTCGCTACCTCATGCTGCGCATGCTGGAGCGTGCCACCGCGAAGCGCGTTCCCCTGCCTAACCTGACCTCGACTGACTTCGTCAATACCATCCCCACGACCATGGAACCGGAGTTCCCAGGCGATGAGGAGATTGAGAAGCGTTACCGCCGGTGGATGCGCTGGAATGCGGCGATCATGGTCCACCGTGCGCAGCGTCCGGGCATTGGTGTCGGTGGGCATATCTCCACCTACGCCGGTGCTGCCCCGCTGTATGAGGTCGGTTTTAACCACTTCTTCCGCGGTAAGGACCACCCGGGCGGCGGCGACCACGTCTTCTTCCAGGGTCACGCCTCCCCCGGCATTTACGCCCGCGCTTTCCTTGAGGGTCGTCTGAGCGAGCATGACATGGACGGCTTCCGCCAGGAAGTCTCCCGCGGCGAGGGCAACGGTATTCCTTCGTACCCGCACCCGCACGGCATGCCTGACTTCTGGGAGTTCCCGACCGTGTCCATGGGCCTGGGCCCGATGGATGCCATCTACCAGGCACGTTTCAACCGTTACCTTCACAACCGGGGGATCAAGGACACCTCTGATCAGCACGTGTGGGCATTCCTCGGCGACGGCGAGATGGATGAGCCGGAATCCCGTGGTCTGCTGCAGCACGCGGCGCTGAATAACCTCGACAACTTGACGTTCGTGGTCAACTGCAACCTGCAGCGCCTCGATGGCCCGGTGCGCGGTAATACCCAGATCATCCAGGAGTTGGAGTCCTTCTTCCGCGGTGCGGGCTGGTCTGTCATCAAGGTCATTTGGGGCCGCGAATGGGATGAGCTGCTGGAGAAGGATGAAAGTGGCGCGCTGGTCAACGTCATGAACACCACTCCGGACGGCGATTACCAGACGTTTAAGGCCAACGATGGCGCGTACGTGCGTGAGCACTTCTTCGGCCGCGATGAGCGCACGCTCAAGCTCGTCGAGGACATGACCGATGAGGAGATCTGGGCACTGCCGCGCGGTGGCCACGATTACCGCAAGGTCTACGCCGCGTACCAGCGCGCGATGGAGACGAAGGACCGTCCGACCGCGATCCTCGCCTTCACCATCAAGGGTTATGGCCTGGGCCATAATTTCGAGGGCCGCAACGCTACCCACCAGATGAAGAAGCTCACGGCGGAGGATCTCAAGGCCTTCCGCGATAAGCAGGGCATTCCGATCTCTGATGAGGAGCTGGAAAATGATCCTTACCTGCCGCCGTACTACCACCCCGGTGAGGACTCCGAGGAGATCAAGTACATGCAGGCTCGGCGCAAGGAGCTGGGCGGGTATGTTCCCACTCGCCGCCAGTCCTACACGCCGCTGCCGGTTCCGGAGCTGGATAAGCTGCGCTCGGTGCGCAAGGGCTCCAAGCAGGAAGTGGCCACGACCATGGCGCTCGTGCGTACCTTCAAGGAGCTCATGCGGGACAAGACCTTGGGTGAGCGCATTGTGCCGATCATCCCGGATGAGGCCCGTACCTTCGGCATGGACTCCTGGTTCCCGACGTTGAAGATCTACAATCCGCACGGCCAGAACTACGTGCCGGTGGACCACGATCTCATGCTGTCCTACCGTGAGGCCACTGATGGCCAGATCCTCCACGAGGGCATCAACGAGGCCGGTTCCGTCGGGTCCTTCATGGCCGTCGGTTCCTCCTACGCCACCCACGGCGAGGCCATGGTGCCGCTGTACATCTTCTACTCGATGTTTGGTTTCCAGCGCACCGGCGACAGCATTTGGGCGGCCGCTGACCAGATGGCGCGTGGTTTCCTCATCGGAGCTACCGCTGGTCGCACCACCCTCACCGGCGAGGGCCTGCAGCACATGGATGGCCACTCGCAGATCCTGGCCTCCACGAACCCGGCAGTCGTGTCTTATGACCCGGCCTTCGGCTACGAGGTCGCGCACCTCCTCCGCGAGGGCATTGACCGGATGTACGGCGAGGGCCGCGGCGAGAACGTCATCTACTACCTCACCGTGTACAACGAGCCGACCCCGCAGCCGGCTGAGCCGGAAAACCTCGACGTTGAGGGCCTGCACAAGGGTGTTTACCTCTACTCCCCTGCCACGGATGTTGATGCTGATGGGCACGAGGCCTCCATCCTCGCCTCCGGCATTGGTATGCAGGCCGCCATCAAGGCGCAGGAGATTCTGGCCGCGGATTACAACGTCCAGGCCAACATTTACTCCGTCACGTCGTGGGTCGAGCTGGCCCGCGATGGTGCGGCGAAGAACAAGCAGAAGCTGCGTCACCCGGGCGAGGAGGTCGAGGAGGCGTTTGCTACCAAGCAGCTCAAGCAGTCCTCCGGCCCGTACGTTGCGGTCTCTGACTTCGCCACTGACTTGCAGGAGCAAATCCGGGCGTATGTCCCCGGCGAGTACATCGTCCTGGGCACGGATGGTTTCGGTTTCTCCGATACCCGCCCGGCGGCGCGTCGTTACTTCAACACCGACGCCGAGTCCGTGGTCGTCGCTGTCCTCCTGGGCCTGGCGCAGGAGGAAAAGATCGACATTGAGGTCGCCGCCCAGGCGGCAGCCAAGTATCACTTGGATGACCCGACCAAGGCCTAAGCGGTCCTCAGCGGCCTCAGCGCTGACAGGGCGGCAGTCCCCATCCGGGGGCTGCCGCCCTGTGCTTATCGACGCCCGCCTTGTCCCCGTTAGAATGATCCCATGACCCGCCCGATCCCACCCCGCGACGCCGATCGTGAAGACCTCCAGGCCAACCTCACGCGTTTGGTGGGCGCCGGCCGCCTCAACATCGCCGAGTTCGATGAGATCATGGACATCGTCTGGTCCACCAATGACAAGGCTGTGTTGGATCAGATCCGGGCTCGCTACCTCACGTATCAGGGCCCGCCTGTCCCCATGTCGCAGCCGGGCCAGGTAGTCCAGCCTCCGCTGTCTCAATCGCAGCCAGTGTCGTCGACGATGGGCACCATTCGCCGCGCCGGAGAGTGGACCGTTCCGGCTCATTCGGTGTTCAAACTCACCGGTTCTTCGATGTACCTGGACCTGCGCAAGGCTTCCGCGAGCAGCCCGGTGTGCACCTTTGATATCAATGCGACCGGATCAACTATTGAGGTCATTGTTCCGCCCGGCGTACACGTGGAGAATCGTCTGCGTGATTTTCTGTCCTCCGTCGAGGTGCAGACGACGGCTCCGGTGCCGGGTGCTCCGCGCGTGATTCTCACCGGCCGAGTGAAGGGCTCCAGCGTCAGGGTGGTGACCATGAATCCCCCGGGCCCCGGCCTGTGGCAACGCATCATGGGTGGTTAAGTCAGGGCGACGCAATCAGCCGCGACTGCCCGTTTTCCACGAGGAGGGCTTGGTCGTCGTTGAGGAAGGTGAGCGGAAAGCTCGCCCCGTACGTGTCCTTGATCTGGGCGATGAGGGAGGCAGGGTACGGCGGTAGCTGCCCGTCGGCGTGGGGAATGATGACCCGGTCAACGAGCCCGAGGCCCGCCCAATCGTCGAGGTCCGGGGCTAAGGACGGGTCATCCATCAGCGAGGCCGGTTCCACGCTCGGCCCGGTCACGATCGACCCGGCGCTGGAGCCGATGTAGGGCAAACCTCTGCTCACCTTTTCGGCCACCACCGTGTCCCCGCCGTGACGGCGCAGCGCTGCCAAGAGCGCGAAGGTCTCTCCCCCAGCTACGTAGAGGGCGTCGATGGTGTCGAGGGCCGCAGCGAAGCCGCCCGGCTCATCGAAGTCGGCGACGGTGATGTCGGTGAGGGCATATCCCAATTCCGCGATTTGCTCGCGCTCAGCGGCGACGAACTCCGCGCCGGCATAGGGAGCGGCCGCGTCGTTGAGGTAGCCGATGCGAATATCGTCGGTCGGCTTAGGGATGTGGGAGGAGATGAAGTCGGGCACTGCACCAACACCGCGGGACAGGAGTAAAAGGGCCATGCGCCCATTCTACGAGCGCTCAAGCTCCTGCCAGATTGCCTCGTTGGTCTCTGACCACAGCGGCTTGGCCCACTCGCCGAAGGGGCGGTCGGTGAGGGCGACCATCGCGCGGCCGGTCCCGGGGGCAACCCACAGGTAGGTGCCGGATTGGCCGAAGTGACCGAAGGTGTCAGCGGGCATCGACGGACCCGTCCAGTGCGGATCTTTGTCACCCTTGATTTCAAAGCCAAGACCGAAGGGGCACGGCTTCATCATCCCGTAACCAGGGATGATGCCGTTGAGCTCCGGGAATTGGATCGAGGTCGCCTCCGCCATCGTGGAAGGGTGCAACAACGTCGGGTGCATGAGTTCCAGGAGGAAGGTGATGAGGTCGTGGGCGGTGCCCTCCGCCTGCCAGCCCGCGGAGCCGCGCAACCTCGTCCACTGCATGCCCAGTGGTTCCATGACGCCTTCGCGGAGGTAGTCGGCGAAGGACATGCCGGCGGCGGAGGCGACGGCGTCGGCAAGCAGCTCGAAACCGTAGTTGGAATACACCCGACGCTGACCCACCGGGCGGACGCGATCCTCGGCGCGGAAGCCCACGCCGGAGGCGTGCGAGAGCAAGTGGCGCACGGTGGACCCTTCGGGGCCCAGCGGGGTGTCCAGCTCGAAGATCCCCTCCTCGATGGCCATGAGGAAGCCGTAGGCGCTCAGCGGCTTGGTCACGCTGGCCAGCTCAAAGACTTTGCCCAGATCCCCCACCCGATTAATGTCGTCGCCATCGATGACGGCGGCCGCGACATTGTCCACCGGCCAGTCCTTCAGCAGTTCCAGAGCGCTCATTCGTCTGAGTCTAGTGCGAGTCCAGAGCCATGCCGACAAGGCGATCGATGGCGGCATTGAGGATTCCGGGGGACTCCAGCGGGATCATGTGGCCGGAGCCGCGCGAGATTTGCATCCACGCCTCGGGCCAGACCTCGCAGAGCCGTTGCGCCTGACTCAGGGGGGTGACATCGTCTTTCTCACCGGCGATGACGTAGCCCGGAATGGAGTGCAGCTTCTCCCCGGCCGCGAGCTCGTCATGGGATTGGAGGTCATCGAAATAGCCGACGAAGGTCTCCAGCGGGGTCTCATGAATCATCGCGGCATGGAACTCGATGACGTCATAGTCGGTGGGTCGATGGAATACCGCGACGGCAAGACCCGGCGCGAGGAAGCGGGTGGCCTCCTCCCGGAACTTGTTGGCTTCTTCTGGGGAGGCCTCGACTGCTTGGTAGATCTTGTCGGCGACCGGCGAGGCGAGGAGCTGTGGGACACCTTGGGCGGAGAGGGCTTCGATGGACGTGGCAACCAGGACCAGCCCCGCGATCTGGGCGTAGAGCTCCGGTGGGCAGCGGCGGATGAGGTTGAGCGCCACGAGTCCCCCGAGCGAGTGGCCGACGAGGATGACGGGGCCGTGGATATCGCGGGCGCGGAGGACGGCCATGACATCGTCGGCGGCGCCATCTACCGTGCATTGTTCGGGGCGGACGGTGCCGGTCTGGCCATGCCCACGGAGGTCGATGAGCAGCAGGCGAGCCTCGGGCCAGCGCTGCCGCAGGTGATTGACCTGCCGATAATAGGACTCCGCGGCGAGGGTGAAGCCATGCACAAACACCACGGTGACCGCGCTGTCACCCGGGGTAACCTCGCCGTACTCGTACCAATGAACGGAGATGCCGTCGTTGTCCACGGCGCCGGTGCGGTCAATGTTGGTGAGCCCCGGTTCGCGCTGGCCCGAGTGCAACGCTCCCTGCTCCAGCGCGAGATGCCGGCGCCCGGTAGGTGTCAGGCGTAGCGCCCAGCTGCGCAAGAGCGTGGGAATGTCGTGGAGCATGGGAGCCATATCTTGAGGGTACCTAGCCGGGCGAGGTGGCTTAAGCTTAGAGCCATGACTTCACCGACGCCCCCTGTTGAATTGTCCCCCGAGCTCACGCAGATCATCGAGGATTCCTCCGGAGTGGACGCCGCCACCCTCACCCCCGATGCCCGAATTGCTGATCTGGGCATTACTTCGTTGGCGATGATTGAGATCGCCGTGCGCATCGAGGATGCCTTCAACGTGCGGCTCGATGATGCGACGGTGTTTAGCGTGGGCACAATCGGTGATCTCGCGGAGCTGGTCAGCACACAGGATCCTCAGTAAAGGAGCACAATGGCGGACATGACTGCGAGTATTTCGTATTTGACCGACATGGACGGTGTCCTCATCCGCGAGGGTGAGATGATCCCCGGGGCGGATCGCTTCCTCGGCGAGCTCATGGACAATGACATCCCGTTCATGGTCTTGACCAACAACTCGATCCACACCCCGCGGGACCTGTCCGCGCGGTTGGCTGCGACTGGGTTGCGGATTCCGCCGGAGCGGATTTGGACCTCAGGTACCGCCACGGCCCACTTCCTCACGGATCAGCGTCAGGTGGGCACGGCGTATGTCGTCGGCGAGTCGGGGTTGACCACGTTGTTGCACAGCCAGGGGTGGATTCTCACCGATGCAGATCCGGAGTTCGTCGTGCTCGGCGAAACCCGCACCTACTCTTTTGAGGCGATCACCACCGCCATTAACTTGATCCTCGGTGGTTCGCGGTTCATCTGCACCAACCCGGATGTCACTGGTCCGGCCCCGCAGGGCATTCTCCCCGCCACGGGCTCCGTGGCGGCCCTCATCACGGCGGCGACAGGCCGGGACCCCTATTACATTGGCAAGCCGAATCCGGTGATGATGCGCTCGGCGCTCAATGTCATCGGCGCCCACTCGGAGCGCGCCGTCATGATCGGTGATCGCATGGACACCGACGTGAAGTCCGGGCTCGAGGCCGGTATGCGCACCATTTTGGTCCGCTCGGGTATTTCCGATGACTCCGAGGTCAGCAAGTACCCGTACCGCCCCACCCGGATCGCTGACAGCATTGCCGACGTCGCCGACAACATCCTCGATCCCTTCGGCGACGGCTACTACTTCTGAGACAACCGCCGCACAGCGTCGATCACGAGGTCCCAGAACTTGCGGTGGTCGAGGGTGGTTGCCACCTGCGTGTGGCACTCCTCCCCCGCCGGTGCGCGGAAATCCGCCACCGTCATGCCCGCGGTCAGCGTGCCATTCAGTTCCACGTCCACGGGGACTTTTTGCGTATCGACGACCGCGGGATCAATCAGGTAGGCCACCGCACAGGGGTCGTGCACCGGGGGGTGCTCGAAGCCCTGGTTGGCTCGGTAAGCCTTGCGGAAAGAGCCAAATAGCGCGACGACAAAGTCTGCGATGTCGGAGCCGATGGCCTTGACTTCCGCCTCAATCTCATCGGTGGCGAGCGCCTGGTGGGTGAGGTCTAGGCCCACCATCGTCACATCCCACGGCTCGTTGAACACGATGTGCGCGGCCTCTGGATCAACGATGACGTTGAACTCCGCCACGGCGGAGGCATTTCCCTCGTGGTATCCCCCTCCCATGAGCACCACCTCTTTGACCCGCTCGACGATGCGGGGTTCCTTGCGCACCGCCAGCGCGATATTGGTCAGGGGGCCGATGGGCACGAGGGTGATGCTGCCGGGCTCGGAGGCCATGACGGTGTCAATGATGAAGTCGACGGCGTGAGCCTGCTCCACCTCAACCGCCGGGTCGGGGAGCTCAAAATTTTCGACGTCCATGCCGCTGTCGCCGTGGACATCTCCAGCATTGCGCGGCTCCCGCAGCAGCGGCCGGGCGCAGCCGGCATAGACGGGGATATCGTGCAGGTTGGCGATGGTGAGCACGCGCTGAGCATTGCGGGTGACCTTATCCAAGGTCTGATTCCCGCCGATGGTGGTCACTCCCACCAGGTCGATGGCGGGGCTCCCCGCGGCCAACAGCATAGCGACGGCGTCGTCATGTCCCGGATCGCAGTCGAGGATGATCTTTCGTGGCTGAGTCATGCCTTCAGTCAACCAAAACCAGCTCCGCCGTGAAATGGTGGCGGGTCGCGAGATTGCTCACCACCGTGTTGAGGTGCGCCAATTCACCCGGCGTGCCGGTGAGGACCTGCCGACAGGCAAGGTAGACGCCCTCGGTGGGGCCGACGGAGCGTCGCCATGCAGTGAACCACTCGGCGGTGAGTGGATCAGCCCCCGGGACGGACAACTGCGACCCGGAAGGGACGCAGACGACCATCGCCGTCTCGACGTCCCGGCGCACGGCTCGAGGCATCCCCGACACGGTGAGGACGGCGGCAGCGGCGGTATCGGGTAGGTGAGCGGACACGTCGGGGTGCTCCCACGGGTGGTCATCAATGACCGAAGCATCGGCCGCGCCGAGCCAGCGTGCGAGTTCTGGTGCAAGGGTGGTCATGTCGAATTTCCTTCGGCCAACACGAACACTGCCTAAGCAGTGCAAGACGAGGTTCGTCTTCCCCAACGGCCTCTCGTGCACCTTGCGATTGTCACCGAGTATTCTCCCCACCCGTCACACCGGCAACTCTAAACCTCCACTTCAACCCCCGTTTATTCAAGTAGAGGTTGAGGCTTTAGCGGGTCCAGATAGCCGGAGTGGTGACCGTGACCGGAACCAACCCGGCGCGCTGAAGGATCGGGCGCGAGTACCCCGTGCAATCAACCTGAAGAAACTCCTTGCCCCGCTCCCGCGCCGAGCGTGCGCGTTGAGCGGTCAGCGCGCGATACAACCCCTGACCGCGATGCTCCTCATTGCAGGCCCCGCCCCACAGCCCAGCGAAATCAGTTCCCGTGACGAAATCAACCCGGCCAGTACACACCACATCGCCCGCCGGCCCGCGGACCAGCCACATCTCGAAGCTATTCGGCTCCGCGTTCGCGCGCGCGACAAGCTCCTCATACCGCCGCTCGGTCCGCTCAGGGGAATCACCAAACACCGCGCCCGCCTGGGTGGTGGCCTCGCGCAGGTCCTCTTCGTTGTGTGCTTTCTCCAGGCGGTAACCCGGCGGCAGGCCGGCGCCCGCGCTGAGCGCCGACTCCACCGTGCCGATCATCACCGTTTCCGGCTCATCGAAAACGAAGCCGTTTTTGACCAGCAAACGGGAGAGATCCGGGAGATCATCGTGCTGTCGAGTTTTCCACTCAACTTCCTCGATGCTCGGATCAGCCGAGAAATAGTCGAGGGCCTTCAGGATAAGTGCTTCCAGGTCTACCTCGGACGCGATGGATCGGTAAGTAATAAACCCCTGGCCGGGATACTTAGCCATCCACAGCGGCCCCAGACGGGTGTAGCTGGAGGCCGACTCCACCTCTGCGGACGTGCGCAGCTGCTGGTCATAGAGGTCACGAAAATCAGAGATGTTCATTGGGGAGCAAGTGTGGCAGTGGGTGGCGAGTGGGTCAATAGCGTGGGGAATTGACGGTCCACACCCTTGACAGTTATGTAAGCCGACACTTACTCTTTGGTCATGGACGGATTCGAAGCCCTCGCCGACCCCACCCGAAGGAAGATCATCGAGCTGGTGGCCACCGGCCCCCGTCCCGCCGGTGAGATTGCACGGCATTTTTCCGTCTCCCGTCCCGCCATCTCACAGCACCTCAACATCCTTTCCGCGAGCGAGATTTTAGAGGTCGAACCTCGCGGACGACAACGCATCTACTCACTGAACAAAGACGCCCTCGAAGGACCCTTAGATTGGCTCGAAGCTCAGCGACAACGTTGGAACGCAGCTCTCGACCGACTCGAGTCCGAAATGAAAAAGGAAGGCTAATCATGACCTCAAAATCGGACGATCCGGGGCTTCATCGCGGCTCCCTCGGCATCGGTAAAGACGGATCATTCCAGATCCACTTCGAGCGACATTTCCCATTTTCCCCATCGGTTGTATGGCAGTGGTTAGTCGATCCCGACAAACTCTCCAAGTGGCTGCCAGGGTCCACCATTTCACCCCTTGTCGGCGGACAAGTCCTGTACGACTTCGGCGACGAAGGTCAAGCCACCGGCGACGTCATCTCGCTTCAAGCGCCTACAACTGGGGCTGGCCACCTAGAGCATTCGTGGAACTGGGATGGAGTACCCACGCCTTCCATCGTGAAATGGGAGATTCAACCAACTGCCGATGGCTCCAGGCTTTCCCTGAATCACCGCGAGGTCCCGAGGGAACCCGCCAGGGAGTTCGGAATGGGCTGGCACATGATCCTCGACTCACTACAGCTTGCTGTTTCCGGATCTGCCGTCGACGAAGCCTGGAACCTCGATGAGGAAACCATCGCGTACTACGTGAATGATGACTAGTCGCCACGCAGCACATTGATCCGTGAGCTCAGCTGACGGAATTCAGGGGCCCAGGTTGTTGGCCCCTACGTAGATCTCCCACCTCGATCTGCCCAGTATGCCTGGCTCCCAGAACCTCAAGGGGCGACCCGCGATGCGGCTGTCGCTCTCAAAACGCCTCCAAGCATTCATGAACCGCCAAGATTACCTTCGCCTTTTGATGAAACTCCTTCTCCTCTTTCCGGGATTCAGGCCCCCACAGCCAGTTAGATGCAGCGGTATCATTGGCGCCAGTTGCAATCCTCCCTCGGATACCCCCTGGAGCGAATACTGCACCTCCTATGACCCAGAAAACTGCGCTGGCGTCTACGCCGCGCGATACACCACTCCCACAAACTCAGACCACTTCAAGGAAGTAGAGATGAAAGCAATAGGTTTGACGAGCTATGGCGGCCCCGACGTGCTGCACACGGTTGAGCTGCCGACCCCTGAGCCCGGCACGGGCGAGATTCGGTTGCGGGTTAAGGCGGCCGCAATTCACCCCGCCGACGTGATGCTGCGCCAAGGCGCACTATCTGAGTGGTACGGCGACACCCCCCAACCCTATGTCCCTGGTATGGACGTTGCCGGGGTCGTTGATGCGATCGGCCCCGGTGTTGATGAATCCAGCGACCTAACACTCGGCACAGACGCGGTGGCGCTAGTCAACAGCTTCGGCACACACGGCGGATACAGCGAATACCTGGTGCTGCCTGCCGAGTCGGTAACGAAAGCACCGCTCGGTTCCAGCGCTGAGCAGGCCGCCTCTTTCCTCATGCCCGCACTCACCGCACGGGCCGGGTTGGATCTACTCGGCCTTAACAAGGGCGACTCGCTATTGGTGGCAGGTGCCGGCGGTGCTGTGGGCCGCTTCGTCGTCGCCCTCGCCCATGCCGACGGTCTCCGGGTGATTGCGTTGGCTGCCGACAGGGACCTCGAGCTGATGCGCCGCTTGGGGGCCGATGATTTCGTGCCGCGAAGCGCCGAGTTTCTCCAACAGATGCAGATCACGGCCCCCAGTGGAGTGGACGGCCTGTTCGACACAACTCCGGCACACGAGCAGCACCTACCTGTCGTGCGCGACGGTGGCCGCGTCGTGTCAACGCGAACTGATCTGGGCAACCTGGACCGAGGCATCACGTCGGCCATGGTCAATGTCCGCCAGCACATGACCGATCACGCTGCCATCGTCGGCCTGCGTGACCTGGCCGAGGCGGGAGTACTTCCGTTAGATGTGGCCGCCGCCTACCCTGCCGCCGATGCTGTCGAAGCTCATCGAAGGTTCGACGCCGGGCAGGTGAACGGTCGCATTGTGCTCACGTTCTGATGCGTCCACCTCGAACTAGTCTCGCCAGCACTCCAGCACCATAAAATGGGAGGCATCTAGGTAGTCGATTGTGCGGGATACACCTGCTACGAGCTGGATCTTGTGTTCACTAGTCAGTGCCCGGGTTCTTTCAGAGGACCTGGGAACTGGCGAACGGAGCCACCGATCACCGCTGACATCTTTCTCGCTTCCAAACCTCTACAGCATCGCGGAAATAAATAGTTAGAGACAGACGCATGCTGTTGACCACGGCAGTCCTACTGGCAGCGCCCCCACAGGCGATGTCTGTGGGGGCGTTTTGCCAGTGCAAAGTGGGGCCGGCGGGGCTCGAACCCGCGACCTACGGATTATGAGTCCGCGGCTCTAACCGACTGAGCTACAGCCCCCAGTTACAACTTGGTCAGTATATCTACCCCTTTGGGCCTTCCAATAATCCCCCACCCGGATCGGCAAGAATCTATCTATGACCTGGCGATTTGCCACTTTCGACGCCACCCCGTTATAGTTATGACTCGTTGCACAGGACCGATAAGGACTGAGCGGCAGACAATTTAATCCTCCATAGCTCAGTTGGCAGAGCATTCGACTGTTAATCGAAGGGTCACTGGTTCGAGCCCAGTTGGAGGAGCAAATAATTAAGGCCTCGGAAGAAATTCCGGGGCCTTTTTGCATGTCAGGGCTACAACACCGCTGCCAGGACGGCCCCGCACGCGAGCAAGAGGATCGGCATTTCTGCCATGCCCACGCGGCGTGCGGACCACGGCTGCCCCTGCTTGGCGGACCAAGGGATGTAGCAAGCCCTGGCGAGCGCCACGAGCATGGTTGCAAGCATCAGCCCCGCGGCCACCAGGCCCGGACGCCAAGCGATCACTAGGACGCTTACCGCCAATGCTGCGGCGACGTGATAAGCAATCGATCCAAAGAGGTAACGCGGATTGTTTTTCTCGCGGATCATGGTTTTGACGAACGGGATAGTGCCGGTGAAGTAGAGAGCCAGGAAGGCCATCGACAACCAGGCGAATGAGGGGAGAGCAAGCGGGGTCGTTGCCCCTATCCCCTGCCCCACCATGACCAACGCGGGAAAAAGGAGCGCGGATGCAACCGTCGTGGAGACTCCGGAGACCGTCGATCGAGGACGCCCCTGCAACGTTTCCCACACTGCGATCGCGACCAGCGGGGTGAAAGGGATCGCCCACCACAACAAGGCTGGCTGCAGCAGAAGAGCCGCCACGATGCCTACCAAAGAAATTCCGCCGTATACGTAGACCGGCGTGATGTACTGCGCTCGCCTTTCGGGCGTGCGCGCTTTAGCCACGAGGCCGAAGGCGAAGAACGCGAAGTAGCCGAAGAACCACGCGATGAGGACAGCGGGAAGCACGATCGCTGGCTGCCATCCCGGCGCGGGTTCCCGGACCCAGGTCACGATTCCCGCAATGAGCCCTAGGACCGCCGGGCTGATGAGCATCGCCCAGGCGCCGTGCTGGTTGGGCACCCAAGGGGAGATTCCTTTGCGACGTCGCTTCCTAGAAGCAGCTGGACGGCGCGAGGTAGTGCTGGCACGTGCTTCCATGAGGCCAACTCTAACATCATCCAAAAGTTGGATATTTCGCCCGGCAGCATTCCGGAGTGGAAGGTCAGGACTCTGTGTCGGTCACGGAGATGTAAGGATGGGCCACCGCCGAGGCGGCGGAGGTGAGGGCGGACCGGTCATCGCCGACGTGGGTGTAGAGCAGGGCAGTCAGAGCTAGCGTCGCCGACGCGTGCGCCGAGAGCTGCCCTGCACCACCGAATTCACCAAACATCGAGGCCCAATCCCTGTTTGAGTTCTCACTAAGAAATTGTTATTGATATGAAACTAGCTGATTGGGCGCTGTTTGTCTCCCCTTTCATCCATGCTGTTCGCTCGGTGCGCAGGTAGGCTAGTCCCCATTCCTGTCCGCACCACTTTGAGGAGCACGCACCCCATGATCCAGTTCGTTGTCGGAGCCGCCGCAGGCTACGTCCTCGGAACCAAGGCTGGCCGCCGTCGATTCGAGCAGATCAAGAAGGGCTACTCGGCCGCGGTGAACTCACCGGTGGCTAAGTCGGCAGTGACGGCTACTCGTAAGGCCGTGGCTAATAAGCTCGACCCGCAGCCGCGCATGCGTGAGGTGAAAAACGTCCGCCAGGCGGACGGTTCTCAGGTCCTCGAGCCTGATTCGGACTAGGCCGGGGTCCGGCCGCGGAAGGCGCGTTCGTTGAGTTCCCGGCGCGCCTGCTCTAGCGCCACGAGGTCGGCAAACAGAGTGTTGTAGGCCTCCGGGTCGTCGGAGGGCCGCATGCGCTGCAGGCGTGATTTTAGCTGGGCGATGTGGTTACCCACCTGTGCTTCCTGCAAGCGAGAAAGCACCGAGTCGGTGTATTCCGCCCGAGCCTCGTCCTCGACGGGGATGTCCTCGACGGCCAACTCAGACACCAATTGACGGCCCGCCAGATCGGCCATGTCTCCCGCGACGGTGGCAATCCAGTCCACGCCGGTGTGCGCAGCTGCGCACCCGCCGTTGTTCTCAATGGCCTGACGAACCATCCGATACGCCGGGTGGGTGTACGCCTCCCGACTAATGCCGTCGTAGTAGGTGCCCGCGAGCTCGGGATATTGCAGCGCCAGTTTCAGCGATTCCCGCTCAGGCCACAGGAAAGAATCACGGGGGTTGGGCAGCGGCATCGTGGGAGTCGTCTGCACGGGCGCGGACTGGTCGCTATCAAACCGGGTAGCTCGCCGCTGCTTCATCTCCGGCTTGGGGCGGCGCGCCTCCTCCCGGACTTGTTGTAGCACCTCGTCGGTGTTGGGCCAGCCGATCCAGCCCGCCAACTGGCGGGCGTATTCCGTCTGCAGGACGGAATCCTTGATGCCGGCGACGACGGGGACGGTGCGTCGTAAAGCTTGGAGGCGTCCTTCGACGGTGTCCAGGTTGTGCTCACGCAACATGGACTCGACGACGAATTGGAACATGGGGATGCGGTCGGCGACGAGATCGCGGACCGCAGCCTCGCCCTTCTCCAGACGCAGGTCACAGGGGTCCATCCCGTCGGGGGCGACGGCGACGAAGGACTGACCGGTGAACTTCTGGTCTCCCTCAAAGGCACGCATCGCTGCCTTCTGTCCGGCCTCATCACCGTCGAAGGTGTAGATGAGCTCGCCGCGGAAGTAGTTGTCGTCGAGCATGAGGCGCCGCAGGATCTGCAAGTGCTCCTCACCGAAGGCAGTGCCACACGCCGCGACGGCAGTGGTGACTCCGGCGGCGTGCATGGCCATGACGTCGGTGTATCCCTCGACCACGACCGCCTGGTGCCCCGCAGCGATGTGCTTTTTCGCGACATCCAGGCCGAAGAGCACCTTGGACTTGTGATAGAGCATCGTGTCCGAGGTGTTCATGTACTTGCCCATGTTGTCATCATCGAAAAGCTTGCGAGCCCCAAAGCCGATGACATTGCCCGAAAGGTCCTTGATCGGCCACAGAAGGCGCCGATGGAAACGGTCGATCGGCCCGCGCTGGCCCATCTTCGACAGGCCCGCCGCCTCCAGCTCCTTAAACTCGAAGCCCTTCCGCAACAGGTGCTTGGTCAACGTATCCCAGCCCTCGGGGGCATAGCCACATTCGAAGGCATAAATGTGCTCCTGCGAAAACCCGCGGTCCAGCAGAAACTCGCGCGCCTTCTGCGCCCCCGGGGTTTCCAACTGCTCGCGGTAGAACTGATGGGCCGCGCGGTTGGCATCGATCAGCCGCTTGCGGGTGCCCGGTTCTTCTCGACGCGCCCCCGTCGAACCCCCCTGATAATTGATCGTGTACCCGATTTCCTGGGCAACCTGCTCCACCGCTTCCGGGAAGGAAATGTGCTCCATCTCCATGAGGAACGTGAACACATCACCGCCCTTACCAGTGGAGAAGCAGTGGAAATAGCCACGGTTAGGCCGCACATGGAAGGACGGCGTCTTCTCGTCCTTGAACGGGCTCAAACCCTTCAGGGAATCGGCGCCACCGGGCTTAAGCTGGACGTACTCGCCAACAATCTCCTCGATCGCAGCGCGCTCACGGATCGCCTGAATATCACTCTCCGGAATGCGTCCCTTAGCCATAACGAACAGGGTACCGCGCAGGTCAAACTAGTGCCTTCGTTAGGATCGACCCGTGAAGAAGAACTCCACCCTCGCCGTCGCAGGCGCCATTGTGCTCGCCGCCGGCGCCGCCTGGTTCGGCGTCGATCTCACCACATCACCCCAGCGTATCGACGCCCCCGCCAGCACCAGCGGGCTCGCCACCTGTCCGGTGGACAGCCTACCGGACCAGGCCCCACCCGTCATCGATGACATCCTCGCCGGCGGACCCTACGAGTACCCCGGCGAGGACGGCGGTCACTTCGGCAACTACGAAGGCGTGCTTCCCGACGAGCGCAGCTCCTACTACCGCAGCTTCACCGTCGACACCCCGGGCCTGCGGCACCGCGGTGAACGCCGCATCGTCGTTGGCGGAGGCTCCAAATCGGACCCGGATGTCTGGTACTACAGCGACGACCACTACGGATCTTTCTGCGAGATCCCGGACGCGGAGAACTAGCAGCGTCTGCGATGCGAACGGTTGCGTCATCGAGTTTTCGGAAGGTGGATAGTGTAGCGGATTCCCTTCTCCTCAAGGAGGTCTATCAAAGGATCGCTAGCACCCAATTTGCTCGTGTACGCACTGGGATAGAAATGCCAGTGAGCACCTTTGATCTGCCCAGTCGAGATAAGATACGCATCCGATTCGATCTGCCTCCTCGTAGTGGAATCAAGGGTCTTAAACCCAACCTTTGCCTCATGCGCAATCCCTCTAGCTACGACGTCAAATCTCCTGATGTGAGGATTACAGACGGTAATGCACCCTTTGGTTGATTCCGAGAATTGAGTTTCCGCTTTAGCGAAGAACCTGCTTCGACTTCTTTCTAAATAGTCTTCTCCCGCTTTGCCGTCATTCATGAACTGAACGGATCTTCCTGATACATGTCCAGGTCGATCCAACAGATTGTTCAATCGGTCGAGATCCATGCGGCCAATTGTGGACAGGCGATACAAGCTCTCATCATCAGCCCCTGCTTTCTTCAGTGACTCCCAGCTGTTAGGTCGCATGGCTTTCACGACCCTGATTCGATCGGGGCCTGGAACATGATTGAGTTGTGAAACAACGCGCGCAACTTGCGGAGCTAAGTGCGGGCTAGTCGAGAGAAACTTCTCGACTTTTCTTGAGATCGAGGTAACGTCACCAACTATCGGGACGATTCCGACAACATTAACGCCAACACCGACCCAGTCATTGTTAATCGCTGCGACAACCGCATCACGAATGTCCGACATCCCGCCAATAACCCAACCGACCACCGGAAGGAAGCTCGCCCCACCGACTGCCAGGTTTCCGGCAAGCCAGGCGATAGAGTCCACAGGCATGGCATCGCCTGCAAACGCACCCTTTGCGAAGTCGGTGGCATAGTCCCACCTCGAGACTTTCACATCTTCAAATTGTGGATCTAATCCATCGGATTGGCGGTTTTCATCTTCATATTTGTCGGTGAAGCCATCTCCATCGGTGTCTTCATTTCTGGGATCAGTACCAACCAGGTTGAGCTCTAGGAAATCGGAAAGTCCATCTCCATCGGTGTCTTGGGAATAAGGATCTGTTCCCGAGTTAGCTTCCTCTGCATCCCATACCCCGTCGCTATCAGTGTCGCCGAGTGTTGGGATCGAGAACCCGACATAGACTGCTCTATCCGCCTGGCCGTCGACTACTTCGCCGGCTTCGTCTCCATCTGAAAGGCCGTCGTCGTCGGTATCGGGATTCATGGGGTTGGTGATAAACGTTTCGCCCCGTTGTGTTGACCATCCGAGGACCTCCGCTTTGTCATTTAGGCCGTCATCGTCTGAGTCAGCCTTCAAAGGGTCGGAGACACCAGTGTAAAGCGACGCCTCTGCAAGATTCTCAGCAGGCTGACCAGCTTCGACGCCGTCGGTCAGCCCATCTCCATCAGTGTCAGGGTTCTTAGGATCAGTGACATAGGTGTGACCGGCAAGTGTCGTCCACCCCTCTTCCTCCACAAGATCGGGGATACCGTCACCGTCAGTGTCTAGGTTCGGATCAGTGGGCTCCAGCTGGGTGGGGGCAGCTACCTCAGGAAAGGCTTCTTCAGGAGCATCGGGACTAAAGCTCGGAATAACCGCACTGACTGCCAGAACAGTCACCACGATGGCAGCAGCAACTAGTATTTTTGTCGCTGCCACGTGGTTCTTTATCCAGAGCTCGATGTGGCTCCGGAGGCTAGCAGGTGTCAGGTCCTGATCCGACGGCACATCGGTACGACTATCCATTCGGGTCTCCACTAAGAATGCGAGGCTGTCGCGGCCAGCGAATTCTCTATCTTTACGGCTGGTCCGCTCATCCCTCATTGACTCTGGCAATTCCGGAGATGTTACCGGACCTAGTAGGAAGTCGTTTTAGAATCAATACAAAAGGTGCTCGACATCATTGTGGAGACAGTCAGCGCCCATTCGGACGCGGAAGACTAATCCATAAATGCAGCCAGATCGGCCGATCGCTTCGCCATTCGTTCGAGCCGCGATTCGGTCATCGAGGCGATCTGGTCGATGACGACTCGTTGGCGCGCGGCATCGGTGTCCGCTTCCTCCCACCATTGGCGGAACATCGGGTCGAGGGAGCCGGGTGCACCGGCGGTGAGGTAGTCGAAGACGCGGTAGATGCGTTCGCGTTGGCGGTCTTGGCGGGCCAGGTGTGCGGGTTTGTCCATGACGTACAGCACGGCGATGGTCTTCAGCAGCGTCACTTCGGCAAGAGCTTGGGGTGGCACGATCAGTTCGCCGTGGTAGCGGCCGAGGGTGCTCTTGCTTGTCTGCGCTCCCTCAAGGGTTGCCTGCACCGTCGCCCCGACATAGCGTCCCACTAGCTCGGAGGTCATCCTTTTGAGGCCTGCGTAGCCGCGCAGGGTGTCGTCGAAGTCGGCGGCTGCGGCGACGACGGTGAGCTGGCGGAGAGAATCGGCGGCGTCGAGAAGCTCTTCGGGGGTGCCGCCGAAGGCGCGCGCACCCTTTTCCGCCAAGGCGGCGAGCTCGACGAGGTCCCACAGGACGTGAAGGTTGATGCGGCCGGAAACGATGCCATCTTCGACGTCGTGAACGGAGTAGGCGATGTCGTCTGACCAGTCCATCGCCTGGGCTTCCATCGCGGGGCGCTCGTCGGTGTGGCCTTCCCGCAGCCAGGCGAGGATCTCGGCGTCCTCGTCGTAGCAGCCGTACTTGCGGTTGACGCTGCCATCGGAGTTGGTGCGGGTGCGCGGATACTTGCAGGCAGCGTCGAGGGCAGCGCGGGTGAGGTTGAGGCCGAAGCTCTCGCCGGAGGGGGACACGATCTTCGGTTCGAGGCGGGTGAGAATGCGCAGGGTCTGGGCGTTACCTTCGAAACCACCGCAATCTCCGGCGACCTCGTTGAGCGCGACCTCACCGTTGTGGCCGTACGGCGGGTGGCCGATGTCGTGGGTGAGTCCGGCCATCTCGCAGAGATCGGGATCAAGGCCAAGGCCGGTGCCGATCCCGCGGGAAATCTGCGCGACCTCCAGCGAATGCGTCAGCCGGGTGCGCGGGGTATCCCCATCACGGGGGCCAACGACCTGGGTTTTGTCCGCCAGCCGGCGCAAAGCCGCAGAATGGAGCACTCGCGCACGATCGCGTCCGAAGTCGCCGCGATGATCCGGGGTGGCGTTTTCGAAGTCACTACCCTTGGGTGCCTCGTCGAACCGGCGGGCGGTGTCAGCGGCGTTATAGCGGTACATCAGTCTCCTTTAAATCTCGTCCACCCAGCATATTTGCCGCGAGCCTCAGCACGGATTCTCCCCCGCCGCCTTCTCCGCGTCGAGTTGCTGATGACGCGCCTTCCGCGATGGCCGCAGGGCAGACTGAATCCGCCGGAGCGTACTCTCCAATTCCTCCGCCTTGTCACGCCCGACAACAAGGGAGGCGTCGACCACAGCCAGGCCGCCCAGCTCGTGGGACAGCGTCAACCACCACGACGGACGAGGGAAGCGTGAGGGACTCGTCTGCGTCGGCGACGCGTAAGCATCAATACCCAGCTCCCGGGCGATTCTTTCCGCCCGCAAGCTGTGGTGAGGATCAGTGACCACAAGGGCCGGGCCGAGATCGGGATACTCATCGAGTAGGGCGCAGAACGACCCGCGGGTGTCATTGCCTCGACCCACCGCGCTCACCCGCTCAGCAGGCACCCCGTGGTCGATGAGATAGGTCCGTCCAACCTCCGCCTCGGTGAAGCGATCACCCGGCAGGTTCCCGCCGACGGGATAGAAATGTTCCACCCGGCCCTCCTCCCACAGCAAGACGGCGTGGTCCAGGCGTGCGGCAAATTGCCGCGAGGGACGTCCATCATATTGGGCCGTGCCGAGCACAACTGCGGAGCGGGCGTGCGGGAGGGGGAAACGGCGGCGCAAATAAGCATGGGTGAGGATGCGGGCCGGACCAGCCAATGCCACGACTGCCAGGAAATAGGGAGCTTTCACATCGGACAGTGTGCCAGGCTGGGCGGTAGTCTGGTGCGCATGAAACCCTCGATGCCTCGCCCGAAGACCATGGCCGCCGCGGCTGGCATCTCCGCCGCTGCATTATTCGGCGGCGCTCCCCTTGCGCTGGCGTTGAGTCCGTCGACTGTGCTGGCGCAAGCAACAGCGACGGATACGCTCGCACCAGGGCATTTGTCGGCGCCGGTGACGGACGAGTCGGGGGTGCTCGATGCCTCGCAGAGCGCGGAGCTGGAATCGAAAATCCAGCAGTACAAGATCGATGGAAAGAAGTCGATTTTCGTCGTGTACTTGCCTAGCTTCGGTGATATGTCTCCCGAGGAGTGGACGAAAGCCGCCGTCGCGGCCAACGGCGGCGGGAATACCGGCGTGCTGGCTATTGCCACCGGAACCCGCCAATTCGGATTCAGCGGCGGCGATCAGTGGACCGACGCTGAGCTCAACGATGTGTACGATGCCGCCTACCCCGAGCTGGTGAACAATAACTGGTACGAGGCTGCCTCGGCGGCCATCGGCGGCGCATCATCCTCCGGCGAAATGTCCGGCGAATCCGCCGCGTGGCTGGCCGGCGGCGCGGGAGCTGCCGTCGCCGCTGGCGGTGGCGTCTGGGCGTATTCCCGCCGTAGGCGGAAGGCGACCGATGCGGCTGTGCTGGAGGATTCCCGCAGTATCGACCCCTCCGATACGCGCCGCATGCTCGAGCTGCCGATGGAAACCCTCGAGCACCGCGCGCAGGAGGAGCTTGTTTCCACCGACGAGTCGATCCGCCGTGGCCGCGAGGAGCTAGACCTGGCGATTTCCGAGTTCGGGCCCGAGCGCACTCGTTCCTTCACCCGCGCCATGAACCACTCGACGACGACGCTACAAAAGGCCTTTGCCCTGCAGCAACGTCTCAATGACTCCATCCCGGAGACGCCAGCTGAGCGCCGAGCCATGCTCGTGGACATCATCTCCTCCTGTGGACAGGCCGATCGCGCGCTCGATGCCGAGGCCGATGCCTTCGCCGAGATGCGCAATCTCCTGGCTACCGCCGATGTCAAAATTGGCGAACTGACTCAGCGCACCATCGACCTGCGCGCTCGCCTCCCGAAGGCCACCGACACCATGGCCCAGCTGCGCGAACGCTACACTCCGGAGGTCCTGGCCAGTGTCAATGACAACATCGAGATGGCCTCCGCGTCGCTCGATGAGGCAGAGGGGGCCTTGGGCTCTGCCCGTGACCTCGAGGCCAAGCCAGCCGGCGAGCAAGGCGGGCTGGTGGAGGCCATCCGCCACTCCGAGCACGCGATCGAGGTCGCCGATCGCCTGCTCACTGGCATCGAACACGCCGATGAAAACATCAGCACCGCCCGCGCCAACGTCGGCGCCCTCATCGAGGAAATCGAGCAGGAGATCGGCGAGGCAGGCGACCTCAAGCGCCGCGGCACCTCCCAGGGCGCGCCCGCCGATTGGAACAAGCTTGACGATGTCGTCGGTCGCGCCGTCGCCGCCCTCGACCAGGCTCGCACGACCGCCAGCGCCGATCCGCTGGGCACCTACACCTCTCTGACAGCTATCGATGCGGAGCTCGACGAACAGCTTGACACGGTCCGCGAAACTACCGCCAACCAGGAGCGCCAGCTCCAGATCCTGGCCAAGCAGCTCAACTCCGCTACGGCCACCATCCAGGGCGCCGAGGACCTCATCGCCTCCCGTGGCCGTGTAGTCAAGGCCCAGGCCCGCACCTACCTTGCCGATGCCAAGCGGCTTCACGCCCAGGCCATTCAACAGCGCACCACCAACACCCGCGGCGCCATCGAGGCTGCCCGCCAAGCAACAGTGGCGGCACAATATGCGTCCAAGCAAGCCCAGTCCGACATCGACGATTATCAGCGTCGCCAGTACTCCAACCGCGGTGGTGGCTCCAACATGGGAGGCATTGTCACCGGCATGGTGATCAATGAGATCCTCTCCGGCGGTGGCCGCGGAGGCGGCTTTGGTGGTGGCTTCGGTGGCGGAGGGTTCGGCGGAGGCGGCTTTGGTGGAGGTGGGGGTGGCGGCTTCCGCGGCGGGTCGTTCTAAGTAACGCCGACCGGAACCTACACCCGCGGCCGCCGCACCGGGGAGTCCACCAGGACGCAACCCCAGCTGAGGAACACTGCGTCCACGGTGGGCAGTGAGGCGTAGGCGGGGCCGGGGCGGAACTGGACTTTGCCGCTGATGAGGGGGCTGACGTAGGCGACAATGCCCTGCTCACCGACGATGTAGCGTTCTTTGCGCCAGATGTTTGTGCGGCGGAGCTCGTAGGCTCGGCCGTCGCACAGCGCGTGAAGGACGTTGACGGTGAATCCGGATTGGGCGAGGGTGAACACGCGGCCATCGCCGGTGGTGGCGCGGGCGCGGAATTTGCGGGGTCCGGGGACTGACTCAACGAGCAGGCGCTCGGAGTCGCAGTAGAGGACGTCGGAGCGGACGCGCGCGATGGTGTCTCCTGCGGGGTCGATGAGCTCATTGCCAATCCACTCCCACGGTCCCTCGGGAGCCGGTTCGAAGATTCCCGCCGCGTCCGCCATGGTGGGGGCCCTAGAAAATGAACGCCAGGATCGCCACGACGGTCATGATCGCGAGGGTGCCGATCACCGCCGTGGAGGACTTGGACAACCGGCTTTCCAGGATGAGCCGCGCGAACCACGACAAGGCGGCGACTTCTTCGACCGGCAGGGCTGCTTCGCCCTCGAATTCGAGGATGGCTTTGCGCACGCCGTGGTTTGCACCGGAGAACTGCGCAACCTTTTTCGAGGCGGCATCGTCGATGATCCAGTTGCTGCTGTTTTCGTTGACGAGGGTGAACTTCTTCTCCCCGAGGACGACCTCGATGGTTTTGTCCTTGCGGAAGTTGCCGACGGCGCGGTAGACGCGGCCGTCGATAAGCGTGGCGGTAGCGCCCGCATTCTTGTCAAAGTCCAGTTTCCACGTCGACCCGTTGACGGCAGCGGTCTCGGCGGCGAAGCGGCCGAGCTCCTGCGGTCCGTCCTCAGCGAGGAGGACGGGGGCGTCGGTGTCGCTGCGATCCCAGCTGGTGAAGTGCATGACTAGCAACCTGCCAAACGGGTGGCCAGGTAGTTCTGCAGGTCATCGAGCTTCACGCGCTCCTGAGCCATCGTGTCGCGCTCGCGGACGGTCACGGCCTGGTCTTCGAGCGTGTCAAAGTCGACGGTGACGCAGAACGGCGTGCCAATCTCATCCTGGCGGCGGTAGCGGCGGCCGATGGCACCCGAGGTGTCATAGTCCACGTTCCACAGCCCGCGCAGCTGCGCAGCCACCGCCTGAGCCTGCTCGGTCAGCGGCTCCTTCTTCGACAGCGGCAGCACGGCCACCTTCACCGGGGCGAGGCGGTAGTCCAGCTTGAGAACAACTCGCTTATCGACGCCGCCCTTGCTGTTCGGCGCTTCATCCTCATGGTAGGCATCACACAGGAAAGCCATCATCGCCCGGCCCAGGCCGGCCGCCGGCTCGATGACATACGGAATCCACCGCTCGTTGGTTTCCTGATCGAAGTAGGAAAGGTCTTCGCCGGAGCCCTCGGAGTGAACGCGGAGATCGTAGTCCGTGCGGTTGGCCACACCTTCCAGCTCGCCCCACTTGGAACCAGCGAAGTGGTAGGCGTACTCGACGTCCACGGTGCGCTTGGAGTAGTGCGAGAGCTTCTCCTGCGGGTGCTCGTAGAGTCGCAGGTTCTCGGGGCGGATGCCCAGGTCGATGTACCACTGGTAGCGGTCATCGATCCAGGTCTGGTGCCATTCCTCATCCTCGCCCGGCTTGACAAAGAACTCCATCTCCATCTGCTCGAACTCGCGCGTGCGGAAAATGAAGTTGCCCGGGGTGATCTCGTTGCGGAAGGACTTGCCGATGTTGGCGATGCCGAACGGGGGCTTCATCCGAGCCGAGGTCATGACGTTTTTGAAGTTGACGAAGATGCCCTGAGCGGTCTCCGGGCGCAGGTAATGCAGACCCTCTTCATCGTCGACCGGGCCGAGGTAGGTCTTGAGCAGGCCCGAGAAGGCGCGCGGCTCGGTCCAATTGCCGGGCTGGCCGGTCTCCGGGTCATTGATGTCCGCGAGGCCGTTTGCCGGCGGGTGGCCGTGCTTCTCCTCGTAGGCCTCCAGCAGGTGATCGGCGCGGTAGCGCTTGTGCGTGTGCAGCGACTCCACCAGCGGATCCGTGAACACCTCGACGTGACCGGAGCTCACCCACACCTGGCGGGGCTGGATGATCGAGGTATCCACACCGACGACATCGGCGCGCGAGGTGACCATGTGCCGCCACCACTGACGCTTGATGTTTTCCTTGAGCTCCACGCCCAACGGGCCGTAGTCCCATGCGGATCGGGAACCGCCGTAGATTTCACCGGCCTGGTACACAAGGCCGCGGCGCTTGCACAGGTTAACGACGGTATCGATGACGGACGCCATGCGGTTTCAGACTCCTCTGGTCGGGGATCACAGTCGATTGCAGTACACCGAGTGTAGCGCCCCGGGCCGAAACCAGTCCGAATCGGGGCGAGCTGCGCCCATCACTTCGGCGCACGAAACCACCGGCTGTTCGGTCCGGGAACCAGACGGGGGTGAAATGTCTAGAGTTAAGCAATTATTTTCTATACTGTGAATTATCATCAACGCGGACAGGACGCCTGTCCGAGAACCAATGTGTGAACCAATGTGTGAAGGCTGCGGCGGAAGGACATTTTCGCAGTCGGCCTGCGTGAAGAGTTAGGTGTAGTAGCCATGAATCCTCTTTCGGACAGTGACCTCGCTGCTGCCGAGCTCGTCATCGGTGCCCTTGATTCCCGCTTGCGTCTGCAAATCATCCAGAGATTGTCCGAACGCGAGCACTTCGTCCACGAACTCGTCGCCGGATTGGGTAAATCTCAGCCGTTGATCAGCCAGCACCTACGCGTGCTCAAGCGCTCCGGCATCGTCAACTCCGAGCGCCGCGGGCGAGAGGTCATCTACCGCCTCGTCGCACCCGCCGCCGCCGACCTCATCCTCGCGGCGATCGCGTTGCACCGTAACGCCCCGACCGAGGAGGCCGCCGCGACGATCATCAACCTGCCGCGGGGAACCGAGCCCGAAGGTGACGCCGGAGCTGGTCAGATCGCGCATGCGCCCGCCGCCGCACTCTCCGGGGAACCCACGCTGGATCCCATCCCGGACCCCGCCCCAACGCCTCCGACGCCGCAGAGTTTTTCCTAACGTCGACGCACAAGTGCGGAAGTATGGATAATAGGATGATCGAACGATCGCCTTCCATAGAAAGCACTTGCCCATGACTCCCCTGCCGACTGGAACCCCGAAGTTGGGTGCCCGGAACACTCGCCAGCGCACCGCGGTGGTGCAGGTTCTTTCCGATATTGACACGTTTGCCTCCGCCAAGGAGATCTACCGCGAGCTGGATTCCCGCGACCTCAAGGTCGGGCTGACGACGGTCTACCGCACCCTGCAATCGTTGGCCGATATCAACGCCGTGGACGTGCTCCACATGAGCAATGGCGAAACCTTGTACCGCCAGTGCGTCAACGAATCACACCACCATCACCTGGTGTGCTCGCAGTGCGGGCGCACGGAGGAAATCGACGGCGGGCCCGTCGAGACGTGGGCCCAGCGCGTCGCCGAGGAGCACGGCTACACCCTCTCCGGCCACGACGCCGAAATCTACGGCACGTGCGCGCAGTGCCAGCAACAACCAGCTCCCTAACCCAATACCGTGCCGAAGGCCAGGCCCAGCAGGTACGTCACTCCCGCCGCGCTCAGGCCGATGGCCAATTGACGCAGCGCCCGCGACAGCGGCGCCTTGCCGGAGAGCACTCCCACAACGCCACCGGTGATCATGAGCGCCCCGGACACCAGCAGCACGGCGATGAGCGCCCCAGTGGCCGGGGAAGCGCCGAAGAGGAACGGGATGATGGGGATGAACGCCCCGGTGGCAAAGAACAGGAAACTCGATCCAGCCGCCGTCCACGCCGAGCCCACCACGTCGTCCGCGCGGGTGGGTGCTTCAATGCCCTCCGGGTGATCTTCCCGGTCCAAGCCAATCGCCTGCTCTAAGGCCATGCGGGCGAACTCAGAATTGGCCTTGGCCTGGGCTTCCTGCTCACTGAGGCCGCGGGCGCGATACACCAACTTCAGCTCATTAGCGTTGACATCGAGCTGGGGAAGCAAGGTGTGCGCCTTGGGGTGCGGCGTCGACGCCTCCAACAGCTCACCCTGGGACTTCACCGACACCCACTCGCCCGCCGCCATGGACAACGCTCCGGCGAGCAGGCCGGACAGGCCGGTGAGCAAAATCATGTTGGAGCTGACACCCGAGCCCATGACGCCGACGACGAGGGCAAGGTTGGACACCAAACCATCGTTGGCGCCGAAAACGGCCGCACGGAAGCCGCCGGACATCTTCTCCCGGCCACGGGTGGCTAAGCCGCGGACCACTTCGGCGTGGATGCGTTCGTCGGCGGCAATCTGCGGGGAGGCGTCTTCGTCTTTGAGATAAGGATTACGGGATTCGGCGGTCTGCATGAGGGCGAGGGTGAACACCGATCCAAAGCGCTTGGCCAGCACTCCCATGAAGCGAGTCTGCAGGTCAGGCTGGCGAGGAAAGCCGACGTAGTTGCCCAGCTTGTCGCGCCAGTACTCCTCGTGGCGGGCCTCAGAGTCCGCCAGGGCGAGGAGGATCTCCCGCTCCTCGCCCTCCTTCCGCCGCGCTAGCTCACGGTAGACAGCTGCCTCGGCTCGTTCATTGGCCAGGTAACGACGCCAACGATTGATCTGTGCTTTCGTCGGTTCATCTACTCCCGCATCGTCCACGACGCGATCATCAACCCGATCCTCAACCATCCGTCTTCCTCCCAGCTCCTACTTCGTGCCGCCGAAGCGTCGGTCACGAGATGCATACTCTACTACCGCCGCGAACAAATCTTCTGCCGTGAAGTCAGGGAACAACTTGTCTTGGTAGACCATCTCCGCATACGCCGATTGCCACAGCAGGAAGTTCGAGGTGCGTTTCTCACCGGAGGGGCGCAGGAACAGATCAACATCCGGCATGTCCGGCTCGTCGAGCCACTGGGAGAAGTTCTTCTCCGTGATGTCCTCGGGACGCAACTGACCTGCGGCGGCGGCGCTGGCGATGGCCCGGGCGGCGTCGATAATCTCTGCCCGACCACCGTAATTGACGCACATGGCCAGGGTGAGGCGATCATTGTCCTGGGTTTGCTCCTCGGCGATCTCGAACTCGCGGATGACCGAGCGCCACAGGCGCGGACGGCGGCCCACCCAGCGCACCCGCACGCCCTTCGCGTCGAGCTCATTGCGCTGGCGGCGCAACACGTCGCGGTTAAAGCCCATGAGGAAGCGGACTTCCTCGGCGGAGCGGCGCCAGTTCTCCGTGGAGAAGGCATACGCGGACAGGTATGGCACACCGAGTGCCAGGCACGCATCAACCACGTCCATGAGGACAGCTTCGCCGCGCTTGTGCCCCTCGGTGCGCTTGAGTCCGCGCTGCTGCGCCCAACGGCCATTGCCATCCATCACCAAAGCGATATGGTTCGGCAAAAATTCAGCGGGGATCGATGGAAGGGGCGGCATTGGCACAGTCACCCGGTCCATTGTGCCACTACCCGGGCTACACCTGATCCATGACCGCCAGGCTGGTGACCTTCTGTTCCAGATGCCACTGGAGGTGGGCGCGGGTGAGCCGATGAGCGGCATCAATAAGCTCAGGATCAGCGCGGTCCAAGGCCGCGGGCCAGTGCGAATGCGCCAGCAACCACATCAGGTGCAGCGCTTCCTCAGCCACCTCCGCCGAGCCCGGAGGACGGCACGTGACACACGCCGCACCGCCGACGGCCGGGTGGAAGGCGTGGTGCGGGCCCGGGTTGCCGCATTGGGCGCAGTCGAACAAGCTCGGGGCCCACCCAGCGTGCGCCATCGCTTGGAGGAGGAAGGAATCGAGCACCATCGACGGGTAGGCAGTCTCCTGCATCCGGGCGAGGGTCTCAGTGAGGTGGTCAAACAACCAGGGATCATCATCACCATCGAGCGCCGCCAGGCGCTCCGCGGACTCCAGGGCGGCGCAGGCTGCGGTGTACCGCGGGTATTCGTCGATGATGCCGGAGCCATAAAAGGCCACCGTGTCGGCCTCAGTGATCGTCTCCAGGTTCCGGCCCGGGTACAGCGTCACGCTGTTATCCACAAACGACTGCAGCCGGGAACCAAACCGCGACTTCGACCGCCGCACCCCCTTGGCCACCCCACGGACAATCCCGTGGTGGCGCGTGAGCAGGACGATGATGCGGTCGGCTTCGCCGAAGTCATAGGTCCTGATCACCAGGGCCCGATCGCGATAGGACTCGCGCCTCATGAGCTGGAACTCACCGCCTAGGATTCATGGCCTCGGATGCATGGCCTCGGATGCACGTACTAGAAACCCAGCCGGCCCAGGGACTTGGGATCGGACTGCCAATTCTTTAACACCTTGATGCGCAGGTCGAGGTAGACATTCTGGCCGAGCAGTTTGATGATTCCCTGGCGGGAGTTGTGAATGATCCGGCCGAAGCGGCGACCATTTTTGCCCTTGATGATGTCCTTTTGGCCCTCGCGCTCCAGATACAAGATCGCGTGGATGTCCAGGACATCGGGGCGTTCCTCGTTGGGCAGCATCTCATCGACTTCGACGGCGACGGAGTGCGGCAGCTCGTCCTTGAGGCCTTCGAGCGCGGCTTCGCGGATAAGTTCGGCGATGCGCTTTTCGGTTCCGTCATCGGTGAGGTGGTCATCCGGGTAGAGCTTCGGCCCCTCGGGCAAAAGGCTGGCGATGACGTCGGCGAGGATGTCCACCTGCGTGCCATCGGCTGCGGATACGGGCACCACGTCGCTGTCGCCGCCCAGCAGCTCGTGCAGGGCCATGAGCTGGGCGCCGACCTCATCCTTGGATACCTTGTCGATCTTGGTGACAATGCCCACGATCGGCGTGTTCGGGGCGACCTGGCGGACATTGTCCAGAATCCAGCGATCACCTGGGCCGATCTTCTCATCCGCTGGGATGGTGAGCCCGATGAGGTCGACGTCGGCGTAGGTTTCTTTGACGATCTCGTTGAGGCGCTCGCCCAGCAGAGTGCGCGGGCGGTGCAGGCCGGGGGTATCAACGACGATGATTTGCGCATCCTCGCGGTGCACCAGCCCGCGGATGGGATGGCGGGTGGTCTCCGGCTGGTCCGCGGTGATCGCGATCTTCTCCCCCACCAGCGCATTGGTGAGGGTCGACTTGCCCGTGTTGGGGCGGCCGACGAAGCTGACGAAGCCGGAGCGGAAGCCGTCCGGGGTAGTGCTGAAACTGCTGATGTGTTTCTCCTAGGTTCGAGGTTTAACTACAGGTTAGCGGACCTGCGTGACCTCGAACTGCATCCGCGGGTGGGCGTAGGCATCTTGGGCATCGATGAGGAGAAGTTCCCGCGAGTCTGCCTCGTAGGTTTTCTCCACCAGGTCGAAGACGCTGGAGGCCGTTTTGGCCAGCGCGTCGGCGGCATTGCGGCTGGCCACGTAGTGCCCGGTGAACAGCGCGGCGGTGACATCGCCGGAGCCATTGCGCTTAAACGGCAGGTAGGGGGTCTGCACAATCCAGGCTCCCTCGTCGTTGACGGCGAGCATCTCGATGGTGCCTTCCGGGCGATCCGGGCGCTCCACGGAGGTAACCAGCACGGTCGACGGGCCCATGGCGCGCGCCGCGTCGACGGCTGCCAGGGTGGATTCGAGGTCCCCGACCTCGAGGCCGGTGAGGTAGCCCAGCTCGAACTGGTTGGGGGTGATGATGTCGGCGACGGGCACGACGCGGTCGCGCAGCAGCGGCGGGATGAGGTCGGAGACGTGGCAGCCGGACTTGGCGTTGCCCATGACCGGGTCGCAGGCGTACAAAGCGTTGGGGTTGGCGGCCTTGACCTTGGCTACGGCCTCGATGATGACATCCGCAATGTCGGAGCCTCCCTGGTAGCCGGACAGGACGGCGTCGCAACGCTCAAACACTCCCCGATCCTCGATGCCGGCGATGACATCGGCGACATCGGTAGCCGGGATCATCGGCCCGCGCCAGGCGCCGTAACCGGTGTGGTTGGAGAAGTTCACGGTGGACACCGGCCACACCTCGTGGCCGAGGCGCTGCAGCGGGAACACGGATGCGGAGTTGCCGACGTGCCCGTAGGCGACATGGGACTGAATGGAGAGGATATTCACCCGGCCAATTCTTCCACGTTCCCCGCTGTTACTGCTTATCGACGTCCCCGTCGTCCTCGCCCGCAGGCTCCTCCAGCACCTCCACAATCACCGAACCCACGCGCACCCGTCCGCGCCGATCGCGCCCGCCCTCCGCGGTCAGCCGCAGGCCAGAGGTCTCAACGACCGAGTCAGGCAGTGGCACTCGCCCCAGCTCGTAGGCGAGCAGCCCGGCGACGGTGTCGACCTGCTCACCAATCTCCTCGGTGAATTCAATATCCACTCCGAGGTCATCCCCAATCCGCTCCGTGAGATCCTCCAGCGTCAGCCTGGACACCACCCGATAAAGCCCCAGGCCAACGGGCTCAATGGGGGCAACTTCCCGGGTGTCATACTCGTCGGTGATTTCGCCGACGATCTCCTCCAGGATGTCCTCCAGCGTGATGAGCCCGGCAATCCCGCCGTACTCGTCCACCAACACCGCCATGTGAATGTGATCGCGCTGCATTTCATGCAGCAACTCATCGAGGTTCTTCGAATCCGGCACGAACGTCGCCGGGCGCATCACGTCCGTCACGCTTACCGACGCCCCGCCGTCCGTCAGGTGGTACGTCCGCCGCACCAGGTCCTTGAGGTAGACAATGCCGATGATGTCATCGATGTTCTCCCCGATCACCGGGATGCGTGAATAACCCGAACGCACACACAGGGTCGTGGCCTGGCCCGCATGCTTTTCCGATTCGATCCACACCATTTCCGGGCGCGGCGACATCACCTGGCGGGCGGTCGTCGACGCCAGATCAAACACCGACTGGATCATCCGGCGCTCCGCGACCTCCACGATGCCGTGCTCCTGGGCGATGTCCACCATCTCCCGCAGCTCCACTTCCGTGGCGTAGGGGCCATCGCGGAAACCGTTGCCCGGCGCGATGAGGTTGCCCACCCAGATGAGCATCTTGGACACCGGCCCGAGGACCACCGCCGTCGCTTGCAGCACCATCGCCGAACGCAGCGATACGGAATAGGGGTTTTTTCGCCCGATGGTCCGGCCAAAGACACCGACCACGGCGTAACTAATCAGCGCTACCGAAACGATCGCGATGGTGATTGCCCAGACATCCGATTCGAAGTACTCGCGGGCGAGGATGGCAGCGAAGACGGCCGCGGAAACGTCGAGAAGTGTTTTGAGCAGGATGAGCAGGTTGATGTGGTCCGCGCGGCGGTTGACCACCTGCAACAGCGTCCGCGCCCCGCGCACATCGTCTTTGACCATGCCCTCGACGCGCGCCCGGGAAATGGAACTCACCGCCGACTCGACTGTGCCCAGCAGC
Source organism: Corynebacterium testudinoris (assembly GCF_001021045.1). Classification (NCBI taxonomy): domain Bacteria; kingdom Bacillati; phylum Actinomycetota; class Actinomycetes; order Mycobacteriales; family Corynebacteriaceae; genus Corynebacterium; species Corynebacterium testudinoris. Next base: position 1,971,795 of record NZ_CP011545.1, read on the forward strand.
CCCGACAACGCCAGCGAGAGCAGCGTGAGTACGGCTAGCCAGATTAACCCCTCGTCCATTTAGGAGTCCTTGGGGTCGGCGGTCTCGGCCGGTTCACCGATTGCCGGGATTCCGGGGAGCTTCTCATCGAGCGCCTCCCGGTCCGCCGCCGAGGGGAACGCCTGCGGGCCGGTCGGCTTGGGCTGGTAGGCGATGCCGCGCTTTTTCACGTCGTCGTACCAATCGGCGAGCAATTCATTCTGCAGCGCGAACATCTCCCGCTCCTCCGGTGCCGTCGCGTGATCGTAGCCCAGCAGGTGCAGGCTGCCGTGAATCGTCAGCAACGCCAACTCGTGATCAAGGCCGTGCCCGGCGGCCAGCGCCTGCTTGGCGGCGAACTCGGGGCACAACACGATGTCGCCGAGCATCGCCGGACCGGGTGCGGGGGCATCGGGGCGCCCGCCGGTGACGCTGCCACTGCCGGGCGTGAGCTCGTCCATGGGGAACGTCATCACGTCGGTGGGGCCGTCGAGGTCGAGCCACCGCACGTGGAGATCCTCAATGGTGGCCAGATCAACGATGTGGATCGATGCCTCGGCATCGGGGTGGATATCCATCTCGCCGAGAGCGAAGGAGGCGACGTCGATGAGCATCTCCTCGTTGACGCCCTCGTAGCCGGACTCATTGAAGACTTCGATGCTCATTAGTGCTGCTTCTCCTCATACGTGTCATAGGCGTCGACGATGCGACCCACCAGCGCGTGCCGGACCACGTCCTGGCTGCTCAGCTCCGAAAAGTGAATCCCCTCCACGCCGCGGAGGATGTGGCGGACCAGCCGCAACCCGGACTTCTGGCCTGATGGCAGGTCAACCTGGGTGATGTCACCCGTGACCACCATCTGCGAGCCGAAGCCCAGGCGGGTGAGGAACATCTTCATCTGGGCCGGGGTGGTGTTCTGCGCCTCATCCAAAATGACGAAGGCATCGTTGAGCGTGCGCCCGCGCATGTACGCCAGCGGCGCCACCTCAATGACCCCGGCTTCCATGAGCTTGGGGATCATTTCCGGATCGAGCATGTCCCGCAGCGCATCATAGAGCGGCCGCAGATACGGGTCGATCTTGTCGTTGAGCGTGCCCGGCAAAAAGCCCAGTTTCTCGCCGGCCTCGACCGCCGGACGGGTGAGAATGATCCGACTGACCTGCTTCGACTGTAGCGCCTGCACGGCCTTCGCCACCGCCAGATACGTCTTGCCGGAACCGGCGGGCCCAAGTCCAAACACGATCGTGTTCTCATCGATCGCATCAACGTAGGTCTTCTGCCCCAGCGTCTTCGGCCGGACTGTCTTACCGCGCCGACTCACGATGTCACTGGCCAGTACCTCCGCTACGGACTGCGGCGCCTCGACCGTCACGATCGACACTGCGTGCTTGACCGCATCCGCCGAGATGACGTGCCCGCGCCGCGCGATGGACTCCAACTCATCCAACACCTTCACGGCGCGCGCGACCTCGTGGTCGGGCCCCGTCACCCGGATGACATGCCCGCGCGCGAAAATATCGGCATCAATCTGGTTGTTCAGCACCCGCAGGTTCTCATCATTGATGCCCAGCACCGTCTGCGCGTACGCGGAGTCGAGCTCCACCGTGTTCGTGATCACCTGTGTGGCCATGCGTTGGACTCTACCAGCGCGAAGTCAGCGCCCCGATGGCAGACAGGGCCACCATCGCCGCGCTCGCCGTCCGCAGGACTTCGGGGCCCAGCTTCACGCTGCGGACGCCAGACTCGGCCAGCTGCGCTAACTCTTCCTCGCCGATCCCGCCCTCGGGCCCGACGATGAGGATGATCTCTTCTGCACTGAGATCAACGTCCCGCAGGGGGGTGGCCGCCTCCTCATGCAGGACATACGCGGTCTTGCCGCGCACCAACTCGGCCAGCTCCCTCGTGGAAACCACCGGGTGGATCTCCGGGATGCGCGTGCGCCGGGACTGCTTCGCCGCCGCCAGCGCCGCCGCTTCCCACTTCTGCTGCTTCTTGTCTGCCCACTTGGCCACGCAACGCTGCGCCTGCCACGGCACAATCGCATCCGCGCCCGCCTGGGTGGCCAGATCAATCGCCAATTCCGAACGCTCGGCCTTAGGCAAGGCCTGCACAATCGTCACCGCAGGTGACGGTGGATTGTCCGCGCCCACTTCGTCCACGATCCCCACCAACTCCGACTTGCCCGTGGTGGCGGTGACGGTGACGATGGCGCGGGTACCGCGGCCGTCGATAAGCATGATGCGCTCACCGACCGCTATCCGCTTGACCGCAACTGCATGCCGACCCTCCGCACCAGCGAGGGTGACCGTGCCCGCGAACGGGCCGGGGTGGACGAAAACCGGCAGGCTCATCGGCGGAACTTACCCCGCAAACGCGAGAAGAAGGACCCATCCTCATCATCGCGCTGCACTCGGGACGAATCACCCCGATGCTCCCGGATCTGCTGAAGAAGCTTCCGAGTCTTATCATCAAGATCCGTCGGCACCACCACGTTGACCTGCGCAATCAGATCACCCCGGCCCTCCCGACGCAGGCGCGGCATCCCCTGACCCGACAAATGAATCTGCTCCAGCGGCTGAGTTCCCTGCGGAATCGTGATGGTCAGCGTCTCACCCTGCAGATCCTCCAAGCTCACCTCAGCGCCCAGCGCCGCATCGATCGCCGGGACGACGACCTCCACATGCAGCGAGTCCCCCTCCCGCTCGAAGACCGGGTGCGGGCGCGTTGCCACCTCAACGTAGAGATCACCAGCCGGCCCACCACCATGGCCAACCTCACCCTGACCGGCCATCCGAATGCGCATCCCGTTGGCGATACCAGCCGGGATGTTGCACACCAGATCACGGCGCTTCTTCATCCGGCCATCGCCGCCACAACGCGTACACGGATCCTCAATGATCTCGCCGAAACCATTGCACACCGGACACGTCCGCGACGTCATAATGTTGCCCAGGAAGGAACGCTGCACCTCCTGAATCTCACCCTGACCATGGCAATTATCGCAGGTCACCGGCTTAGACTTCGACTCCGAGCCCGTGCCCTCACAGTGATCACACACCACCGCGGTATCCACCGTGATGTCCTTCTTCACGCCTGCGAAAGCCTCCTCCAACGTGATGGACACCCGCAGCAACGCATCATTGCCCGGCTGCACGCGACTACGCGGGCCACGCGAACCGCCGCCCATGCCGCCACCGAAAAAGGCCTCAAAGATATCGCCGAAGCCGCCGCCCCCACTGGGCATCCCTCCGGCCTGCTCCATGGGATCCCCACCCATATCCACAATCCGCCGCTTCTCCGGATCAGTGAGCACCTCATGCGCCACCGACGCCTCACGGAACTTCTCCGCCGCCTCCGCAGACGGGTTGATATCCGGGTGGTATTCACGCGCCAACTTGCGATAAGCCTTCTTGATCTCCGCATCGGAGGCCGACTTCGCTACACCCAGAATTCCGTAATAATCACGAGCCACGGTTAATTAGACTTCCTTTACTCTTCATGTTTGTCAGGGCTGTTCGCCCGCTATTCGCCTGCGAGGACACGGCTAACATACCGTGCAACGGCTGAGACCTTCGAAATTGTTCCCGAGTAGTCCATGAATGTGGGCCCGACCACTCCTAAACCGCCGAGCGTGTGCCCCTCCGACCCATACCCGGTCGCCACAACCGACGCCTCATGTAGATCCTCATCCTCATTCTCCCCGCCAATGAGCACGTGCACACTGCCCAGGTCCGGCACGCTCGCCAGCAACTTCAGCACCGTGACCTGCTCCTCGAGCGCCTCAATGACACTGGGCAGGCCCGGACGCGTGAGATTCGACGTCCCCGCCAGAATCAGCCGATCACGCGGCTGCTCCACCAGCGTCTCAATCAACCGCGTCGCCGACTGCACCAACGGATGCCGAATATCCTCCGGCGCATCCGCCGCCAACTGCACCAAGCTTGACGACGCCTCCGTCAACGTCTTCCCCTCCAGCGCACCGTTGAGCGCGTCCCGCAGACGCCTCACGGCGTCCGCATCCACCGCCTCATCGAGCTCGACGTTGCGCTGCTCCACCCGACCCGTGTCCGTGATCAACACCAACAACAGCCTCACCGGGCTCAGCGCCACCACTTCACAGTGCTTCACCCGCGAGACCTGCAGATTAGGCAACTGAACCACCGCCGCCTGCCTGGTCAGCTGGGCCAGCAACTGCACCGACCTCCGCAGTACATCCTCCAGATCGACGCCCCCCTCCAAGAAACTGAGGATCGCCCTGCGCTCCGGTGCCGAGAGCGGCTTCACCCCGTGAATGAGATCAACAAACTGCCGATACCCCTTCTCCGTAGGAATCCGCCCCGAACTCGCATGCTGCTGCGCGATGAGCCCCTCCGCCTCGAGCACCGCCATATCATTACGAATCGTCGCGCTCGACACATTGAGTTTATGCCGCTCAAGCAGGGACTTCGACCCCACCGGCTCCTGGGAGGCGATGTAATCAGCCACGATCGCCTGCAAAACCTCCTGCCGGCGCCTATCTGTTGAACCAGCCATCTGGCACTCACCTCCCTTGATTGCTAGACCTACCTTACCGATCCCCGGCTCGGCTGTCCCTGAGGACGTCCGTTGAAAGCAGCGTTCGCTAACAACTTCGCGGGTTCGGGAGGGGGTTGAAGCCCAGAGTTGTTAGGAAGTGCGGGTTTTGGCCCACCGACAGGGGCGAGTTAGCGCTCCTCGGCGACGAGGATGTCGGTGATGATGCCGTCGGCGAGGAGACGGCCGGCGTCGGTAAGCGCCACGCGATCGCCGACGAGCCGCAACAGCCCGCGCTCGACGAAGCCGGAGACGACGGCCTGGCCAGCAGGAGCAATGGAGGCCAGCGGGACGCCTGCTCGGAGGCGAAGGCCGAGCATGAGGGCTTCCGTGTGCCGGTCGGCGTCGGAAAGCACTTCGGAGCCGGCGATGGGCAGAGTGCCCTCGGCGAGCATCGCGGCGTAGCGGGCGGGGTGTTTGACGTTGAAGAAGCGGCGGTTGCCCAGGTGGGAGTGAGCCCCGGGGCCGGCTCCCCACCAGTCGCCGTCTTGCCAGTAGATCTCGTTGTGTCGGCACTCGCCGCCGGGGAGGGCCCAGTTGGAGACTTCATACCAGGCGAACCCAGCACTATCGAGGCGGGCGGCGATCATCTCGTAGCGGTCGGCGAAGACGTCGTCGGAGGGGGCGGGGAGCTCGCCGCGGCGGACCTTGCGGGCCATGGCGGTGCCGTCTTCGACGATGAGGGAGTAGGCGGAGACGTGGTCGACGCCGGTGGAGAGGATGGCGTCGAGGGTGCGGGCGACGTCGTCGTCGGTTTCGGTAGGGGTGCCGTAGATCATGTCGAGGTTGACGTGCTCGAACCCGGCATCGAGGGCTTCCTGGGCAGCGGCGACGGCGCGGCCGGGGGTGTGGGTGCGGTCGAGGACGCGGAGGACGGAGGCGGAGGCGGATTGCATGCCGAGGGAGATACGGGTGAAACCGGCGTCGAGGAGCCCGGCGAAGAAGGCGGGCGAGGTGGATTCGGGGTTGGATTCGGTGGTGATCTCGGCGTTGGGCGCCAGGGTGAAGTTGGCGCGGACGGAGTCGAGGATGCGTCCGAGGCCGTCGGCGCCGAGGAGGGAGGGGGTGCCGCCGCCGATGAAGATGGTGTCAACGGTGCGGTCGACGCCGGTCATCGCTAGTTCGCGGGTGAGGGAGTCGAGGTAGGAGCCGGGCGACATGTCGAGTTCGCCGGGGGTGTAGGTGTTGAAGTCGCAGTAGCCGCAGCGGGTGGCGCAGAACGGGACGTGGATGTAGAGGCCGAACATTAGGAAGCGGCGTTCCGCGAGGCGCGTTTGGCGGCGACGCGGGCGACGACGGCGTCGATACGCGCGCGTTCGACGAGGAAGGCTGGGGGGTTCGTGCCGCGCATGGTGCGGGTGTAGGCGGGGTGTTCTTCGGCGACGCTGCTCAGCCAGGCGGCGACGGTGCCGCGCACGAGGGTGCCCACTCGCCCGTAGAAGTGCGGGAGGCTGACGGCGTTGAGGTCGGTGGCGACGAGGTCGGTTTGGGTGAGTACCCAGTCGACGGCTTCGTCGAGTCGCTTGGCGACGTCCGCGGTCCGCCCGTCCAGGGCCTCCGACAGCACTGCGACGGTCACCGGTGAACCGGTGACGGGATGTGCGGCGGTGAGGGCGGGGGCGTCGATAAGCGACGGCTCCGGGAGGCGGGTGTCGGTGGCGGCGGAAGCAGACAGGGTGCCGGCGCGGACGCCGGAGATGAGTGCTTGGCGCAGGCCAAGGAGTTCGCCGACGATGGTGCGGGAGTCGCGGCGAGCGTCGGCCAGGATGTCGGAGAATTCGGCGAGGCAGTCGTCGACGAGTTCGGCGTCCCAGTCGCGGATGGCTTCGGTGAGGTGCTCGATGTATTCGGCTACTTCATCGCCGATGTTGTAGATTTCCTGGGTCAATTCGCGGTGGCGCAGCTCAGCAGCGATCTTGTGCATCGGCTACCCCTTCAACATCGGTGTCAAGTTCAGGTTGAGAGTTTCCTGGACCGGTGCTGACTTTAGGCCACGAATATGCGTGAGTGTGTGAGACTCGCCGGGGTATCCTAGGTCCATGACCAACTCCGCGATGAAGGTGGCGCAGGCGCTCAAGGGCGACCTGTTCACACGCGAGAACCTCCTCCTGGTCGGTGCCGCTGCCACCGTGGGTGTGTTGGGGATCTTCGGGGGCTTCGCGGCGGCCGAGCCGGAAGTGGAGCGCGCAGAGTTGGCGTCGATCATCGGCGAACCCGTTGCGGCCAGCCCCGTCGAGGTGACGGTATTGGGCACAGAGGACGGGATGCTTCGGGTGCGCGCCCTCAACACAGGCGTCCGGCCTGTCCAGTCGCTGACCTTGGGCAACATCATTGAATTCCCTGGCGCGGAGAACTCCACCTACGCCTCGATGACCCGCGACGATGGGTTCCCGGTGCGCACGCTGAACCCGGGGGTGCCGGTGGACATTCTCATCCCGGTCGCGGGTGATTCGCTGGCGATCAATTCGATGACCTGGCGCCAATCCCGCCTCGACGGTTCGATGCAGTGGTTCGATCCGACGCCGGTGATGGAGGTATCGATGTGAATGCGATGAGCCAACGCACCGCTCTGGCGATTTTTGTCCTCACGGCGATTTCCCTGGGCACGTGGGTCAACGGCCTGTTTCCGGCGGCGGTGCTGACCAAGCCCTATGAATACACCGGCACGCACGCCCCGACCCTGGGCACCGTTGAGATCACCGGCACCCGCACCGCCGACACGTGGAACGGCGTGGGCACCCAGGGCACGTATCTCATGGTTGATGCCCAGGTCAGCGACATCCCGGAGGTTGAGTCGCTTGACGCCACGCTTATCGACGCCGCTGGGCGCAGCAATGCGTCCATGGGCACCGGATGCGGCGTCCATCAGCCGGGGCTTCCCGCCCCCTGCACGTTCACCTTCGAGGTTGATCCCACTCAGCTCGTCGGTGCGCACCTGCGGGTGCGCAACGCGATGACCGAAATGTCCGGAGCCGTGCTCATCCTGCCATTGGAGGCCTCGAAGTGAAGCTGAACTGGTGGTACGTGGCGGTGGTTCCAGCGGTCGGTTTCGCCCTGGCTGCGTCCTCGTTCCGTCTAGTCGATGTGTACCTACCGACGGAGTATCACCGGGCGCAGAGTGCCGTCGCGGGTGAGCAGCTCAACTTCTCCCAGGTAGCCACGGTGGAAGGCGAGGACTATCCCATCGACGCCGCCATCACGGTCACTGGAGTCCACCGCGTGCGCGCCGCCGATGAACCAACGATGGTGGCCGGCACCCCCATCGACGTCATTGCCATTGACCTGGATTGGGCCGCTGCCCCGGAGGTTCCCCTCAACGCCTGCTCCATGCGCTTGGTCACGAAGGAGGGGTTTGAGTACGTCTCCTCCGAGCAGGCCACCAGCGCTCTTGCCACCTACTCCCCCGCATTGACGCAGCTGTCTACCTGCACTCCGCCGGACACGCCGGGGCCGGGATACGGCGTGATCGACGAGGCCTTCGGGCTGTTTGAGGATAGTGCTCCCCGCCCGGAAACGTGGAGCACCACCGCGTATTTCATCGTCCCCGAGGGCGCGCAGCCCGCCAGCCTGCAGGTGCGCTGGGTCGAGCCCGACTACGCGGAATTCACCGACCTCGACGTTTCCGGCGAGGTGGGGCTAGTCCTCAGCGAGGGTTAAATCCTCGAGTTCCACCGGGCCCTGGACGGGGGCTTGGGTGGGGCCCTCATCGGGTGCCGTGGCCGACAGCAGCCTATCGATGGCCGGGGCGATGAGCACGATGGCGACGATGAAGTACACCATCCGTCCCACGACCTCGATGTAGGGGTGGAAGGCGGCGGCCTCCATCATCGGGCGTGGCCCGAGCAGCATCCGCCCCGTGTAGAGCACGCCGACTTCCGCAGCTTTGGCCGTGATGAACAACAGGCAGAAAGTAACCATGGGAGCCAGACCAGCGGCGGCAACCTTGGTCAGGCCCGACCACGTGACCTTGACGGGTCCGACAATGGGCTGGGCGGCCGTGTCGATGGTCGAGCGGGCTTGCCGCACCGCCAGCTCAGAGAACTGGCGGGGGCTGTCCTTGGAGTGCGCGGGCCCCCGCTTCTTCTTCTTGGTGCTGGGAACAACCAACGAGGTGCCATAAATCGTGGCGCCGAGGGTGAGCCAGGCGACGGGGATGATGATGACGTCGTCGGCACGCGAGAGGATTGTGACAACCCAACTGAGGAGAGCACCGACTGGTCCGGCGAGCTCGAGGCTCCAATCACGGACCTGGTTGGCGGTCTCAATCACCGGGGCGATCACGGCTCGGGTGGCTAGCCAGTCGCGACCGTTGGCCACCCACGTGGTGAGCACCGTGGAAAAGGTGACCATCCACAAGACTTCGAGGTAGGCCGACAGGCCGGCCCACCCCACGGACTTTTCTCCCAGCGCGAAAACTCCAATGAGCTTGCGCACGATCAAGGAAACGACGACGAGCGAGATGAGAACCCAGCCGAACTCAAAGTTCACGCGCCCGAAGTCAGCCGTGAGGAAGCGCGTTGAGGACTCCGCCAGAGTGGCGTTGTAGATGTACTCGCGGGTGTCTTCCTTGAGCAGCCCGTTGGAGGCGTACACCGTAAGGAAGGGAATGAGCAGGCCACCGACCGTAAGCAGTCGGCCCTGCACGCCGTCGGCCGGGGTGGCCAGGGCCTTGGACACATAGGGCAGCGAGGGTTTGACCAGCCACAGGGCCGTGATGAGCGAGGTCATCACGACGATGGGGGCCAGAGGGACGATCAACGCCGCCGCGAGGGGCGAGTAGTCCGAGACCGTGACCGCCAGCCAGATCACCAGCTGACGCAACCCCAGGCCCACGGCAATGACGGTGAGCAGAGCTGGCCAGTGGCGGAGGAGGATCCGCAGGGCGTCGATAGGCACGGCGAGTGCCCGCCGCAGTGCTGAACCTACATAGCTGGTGGCCATCGTTACTACCGCTTGTACAGGTGATTGATCGCGTCGGCGTAGCGCTGGGCGACGATATTGCGCTTGACCTTCAGCGTCGGGGTGAGTTCGTTTTCCTCCTCGGTGAGGTCGCGATCAAGGATGTAGAACTTCTTGATGCCCTCCGCGTGCGAGACGGTGTTGTTGACGCTGTTCACCGCATCCTGGATCTCTGCCCGCAGGCTCGGATTCGTGGCCAAATCCGACAGCGACTTGTTCTCCGGGATGTTGTGGTTGAGCTTCCAGCGAGTCATCGCATCCTCGTCGAGGGTGACCAGCAGGCCGATGAACGGCTTGCCGTCGCCGACGACCATGGCCTGAGAGACCAGCGGGTGCGAGCGCAGCGAATCCTCCATGGGGCCAGGCGAGACGTTTTTGCCGCCGGCGGTGACAATGAGGTCCTTCTTCCGGCCGGTGATGACCAGATGGCCCGATTCGAGCAGCTCACCGAGGTCGCCGGTGTTGTACCAGCCATCCTCCATGGACTCCTCGGTGGCCTCGTCATTGTTCCAATATCCGTCGAAGACGATGTCACCCTTGATGAGGATCTCGCCGTCTTCATTGATGCGGATCGTCGTGCCACCCACCGGACGACCGACGGTGCCAATCTTTTGATCGTCGAAATCGACAGCCGCCGCCGCGGCCGTCTCCGTGAGTCCATACCCCTCATAGATGGTGACGCCGAGGCCGCGGAAGAAGTGCAGCAAGTCATGGCTCATGGCCGAACCACCCGTGATGCAGTACTTCACCGAATCACCGATCGCGGCACGGATCTTGGAGTACACCAACCGGTCAAAGACCTTGTGCCTAGCCACCAGCACCCGCGACGGCCCCTCGGGGGTATCCAGAGCGCGGGAGTATTCGATGGCGGTCTTCTCGGCGCCGGCGAAGATGCTGGACTTCAGCGCCCCGCCATCAGCGGCGTTCGCTGCGGCCGAGTTCCGCACCTTTTCAAACACTCGCGGGACACCGAGGATGAGATTGGGCCGGGAGCGGGCAAATTCGACGGACAGGGTGGAAAAGTCCGACCAGTGGTTCTGGGTAGCGCCGCCGATGGCCACGGACAAGGACACGGCGCGAGCCAGCACGTGCGCCAACGGCAGGAAGGTGAGCACGCGGGTACCGGGGACGGCGATGCCGCCGATGGGGTGGGTCAGCAGCGCGCGGACCTCCGACAGCCAGTTGCGATGCGACAGGCGACAACCCTTCGGCCGACCCGTCGTACCGGAGGTGTACACCAGGGAGGCGAGGTCATCGGTGGAGGTGTTGGCGATGCGAGCGTCAACCTCTGCGTCCTCGATCCCGCGGCCCTCAAACTTCAGCGTGGCAACCGCCGAGGAATTGATCTCCAGAACGCGCCGCAGCTGGGAGGGCGAACCCTGCAGGCCAGGGGTGCCATCCTCCTGAAGGACGAGGTGGCCAAGCAGCTCCGAGTGGTCGCGGGTTTCCGTGATGGCCAGGACCGCGCCGGAATCCTCGATGATCCACTGCATCTGGGACAGCGAGGAAGACGGGTAGACAGGAACGGACACAGCGCCGGCGGCCCAGATAGCGAAGTCCAGCAGCGACCATTCATAACGGGTCGCAGACACCAAGGCCACGCGATCGCCGTGCTCGACGCCCGCGGCGATGAGCCCCTTGGCGACCTCGTACACCTCCTCGACGAACTCGCGGCTGGTGACATTCACCCACTCGTAATTGGCGGGGCGAGTAAACATGACGCCGTGGGGGCGAGCCTTCGCCATGTCCAGCATGGCGGTGAGGCAGGTTTCGCCGGGGGCAATCTCAAATTCAGCCGGGGTGCTGTACTCCTGCACTGACAAGGTCCTCTCTATCGTGGTTCATTCACGGCGTGGTTGGCGACAATTTAGGCGGATTTCCCGTCGTGAATTGCCCAGGCATGCCCCTGGCATACCACAGCAAAACATGACGATTTCCTCATTACGCTACCCTTTCCAACCCCGATCCGGGACACATACCGCGCCGCCGCGGCACCCAACGAGCCTCCAAATTTCAGCAAAATGGCGCCCAAGGTGGCAGGATGTGCAGGTGTGACTAACCAGGATGTGTTGAGAGAACTTGCCGACGCCCACGGCGTCGCCACGCACTACACCGCCAGCGACGGTGAAGGGATCACGGTGTCCGACGACACCCTGCTCAAAACCCTCCGTGCCCTCGACGTCAAGCTGTCCGAACACCCCGATGACGCAGAGCTGCATGAGGCCCTGGCCGCCTTCCGCCTCGCGGAGGCCACCCGACCCCTGCCGCCGAGCATCGTGACCTCGGAAGGCAACGCCGTAGCCTTCCCGGTCCACGTCCATGACGGCGCCCCCGCCGAGGTGCTTATCATCTTGGAGGATGGTACGTCGCGGGAGGCCACCCAGGAAGAGAACTGGACGCCCCCGACCACCGATAACGACGGCGTCACCTGGGGCGAAGCCACCTTCCGCATCCCCGCCGATCTGCCGCTCGGCTGGCACCGCCTGCAACTGAAATCGAACGACCTCTTCAAAGAGTGCGCCCTCGTCATCACCCCCGCCCGGTTGTCCACTACCGATTCCTACGTCGACCAGCCCACCACGGGGGTCATGGCGCAGATGTACTCGGTGCGTTCCCGGGAATCCTGGGGCATCGGCGATTTCCACGACATGGGTCAGCTCGCCGAAATTCTGGCCACCGAGGCCGGCGCCGACTACCTCCTGGTCAACCCCATGCACGCCGGAGAGCCCTTCCCCCCGGTGGAGGACTCCCCGTACCTGCCGACGACGCGCCGTTTCATCAACCCCATTTACTTGCGCATCGAGGACGTCCCCGAGCTGGCCAACCTGGATGAAGACACCCGCGCCGACATCACCGAGCTGGCCACCGAGTTGCGCGCCGACAACCGATCCGGGGAGATCATTGACCGCAACCCGGTCTTCCAAGCCAAGCTCGATGTCCTGCGGGAGATCCATCACCTGCCCCGCACGCCGGAGCGCACCGAGGAGTTCCTCGCCTACGTCGACCGCGAAGGCGGCGGCCTCATCGACTTCGCTACCTGGTGCGCCCAGCGAGAATACGAGCTCATTCACAACAAGGCCGCACATTCGATCGCCCCGGCAGAAGACGAATTGGTCAGCTTCTACATGTGGTTGCAGTTCCTCTGCGATGAGCAGCTCGCCGCCGCCCAGGCTCGGGCGAAGGCCGCCGGCATGAAGATTGGCATCATGGCTGATCTCGCGGTGGGTGTGCACCCGGGCGGGGCGGATGCCCACAACCTCGCCGAGTACCTCGCCCCGGACGCCTCCGTGGGAGCCCCGCCGGATGGCTACAACCAGCATGGTCAGGATTGGTCCCAGCCGCCCTGGGATCCGCGCAAGCTCGCTGAAGCCGGCTACCAGCCGTGGCGTGACCTTCTGGCTACGGTGCTTCGCCATTCCGGCGGCATCCGCGTCGATCACATCCTTGGGCTGTTCCGTCTCTATTGGATCCCGCGCATGCAGTCCCCCACGACGGGCACCTACGTGCGTTTTGATCACAAAGCCCTCGTCGGCATCCTCGCCCTGGAGGCTGAGCGCGCCGGGGCCGTAGTCATCGGCGAGGACCTGGGCACGTTCGAGCCGTGGATTCAGGACGTCTTGGCCGCGAAGGGCATCATGGGCACCTCCGTGCTGTGGTTCGAAGGCTCCCCCACAGTTAAGGGCCCCCGCCTCCAGAGCGAGTACCGGCAGCTGGCGCTGAGCTCCGTGACCACGCACGATCTCCCGCCGACGGCCGGCTACCTCGCCGGCGAGCACATCACGCTGCGAGAGGAACTCGGACTTTTCACCCGGGACGCCGCCGACGAGGACTCCGATGACCTCGAGTGGCAGGCAGAAGTCCTCGATCGAGTCCGCGAGACCGGCTCATTCGACGGAACCGAGCTGGCCGAGGTGGAATTCGTTGGACTCAAGCGACACGAGCGTGGCGACGTCGCCGAACTCATCGCCGGCCTCCACCGCTTCATGGCGGGCACTCCCTCCGCCCTGACCTGCGTGTCATTGGTGGACATGGTCGGCGACGTCCGCGCGCAAAATCAGCCGGGAACAACCCGCGACCAGTACCCCAACTGGTGCATCCCCCTGTGCGATATCAACGGCACCCCCGTGCTCATTGAGGATCTGGCGGGCAACGCGATGTTCCAGGACATCGCCGCATCAGCCCACCGGGCACCCTAGATCAGGGTAATCAGCCAGGCCACCAGCACGATCGCCAGCAGGATCCACAGCGACTGAGTAACCCGCGACTGCGGGTACTTGCGCTTGGCTTTGGGCAGCTTCTGGTCCTGCTTGCGGAGTTCCTCGGGATTGGCCATGGTTGGTCAGTCTACTCGCCGCGACGCCGAAGGGAATTGAGCGCCCGCGTTCCCCATGCGGCGCCCTGATCGACCACGCGCAGCAGCAACATGGCGCCCGCGATGGCGAGCGGCACGACGACGACCATGACCAGTGGAATCTGCAACCACAGGGGTGCGGAAACCACTACTTCGGCGCTGCGGTCGAGGACGTCGTCAAGCATGGGACTAATCTAGCGCACGTCAGAACCGGCGAGCCCGCGGCGGCGCAGCAGTGGCGCGACATCCTTATCGCGGCCACGAAGTTGCCGGAAAGCATCGCCGTAGTCGAGGGTCGCGCCGCGGGAGAGGATGAGGTCGCGGAACGCCTCACCGGCGGCGCGGACATCCGGCTGGGCACTGAACCAGTCGAAGCCGTCCGCGTCGAGCGCCTCGGCCCACAGGTAGGAGTAGTAGCCGGCGGAGTAGCCACCGCCGAAAATGTGGTTGAAATACGTCGAGCGGTAACGCGGCGCCAGCTCATCAACGACGAGGCCTGCGTCCTCGAGGGCGCGCTGTTCGAAGTCGCTTATCGAGTCCGCGGTGTCCCCCATCGTCGCTGCCTCTGACGGCGTCAGGGAATGCCATGCCAAGTCGATGATGGCGGCCGCGAGGTACTCGGAGGTGGCAAAACCTTGTCCGAATTGGCGAGCAGCAATGACGGCCTCGACGAGTTCGTCGGGGATGACCTCGCCCGTGTCGACGTGGTGGGCGTAGTGTCGCAGGACCTCCGGGTCGAAGCCCCAGTTTTCGTTGATCTGGGAGGGGAACTCAACCCAGTCGCGGGGGACATTGGTGCCGGACAGCGTGGGGTAACGGACCTTCGAGAGCAGGCCGTGAAGGGCGTGGCCAAACTCGTGGAATAGGGTCGTGACCTGGTCGATCGTGAGCAGCGGCTCCGAGCCATCGGTCGGGTGAGTGATGCTCATGACGTTGACCACGACGGGCTTGGTACCCAGCAGTTCGGATTGGTCAACAAACGAGCTCATCCACGCCCCGCCCCGCTTGGAGGGACGCGAGCGGTAGTCGGTGAGCAACAGGCCAATGCCCTCGCCTCCGTCGTTGACCTCCCACACGTCGACGCCGTCGGCATATCCCTGCAGGTCATCACGCTTGACCACGGTGATGCCGTAGAGGCGCTCAGCAGCGAAGAACACACCCTTTTCCAGCACCTGGCGCAGCGGGAAATAGCGCGACAGCTCCTCGTCGTCGAGGGAGAAGTCGCGCTCGCGGACCTTGGCCTGCCAGTAGGGCCAATCGGCCCCAGTGACGGGCTCGCCGGCCAGCTCAGAGGCGAGCTTTCGCTCTGCATCGGCGTTCGCGGCGGCAGCCGGAGCCAAGTCAAAGAGCAAGTCGCGGGCGGCCTGAGCGGTACCGGCGGTTTCCTCCGCGATGACGTAATCAGCATGGGTGTCAAAGCCCAACAGGCGCGCCCGCTCCGCCCGCAGCTGGACCTGCTCGAGGAGGTTGGCGGCGTTGGAGGTGTCTCCGCGCTGCTGCGACGCCTCGTAGAGGGCGGCCCGTGAGGCCGGGTCAGTGAGCAGGGCCTGGTCAGCCTGCACGGTCGGCAGTTCGAGCGGCAGGAGGTAGCCGTCGCCATCGGCGTCTGCCTGCGCGGATTCGATGCGGGATTCGCTCAGGCCAGCCAGCTGTTCAGCGTTGGAGAAGCGAACGGCCAGGCGCTTGGTGTCCGCGAGGAGGGAGCGCCCGAACTCCTCCGAGAGCACACTCAAGCGCTGGTTGATCTCAGCCAGACGCTGCTTACCCGCCTCGTCAAGAGCCGCACCGCGGCGCGTGAAGCGACGCAACAGGAGCTCGTGCAAGCGCTGGGATTCCGCATCGTCGGGAACGACGACGTCGGCAAGCAGCTGGTACAGCGCGGCATTCTGATAAATCGCGTCGGAATGCGCCGAAAGCTTAGGCACGATGTCGGCGGCCACGGCATCCATCTCATCGGTGGAATCGGTGCCCTGCAGGTTAAAGAACCACGCGGAGGCCCGCTCCAGCGTCCGGCCGGACTTCTCCAGCGCCTCAACAACATTCTCCCAGGTGGGATCCGCGGCGACGATCGCGGCGATCTCCTCGCGCTGCTCGGCCAATCCCACCTCGAAGGCCTCAACGGCATGCTCGAGAGTGATATCGGCGAACGCGGGCAGCTCGTAGGGCAGGTCTGAGGTCTGGAGCAGAGGATTCACAGTCATGAGGCCCGATGGTAGCGATCCGCGGTTGGTAGCGTTGTCCCCATGTCCACCACCGTGCGCGTTAGCTGCCCCGCCGGCACCATCGTCGGGGTGTCCGACGGCGACGTCACCCGCTTCCATTCCATCCCCTATTCGGACATTCCCGGCGACTTCGCCAACGCCACGCGCCTGGCACCCCAAGAGCTTATCGACGCCACCACCTACCGCCCCGAGACCATCGCCCTCAGCGTTGTCACGCCGTCAACGGCTCGCCCCCTCGCCGACCTTCCGGTCGTCGTCTACATCCACGGCGGTCGCTTCGAGTACGGCACGCACGGCGATCGCCGTGCCGACGGCACCCCAAATGCCCACTCCGGGGTGGTCACCGTGCACATTGGCTACCGGGTGAAACTCGCTGGTTTCGCGCGTTTTCATGACGACGAGCCCGATCGCTACCGTGGCATTGATGATTGCCAGCTCGGCCTGGAATGGGTTCAACGCAACATTGAATCCTTCGGCGGCGACCCGACGAATGTCACCCTCGTCGGCCAATCAGCCGGCGCAACGACGGCTCTGTGGCTGGCCCGGCGAGATCACTTCCGCGGAGGATTCCGCCGCGTCATGGCGATGTCGCCGTGCTTTCCCCGCGCCTCTTTCTCCGAGCGCAAAACCTCACTGCGCATCGCGCTGGGGAAGCCGATTACCCGCGATGCCCTATCCCGGGTCTCCCCGAAAGCCCTGGACCGCGGTTATAAACGCTTCCGGACTTTTCACGGCATGGACATGGCGCTGGGCCCCTCGCCTCTCGATGGCCACGAGCTTGCCAGGATCCCCCTGTGGGTCACCTCCACCCGCGACGAGTTCTATCACATGCCCGCAGGCCAGAAAGCTGATTCCTTGCGCTGGCGCGAGGGGATCGCCCGGCGGATGAGTCGCCGGATGGGCATGACCGGTTCCTTCGACACCTGGTTAGAGCAGGCCCGCGCGATCGACCCCCGGCGAATCGTCGGCCGCCTCATTGGCGATGCCTCCAACCGCCGCTGGGTCTCCCAAGCCGCCGAGGAAACCCCCGGGCAGGTGTGGATGACCGAGTTCGTCCGCACCCACGGCCCCGCCATCCACTGTTCCGAGATTCCGGTTGCATTCGGGCTGGAACCCGGCCCCCTGCACGACCTCCTCCTGGCGTTTGCCCGCGGCGAAGAACTGCCGTGGCCAGCATTTTCTCCCGACACCGGCCGGCAGGCGCTCCGCTTCAATCTGGAAACCGGCCACGACGAGGTCATCAGCGACCCCCTCCGCATGGTGCGGGAGGCATTCGGCGCTTAGGTCAGTGCCTGACGCAGGCGCCGATCACTCAGTTCTTCCGCCAACCACGGACTAAAGGCGAATGGGGCAATGTCTACTGCTTGGATCACCGCAGCCGGATCGACCCATTCAAGAGAATCAACCTCGTCCGGCGACGGGGCCGGTTCCTCCCCCTCCACCAGCGTGGCCACGAACACTGGACAAATCTCCCACTCGACGATCCCGCTGGAATCGACGGCCCGGTAGCTAAAGTCCGGCAGTACCTCGGTGATCTTTTCGATCGCCCCCTCGCGCAGCCCCAGCTCCTCGATGCTGCGCCGGGCTACCGCGTCGGCCGCTGACTCTCCAGGACCAGGGTGGCCGCAGAAACTATTAGTCCAGATACCCGGCCACGTCCGTTTGCTCAAAGCCCGCCGCGTCATTAATAGCTTCCCCTCGTGGTTGAGGAGGAAGCAGGAAAACGCGAAGTGCAGCGGGGTGTCGTCCGTGTGCACAGTCGCTTTGGGCGCAGTCCCCGCCGGATTCCCGGAGGAATCGGCGAGAACTACCAGTTCAACGGCGTCAGTCATGCCACCAACTGTAGGTTATCCCCGCACCCATGCTCCGATGACGCCCGGAACCACCGGTGCGCGCTCCCCGAGCAACGCCGCCAGGTTCTCATCTTCTTCGACCGCCGATGTCACGGTCCGGACCTTGCCGCTGGCCTTGCCCTGCTGGGCTCCTCCGGCCATCGGGGCACCCATCATCGGCATCATGCCGCGCCCGGTGCCAGTCCCTGGAGTGCGTGTGGACGCCCCCGTCCCCACCGCACCCGCAGGCGTCGCCGTGGGTGCCAAGCCAGTGCCCGGCACGGCGGACAGAACACCGCCACTTCCGGCGCCACCAATGATCGGCCCCGAGCCACCCCGACCACCGCTGGCGCCGGCAGTACCTGCCCGACCCATGCCGTAGGCGCCCATCGCGCCACCCATCCCCTGCTCGCCCATCATGGGGCGAAGTGGCGGCATGCTTGCCGACGCCGCCATTGTCCCCATTGTGCCCAACGAGGGCCGTTGCCCACCCATGGGAAGCGGGGCGGCAGGGATTCCGCTAGCGCCAAAGGCCGGTGCTGCCGGTGCACCGCCGCCCAGTCCGAGTCCACCCGGCATGGACATCGGCGGGGCCGGCAATGCCGAGGTGGCGGCGTTGGCGGCAGTGGTGGAAACACCCTCGGCCCCCACCCCGGACAGTGCATCCATTCCTTGCTCAACCGTGCCAAACGAGCCCTCTCCCATGGCCTGGGTCGCGGCGTGCAGCATCTGCGTCATGCCCTCCGGGCGCACTCCCGTCGAGTTGTGCTTGGAACCCTTGCCCTCAATGTCTTCCATGCCCAGCGCGATCTCTCCGCCGCCATCCCCGGAGCCATCCATCACCATGAGGTTGCGAATTGGCGGAATGCCCGTGGTCACGAACGGGCTAAATGTCGCTGGGAACGTCTGGAGGAAAGCCTGCTCAGCAGCCATTCGCTGGACCGGGTCCGAGATGGGGTAGATCTTCATCTTCGCCACATTCACGCGGTGCGCCCCCTGCGACTTGATCGCCGCCAACCGCTCCACCGAGGTCTGCATGATCGAAGCATTCTGGGCGAAGGTCTCCCCGGCCATTGCGACACCTTCGATCTTCTCCACCGCCGCATCGATCACGTCGCCGCTGTTGCTATCCGCCACTTCCCGGGCCACCGAGTGAAGATCGTCCGCGATAACAGCAGCTTCGGCGGAGAGCTGATTCCATCGAGCAGCCGCATCAACTGCTTCCTTCAACTTGGTCGCCGTGAACTCCGTCGATAGGTGCTCTAACGACAGAGCCGGAGTGACAAACGGCGGCTGAAAGTCAAAATTCTCGAACTGCGGTCTCGGTCGCTCCGGGAAGACAACTCCTTCGGTTCCCACCGAACCGCCCTCATCGGCCAGGTCCATCCCGTGACCAACAAATGTGTTCTGGCCAGTGAGCGCTTGCGTGGTGGCAGCCATCGCGTTGCTGAGCCAGTTGACTTGTTCGGCATAGCTTCCCAGGATTTTTGCAGCAGAACCCGCT
This sequence comes from Corynebacterium testudinoris, assembly GCF_001021045.1. Lineage (NCBI taxonomy): Bacteria > Bacillati > Actinomycetota > Actinomycetes > Mycobacteriales > Corynebacteriaceae > Corynebacterium > Corynebacterium testudinoris. The sequence goes on from NZ_CP011545.1 coordinate 1,991,253, forward strand.
CCGCCATTGATGACTCCTCCGTGGCCACCACCGAGTTGGTCCAGCCCGGAGACCCCGGAGAAGCTGCCATTGAGCGACGCCTGCGCCGCTTTGTCCGCCATTGATGCCGCGCGATCCGAGATTGCGGCAATCTTTTTGAATCCTAAACGCAGTGATTCAGGAACGATGTGCATTTCCATTGTTTTCCCCCAAGTGATGAATGATTCTTTCCAGGTGTTCGAGCGCTGTGCCGCAATTGGCCAGCTGAGTCGTGTCCGTGTTCAATTCCCCGTAATTCACCACGAACCTCCCCCGAGTGGTGTGGACGACGGCACTACAAGCCGTGCCGATATCAACTCCCATGTGGTGAAAATAGACCCCTTCCAGGGCTGATTGCACCGGAGGTTCAAGCAAATACCCCAGCTCGATGACCCGAGACTTTGGTACCCGATCCCCTGTCACGATGAACAGACCATCTTTGCTGACAGAGTCAGCGTTGTAGGAACATTTCGCCGAGAGCTCCCGTTCATAAGAAGGCCCGTAAGTGACCTCCCCCAGGCCCGCCGCCGCGTACACCTCCTCGGGAATCTCCGTGCACGGGTCAATGACCGTGAAGTCTCCCTCGGGATCGAACTCCGCCAGTTCTAGCGCCAACGGCTGCGGTGCCGCTGAGGTGGTGGCCGGCCCGGAGGGGACGGCTGAGGTCGGGGACGAAGCATCGTCGATAAGCGGGGTGCAGGCGGTGAGTAGTAGTGCAGCAGCGAGGATGAAAAGGCGGCGGGCAGGCATGAGTGGGCTGTCCCCTTGTGGGCTCGGGACGGATCGCCGTTAACGCAGATCCGGAGCACGTGTGTGCTCGCCACATTTAGACTCCGGAAATCACGACCCGGTTCCCGGAGTGACGCAACTAGTTCAAACTGCCCTTAAAAATGACGTTGCCGATCTTCAATTCGGCATCCCACAGGTTGCCGGAGGAGACGTTGTAGACGTAGCGCAAGTTGGTGGAGGCTCCGGCGCCGAGGGGCTCGTCGAGGCCGATGATGCCGTCGCTGGCTGACGCTGCCTGCGGTTCCGCGGTGACGCGGCTGCCGCCAGAGTTGTACGTCAGGGTTGGGGTGCCGATGGCGTCGGTGGGGACGGGGGCGTCATTGAGGTTGTGCGCGAGAATCGTGATCATCGTGCCGCCAGAGTTGGCATAAGAGCTGCCCTGGAAGGTGAATTCGACGTTGAGTCCCGGGTCGAGGGTCTTTTGGGTGCGGCTGGCGGTGACGGGCTGCACTTCTTTCGCCTCGAAGGTGGGGGCTTCCGACGTGGTGACCGCGATGGAGTCGGTGGGGGTCGGGGCGGTGGCGTCGTTGCCAGATCCGCAGGCGCTGAGCAGCAGCGCGGAGACGACGAGTGTGCCGACGACAGGGCGGGTCATTTTCACGTGGCAGCCTTTCTACAAAGTGGTCTGTGATCAGTGTAGCCAGGGATTCGGCGAGACTTGGGCTGTACCCCGCAGATCGTGGCATAATCCCGATTCTGAACCTTGGTGTTGATCTGTCAGCGAAGTGGAGTTGTTCTGCAGTGAATTCTTTAGCCCGAATAGCGCGGAGTGCGTCGGCACTGTGGCCGTACTACCTGGGTGTGGTGCTCATTTCTACCGCCGCTGCGGCGCTGGGCCTGGTGTCGCCGTTCATTTTCCGCGAGGCGACGGACACGATTGTGGGCACACTGCAGGGTGATACGACTGTCGAGCAGGTCACCCGGACTCTGTTGTGGCTGGCCATCGCCTTGTTGCTGGCTGATTTGGGTAACCAGATTATGACGAACTTCGGCGGGTATGTCGGCGACGTCATGGCGATGCGGATGCGGCAGATCCTGTCCACGCGCTATTACGCGAAGCTGTTGGCCCTGCCGCAGCGCTATTTTGATAGCCAGGTCACGGGTACGGTGATCGCGCGGCTGGATCGGTCGATCGCGTCGCTGACGCAGTTCCTGCAGTCCTTTGCTAATAACTTCCTCCCGATGATCATTCAGGTCATTGCGGTGCTGGCGATCACGGCGTGGTACTACTGGCCGCTCACCATCCTGCTGGCCTCGCTGTTTCCGCTGTACATGTGGCTGACGGCGCTGTCGTCGAAGCGTTGGCAGAAGTTGGAGGGGCAGAAAAACGAACAGATCGATGCCGCCAATGGTCGCTTCGCTGAGGTGATTGGCCAGGTCAAGGTGGTGAAGTCTTTCGCTTCTGAGGTGCGCGAGCTGGATCACTTTGGGCAGCGCTACGGCCGGACTGTTGACATCACTCGCCCGCAGTCGCGCTGGTGGCATCAGATGGATACGTTGCGGGGCGCGGCGCTCAACATCATTTTCTTCGGTATCTATCTGGTGCTGTTTTTCCAGACTCTGCATGGCAATTTCACGCTCGGCGACATGGTCATGCTCATTCAGCTGGTCAACATGGCTAAGCAGCCGGTGTTCATGATGAGCTGGATTGTGGATACCGCGCAGAAGGCCATCGCCGGGTCCAAGGATTACTTCCGCGTCATGGAGGAGGAGTTCGAGCCGACGGCGAACGCGGAGCTCATTGCCGCCACGGAAGCCTCCGGGGTTCCGGTTCTGGACCTCACGCCGATCACTCCCCTGCAGCCCCTGGCGGATGAGCCGGTCGTAGCTTTTGATGACGTCACGTTTGCCTATGAGGAGGGCCACGATGTCATCAGCCACGTCAGCTTCTCCGCGCGGGAGGGCGAGAAGGTGGCCTTGGTCGGTGAATCTGGTGGCGGCAAGTCGACGCTGGTCAACCTCATGTTGGGGCTGTATCCGTTGTCGAGCGGTTCGTTGACGGTGTGCGGGCGTGACACGGCCGATCTCACGGCTGCGCAGCTGCGCGCGAGCGTTGGCGTGGTGTTCCAGGAGGCGGCGTTGTTCTCCGGTACGGTGCGCGAAAACATTGCCTATGGTCGCCCCGATGCCACCGAGGAGGAGATCATCGAGGTGGCGAAGCGGGCCAACGCCCACGACTTTATTTCGCGCTTCCCCGCTGGTTACGACACCATTATCGGTGAGCGCGGGCTGCGTTTGTCGGGTGGTCAGAAACAGCGCGTGGCGGTCGCCCGGGCGATGCTTAAGGATGCGCCGGTGCTGGTCCTCGACGAGGCTACGTCGGCGCTGGACACCAAGTCGGAGCGCGCTGTCCAGGCCGGTCTGGACGAGTTGATGAAGGATCGCACGACACTGATCATTGCCCACCGCTTATCGACGATCGCGTCGGTCGACACCATCGTCACCTTGCGCGATGGCGTCGTCGATGAGATCGGGTCCCCCGATCAGCTTGCCGCCTCTGGCGGCATCTACGCCGAACTCCTCCAGCTCACTGCGTCCTCGTCCGCCGCCGACCGGGCCCGTCTGAAGAAGTATGGCTTTGTCGCTGATGGGGTCGACGCGGCTGACGATGCTGCCGAGTAGTCTGGCGCTACCCTAGGGGCATGCAGTTTCCTAGCCTTGATGAACTAAAGACCCGCCAGACCCGCAAGTGGACCGTCTACGACGATGACGTTCTCCCGCTGTGGATCGCCGAGAGTGACTTTTTCACCTGCTCAGAGGTGAAGAAGGCCATCGTGGAGGCGGTGGAGAATGAGTCCTTTGGGTACACCCCCGCCGAGTCTGATCTTCCCGCCGCACTCAGCGATTTTTATGCGCAGCGTTACGGCTGGCGCATCGACCCGGCGATGGTGGTCGTCGTGCCCGATGTCGTCCGCGGTCTCCTCTTAGCCGTCGAATATATGACCCGCCCGGATTCGGGGGTCATTGTTCCGGTTCCGGCGTACCCGCCTTTCCTCGAGGTTCCTGAAACCGCTCGCCGCGCGATGCACACCATCGATGCCTACGGCGGCCTGGACTTGGCCGATATCGAGCGCGAATTTGCCGCCGGGGCAGGCTCCATCCTGCTGTGTTCCCCGAACAATCCCCTGGGCTATACGCTCTCCCGCGAGTTCCTCATCGAGTTGTGCGAGCTGGCTGATCGTTATGATGCCCGCGTCCTCGTCGATGAGATCCACGCTCCCCTGGTCTACGGCGACGCCGAGGGCAATGGTCATGTGTGTGCCGCCAGCGTCAGCGAGGCGGCTGCCAAGGTCTGCATCACCGTGACCGCCACCTCCAAGGCCTGGAACATCGCCGGGCTCAAGTGCGCGCAAATCATCTTCACCAATCCCCAAGATCTCACGACGTGGGGGTCCATGACTGGTGTGGCCAAAGACGGCACGTCCACCCTGGGTATCTTCGCCGCCACTGCCTGTTACCGCCTGGGCATCGACTTCCTGGACCAGCAGTTGGAGTATCTCCGCGGCAACCGCGACTGGCTAGTATCGGAGTTGCCACGGAGGATCCCGGGGTTGCGGGTGAGCAACCCGGAGGCGACGTACCTCATGTGGCTGGACTTCTCTGACACGGCTATCGGCCACCTTGAGCGCCCGGCCATCTGGCTGCGCGAGCACGCCCGCGTCGCATTCAACGATGGTCTGTACTTCGGTGACGGTGGCTTGCACCACGCCCGACTGAACTTTGGCACGTCCCGGGAAATCCTGGAGGAAACTGTCAGCCGCATGGAGCAGGCAATGGTGCGAGCATTCGCGAGCTCGCCTTCCGAATAATAGTCGCCCCAAGGGCCCGGTGACCTGCCGGAACGACAAAGGGCTGCACTCTTCATTCAAACTACCTACGCTTGAATCTATGAGTGAAGACACCACCACTGATGTCCAGACCGGCTTCACCGGCGCCTCCGATGCTACGGAGTCCTCGCAACCCGGTTTGGCTACCGGTCCGCTGGCGGATACGGACACCGCCCCCTCCGCCACTCGGCCGGAAACGAATGCCCAGGGCTACATCGTGGAGTCGAAGTCGCAGGACTTCGAAACTCCAGCTCCCGCTCCCGGTGACAACCCGTGGGAGCGCCCGGACCGCGAGTGGTTCAAGGACGCGGTGTTCTACGAAGTCCTGGTCCGCGCGTTCTACGACCCGGAGAATACGGGTTCGGGTTCCCTGCGGGGCGTGACGGAGAAGTTGGACTATTTGCAGTGGCTGGGCATCGATTGCCTGTGGCTTCCGCCGTTCTATGATTCTCCGCTCAAGGACGGCGGCTATGACATTCGTAACTTCCGCGAGGTGCTGCCGGAGTTTGGCACGGTGGATGATTTCGTCGAGTTGATCGACCACGCTCACAAGCGCGGCATCCGCGTGATCACGGACTTGGTCATGAACCACACTTCGGATCAGCACGCCTGGTTCCAGGAATCTCGCCGTGACCCGGAGGGCCCCTACGGTGACTTCTATGTGTGGTCCGATGATCCGACCGAGTACTCCGATGCCCGCATCATCTTCATTGACACCGAGGAGTCCAACTGGACGTATGACCCGGTGCGCAAGCAGTACTTCTGGCATCGTTTCTTCTCCCACCAGCCTGACCTCAACTACGATCATCCGCCGGTGCGCGCGGCCATGCTTGATGTCATGCGCTTCTGGTTGGACTTGGGCCTGGATGGCTTCCGCCTCGACGCGGTCCCCTATCTCTTCGAGCGGGAGGGAACGAACTGTGAGAACTTGCCGGAGACGCATGAGTTTTTGAAGCAGGTCCGCGGGGTTATTGATGATGAGTACCCGGGCCGAGTGCTGCTCGCCGAGGCCAACCAGCTGCCCAATGATGTCGTCGAGTACTTCGGTGAGCCGGAGTTCGGCGATGAGTGCCACATGGCTTTCCACTTCCCCGTGATGCCGCGCATCTTCATGGGTGTGCACCAGCAGTCGCGGACCCCGATCTCGGAGATCTTGGCGGATACCCCCGCGATCCCGAAGACCGCTCAGTGGGGCATCTTCCTGCGTAACCACGACGAGTTGACCCTCGAGATGGTCACCGACGAGGAACGCGCCTACATGTACAAGCATTTTGCTAAGGATCCGCGCATGAAGGCGAACGTGGGTATTCGCCGCCGCCTGACTCCGCTGCTCAATGGTGATCGCAACAAGCTGGAGCTGTTCACGGCGCTGCTGCTGTCGCTGCCGGGTTCGCCGGTGCTCTACTACGGCGATGAGATCGGTATGGGCGACAACATTTGGCTCTATGACCGCGATGGGGTGCGCACCCCGATGCAGTGGTCAAGCGACCGCAATGGTGGTTTTTCCAAGGCTGATCCGGAGCGTCTTTACTTGCCGGCGATCCAGAATGATCAGTACGGGTACGCCACTGTCAACGTCGAGACGCAGATGAAGCGGGATAATTCGCTGCTGCAGTGGACGCGCGCGCAGATTCACATCCGCCAGCAGTACCACGCTTTCGGGCGTGGCTCGTACACGGAGGTCGATTGCCCCAACGATGCGGTGTTGACCTTCATCCGTGAATATCGCGGCGAGCGCATCCTGTGCGTGAACAATCTTTCTGATCGCCCGCAGGCCGTGTCGCTGGATTTGGCGCAGTACGCCGGTGTCACCCCGCGCGAGCTGTCGGGCGGCGAGATGTTCCCGCCGATCAGCGAGCATCCGTGGGTGGTCACGTTGCCGCCGCATGGCTTCTTCTGGTTTGACTTGTCCGAGGAGGAATAGTGGAAAATCTCATCCGGATGCTGGAGGGCGCCCGCTTCTACGGCGCGAAATCCGAGCCGATCGATTCCATCGATGTCGTCCGTGAGGCCACCATCGCTAATGGTTGGCGGTTGCAGGTGGTGCGCGTCCATCACGGTGGCACGAGCGATTTGTATCAGGTGCTTATCGACGCCGCTGATAACGACGTCTTCCACCTGCCCGAGGTCATTGGCACCTACGGTGCCGCCCTCACGGGCGGTGCTCCCGCTGGGTTCGGTGTGCTCCACGGCAGCGCCCCCGGGCTGGATGGCGGTGGCCGGGCGATCAGCGGCGAGCAGTCCAATACGTCGCTGATCTTTGGCGAGAACGCGATGGTGAAGGTCTTCCGCCACCTGGAGGCGGGCCAGAACCCGGACGTGGAGTTACTGTCGCAGATCCCGGATTCGCCGCACGTGGCTGCGGTGCGCGGCTGGGTGACTGAGAACATCGATGGCGAGGATCACACGTTGGCGATGATCCAGGATTTCATCCCCGACGCCGATGATGGGTGGCGCTACGCCCTTGGTTTCTCCGCTCTTGGTGCCCATTTCGGGCCCGAGGCGTCTCTCCTCGGGGAGGCTACTCGCGCGGTGCACGAGGCCCTCGCTCACGCGCTGCCCACGCAGTCTGTGCCGTTGGCGAGCGTGGTGTCGACCCTCGAAGACCACCTCGACCACATGATCACCCGCGCCCCGGTCCTCGCCGAGCATGAGGATTCTGTCCGTGAGGTCTACCGTCTACTCTCCGACGGTGATGGTGACGGTGCGGAGCAGACCATCCAGCGCATCCACGGTGACCTCCACTTGGGCCAGGTGTTGCGAAACCAGGACACCTACGTGCTCATCGATTTCGAGGGGGAGCCGGCGCGTCCGCTGGCGGAGCGTCGCCTTCCGGATTCCCCGCTCCGTGACGTCGCCGGGGTGATTCGTTCCTTCGACTACGCGGCGCACTTCCCGGCCCGAAGTGGCCAAGGCGCGGGCCCGGCCGATCCCGCAGCGTGGGCGGCCGAGGCAACGGAGGCCTTCTTGCAGGGCTATCAGCTTTCCCCGTCGTCCCTGCTCGATGCGTACGTCTTGGATAAGGCTCTGTACGAGGTGGTCTACGAGTCCAACAACCGCCCAGATTGGGTGGATATCCCGCTGGATGCGGTGCGTCGCTTGCTTAATCCTTAGCGCACCTCGGTTGTGCTTCTGGCCGAAAGTGCGGGTAACGTGGGAAAACGTTTCCGTTTTCTGTTGCCTGACCACACCGCGCGAGGACCCCTGAAGAGATGTCGAAGAAAAAGCCCCTGTTGACCATCGCTGTCACAGCGCTCATGTTGTTTTCCATGTTCTTCGGAGCGGGCAACCTCATCTTCCCACCGATGTTGGGAGTGGAGGCGGGCACGAGCTTCACCCCGGCGATCATCGGCTTCCTCAGCACCGGCGTTCTGCTGCCGATCTTGGCGATCGTGGCCATCGCCATCTCCGGCAACGATATGCGCGACCTCGCCTCCCGCGGTGGCGTGTTCTTCGGCGTGGTGTTTTCCGTCGTGGCATACCTGTCCATCGGCGCGTTTTATGCGCTACCCCGGACCGGTGCGGTCTCCTTCGAGACCGCTTTTCAGCCGCTGACCGGCTGGGATACGCTGACCGCGTCGGCGGCTTTTAACTTCTGTTTTTTCGGTGTGGCGTTGCTGCTGGCGTGGAACCCGACGGCGATCGTCGATAATTTGGGTAAGGTCCTCACCCCGGTCCTGCTGGCCCTGCTGCTCGTGCTCGTGGTCATCGCGCTGCGCACCTTCGATGGCGTCGCCGGAGCTCCGGCGGAGAAGTACGCCGATGCGCCGCTGGCGGCCGGGCTGTTGGAGGGCTACCTCACGATGGATTCCATCGCGTCGCTGGCGTTCGGCATCATCGTCATCTCCACGCTCAAACACAGCAGCTTCCCCACCGGTTCGGCGCTGGTCCGCGGCACGATCCTCGCCGGAGTTGGCGCGGGGGCGATCCTCGGCGTCATCTACGTCGCCCTCGGCTACATCGGCCAGATCATCCCCGACCCCAGCCGCTACGACAATGGGGCCGGGCTGCTTGCCGACGCCGCGCATCTAGCCATGGGCTTTCCCGGACAGCTCGTCTTCGGCCTCATCGTCCTCCTCGCCTGCCTGAGCACCGCGGTGGGCCTCATCGCCGCGACGAGCGAGTTTTTCACCTCGCTCCTGCCGCGCGTGTCCTACAAGATGTGGGCCGTCATCTTCGCCGTCATGTCCTTCGCCATGGCGACGATGGGCTTGGACACCGTCCTCGCCATCGCGGCCCCCATCATCGGTTTCATTTACCCGCCGGCGATCACGCTCATCTTTGTCACGCTCATCGAGCCCCTCGCGCGCCGGTGGGTCACCTTCCACTGGGCTTTCCGCCTGGCCATTTGGGTCTCCGTCGTGTGGTCCGCCCTGATTACCTTTGATGGCTTGGGCTGGGGCAGCTCGATCATTGATCCGCTCATTTCCTGGGCCCCGCTCCACGATGTCACCCTCGGCTGGGTGCTGCCGACACTGGCCGCCTTCCTCGTGGGTGTCGGCATCGATGCGGTGGCGCGCCGCCGGCTTCATGCAGCTAGCACGGCCTGAAATATTGACACCGTCCGTGGCGTTGCACTGAGGTAGCAACGTCAGCGTAAACGGAAGGTTTTCCATGTCAGCCCCCTTGCCCCTCTCTCTCATCGACTTCTGCCTCATTTACTCCGACGAGACCCCGGCGTCTGCCATGTCCCGGTCGGTGGCCTTGGCGCAGCGGGCAGAGCAGTTGGGGTATTCCCGCATCTGGTACTCCGAGCACCACAACATGCCGCAGATCGCTTCCGCGGCACCGGCCGTGCTCATATCTCACATCGGGGCGAAGACGGAGAAGATTCGCCTCGGTGCCGGCGGCGTCATGCTGCCCAACCATTCGCCTTATGTCATCGCGGAGCAGTTTGGCACCCTCGCCGAGCTCTATCCCAACCGCATCGACCTCGGTCTAGGCCGCGCGCCTGGCACCGATATGACCACCTTGGGCCGGGCTCTGCGCCGGGACCCGCGAGCCGCGGAGACCTTCCCACAGGATGTCATGGAACTTAATGGCTACCTGCGCGGGGAATCCACCATCCCGGGGGTCGCCGCCACTCCGGGCGCGAACACCAACGTGCCGTTGTACATCTTGGGTTCCTCGATGTTCGGTGCTTCCCTCGCTGCCAACCTTGGTCTGCCCTACTCCTTTGCCTCGCACTTCTCGCCGCAGCAGCTTACGCAGGCCGTGGCCTACTACCGGGAGAACTTCCAGCCCTCGGAGGAGCTCAACGAGCCCTATGTCATCGCCGCGGTCAACGTCACGGCCGCCGACACGACGGAGGACGCTGAGCGCCAGCTACAAGGCGTGTACCGCAACCGAGTGCGCTCGCAGCTGGCAAAGGGCCGTCAGTTGACCGATGCCCAGGCTGATGCCCTCTTGGCCTCTCATCAGGGCCAGCAGATTGCTGGGATGCTGCACTACAACGCCGTCGGCGATCGGGCTCAGGTGCGTTCCTACTTGGAGTCTTTCGCTGAGCTCGCCCAGGCGGATGAGCTCATGATCTCCCTGCAGAACACCTCCAACGACGAAAACCTGCGGGCTCTCGACCTGCTTGCGGAGGCTTGGGAGCTCGATCCGGCGCACGTCGCCGGGGCGCCGGGGCAGCGAGGCTAAATACTGCCCAGTTTGTCCACGCTGAGTCCAGGTACTCGGGCCCGCAACAACTCGACTAGTTCGAAGGGTTGCGGGGTGGACCCATCGGGAAAGCGAACGGTGTAGGGGGCAACCGCCTCGGGATGCCGCTGGACCCGTTCGCTGACGTGGTGCGGTAGCACCACCAGGAAAGTGCCTTCTGTCGGGCGCGAATACAGCTGTAGGTGTGCCAGCTGTTCGAGCGGAAAGCTCACGCCGGTGCGCGGGAGGGTGACCCGCTGGTCGTCGATAAACAGGACCGGTCGGGTCCGCTTCCATATTCTGCTGATGAGCATGAGAAATGCAATGAGCATGCCAGCCGCGGGGGCGGCGGAGGCGAGCAGATAGAGCCAGGCCAGCCGGTCATCGCTGTGGCTGCGGGCGGAAAAATACAGGCCAAGGAAGATTGGCGCCATGACCAGCACGAAGACGGCAAACACGATGAAGAGTTTGCTGGTGATGAGGGACGTGGCGGAGGGGCGCAGGGCGATCGTTTTTATACGCACTGATCCTAGTACACGCCTCAGTTGCGGCCCGAGTCATCCAGACACGCGCTAAGGAACACGTGTGAGATCAATGGTTTTGTAGCCCGGAGGATGTAGTCTACTGCCAGTTTGGCAGTACCACTTAGGTCCCGGTCATAACCTCTTGGTAAACATGTCCTCACACTTGCGTGTCGCAGGGTGTCTTTTCATGTCTACATGCCCTACACTGCATCTAAGAAAAACCTTACAGACACGTAGGTAACACCAAAATGTTACAGGTGTCATAACCTAATAAAATAAGTAAATTCAGGGAAACCTGCTCGGCACCCGCTCAAAGGAGGTAACGCATGGGCCCATCGAAGAAAGCTCAACAATCGACCCAGCGCTACGAACTCATCACTAGCCATCTGCGACAATCCATCGAGGACGGGACCCTCAGCCCCGGCGACGAGCTTCCTTCAGAGGCCGAGCTATGCCAGCAATTCGACTCCTCACGCGGCCCCGTCCGGCAGGCCATGGCACTGCTGCGCGCCGAGGGCCTCATCTCCACCGGCCGCGGCCGACGCAGCACCGTGCTCACCTCTGCGCCAGCTAATTCCTTCGAGTCCCTGCTCTCATTAACCGTATGGGCCGAGGACATGGAACCGGAAATCTCCCAGCGCACACTGTGGGTCGGCCGTTCCTCCGCCAACGAGCGCATCGCCCGCCAGCTGCAGGTCGACGTGGGCTCCCAGGTCGTCGGCATCAAGCGCCTGCGCCTGCTCAACAATGAGCCCCTCGCCATCGAGCACCTCAACTTCCCCCTCGATATCGGTCGCCCCCTCCTCGACTTTGATACCGACAACTCCTCCGTCCACCGGGAGCTCGCCCGCCTCGGCGTGGGCTTTGAAAGCGCCAACCGTTCCATGTCCGCTACTCTCGCCACCGCCGAGGACGCAGAGCTGCTGGACATCCCCGAAGGCGCCCCGATCATGAAGGTCGAACTGCTCGCCGCCAGCAAACAGGGCCGCACCTTGGAGTACGCCGAGTACCGCGTCATCGGCGAGGGATTTGTCCTCCACGTCAATAACGTCCGGGGCACGCCGACCCCCGCGTGGTTCTCCCGCGAGGCCTGATTGTTACATGTGACCTGCGCCCACTAGCCTTGGGCACATGTTCTCACGTCGGAGATCACCCCGCGCCGTGGTGGCACTGGTCGCAGTCATCGCCTGCTTCCTCACCGCCTGCTCAGCTGGCCACACCGCCACCCAGGTGGGGCGAATCGCGGGCACCGACAGCCTCGTCGTCGGCACGACCGGTACCCCTGCCTCCCTCGACTTCACCACCACCGGCGGCGCTGCCATTCCCCAGGCCCTCATGGCCAACGTTTACGAGGGTCTCGTCCGCATCGACGATGCCGGTCAGGTGGTTCCCCTCCTCGCGACGAGCTGGGAGGTCTCCGATGACCGCACCACCTACACCTTTCACCTGCGCGAAGGCGTGCACTTTTCCGACGGCTCCCCCTTCAACGCCGACACTGCCGCGTTCAGCATCGCCTACGTCCAGGGCTCCTGGACCAACGGCTTAAAATCCCAGATGGATGTCGTCGAGCGAGCCGAGGCAGTCGACGAGCACACTCTCAAGGTCACGCTCACTCGCCCCTCGCAGCGCTGGCTGTGGTCAATGGGCACGTTGACGGGTGCGATGATGAGCCCCACGGGCGTGGAGGCGCTGGCCGCTAATCCCGTAGGGACCGGCCCCTTTGTCCTCGACCGTTTCGCCGTGGGCGAGTCAGTGTCACTGCGCGCGCGGGACGACTACTGGGGCACACCCGCCCACCAGGACGCCGCCATTCGCTATTTTTCCGACGCCACCTCGGCGGTCAATGCCCTGCGGTCCGGCGACATTGACCTCGTGTGGTCGATGCAATCCCCCGAGCTCTTAGACACCCTGCCCACCGAGTTCTCAGTCGACGTCGGAACCACGAACGGCGAGGTCATCGTGTCCATGAACAACCAACGCGCGCCCTTCACCGACCCGCGGGTCCGCCGCGCGGTGGCCCACGCGATCGATCGCCGCGCCATCAACGAGGTCGTCTGGGAAGGCCTGGCCACCGACACCGGCGGCGCGCCCGTCCCCCCAACCGACCCGTGGTTCACCGGGGAGGACTACGCCACCTTCGACCCCGAGCAGTCCACACAATTGCTTATCGACGCCGGCGTCCCCCACCCCGACATCACCATCGCCGTCCCCTCGCTCCCCTACGCAGAGAACATTTCCGAGTTGCTGTATTCACAGCTTGCCGAGGTCGGGTTCCGCGTTCATCTGACAAGTGTGGAATTTCCCGCCGTGTGGATCTCAGAGGTTATGACCGCCCACGACTATGACATGTCCATCATGGGCCACGTGGAGGCCCGCGACATCCCCGCGCTCTTCGGCAACCCGCAGTACTACCTGGGCTATGACAACGCCGCCGTGCGCGAGCTGCTCCTCGACGCCGATACCGCCGCGGACCCCACGCCCGCGATGCGCGAGGCCGTCGACCTCATCATGGCGGACGCCGGGGCGATCACCGTGTTCAACCAACCCAACATCGTGGTCGCCTCCCCGCAGGTGAGCGGCGTGTCCCCCACCATCGTCACCGACGCATTGGCCTTGGCTGGGGTGGAGAAACGATGATCCTGCGAGTACTCCTCCGCTTCGTCGTATCGCTAGCCGCGGCGTCCATCATCATCTTCCTGCTCCTGCGGGCCGTGCCCGGCGACCCCGCGCGCGTCGCCCTGGGGGTGACGGCCACCGACGACGCCGTCGCCGCCCTGGCCGCCCAACTGGGCACCGACCAACCCCTGTGGCGGCAGTATGTCTCCTGGATCGGCGGACTGCTCACCGGCGACTTCGGGGTATCCCTGTCCTCCCGCCAGGACGTCACGGCGCTCATCATTGACCGCGCTCAGGTCTCCCTCATCCTCTGCGGCACGGCGATGGTGGCCTCCCTTGTCATCGCCATCCCGCTGGGCATGTGGGCAGCCCGGCGCGCCCATCACCTCGACGGGGTCATCGTCACCGGCGCCTCACAGGTTGGCATCGCCGTCCCCTCGTTCCTCGCCGGCATCCTCCTGGTCACCGTGTTCGCGGTCAACCTGGGATGGGTGCCCGCCAATGGGTGGATTCCACCAAACGTCGATGCCCGCGGCTTCGTGGAGCGCCTCATCCTGCCGGTCATTGCGCTGACGGCGGTGCAGGCGGCGATCCTCACGCGCTACGTCCGCTCCGCCATCCTCGAGGTGATGGACCGTGACTTTATGCGGACGGCGCGGGCGACGGGGGCGTCGATAAGCGAGGCGCTGTGGCGCCACGGACTGCGCAATGCAGCCCTCCCGGTGCTCACTGTGACGGGGCTGCAGCTGACGTCGCTCATCGTTGGCGCCGTCGTCATCGAGCGCGTGTTCCTCGTGCCGGGGCTGGGCTCGATGCTGCTGGATTCGGTGGCCAGGCGAGATCTGCCGGTGGTGCAAACGATCGTCATGCTGCTCGTTGTGTTCACGCTCAGCGTCAACCTCGTGGTCGATGTGGCCTACCGGATTATTGATCCGCGGATCAGGAGGACCTCATGAAAAGGCTGCCCCTGTCCGGCTGGATCGGCCTCATCATCGTGGCATCCGTCGTGCTCTTGGCCCTGGTGTCGCTGGTGTGGACCCCGTACAACCCGGTCCATGCCGTACCCGCCGACCGTCTCCTTGCCTCCTCGTCCGAGCATCTCATGGGCACCGACCGCTACGGCCGCGACGTGTTCTCCCGCATCATGGCCGGGGCCCAAATCACCCTCTTCGTCGGGCTCGTCGCCGTCGGCATTTCCGCGCTGGTGGGTGTGCCGTGGGGCATGTGGGCCGGAATGAAACGCGGCTGGACCGAAGCAACCATCATGCGCGGCATGGACATCATGCTGGCCTTCCCGGCCCTCCTGCTGGCGATCATCACTGGCGCGGTGTTCGGATCCTCAACGACCACCGCCATGGTGGCCATCGGCATCGCGGGCATCCCCGGTTTCGCCCGGGTCGCCCGCGCGGGAACCCTGCAGGTGATGACCCAGGATTACGTCGCCTCCGCCCGCGTCTCCCGGGTGCCCACGCTGCTCATTGCCATCAGGCACGTGCTGCCCAACATCGCCGGGCTCATCGTCGTGCAAGCCTCCGTCGCCTTCGCCCTCGCCGTCCTCGCCGAAGCGGCCCTGTCGTTCCTTGGCCTGGGCACCGCACCGCCGGACCCCTCCTGGGGGCGCATGCTCCAATCCGCCCAGGCCTCCCTGGGCACCGCACCCCAACTGGCCTTGTGGCCCGGCCTGGCCATCGCCATCACGGTGCTGGGATTTAACCTGCTGGGCGACGGCCTCAGCGATGCCCTCAACCCACGGAGGAGCCGACGATGAACGTCCTGGCAGTAAAAGAATTAACCGTCGGCGACGGCATCCTCACCGACATCAGCTTCCACATCTCACCGGGTGAGCGGCTGGGCATCATCGGCGAATCCGGCTCCGGTAAATCAATGACCGCGCTCTCCATCATGGGCCTGCTGCCCTCTTCGCTGACTGTCACCGGCTCCGTCCGCGTGACCGGCACCGAGGTCATTGGCCTCGACGACCGCCGGATGCGGCGCCTGCGCGGCTCCACGGTGTCCATGGTGTTCCAGGAACCCATGACAGCCCTCGATCCACTCATGACGGTGGGCCGCCAGGTCGCGGAGGCAGCCGGGCGGGCAGACGTGGCCCAGCTATTCGACGACGTCGCCCTCGACCCCTCCCGCATGAACGCCTACCCGCACGAGCTTTCCGGCGGGCAGCGACAACGCGTCCTCATCGCCATGGCCCTGGCCAACGACCCCGAGCTGCTCATCTGCGATGAACCCACCACCGCCCTCGACGTGACCGTCCAGGACCAAATCCTCGACCTGCTCGATGAGCTCGTGGAGAAGAAAGGCGTCGCCCTGCTCTTCATCACCCACGACCTCGGCGTGATCAACCGCATGTGCCGCCGCGTCCTCGTCATGTCGAAGGGAGCAATCGTCGAATCCGGCACCACCGACGACATCCTCCGACACCCCACCCACCCCTACACGCAGAAACTCGTCTCCGCGTCACTGCCCGGACCGGCGGCAGTTCCCCGCTCCGTCGGGGCACCGGTGTTATCGCTCGACGGGGTCACCCGGTCCTACGGCGACACCCTCGCGCTTGACGATGTCTCCCTCGTCGTCCACCGCGGCGAACGCTTGGGCATCGTCGGTGGATCCGGGTCCGGAAAAACCACGCTCCTACGCCACTTCGCTGGACTGGACTCCCCCGATAGCGGCACCGTCACCATCGATGCCGACGTCCAAGTCGTCTTCCAAGACCCCCACAGCTCCCTCAACCCGCGTCTGCGCATCGGCTCCTCGGTGGCAGAAGGCATGCGGAAGCCTGAGGCTGGCCGCGTGTCCGCCGTCCTCGAAGAGGTCGGCCTGGCCAGTGACTCCGCCACCCGCTATCCCCACGAATTTTCCGGCGGACAACGCCAACGCATCTCCATTGCCCGCGCCGTCGCCGGCAAACCCGAGGTCTTGCTTGCCGACGAGCCCGTCTCTGCCCTCGACGTCTCCGTCCGCGCCCAGGTCCTAGCCCTCCTCGACCGCCTCGTCGAAGAATATGGGCTGACGCTGGTCTTCATCTCGCACGATCTGTCCGTCGTCCGGGAAGTGTGCACCACCGTCGCTGTCATGCACCAGGGCCGGATCGTGGAAATGGGCCCGACCACCGAGGTATGGGAGAACCCGCAGCACGATTACACCCGCTCGCTGCTCGCGGCGACGCTAGACATCGATGGCTAGCGGGTCGTTGGGGTGTGTGGCGTCGGGGCTCGTACAAGAATTCTCTAGAATGCGATACCCACTGTCGCGCGACCTGCGGAAACTTTAGGTCATACGATTCATTCTAGAGAATCTATGTACCCCACCCCAGCGTGATCCGCTCCACCACCTCGTAGCGCGGTCCCCCACCTCGCCCGCGACCCAGCTGCGACTCTATGAGCACCAGCTCGTCGCACGTAAACGCGGGGCCTTCGTAGACGCTGAGGATGTGCACCAATTCGGCCACCGCCCACCGCTCTTTCGTGCGCGCGATGGTCAGGTGCGGTTTCATCTCTGCCTGACTGCTCGGCTCCACGTCACTGTCAGCCATAAGATTTTTCAGAGCCCGCCCGTCTCCGCCGATGCCCATCCACATGGTGCGATGCCCAAACGATCCGGCGCCTTTGAGCCTGAGATTCAAGGGAGCACATGCCGCGGCCGCCTGTGCCAGATGCCTGGTGAGCTGGGAGGTGTCGTTGGGGTGCTCACCATAGAAGCTCACGGTGATGTGCCAGTTGTCGGGGTCTACCCAGCGCAGGTTGTGGGGAAACTCGGCTCGGAGGGGTCTGAGGGCGGACACCAGATGTTCCCTGGCTGCTTCAGAGGGCAGCAGGGCGGAAAACAGTCTTTTCATGGTGATGGTTGCAGTGAGGTGAGGGGCGAATGTGCCACGAAGCACTCGTTTTGGAAACATGTGGCCCCCAACACTTGACGGGGGCAGCATTCGGTGGATAGCGTAACACTCAACAGCGTATGCAATCGATTGCACACCTCCGACTAGTCGGGAAGGAGCCGAATATGGCGTCCACAGCCGCGACGTTGAAAGACGTCGCCCAGGCCGCAGGAGTGGCAGTCTCCACGGCGTCCCGGGCGCTCGCCGGCAATCCCGTCGTCTCCCAGGAGACCCGCGACCGGGTCCAGCACTGCGCCGAGCAGCTTAACTACCGCCCCAATGCCCAGGCCCGGGCCCTGCGCAGCTCTCGCTCCAACATCATTGGCGTCACCATCCCCAGCCTGGTCAACCCCTATTTCGCCGAGATGGCCTCGGTCATTCAGGAGGAAGCCAACCGCGCCGGGATGTCCACGATCATCTCCTCTACCTCCGAGGACGCCGAAAGGCTCATCGATTCTCTCCACGTCCTCGGCGATCAGCGCGTCGACGGCATCATCGTCGTCCCTTACAACGGCACCGAAGAATCGCTGGCCGCCCTCGATGCCACGGGCATGCCGCTGGTCCTCGTCGACCGCGATTTGCCCGGCAACGAGCACCTGTCCGTCGTGTCGGATTCCAGTTCGGGACTCCACGCCGCCGTGGCCCACCTGTTGGAGAAGGGCAACCGTCGCATCGGCTACCTCTCCGGCCCGATGACCACCTCCACCGGAGTCACCCGCCTGGCGGAATTCAACGCCGCCTGCGCCAGCCTCCACCTGGAGGATCAACTGGTCTACCAGGGCGGATACCACCGCGAGGATGGCTATCGGGGCACCGAATGGCTGCTCTCCCACGACGTCGATGCCATCATCGCCGGTGATTCCATGATGACGGTCGGAGCATTGGAAGCCTGCCACCACAACGGCGTCGCCATCGGCCGCGATCTGGCACTGATCGGCTTTGATGACCAGCCGATCATGCGACTGCAAGCCTGCCCCATCACGGTCATTGACCAGCAGGTTTCCTCCATGGCGCGCCTGGCTTTCTCCCTGCTCCACGGCCTCATCACCGACAACGGCCACGGCGGTTCTTCCCCACCGGCCTCCCTCCGAACGCCCACCACGCTCATCATCCGGGCGTCCTCAGACTTCGATCGCTCATCAACCACAGATAAGGAGGTACGACCATGACAACCGAGTCTCAACCGTTGCTCCAGCTGGACACTGTCTCCAAGTCCTTCGGGCCCGTCAACGTCATCCGCGACGTCAGCGTTTCGGTGCATCCCGGCCAAGTCCAGGCCCTATTGGGCGAAAACGGCGCCGGCAAGTCGACTCTCATCAAAATGATGTCGGGTGTGTACCAGCCGGACTCCGGCCGCATCATTATCGACGGCAAAGAAACCCACCTCCCCAACACCAAGGCCGCCGAAGAGCTCGGGATCGGCACCATCCACCAGGAGCTCAACCTCGTCCCCACGATGTCGGTGGCCGAGAACGTCATGCTTGGCCGCATGCCCACCCGACTGGGCATGGTCAACTTCCGGGAGATGCGGGCCCAGGCCCAGGCCGCCCTCGACATCATCGGCGTCGATGTCGATCTTGACACTCCCGTCGGCGAGCTCGGCATCGCCCGGCAGCAGCTCGTGGAGATTGCCAAGGCCTTGTCGCTCAACGCGCGCATCCTCATCCTCGACGAGCCGACCGCCGCCCTCACCGGCCATGAGATTGACCAGCTGTTCACCGTGGTCGATGATCTCAAGGCCAAGGGCGTGGGCATGGTCTTCATCTCTCATCACCTCGATGAGATCGCCCGCATCGCCGATACGGTCTCTGTGCTTCGCGACGGCGAGTTTGTCGCCGAAGTGCCCGCCACCACTGCCGAGGACATCCTCGTCCGCCTCATGGTCGGCCGCGATATCGAGGATCAATTTCCGCGCGTGAAGCCCGAGATTGGCCCTCCTGTCCTCGAGGTCAGCGGCTTGAGCTCGGAGGGCAAGTTCAACGACATCAGTTTTAATGTCCATGCCGGCGAGGTCGTCGGGTTGGCGGGGCTCGTTGGCGCAGGCCGCACCGAGGTCATCCGGGCGTTGGCTGGTGCTGATCCGATCGATTCCGGCGAGGTCAAGATCGACAATGAGCCGGTCCCTCACCATGACATCGCCGAAGCCATCCGCCGCGGCGTCGGCCACGTGCCCGAAAGCCGTAAATCGCAGGGCCTCGTTCTCGACGCCACCGTCGGCGAGAACCTTGGCTTGGCCACGCTGCGCTCCACCGCCCGGTTCGGGCTCGCTGATCTGCGCGGCCAAAAGTCCCGCGCCGCTGAGGTCGCGGAGAAGCTGCGCATCCGCATGGCCAGCCTCGATCAGCCCATCCGGGATCTATCCGGCGGCAACCAGCAAAAGGCCGTCTTCGGCCGCTGGGTACTCGCCGGTTCCACGGTGTTGCTTCTCGACGAACCCACGCGCGGCGTCGACGTCGGCGCCAAGGTCGAGATCTACAACATCATCAACGAACTCACCGAGGCCGGCGGTGCCGTCCTCATGGTCTCCAGCGAACTGCCCGAGGTCTTAGGAATGTCGGACCGGGTCCTCGTCATGTCGGGCGGGCGCCTGGCCGGGGAGCTGCCCAATACCGCCACCCAGGACGAGGTCATGGCCCTGGCGGTGTCGCAGATTGATGACGGGCTCACCGATGATGCCCTCGCCCAATTAGAAACAGAAGAACACGAACAGGAGACACGACGATGACCACCGCAACCCCGGCCCGCTCCACCAGGGGGCGCGCCGTCCTGAACTGGGTGATGAACAATGGTGCCCTCGTCGGCCTCGTCGTTTTGTGCATCGCCCTGTTCATCGCGACGCCCCACTTCCTCACCGTCAACAACTTCGTCAACATCGGCATCCAGGCCGCGACCGTCGCTATCTTGGCCTTCGGTATGACCTTTGTCATCGTCACCGCGGGCATTGACCTGTCGGTGGGTGCGGTCGCCGCCCTGGGCGCGATGGTATCGGCGTGGTTCTTCGTCGAGGCCGGCCTCCCGGGCTGGATTACCCTCATCCTGGGCCTGCTCACTGGCCTCGTGGCTGGCGCGATCAGCGGCCTGGCCACGGCTTATGGCAAGCTACCGGCGTTCATCGCCACGCTCGCGATGATGTCCATTGCCCGCGGCGCCACGCTCGTCATCTCCCAGGGCTCCCCCATCCCCACCGCCCCGAGCGTGAACTGGCTGGGTTCGACCGTGGCGGGCATCCCCATCCCCATCGTCATGATGGTTATCGCCGGTTTGCTGTGCTGGTTCATCCTTTCCCGCACGGTTATCGGCCGTTCCATGTACGCCATCGGTGGCAACACTGAGGCTGCCCGCCTGTCGGGTTTGCCGGTAAAGAAGATCCTGGTCACCGTCTATGCCTTGTCGGGCTTGTTCGCTGGCCTCGCGGGTCTGGTCATGGCCGGCCGGTTGTCCTCCGCGCAGCCGCAGGCTGGCGTGGGCTACGAGCTCGATGCCATCGCCGCCGTCGTCATCGGCGGTGCCTCGCTGGCTGGCGGTAGCGGCAAGGCGACCGGCACCCTCGTCGGTGCGATCCTGCTCGCGGTGATCCGCAATGGCCTCAACCTCCTCAATGTCTCCTCCTTCTGGCAGCAGATCGTCATCGGCCTCGTTATCGCGCTCGCCGTTGGTTTCGATGTGCTGCGCAAGAAGACCACCACCTAACCCTCCCCACCCTCCCCTCTCGAAGAAAGCAGAAATCCCATGTCTTTGCTCCGCAAGTCTGTCGCTGTTGTCGCTTCCTTGTCCCTGGCTTTCAGCCTGGCCGCCTGTAACCGTGATTCCGCTGGTGAAGGCGGAAGCGGCAGCGTCACCCTCGCTCTGTCCACCCAGACCAACCCCTTCTTCGTCCAGGTCCGCGATGGTGCCCAGGCCAAGGCCGATGAACTGGGCATTAACCTCAACATCCAGGATGCCTCGGATGACCCGTCGACCCAGACCAACCAGCTCAACAACGCGGCCAGCTCCGGCGCGGAGGTCGTCATTGTGAACCCAACGGATTCCGATGCCGTCGTCCCCGCCGTCCAGGCCCTCAACAACGCCGATATCCCCGTGATCGCCGTGGACCGTTCTGCCAATGGCGGCGACATCGCTTCCTTCATCGCTTCCGATAACGTCGCCGGTGGCAAGCAGGCCGCCGACGCCCTCGCCGCCGCCATCGGGGAGGAGGGCGAGGTCCTCGTCCTGCAGGGCATCGCCGGTTCTTCTGCTTCCCGTGACCGTGGCCAGGGTTTCGCTGAGGGAATCGCCGCTTACCCGAACATCACGGTGGCTGCGACGCAGACGGCGAACTTCGACCGTACGGAAGGCTTGGACGTCGCAACGAATCTTCTTCAGGCCCACCCGAATGTCAAGGCGATCTTCGCCGAAAACGATGAGATGGCGCTCGGCGCCCTCGAGGCATTGGGTGCCCGCGCTGGGAACGACGTCATGGTCGTCGGTTTCGACGGCACCTCCGATGGCCTGCGGGCTGTCAACGAGGGCCGTATGGTGGCTACCATCGCTCAGCAGCCGGGCGAGCTCGGTGCCCGCGCGGTCGAAGAGGCGAAGAAGATCCTCGACGGTGAGACCCCTGAGGCTGAGGTTCCGGTTGAGGTCGTGACCGTCACCAAGGAGAACGTGGAGGAGTACTTGTGAGTATTGTTGTCGTCGGTTCGATTAACGCCGACCTCACCGTTCGGGTGGCACGCCACCCCTCCCCCGGCGAGACCCTCATGGGCAACGGTGGCGGTGTGACGGCTGGCGGTAAAGGTGCCAACCAGGCTGTCGCCGCGGCGCTGCAGGGGGCTTCGGTGGCGATGGTCTCGGCCGTCGGCAAGGATCCTTATGCGGCACCGGCCACGGAGCATTTGCGCGCCGCGGGCGTGGACATGCACTCTGTCGCCGAGGTCGATGGTCCGACCGGGTTGGCCGTGATTACTGTCGCGGATGACGGCGAGAACAGCATCGTCGTCGTGCCCGGAGCGAACGCCACCGTGGATGCGGCCTATGTGGATTCCTGCGCGGATGTCATCGCCGCGGCGGAGATCGTCCTGCTGCAGGGCGAGATCCCGGCCGATGGTTTCGCCGCTGCCGTCCGGCACGCGACGGGGCGCGTCGTGGTCAACCTCGCCCCCGTCATCGAGGTCGATCGTGATGCCCTGCTGCAGGCCGATCCCCTCATGGCCAACGAGCATGAGGCCGGGCTCATCCTGGAACAGCTCGGCGCGGGCATCTCTTCGCAGGAGCCGGCTGACTTGGCGCAGGCGCTGCTCGGCGCTGGCTTCCCCTCCGTCGTCCTCACCCTCGGTGGGGCGGGCGCCATGGTTGCTGATGCGGACGGCTCGACGCCGATCGCCACGCCGAAGGTCTCGGCGGTCGACACCACGGGTGCTGGCGATGCTTTCGCGGGGGCGTTCGTCGCCCGCCTGACTGCCGGTGATTCGCTGGTGCAGGCGGCTGAGCATGCCGCTCGCGTCGGTGCCTTCGCGGTCACCGGTGAGGGTGCGCAGGCCTCCTACCCGGAGGTCACGCAGACCTTGCCGGAGGTGAGCTAGCCCCATGCGGCGCCACGGCATCCTCAACTCCGAGCTCGCCCGACTGATCAATCGCCTCGGCCACACCGACACCTGGGCCGTCGCCGATTGCGGGCTGCCCATCCCCGCGAGCGTCCCCGTCGTCGACTTGGCGGTGGTCTTCGGCGTCCCCCGCTTCGCCGAGGTCGTCGACGCCGTCCTGGCAGAGGTCGTCGTCGAGTCCGGCACCATCGCCGACTCCACGCCGGCCGTGGTCCGGGAGATGCTTATCGACGTCCCCCTCGTCGAGACCCCCCACGATGAGCTCAAGGCACTTCTATCTGGGTGTTCTTTTGTCATCCGCACCGGCGAGACCACGCCCTACGCGAATGTGATTTTCCGCAGCGGCGTGCCCTTCTGACACAGACGAAGGCTCCCGCACACCACATGGTTGTGCGGGAGCCTTCGTGTGCCCGGGGCTAACCGGCGTAAAACACGGTCAAGATGCCGGTATCCAAAAGATGCTCGTCGGTGACCTCAACAACACTGGTCAACCGTTCAAATTCAGAGGTTTCTTCCCCTGAGAGGTCCACATGCTCGCGATGATCGGGCAGCTGCATGTCCCTCACTCTACACCTGGGCCCGATCCAGCAGGGTGTTGAAAATATGCGCCCCATCGGCGCGCAACCCATCGTGCTGGTGGGTATCCATCACCCACGGCCGCATGTCCCGGAAGCGCTGCGCCGTCGACAGTGACAGCTCCAGCGGCACGAAGATGTCATCCTGGTAGATCGCCGCGGCCGCCACGACGTCGCTCGAGCCAATCTTCTCCCCGTCGTAGAGGCTCGACCACTCTCGCATGGCGAGGGTGTCCGCGGGGCGTCGAAAAGCATGCAACGCTGGATCTTCCTCGAACAACCAGGGGTAGATGTGTTCCCCGGTGAGGTAGAAGCGGCCCGCGGACCGCGGGTCGAGGTTCTCCTCGAAGCCCTCCACCTCCTCGCGCACTCGATGCGCCGACCAGGCGGTCGGGCCGGGCGCGTTGCCACCGTAGATCGACTCGTGGACGACGGCGTAGAGCGGCGCCGCCTCGAAGGACAGGCGGGCGCTGAGGTCCGCGAGGGTATCGCCGCGCAGGCGCTTTACACCGCGAACGGTGTGGAAGGGCGCCTCCAGGAGGTACCCGAGGTTGTCAAAGCCGGTCCCGCGACCCAGCTCGATTCCGATGGTGCGGAAACGCCGCGAGCTCAGGCGCTCACCCGTCGGGAGGATTTCCGCCGAGTTATCGAGGTGGTGACAGATCTCCCGAATCCGCTCCTCGGCGAAGGGAATGGCCTGGTAAAAGGCGTCGTGGCGGTGGGCAAGCTTCCCGTACGTCGCCCGGTACACCTCGTCCGCATGAGCCTCGATGCCTGGCAGCCCGCCCGTGAACAACGCGCGACGCACCGAATTGGGGTGCCGCGAAAGATAGGTGGTGATGCAAAAACCGCCGAACGACTGCCCGAGAATATCCCACTGCTCAAACCGAAGCGCCTCGCGGAGATCCTCCGCATCGTCGACGATGTGATCGGCGCGCAGGAGGGCGAGATGCTCGGCGTCGAGAAGCTCCTCATCGCTATGGCGGTCCAGGCGGGTGGAACGCCCCGTCCCCCGCTGATCGAGAAGGAACACCCGGTAATGCTTGAGTGCTTCGCCGATCCAACCGCTGATCTCCAGCGGGCGCGGCGAACCGTAGCCCGGGCCACCCTGCAAATACAGCAGCGGCGGCAACGAATCATCAGCGCTGAACTCCCGGCAAAACACCTCCAGCTGCTCCCCGGGGCGGGCACGATCCCACTCCACAGTGAGGGTGTGCTCGCGGATAGTGAGTCCATTGGTGTCACGGTGGGTTGTCCTCAGCTCAGTCACGCAGACGATCTTACCGGCTCACCGAGGCCCCATCTGGGTCTATTCTGGGTCTATTCTGGGAAGGTATGGACGACCTGCTTACCACCAACCGACTCTCCCTCTGCCCCTCCGGTGCGCACCTGACCAGCGCCGATACCTCCCTCGGCGAACTGTTCTACGTGTCCTCAACAACCTCCCACGGCAACGGACACGCCATCCGCGGCGGCGTTCCCCTCATCGCTCCCTGGTTTGGCAACCTGTGGGGCAAGCGCCCCAACCACGGCTGGGCGCGCACCAGTGACTGGCGAGTCACCGCCGACGTCGTTGGCATCAACGCCACCCTCGAACTCGATGACCTAGAACTCGACGTCCACGTGGCCGAACTGCCGGAAGGCGTGCGCCTCGAGCTGACCGCGAAGAACCTCGGCTCCGACACCGTTCCCGTGCAGCTGGGGTTCCACCCCTACTTCCGGGTGAGCCACGTGGCCGAGGTTACCGTCGAGGGGCTGTCCGGCGCGACGGGCCTCAATCGCGTCACTGACGCGACGGCCAAACAGCACGGCGACGTGCACATCGACGGCCAATACGACTGGATCTTCTCCCACTCCGCTCCCGCCACGATCGTCGATCCCGGCCTTGGCCGCGCCATCACCATTACCTCCGAGGGCGCCGATTCCACCGTCGTCTGGAACCCTGGCCCCGAAGACGGCGCCACCATCCCCGATGTCGGCCCCGGCGAATGGTCCGATTTCCTCTGCGTCGAACCAGCCCTCCTCGGCGAGGACCTCAAGGGGTACCCCCTCGCCCCCGGCGCTGAGGTGCGCCTGGCCATGGACGTCGTCGCCGCTCCCCTGGCTTAAGTCTTCCGGATGCTGATCTGCCAGCCAGCATCCCCGGCCTGGTGGAAGTCGGTGACCTCGTAGCCATTATCGGCCGCCCACCGCGGGATGGTCTCAGTTCCCTGGGTGCAGTCAAAATCGATGACCAACTCCTCGCCCACCTCCAGGGATTCGAAGATATCCTTGGCCTCGATGAGCGGGAAGGGGCAGACGGCTCCGAGCGTGTCCAGAGCGTAGCGGCCATCGCCGAGCGGGCGGGCCTTGTCCACCGGGCGGGGCTTGGACTTCAACGCCACGGAGCTCGGCGCAACGGCGAAACCAAGGCCGCTTTTCAATACAGAATCTTCGGCGGAAGTGACGGTCTGGGACAGCGATTCCTCCGTGGAGTAGGTCGACTCGGGCGCATGTGCTCGGGCCGGCTTGAGCCAGAGCTTCGCCCCCACTCCCACGCCAACCGCAATGAACAACAGCGCGATCCAGCCTTGGTAGCTAAACAACGAGGTCTGGACCATACCGTTGCCAACCGTGCAGCCCCCGGCGAGGACAGCGCCGACGCCCATGAGCGTGCCGCCAGAAATCGCGCGGGTAGCAGTCGTCGCATCGGGCACGCGGACGCGGAACTCTCCCGTCGCCTTCGCCGCGAGGAATGCTCCCACGAAGATGCCGAGGACAAGCATGACGCCCCAATCGATCCGGCCCGTATCCCCGGTGATGGTGAAATTGGCCAAGTTGGCGCTGGGGGTGGTGATTCCGAGGCCGGAGTTACGGCCCGCCGCGGCGGACAGCGGCCAAGCGATGACCCCGATGATTCCGATGAGCAGGCCCGCGGTGTACACGTGCAGGGGCCGCTTCCAGGGCGTGTCACCCAACGTGGGAATGGTGGACTCGCGGGCAAGGAAGTGCCGGGCGAGAACGATGGTGAGCAGTGCCAGCGGGATGGCAAAGAACCACACGGAGACGCCGAACGTAGCAGGCAGCGTGGTCAGGGAGGTGTCGAAGGAGTTCATGAAAGTGTTAAACCCCGACAATGCCCCCGTGTTCATCGCTGCAGCGCTGATCGCGTAAAACAGCAGCGCAATCCAGGATCCCACGAGCCCTTCGGCGGAGCGGTACCACGTTCCGGAGGCGCATCCCCCGGCGAGGATGATGCCCAGGCCGAAGAGGAAACCACCGACGATCACGGCCACGGGGGCGAAGGTGTTGTACGAGGGGCTAATCACGCCGAGCGAGTTCAGCGCGGCGATGCCGACGGCGTGGACGGAGATGACGATGAGGAGGGCGACGAAGGTGCGCCACGTCCGTTGGAGGAAGATGTCGCGCAGCATTCCGGTCACGCAGAATCGTCCGCGTTGCATCACAATGCCGAGGACTGCGCCGACGGCCAAACCTGTCAGGATCATGGGGAGGGGGACCTTTCTCGTGGTTTATTCCAAGGTAGGTCCCGACCTTAAAGCCCACTAAACTAATCTGTCTAGTTTTTACGAACGGATCGGTTTATTAAATTCACGGCCGGAACAGTAACGCCGCCACGTCCTCCTGCCGGACCGGCCGCAACCCCCACGCATCGACGCCGACGTCCACCATGCCCGGCGCGACCAGCGCCTGCGAAGAATGCAAGTGACCGTGGACGAGATGATCGACGTCGAGACGCACATCGTCGTGACGCGATTCCATCCCCTCATGGTCATAGCCCGGCCGCGGAAAATGACTCAGGTAAACCGTCCGGCCCTCCCAGCGCAGCTTCTGAAACGGCGCCACCGAACTAAACACCCCGAGGAAATGCCGCTGCATCTTGAACGCGGATTTATGAATCGGGTGGCAAGAATCGTGGTTTCCCGCAATCAAATGCATGTCCAGGTGCGCCCCATGCTCCCCCAGCAGCTCAAGCGCCCGCTCCTCTTCCTCGGCGGAGCCGCGCGATAGATCACCCAACACCCACAGCCGATCACCGGGCGGCAGCGCCCGAATACCGGCCACAATCTGCCGGTCATGCTGGATAACATCCATGCCGCGCAGCCGGGCAACAAAACGATGCCCCAGGTGAAGGTCAGAAGTGAACCACGTATTCATGCAGCCAGCCTATTCGGCTGCAGCAGCTTGCTCGAGTGCCTGGCTGAACACCTCGACCGGCTGCGCACCAGAAACGGCCAGCTTGCCGTCGAAAACGAAGAACGGGACGCCCTGCACCCCAATCTGGCGAGCCAGGTCAATGTCCTGGGCAACCTCGTCGGCGTAGGCGCTCGGATCATGGAGGATGCGCTCGGTCTCCTCGGCCGGCAGACCCACCTCGGCGGCGAAGGCTCGCAGCTGATCGTGGTCCGCTACGTTTTTGCCTTCCGTGAAGTAGCCCAGCTTCACCAGCTCATCCCATTCCACCCCCTTGCCCAGGCTCCGCGCGAAATGGCCCAGCCGGTGCGCCGTCATCGTGTTGGCCATCATCGACTCTCGCCAGTTGAACTCCAGGCCCACCGCCGCCGCGCGCTGCGCCAGACCATCGTTGAACTGCTCAATCTGCTCCGGCGTGGCGCCCTTCTTCTCCACGAGATAATCAACAACGCTGCCCTGGCGCTCCGTCGGGGCATCCGGGTCGAGCTGGAAACTGCGCCACACAATGTCGACGTCGCCGTCGAACTTCTCCAGTGCCAGGTTGAGGTGGCGCTCCCCGACGGTGCAGAAGGGGCAAATGTAGTCAGACCAAATATCAATACGCATGCCTGGAGCAACGCTTATCGACGCCCGCTTGTTCCCCACGCCGAGCAGTGCCCGGCCTTTTTGGGGTTCGTGGTGACGCTGGCCTACGCGGCTGCCCCATCCCCTCCCTTATGTCACCACGAACCCCAAAAGAAGCCACAGTAAGCTCAAAGTCATGGTTCATCTCTTCGCCGTGCTCGTCCCGATGACGCTCGCAGCCGCTGTCAGCCCGATGATGCTCAGTGAACAATTGCTGCTGTTGAGTGGGAAGAACGGGCGTCGAGACGCGAAGGCCTATGCGCTGGGATCAGCCGTAGTCCTCGTGGTTCTCATCGCCCTCGTGCAAACAATCGGCGCTTCGCTGGAGCTACCGAAGGCGCCGAAGCTTAGCGCGGGCATGGATATCGCCTTGGGAGCGGGGTTGCTCGGGCTTGGCGTCTACTTCCTTCGGCACAAGCCAAAGCCGAAGCAGCACAAGAAGCACGGCCTGAGCGCTAAAGACGCGTTCGGTTTTGGCGTCTTCGCCATGGCGACGAACTTCACCACCATGCCGCTGGTCATCGCGGCGGCAAAAGACGTGTCGTCCAGCGGGGTCTCGGTGGTGTGGATGATCCTCGCGCTGGCATTCCTCCTGGCCGGGGCCTGCCTACCGGGGTGGGGGCCGCTGTTGCTGTCTCGCTCCAAGGAGGGCCAGCGGGCTCTGGAGAAGATTGCCCACGTGTTCGAGAAGTACAGCAAGCCGCTGGTGGTGGCCGGCTTGCTGCTGGGTGGGGCGATCTTCCTGTCCAAGGGCCTGCTGGGGGTGTTTTAACCGCTTAGAGTCCGTACTCCACGGGGACGTCGCCGTCGTCGGCAGCCTGCTGGAGAGCGGCGGCATCGGCAATAGCAATCTTCGAGTAGCCGCGGGCAAATTCGGCGAGTTCCTTATCGAGGTTCTTGTCATCGCCGTACGCATCAACGATCTCGTACACACCCTTGGACTGAGAGTGCGCGCGGGCGAGGAGGCTGGCGCACACGCGAGACGTGATGAGCAATTCTCGGCCGCTGAGGAGGGAGAGATCGACGGAACCCTTCATGTCGCGGAATTGGCGCCAGTAGAAGTCGATGGGAACCTCTTCTCCTTGAACACCGTCGAAACCGCGGATCCAGCCTAAGAAGGGGTCGGAGTGGGATTGGAGGATGCGCTGACAGGAGACAACGCGGTAGCCGTCCCCGATCGCACCTTCCGGCGCCCATTCCATGATCGCTGATTGGTCGATGCCGCCGTAGGTTTCCAACACGGACGCACCGGCCTCCTTGACCTGGAGGAAGAGCGGTTCCCCGGTGGGGCCGGTGAGCAGGAAGATGTAGCATCGGGTGCCCACAGAGCCGACGCCGACGACCCGCAGCGCGTGATCGGCGTAGCGGAAGTTGTTGAGCAGGTAGCGGATTTCACTGCCGCTGCTGCGGAGGTAGCCGCCCCAGATGCTGTCGATCTGTTCGGGCGTGGCGTGCTCGGTGTGGCGCATGAGTGGTGGCTGGTCTTGGATGCGGACTTGGCCGTTCTCGGTGGTGAAGGTCAGCTTTTTCAGCGCGGTGAGCGAGTTCCGTTTGCGGGCTTTCTTCTCGATCTTTTCCATGCGCTTGCGGGCTTTTTTGTAGTCCAGGCGCTCGGTGATGAAGTCGGTGTCCACGGCTGCGTAGAAGCGGTCGAGGGCGCTCATCCCGGCGAGCCTGTTCAGTGTGTCGCGGTAGCTCGTGGAGGTTTCCCGCGCGATTTCTAAGGCCTCGTCTTCGGTGCCGTCGTTGTAGATGGTGGCTAGGTACACCGAGGTGACCAGGCGCTTGAGGTCCCATTCCCAGGGGGCGAAGCCGGCCTCGTCGAAGTCGTTGAGGTCGAAGAGCAGCCGGCGTTCCGGGGAGGCGTAGAGCCCGAAGTTGGAGATGTGGGCGTCACCGCACGATAGGACCTGCTGGCCGGTGGTGGGCACGCGCGAGAGGTCGGAGGCCATCAGTGCTGCCGTGCCGCGGTAGAAGGCGAAGGGGGATTCCAGCATGCGGCCGATGCGGACGGGAACGAGGTCTTGGAGGCGGGTGCGGTTCTGCTCCTTGATGATCTCGAGGGGGTCTCGGCGATCGGTGGGCATGAGGCTGAGGTCGGGGCGGTGGGCGTTCATGGTTTAAGTATTGCGCACTGCTCTTAGGTTGACTAGAGCCTTTACTTCCCCGCATCCCCTCGCTAGGATGTGACCTACATTACATATTTGAGTCGCTTTCAAGGAGTTAGCCAGCAGCCCCATCCCGGAAGGGAGACCCACCTCATGGACCTCACACTCCATCCGCGCACCGTCCAATTCAGCGTTGAGCTCGCCCGCGCATGGCCGCACCTGACTATTCCCCAGGTCACCTCAGCCGCGCTGCAGCTGGCGGAGAACATCCAGCTGGAGAACATCGGAGATTTTGAGGCGTTGAAGGGCCTGGTCGCCCACCTGCAGTTGCGTCCGGCGTCGGAGTGGGAGTTGTTTGGTTATGTTCCCACCGAGGATGCGGTCCCGATTCGCCTGGAGCAACCCCGCGAGAGCGAGCTCAGTGAGATCACCTTCGAGGATCACTTCCTGTCCATTCACACCCGTCGGGCGCACACCGGGGTGGAGCACCTCCCCTCCCACACGGAGGTGGTGAGCACGTGGCGTAAGCGTCTCGGCAGCGCCACCACGGCAAACCTCGACTACGCCGAGTTCACCCAGGAGGGTGTCGGCCGGAAGATCCCGCTGCGCCGGGTCGAGATGTTGGGCAATGTGTGGAAGATCGGCGCTGTCGTCGCGTGGGAGCGAGATCGCGGCGAGGAGACGTCGTGGTGTTATCTCGATCGTCGGCCGCTGCCCGGGGAGCGCCCTGATCCGGGGATGAATGAGTGGAACGCGTGGTATCGCATCCAGCTCAATCCGGAGATTGGGCGCGACGCGGTGGTGGAGATTGCTCGGTGCGTGGCGGAGATCTATCTCGGGTACGTGGACAAGGTCTTTGGCACTCCGGTTGAGGCTGGTCATCAGCGCGGGCCGGAGTCCGAGGCCGCGGCGTACATCGCGTTGGAGAGGTTGTGGGTTCCGCCCCGGAGCCGCCGCACGCAGTGGTTCCACAGTTACACCGCGCGCGAGCCGATGGCTGCGGGTTTCCGATGGGAGGAGGTTTTCCGCGCGGCTGAGGCGGTCGAAGACCTCCTGCGTGGAGATACCCACCCGGTCACCGCCTAGACTTAAGGGCTATCTCTAGCCCTTTAAACCTAGGAGCGTTCCCCAGTTGCGCAAGTACACCGCTGCGGAGAAAAATCTGGCAGTCGCGTTTGCCTTCATTGCCGGTTTTGTTGATTCCATCGGCTTCATTTTCCTCGGTGGGGTGTTCCTCTCGTTCATGTCGGGCAATACGACGCGGATCGCGACGTCGGCGGTCGAGGGCGATGCCGGTTTGGCCTGGTTGGCGGGTTCCGCGGTGGTGTTGTTTTTGTTGGGTGTGATGGAGGGGGCGTTGGTCCGCCGCATCGCGATGCGGCGCGTCCCCACCGATCGTGTCCGCGAGGCGGTCCTCGCCAACACCTGCGTCCTATTCAGCATTGCGTCACTTTTTGTGCTTATCGACGCCCACGCACTCGCCATCATGGTCACCTCCGTCGCCATTGGCTCCATGAACAGCATCTTTGAGCGGGCCGGGGAGGTGTCGATTCCGTTGACGTATATGACGGGCACGTTGGTGAAGATGGGGCAGCGTTTCGTCGACGCCTTTTTCGGTGGCACGCACTCTGCGTGGATCGAGCATTTGAAAATGTGGGCGGGACTGTCCGCCGGAGCGTTCTGCGGGGCGTTAGGGTTTCACTACCTGGGGATGGATGCGCTGCTCGTCGCGACGGTGTTGAGCATCGCAATTTCTGCGGTAGCTGTGGTTTTGCGGATCCGGGGGCGTCGGCAAGGGTCACTCGTCCGGGTCGCTGTCGACCCGTATTAGTTTTCGTTTTCGTGTAATTTGGCGGTTGTGCCCCGCCGACTGCCCCGCGCCTTGCTGACTGTAGCCACCGCCACTGCTCTCATCTTCCCCCCAGCTGCTTATGCCCAAAGCTCTGACGAGCCGGTACGGGATGCGGCCACGCAATCGAGCGAGGATCCGGACTGGTCGGGCAGGAAGCTGCACCAGTCCATCGATACGCTCGCGGACGTCGGCTCTTCCCAGGTCACCGTGCCCGGACCACTGCGAGACATCAGCCCCGAGTACCCCCTGCCGGTGGATGAGAACATCCGGGAGGTGCGGATCGTCGGCAAGCGGATCGACGACCTCGCCCAGCGCATCGAACGCTGGACCATCGCCTCCCCCGCCATGGGGCGGAATGTGTCGGTGCAAATTCAACGCGCGGCGAACCCCTTCGTGCCAGCCCCGATGTTCTACCTGCTGGACGGGGCCGACGCGGAGTATGACTCAGGTTGGGTCGCCAACGGCGGTGTCCCTGACGTGCTCGGGCGGGAGAACGTCACGGTGGTGATGCCGACGCAGGCGCGGGCATCGCTGTATTCCAACTGGGTCGCCGACGATCCAGAACTGGGGCGAAACCAGTGGGAAACCTTTCTCACGCAGGAGCTTCCGAGCGCGCTGGAAAGTGATCCGCTGCTGCACTTCAATGGCCACCGCGCGATTGGCGGCTTATCTATGGGCGCGATCGGCGCCCTCCACCTCGCCAACAGCAATCCCGAGCTCTACGACGCCGCCGTCGGTGTTTCCGGCTGCTATTCCACCACGAGCGAACTCGGCCGGCAGACGATCAACGCGTTGGTGAGCACGCGGGGTGGCACCCTCGACAACCTGTGGGGACCGTTTGGGTCCCCGCAGTGGGAAAGCCACGACACCGTCGAAAAGCCCGAAGGGCTGCGGGATATGGCTATCTACCTGGCCGCTGCCAACGGTGTGATTGGGCAGGAGGACCTGCAGTTTTATGCTGAAGACCCGGCCCGGGAAATCATCGCCGGCACCGCCCTGGAGCGCGGCGTGTTGGATTGCACGCGCGATCTGGATGAGGCGATGCGTGAGCGCGGGATGACCCATCAGGTCGTGGAATACTCCCCGGCCGGCGCGCACAACTGGCGCTATTTCAACGAGCAACTCACCCCGGCGTGGCAGACGATTAAGGCCTCGCTGTACTGAGGGTGTGGCGGGGAGCCTCGCCGAAGCGACGCCGATACGCAGCGGAAAAACGGCCCAGGTGGGTCACACCCCACCGGGTAGCGATCTCGGTGACGGTGTGCGTGCCGTTCGGATCGCAGGCCTGGAGCTCATCATGGATGACGTCAAGGCGGATGCCGCGCAGATACTCCATTGGACCGACGCCGAACTCAGTGCGAAAGCCAGCCTGCAGGGTGCGGATGCCGCAGCCAGCAACCGCCGCGATTTCCGCGACGGTCCACGCCCGGGCGGGATCGGTTTCGAGGGCCTCTGCCGCGCGCCGCACCCGGGCGGGAGTCGGCGACTGGCCCGCGGGCTGCAGGTCAGCGAGCATGAGCGTGAGCCCGGAGGCCAAGGCCGCAGCTAAATGTCTGCCCACCAGCGGGTTATCCATGAGGCCCGCGCCATCTTGGCGTTGCGAGAGCAGGCTCGTCGCAATCGCCAGCCACTCCATCCCATAACCCTCCCGCAGGTTGAGCAGCACCGGCACCTTCGGCGAGCGCAGCCCCGCTTCCTCCAGGTTGTGGCGCAGGTAGTCGCCGTTGAGGCGTAGCCCCAGCATGGTCACCTCACCTCCCCAGGCGGGGAAGGCAACGGGCACGTCCGGCGGGCAAACGATGGCCGTATGAGCGGCAGCCTCCTGGCGGCCGTGGGCCGAACGCACGGACATCCGGCCACGCAGGGGGACGTTGATGGCGAAGGAGCCGGGGTGTTCGGTTTCGACGTGCACGGCCGCGCCCCAGTTGAGCTGTACCAAACGCGCATCGCCGAGGTCCTGGCTGACCAAATTGGCCCGGCACGCCAACACCCGCGACTCCGCCCGGACGGTGTGCGGAAAATAGTTGCGCTCGGTGACCTGGGAAATCTCTCGAAAGGTGGCGGCTGAGTGGTTGATTCTCATCATGATGTGGGGCCGATCCTGGGACGATTCGCAAAGCGGACAAGTGTGCGCTTAATGGCTTTCCACCAGTAGTGCATAGACCTATTCTGCTGAATGTGACCCCCATCATAGCCCCGTGATCCCTCCCTCATCAATCACACAGCGAAAGGAGTACCCCACCGTGACCGCCCAAGCACCCGACGGACGCCAGCTCCGCAACATCTTCGGACAATTCGCCAGCGGCGTCACCGTCGTCACCGCCGCCAGCGACGACGGCACCCCACACGGCGCCACCGTCACCGCCTTCACCTCCATCTCACTCGAACCGCGCCTGTGCCAAGTGACCTTGACCCGCACCTCCAAGGCCTGCACCATCCTCAACGACAACAGCTTCGCGGTCAACATCCTGGCCAGCACCCAAAACGACACCGCGATGCACTTCGCCGGACGCCCCCAATCCGAACCCATTCGCTGGGCCGCCGACAACATCGCCCCCTCCCTCGAAGGCAACCTCGCCACCTTGTGGTGTGCCCCGTGGGCGCAGTACGACGGCGGCGACCACGTCATCATCATCGGCGAGATCATCGATGCCGACATCAATGAACACCTCGACCCGCTCCTGTTCTTCCGCTCCACGTTCCACTCCATCGGCCCCACCTCCCACGAGGCCACCTGGAGCTTCAGCGGCGACGACCCCTTCACTGGATGGTTCGGCGCGACCGCCGACCTCCGCCCCATCTACTAGCAAAGGACTCACGATCATGACCACCGAAGACCGCACCCACGGCGGAACCGTCAATCCCGGCGCCGACGCCGAGGCCAACCATCAAAAAAACTTTGCCACCCGTCCCATGACGGGAGATGAGTACATCGAGTCGCTTCGCGACGGCCGCGAAGTCTGGCTGCACGGCGATCGCGTCAACGATGTCACGGAACACCCCGCGTTCCGCAACTCCATCCGCATGGTCGCTCGCCTCTACGACGCCATGCACACCGGCCCCAACGTGGATGTTCTCACCACCCCCACCGACACCGGCAATGGCGGCGTGACCATGCCCTTCTTCAAGGCACCCACCTCACCAGAAGACCTGCTCAAAGAACGCGA
Source organism: Corynebacterium testudinoris (assembly GCF_001021045.1). Classification (NCBI taxonomy): domain Bacteria; kingdom Bacillati; phylum Actinomycetota; class Actinomycetes; order Mycobacteriales; family Corynebacteriaceae; genus Corynebacterium; species Corynebacterium testudinoris. The sequence continues at coordinate 2,026,661 of NZ_CP011545.1, forward strand.
TGCCATCGCCGCCTGGGCCCGGATGACCTACGGCTGGATGGGCCGCAGCCCCGACTACAAGGCCTCCTTCCTGGGCACATTGCACGCCAACCAGGAGCTCTACCAGCCCTTCGGCGCGAACGCGGAGCGCTGGTACCGCGAGTCCCAGGAGAAGGTTCTCTACTGGAACCACGCCATCATCAACCCGCCCGTTGACCGCCAGCTCCCACCGGACGAGGTCGGCGATGTGTACATGAAGGTAGAAAAGGAAACCGACGCCGGGCTCATCGTCTCTGGCGCGAAGGTCGTGGCCACCGGCTCCGCCATCACCAACTACAACTTCATCGCGCACTACGGCCTGCCGATCAAGAAGAAGCAATTCGCCCTCATCTGCACAGTTCCGATGGACGCCCCCGGAATCAAGCTCATCTCCCGAGCCTCCTACGCCCAAAACGCGGCAGTCACGGGCACGCCCTTCGACTACCCGCTGTCCTCCCGTATGGATGAAAACGACGCGATCTTCATCTTTGACAAGGTGCTCGTGCCCTGGGAGAACGTCTTCATGTACGGCGACGTGGATAAGATCAACTCCTTCTTCCCCCAGTCCGGCTTCCTCCCCCGCTTCACCTTCCAGGGGTGCACCCGCCTGGCGGTCAAGCTCGACTTCATCGCCGGCCTGCTCATGAAGGCACTTGATGCCACCGGCTCCGGCGGCTTCCGCGGAGTCGAGGCCCGCGTCGGCGAAGTCATCGGCTGGCGCAACCTCTTCTGGTCACTCACCGAGTCCATGGCCCGCGACCCAGAAGAATGGGTCGACGGCACGTACTTGCCCAAGCTCGAGTACGGACTGACCTACCGCATGTTCATGATGCAGGGCTACCCCCGCATCAAGGAGATCATCGAGCAGGATGTCGCCTCCGGCCTCATCTACCTGCCCAGCTCCTCGGTCGACTTCCAGAACCCCGAAATTCGCCCCTACCTGGACAAGTACGTTCGCGGCTCCAACGGCATCAGCGCCGTAGAGCGAGTCAAGGTCATGAAGGCCCTGTGGGATTCCATTGGCTCCGAGTTCGGTGGGCGCCACGAACTCTACGAGCGCAACTACTCCGGCAACCACGAAAACGTGAAGCGCGAGCTGCTGCTCTCCGCGAACCAGCGCGGTGACTCAGCGAAAATGCGAGGCCTGGCCGAGCAGTTCATGTCCGAATACGACCTCGACGGCTGGACCGTACCCGACATGATTTCCGGGGCCGATGTCTATGCCTACGGAAAGGGCAAACGCTAAGCCTCGCGGGCGCGAACAAGCAGCCTAGTTGCCGTCCGTCGACAGGGCGGCAACGAAGGCTTCCTGGGGAACGGAGACCGAGCCGATGTTCTTCATGCGCTTCTTACCGGCCTTCTGCTTCTCCAGGAGCTTGCGCTTGCGAGAAATATCGCCGCCGTAGCACTTGGCCAGGACGTCCTTGCGCAGCGCGCGGATATTCTCACGAGCAATGACCTTGGAACCGATCGCCGCCTGCACGGGAACCTCAAACTGCTGGCGCGGGATGAGCTCCTTGAGCTTGACGGTCATCTTATTGCCGTACCACTGCGCATTATCGCGGTGCACGATCGCCGAGAACGCATCCACCGGCTCACCCTGCAGGAGAATATCCACCTTGACCAGGTCGGCGGTCTGCTCACCGGACTCCTCATAGTTGAGGGAGGCGTAGCCCTTGGTGCGGGACTTGAGCATGTCGAAGAAATCGAAGATGATCTCACCCAGCGGCATGTGATAGCGCAGCTCAACCCGGTCTTCGGAGAGATAATCCATGTTCTTCATCTCGCCGCGCTTGGACTGGCACAGCTCCATCGTGGTGCCCACGAACTCGCTGGGCACGATGATGGTGACATTCACCGTCGGCTCATAGACCTCCTGCAACTTGCCGCCCGGCCAATCCGAAGGGTTGTGCACGCGGTGCTCGGTGCCGTCCTCGGCGATGACCCGGTAGTCCACGGACGGCGAAGTAGAGATGAGGTCGAGGTCGAACTCGCGCTCCAAACGGTCGCGGGTGATCTCCATGTGCAGCAGCCCGAGGAAGCCACAACGGAAACCGAAGCCCAATGCCACAGATGTCTCCGGCTCCCACGTCAACGACGCATCATTGAGCTGGAGCTTTTCCAAAGCCTCGCGCAGAGCCGGGAAATCGGACTGGGAGATCGGGAACAGGCCTGAATACACCATCGGCTTTGGCTCGGCGTAGCCCTGCAGGGCCACCGTCGCACCCTTCTCCGCCCAGGTCACCGTATCACCGACCTTGGACTGACGAACATCCTTCACACCGGTAATGAGGTAGCCGACCTCGCCCGGACCCACGCCATCACACTTCTTCGGGGTGGGAGAGACGATGCCGATCTCCAGCAGCTCATGCACCGCGCTCGACGACATCATCTTGATGCGTTGGCGCGGCTTGAGAGTCCCGTCCATCATGCGGATGTAGGTGACCACGCCCCGGTACGTGTCATAGACAGAATCAAAAATCATCGCGCGGGCCGGAGCCTCCGGCCCGAACTCACTGCTGGGAGCAGGGATGAGCTCACACACCTTGTCCAACAGCTCCGGCACGCCCTGGCCGGTCTTGCCCGACACACGCAGAACATCCTCCGGCTCGCAGCCAATAATGTTCGCCACCTCAAGGGCGTACTTATCCGGATCTGCGGCCGGCAGATCAATCTTGTTGAGGACCGGGATGATTTCCAAGTCCTTGTCCATCGCCATATACAAGTTGGCGAGGGTTTGTGCTTCGATGCCCTGCGCGGCGTCAACAAGCAAAATGGCACCCTCACACGCCTCGAGCGCGCGAGAAACCTCGTAGGTAAAGTCCACGTGGCCAGGCGTATCAATCATTTGCATGACGATTTCCTGGCCCTCCAGCGGACCAGACCGCGGAACCCACGGCAAACGCACATTCTGAGCCTTGATGGTGATGCCCCGCTCGCGCTCAATATCCATGTTGTCCAGATACTGATCCCGCATGTCACGCGCATCAACGACATCAGAAAGCTGCAGGATACGGTCAGCGAGCGTCGACTTGCCGTGGTCGATGTGCGCGATGATGCAGAAGTTCCGAATCCGTGCCGGATCGGTGAACGTCTGCTCTGCAAATTTCCTGGTCAACTGAATCCTTATCCGTGATCACATTGCGGTCCGCGGGGCGCCCCTGGCCTCGAACTATACCTGCCCGGCTGGCATAACCTCACCAGCCTAGTGCCTCACGGGTGTGGAATCCACGCGGCTACCAGTCCCGGCGCCCCTCCAGGCCCCTGGCCGGAACAACTGTGACGCGTTAAACTGGATAACCATTAATGATCCACCAGTTTTTCAGGACGGCCCCCCTCATGAATGACGCGGTCAGCGGCACCCCCGCCACGCAGGATGAAACCCCCAAGAGGTTCTCTGGCCTGCGTGACCGTCTCCGCCTCATGCTTACCGGTTCCACCTCCAGCCCCCTCGAAGCAGGCCTCGCGCGCATCAATGATCGCCTCGGCCTGCAAACCGACAATCAATCCGAGGCCGTGCGCGCCACCGCGGCCCGCATCCGCGTCGAAGCCACCGACCGCATCACCCGCAATATTTACTACGCCCCCGACATGGACGGGCAGGCCGAGCCGGGCGAAGTGGTGTGGGTGTGGGCACCATCCGACGGCCCGGACAATCCGCCCCGCGAACGCGCCATGCTAGTGATCAGCCGCGACCGACACGTCATCCTCGGGCTGCTCATTTCCCCCAACCCAGAGCACGATCGCGAAGAATCCTGGATCGACATCGGCGCCGGTGAGTGGGACTCCTCAGGCCGACAGTGTTGGGTGCGCCTCGACCGAGTGCTGGAGGTCTCCGAGTTGGGCATCCGCCGCCAAGGTGCGCTGTTCCCGCCGCGCCGTTTCGAGCGCATAGCCAATCGCCTGCGCACGCACTATCACTGGGGATAGATCGGGAGATACAGCCTCAGGCTAGTTGGCCAATCTTTTGGCCTAGCTCCTCCCACCCTGCTAGTCTTCTTCTGTTATTCACTTCCGGGCGCTCCGGTCGGGACGGGCAGGACCTTGGGTCCGTTCACATCACAGCATCGGCGCAATCACCTTCCACCCCGGTTGGTGGGTTACTGACACCGAAATCTTCGATCCCAAGAGGTATACATCATGGCAAACATCAAGTCCCAGCAGAAGCGCGTCCTCACCAACGAGAAGCGTCGCGTCCGCAACCAGGCTGTCCGCTCCGCCGTCCGCACCGAGATCCGCAAGTTCCGCGAGACCGTTGAGGCCGGCGACAAGGCAGCTGCCGAGACTCAGCTCCGCGTTGCTTCCCGCACCCTGGACAAGGCTGTGACCAAGGGCGTGTTCCACCGCAACAACGCCGCCAACAAGAAGTCCAGCATGGCTCTGGCCTTCAACAAGATGGGTGAGTAATCTCCCCTCTTCACGGCCGTAACCCCCGACCTTGATGTTTCTAACATCGAGGCCGGGGGATTATCCGTTCTGGGGCAGAGGGGTGCTGGTTCCACGTGTCCCTTCCTGCCCGCTGAGCTGACGAAACCCGCACTTCCTAACAACTTGCCATGCTTGAGAGGGGAATCGACCCCGGAGTTGTTAGGAAGTGCGGTTTTTGGGTTCCTCTCGCCCACCCCGCGCGAACAGCGCCCATGAGGTCAAGGGACACGATGGGCTGGATCTTGCCCCAGGTCCTGCCCGACACCTGGGTGTCTACCATTGGTTCCGCTCAAGTGGAGACTTAAGGATGGATCTCCAACCCTGTTTTCCCTTAACCCGGGATTTCTGTGTGCCTACAACCCGCTCGGTTCCGCCACTGAGAACAGATCCTGCGCACCGTTGATGATGAGCACCGCGCCGGCAATGAGGAAAAACACGCCCGCGAGGATGTCGATCCACGGCCCCGAGCTCAGCAGTTTGCGGCGCATAGCGTTGGTGGATACCAGCAGCGCCATCGCCAGCTGCAGCAGGAACGATGACACTGACAGCGCGACGACCACCATGATGGACACGCCCAGCGTCGGAGAGGGTGGCAACAGCGGGGCGATCATCGCGGACAGGAACAGCACGATCTTGGGGTTGGAGAGGTTCGTGCTCAGACCCAGCCAGAATGCCTGCCGCAGCCTTCCCAGACGAGCTGCTGCTTCGTGCAGATCTGTCGGCGGGTTCTTCCGGTCCGCGAGTCCGCCTAGGAGCATGCCGCGCCCCATCCACATCAGCCACGCACCGCCCACTACTTGGACTGCGCCGAGGATGGCTGGGAAAGCGTTGAGCAAAGCAGCTGCTCCGAGCACCGTGAGGGTGCACCAGAAGATGACACCCACTTGGACGCCGAAGGTGGCGGCCAATGCGTGTCGACGCGAGCGCGTGGCCAGGCGGGTGATGAGCAGGATGTCCGGTCCCGGCGAGGCGGCACCGACGAGGTTGAGTGCTACGAGCGCCCCCAGTTGGGCCGGGGTCACTCCCCCACGCCGAGGCGCTTGAGCGTGTCTGTCATCTCAAACATTTGTGCCGTCTGCACGGCAGTTGGCTGCCCGGCGTGCGGGTCGGCGCCCGCGGCCACCAAAGCATCCACGACGTCGTCGTACTTCTTAAACACGGCACCGGACAGCGGAGTCTGTCCCCGGCCATTGAGCTTATCGACGTCCGCCCCCTTCCCCACCAGTCCAGTTACCAGGTCCGCGTGCCCGTGGTAGGCGGCAAACATCAGCAGGCTGTTGCCATCCTCGTTAGAAAGATCCGCGTCTACGCCCTGATCAACGTAGTCGAGGAGGGTGATATCGCCGTTGCGGGCCATATCGAATAGGCGAGTGGCGAACTCGCGGACATCGTCTGGAATGCTGGTCATGGTTTCCAATACTATCGCCCTAGTTCCGCGACCCTCCGCACCGCGTTCTCGATAGCGAAACTGGGGTCGCCGCCTTGGCCTTTGACCTCCGCATCAAGCTCCGCCATGAGGATGACTGCTTCCGAGACCGCCTCCCCCGACCATCGCCTGGCAACCTTGGCGGTCTTCTCCACGACGAACGGGTGCATGCCCAACGAGCCTGCCAATGAGCGATAGTCATTCGTCCTCGTCGAGTACAGGCGAGCAATCGCGCCCACCTTGCTGCTCAACGCCGCCGCTAGTGCCACCGGGTGCAACCCCAGCTGCAATGCCCGCCGGGTGCTGGCCACCGCCCGCGCCTCCTGCCCACTGACCGCCAGATCAGCGATATCGAAACCAGAGACCTCGGCCACGCCCTCGTAGTATGCCCGCACCGCCGCGATGGTGACATCCCCATCGGTATCCGACACTAGCTGCGACACCGCCGACGCCAGCTCCCGCAGGTCCGAGCCCACGCCCTCCAGCACCGCGTGCACCACATCCGGGGTGGGGCGGATGCCATGATTGCGGAACTCGTTGGTTACCCACGCCTGCCGATCCCGAGGCTTCAGCGGATTGACCTCATGCACCTCGGCGAGCTTCTTAAAGGAGGCCACCATCGACTTATTCCGCCCACCTCCAGAGTGCTCGATGACGAGGTGGATGCCCGGCGCCACGTCCTTGCACGCGCTGAGCAAAATCTCCGCCGGCTCCTTACCCGCCAGCTCCGTCTTCGTGATCACCACTGCCCGGTCCTCGCCAAACAGGGACGGGCTCGTGACCTCGATGATCTCCGGGACTGTCACTTCTGAAGCGCGCAGCATCGTTGTCTCCAGCTCCGCCCCCTCCGGCAGGCTGGCACGAATCTGCTCGATGATGGTGCGACGAGCGCGTTCGGCGAGGAAGTCATCCTCGCCGAGAATGAGGAAAACATCAGCCACGGACATGCTGTCCATGGTGCCACAACCGCGGCCTAGAATCGGCCGTCAGCTGCATGCTGGGAGCCATCCACATGAAGGCTCACCGGGCCGTCACGGTGCGGGAACAACACGGGTATCCCTTCGCGAGTAACCGTCGGCCGGGTCGCTGGCTTCCCTTCGCCGTCCTTCACGACGATCGCTTGGGTACCAGCCGGAGCGGTGCCGATCTGCTCGACGGTGTCCACCACGTGGACCTCCAAGTGGTCCCACTCTACTGTCGGCGGGAGCTGCGGAGACTGCGCGAAGTAGCCAAACACCACCATTAGTGCTGCCAGTGTCTTGAGGGGATGACCAGCAATAACCCCGGCCAGCACCCACCCATAGCCAAGCAGCACCCACGCTGGGGAGGCCGGAACAATCGCGTTCGGTAGTTGCGCGCACCACTGCGCGACGGTGTGAATCCACCACGTCAAAGGTTCGATGAGGTGAAGAACCGGGAACTCAAGGCCCCCGGGGAGCTGAGCTAGCCCGACGGCCATGAGCCCGATGATGGTCACGGGTGGGACGACCGCGGCGACTAAAACATTGGCGAGAACGGAGACGAGCGAGACCTCGCCAGCCATCAGGGCAATGATGGGCATGGTCACCACGTCGGCCGCCACGGCCACCGCCACGGCCCGCACGAGAATGTCCGGGGCACGGGTCCGCGCGAGCGGCCGGTAGATGAGGGGGAAGAGGGCGACGATCCCCGCCGTCGCCGCGACGGAGAGCGCAAAGCCGTACGTCACCGCCAGGTCGGGGTTCCACATCAGCAAGCCGATGATGGCCACACTGAGACCGTGGATCGGTTCCATTCGGGAAGATCCAAGCACGGCTAGGAGCCCCACTAACCCGGTGACCGAAGCTCGCAACACACTGGGCTCGGTACCCACCAGCCCAACGAAGCCAGCCAGCGCCACTAATGCCGCAGCTACCTGAACGCGGGGCCCCAACGTCAGCGCGCGGCAGAGTAGGACAGCGGCGGTGGTCACGATGGCCACGTTGGCTCCCGAAACCGCCGATAGGTGGCTCAGCCCGGTCTCGATGTAGAGCTGTCGCTCCTGCGCGTCCTGCCCCGAGGTATCGCCGAGCACCATGCCGGGGATGAGTCCCTGGGAGGACTCCCCCACTGCGTTCATTACAGCCGCGTGGAAGGTCTCACGCACTCTGCCCGCGATGGCCGACATGCCTTCCGGGGATCCGATCACCGTAACTTCTCCGCGGGCTACATGCGCGCCGACCCCGGGTCGTCGGCTCTCTCCGAGGGTGAGCTCACCCGCGAGCAGCGCACCAGTGACTACTCCTGGGGGAAGTTCGTCCACGAACACGGGCAGCTCAGCCGGATAGCCCGGGACATCGAGGCGAATGAGATACCTACCTCCGTCCACCTCTACGGGTGAAGAGCTGACCGTCCCCACCAGGTGTTGTCCAGGTTCCCAGCGGTGGGCCTGCCACCGGCGAAGTGAGGTGATGCCTCCGGCGAGCACGCCCAGAGCTCCCGCCAGAATCGCCTGACCTGCTTGCCGCAGCGCCACGGCTCCGAAGGCCACCACGCCGAGCCCCACGGTCACCCACCCAGGGTGGACCCCCAGGAGTAAGGCGAGCACGACCGCCCACACGACCACGGCGGCGGGGACGAGGCGGAGTTCGCTCACAAAGTGACCTGGTCTTTGAGGGCTTCGAACTTGGCGGGGCCGATGCCTTTGACCTCGAGAAGCTCTTCCACCGCACCGAATCCTCCGCGCGATTCGCGGTGGGAGATGATTGCCGCCGCAGTCGCCGCCCCGACTCCGGGGAGGGAGGTGAGTTCGGAGGCAGAGGCGGAGTTCAGTGATACCCCACCGCCACCCTCACCAGGTAGGGCCGCGGCCGGCTCGCCGACCTTGGGCACGACGATCTGTTGGCCGTCTGTGAGCCGCTGCGCGCGGTTGAGTGAGAAGGTGTCGGCGTCGGGTCCGGGGACGGCGGCGAGGAGGGCGTCGTCGATACGCGCACCCGGTGGCAACGTCACCAGTCCGGGTTCGGTGACTTCGCCCACCACGGAGACCACCAGTTCTGTGTCAGCGGAACTGGTAGATGCTGATGGTCCGATCGCCGGCAGGTCGATGGCGGAGACCGGTTCGGGTTCGCGCAGGGTGTGGAACAGCACCCATCCGCCGACGAGGACCACGACGACGGCGGCAGCGATAGCTGCCTGCCGCAGTGACAATGACAGACGAGGGCGGGGATAGACGACGTCGAGAAGCTCTTCTTCGCCGGTCGGGCGGGTGAGGTCTTTGAGGCGGTCCACGGTGGAGCTCATGCCCTCAAGCTAGAACCAGCGCACCCGTCAGGCGAGCGTTAGCCCACGACACTGTGGATAACCACGCTGATGTGTCACCTAACGGCAGAGTTATCCTCAGGCCGCGTCGTGAACACCGCGGATACCCCGATCGCTCCCGCTCCCGCGTGCACGGCGAGCGTGGGCACCATCTCCATCGACATGAAGCTGGACCCCTCGGGAAGGACAGCCTCCAACATGTCGAGCAGGTGCAGGGCGTCGTCGGCAGCGTCGTTGTGCTGGATGGCTACGAAGACGGGAGTGCCGTGCGCATGCTCCACCACGAGTTCCACAAGCTTGGTAAACGCCTTGGATTGCGTGCGGGTTTTACCGACGAGTTCGAGGCGACCGCCATTGATCTGCATAATCGGCTTCGTCGCCAGGAGCGCGGCGGAGAGCACAGCGGTACCAGCGGAAATGCGGCCGGACTTGCGGATTTCTTCCGTTCCCCGCAGATAAACCCAGGTGGCAGAGCGTTCGAGGGTATCCACCGCGATGTCATAGCATTCTTCCAGGTCAGCGCCTTCGCTGGCGACCTTAGCGGCCGCCATGGCTGCCGCGCCGATCGCCATGCCGACGGAGCCGGTATCGATGACGCGGACGGCGCCTTCCGGGAAGACTGCCGCGGCTTGAGCTGCCGCCGACCAGGTGGAGGAGAGTTCCTTCGAGATGTGCAGGGCGAGCACGCCTTCGTCGCCGCCGCGCTCCAATTGGCGGGCGTAGGCGGCCACGAGTTCTAGCGCTGACAGGCCCGAGGTGGAGGCGTCATTGCCTTCCTCGTCGGTCATGACGTGCAGGTCAATGACGGTAATTCCGAGCTCGTCAACGACCTCCGGGGGTAATCCGGAGGAAGAATCAGTGACTACTCGTACCGGCATTTATCCCATATTCCATCCGTCAAGGTACCACTGGGCATCGCCGACCGTGTCCGGGGTAAAAGCCGGAGTGGGCGCCTTCTGCGCACCGTTGATGCTGTTGGCACGGATTTGGAAATCATCGAGCGCGTCCCGGCTACCCGGGGTGTAGCGCGGACGGGCCGTCAGCTGCGAACGGAAGGTGTTCTTCAAGCCCGACAGCATCGGGTACATGGAAGCCTCAAGGCCCAACAGGTTTGAGGTCAGCGCCGAGATGGTGCCGCCGTGGGCAACGACGAGGACGGCATTCCCGTCCCACTCGTCATAGTCATCCATCAACTCATCGATGACGGGACGGGCGCGGTCGGCCACGTCGAGGCGGGACTCGCCGCCGGGCGGCGCCCACGTCGCGTCATGACGCCACTTCGCGCGCGCTCCTGGCAATTCCTGGTCGACCTCCGCCGACGACTTTCCCTGCCAGCCGCCGAGGTGCGTCTCCCGCAGGCGGGAATCCTTTTCGACGTCCACGCCCAACTGCTCACCAATGATCGTTGCGGTATCGAACGCACGAGAAAGATCGGAAGAGAGGATGCGGGTAATGCCGAGATCACCCAGCTGCTCACCCGCCAGACGCGCCTGTTCTCGCCCGAGTTCAGACAGATCAGTATCAAGCTGACCCTGCATGCGCCGGGTCGCGTTGTAATCGGTCTGGCCATGGCGGATCAAGACGAGTCGGCGGGTCATGGGGTTAGTTCTCCTCGTCCTCATCGCCCGGGGCCTGAGCGGCCAAGGGGATCTCATCGATGGAGGAAACGGTGCGCACGTCAACGTCATCGGACCACTCGCCGGGACGCTCCGGGGGGTCGATCCCCTCGACCTCGATGAGCGGGCAATCGCGGTAGAGACGGTCGAGGCCGTAGAACTCGCGCTCAGCGTCGCGCTGGACGTGGACGATCAGCTGGCCGTAGTCCAGCAGCACCCAGCGGTTCTCGCGGTTGCCTTCGCGGCGGATGGGCTCGCGGCCAGCTTCGGTGAGCTTGTCCTCGATCTCTTCCACGATGGAGCCAACCTGACGCTCGTTGTCGGCCGAGGCCACGACGAAGACATCGCTGATCGCCATCACGTCCGAGACGTCCAGGACCGCGATGTTGCGGGCCATTTTCTCATCGGCCGCGAGGGCAGCAATGGTCGCCAGGCGGCGGGATTCGTCAGAAGCAGTCACTCAGTATCCTCAAATTTGATGCAGTAGCTATAGATTATCCCCCAGTTTCCCACGAAGTGGGCCATATGTCCTAGTCGAGTGATCTCAGATCCACCATTCCTAGGGCTGGTAGAGGTCGTTCTTGGTGATGTATTGGACCACCCCATCGGGTACCAGGTACCACACTGGCCGGTCATGGGAGGCTCGCTCGCGCACGTCAGTAGAGGAAATCGCCATGGCTGGAACGTCGACCAAGTGCACTCGCGCTTGGTGTTCCTCGGGCAGCATCTCCTCGGTGAGTTCATAGCCCGGCCGGGTCACTCCGACGAATTCTGCGAGGTCAAACATGTCCTCCCAGTCGCGCCAGGACATGATGGAGCGCAGCGCATCTGCGCCGGTGATGAAGTACAGCTCCGCCTCGGGGTAGAGCGCGCGGAGGTCCTGCAGCGTGTCCACCGTGTAGGTGTCCCCTCCCCGATCGATGTCCACCCGGCTGACCTGGAATCGTGGGTTGGAGGCCGTCGCGATGACGGTCATGAGGTAGCGATCCTCCGCGGGTGACACCTGCCGGTCGGCCTTCTGCCAGGGTTGGCCGGTGGGAACGAAGATCACCTTGTCCAGGGCGAACTTGGCCGCTACTTCACTGGCGGCCACGAGGTGACCGTGGTGAATGGGGTCGAAGGTGCCACCCATGACACCAATGCGTGCGCTCATGCACCGCGATTGTACGTGGCAATCCATTCTGCGAAGACGTCGGCAACGTACGCGTCGTGTTCGCTTCGCTGGTCACCGAGGAAATAGTCCGCGTGCTTGCCCCCTTGGGAACCGAGGGAATCGACGGCAGCTCCGATGGTGAGGTCGCAGGCGAAGTCCCCGGCAACGCAGTAGTTAAGACGGGGAGTGCCCGCCGCGGGCACCGGCAGGTACGTGGTGGGTACCGGCGACAACATGCCGCCACCGCGCCGGGGATTGCCCGCGACGGGGGTATCCCCCGGCTTGAGCAGCGGATTGCCCAGGTAGAGGGAACCAGCGAGTCGCCCTTGGGAGGCGAGCGCCTGTTCCTGCGCGGTGAGGACGATCGCGCCCTGGGAGTAGCCGATGAGGAGGTAGTCCGGCCGGCACGAGGTCTCGGCTTCGTAGGATGCGAGGAAAGGCAGGGCGGAATCCACTCCGGTGCGCAGGCTGTGGCGAAGACCCCTCGTCGCATCTGTGACCAAGACGTGTGGCGGGGTGGCGTACAGGAGGGCCCCGGCGCGGCGGGTTGTTTCGAGGACGTTGAGTTTTTCATCGTCGTCAGCGAGGGCCGGGATCGGCAGGGCCGCGGGGTAGACCCCCTCGTCGAGGGCGAGAACCGGGACGCCAGCTAACAAGGATGTGCCATGGCGTTCGACGTGGCGCTGCTCGGCGTAGTGGAGGAATCCGCGGATGTTCTCCGACTCGTAGCCATTGGAGATGTAGATCGAGTCCTGGCCGTAGACCGTGGGATCGAGGAACTCGGACTGTTCGCTGCCGCGTGCGGCCACGATGGCCACCGCCGGGCAGTCGGCGATGGTGCTGGGCCCCGCGGAGGCCGAGGGAGCCAGCAGCGCGATGGGCGCAGCGACGAGAGTAACTACGGCCGCGGAAACTAGTCGCTGGACAAACATATTCTGGCATCCTCGTGAGTGTTAGCTGTGAACATTCGGAGGATAATCTATTTCCGCTGGAGCCGCAGTCCTTTTGGCGCAACCACCTGGACATAGCGAGGCCCGAGACCCCTGTTCGGGGGTCTCGGGCGAGGAGGACTAAGGGCGGGTCTGCCCCGTTCCCTGCAGGATCCACTTCGTCGAAGTCAGCTCCGGCAAGGCCATCGGTCCCCGGGCGTGCAGCTTTTGGGTAGAGATCCCGATCTCCGCGCCCATGCCGTACTGCTCGCCGTCGGTGAAGGCAGTGGAGGCATTGATCATGACGGCCGCGGCATCAACCTGGTCGGCGAACTTCTGCGCGGTCACGATGTTGGACGTGGCGATGGCCTCCGTGTGGCCGGTGGTCCACCGCGCGATGTGGGCAATCGCCCCGTCCACTCCGTCGACCACCGTGGCGGCAATGTCCATGGACAGATACTCCTCGGCCCAGTCCGCCTCGTTGGCCTCCACCACGTCCGTGGCGCCGAAGGCGCCAAGCTCGTCGACGTCACCGTGAACGGTGACTCCTGCCTCCTGGAACGCAGTAACAATGCGGAGCTTATCGACGTCCGGCAGGGCGGCGTCGATAAGCACCGTTTCGGTGGCATTACACACCGAACAGCGGCGAGTTTTGCCGTTGAGGGCCAGCTCAATGCCCTGGTCAACATCCGCATCGGCGTCGATGTAGAAGTGGCAATTACCGGTGCCGGTCTCGATCGCGGGGACCGTCGCGCCCGTGACCACCGCCTCGATGAGGCGCGCGCCGCCGCGGGGAATGACCACATCGACGAGCCCACGGGCAGTGATCAAATCCTGGACCGAATCATGCGACTCGCAGGGCAGCAGCTGCACCGCCTCCCGCGGGAGATCTGCATCGGCGAGCACACCCTGGAGAATCTCCACGAGCTGAGAATTCGAATGCTTCGCAGTCTTCGAACCACGCAGCAGCGCGACGTTGCCCGATTTCAACGCCAACCCAAAAGCATCGACGGTGACGTTCGGCCGTGCCTCATAGACCATGCCCATGACGCCGAGCGGGACGCGTACCTGGCGCATCTGGATGCCATTGGGCATCACCCCACCAGTGAGCACCTCCCCGACCGGGTCCTTGAGGCCCGCGACCTGACGCAGACCATCGGCTATGCCCTCGATGCGGGCGGCGTTCAACGACAGCCGATCGATGAGGGAATCGCTCAAGCCTGCCGCACGCCCCTCCTCGATGTCTCGAGCATTGGCCGCGATGATGGCGTCCGTGTTGGCGATGAGGGCATCCGCCGCCGCGATGAGCAGCTCATTCTTGGTTGAGGTAGGCAGCTGGGCCACGACGGGGGCAACCGCCTTGGCCGCGCGGGCCTTGGACAGTACTTCTTCTCGTTCGATGCTTCGCTGATCAGTCATGCCCATCGAGTGTAGCGAAGAGCAGCTAGTAGCCGACCTCAGGATTGACTTCGGTGGGCATCTGCTCCCCTGCCTCGAATGCGGCGAAATTGCGCACAGCCTGGGAAGCAGTCAGTGCCCGGACCATCGCCGGGGTGTTGGCCACGTGCGGGGTGATGAGGCAATTGTCCAACGCCCACAGGGGGTGATCATCGGGCAGCGGCTCAGGGTCGGTGACATCCAACGCGGCGCCCGCGATGCCGCCATCCCGCAGAGCCTCGTAGAGATCGTCCGTCTTGATGAGGGGGCCTCGGCCGACGTTGACCACCACCGCGTTGGGCTTCATCCGGGCGAGCACCTCCTTGTCCACCAGGCCGCGCGTCTCATCCGTGACTGGGGTCAGCAGCACAAAATAATCCGCGCGCTCCCACACATCGCCGGCATCGGACATCGCCAGCGTTTCATGAGCCCCCTCAATCGGAGCGCCGCTGCGGTTCACAGCGATAATGCGCGGCCGGAAGGGCACCAGCAGCTCCACGAGGCGCTTACCGATGCCGCCCGCCCCAATGATCGCCACCGTCTTATCCTCAAACAACCACTGTTTATTCCGGTCAATCGTGTCCATGACGCTAAACGATGCCCCGGTCACCGCCGTCTTCAACATGTGCAGCTGGGCCAACAACAACGCCATCGTCGACTCAGCGACCGTGTCGGCGTACAAGCCCGCGGCATTCGCCCACCGCGGGCCCTGGCGGGCGAACACTCCCGCATCATTGAGCGTTTCCACGCCCGCGAAAGCAGCCTGCACCACCTGCACGCTCTCCGGCCACGGGTCCGGCACGTCCGCAGGCTGGCCATTGAACACCACAGCCTGCGCCTGGTCGAGGTCCTCAGTGTATTCATGCCCGGCCCGTTCCAATTCGGCGACGGTATCGGGCCAGGCTTGGGGCATGACGGTAAATTTCATGCCACCACGCTACCTAGATCCGCGACGCGTAGTTGGAGAGGTAATCCGCGTGGATGACCGGGCGGCGCTGCCCCTCAGGCAGATCCTCGGTGTGTTTGCCCAGCATGCCCACCAACGTGTCGGAGTCATACGCCACCTCACCGCGGCCGATGATCTGGCCATCGGGACCAATAATGTCGAGAATGTCGCCGGCTTGGAACTCGCCCTCGACTGCCGTGATTCCCACGGCCAAAAGCGAGGTGCCACCAGAAGTGACGGCATTGACAGCGCCCTTGTCCAGGCGGAGCGTTCCGCCGGTATCGGCGGCGTAGAGCGCCCAGAACTTCCACGCCGACAGGCGATTCTCGCGGGGGTGGAACACCGTGCCCACGCTGGCATCCTCAAGGGCGGGTCCGATGTTGGCAGCTGAGGTGAGCAGCACCGGGACACCGCCGCGGGAGGCGAGGCGGGCCGCCGACACCTTCGAGGCCATGCCCCCGGTGCCCACCAAGCCGCCGTCGCCGGCGATGACACCCTTGAGGTCTCGTCCGGTGCGCACCTCAGAGACGAAACGGGCGTCCGGCTCGGCGGGATTGCGATCAAAAAGCCCATCGACGTCGGAAAGCAAGACCAACGCATCGGCGGTGGTTAGGTGAGAGACGATGGCGGACAGGCGGTCATTGTCGCCGAAGTGCATTTCCGACGTCGCCACCGTGTCGTTTTCATTGACAATCGGAATTGCCCGCATCTGGCGCAGGCGATCAATAGTCCGCTGGGCGTTGCGGGCGCGATCCCGCCGACCGGCATCGGCCGCAGTGAGCAGCACCTGACCAATGGTCCGGTCGTAGCGGGCAAAGGACTGGCCCCACTGGTGAGCCAAGTGAACCTGCCCGACGGCCGCCGCCGCCTGCTTCGTCGCCAAGTCGGTGGGGCGCTGCGTCAGCCCCAAAGGACCCATCCCGGCAGCGACCGCACCGGAAGAAACAACAATGATGTCGGAGCGGCTCATGCGAGCCTGCAATGCATCCACGATGTGGTTGATCTTGTTCGGGTCGACGGTGAAGTCCTCCCCCGTCAAGGAGGATGATCCGATCTTGACCACAATCCGCTTGGCGGTGGAGATGCGTTCGCGCATCTCCGACTCATGCCCGTACGCCGGACTCTCTTGCGTTGCAGGGGCTGGGCCTGGGAAGGCGACGTCGTCAGCGGTGTTCCGGTACGGGGACAGGGGCAATCCGTGAGGTGTCGTCATGTACATCCACCCTACATACCTAAATTAACCCTGCCAGCGCTCCCGATCCGCGGTCTGGCCCTCACCAAAGTCAAGCTCGTCGATGAGCCCACGTCGGGCCTGGGAGGCGCGCTTTCGTTCTGCGGCAGAGATGCGGTCATTGCGCAGCAGACGAGCGTCTTGGCCTCGTCCGGCCACGGTCGGATCCATGCCCGCGCCGGTGAGCGGCTCCCATTCGAAGGAAATGTCGCCGATGGTGACGGTGCAGCCCTCGCGGGCACCGGCCTTGAACAGAGCCTTCTCCACGCCTGCCTTTTCCAGGCGGTCCGCCAGATAGCCGATGGCTTCTTCGTTTTCGAAGTCGGTCTGGATGATCCAGCGGAGGATCTTTCGGCCGGTGACGATGAAGCCGCCGGGGATGTTGGGGTCCGGGTGCACTTCGAAGTCGGTGCGGGGGGCGTCGACTGCGCGCGGACGGATGATGGTGTGCTCGCTGTCAGCCTTGGCTTTGGGGCGCTGCTTGCGGGCCTGCTGCACGATCTCGAGGATCTTGTACATCAGGGGGTCAAGGCCCTTCCGGGCTACCGCAGAGATGATGAACACGGGCCAGCCGAATTGCTTTTCCAGGTCCTCTTTGACGAACTCGGCCAATTCTTGTGCCTCGGGCACGTCGGCTTTGTTGAGCACGATGAGGCGGGGACGATCGCGGAGGTCGCCCAGCCCGGTGTCCTCATCCAATTCTGATTGGTACGCGGCTAGTTCTGCTTCGAGCGCTTCGATGTCGCTAGCGGGGTCGCGGCCGGGCTCCAAGGTGGCGGCGTCGACGACGTGGACGAGCACGCTCGTGCGCTCGATGTGGCGCAGGAAGTCCAGTCCGAGGCCCTTGCCTTCTGATGCTCCCGGGATCAGGCCTGGGACGTCAGCGATGGTGAAGGACTCGTGCCCAACGTTGACCACACCCAGGTTGGGGGCCAAGGTGGTGAAGGGGTAGTCGGCGATCTTCGGCTTGGCCGAGGACAGCACGGAGATCAATGAGGACTTACCCGCCGAGGGGAAGCCCACGAGGCCGACGTCGGCCATGGACTTGAGCTCCAGGACAATGTCGTGCTCCTCGCCGGGCTCGCCGTTGAGGGCGAAGCCCGGCGCCTTGCGCTTGGCCGAAGCCAGCGCAGCGTTGCCCAGGCCACCGAAGCCGCCCTGCGCGGCGATGAAGCGGGTGCCCGGGATGGTGAGGTCGGCGAGGGTCTCGCCCTGCGAATCAACGACGACGGTGCCCACCGGCACCTCTAGAATGAGGTCCTCGCCGCGAGCACCGTTGCGGTGGCGGCCGGCACCATTGGCGCCGCGCCCGGCTTTGAGGTGGGGGCGGAAGTGGAAGTCCAACAGGGTGTGTACCTGCGGTGAAACCTCCAAGACGACGTCGCCGCCGTGCCCGCCGTTACCGCCGTCGGGTCCGCCGAGGGGTTTGAACTTCTCACGGTGGACCGAGGAGCAACCGCTACCGCCGTCGCCGGCGGATAGGTGCAAGACCACGCGATCTACGAAGCGCGACATAGTTGTGGGGAACCCTCCAGTAGGTGTAACAAGTAGCCTCCCACCGTACCATTGACCAGCGCCTACCCCGGAATCGAAAAATCCGCCTCCCCGGCACGAGGCTGGGAAGGCGGATCGTCGAAAGACTTAAGCGTCGACGGTCTCGTTTTCAACGATGTTGACCATGCGACGGTTGCGCTTGATGCCGAACTGGACAGCGCCAGCCTTGAGGGCGAACAGAGTGTCGTCGCCACCGCGGCCGACGTTCTCGCCCGGGTGGAACTTGGTGCCGCGCTGGCGGACCAGGATCTCGCCTGCGCTGACCTGCTGGCCACCGAAACGCTTGACGCCAAGACGCTTGGACTCGGAGTCGCGTCCGTTGCTGGAGCTAGAAGCACCCTTCTTGTGTGCCATTGGTTTTCCCTCCTTGGGGTTTTTACTCGGAAGCCTGCAGGCTTACTTGATACCGGTGACCTTGAGCACGGTCAGCTGCTGGCGATGGCCCATGCGCTTCTTGTACCCGGTCTTGTTCTTGTACTTAAGGATATCGATCTTCGGGCCCTTAGCGTGCTCGACGATCTCTGCGTCGATGCTGACCTTGGCCAGATCATCGGACTTGGACGTGACATTGGCACCGTCGACGAGCAGAACCGGGGTGAGAGCCACGGACGAACCCGGCTCACCCTCGATCTTCTCGACCTTGACGAGGTCACCTTCGGCAACCTTGTACTGCTTGCCGCCGGTCTTGACGATCGCGTACATAGGAGGGTTACCCCTTATCTAAACTCGGCTCAGGCTCCCGTGTGGGCCACCTGAATGGACGTGTATTTCACTTGCGTTTCGGATATGCGGGCACGCCTGGACCTGGAAAGATCCTGACGGCGCAATATCCCCGAAACAGCGACTGTCAAAGACTACCCCGTGGGCCAGCCAAATGACAAACCGCCGTCCGTTCCTCCTACCGACCCGAAGCCCGCCGGGTCACTCGACGACGCCCACGGGAGGCACGCTTAGGTGCCTCTTGCTTATCGACGCCCTCCTGTGGCACCTCCGCAACCTGTGCAGTGGTGTCACTGGTCGTGCGTCGCACGACCCGGCGCCGTCCCCGGCTCCGGCGCACGACCGTGGTCGCCTCAGCTGTCTCCTCCTGCTTGGGGGCCTCCTGCTCAGCTACCGCCCGGTTGGTGCGGTTGGAGCGGGTGGTGCGACGTCGGGAACGGCGGGCGTCGGAAAGCTCTGCTGCCTCTTCCTCGAGCTGTGCGGCCGGTGCGCTGGACGCGGAGCCGGGGAAGTCCTCCGGCTGCGGACGACGATCGGAGCGAGAGTTTCCGCGAGTCTTACGCCGGCGACGCGGCGACGTCTCGAACTCCTCCACTGCCTGCTGGAACGTCTTCTCGCCTGTCTCCTCCAGGGGAACATAGGAGGCGCCGGAGGGCTCTTCGGGATCTTCCGCGTCCGCCCGCTCGACGGCATCAGAAATGATCTGATCGAAGCTGTCCTCTGTCTTTCCAGCCTTCTCAGTCTTCTCGGGCTTCTGGGCGTTGCGGCGCGACCGTCGAGAACGCTTCGGCTTCTTCTGCTCAAGCTCTTCGCTCGGCTCATCGACAACGACGGCTGCAGCAAGCTCCTCGATGGACGCATGCTCGTCCTCATCCTGCATGGCGACTGCGGCCGGGTGACGAGCCGGATCCTGCTCCGGCTTACGCCGACGCTCCGCCCGCTTCTCCTCATGATGATCGTGCGGTTCCTCCACCGGATCCTCATGCAGGATGATTCCCCGGCCAGCGCAATGCTCACATTCCGTGGAGAAGGTCTCCAACAGGCCCGTGCCCAGGCGCTTGCGGGTCATCTGCACCAACCCGAGGGACGTAACCTCGGAGACCTGGTGGCGAGTGCGATCGCGACCCAGCGCCTCCTTGAGGCGACGCAGCACCAACTCCTGGTTTTCGGGCAAGACCATGTCAATGAAGTCCACGACGATCATGCCGCCCATGTCCCGCAGGCGCATCTGCCGCACGATCTCCTCGGCGGCCTCCAGGTTGTTTCGCGTGACCGTCTCTTCGAGGTTGCCGCCCGAACCAGTGAACTTGCCGGTGTTGACGTCAACGACCGTCATCGCCTCAGTGCGCTCGAT
Source organism: Corynebacterium testudinoris (assembly GCF_001021045.1). NCBI lineage: Bacteria > Bacillati > Actinomycetota > Actinomycetes > Mycobacteriales > Corynebacteriaceae > Corynebacterium > Corynebacterium testudinoris. Next base: position 2,046,752 of record NZ_CP011545.1, read on the forward strand.
GATCAGCGTGCCGCCAGACGGCAGCCACACCTTCTCCGACAGGGCCTTGTGAATCTGCTCATCGATGCGGAAATGCTCGAAAGCATCAACCCCACCGTGGGCTGCGCGATCGTACTTAACCACGCGGTCCAGCAGATCCGGAGCCACCGACTGCACATAAGCGTGAACCGTGTTCCAGGCGCGTCCACCATCGACAACGAGCTGCGAGAAATCCTCGTTATACAGGTCACGCACAACCTTGACCAGCATATTCGGCTCTTCATACATCGTGATCGGCTTGGACCCCTTGGAGTGGGATTCCTTCTCCGCACGACGATGGATGTCTTCCCACAGCGAGTGCAAGCGATTGACGTCGGCAGCGATAGCCTCTTCCGACACCCCTTCCGCCGCGGTCCGGATGATCGCCCCGCCCTGGCCGGGCACCACCTTGCTCAAGATCTCCTTGAGACGAGCCCGCTCCGGCCCGGGGAGCTTCCGGGAAATACCAGCGCTGCGGCCACCCGGCACGTACACCAGGTACCGCCCCGCCAAAGAAATCTGAGTGGTCAAACGAGCACCCTTATGGCCAAGCGGATCCTTGCTCACCTGCACGAGCACCTGATCACCCGACTTTAAGGCCTGCTCAATTCGGCGGCTCCGGCCCCCCAGACCAGCGGCCTTCCAATCGACTTCACCGGCATAAAGAACGCCATTGCGCCCCTGCCCGATATCAATGAAGGCAGCCTCCATGCTGGGCAACACATTCTGCACCCGGCCGAGGTAGATATTGCCGATCATCGACGCCTGAGCCTCCGACGTCACGAAATGCTCAACGAGCAGCTCATCCTCCAGCACACCCACCTGGGTAACCAGACCGGGGCTATCGTGACGCTGACGCTCCCGCACCACCATGGTGCGCTCCACCGACTCACGACGAGCCAAGAACTCCGCCTGCGAAACAATATGGCGCTTCTTCCGCCCCTCCTCCCGCAGCTCGGTACGGCGGCGACGCTGCGCCTCCAGGCGAGTGGAACCACGCAACGCGGTGGGCTCATCGGGAAGCTCCTCAACCAGCTCTGCCTCCACGGGCTCCTGCTCTACCTCTTCAACCCCCCGACCGCGGCTGGCGCCGCGGCGGCCGCGACGACGACGTCGAGAAGCAGCAGTGGAACCTTCCTCATCCTCAGGGGTCTCCGTTGCTGCACCCGGCGGCATGAAAATAGGGGTGAACTGCTCGACCGCAGAACCCTCAATGCTCTCCGGAGCGGGCGTGATCGCGGGCTCAATATCGTCCTCCACGACCGCCGCGAGATCCGCCTCCACCTTCTCCTCGATCTGGTGGATCTCATTCTCAACATTCTTACGAACGCGCAGACGGATCTTTTCCTCCGGCTCTGCCGGAGCCTCCTCCGGGACCTCCTTGGTGACTGGAGCAACCAAGACGTCGAGAAGCGACAGGGCCTCAGCCCGCGAAATGGTGGACTGCGCCACCTTGGTCAACCCCATGCCTTCCAGCGCAACAATGAGCTCCTTCGACGTCACACCCAGCTGCTTAGCCAACGCATGAACACGAACCTTCTCCCCGAGCTGCTCCCGATCAAAATCCGGGAACGCAACGTCGGGAGCCTTCTTAGCAACCTTCTTGGGGGCCTTCTTCACTGCCTTTTTGGCAGCCTTCTTAGTGGTCTTCTTCACCGCCTTGCGCGGGGCCCGGCGCTTCTTCGGCGCCTGCTCCTGCTCCGCAGGATCGTTGGACACGGTGGGTTCAGTGGAATCAGCCACGAATACTCCTGTAATTGTCAGCCGATCTGTCCCCCGGGCGCTGGCGAATAACATCGCCGCCGCCGCACAGGGGCAAACCGAAAAAATCTGTGGTGGTGTGTTCTATTCAGTTGAAACACTCCGGCGCGCATACCGCACAGCCTAAAAACCATTGTGGCACACCCTGTCAAAAAGATGGGGAACCACCTAGGCTGGGACCATGGCGATGTTAAATACCTCTCACCCGTTCGGACTCATACCTTCTTTAATACTGAGTGCAGGCCTGGGCGCCATTTGTGTCCTCATCCAGCTGCGAATGTGGTGGTGGCTACTGGCAGTCGTCGTGATCCTCGCGGTAGTGATCTATCTAGCAGTCCCCCGCAAGGATTGGAATGCGGGCCTGGAATCCAGCCGACTGCCGCTCGACATCCAAGGGTCATGGAAAGACAACCTCATCTTCCTCCTGCCATTTCCCTTCATCGCCTTCTCCGGAATCATTTACCAGGCCCTTCCCGCCGCACTCGCCATCGCTGTGACCTTCTTCGGAGTCGCAGGAGCCCTGTTCATCGCCTTGCGATCAGCCCATAGCCGCTCACACAAAGAAACAACAGCACTTGTCAGCCAAGCGCTCGCCGACACCTCCCCCACCGAAGCAACCGCCGAGCGGCTGGACGTTGCCGCCGAGCACCGAACCATCCTCGAAGCACTGCTCGCCGTCGGAGCCGTGGATGGAATCCGAGTCCGCGTATGGAAGCTCGCCGACATTACCGGTCTGAGCGCCGAGCAGGTCAAAGAGGAAACCACCGAGCTCTACCGCGCTGGGCTGGTTGGCGTATCCACGTTTGATTCCGGCGACGACATCACCCGTCACCTCGTTGACCTCTCCAAGATCGGCGTTCGAGTGACCGAAGAGGCTGGACTGATTAAGGTCTAACTGGATGGGCGGCTCGCGGGGCTGGCGTTTCGGTTCCGCCTCTGGTGCGGGTTTTGTGGGCGATCCGATGTGATCGCGACGCCCTCCTCGCGACTTTTAGCCGAATTCTCGCCTCCCGGCCAGGCGCGACCTGGGGATACGCAACCGCCGATGCGCTCACGTCGCGACCAGCCCGTCGCGATCACCCCTCCTCGCGACATTTAGCCCAATTTCCGCCACCCAGCCACAAGCGACCAGGGGATACGCAACCGCCAAAGCCCTCACGTCGCGACCAGCCCGTCGCGATCACCCCTCCTCGCGACATTTAGCCGAATTCCCGCCACCCGGCCACAAGCGACCTGGGGATACGCAGACACCGAAGCGCTCACGTCGCGACCAGCCCGTCGCGATCACCCGCCCCACCCTCGGCGCACAAATGCAAAAACCCCTCCGAAGAGGGGCTACAAGCAAGAAAGCGAGTTAATCAGGCTCAGAGGTTCGGGAACCAGATAGCGATCTCGCGCTCGGCGGATTCCGGGGAGTCGGAGCCGTGGACGACGTTCTCGCCGACGGTCAGGGCGAAGTCGCCGCGGATAGTGCCCGGGGTGGCCTTGGAAACCGGGTCGGTGCCGCCGGCCAGCTGACGCCATGCCTCGATGGCGCGCTCGCCTTCGACGATGCCGGCGACCAGCGGTGCGGAGGTGATGAAGTTGACGAGCTCTCCGAAGAAGGGCTTGTCTGCGTGCTCGGCGTAGTGCTGCTCGGCGGTGGTGCGGTCGGCGACGCGCAGGTCCATGGCGGCGAGTTTGAGGCCCTTGCGCTCGATGCGGGCGATGATCTCGCCGACGTGGCCGTTGTTGACGCCGTCCGGCTTGATGAGGATGAGGGTGCGTTCAGTCATGGTTGGTCACTCTACCGGAGGGGTGTGCGGGCCGCGATGTACTGGCTTAGCTATGGGTTCTTTTGAGTGCTTGTACGGCTTCGCGTGCGGTTTCTGGGGTGGCGTGGCGGAACCACATGGTGACTTGTCTGACGGCTGCGCCTTCGTCGCCGCGGTCGAGCATTGCTTGGAGGGTGGCTGTTTTCTCTTCGTCTAGTTCGACGGTGGTTGGTTGCTTTCCCGAGCCTGTTGATTTGAGTCCGAGGACGAGGAAGATTCCGGCGGCGAGGAGGGCCAGGATTGCTATGGCGTTGGCGTAGGCGAGGAAGCCAGATCCAGCCATCATGGGGGAGCCGTCGATGAGTTGTAGAACTATGGCTAGGAGGCAGAAGGCGGCGGCAAGGGCGAGGTAAACGGCGCGCATGGGCCTCATCTTAACTCAGGGGTGATGTCGCGGACGTGCCAACATTTTCCACGTAAAATGGCAACATGTCAGATGCGAATCCGAATCCACAGGAGCTGAGTATTGCTCCTTCTCCCCCGCGTTGTCCTGATGGCGCGAAGGTTGAGATCATTACTGCTCGCGAGGTGCCGCTGGGTGGTCCGCGCGCGATGACGGTGCGTCGTACGCTGCCGCAGAAGCAGCGCAGTTTGATCGGCGCGTGGTGCTTTATGGATCATTATGGTCCTGATGATGTGTCTGCGTCGGGTGGTATGGATGTCGCTCCGCACCCGCATACGGGTTTGCAGACGGTGTCGTGGTTGTTCGAGGGGACGATTACGCACCACGATTCGGGTGGTCATCATGCGGTGGTTTTCCCCGGGGAGGTCAATCTGATGACTGCGGGGGCGGGCATTTGCCACTCGGAGGTGTCGACGCAGGAGACGACGACGTTGCATGGGGTGCAGCTGTGGACCGCGTTGCCGGATGCTCATCGGCATGGGCCGCGTCGCTTTGATCATCACGCGCCTGAGGCTGTCGAGTTTGACGGCGGGCAGGCGCTGGTGTTCTTGGGCACGCTCTTCGGCGATGCCTCGCCGGTCACTACTTTCACGCCGCTGGTCGGCGCCGAAATCCGTCTCGCTGCGGGCGCGACGGTCAGCTTCGACGTCGATGCCAGCTTCGAGCATGGTTTGCTTGTCGACGCTGGCGAGGTCGATCTCGAAGGCGTTCCCGTCGCCCGTGGCGAGTTGGCGTACACCGGTACCGGGGAGACGCAGTTGCGTATCCGCAATACCGGGGATAGCCCGGCGCGGATGGTGTTCATCGGTGGGGAGCCCTTCACCGAGAACATCCTCATGTGGTGGAACTTCATCGGCCGGGAGTACGAGGAGATCGAGCAGTTCCGCGAGCAGTGGCAGGCTCAGGACGAGCGTTTTGGGCATACTTACGGTTACATCGGCCACCACGCTGATGGGTTGTCGTGGTTGCCGGCGCCGGAGTTGCCGCATTCCGAGATCAAGCCCCGCATCAATCCAGAGTCAATTGCCCGACCAGAGGAGAGAATCTGATGAGCACGACCGTTAGTCAAGACACTGACCGCCGCCGCTTCGTCATCACCGATGACGGGGAGACTGCCGGGTCCTCGCACTACCGGGACCATGATGCCGAGCGCATCTTCTTCCACACCGAGATCGATGAGGCTTTCGGCGGGCGTGGCCTGGCCGGAACTCTCACGTCTGAGGCACTGGCCACGTCCGTCGCCGAGGGATTCTCCATCGTCGCGGTGTGCCCGTATGTGCTCAAGTGGCTGCAGACCCATGACAATGATATCGATTGGCGCAAGCCCACCCCCGCAGACCTGACGTGGTTGCAGGACAACCTGCGATGAGCCATTCGGCTCCGTATTTGGACAAGTTCTACCCGGAGATCTATCGCGGGTTGGGCGATGTCACCCGGAAACTTCGCGAGCTGTTCCCCGAGGTAGACCTGCCCATCAGCCTCATTGAGCTGGTGAACACCCGGGTCAGCCAGATCAATGGATGCGCGACCTGTTTGTCCATCCATGTCCCGGCGGCTCGCAGGGCTGGCGTGGAGGAGTTCAAGCTCGACACCCTCAGTGCGTGGCGGATGGTCAAGGAGTTCACTCCGCAGGAGCGCGCGGCCTTGGAGTTGGCGGAGACGCTGACGCTGCTGCCTCAGGATCGAGAGATCAGCCTGGCCGCCGTTGAAGCGTGCGAGGTCTTCGCCGAGGAGCAGGTTGCTGCGCTCGAGTGGACGATCATCATGATCAATGCCTTCAACCGGGTGTCCATTGCGTCTGGGCACCCGGTCATCAGGCCGCGAAAACGCTAGAGGTGCTGGGTGGTCAGCAACCCGCGCTTCATTCTTTCGATAAGCGTGGAGCGCAGGTGCATGAGGTACCACCACACGATGATGAAGATGATGGCGATGATGCCCACCGAGGGGTGAATGAACACCCCGGCCAGCAGTAGTACCTGCAGCGCCAAGTTCACCGGCAAGGCCCACGGCATCCGCTGGAAGAAGGCCATGATGAGGTGCGCGGCGCCGAGGGCGGTGATGGCGACCCAGTTGAAGGTGGTCCAGTAGGCGCCGTCATCGACACGCAGGATGACGGTGAGGGCCAGCCAGATAGTGATCGCTTCGAGGACGAGCGTGCCCGCCATGACGCCACGGATTCCCTTCATCGGGTCCTTGGCGGGATCGTGGCCGGGCCCGAGGGGGCCCACCTCTGGGACGTCAGGGGTGCTCATGCAGGGTCCTTTCCAAACAAGGTGCGAGCCTCGCCAGCCGTGACGACGGAGCCGGTGATAACCACGCCCGCCCCGGATTGGATGTCGGCGTCTTCGGCGAGTTCGACGGCGAGGGCGTAGGCACCGGGGAGGGTGTCGTCGACGTGAACGCGTTCCTCGCCGAAGATCTCGCGGGCGGTTTCGGCGAGTTCGTAGGCATCCAGCGCGCGTGGGCTGGTGTTTTGTGTGATCACTACCTCGGAGAAGTAGGGCTCGAGGGCCTCCAGGATGCCGCGGGCGTCCTTGTCCCCTAGTACGCCGACGACGCCGACGAGTCGGTTGAAGTTGAAGTCGCGCTCCAGCGCCTGCCCGAGGGCGCGGGCGCCGTGGGGGTTGTGCGCGGCGTCGATAAACGTCGACGGTGAGGTGCGCACTCGCTCCAGGCGTCCCGGGGAGGTGACCTGCGCGAAGCCGTTGCGCACGGAGGCGATGTCGAGGGTGCGGCCTGCCCCGGCGCCGAAGAAAGCCTCGACTGCGGCGAGCGCGATGGCCGCATTGCGGGCCTGGTGTTCCCCGGACAGCGGGAGGAAAATGTCCTCGTACTCGCCGGCCAACCCGCGGAGGGTGAGTTGCTGGCCACCGACGGCAACCGTCGAGGAGACGACGCCGAACTCGCTGCCTGCGCGGGCCACGGAGGCGTCGGCAAGCACTGCTTGTTCGAGGATGACCTGCATCGCGGCGGGGTCCTGCTCGGCGACGATGGCGACGTTGTCGGGCGGGGTGAGCAGATCATCGAGGTCCCACCGGGCCTTGATGATGCCGGCCTTCTCCGCGGCGATCTCCTCGATGGTCTCGCCGAGGTAGTCGGTGTGGTCGAGGCCGACGGGCATGATGACGGCGACGTCGGATTGGATGACGTTGGTGGCATCCCAACGCCCGCCCATGCCGACCTCCACGACCGCGACATCGATGGGGGTATCGGCGAAAGCGGTGTACGCCAGGGCGATAAGGACCTCGAATTTGGACATCCGGCCCAGGCGCTCATCGACCATCTCGACGAAGGGCTTGATCTCGTTCCACGTGCGAACGAAATCGCGCGGGTGGATCGGAGCGCCGTCGATGGCAATGCGCTCGGTCACCAGCTGCAGGTGGGGGCTGGTGGTGCGGCCGGTGCGCCGATGGAAGGCGCGCAGCAACGACTCGATCATTCGCGCCGTCGACGTCTTGCCATTGGTGCCGGCAATGTGGATCGCGGGGTAGGAATTCTGCGGGGACCCGAGCAGGTCCATGAGCATCTCAATGCGTTCGAGCGACGGGTCAATCTTCGTCTCTGGCCAGCGGGTATCCAGCTCGGCGTCCGCCAGCATCAGCTCCGCGAGGTCCTGCGGGGTGACCTCCACGGTCGCAGGCTTTTCGACGTCCCCGAGCTCAATGTTGAGCTTGAGCCCCTGGTCCGTCACTTCGACGGCGTCGTTGAGGACGTCTAAGTCTTCCAAGTCCTCATCGTCGGCAGCATTGGCCAGGATCTCTTCGAACTCCCCGCGCTCTTCTTCGTTGGTCACTTCAGGGCCTCCAATCGGGCGGTAATGCGGTCAACTTCTTCCTGGGCGACTTGTTGACGTGTGCGGATCTTATCCACGACCGCGTCCGGCGCCTTGGACAAAAAGGCCTCGTTGCCGAGCTTCTTGGCGGTGCCGTCCAGCTCCTTGTGTGCCGCTGCCAGATCCTTCTCCAGTCGCTTGCGCTCGGCGACAACATCGACGGTGCCGGAAGTATCCAACGCGACGGTGATGGTGGCCTGGGACAGGCGCAGCTCCAGGGAAGCCGACTCGGCGAAGTCGGCGGCGGGGGCCTCCACCTTGGCCAGCGCTCGCACGGCTGTTTCGAGGGGCTCGAGGTCAGCGGCCGCGAAATCAAGGGCAGCCGGAACCTTCTGCGACGGCTTTACTCCCTGGTCAGAGCGGAATCGGCGGATCTCGGTGATGAGCTTCTCTGCGTCCGCGATGCGACGGGCAGCCACTTCATCAGTGGGGGCGCCGTTGTTGGTTTCCTCAACCGTGGGCCACGAGGCCAAGACGATGGACTCCTGCTCGGTCAGTGCCTTCCACAACACCTCGGTGACAAACGGCATCGCCGGGTGGAGCAGGCGCAAGACAACATCGAGGACGCGGCCGAGCACCAGTTGGGTGTTTCGGCCCTCCTGGCTGAAACCCTCGCGCGGAATCTGGGTCTTGGCGATCTCCAGATACCAGTCACAGAACTCATCCCACGTGAAGTGGTACAACTCCTCATTCGCCTTAGCGAACTGGTAATTGTCAAAGTAGGTATCTACCTGGCCACGGACCTGCTCCAGGCGATCGAGGATCCACCGGTCGGCGTCGGTGAGTTCCTCGCGCGGGGGCAGCTCACCGAGTTCGGCGCCGTTCATGAGGGCGAACTTCGTGGCGTTGAACAGCTTCGTGGCGAAATTGCGGGAGGACTGGGCAGCATCCTCGCCGACCGGCAGATCCACGCCGGGGTTGGCGCCGCGGGCCAGGGTGAAACGGAGCGCATCGGCGCCGAAACGCTCGACCCAGTCCATCGGGTCAATGCCGTTGCCCAGGGACTTGGACATCTTCCGGCCGAACTCATCACGCACGAGGCCGTGGAGGAAGAGGTTGTCGAAGGGAACCTCCGGGCGGCCATCGCTCCCCTCCCCCAAGATGTCCGGGGTGATGGTGGACGCGAAGGTGCCAAACATCATCATGCGAGCAACCCAGAAGAACAGGATGTCGTAGGCAGTGACGAGGACAGTCGTGGGGTAGAACTTCTCCAGCTCCGGAGTCTTCTCCGGCCAGCCCATCGTGGAAAATGGCCACAGGGCGGAAGAGAACCAGGTATCAAGGACATCCGGGTCTTGCTCATACCCCGCCGGGGCCTGCTCATCCGGTCCGACACAGACGACCTCGCCATTGGGGCCGTACCAGATCGGGATGCGGTGGCCCCACCACAGCTGGCGAGAAATCGTCCAGTCATGCATGTTGTCCACCCAGTCGAAATACCGCGGCTCCATGCTCTGCGGATGGATGACGGTGTCACCCTCGCGGATGGCGTCTCCCGCCATGCGGGCCAACTCGTCGACCTTGACAAACCACTGCAGGGACAGGCGCGGCTCGATCGGTTCGCCGGAACGCTCGGAGTGGCCGACGGAGTGAACGTAGGGGCGGATCTCTTTGACAATTCGGCCCTGTTCGGCGAGGGCTTCGCGCACGGCGACGCGCGCCTGTTCGCGGCTCAGCCCATCGAACTGGGTGCCGGTGCCAACAATGTGACCCGTCTTATCCATGATCGACGGCATATCCAAGTTGTGGCGCTGGCCGAGGGCATGGTCATTGGGGTCATGGGCCGGGGTGATCTTCACGGCACCGGAGCCGAACTCCGGATCCACGTAATCATCGGCCACGACGATGAGCGACAGGTCGGAGCGGAAGGGGTGCGGAAGCGTCTGCCCGACGAGGTCCGCGTAGCGGGCATCGTCCGGGTGCACAGCCACGGCGACGTCGCCAAGCATTGTTTCCAACCGGGTCGTGGCGACGACGATGTGCGGCTCATCATCATTCATGGAGCCATAGCGGAAGGAGACGAGCTCGCCCTCGACGTCCTGGTAGACGACCTCGATGTCGGAGACAGCCGTCTCCAGCACCGGCGACCAGTTGACCAGGCGATTAGCGCGGTAAATGAGGCCGCGATCAAACAGCTCCTTGAAGATGGTCTGGACAGCCCGCGACAGGCCCTCATCCAGGGTGAAACGCTCGCGAGACCAGTCAACGGAATCGCCGATCGCCCGCATCTGATCCGTGATCGTGCCGCCGAACTGCTCCTTCCACTCCCAGACCTTGGCAATGAACTCCTCGCGACCGTAGTCGTAGCGGTCCTTGCCCTCAGTCTCCTTGAGCATCGCCTCGACCTTCGTCTGCGTTGCGATGCCCGCGTGGTCCATCCCCGGCAGCCACAACACCTCAAAGCCCTGCATGCGCTTGCGGCGCACGAGGCCATCCATGAGCGTGTGATCCAGCGCGTGCCCCATGTGCAGCTGACCAGTCACGTTAGGCGGCGGCAACACAATCGAATACGCCGGCTTCTCCGACGAAGGATCGGCAGTGAAATAACCTGCGTCCACCCACCCCTGGTAAAGATCGGACTCCACTGCCTGGGGATCCCAGGACTTCGGAAGCGCGCCGCTGCGGTCTTGGCCCATAATCTGCTCAGTCACCCGCCCCATCTTAGCGTCCAGGCCACACCGCCCGACCCACGCCTAACCGGTTTAGAATGGGCAGGTGAATTCGACATCCCGCCTGCTGTGGAATGCAGGACTGCCTGCCGCCGTGCCCGCCCGCGATCGCGCCCACCACCTGGCGCAACGCAGCGCCCCCGGAGCCAGCCTCTTCGCAGTAGGGACGGCCGTGGATACAGTGTTGTCCAACTCGCTCAACCAAGAAGACTGGGAAGCACTGTATGGGGCCGCCGACCAAGGTGCGGTGTTGGATAACCTCCTCTTTCCCCTGCTCATCAGTTTTCTCGCCGTCGCCGTTGCACCGGTGATCGTCTGGGTAGTCTTGCGATACCTGCCCGAGAGGGCGAGCTTCATCACCGCGCTGGCGCTGCTCGGGTGGTCAGTGCTCATGCCACCGATCCTGGGATTTCCCCTCCTCGGGAGTGTGGCCTGGGTGGCGGTAGTGCTCCTGCTTACCTACAGCGGCTGGGCGCACCTCATGCTGTGGACCTCCCTACGAGCCCTCCGCGAAATCCCCGATTCCATGCGGCACAGCATGGCCTACCTTCCGCTGCTGCTCGTCGCCTTCCTGTTTTTCTTCTTCAACTCCAACCTCTGGCAGCTCGGCACCGCCTGGAACGTCAACCAAGCCCTGACCGTGGCGCTGCTACTGTGGACCGTCGGGGCAATCGTCTGCGTGGTCACCGTCAACCGACACACCCAACTCGTCCTGGAAGAAGTCGAACGCAAACTACCCTTCCGCATCAAGCTCAACATCCGATGGAACGCCGCCACGGTCTACCTCGCGCAGGCGAGCTTCTTCGGCATGCTCGTGTTCGTCGGATTCCTCGTCCTCGGGCTGACCGCCGTCCCGCAGGCCACCATCGCCCAGTGGACCGGCGCGCCAGCCGTCCTAGTCAAACTCGGTCCGCTGGCGATCTCCGGCACGCTGGTCAAAGTGAGCTGGGTACTCGGTGGCTTCGCCAGCCTCTACATGGCCACCACCGCTGCGGGTGACCGGGAACGCCAAGCCGAACACCTAGGCCCCGTCGTCGATGAGCTGGGCAGCGCCCTCAGGGAGACATTTGATCATCGCGACTGACGTTGGTGGGGTTTGTTAGGGGCTAGTTAAGGCCTCAGGCAAGCCAGTGGAATGAGCCAGACGCCGTCGGGTCGGCGGGCGACCGGAACCGTCGGAACGACCACAACGAGGGCGGCCGGTGGTCTTTCAACCTTCTCCGCGACCCGCAACAAGTTCGCGGCAGCAGTATCTGCCTGGCGATGAGAAAGCTTGGCCTCGAGCCCAATCCAGGCGCCGTCGGCCAGCTCAATGACCGCGTCGAGTTCATCCCTCCCCTTTTGGTCCCTGAGGTGAAACACTCCGCGGGCGCGGTTGGCCTGGGCGATGACCCGCAGATCATGCACCACTTGCGACTCGAAAAGAATACCCAGGGTTTCCAGGTCGCTGAGCAAGCGCGTGGGTCCGGCACCCAGAAGGGCTGCTGCCATAGAAGGATCAGCGAGGTGACGCTTCGGGGTCTGGATGAGTGATGTCTTTGAGCGCAGCTTTGCCGCCCACGCAGGTTGGTCCTCGATCAGGAACAGCCGGGAGGCAGAGTCATGGAGGGAGTTCACTGTCTCCGGGGCCGGAGCCGCGCCAGAAAGCGAACTCATTCGTCGCCGGATGGCTGCGTCAGTAGCGGGTTGATCGATGAGACCGGCGTAGGCAGTGAGAAATGCCATGTACGTTGGCATGTGGATTAATCCACGAGTCACTAGTGGATTAATCCACACCTCTCCCGCTCAGAGAGACGTCCGCGAGAACGGAAATCCCCTGGGAGGGGACGTCAATGCGGATGGAGGCGATGCCGTCGGGGTCGATGGTGACGGTCTCCTCGACCTCGGGCCACAGGTCGCTGTGTTCGACGGGAACTTGCGTGAGGTCGGCGACGTCTTTCAGCGCCCCGTCGAAGGGGACGAGGACCTCAGCGATCAGCGCCAGGTCACCCGGGGTGTCGCGGGAGGCATCTAACGCGGAGTACTCCACGAACCGGAACCAGCCGACATTGTGCGCTGCCCGGTAGCGGCGCGTGATGCGAATGGTGCCCGAAGAATCGGGGCGCGTGCCTGGTGCTACCAACGGATCGAAGCTGACTCCTCGGCCGCCGTCGCGTTCCCGGAATACTCCGACGCCGCGGGAGAGGCGATCGCGCAACAAGTACCCGGAGTTCGGATCTACGGCGATGGCCAGTCCGACCGCGGTGGAGGCGGTGGGCAGTGGCGAGCGGTGCACACGGCGCCCAAACCGCTCTCGCAGCAAGCGCGGGACCAACGGCAACGAGGAGGCGCCGCCCACCAGATAAACTCCGGCAACCTCGGTGTCCGTTAGTGATTCCGAGGATCCGATAAGGGGGCGCATCGCGTCGAGGGTGCGCTCGACCAGTGGGGTAACCGCGTCATAAAACTCGGGCACGCCGACGATGACGTCTTCGTAGCTGATCTCCAGCACGAGGCGGCGAGATTGCGGCTTGAGTTGCTCCTTGGCGGTGCGGGCCTCGTCGAGCAGGCGGCGGCGGGCGCGGCGGCCGAAGGCATCGGCGTCACGTCCGGCTGCGTCCAGCGCCATGTCCGCCAGGATCTCGTCGAAGTCGTCGCCGCCCAGATGGCTGATGCCCAAAGAATTTTCGACGTCGTGCTGATGTCCATCAATGCGCACCAAGGTTGCATCGAAGGTGCCGCCGCCCAGGTCATAGACGATGACGCTCGATCGCTTCGACGTCAGAGTCCGGGCGTGGCGGTGGGAATACTCGAAGGCGGCGGCGCTGGGCTCGTTGACCAAACCGAGGACGTTCGCGCCGCCTCGGGTGAAGGCGTCGAGGGTGAGCAGGCGCTGCGCGGAGCGAGAATTGGCGGGGACGCCGAGCATGACCTCAATTTCCGAGGTGTCATCGAGGGCTGCCTGATACTCCCGCAACGCCTCGATGACGCCGGTAGCGAAGGTGCACAGCACCTCCCCCAGCGGCCGCGACTCATCCCCAAGGTCCACCGGGGTATCGGCGGTGACGTCCGGCGACCCCAGCAGCCTTTTGAACGACCGGGCCAGCGTGGGGTAATCCCGGGACACGGCCGACCAGCCCGCCAGTAGCCGATCCCCGTCGAGGGCGACAACGGAAGGAATGTGATCCTGGGCGTCGCCGTTGGCATCGATGACATTGACCAGCGGGTAGTTACCCCGGTCAACCGCGGCGATGACGGTGCGGGTGGTGCCAAAATCAATCCCAAATCGCATGAACCTGACCCTACTCCACTGCGAAAACCTCACCTGGACCGACGAGCTGCGGTCTGGTGAGGTTTCCGGGGCGAACTACTTCAGCAGGCTAGCAACAGCCTCACGCTCGGCCTTGAGCTCCGCGACGTTGGCGGCGATGCGCTCACGCTGGAAATCATTGAGGTCAAGACCTTGGATGACCTCCCAGCGGCCATCTCGCGCGACCGTCGGCAAGCCTGCGACGAGACCCTCGTCGATGCCGTAGGAACCATCGGAGACCACCGCGGCGGAGACCCACCGCTCGCTGCCCTGGATCCAATCACGCATGTGATCGATGGCTGCGGAGGCTGCCGAGGCGGCGGAGGAGGACCCACGCACCTCAATGATCTCGGCGCCGCGGTTGGCTACGCGGGGGATGAACTCGTTGACGTACCACTCCTGATCAATCAGGTCGATGACCTTCTCGCCCTTGACCGTGGCAAAGGTCAGGTCCGGGAACTGTGTGGCGGAGTGGTTGCCCCACACCACGACGCTGTCAAAGTCCGTGGTAGCGACGCCGAGCTTGGCGGCCAGCTGGGACAGTGCGCGGTTGTGGTCCAGGCGCATGAGGGCGGTGAAGCGATCCGCGGGAACGTCCGGGGCGGACTGCTGCGCGATGAGGGCGTTGGTGTTGGCCGGGTTGCCGACGACGAGGACACGGATGTCATCGGCAGCATGGCCATTGATGGCTGCACCCTGCGGGGCGAAGATCTTGCCATTGTTGGCGAGCAGGTCAGCCCGCTCCTCGCCCTTGCCGCGCGGCTTCGCACCGACGAGGAAGGCGGCATTGGCGCCATCGAAGGCCTCTTCGGCTTTGTCGGTGATCTGGATGTTATGCAGCAGCGGGAAGGCGGAGTCCGAGAGTTCCATGGCAACGCCTTCAGCCTTGCCCACGGCCTGCGGGATCTCGAGGAGGGAGAGCTCAACCGGGGTATCGTCTCCGTAGACGTCACCAGCGGCGATGCGCCACAGCAACGAGTAGGCGATGTTACCGGCGGCACCGGTGACGACGATCTTCTTGGGGGACACAGTCATCGAGGATTCCTTTCGTGCGGGACATGCACTAGCGCTGACCAGTCTACCGACATCACCGCCGCCCACCGGCCACCCCCGAAAAGGGATAGGGCGCTGCGTGAACCTACTCACTGACCTGCCCGCATGTCGCTTTTCAGGGGAGGGCGCACCAGAAGGTTGCAAATTCATAACGCTGGGCGCGTATTTCAGGCACGATGGACCAGGATACGGACATCGGATCAGTATCTGGTTATCAGCAGATCGAGCAGCGCGAGCACCACACATCCCAGCGAAAGGCCTCACCGGCATGCACATCGACGACGCCGCAACAAAGGACGTAAGCCCAGGCGAACTCGGCGGTGCGCCAGACACGCAGGTAGACACCCCGCTTGCCGACGCCGCGACTGTTGAGCTGGTCGTCGACATCGCTCTCCGCGACTTCGCCCAGGAAGGCTTTCAGGAAACCAAGCTGGATGCCATCGCCAAGAAGTCCGGCATGTCCAAGCGGATGATCCACTATCACTTCGGTGACAAGAAGGGCCTGTATCGCCGCTGCTTGATTGAGGCTTTTGACCGGATCCACCCAACGCCGGACGACATCGATGTCGATTCCAGCGTCCCGGTGGAGGGGGTAACCAAGCTCGTCGACGCCGTGTACTTGAAAATGCGCACCAACCCCGAATCGGTACGTGTCCTGTCGATGGAATGCCTCCACGATGTGCTCAATGTCACCGAGCTATCAACGATGGCCAAGCACTCCGAGGTCCTACTGCACCTGGACAAGCTGCTCATGATCGGCCAGGATTCG
This sequence comes from Corynebacterium testudinoris, assembly GCF_001021045.1. Taxonomy (NCBI): domain Bacteria; kingdom Bacillati; phylum Actinomycetota; class Actinomycetes; order Mycobacteriales; family Corynebacteriaceae; genus Corynebacterium; species Corynebacterium testudinoris. Next base: position 2,062,360 of record NZ_CP011545.1, read on the forward strand.
GGCGCCTTCCGCCCCGGGATCTCCGCTGAGGACATCTTCTACATGCTGTGGTCGTTGACGTTCTTCCGCGTCAGCCACCGCGACTTCATGGTGAGCATCTTCGACGTGGACACCACCAGCGAAGAAAACACCGCCGGCATCCATCGCCTGACGGTGGATGCGATCTTGGCGTTCCTCACGTCGAACTTGTCCAACCGGGGGTACGACAGCTACCTCATCTCTGACCGTGTCAGCGATGAGGAGCAGTCGTCGGGCTTGGGCGTCTACGACTCTGAGTAGGCCTTAGGCCGTCTCCTGCTTATCCACCAGAACGAGGCGCGGCTCGGCTTCACCACGGACGACGTCTCCGGTGATGACAACCTGGTCGATGTCCTCGCGGTCCGGAATATCGAACATGACGGGAACGAGCAGTTCCTCCATGATCGCACGGAGTCCGCGGGCTCCGGTGCCCCGCTCGAGGGCGAGTTCGGCGATGACGTCCATGGCGCCGGGTTCGAAGACCAGGCGGACATCATCCATCTCGAAGAGGTGCTCATACTGTTTGACCAGGGAGTTGCGCGGCTCGGTGAGCACCTTGACCAGGGAGGAGGCGTCGAGGTTGTCCACGGTGGCCACGACGGGAAGCCGGCCGATGAACTCGGGGATGAGCCCGAACTTGACCAAGTCTTCGGGGCGGACCTTGGAGAACATGTCCATCTTCTCGCGGTCGGAGGCGGATTCGATCTCTGAACCGAAGCCGATGCCCTTCTTCCCCACTCGCTCGGACACGACCTTTTCTAGGCCGGCGAAGGCGCCAGCCACGATGAAGAGGATGTTCGAGGTGTCGAGCTGGATGAACTCCTGGTTGGGGTGCTTGCGTCCACCCTGCGGCGGGATCGACGCCACGGTGCCTTCGAGGATCTTCAGCAGCGCTTGTTGGACACCTTCGCCGGAGACGTCGCGGGTGATCGAGGGGTTGTCGGACTTCCGGGAGATCTTGTCTACCTCGTCGACGTAGATGATGCCGCGTTGGGCGCGTTGCACGTCGAAGTCGGCGGCCTGCAGGAGCTTGAGCAGGATATTCTCCACGTCTTCACCGACATATCCGGCCTCCGTGAGGGAGGTGGCATCAGCGATGGCGAAGGGCACATCGAGCATGCGGGCCAGGGTCTGGGCGAGGTAGGTTTTGCCCGATCCAGTGGGTCCTAAGAGGAGGATGTTGGACTTGGCGATCTCCACGTCGTCCTTCTTGGACTTCCGCTTGGCCATCGAGGTCCCCGCGCCACGGTTCTCATCACTGCGGATGCGCTTGTAGTGGTTGTACACCGCAACGGCGAGGATGCGCTTGGCCTTGTCCTGGCCGATGACGTACTTATCCAGGAAGGAGGAGATTTCGGAAGGTCGGGGAAGTTTGTCTTCCTTCTGTTCCGCAGCTTCCTGCGCACCGAGCTCTTCTTCGATGATCTCGTTGCACAGTTCGATGCACTCGTCGCAAATGTAGACCCCACCGCCGGCGATGAGTTTCTTCACTTGCTTCTGGCTTTTCCCACAGAAGGAGCACTTGAGCAGGTCGGCGCTTTCTTGCATGTGTGCCATATCGGTCGTTGGTCTCGCTTCGCTTTAGGCAGAGGTTAGTCACAGGTGAGCTAAGTTCTCCCCCACTCTAGTAGCCCGGTCAAACCGTGTCGGGTGCCTCGCCCAAAAGGCCCTCAGCCAGGGCAAAATCAGCTTCGGTGACTGCCCGAACCGAATCCACCGTCTCCCCTTCGGCACATTCGACGAGCGTGAGCCCCTCGACCGGGTCGACGGAAAACACTGCGTAGTTGGTGACAATGAAGTCGACGCACTTGGCTCCGGTGAGCGGCAAGAGGCAGGCGGGCAGAATCTTGGATTCACCCTTTTTGGTGGTGTGGTCCATCATGACGATGATCTGCTTGGCGCCGTGCACGAGGTCCATCGCACCCCCCATGCCCTTGACCATTTTCCCGGGGATCATCCAGTTGGCCAGGTCGCCGTGTTGGGAGACTTCCATGGCGCCCAGGACGGCAACATCGATGGCGCGGGAGCGGATCATGGCGAAGGAGTCGGAGGAGGAGAAGTAGGAGCCCCCCTCAGTGATGGTGATGGTTTCTTTGCCCGCGTTGATTAGCTCGGGGTCCACGGACGCATCGGTGGGGTAAGGCCCGACACCAAGGATGCCGTTCTCGGAGTGCAAGACAACTTCTAACCCAGCGGGAAGGTAGCCGGGGATGAGGGTGGGCATGCCGATGCCGAGGTTGACGTATTGGCCGTTGCGCAGTTCTTTAGCCACGCGGGCTGCCATCTGCTGTTTGCTCCAGGTCATGGCTGGCTCACCGTCCTGTTCTCAATTCCGGTTTCTTGGGGTCCGACGTCGACGACGCGATCGACGTAGATGCCCGGAAGGTCGACTCGTTCGGGGTCGATGACGTCGACGAGGTGTTCCACCTGCGCGATGGTGATGCGCCCGCTCATCGCGGCGTCGGCGTTGAAGTTCATCGCCGTTTTGTTGAAGACGAGGTTGCCGTAGCGGTCGCCCTCATGGGCGTGGACGAGCGCGTAGTCCGCGCGGATCGATTCCTCCAGCACGTAGACCTGGCCGCCGAAGACCCTCGTTTCCTTCGGTTCGGAGAAGACTGCCACGCTGCCGTCGGCGTTGTAGCGCTGTGGGAGTCCGCCTTCGGCGACTTGCGTGCCGACGCCCGCGGTGGTGTAGAAGGCGGGAATCCCGGCGCCACCAGCGCGGAGGCGTTCGGCGAGGGTGCCCTGCGGGGTGAATTCGACGGTGAGTTCCCCGGCCAAGTACTGGCGGGCATATTCCTTGTTCGAGCCTAGGTAGGAGCCGATGGAGGTGGAGATCCGCTTGTCGGCGAGCAACAGCCCCAACCCGAAACCATCGGTGCCGAGGTTGTTCGAGATGACCGTGAGGTCGCTCGCACCTTGGGCACGGAGGGCGTCGATAAGCCGGGCGGGGATGCCGACCAGGCCAAAGCCGCCGACGGCGATGGAGGCGCCGTCGGGGATGTCGGCGACGGCGGCGTCGATGGAGGGGAGGGTCTTGTCAAGCATGAGGAACACTGTACACTGGTGTTCACAAACTGCACAAGCGTTCACTATGCGACCAGAAAGGAATCACGGGTATGGAAACACCAAACGTCCAATCCTTGGTCCGCGGCCTCTCAGTCATCCGAACATTCAACGCCGACCGGCCCCGCCAAACCCTCGCCCAGGTGGCCGACGCCACCGGATTGGCCCGCGCCACCGCCCGCCGCTTCCTGCACACCTTGGTCACCGTCGGCTACGCCGGAACCGATGGCAACGAATTCTGGCTCACCCCCCGCGTCCTCGAACTCGGCTACAGCTACATGTCGGGCCTCGGCCTTCCCGCCATCGCTCAGCCCCGCCTGGAAGAGCTGTCCCGCCACGTCGGCGAATCCAGCTCCCTCTCGGTGCTCGATGGCTCGGACGTGGTCTACGTCAATCGCGTGCCCGTGCGCCGAATCATGACGGTCTCCATCACGATTGGCACCCGCTTTCCCGCCTACGCCACGTCCATGGGCCGCGTCATCCTCGCCGGAATGACGCCCGAGGAACTCGACGAGTACCTCGCCACAGTCGACCTGCGGGCACTGACTCCATCCACGCTTATCGACGTCGCGGTGCTCCGCGCCGAGCTCCAGCGCGTCCGCGAGCAAGGGTGGGCCATCGTCGACCAGGAACTGGAACCGGGGCTGCGTTCCCTCGCCGCCCCGGTCTACTCCCCGCAGGGGCGGGTCGTCGCCGCCGTGAACATCTCGACGCAGACGGTGGTCCACGACCTGGAGGAACTCCACCGCACCTTCCTCCCGGCGCTCATCGATACCGCCGAGCACATCACCGCCGACCTCGCCGCCACCGAACTCTTTTAGAAAGGCACGTCTCGTGTCCCCCACCTCCCCCTCCGATATCGTCCTCTGCTCCCCGCTGCGCACGCCCGTCGGCGGCTACGGCGGAGCCTTCTCCACCATCCCCGTCCAAGACTTAGCCGCCATCGTGGTGAAAGCTGTCGTCGAGCGCACCGGCCTCGACCCCGCCGAGATCGATGACCTCATCCTTGGTCAGGCCTCCCCCGCGGGTTCCGCCCCCGCCTTAGGCCGGGTCGTCGCCCTCGACGCCGGGCTGGGCGATTCCGTCCCCGGCATGCAGCTTGACCGCCGCTGCGGTTCCGGCCTCCAGGCCGTCGCTACCGCCGCGGCCCACATCGCCTCGGGCGCCGCTGACCTCATCATCGCCGGTGGCGCCGAATCCATGTCGCGCGCCGAATACTCCGTCACTCCCGACATCCGCTGGGGCGTGCGCGGCGGCGACTTGGTCCTGCGCGATCGTCTCGCCGAGGGCCGCGAATCCGCCGGTGGCAAGCACCACCCCATCCCCGGCGGCATGATCGAGACCGCCGAGAACCTTCGCCGCGCCTTTCGTATCAGCCGGGAAGCCCAGGACGAGATGGCGGTGGCCTCCCATGCCCGCGCCGTTGCTGCCCAGGAGGGCATGCTTTTCGACGCCGAGATCGTCCCCGTCGCCGTCCCCCAACGCAAGGGGGAGCCCGTGGTGATAAGCACAGACGAGCACCCCCGCCCTGACACCTCCCTGGAGAAGTTGGCGAAGCTGCGCCCGGTTCTTGGTCACTCCGACGAGGATGCCACTGTCACCGCTGGCAACGCCTCCGGCCAAAACGACGGGGCCGCAGCCATGATCGTGACCACCCGCGCCAAGGCTGCCGAGCTGGGCTTAGTACCCATGCTCGTCCTCCGCGGCTGGGCCGTGGCTGGTGTCGCCCCGGAAACCATGGGCATCGGCCCGGTCCCCGCCACCGCCAAAGTGCTCTCCCGCCTCGGCCTCACGCTTGAGGATATGGACCTCATCGAACTCAACGAGGCCTTCGCCGCCCAGGCCCTATCCGTGCTCACCGAATGGGGCATCTCGGCCGACGATCCCCGGCTCAACCCGCTCGGTTCCGGCATCTCCCTCGGCCACCCGGTCGGCGCCACCGGTGCCCGCATGCTGGTTACCATGGCCCACGCAATGTCCCACAACCCCGACGCCCAGACCGGCCTGGTCACCATGTGTATTGGTGGCGGCCAGGGACTGGCCGCGGTCGTCGAAAAGCCCTAAAGGAGAAAACCATGCCTATCCTGCACTCTGTTGAATTTGGCTCCGGCCCGGAGACAGTCGTGTTCATCGGCTCGCTCGGATCCACCACCGACATGTGGCTCCCCCAGCTCGATGAGCTCTCCAACACCCACCGCGTCATCGCCATTGATCACCGCGGACACGGCCAATCCCCCGTCCTCGTCGGTCCCTGCACCGTGGCCGATATGGCCGATGACGTGCTGGAAACACTGAACTCCCGGGGCATCGAGAAGTTCTCCGTCGTAGGCCTCTCGCTCGGCGGGGCCGTCGCCCAGTACCTCGCGGCAACCTGTTCCCGCGTGGACAAGGCCGTGTTCATGTGCACCGCCGCCAAGTTCGGCACCTCCGAATCCTGGCTCGAGCGCGCCGCGGCCGTCCGAGAAAACGGGCTGCCCTCGATCGCCGGAGCCATCGTCGACCGCTGGTTCTCCCCCGGGTTCCTCGCAACGATGCCCGCCACCACCGACCTCTTCTTCCGCATGATCACCTCTACCTCCGACGAGGGCTACATCTCCGCCTGCGAAGCCCTCGCCGAGTGGGACTTCCGCTCCCGCCTCGGAGAGATCACCGTCCCCGCCCTCACCATCGCCGGCGCCGACGACCCCTCCACCCCACCGGCCATCCTGCAAGAAATCGCCGATGGCCTCAGCGGCCCTGTGCGCGTCGAAGTCCTGTCCCCAGCCGCCCACGTCCCCACAGTGGAACGCCCCTCCGAGGTGAACCGCTTGCTTAAGGAGTTCCTGAGCTAATGATTGGCGCCATCGAACGCCCACAGCTGAGCCGACCGACTCTGCGGGACATTGCCCGCGACCTCGGCCCCCAAGAAATAGGCAACGGGCTCGTGGCGCTACTATTCTCCGCCTCCGGGCCGATCGCCGTCATCCTCGCGGCGGCGGCCTCCGGGAATCTCACCCCGGAACAAACCAGCTCCTGGATCTTCGGCGCATTCCTCGGCAACGGCCTGCTCACGCTCTTTCTCACCTGGTTCTACCGCAGCCCGCAGGCCTACTTCTGGACCATCCCCGGCACCATCATCGTCGGCGACGCCCTCACCCGCCTCACGTTTTCCGAGGTCATCGGCGCCTATATGGTCACCGGCGTCCTCGTTTTCCTCCTCGGATGGAGCGGACTCATCGGCCGCCTCATGGCCTGGCTCCCCGCCACCATCGTCATGGCAATGGTCGCCGGAATCTTCCTCCGCTTCGGCCTGGAACTGGTCTACGCGATTATCGACGCCCCCCTCATCGCCCTCCCCATGTTCCTCGTCTTCATCCTCCTCACCGCCCTCCCCCGCGCAGCCGCCGTCGCACCACCAGTCGCAGTCGCGGCCGTCGTAGGCACGGTGATGGTCCTCATGCTCGGCGAACTCTCCCCCGGTGCCCTCGACAACGGCATCGTCGCCTCACCCCTTATCACCGCCCCCACCTTCTCCTTCGCCGCGATGGCCGAACTCGTCATCCCCCTCACCATCACCGTCGTCATCGTCCAAAACGGCCAAGGCATCGCCGTCCTCCGCGCAGCCGGCCACCGCCCCGGTGTCAATCTCGCCGCCGCCGCCTCCGGACTCTGGTCGATCCCCGTCGGCCTCATTGGCACCACCTCCACCTGCCTCACCGGACCCACCAACGCCCTCATCGTCTCCGGGCCCCGCAAAGAACGCCACTACACCGCAGCCATGGTCACCGCCGTCGGCGCCATCTTCGTCGGACTCGTCTCCCCCGCCTTCGTCGGCTTCATGCTCGCCATGCCGATCTCCTTCATCGCCGCCCTCGCCGGCGTCGCCATGCTCATCCCGTTGCGGAATGCGTTCCTCGCAGGCTTCAAAGGAAGCTTCTCGACGGGCGCCCTCGTCTGCTTCCTCATCACCGTCTCCGAACTCACCCTCCTGGGCATTACCGCCCCGTTCTGGGGGCTCGTGTTCGGAGGGGTGGTGGGGTGGCTGTTGGATCGGGGTTAGGAAAGCAGAATTACCTCCGTAAACTGCTCTTCACGATCTAGAGTGCGTTGATCTTCCCCTGCGACTGCCCAGAATGAGTGAGGCACCGCAGGATGTAGTGGTCCAGGTTGCGAAGCCCCAACGCAATGCCGCATAGCTGCTCGAGCCGTCCATTGATCGCCTCCACCGGCCCATTCGACGCTCTGACATCGAAGTACGCCAGGATGTCCTCACGCCGACGCAATAGGGTCCGACCCAACTGGGCTAACTCCTCCAACCCCTGGGGCAATTTCTTGCTCAGAGCACCAGTGAACTTGCACACCAGCTTCTTGCCCTACTGCTTTCGGGGATGGTTTAACGCTGCGATCGGATCCTTATACATCAACCACGTCACCTCAACAATGACGCAGTCCTCCTCATGGGCGCACAATGCCTCAAACTGCTGTTGTTGCTTCTCACTGAGAAACTCCACCCGAGTCAACAACGTCTTGCGGCTCTAATACAGCGGGCCGTTCGTCTTCCCCCTTCGGCCAGTGCACTCGTGCTGAACTCGTTGCCAACACCTCGTGAGCTTTTCCGCAGCAAGATGAACAACATGAAAAGGGTCCATCACCTTCACCGCCTTCGCCACCACCCGGTACACGGCCGGGGCGTAGCCGCTGAACCCGTCCAAGGCCACGACTTCAAGTCCTTGTCGAAAGTCGGGGTCTAGTTCTGCTAGCAAGAAGCTAACGACTTCCGTGCTTCGACCAGGCCGCAGGTCTAACAGTCGGGCTGGGCCAGAGCCGTCCATGGCGGGGGTGCGATCAACAAAGACCGTGACAAACGATGAGGGGTGGCCTGATCGATGGGTACGTTTCCGGGCCCTCTACAGAACCCCGGGGCTTGACATTGATCCAATGACAGACGGGTTGCTTCTCAAACATCCTGGAAGCCCGCGTCTGCGAGGGACTCCAACCATCGACTGATCTCTCCGGCGGCCATTGAGTCGTGTAGAGCATGAGGGGCATACATCGCAGGCGTATCGATGGTCAGAGCGATCGCAGCCAGGATCTGCTCCGGAGTCGCTTCCGCCGCTCCTGCCGAAGTTTTCAGGCTCTGCAAATTAGCTCCGTTGAGCGCCGCCAGTGGTTCGACAGGTCGATGACTTTTGAATGCTTCGACGAATTGATTTCGCAGTGACTCTGTGTCGACGGGAGTGATGTTCGGAGCGGAGAACTCGTCATCGATCAGCTCTTGGAACGAAATGAGGTCCTCATATGGGGAAGCCTCGGTCACCGTTTCCTCGGTCTCCACTTCGTCCTTGTTACGGCGAAGAGTAAACACCAGCTCCTCGGTGTCCAGACCCAGGTAATCGAACAGCTTCCTTAATTCCTTCACCTTCGACCAAGTGCTGCTCCAGATCTGAACGCCAAGTGCACTATCAACCTCAGCGACACCGGGCGGTGTCGCCTGGTCAGGGTTGAGCACAGCGAGCGCCGAGCTCTCGGTATTTGCATAATTGATAATCTCGCTTCGGTGTTCATCGAGAAGCACACGCAGGAAACGTGGCATTAGTTCCGCCCAGGTTCGGACGGGGACCTTCACACCTTCATACTCGAAAGCGGCTACGGCCCTGCCAGTGAAATCGGTATCGTCACCCATTGGCTCGGTGAGCGGCGCCACACGCACCGGCTCAAACGACGTTTCAGGGAAGCACCAGTAGTTGAGCGCGTCTGCGAGGAGCACATCAGTACGGTGTCGCATCGCTACTTCATTCCAGACCTCGCAGTCACGGATGTCATTGTTGAGACGATATGCGGTCTCCCGCAGGCCGTTCTCGCGGTCACGCTTTTGCAGAAATGGCAGGTTGGAGTAGCTAGAGTTATAGCCTGTGACCGTCAGGTTGCCGATCCGGTTGAGCCAAGTTCGGTGGACTTCTTCTGCGTCCTCTCCCAAGTCCTCACGCCATGGGAGGCTCAGGGTCTGGGGCATGATGTGCTCGATGCTCACCGCTTGGTTCTCAAGAGCTGTGGCGATGTCCTTGGTGTCGTTAGAGTCGCCGTTTTCAAGCACATCGAAGAGATACCTCGTGGTTGCCTTGTGCAGCCGGAACATGTTCCTGGAGGCGAAGGCCTCGCTGAATTCCTCGTCGTCCGGAATCCGCCCAGACGTGTGGTCCCTCCTGCGGAGGAGGTAAATGACGATGTCAAGGGTGCTATCACCTTCCCGGCGCAGCTTGCGCACCTCGTTGTACACCGTCGCGTAGATCTTGTTCAGGGAATTGGCGCCCACAGAGGCGATCGTCCGGCGGAAAACATGGGTCTCGAGAACTCTAATAATGCGGGAGAACTCACCTACAGAGAGTTTGCCCTGTCTCATTTCCCTGTACAGGGGAAGGATGAGAGGGATCAATACGTCGCCGCGTATAAGATTGAAGCGGCCCAGCACGCGGTCGAGCTTCTGGTTTCCGGTCGATGGATGGTCGATCTCACGGAAGAGCTCGGAGTAATCGTGAAGTTCGCGGAGAATTTCCGCGACTGGTTCCTTCCTCTTACTTAGAAGCGATTTGAACTCGTCATAGACCGCGTTTTGATTCGGGGTACGGGACAGACGGATTGTCAGGTACCAGCGAATGAACCAGTCGGTGCGGTAGTTTACATTGCGCTCCATTACGTTCCAGTAGTTCTCATACAAGTACTCCTGTGTGTCTGAGTCTTGCCCCATCAGCACGAGGTTACGAATCTTGTCGGCTTCGCTCAGCGCCAACCCCGTAGAGTTGAGTGATTCGAAAATGCGCTGAGGATCGTCGTGAGCTTCAAGGTCAAGGATCATAAGATCCAGACTCTCAATCGCATTCCAGACCTCGTCACCGGTCAGTGACGTACGCGCCAGCCGCTCAATGAAGTAGCGGTAGTTAGAGGTGAGGTTTGAATCCTCGACGAAGTACTTCTCATCCGAAAAGAGGCGACGATACGCGTCCGCATCATTTTTCACCGGCTTGAGCTTGAACTTCGTTTCGCCAGACTTTTCATTAATCAGCAAGAAACTGCGTCGGATTCGATTGGCGAGGTCCTTGTCCTTCGTCTCCAAGACTCCGGCATCCAGCGCGCGGGTCAGTGCTAGCATGAGCAGGCTCAACGTCGTCAGTCGCTGCTGCCCGTCAATGACCACCCACAGGAACGACGTTTCGGGATTCCCCACTATGGAACCGAAGAAGTGCTTCGGCCGTCCTTGGGTGATCAAATCCTCGAGGTCATCAAAGAGCCGCTCACATTGCTTCCGAGACCAGTCGTAGTTGCGTTGGTACACAGGAACAACGAGCCGCTTCTCGACACTGTCGAAGATCTTCGTTGCGCTCTTGACTTCTCCTCGCACTTCGGCCTGCCCTTTCAAAATCATCGATTGATATCGTAAAAAGTATAAGGCGGGCGGCGACATATGTTGCGCTGATTCGAACACGTCGGCGCCAATAAGCCCTCTCATACTTCTCGTACACGTCGGACCGGATCAGCTCCGGGGCACCGACAAACTCCGTGCCAATGAATCGGCCAGCAGCATCGAGCTCAAACTTGACCTCGCCGTTGAGTCCGTTGAGCGTGAGTCCGGCGAGAGGCCTTAGCCACTAGGCCGTAGGTGAGTCCTAGAAAGTGACGTTAGTCGCCGGGAACACGCTTTCGTTAAAGCCATGCCGCTTGGATCTTCTCCAGCCGTTCCTTACCGCCGTAGACGGGGTACAGACCCTGGAACTGGACCCGGGTATCGGCCACCTGAAGCTAAGGTCAAGATCCCGCTACCGCTCCCGAGATTGAAGGCTGGCTAGGGGCGTTGGTCAACCAGCATGTTCAGAGCTGCACAACCACCCGCACCGCACCGGAACCATCGGCGAAGGCAGCGGGCAATTCCTCCAGCGTGATCGGCGCGCCGAGGATGTGTTCCCAGGGGAGCGAATCGCCATGGGAGCCCAAGAAGTTCAGGGCCTCTGCCAGATGGCGCGGCTCGTAGTTGTGCACGCCGGTGACGGTTCGCCAGCCTCGCACGAGCCATTCCGGGTCGAGGGCGATGCTGGGGACGGGGGCGACGGTGCCCGCGAGGACAGCGGTGCCGCCGATGTCGAGGGAGTTGACACATTCCTCGGCGGCGGAGGCGGAGCCGGAGAATTCGAGGGCGACGTCGACGAGGTGTGGGGTGCCGGGGGTAACGAGGTCGTCGGCAAGCTTGCGCAGGTAGTCCCGCTCGCCGAGACGATAGTCGGAGGCGATGATCCGCTCCGCTCCTCTGGCGCGCGCTGCTGCCAGGGAGACGGTGCCGAGCATGCCGACACCGGTAACCAGCACCGTTCGGCCCTGTAGATCGCCAGCTTTCTCGAGGACGGCCATGACGGTGGCGACTGCACAGCCGGCGGTGGAAGCGACGGCGTCGGAAAGCGAATCGGGAACGCGCTCGATGGCTTGCCCGGCGCGCAGGAGGATGTGGGTGGCGTACGTGCCGGACAGGGGCCATTCCCCGGCGAATGATTCGTCGCCGACTTTCAGCACGTGCATGCATTTAGCGCTAAGCCCGCGCGTGCAGTTGCGGCATGCGCCGCATGAGGCGGTGACGGCGAAAACGACGCGCTCGCCCGGGACGATGCCGTCGCGGCGGCTGTCCACGACGATGCCGACGCCTTCATGCCCGAGGACCGATGGACAGGCTGCTTGTCGACGCCCCGACACCGTATGTCGGTCCGATCCGCAGATCGTTGCGGTGGTCACCCGCACGAGCACGTCCCCTGGGCCCGGCTCCGGCAGTGGCATGTCCACCAGGCTGAACTTCTTGCCACCCTCCCATACCTGGGCCCGGGCGTGCACTAGATTTCTTCCAGAAGTTGGGGCAGCTCCGCGGCGGTGTTGAGGACGTGATCAGCGTTGAGCTCAGCGAACTCCTCGCGCCCCAGGTGCCCGGTGAGCACCCCCACGGACCGCACCCCGGCGCGCTGGGCGGACATGATATCGGCGGAGGTATCACCAAGGCTGATTACCTCGGCGGGGTCCGTAACGCCCAGGTCAGCCATAACTTTGCCAATGAGGAAAGGCTCCGGGCGGCCGGCCTCCACCTCGTCGCCCGCGGCGGTAGCATCGACGTTGAGGTTCATGGTCCCGAGGATGAGATCGACAATCTCGCGGCTAAATCCGGTGGTCAGCCCGATTCGGATGCCACGATCACGCAGGGTGGCGAACATGTCCTCCACCCCGGGCAGCGCGACCGGGGGATTCTCGGTGTAGGTGCGGCGCAGCTCCGCCATGAACCACTGCCAGGACTCCTCGACGAGTTCGTCGGTGGGCTCGATGCCACCGACTTGAAGCAGCTGAGCGATCGCCCACTTCTTCTCCGTTCCCATGTGCGCTCGGAACTGCTCATCGGTGTAGTTGGCGCCGCGCATCTCGGTGGCTTCGCGCAGGACGCGGTACACCTCATCGCGGTCGTCGATAGTGGTGTGAGCCATGTCGAAAATGGCGGTGGTGATCATGGGAACTCCTAGCGGATTGTTAGCGGACAGTGGTGCGCAGCCACATGGACAGCGCTTCAACGATGAGGACGACGCCGACCATGAGCAGCAAGATCATCGTCACCACATCGAACTGGTTAATTCGAGAGGCGTTGAGCAACAGGAAGCCCACGCCTCCGGCGCCGACCACGCCGAGCAACGTCGCCGAGCGGATGTTCGTATCCAGCAAGTACATGGTGTGCGCCACGAACGAGGGGGCGGCCTGGCGCAGCGTGGCGGAGAAGAAAATCTGCGCCTCGGTGGCACCGGCGGTGCGCAGTGCATCCTGCACCTCGATGTCGGTCTCTTCCAGGGAATCGGCGACCAACTTGGACAGCAGTCCGACGGCTCCCACAGCCAAGGCCAGGGTGCCCGCCACCCCGCCCAGGCCCGTAATCACGACGAAGATGATGGCCAAGATGAGCTCGGGAATACCGCGGATGATGACGATGAAGACTCGGAAAACGTTGTGCACGTAACGGTTGGCCACGACGTTGCGGGCGGCAAGCACCCCGATCGGGATGGCGAGGATGGCGCCCAGCAGGGTGGCCGCGAGCGCGATCTGTACCGTCACCAGCAGCTCCGAGAGGATGGTGCCCAGCACTCCCCCGGTCGACGGTGGGAAGAATAGCGCCAGAGTCTGCGGCAGGTTGAGCAGGCCGGACCACAGCGTCGACCATGTGACATCGACGCGGGCCAGCGACAACACCGCGAGGATGCCGATGAGGGCGATGGCGCCGAAGCGGCGAAGGCGCTCAGGAGTCCACGGCGGGGTGAGCGTGACATCGTTATCCCCGGTCACTCGGCCTCGGTTGAGCATCCGGTCCACCCAGGTACCACCCACAACCGCGCCGCCGGACTTGTTCATGATTGCGGCGCGGATCGCCCCCGACAGCAATTCGATGACAATGCACAGTCCCAGCACTATGAGCGCGAGCGCCATGCCCCGCTGGTAGTCGAGGACACGCAGCGAATCGGAAATCGCCAGGCCGATGCCGCCCACCCCGACGTAGCCGAGCAACACCGAGGTGCGCAGGTTGATGTCAAAGCGGTGCAATGCGGTGGCGATCATCTGCGGCGTGAGCGCCTGCGTGATGGCCGACAGTATTTGCTGCTGGCGCGTCGCGCCGGCTGACTCGAGTGACTCGCGGGGGCCGTCGTCAAGCTCTTCAATGGCATCGGCGTAAAGCTTGCCGATCATCCCGACCGAGTGAATACCCATCGCAAGGATGCCGGCCGTGGCGCCGAGCCCAAACATGCGGAGAAAGATGATGGCCAGCACGAGGTCGGGGATAGCGCGGGCCAGCACGATGAGCGTGCGTGCGAGAGTCTGAGAGGTCCGGCCGCGGGACGTGGGCCTGGCGGCGGCGAGTGCCACCGGGATCGACAGCGCGACGGACAGGGCCGTGGCGAGGAAAACGATGGCGAGGGTTTCCGCGACCAGCGACAACGTCTCCCCCAGCGGCGGGAAGTCGAGGGGGAACATGCGACGGCCGAAGCTGATCGCATTGCTGAGGGAATCCGCGATCGTCGCAAAGCTGATGCCGAGGGAATGAACGGACCAGGCACCCGCAACGACCAGCGCTAACATCACCAGCGAAGCCGCTACATTATTGACGGACGGGGCGGGGCGCGCCCGCGTGGCCAAGCTAGTCACTCCCCACCTCCGCCGCCACCGCGTCAAGCCCAGACACGCTGGAGTAAATGCGCGACGCCTGCTCCGCGCTCAGCCCCACGGTCGGCTGATCCAGCACGACCCGGCCGCTGCGCAACCCAATGATGCGATCCGCAAAATCAATCGCCAGCTGCACCTGATGCAGCGACGCGATGACCGTGAGATTATCCTCAGCCGAAATCTGCTGCAGCAAGCCGATGACCTCCAGGGAAGAGACTGGGTCGAGGGAGGCAACGGGCTCTTCGGCAAGCAAAATCTTCGGGTGCTGCATCAGCGCACGCGCAATCGCGACGCGCTGCTGCTGCCCGCCCGACAACGTATCCGCCCGCTGGTAGGCGCGATCGGCCAGGCCGACTCGGTCCAGCTTTTCCAAAGCTTCTCGACGCACCCGTTTCGGGTACATCATCAAACTCAAGCGCGGACCCCGCAATGAACCCAACCGGCCCGTGCATACATTCTCCAACACCGACATCGGACCCACCAGATTGAAATGCTGGAAAATGACGCCAACATCGCGCCGCAATTCCCTCAGTCCATTGGATTTGAGGCTATTAACCTCCTGGCCAAGCACACGGATATGCCCCGACGTCGGAGTATGCAGGCGGTTGATATGGCGCAATAACGTGGACTTTCCCGAACCCGAAAGCCCCAATAACACCGTGATGGCACCCGTCCGAAACCCCAGGGTTACATCGTCCAAACCCTTAACGCCATCGCCGAAATCCTTCGTGACATTATCCATCTGGACCGCATAGATAGAATCAACCTCGCGCTGTATCGCGGACAAAGAATTCATGGCGCTACCCGACATTCTTGCAGGCAGGGGCATCGGTGGCGGCACAGATCTCCCGGATCGGAGTGAAATCCGCATCGGTGACCGGAACGTAGCCATACTCCGTCTCCTCCGGCAGCTCGCACTCCGCCTCCGATGCACAGATTCCTGCAGCCACCAGGTCTTTCTTGTTCGCCTTGTCTCGCAGAACCTCGACAATCTTAGTGGCCAGCTCATCGCTGACGGTATCGCGATTGATAGCAATCGGATCCTCCGTGATCGGGTCAGATTCCCACACCGCCCTAAGCTCCTCGGCTTCCACCTGGCCCGAGTTAGCGAGCGTGGCCAGCATGGCGTCATGCGCAAAAGCCGCGTCACAGCTGCCCGAATCCAGCGCCAACAACGACGCATCATGACCGCCGGCCATCATCGGGGTGAGATCCGTGTCCAGGTCAATGCCCTCATCCTTGAGGCCCTTCATCGGAACCAAATATCCGGACGTGGACGCCTGTTCCACAAAACACACCGTCTTACCCCTGAGATCATTGATCGTCGGGTCTGCTGCACGATCAGGTGACAACCGAGCAGCCTAATCAGATGGTTGGGCTGGAAGGATGTACACCGTGACCAAGCCCTATCCCAAAGAGTTCCGCGATGACGTTGTCCGTGTCGCACGGAATCGTGAGCCCGGTGTCGAGCTCTCCCAGATCGCCAAGGACTTCGGGGTCCACTTCACTACCCTGTACTCGTGGCTGAAGAAGGCTGACCTCGAGGACGGTGAAGTGTTGGGCTCGACTCAGGTTCAGTCGGCTGAACTGCGCGACGCCAAGAAGAGGATCCGTCTCTTGGAGCAGGAGAACGAGGTCCTCCGCCGTGCCGCGGCGTATCTCTCGCAGGCCAATCTGCCGGGAAAATGATGTACCCGCTCGTTCGTGAGTTGGCCGTGGACGGTGTCCCCGTCACGGTGACGTGTCGGGTGCTCAATCTTGCTCGCCAGCCCTACTACCGGTGGCTGGCGGACCCGATCACCGATGCAGAGCTGAATGAGGCTTACCGTGCCAATGCCTTGTTCGACGCCCACCGGGATGATCCCGAGTTCGGCTACCGCTATTTGGTGGATGAGGCCCGCGATCTCGGTCAACCGATGGCAGCGCGCACTGCGTGGCGGATCTGCTCAGACAACCGCTGGTGGTCGGTGTTCGGGAAGAAACGCGGCAAGAACGGTAAGAAGCCCGGTCCACCGGTCCACGATGACCTCTGCGCCGTCACCGATGAGGAGGGCAGAACCCGGCACGAGTTCAAGGCCGATGGCGCGAACGAATTGTGGATCGGCGATATCACCGAGCACTGGACCAATGAGGGCAAGCTCTACCTCTGTGCGTTCAAGGATGTCTACTCCAACCGGATCGTGGGGTACTCGATCGATTCGCGGATGAAGTCCCGCCTAGCCGTGGCTGCCCTCAACAACGCGGTCGCCCGCCGCGGCGACGTGGCCGGCTGCGTGGTCCACACCGACCGCGGGTCTCAGTTCCGTAGCCGGAAATTCGTGCGCGCTCTGGGCATTCACGACATGACCGGATCCATGGGCCGCGTCGGTGCGTGCGGGGACAACGCAGCCATGGAGAGCTTCTTCGCACTCCTGCAGAAGAACGTCCTCGACCGCCGCGCATGGGCCAGCCGAGAAGAGCTCCGGATCGCCATCGTTACCTGGATCGAGAGGACCTACCACCGACGCCGCAGACAGGACCGCCTAGGCCGCTTGACCCCGATCGAGTTCGAGACAATCATGACCACACCAGCCGATCAGGCTGCGTGACTAACCACTGTCACCTGATCGTGCAGCAGACCCGATTCGTGGTCGGTGACAAGGTATACCGAATCCGACCTACTGAACGCCCATGTTCTAATGTCATGGGATATGAGTGCATCGCTGCGGGGAATCCCTTCTCACATTGAAGATTGGGGCTTCGCCGTTCTGGCTACTTTTCTGGCCTTTATTTATGGCGCGATCGCCACTAACGGATCTCAGCAAGAAATAGTCCAGGCCATATTAGCCATCTTGTTCATCCCCGCGTTGCTCTTTTGGCGCACGCGACCGACCGCGTCATCGGTCGCCATGCTCTTGCTCATGGCCTTGTGGACCGCAAACTGGTTTTCCGCACTTCCCTTGAACCTGGGGTTCACTCCCTTCGTGCTGGTCATGCCGATTATCGTGTATACAACAGCACGATTCTTGGAGCGACGAATAATCTCCTTCCTCTTTTATGCCGCGGCGCTGGTGTACTGCTTTGTGTCCCCGATCATGTGGTACCAGACTGAATCAGGAATGCTCTATCACAGCAGCGACCAAGGTCTCTCCTGGTTACTGATTCAGTGGCTTGGCCTGACCGTCATCCGGCAGATCGCGATCAACCGCCGCAGAGAAGAAGATCGCCATGCTGAACAGCAGCGCAATCGAGAGCATGCCGCCCTGGAGGAACAATCTGCCATTCGAGAGCGGGAACGAGTCCAAATTGCCAGAGAGATCCATGATGTTCTTGCCCATAGTCTTACTTTGATAAATGTTCAGGCCTCTGCAGGGATAATGGTGGCCCGTCAACGCCCTTCGAAAGACCATGCCGGGCACGAAGAGATACTGGAAAGCATCCAAGACACCAGTTCTTCTGCCTTGGCAGAGGTGAGAGGGATCGTCAAAGCACTGCGTTCTGAGACAGATTCCATCTCCTTAGATGAGATAACGAACCTCGCCAGTGCCGTCGAGCAGATTGACAAGTACCGGAAAACCGGAATGGAGATCACTGCCTCGCTCCCCTCCGACCGAGACCTGGCCGAAATATCATCTTCGTCCCCGCTTATCGTCCAGCTGGGCGTTCGCCGCATCCTCAACGAGTCCTTGACCAATGTGGTACGCCACCAAGGGGTCGGCAGCCGGGTGGAGGTGGATATTTCCGTTGACTGGGAGGACGACGAAATCACGCTGGATATCGAGAGCTGGTCACCGGGAGGACAGGATGAGGTCTCACCTGCACTGACGGGCACAAAAAGCGGTCTCATCGGAATGCAGGAGCGCGTGGACAGTCTCAATGGTCAGATTCAATACCATTCCAGGCAGGGATACTTCCGTGTGCAGGCGTCATTGCCGACCTCACCGTGTTAGGTGTAAGAAGTCGGTCAATAGAATCAAGAGGGGTTGCAGAAAGTAATGGAGCACGCACACGGAAGTCAGGGTTCCGAAACGCGGAATGACCGCCCTATCCGGGTGCTGGTAGCTGACGACCAGCCCATGATGATCACTGCCCTCAAAACTATTCTGAACACCCAAGACGACATCGAAGTCGTTACGACCGCGGGCAACGGACGAGAAGCCATTGAAGCTGCAGAAAGGTGGCGTATTGACGTCGCCGTCCTCGACATCCGCATGCCCCACCTAAACGGGATCGAGGCCGCGCAGATCATCCGACAGCGCCGTGAAACCACGAAGGTCTTGATGTTGACGACCTTCGACTCCGAAGATCTCGTACGCCGGGCACTGGAAATAGGGGTACAGGGTTTCATGCTCAAAGACTCCGGACCGGAAGCTCTGATCGATGCCATACGGAGGATCCATCAGGGGGCGTCCGTCCTCTCCCCGGGGATCACCGAGTTCGTCATCAACGGCTTCCGGGACTCTTGCGTAGCGGAATCCACCACGACAGCCCCTCCTGTTGAGCCGTTGACGCCTCGTGAGCTGGAAGTGCTGGAGCGGGTGGCGCTCGCCGAGACCAATGCTGAAATCGCCGCACATCTCCACATCGGGGCAGCCACCGTCAAAACCTATGTATCGCGGTTGATCGCCAAATTAGGGGTACGTGACCGCGTCGGACTAGCGGTATGGGCTCACACCTCCGGCATTGTCAGCGCCCAGAGTTCACAAGCCGTGAAATAGGAGAGGATTCCCCCGCCCGGGGGAACGGGCGGACAAAAATTTCGTTCTTGAGACGGATTCGCTCACTTGCCTCAGCAAGCGATTATGGGGTTTATGACCTCTACAGCCTTAAACACAGTGGCTTTATCGTGTGACAACCTCCGGATAGGATTCGGCGGTCACCAAGTACTGGATGGTTTTTCCATGCAGGTCAAAACTGGCCGGGTACACGCCTTGCTAGGCAGGAATGGGGCCGGCAAGTCCACGTGCTTTCGGATCATTTTGGGACTCGAAGATCGCGGAACCGGGACCGTGGAAATCCTTGGTGCACAACGCACAAGGGACAGCTTGATCAACATCGGCGCCTCCATCAACGGACCCGCTTTGTATCCGCACCTGTCGGCCAGGGATAACGCCCGCGTTCATGCGCAGTTGCTTGGGCTCGGTACGGACGAGGCCGACCGAACATTGAGCATGGTGGGACTGCAAGAAACCGGACGGAAGAAGGCACG
Organism: Corynebacterium testudinoris; assembly: GCF_001021045.1. Taxonomy (NCBI): domain Bacteria; kingdom Bacillati; phylum Actinomycetota; class Actinomycetes; order Mycobacteriales; family Corynebacteriaceae; genus Corynebacterium; species Corynebacterium testudinoris. Next base: position 2,081,831 of record NZ_CP011545.1, read on the forward strand.
GGATTTCTCCACCGGTATGAAAGCTCGCCTCGCCCTGGCAATTGCCATGCTGGGCTCACCGCCCATTCTCCTTCTGGATGAACCTCAAAACGGCCTTGATCCACAGGGAATCGTGGATCTTCGGGGTTTCCTCCGGAGCTGGACTACAGGAGGAGGAACTGTGCTGGTCAGCTCCCATCAGCTGGGAGAGGTCGCACGGCTGACCGACGATATCACCGTCCTGGTCAATGGCCGGGATGCCTATTCCGGTCCTCTGCATGATTTCGCTGATCCAGATCGCCTTGAGGATGAGTTTTTGCGTATGACCCACTCAACAGGGGCAACGCGATGACCGGGGCGACCATTCATGCACGTTCTCGGGCCCGACGCCTCGCACGGGCGGGCACCTGGCCCGGTGTCATCCGGGCGGAGCTCATCCGTCTCAAATCCTCTGCCCTCCAATGGTTTCCCCTGATCGGGTTGCTCATCGGCCTTCTCAGCTCGACGTTTTCCCTCTGGTCGTCTGGCGCTCATGATGCCTCAGGCATCTTGAGCTGGCAGGCCATGTACATCACCGGCATGGCGGCCCCTATTCTTGCCCTGTTGGCGGGTCTGGCCGAAACCAGGGAAAAGAAGGCCCGCTACGGTGGAACCAATCTCCGCCCCGTCTCCCCCATCAAGACGAGGGCGGCCCGGTTGATGGTTCTCATCGCCCTCTCGGCTGTCTTCCACCTGCTCAATTTCGGTGTTGCCTGGCTTTATGCGGTTGCCGATTACCGTGCGGGGGCCGGAACAATCCTCAGTGCGGGTGTGCTCTCCTGGATCGGGAGCATCTCGACCATCGCGTTGTTTAGCATCGTCGCGCGCGTTACCGGCATGATTCCTGCTCTCTTGGTTGCGGTGGTTTATCAGGTTGCCGGCACCTTGACCGCGGAAGCTAGCTGGTGGTGGGCCTTTCCACCCGCCTGGCCAGTCCGCCTCTTGCTCCCGACACTAGGGATCCACTCCAACGCTGTTCCTCTGGAGACCGGGCACCCACTCGCGGAGGAATCCCCGGTGGCTGGCCTCGCCCTCAATCTTGCTTTCGCCGTGGTCACAGTGGGTTTGGCCGTTGCATTGAGGGGCCAACGAGTAGCAGGGAAACGCCCTAACCCCCACAGGCGAGATTCAGATGACGGTGACGACCCGAAACATGCCACGGTTGATCCCTCCGTGACCGGTCTTTCTCACCACCCGGTTGTCCACATACGCGGTGAGCATAATGTTCGAGAAAACCAGTCTTTGCTCAACGTCCTAGCAGCAGTCCACAGGCCCCTGAGCCGTACCGCCGCGACTCCCCTGGCCATCACCGCAGTAGTTCTTGTTTATGCAGTGGCGCTGATCTATCCCCCCGGGTACGTCAGCGGGTTGTATACCTTCGCGATTCTGCCCTTGGGCGCGGGACTGCTCCCCGTGATGACCTGGTCGGCGCTCTCCGGTGCCTGGCCGATTGCCGTAACCGAGAATCACCGCATCCGGGGTGCTTACCTTGCCTGGCAGGCGATTCTCCTCCTACTGCTGGCGGTAGGTACTGGTGGTGCCCATCTGTTGGCCGGCGGTGATCTCACTCAAACTGCGCGGATGGTGGTGCTGTGGGCGCTGACAGGAATCTTGTTGACCATGGTCTCGACCGCCCTACGGATCCGATTCGGATCGGGGGTAGCTATCGCAGCGACCGTGCTGTGGACGGTTGTCTCGGCCACTTTAGGCGGAGACGTCCTCGCGGAGACGGTGCTCTGGCTGGTGGCGGTGCCGTCCTGGCCGGAAACAGCGGATACTGCTGCCCGCTTCGTTATCGCGATAGTGCTCCAGGCATTGCTCATCAGTGGCAGCACTGTTTGGGCCACCCGAGAGATCCGCGGCTCAGAACGCCGTGGCTGATTTCACACTCTACGACAAGCAGAAAGACAGGACATGAACGCGGTAATTGACAGCGCCAGTCAGCCCGTGGCGCCGTTACGACGGCACTTCGTGCAGATCACCGGAACATTACGCATCAACGGCAAGGAAGCATCGAGTACCCGGGCGGCCCAGCTCTTGCACATGGTCGCCAGCGGAGGAGGACGGCTGGCCCGGAGCACGATCGAAAAGGTGCTGTTGCAAACTTCAGGCGGAGAGCCGTGACGACCCAGTCTTCATCCTCTGATGCTCGCTGCGGGTCGGCGTTCTCAGGCAGCCTCGAACACCCGGCTGACGATCACCGCATCCGGGTTCGGTTGCCCGTAGGCAAACATCGCGCCCTGGCCTTTCCGTAATGAGTGCATCGCTTCCATCCCTTTCAACGTCCGGTACGCCGAGGTCCGGTTTTTGAACGCCCCCTTCGGTCCGAGGATCCGTTTCAGCCGCCCATGATCTCCTTCAATGACGTTATTGAGGTATTTCACCTGCCGGTGTTCCACGGTCTGCGGGCAGATTCCCTCTGACTTCAACTCGGCGATTGCCCTGGCCAGGGAGGGTGCTTTATCGGTGTTGATCACCCGCGGGGACCCGGTTATCGTGTTCGACCTCAGGGTCTTGGCCAGGAAACGCTTCGCTGCGGCGACGTTACGCTTTGGGGACAGGTAAAAATCCAGGGTATGCCCGCCCGCGGTGATGGCCCGGTAGAGGTAGCACCACTTTCCCCCGACCCGGATATAGGTCTCGTCCACCCGCCAGGACCGGGCCTGCCAATCCGGGACTTGTCGGTACCACCGGGTCTGCTTGTCCAGCTCAGGAGCATATTTCTGGACCCAGCGGTAGATGGTGCTGTGATCGACCGGTACGCCGCGTTCGGTCATCATTTCTTCCAGATCGCGGTAGCTGAGCCCGTAGCGGCAGTACCACCGGACCGCCCACAGGATGATTTCACGGGGGAAATGACGACCGGAGAAGATGCCCATGGCTGTGATTATTTCACGCAGGTCTTCCTGTCGCCCGAACTTTGCAACAGCACCCTAGGAAGATGACCTGCCACAACTGTAGCTGGCTCATGGGTTCTTGTCCTTTCTGAGTGCGCGGTAGAGAGTAGCACGCGACACGCCAAGATCGTTGGCGATGGAGGTTCTGGCTTCGCCGGCCTGTACGCGTTCGTGTGCTTGCTTGATCTGCACTTCCGTCAGTGCCCTCGGTCGACCTTTGTAGCGACCGGCCTTCTTTGCCAGAGCGATCCCCTCGGCCTGTCGCTCGCGGATGATCGCCCTCTCAAACTCGGCAAAGCTGCCGAGAATACCGAGCATGAGGGTGGCACGCGGGTCTTCTCCATCCGGGGCGAAAGTGAGATTCTCTTTGAGAAAATGGACGGTGGCGCCCTTCGCGGTGATCTGGTCGATAACATTGCGGAGGTCCACCAACGACCGAGCCAGACGGTCAATCGACGCAACATGAAGGCCATCTCCGTCGCGGAGATAGGCGATGCAGTCTTCAAGGCCCGGACGATGTGCTCGCGTACGAGCTGACAGCTCATCAATGAACTCCCTATCGACCTGGCCGATAGCTTCACGCTGGCGGGCCAGGTTCTGGTCCTTGCTGGAAACGCGAAGGTAAGCGACATTTTGCCCGCGAGCTTGTACCCCGCGCTGCTTCTCCCGGGCTTCTCGGCGCCACTTCTCCTCGATCACATTGTTCAGCTCCTGCCTTTTCCGGGCTTCCTCCTCGATCTGGCGGGCACGGTCGGCGGCCTGGTCCTTGTGGTGGTCAGGGACCATCCATCCGGCGAGGGTTCCCCCATCGAGCAGCACCTCAGGTGTGGGAAAGTCCTGCTCCTCTGACCATTCGTTGTTGCCGATGTACAGCGATGCCTTAGTGATGTGGGTGTAGGACCGCGTGATTCGGAGTCGGCCCTGAGGCGTTCCCGATGCAGCGTTGACCCACGTCGCGAACCACGGCGCCGCCGAATAGTCAGCCCACCGCTGTCCCCCGTCATCGAGGACCCGATCTGTAAGGACTTTCTCGACGTCGACTTCCCAGCCACTGCGCCGGCCACCCTCTCGTCGTCTGTGGACTGTCGTCGTCCGGGCGCCCATCCGCACAATCTGGACATCTTCCTGAGGAGTACGCCGATCGTCCTTCATGAGGGTGCCGAGACGGGCCACTTCCATCACCTCTGTCGCAAAAGGCCATTGACTATGTGGCACAAGTGTAGCATAAACGAGTTTGGGACCCTGTGAACCATGGTGGATCCACGCCTGTCAACAGGGTCATATGGGTGTACCTCAAAAACACTCTTGCCCCGCCTCATGTAAGCAGGTATTGTATTTTGTAAGACTCGAACTCAACCTGCAAGGAAGAAGCCATGCAATCTATAACCATTCGCATCCCCGACGAACTCAAAACTCTCATCTCTGACGAAGCGCAGAATAAGGGCCAGACTCAGAGTGACTATCTGCGGCAACTCATCGAAACCCATGCGGGGCAGGTTAGGGGGGATAAATTCCCGCGGGAGTCAATCCAAGAAGTGTCGCTCAACGTGGTGGAACGCAAGACTTTGGCACTGGGATATCAGCTCCTCCTGGCCTCCCGAGGTGACTTGCCCGACGAACTGTATGACGCGGAATCCTTCCGCTACTCCATGGAGGTCCTGGAACGCGGGTACGCGGGTGAGTACCCTCAGATTTTTGCTGGGGCCGACGAAGGATTGAGCTACGACGAGTGCAGGCTCGCGTGGGACATCCTCGACATGTTCAGGGTGCTCAAGTTTAGTGTTCGCGACTTGGGACAAGGTGGCTGGAATCAGATCGGAGTCGTCGATGCTGAGCACTACGGATCATTCCGCGGGTTTGACGGCAACCTCGATCTCGAGTCGAGGCTTATGGGATACGTGGACTATCTTGTCCGGACGGGACGCTGGGAGGAGCAGAGGGAGCTCCTTAAGGAGACGCGAGGAAACTCCCACAGCGAGATGCTGCCCACTTATCGCTCCATGTTGGCGGAGTTTAAGCCCGTCTGGCGGAAGGCGATGAGCCGAGGCGGTCGACATCACCTCAACGCAGAGGAGATCAGGAATGTGCTGATGGCCGCTCCCGGTGCACACCTCGAGGAGCAGTAAACCCGGACAACAGCATCCAACCCAGATGATGGGCAGGTCCATTCCACCGCCCACTACACCCAGGAAAGCAACGACCCCGAACACAAGGCCCGGGGTCGTGGGGTACGGTGCGTCGATCTAAATCGACGCTCCCTACAATAAGGGTAGAATTAACGTCCATAATGATCCCTTGCCGGCATTAGTCTCCTACAAAAGATAATGCGCCGCGATTTTTCAGACCTCGAACATCTTCCGATCGCCAGAGAAAGACATTCCCAAGAAACTACATACGGAAAGCAATCAAATCGACAACAGATTGGGGCGTTAAATAATGGAATGGTTTTTTGATGGACTAGGAACCCTTATTATTGGGTTAATTGTAGGAGGAACGGGTGGAAGCCTCGTTACTTGGCGGGTGACGTCAAAAAACAATAGACAATCACAGCGCGCAGGTGAAAAATCAAGCCAGATTCAAGCTGGCGGCGATGTGCGAAACGTAAAATGAACCGCCAATCTCAATCAGCAGGTAATTACTCTACTCAAGTGCAGGCATCTGGGGATGTCGTGGTCGGAGTGACAGAATCTCGCGCTCGCGAGATCGCCGAGGTGGCAGCACGGTCAGTCGTGGCGCAATATACGGATGAAAGCATCCGCATAGTCCAGGAGAGAATAACGAAACTGGATGATCGGGTTATTGCCGCCTTGATCCGAGAGGGAAGACTGGAGGTTTTTGCAGACCCAGGATTCCAACGTTCCTACACCAAAGCGCAAATGGGCGCTGCCGTGTCCGATAAGGACGGTGATTACGATCTTCTAGCAGGGTTACTAATCGACCGTGTTGAGCGAGGAGGTTTGCGAAATGTCAGAGCAGGTATCGAGCGGGCAATTGAAGTAATTGATCAAATTGACGAAGAAGCTCTAAGAGGACTTACAGTCTTCCAAGCAATTCAAGGCTATCAGCCGCTTTCCCCTCATCTAGAATCAGGTTTAGACACTCTAGAAAAACTTTTCTCAGATTTAGCAGACGGACCATTGCCGTCGGGAAATGAATGGCTAGACCACTTAGATATACTAGATGCAATACGCATCAACCACGCATCATCACTGAAACCTTTTCGAGAATACTACCCTACCCAAATGCCTGGATATCTTGCATCCGGAGCGCCTTTAGGAAGTCCCCGGTTACCCTTTGTCATAGATGGTAAACCTGTGTTTGGCCCCAATCTGCTAACTCTTCATGAGCTACGCTCTGGTCATTACCGTTTTGCGGTCGCAACTGCGGGAACATTAAAACGTGTGGTTAGAGCTGAGGAAAATGTTCTATCGGAACTCCTCAAGCAGGCCGAGAGCCACCTAGGCTTCGGGGAAATAGACTCCGAATTGATTGATCCATTTATCGATCGTTTGAGATTACGGCCCACGCTTAACAAAATTGAAGCTTGGTGGGATCAAATTCCTCAGGCGGTACAAGTAACTGGAGTTGGAAAAGTCCTGGCTCGTTCGAACGCGCTCCGCCTTGATCACCGAGGAGTATTGCCACCCGTTGATTGATTCTTCGGCGTTTTCTGGCCCTTCACTATGGAGTTGTGGGGCCGTTGGCCTGACCTTCTTGACGGACATGGTTGCCCGCTCATTGCGCTAACTGGCCGATGATGGTTAGTGAGTGTGGGTGGTCTGACTGGTGCTGTTGCAAAGTTGTGGGGGTGTCAACACGATCGCCACGGCGGAAATGATGCGTTCCCACCACTAACCCATGAGGAAGCTGTCGTAGCGGTCTCTCTGGCGGTGACACTGACCCACTGGTTCACTACTCCTGACCTAGTGCAACGAGCAAGAAACCGACTGCCTCAGCAATAGATGCTGGCTTAGGGCACAGTACCCAGGAGCTCTCGAACAGCTTCATCGAGCTTGGCCTGGACGCCAGCCTTCTCGAGTTCTGCCCTGATGAGCTTACGGATCCGTTGGAAACCGAACGTGGAGACGTCGACCTGGGCAGCGATCTCCTCTGCCTGCTCCGCCAGTTCCGCTAGCAGTACGTGAACATCGTTCCGAGGATCGTACTTGGGGATCGGCAGACGCCATACGTTCTTATCGAAATCACGCGCACCGAACAGACCCCGGGACTGATAGACGGAAACACGTTCGGTGGTTTCCGGCGCATTCAGGATAGCCGTTAAGTACCGCGCCTCACTCAGTCCACCGGCCGGCATCCAGTAAAGCTTGTGATCGATGATGAGCCGGGGGTTATCGATTCGAGCAGCGGCAAGGGTGTTTCCTGCTTTCGAGTAAACAACTCGATGCTTGGTGGCTCCCAGCTGGCGAACGATCTTCTGCTGGTAGTTAAGGTTCTCCCAGAGGGACAACTTGCTCTGCTTGGTCTTGTTAGCTTCCCAGAGATCCGATGCTTCGTTCCACCACGCCCGGAGCCGGTCGTTACCCGTATCTATCTCGCTTTCCGTCATCAGCTTGTCCCCTGTAATGGGGAGTACCGCCCTCCAGGGGGCGAGGAGACGGAAGGGGGCTGTCGTCGAGCCAAGATGCACATCAAAGATGAACTTGCTCGGAAGAACCCCTTCCAGTCCAGGAAGGTCCTTCCAAGGAGCCTTGTCAAGCTTCCCCCGCTGTGAGGCCACCGCTGTCGTCCCGGTTTTTTTACCGAGCTTGGACGTCGCTACCTGCTCTTCTGTCACAAAGAAGAGGAATCTTGGGAAGATAGTCGCACCGTTCACCACAACATCGTTGTACGGAGAGCGGATGCCGGGGTCTACACCAATCACAGTGTTCTTCTGCTCCTCGACAGTGAGGTTGGCAGCAGTCTTCTCCCATCCTTCCTTGTCACGAAGCCCTTCCATGACCTTCTTGACTTTGGGAAACCCGCTAGGCGGCAACTTTTGATATGCCCGGGGGTCGAATATGTGCTTTCTACCAAAGATAACCGCTGATGGGACGGGGAAAATGGCTGGGCGAATCTTCTCTAGGTCCCAGAGCTCGGTCACTTCTCCACGCAGGTAGCGCCCCCATTTTCCAGTGCGGAAACCATCGTAAGCTTTCCGACTGAGGACTGCGAGGGGCGTGACAAAGTTGAAGGAACCCCCCTTGACCAGGTATTTCTCAACAGATCGAACGATGAACAGAGCTACGAGGTCCTGCTGCGTAGCAACCTCGCGCCCCTCCCAGATGCCGTGTTTCTCGGCAAATGCTTTGTACTTGCTCTGCATGTCAGGAGTCATGAACCGGTAGGCCACCCACGGCGGATTACCGATGAGTACATCTACGCGCCGCCCGTCCATGGACAGCCACAGTGGGCGGACCTGGTTGCGGACATAGAAGCCCCAGATGGAGTCGCGTCCTTCGGCGTTGAGATCGCACAGGAGGTTGAAGGTCTCCTCGAGGGTGACATAGTCAGGGTTGTTCTTGCCGATACCGAACTTGCGGAGAATCGGTCCTGCTTGGGGACGTGCCTGGGTGCTATCTGTGTGCTCCTTTGCCCGGTCTGTCATCGCGGTGACAAGCTGGTCGAAGGTGTCGGTATCTTCCATCGAATCGAGAGGGAAGGCGAGGGTACGTCCGATAGAGAAGAGAGCATCTTCTTCTTCGACAGCCAGGTCGGCAGCATCAGTGTTGATCCTGACGACGTTCTCGTCATGGTCCCCTGGCTGGAACCACTGCATAGAGTCACCCAGATGAACAGGAACCCAGATATCGTCGCGGTCCTGGAGGAGTTCTCCGAGTGCAAGTAGGTAGGTGACGCGTGCCAGCATGACTGAAACGGGATGGATATCGAGGCCAAAGACGTGGTTTTGGATGTGCTCGACGGTCTGAGCAGACGACCACCCTGCCTCCTCGGCGGCGCGAGCGATCCGTCGAATAGCCTGGAAAACGAAGGTGCCTGAGCCGCACGCGGGGTCGAGTGCGGATTGAGCCAACGGGTCAGTCAGTGCTTTGTCGACGATGCCTTCGGCGAGCCAGTCGGGGGTGTAGTACTCGCCCATGCTCTTGCGGGATTCCGGGTTGATGATGGACTCGTAGAGGATCTTGAGGACGTCATGGTCGATAGAGGCCCAGTCGAAGACGGCGATGCGATGGACGATACGGGTGAGGAAGCGCCGCCCCTCATCGCCGGCCAGAAGCACCCAGTCAAAGAATCCCGGCTCAATGACGTTGTAGATGCCAGCTTGTCGGAATTCCTCTCCGCTCAGGAGCTGCTCGGGGTGAGTGATGAGGTCTTCCAGCGAGAGCCCCATGACTGCGTGTCCGATGGCTGAGGCTTCGATGACCAGGAGGGTGTGGTCGATGAAGAGTTTGGTCTGGTTGTCGAAGTTTGTTCCTAGGGCACTGCGGAGGAGTCTTGCCCAGAGTTGGCGCTTGAGACCGACCATAGGTTCATCCGCGACCTGGTTGTATAAGGACTCCAGGTAGGCAACATCCTGCCGGTACGCAGGTGAGTCCGCGCCGAGCATGGTTTCGATGGTGTTCTGGGTTGGGCGGACATTATGGCGAGTGGCTAGGACAGCTTGCAGCCATTCGACCAGATCGTCCCCTTTATCTGCTGTTGTGAGCTCGAACGTAGAGCGTCGTGCGAAAGTAGCGGCGGCAGGGTCGACTTCATAAAGCCACCAGGAACGGCCGTCGGTCAGAATACCGTTGTAGCGTGATCCGTCTTGGGACATGCGAGTTCGGACGTAGCCATGGAGCTGAGAGATGAAGTCGGCGTCAGCCTGCTCGTTGGTGAGCTGTCTCTTGACCTCGATGACGGTGGCACCGGTGGCGACGTCGATGCGACGTCGGGTGCCATCTCCGATCTGCTCCTCGAGTCGAGGGGCATCCAGATCAAACTCACCTACTAGAAGAAGCGTCTTGATATCCGACTGGATGTCAGCCTCAGTCCTGGCAGTTTCCAGCGGCGATGCCAGCCGCTTGAACAGTGACTCACTCACACCCATATGTGCTCCTTTTTCAACTTCAATATTGCTGCTAGCAGCATATCGCTGGAGCTACTGGATCTTCCCCCACTGCCGCCTGTAGATGTTTCCACCACCTGTGCGGGCAGAGAGGTCGCGGGCTTCTTTTTCGGTGGCGCAGGGTTCGGAGAAGGTTCCCCACGATCGGTCGAAGATGATCCAGTCGACGTGGCCGTCCATGTCGGGTTCTGGGGTGCGTGGTGCCATGTCCCTGACCCTAGATGGATGGCAGAGCGAAGCTCCTCTTCTCCCCTCTCGTCGATGAAAGATCCGGTCGGCTACAGGTAGAGGTAGAGGGGTATAGGACCTAAAGGTCCTATAGGGGAATCTCTGGAAACCCTTCCTGAACAGTGGAAACCTAGTACACCTCGGGACCGTTTATGCGCACCAGCGGGACCGTTTATGCGCACCCTAACGCTCCGCTACAGGGCTACGCGGCTACAGGGCTACGCGGCTACAGGGGGGGTGTCTCCCTTTGAGTGGACACCCCCACCCCTAGATCCCACAGAAAGACACCACCATGACCCCGTTCACGCCAGCAGACGAAGCCCGACAGAAGCTCCAGGAGCGAGTCCACGACTCCGCCAGCGATTTCCCCATCCACCACTTCCCCATAACGGAAGAAGAGGCCCGCGAAGAGGTCCAGGCAAGCCTTACAGCCTTTGATCTTGCCCACCGAAAGGACGGCGTCGACGCACTGCTCGCAAAGCTCTACGAACGCACCGAGATTGGCATGATTCCTGACGCCAACGTCCTTTCCGGTGGAGATTTCTACGATGAGGTCACCTTCGTCGAGATTATGGAAGAAGCTGGCCAGGACCCAGGCCTCGAACAGTAGTCATGATTCTTCTTGATGATTCCATGGGTGCCTGGATGGTGGCCGATTCCCGAGCCGAGCTACTTGGGGCCCTGTTCGATCTCCTCGCCGACGAACCCGAAATATGGCAGCTGACTAAGATCGCTGCCGCCTGCCTGGGGCACCAGGAAGACCTAGCCCGGGTTTTTCACGGGAAGTAGCCGGACACCCACCGAAGAGATAAAGAAAGTGACCCTTGACCAGGTACTTTGGTAGTTGCTTAAGCTCCATAACACCAGGTCGAAAGGATCACCTTCAGGGTGAAGACTACCAGTTTCCACATCGGTACCCCCACCACGTCCCAGTTGTGTTCCAACGCCGGACTCATGCTCCTGGTCACCACCGCCGATCAGGTTTCCGTCGCGGACGCGATCGACACCGAACTGGGTCACCGGCAGAACCCGAACCTGGTCCACACCACCGGCCACACCATGACCACCCTCGCCCTGGCACTCGCTCTCGGCGGCGACGATGCAGGCGATGTGGAACTTCTTTCTCCGCAGGTGGCCACCGGTCTGATCGACCAGATCCCGTCGGATTCCACGGTGCACCGCCGGCACAAAGAACTCGCCCACCATGACGAGAAAGCCGATGGCGTCGGCACCATGGCGGTCCTGGCCGGGATGAACACAGCACGCACCACAGCATGGGCCTCCTGCGGTGCGGCGAATCCCGCAGCCCGCGCGACCACCACCAATCCTCTGGTGGTGGACCTGGACGCCACGGAAGTCCTCTCCCACTCGGATAAGGAGCATGCGACCCCGACGTGGAAGAAACACTTCGGATTTCACCCCCTGGCCGCGATCGTCGACCACGGTGAGGGACTGACCGGGGAACCACTCGCCGTGCTCCTACGCCCCGGCAACGCCGGCTCCAACACTGCAGCTGATCACACAGAAGTCCTCGACCAGGCACTGCGCGCTCTTCCGGATCACGCCGACGGACACCAGTGGGGCACGCGTCTGCTCATCCGGACTGATGCTGCCGGTGGGTCCCAGGCCTTCCTGGGCCACCTCGACGCCCTGGGCCTGGCGTATTCCATCGGATTTCCCGTGACCTGGCAGATCGGGGACATAGCCTCCAGCCTTGGCGAGGCCGTCAAGCAGGGCATCATCCGCCCCGACGGCACCGTCACCGACCCGGGTGACGGCTACGTTGCCGATATCACCTCCCGGATGCGGTCCTGGGCCGGGGAACCGCTTGGCACCGACCTGGACAAATATCCCGACGATATGCGGATCATCATCCGCGTGGAGCATCCTGCCTCTGGTGCGCAGCTGCGCATCACCGACGTGGACGGCCGCCGTGTGCAGGCCTTTGTCACCAACCAGCCCGGGCATGCCAACAGGTTGGATGTCCTCCACCGGGCACGAGGTCGGTGTGAGCAACGGATCCGGGATCTCAAGGACTGTGGGTTGGGGACACTCCCGCACGAAGGCTTCCGGATGAATCAGGTGTGGTGTCACGTGGCGGTGCTGAGTCTGAGCCTGATCACCTGGGCCGGGTTGATCACCGCTGCCGATGGTGATGCTGCCCGCCAGCGGTCGCGGTGGTGGGTATGGGAGCCGAAGACTCTACGGGCGCGGATGTTGTCGATCGCTGCTGTTGTGGTCCGTCACGCCCGGCAGGTCATCCTGCGGTGTGATGCCGCTGCACCGCACCGTGAGTTGTTGGAGCACGGTTTGTCCCGGATCAGACAGTCAGTCTGATCCTGGACCTGTCCGGCCCCGCGCTTGTGTCACTGCAGTCCTTCACGCCCCGCCCACGAGATGAACTTGGACCCCTCGGTTCCCCGGCCCAGCACCCGCCGGGACTCAGCCGACCCTACGGTCGGGCATCCCCACGCCGAGAACTGGACGACAAGACCCGTGAAAGATCCGGGCTAAGCGCCAGAGCTTTGGCAGTGTTACTCTTTGGGCATGGTGGTACGCCGTTTGGAAAGCCTTGGTCTGATTATCGGACCCTTGCTGTTCGCCCTGTCACCGCTCTTCTGGATCGACGGACACTATGGAGTGACCGGCGGGCTTCTCATTGCCATAGCCGCCGTGCCCTGGGTGTACGGACTCATTGGGGAATACAACGCCCTCCGCCCCCGGTTTCCCCTTCTGTCGGGGCTATGGATGCTTCTGGTGCTGATCGGCATGTTCGGCACCGTCGCGTTCGGGCTGCAAGGCGTGTTTGAGAGTGTGTTCGGTATCACCGAGTTTCGCTCGCTAGCTACTTTCGACATCTACCCACTCCCGGTGGCTATTGTGCTGATTCTGGCCGGACCGCTCTTTCCGGTCGCGCTTTTGTCCTTGGGCGCAATGCATTGGTGGACCGGGCTCACGCCCCGCTGGAGCGCTGTGTCGTTGGTATTTGCGGCGGCTGCGTTCCCGGTTGCGCGGATATCTCGATCTGTCCCAGTTGCGTTCATCGCTGACCTCGTCATGCTCGCAGCCTTCTGTGTGGTCGCCTGGTTTGCCTGGCATCGAAGGGACGAGGAATCCATATAACTTGCGGCTTGCGCTCAATGATGCAGAACTCTGACCCTGATTTCCAGAACATCGCAAGAAAGGTGCGCTCCCATGACCACCCACTGGTGCTGTTGCAAACTTCAGGCGGAGAGCCGTGACGACCCAGTCTTCATCCTCTGATGCTCGCTGCGGGTCGGCGTTCTCAGGCAGCCTCGAACACCCGGCTGACGATCACCGCATCCGGATTCGGTTGCCCGTAGGCAAACATCGCGCCCTGGCCGGTGCTGTTGCAAACTTCAGGCGGAGAGCCGTGACGACCCAGTCTTCATCCTCTGATGCTCGCTGCGGGTCGGCGTTCTCAGGCAGCCTCGAACCCCCGGCTGACGATCACCGCATCCGGATTCGGTTGCCCGTAGGCAAACATCGCGCCCTGGCCTTTCCGTAATGAGTGCATCGCTTCCATCCCTTTCAACGTCCGGTACGCCGAGGTCCGGTTTTTGAACGCCCCCTTCGGTCCGAGGATCCGTTTCAGCCGCCCATGATCTCCTTCAATGACGTTATTGAGGTATTTCACCTGCCGGTGTTCCACGGTCTGCGGGCAGATTCCCTCTGACTTCAACTCGGCGATTGCCCTGGCCAGGGAGGGTGCTTTATCGGTGTTGATCACCCGCGGGGACCCGGTTATCGTGTTCGACCTCAGGGTCTTGGCCAGGAAACGCTTCGCTGCGGCGACGTTACGCTTTGGGGACAGGTAAAAATCCAGGGTATGCCCGCCCGCGGTGATGGCCCGATAGAGGTAGCACCACTTTCCCCCGACCCGGATATAGGTCTCGTCCACCCGCCAGGACCGGGCCTGCCAATCCGGGACTTGTCGGTACCACCGGGTCTGCTTGTCCAGCTCAGGAGCATATTTCTGGACCCAGCGGTAGATGGTGCTGTGATCGACCGGTACGCCGCGTTCGGTCATCATTTCTTCCAGATCGCGGTAGCTGAGCCCGTAGCGGCAGTACCACCGGACCGCCCACAGGATGATTTCACGGGGGAAATGACGACCGGAGAAGATGCCCATGGCTGTGATTATTTCACGCAGGTCTTCCTGTCGCCCGAACTTTGCAACAGCACCCCTCGTTTGACGAGGTTTCGGGATATCGCTCCCAGACCTACGCACTCGTCCGTTCCGGGGAGCTGCGCTCGATCCAAGTCGGCGGCCGTGGGCAGTTGCGCGCCGAGCACCCCGAGCTCGAGGCGTCCATCCAGCGCTGCGGCGAGGAGACTGCGCAGCTCGTCGCGCGCAAGGAGGAGGCGACCCCATGAGGTCGACCCCTCCCGTACTCGCCGGCGGTGCAGGCCGGCCCGCAGTCCGACCGGCTACCCCGGGTGAGCAGCCAGCGTCTCCGCCAGACCCGGCAGAACTTGCGCACCGCTGACTGTAAGCATATACTTACACCTGACATCGTTCGATTACGATCCGGAGGGGTGATGGACGCAGCACGGCTCGCTCAGATGCTCAGTGCTCTCGGAAGTGAGCCTCGGTTGCGAATTATCGCCTCCCTAGAGACGGAGCCGACCCATGTCAGTGAGCTGGCCCGCCGACTCGGGATGTCTCGGCCACTGCTCTACCAGCACCTCAACCGCTTGGAAGCTGCTCGACTCATCGAGAGTGGCCTGGAACAGCTCGGAGAGAGCCGAGTGAGGAGGCACTACTGGGTCGCTCCGTTTCAGCTTGAAATAACTCCAGACCACATTGTGCACCTGATTAATCAAGAACAGGAAAGGGAATCTTCGTGACACTTACCGCTACCGTATTTGTTATCATCCTCGCCGCCGCACTACCACTCGCGATCTTAGTTGTTCTTATCGTCTGGGTGGTACGCACCGTCACCAGCGCACGACGCGAAACGGCGACGGCGATCGATGGTTCGAACCAACTCATCGTGGAGCACCTACGCAACATCACCGAGCGGCTGGATCGGATTGAGGCCCAACTCAGCGAGGTCCCCGAGTAATCAGGCCCTCCAGAGAGCCGGTGACCGCCACGCCCCTCTTCATGACGCTGGAGGGCGTGCAGACCATCATGTCCATTGGCCGCTCCCAGCCCTACGCACTCGTCCGCTCCGGTGACCTGTGAGCGATCCAGGCCGGCGGCCGGGTGCACGACATGGAAGGGATCCATGACCTTTCTCGCCTGAGGGAGCGCCTGGTCCACCGCGGTGGCGTAGCCGGCAAAGCCATCCATCGTCACCACCTGGACGTGCTCCCGGAAGTCGGGGGTGCGTTCCTGCAACCAGGTTCGCAGGACCTCGGCACTGCGTCCCGGGCGCATGTCCAGCAACCGGGCAGGACCTGCCCCGGTGACCAGGGGTGTGAGGTCCACCAGGACCGTCACGAACGAGGAGGGCTGGCCGGGGCGGCGGGTGTGCTTCCACACATGCTCGTCGACCCCGAGGATGCGTACGCCGTCCAGGTGGGAGGGGTTGTCGTAGACAAGCTTGCGGCAGGCGTGGACAGCGACCTGGTTGACCAGCTCCCAGCCCACCCCGAGTGCTTTCGCCGTGGCGGACACACTCATGCGGTCGACTGCCAGGCGCTGGAGGACCCAGCGGGTGACCCGGTGGGTCAGCTTCGCACCATCATCGGCGCAGGTCAGGGAGGTCTGGAAGATCTTCCTGTCGCAGGTGGTGTCCGTGCAGGTGAAACGGGGGACGCGCACGTGCAGACGGGTGGGGAACCCCACGACGGGAAGGTCGACCAGGGTCCGGACGATGTGGTCCCGTAGCTTTCCGGGATTTCCGCACTCGGGGCAGAGGCCAGCCACGGCCACCGGGGTGGCGTCGATGATGGTGATACTGCCGGCGTCGGCGGCACCGGTGATCGTCAGGCCGATCTCGGCGGTACGGCAGATGGTGTCGGCCACGAGGTTGCCAGTAGTAGGCTGCACAGTAGGGTCCTGGTTCGGTTGGATGGAAGCGTCGTAACTCTCATCTTGTACCGGCCAGGACCCCTACATGTTGTGCCACCCCGAACTCCACCCTGGGCTCACCTACGCACTCCGAAACGCGAAGAGCCGGCAACCTGAGCGGTCGGGCTGTAGTGAGGGGCTACCGCGACTCCGCTTCGCGAAGCCTTGCTCAGTGTTCCCCAGCGGTAAAGGAGGCCCACACCGGTGCTGTTGCAAACTTCAGGCGGAGAGCCGTGACGACCCAGTCTTCATCCTCTTTCGAGTTTGTGATCTCCGGTCCTTGCGGTTCATGAGCCGCTCACGGTAGAGGCGATTTTGCTTGTGGCGGTGTCGCCACTTCTCGGTCGGAGACCAAATCTTAGACATGGACTCCAGGGTAGATGTTCCGGTGTTGAATAACTACGACCGAATATCAACCCTCTGCAACCACATCACCGACAGTCCCCAGCCCAAGACAGTAAGAACCACTGACGAGACCACGAGTGCAGTCAAAGTAGAAAGGTTTAGATCTCCCGCCGTAGAAACTGCAGTGCTACCAAGGGAAATCGTATTGGTTATGAGTGCAGACGGAAGAACCCACATAAGCTTTTCAAAACCGGCGCTCACCACTCCATAAGAAAGGATTGTGCCGCCTAGTGCTATGGCAACTGGTGCCGCGAAATTGCGGATAATCATCGAGAAGAAAGATTGCCAGGATGCCACTGCAGCTCCCGGTAGTATCGCCAATACGATTCCCGCAATATTTACCCATGGCAAAGGCCCAGGTACGCGAAGTACCATGCCGGCAATGATGCCAAATAGCAGGAGCATGAGTTGCATGAGCGAAACCAACACCACCAAAGCGCCGATCTTTGCGGCGATTGTTCCCCCAACTCCCCGTGGCATTGTCATCAACTGATTCCAGTTGAATCCGCGGTGTTCGAGACGCCACGCAGCAGAACCAAGGATCGCGATACCGATAGTCATGAAAAACAATCCATAAAACAGCACGACCTGAGAAAGATAGCTAGACCAGCCCGCAGTGAGCATTTCCTTATTTGCCGAGTAGTTTCCAGCTCCATAACCGACTGAAATTAACGGGATGAGTACTAACACCGTCCAAATGTGGGAGCGTCGGAACTTAAGGAGTTCATTTCGAAGCAGCATTGCTAGTACTCCCTTGAATTAAGTCGATGGGTCAAAAAGACAAAACTGGCCGCAGCAATCACCACGAATAATCCCCATGGAACCCATGCTTGTTGAACTGGGATGACACCAGCGTCCGTGAAGGTGTACGGGGTAATCACTGCGAAATAGCCAAACGGATTGATCATGCTTAACCACTTCGGCGAGAGCATTCCCCAGATACCTAACAGCCCACCGAGAACGCCCACACCAAGCACTACCAATTGAGATTCGAATCGGGCAGCAATCCACATGAAAATTGCCAACATCGCTGCACTTGTGCCCAAGGCACCAGCCGCGGTACCTACCCAAACTCCCCAAACTTCAGCTGAAGGCCCGGGAGCCCCCAATGTGAATGGCGCACCCAAAATCACGCCCAATTCCACGACGCGCAGTAAGACCAAAATGAACAAGAAGATCACAAACTTTCGACGGAGCAACATGCCGGGCCAGGTACCTGCAACGGCATTGAGACGCCAGCCGCCAGCCAAGTGCTCGGGATCTACAGCACGGCTAGCAAGCAGCGCGAGTTGAATAGGAGCAAGCAGCGACAGCACCAACAAATAGCCGATCAAGTACGTCGCCCATTGTTCATCTGGGTTCACGACAAAAGAATCGATTTTCCCTGTTTTGAAAAGCCCCATGCTGGTGAACAACACAATGCCCACCGTCAACCCGATTCCAAAAATCCCCACGTGAGAGCGTCGAAGTTTAGCGACTTCGATGGCAAGGTTTTCTATCATTGCAAGCCTCCTCGACCAGTGAGCCCGATGAAGACTTCTTCCAAGCTACGATGCTGTCGGACTACCTGAGTGATCGGAATTCCTTGCTCAACGAGACGCACGCACATTTCCGAAACGTCCTGCTCACTCAGGTTTCCGAGCAGCAGCCCACCCGAAACTGTTGCGGGGTCTAGAGCCCGCAACGCTTCAGCTGCCCGTGCCGGAGAAGGGGTCTCCACAAAGACATAAGGCAGCTTGGTTTCGAATAGCTCCCGCTGCGTCCCTTGGAATAGGAGCTGACCTTGGTGGATGATGCTTAATTCTGTCGCCATCTTTTCGATCTCGGAGAGTAGATGACTCGACACCAGTACCGTGCGGCCTTCGTCGCGAGCAAGGCTGACGATGAGCTCTCGGATTTCCTCGATGCCCGCCGGATCCAGACCATTCGTTGGCTCATCCAAGATGAGAATCTTAGGGTCGCGGAGCAACGCCAACGCGATACCGAGTCGCTGCTTCATGCCTAGCGAATAGTCTTTGACCAGCTTGTCCATGTGCTTTTCCAAGCGCACAAGGTGGATCGCACGCTGCACATTTGCCGGCTCAGCACGCAGCAGACGCGCTGCTATCCCTAAGTTTTCAGCACCGGTAAGATGCAAATATGCCGACGGTTGCTCGATTAGAGAACCAACATGCGCTAGCACACGGCTACGAGTCTCGCGGTTCATTGGCTGCCCCAACATGTAAATTTCGCCATCGGTTGGCTTGAGCAGCCCGAGCATCATTTTCATGGTGGTGGATTTGCCAGATCCATTTGGCCCCAACAAGCCATGAACGCTGCCTTCGAATACTGCCAAATTTAGCTTGTCGACGACACTAGTCGAACCATACTTCTTGGTGAGATTTCTTGTCTCAATGATTGTGGTCATGAAGACCATCTTGTCATTTCTGAGCTGCTAAAACATCGACTCCCAGGAGGATCTTTTCGTCATACCCAGGCATGATGTCGCTAGGACTCAAGCAGGTCTTCTCTAGAAACCAAACCGGCACGATATGCCAGCAGCGCGATATGTACTCGATCTCGAGAATTGGTTTTTGCCATCACGCGGCCTACATGCGTTTTCACCGTGGGCATAGAGATGAAGAAGCGCTCGCAAATCTCCGCGTTCGTCCATCCTTTTGCGATAGCCACCAGAATCTCATGTTCACGGCTTGTTAGATCAGACAATCGTTGCTGATCAGTGGCCGAAACTTTGGTTATTTGCGGTTCTTGCAACCTGTGGATAATCCGATTGGTAGCCCGTGGAGAAATTACTGCGTCGCCACGAAAGACCGTTCTGATTGATTCCAACAACACCTCTGGCTCAGCATCCTTCAAAATGAATCCACTCGCCCCGGCAGCCAAACCGCCGAGAACATACTCTTCATCATCGAAAGTAGTGAGGATAATCGACTTTGTTTCAGGTGCAATCTCGGCAAGCTGAGCTGTTGCGGAAATTCCATCGAGAATTGGCATCTGCACATCCATTACGACCACATCTACAGGCTGCAGCTGAGCCTTATCCAAAGCGTCGGCACCATTTGTCGCCTGCCACATCAGCTCCATGTCCGACTGGGAACCAATGATCTGACTGATGCCATGGAGAAACAGCGGCTGGTCGTCGACAAGCGCAATCTTCATGCTCGGCCTCCCAGCGGAAGTGTAGCGCGGACCTGCCATAAGCCGTCGATAGGGCGAGATTCGCAAGAACCACCGCTTAGCTCGGCTCGTTCACGCATCCCGGTAATTCCATGTCCGATTCCGCTAGGGCGCACTTCAAAGGGATTTTGCACGGTGACTTTCACTTGATCAGGCTGCCATTCCAGCTCAAGATCAGCGCTACCGGCACCATGTTTTTGGGCATTCGTCAGCGCTTCCTGCACAATTCGGTAGATCGTCAACGACACCGCACCATCTAATTGGTCCGGCGCCTCACCGATCTGGTTGTAATTCACACGCATGCCTTTGATCTGTTGTATGAGTTCAGGAATGTCGTTTGCCCCGATACTTGGCGACACCGCGTGTCCTTCACCTTCACGCAGGTAGCTCACGACGGAGCGCATCTGGCGAAGCGACTCACGGCCCACCAGTGCGATCGACACCAACGCCTCATCCTTCGCTGCTTCAGTATTGGCATAACGGCCACCATCGGCCTGCGCAGTAATAACGGTCAGAGAATGCGTGACCAGATCATGGATTTCACGAGCAATATGCTGGCGCTGCGCCTCCAGAGAACGCTGCAAGAGCTCTTTCTGCGCTTCCAAGGTTCGACGACGCAATTCACCCATCATTGCGCATGCAGCAAGGAGGGTGACGCTCCAAAAAACGTAAAAGGCTCGTTTGAGCGGATCGGTATCAGTTAATCCCGGCGTGAAAATCGCTAGGCCAACGATGTCACCCAAAAACAGCACCGCAGTAGCAACAGCGCGCGTAGGTTCGACGAAGTCCCGACGGACGATATAGGCCGCTAATCCAGCCACCAAGATACATGCGACAGTTATCTCAACCCTGAGCGCCGATACTGAGAGAATTGCGAAGAGCACCAGGAATGTCGATTTTGGCCAACGCTTACGCGTGACTGGAGCAATGCCCAGTGTGATAGTGAGCCACAGATCCAAGTCCCACAGACTGGAGAACTTCGTCCCCAAAAAAGACAGGGCGACCAATACAGCAGCTGCGATGGCGTCAACCGCCCGGAAACCTTTCACATCATAGACAGTAGCTAGATGCTAGTCATCACCGCATCATGCCGTGGTGTGACTGCGCTTCGCCAGAATCCCGAACTAGTTCTTTCGAGAACTCTTCAAACCACGCCAGCGACTCCGCGTATCGGGCCTCATTCCACTCCACCGCTGGATCCGGTTCGAGGTGGCCAAGTAACACGGTCAGCATGGCGATTTCTGCTTGGGACCAGAGTGCGGCCGGCGCGTCGAAAAGCGCAAGCTCAATGCGCTGATCGAGCCAGCCGGGATCGGAGAGACCGCGGTTGAGGATGCCATTCATCGTAAGCCCGGCCAGTTCAGACAGCGCTCGGAAGCCTGCGGGGCCGACCCACGGAGCACGCTGTCGATATCCGATGAGAGTGCATACCTGCTGGTAGATCCGGGCGCGACGAGTGACAAAGCTCTGTTGGATTCGCGCGAGCTCGGCGGCCACATCGGCCTTGAGATGCTCGTCCTCGAGACCGGGGAAGTTGGCGGAAATCCCAACGAAAAGCCGCCAATGGGGTGACGCTAACATGCGACGTATGTCGGCATCCACGGAGATGCGCAGCGCATTAACGACGAACGACCGGCGGCCCTCAGCCGTGTCCCAGTGGTTCGAGTGGGATTCGATCAACGTCTTAAGCTGCTTGATTTCGGCAAGCCCTTCCGGCAGCATCGTCACCTGTCCAAGAGCGGTGACCAGCGCGTCTGATCGGAAGTCAGCCTTGGAAGGCCAGGCCCTATAGGCGCTGGCGCGGGAAACTTCCGCCGCGGTGATGACTTTTTCCATTCGGATTACATCGAGCCCAACAGTGGGACCCGATACGACGAGCAGCTCGCTTGCAATGTCCAGCATGCGCTGCTTTGTCTCTTGTTCGGAAATCCTCTTGCCAACCATGAGACACAGTGTATCATCATAAATATGAGACATAATGTATCAAGGAGGCTCCGAATGTGGATCATCATTACAGTATTAGTAGTTATTGCTGGCTGTGCGGTATTTTTCCTTCTACCAAAGCCAGCCAACATCGACGATCCCGCCAAATTTGAGCGGACGTTCAACGCGGCCGAGCAGGATACTTTGACCTCGGTTCAGATTTCGTCCGCCGAACTCGCCGCCGCAAACTGTAAAGACGGTGACAAATGCTGGATTCTTGTCGACGGTGTCGTCTACGACATGTCCGTTTTCCCATCTTGGGCCCGCGGCATTCACCACAACATTAAAGCCGGCACCGACGGCACTTCCCACTTCTTAAAGTCCGGCCACGGCGTCGACATCCTGCAGAAGATGCCGGTGGTTGGGAAGCTAGAGGGATAGTACAAAAGGTGCTGTTGCAAACTTCAGGCGGAGAGCCGTGACGACCCAGTCTTCATCCTCTGATGCTCGCTGCGGGTCGGCGTTCTCAGGCAGCCTCGAACTTTGCAACAGCACCCGGTGGGGTCGTGGACGGAACCACCGATGCTGAGTCTGATTTCGCGTCTGGCGAGGTCGTCGGCTATCTCGTGGGCGTCTCGGACGGACCGGGCCAGGCGGTCGAGTTTGGTAACGACGAAGGTATCTCCGGCCCGGCAGGCGGCGAGGGCTTCGTGAAGTCCTGCGCGATTCTTGTTCCTGCCGGTAAAGCCATGATCAACATAGACGCGTTCGGGTTCAACGCCGAGGGATGCCAGGGCATCACGCTGGGCGGTGAGGTCTTGCTCCTCCGTGGACACGCGTGCGTAACCGACCATGATCTTAGACATGTAGATCAGTGTGTCACATAGGGATCCTTCACCGGACAGCTCACCGTACACCCTATACGGACACTTCATAGGTCACCATTAGCAAAGCATGTGAGTCGCGGAATTAGATGGCGCGGCTTCGGCGGTGATAGCCGTCGCGCGGCGCCACGACACCCCGCGACGGCACAAGCGATCGGTTCGCATTTCGTGGCATGCCTCAGTGGGAGTCTGCCACCTGATCGAGGAGCCCGCGGTATGAGTCGATGACGCCGTCAGCCAAGAGAAGGCGCGGCCAGAACACCCCCGTGACCAAGCCGATGAACTCGGAATCGTCGACGATGGGGCGCGCCATAGAGTGCACCGCGTCAACCCATGTGACCTTGACGTCTCCGCCGAAGATTTCAAGGTAAACCTCGGCAGTTTCGTGGACGTCGACGTTTCGGTCATGCTCGCCGGCCAGCAGTAGCCAGGGTATGTGACGTGTGGCCGCTCGGGCGAGATCGCTGGTGGCGTCGGCGCGGAAGTTGCCTTGGACGAACCCCCACCGCTCGAGGGTCATGGGGTCGGCCTCGGTCGTCTCACCGAGATACTCCTCGTAGCTTGCCCCACGCTCTAGGAGCGCATCCGTGGTGGCGCTTGCGGCTTCTGCGCGGGCGCGCTGTTCGGCGTCTGCGCGATCGTGATCGAGTTCCGATTGAAGGTTGAACTGCCCCTGCCTCAGCCAGTTGATGGCGGTACCGACTGCTACAACGCCGTCAATGTCGTCGCGGTCGGCGACCACCACGGGGAGTACCCAGCCCGCTTGGCTCGCACCCCACAGGACGATCGTCGACGTCGGAACGTCCGGCTGCGCCTTGGCCCAGTCGACCGCAGTGCTTACCTCCGCGGCGCGGTCGGGAAGACTCTGCGTGAGCCAATCACCATCCGACCCGCCGACGCCGGGCTTGCTCCATGAGAGTGTGGCGTACCCGCTGGCGGCCGCGCCGTCGAACCATGGGTCGTAGAGACCGTTCTGCGTTGCATCGACGGGACCGTCCCCATGCACCATCACGACGACTCCGTGAGCCTCGCCGCTCTTGGGCATCGTCAAGACGCCCGACAGGCTGCCAGTGGCCAGCGGAATCTCAACCTGACGCTCGTCGAACGCGTACGAGTTGCCGGCCAACCCAACCCCAACGGCGCCTACAGCAACGACCAGCACGGTCACGGTCACGATGGCCACCCATCGAAAAGCTCTCATCATGTGCACGATCGTACATGATTCGATAGTATCGATGGATGGAGATCATCATCGGGCGCGGCTTCACCGCGACGGAGCGGGGTCGAGTCGCCGCTCTCTACTGGGCGGCCTTCAGCCGCAAACTCGGCCCCGCCTTCGCCTCAGCGGAACGGGGTCTGAGCGTCGTGACGGCGTCGCTCCGGTCGGACCGAACCCTCATTGCCCGGTCTGGCAACAATCTCGTAGGAATGTGCGGCTTCCACCGCGACGGCGCAGGCGCCGTACCTGTGACCTGGCGCTCTCTGCGGGCCAGCCTGCCCTGGCTCGCCGCGGCACGGGCCACGCTCGTACTCAGCCCCTTATCCCGTGGAGACATGGATGACACGTTGGTGCTCGATGGGATCTGTGTGGACGGCGCGAGCCGGGGCCGGGGAACAGGTACCGCCCTCCTGGAGGCTGCCGTCGAGCTCGCCCGCAGTGAAGGCCTGCGCTCTGTTCGCCTGTCGGTCGTGGACACGAACCCTCGTGCCGAAGCGTTGTATCGACGCCGCGGGTTCGAGCAGGTCGCGACGGGGTCGATGGGCCCACTGTCCAGCGTGTACGGTTTTGATCGCTACACGACCATGGAGCGGAGAGTCAACGCGTGAGCAGTCGGATCGCAGGACGCACCATCGTCGAAGCGTTCCTCCCGATGAGCGGGAAGGCGCCTCTTGCGCCCGTATACGACACGGCGCACCTTCTTGGCACCGGCGATCAGCCCGTCCGTCTCGCGATCCGTCGAATGCAGGCAGCCGGCGAGCTGACACAAAGCGGACGCGGACGCTCAGGCACGCTTCAACTCACCGATACCGGACGTGGGCGCATAGACCGAGATCGATCCGCACTCGCCCTAGCCTTCACACAAGATGCCGGGCGCCTGCAGTGGGATAGCTCGTGGAGTCTCTACACGGTCAGTGCACCAGAGCGCGAACGCGCTGCCCGTGACTCACTACGCCGAACCCTCCTCGCCTCCGGCGCCGCCGCGCTTGCCACCGGCACCTTTCTGAGTCCACACGATCTCCGGCCACTCTTGGACCCGGCTATGGGGCGGTACGTGATCTCGGCAACCGCGAGGGATCTCAACATTCGAGGCGTCACAGATCCGCTGGCGATCGCGGAAGAGCTCTGGCCCGCCGGACCCATCGACGCCGCATACGACGTCATGGACGCAGCCATCAAACAAGACGACCCCACCGCCCATGCTGACGTCCGACGTATCCTCCTCGCCGACGCCCTCGAAGCCGCGCTCCGCAATGACCCCCTCATCCCCCTCGACCTGCGCCACTCTCCCTGGCGACCCACCACGCTCCGCCGAACATGGCTCGCACGATGGAACGACATCGCGCCATCAGCTGCATACTCGGCATGGGACACCGTGACCGTACCGGCAGGCTGAGCCAACTGCGGTCGTGGACCTGTCCGTAATCGACCGTTCATGAGTCAGCCGGCAGCCTCGTCGATTAGGTCGGCGAGTCGTGTCTCACGACCCGTGTCAGCAATCTATGTAAAACAAGCGGCGTTCGCGTTACACTGAGGCATGGCCACGATCGGTTACGCCCGAGTTTCAACCCGAGACCAGAATCCCGACGGCCAAACGGATGCGCTCAATGCGGCGGGCTGCGACAAGATTTTCGTCGAGCACGCATCCGGCACCCTGGCGAAGCGGCCGGCGCTGACGGAAGCCCTCGGGTATCTGCGCGAGGGGGACTCGCTCGTCGTGACGAAACTTGACCGGCTCGGCCGGTCGGTGAGAAACCTCAAACAGGTCGCGGACGAACTGCAACAGCGTGGGGTCGGTTTGAAGGCCCTCTCGCAGGGCATCGACACGACGACGCCGGGAGGCCGTCTGTTTTTCCACATGCTCGCCGCGATCGCGGAGTTCGAACACGACCTCATTGTGGAGCGCACCCACGACGGTCTCGCGGCCGCGCGCGCCCGGGGCCGGAAGGGCGGCCCGAAGTTCAAGATGACGCCGACGAAGATCCGGCAGGCCCGGGCGATGTATGACGAGGGCGGCCACACCGTCCAAGAGATTGCCGATACGTTCGGGGTATCCCGGCCCACGATCTACCGGCACCTGGCCGAGCACGTCGAGCGGGCCTGACGAGGAATCATGGCGCGCCTCAGCGACCGGCAGAAAGCCGAGCTTGTGCGCCAACACCAGGACGGGGTGCCGTGGACGCGCATTGCGGAACACTCCGGCGTTGCAGTACGGACCCTGCAACGCTGGGCAGCCCGGATGGAAATGGGACAGCTCTCGCGGGCACCTCGCAGCGATAAGGGTTCGACGCGCATCAACGCCGAGCTGGTGAAGGCGATCGAGGCGCTTGCTGTGCGGCGTCCCGCGCCGACCATCGCGTATATCCACCGCCGTGTCGGTGATATCGCCAGGGGCCGAGGACTATCCGCCCCGGGATACACCACGGTCCGCGATATCGTGCACGGGCTCGACCCGGGCCTGACCGCTCTCGCGGACGGCGGGGACGCGGCCTATCGAGACAAGTTCGAGCTGGTCTACCGCCGCACTGCCTCCGCGCCGAATGAGCAGTGGCAGATGGATCACACTCTGCTGGATGTGATGATCCTCGATGACCGGCAGCAGCCCGTCCGTCCGTGGCTCACGATCGTGCTCGACGACTACTCGCGAGCGATCACAGGCTACGCGGTCAGCGTCCCAGCACCCACAGCCGAGCATTCCGCGCTGGCGTTCCACCAGGCCATTGCTCGGAAACGAAACCCGAAGTGGGTGGTGTCGGGTCTCCCGGACATCCTCTACAGCGATCACGGGTCCGACTTCACCTCGACCAGGATCGAGCACGTGTGCCTCGACGTGCACGTCCGCTTGATTCACTCACGGATCGGCGTCCCGCAGGGGCGCGGCAAGATCGAACGGTTCTACCGAACGATCACGACCGAGCTGCTGCCGCACCTGCCCGGCTTCATCCCGCACGGCACCGGTGGATCGCCCATCACCGAACCCGCGTTGACCTTGCACCAGCTCGATGACGTTCTCGAGCGATTCATCGTCGACGAATACAACGAACGCATTCACTCGTCGACGGGTGCTGCCCCGCACGAGCGATGGCGCAGCGACAGTTTCATCCCTCGAACACCCGCCCGCCTTGAAGACATCGATCTGCTTCTACTCACCGCAGCGACGACCCGTCGTGTGCAACGCGATGGGATCCGGTTCGCATCGACCCGATACATCTCCCCAGTCCTCGCCGCGTACGTCGGGGAAGACGTCACGGTGCGGTACGACCCCCGCGACCTCGGGGAGATACGAATCTTCCACGACAACACATTCCTCTGCCGCGCAATCGCCCCCGAACGCTCCTCCGAGACTGTCTCCTTCGCGGACCTACACGCCGCGAGGAACACGCGACGTCGCGCTCTGAAACAGCAACTCCGGGAGCTCACGACTCACGCAGGCTCCCTTCCCGAAGACACTCGCCACCAACCTGAGATTGCAACGGTCTTCGACAACCCACCTGACCAGGCCGCGATACCTCCCGCACGACACGGATTGAGGACCTACGCCAGTGACTGACCCAGACAGCAAACCCCAGTCTCTTCTCTTCACGCCCGACGATGATGGACGTCGATTCCTCAACGGCCATTTCGACGAATTCACCGATGCGCCTCCGCCCCACGCGGACACCTTGCCCGCATTCGTGACCACACGTGAGCACCGACGATTCACCGAGTTCGCAGATACCGTCCGATCCCACCGCTACATCGGCCTCTGCTACGGACCACCCGGCGTCGGCAAGACACGCTCCGCACGCAACTACGCCGGCACCGACGAATGGGAACAGTGGTACCCGCTCTCCCGCGGCAAGGGCCCACTGCCGCCCGTGCCCGAAGCGGTCCAACGAAGCCGCACGGCATATTTCACACCCACCGTCGCCGCGACCATCAAGCAGATCGATCAAGGCCTGCCCCGTGCGTGCCAGCAAATCTCCTGGGCCATCGACTACGCGCAGCACGGGCACGTTGATCCTTTCGTTCACGCCGAGTCCCAACACAGCGGGAACACCGAACTGCTCATCATCGACGAAGCCGATCGACTCAAAACCGCCGGCCTCGAACAAGTCCGCGACTTCTACGACCGCCACCGGATGGGCGTCATCCTCATCGGCATGCCCGGCATCGAAAAACGCCTCGCCCGCTACCCCCAGCTCTACAGCCGCATCGGCTTCGCCCACGAATACCGGGCTCTACGCAACGACGAACTCACCGCCGTCGTCGCGCAGCGCCTCCCGGACCCTGACCCAGACGACTCCGAACTCGCACACACCGCAGCTCTCGCCGCAATCGTCCGCGCCACCAACGGGAACTTCCGTCTCGCCGATAGACTCGTCACCCAGGTCAACCGCATACTCGACATCAACAAGCAGACGCGCCTCATCCCAGAGGCCGTCGACGCCGCCCAAGAAGCACTCCTCATCGGACGATAAGCGGCGCGGGAAACACGACATTCATCGCCGCGATTCACAGCAAAGCAGCAGGTCAGCGGTTGGCGTGTCCGGTGGAGGACCGTCTTACGGGACAGCTCGACAGTCTCCATGGGGAACGCCGCTTTCAGGCCGACGAAGCGGGAAACCGCGCGATAGGTCGTGGTTGCAAGTCCCTAGACTTATTGCATGACTGATTCTCAGGTTCAACAGGCCTACGCCGCGCGAGCAGCCGAGTACACGGCTATTCTTGGGGCAATCGATGACATGCATGAGCTTGATCGGAGCCACATGGAACGATGGGCTGAACAGATTAGTGGCCGTATCATCGATGCCGGATGCGGCCCGGGACATTGGACGGATTTTCTTCACAGACGGGGTGCCGACATCTCAGGCATTGACCTCGTGCCCGAATTCATTGAGAGTGCCCGACTTCGCTTTCCCGATGTATCGTTCCAGGTCTCCACGCTCCGCGGCCTCGACGCAGCCGATGGAAGCCTGAATGGAGTGCTCGCTTGGTATTCACTGATTCATCTGCCCCCGGCAGAACTACCGCCAGTTCTCATCGAGCTCGCGCGAGTTCTCTCGCCACAAGGGCGCCTGCTCGTCGGCTTTTTCGAGGGTGAATCCGCAGAACCGCTTGACCACGCGGTTACCACGGCTTACTGCTGGTCCGTTGATCAGATGAGTGGCCTGCTGCATGACGCCGGGTTCGAAGTGATCGAAGTCGAAAAGCGCCAAGATCCCGGCAACCGGCCCCACGCAGCAATTTGCGCGATTGTCCGGTAGACGTTCACCTTGCGGGCGCTCAAGCCCTGCGCTGAGGACTTCGGACGGTGAATTCGCCGTCGATAATTGGCACACAGCCTTTAGCAGGGCATTCCAGAATGTCTATTCACTGAGACCCTTCGTGCCGAGACCCATTGGGAGTCACAACCCGGTCAATGAGGAAAAGCATCGCTGCCTGGATCGTATCTTTGTCGCCACCGCCATCAATATCCAGTGCTGCCCGATCAAATGATGCCGACAGCAGGTTCGTTAGGGCAGAGACATCGTGTCCGGGCATTGCGTCTTCGAGGCCTTCCCGTAGTGATGCGGCGGCATGGCCCTCGTCTATTGTTTCCATCGTGACCGTACCGAGAGCCGCCGGGCCTTCGATAAGTAGGAGGCGAGTACGCCCCGGAACTGCCATTGCCTTGAGGTAGGCGACGCTGCCCTCTCGTAAGTCATCGACAGGGCTGGCGTTGGCCGGCGCAGCATTTTCTATCTCCTCTGCGACCTGGCGGGCCTCCTCCTCGAGCACTGCTTGCAGGACTTCGCTCTTATCCCTGAAGTGGTGGTATAGCGCGCCACGGGTCAGCCCCGCTCGCTCAACCAGCTCTGGCGTGGATGTGGAGGTGAACCCTTTCTCAATGAAAAGCGACCGTGCTGCGACAAGCAGCGCCCGTCTGGTCTGAGCGCTGCGCTGAGCGTTTGTCTGGACTTGAACTTTTTGCATACATACAGTCTGTATGTTAGTTTTCTTACATGCAAATCATCTCGAGCTCCTATCCCGTAATCATGACCGAAAATGTGGCTGGCACCGCTGCCTTCTACCAGCAACATTTCGGCTTTGAACAGCTGTTTTCAAGCGACTGGTATATCCACCTGCAACGTGAGGAACATGCCTTGGCCGTCTTGGATGGCCAGCACGAGACCGTGCCCGAGTCGCACCGAGGAACTGCTTCCGGCCTACTGCTCAACTTTGAAGTTGATGACGTCGACGCCACATACGCCAAATTCATTGCCGCAGGCCTACCGATAATCACGCCACTACGCGATGAGGACTTTGGCCAGAGACATTTCATTACCGCAGACCCCAACGGCGTACTGGTTGATGTCATCACCCCAATCGCGCCGAGCGTAGAGTTCGAAGCGCAGTTCACGCAACCGTCCTAACCGCCCCCTCGCGTACGGCATTTGTGAACGATGTTGTGGAGATCATTGCGTTGGCAGGGCCACATCCGCGGGCATTGACGGCTAGCCGATTGGAGCCAAGTCCGAGCTGCTCGTCGGCGTCGCGCCTCCACGCGATGCAGGAGATTCTTTCAGGTCACAATGCAGGGAACCTCTGCGAATGTCCCGTAGGAGGTTCCTCTTACGTACGTTTCCCGGAAGACCGGCTTACGGGACAACTGTAGGTGAAAAGTTCCTTCTAGCGGGTGGGACGCTGCAAAAGGTGCTGTTGCAAAGTTCGGGCGACAGGAAGACCTGCGTGAAATAATCACAGCCATGGGCATCTTCTCCGGTCGTCATTTCCCCCGTGACATCATCCTGTGAGCGGTCCGGTGGTACTGCCGCTACGGGCTCAGCTACCGCGATCTGGAAGAAATGATGACCGAACGCGGCGTACCGGTCGATCACAGCACCATCTACCGCTGGGTCCAGAAATATGCTCCTGAGCTGGACAAGCAGACCCGGTGGTACCGACAAGTCCCGGATTGGCCGGCCCGGTCCTGGCGGGTGGACGAGACCTATATCCGGGTCGGGGGAAAGTGGTGCTACCTCTATCGGGCCATCACCGCGGGCGGGCATACCCTGGATTTTTACCTGTCCCCAAAGCGTAACGTCGCCGCAGCGAAGCGTTTCCTGGCCAAGACCCTGAGGTCGAACACGATAACCGGGTCCCCGCGGGTGATCAACACCGATAAAGCACCCTCCCTGGCCAGGGCAATCGCCGAGTTGAAGTCAGAGGGAATCTGCCCGCAGACCGTGGAACACCGGCAGGTGAAATACCTCAATAACGTCATTGAAGGAGATCATGGGCGGCTGAAACGGATCCTCGGACCGAAGGGGGCGTTCAAAAACCGGACCTCGGCGTACCGGACGTTGAAAGGGATGGAAGCGATGCACTCATTACGGAAAGGCCAGGGCGCGATGTTTGCCTACGGGCAACCGAACCCGGATGCGGTGATCGTCAGCCGGGTGTTCGAGGCTGCCTGAGAACGCCGACCCGCAGCGAGCATCAGAGGATGAAGACTGGGTCGTCACGGCTCTCCGCCTGAAGTTTGCAACAGCACCTAGTTCATCGCGTCGATGAGGATCTTGCCGGCCAGTTCCTCGCGCGGCAGATCACCGATCGCGCTGAATGGCACCGCCACGACCACCATGTCTCCTGCCGCGGCTGCATCTGCCGCCGTTCCGGGGGTGGCGTTCGCACCGAGCTCGGAGGCCAGGCGGCGCAGACCGTCGGGTCCGCGTCGGCTCCCGAGGGTGACGGTGTATCCGACGCCTGTGGCGAGGCGGGCGATGGCGGCACCGATCTTCCCGGCGCCGATGATTCCCAGATCAGTCATGATCACACGTTCCTTTCGTTGATGGCTATGCGTGGGCCTCGACCGTTTCGGCAGGTTCCGCAGGGGTAGCGGTGCGACGCTGTCCGGGGAGGAAGACCGCCACCGCGACGGCGGCAGCGAGGACCAGGAGCCCGTTCACGACGATCGCGACGGTCAGGCCCCCGAGCAGCCCCGATGTCCCGGCCTGGCCGGAACCGGCGAGACCCGCCGCGAGGACGGACGCGATCAGTGGGGTGCCCAGAGCGAGGCCGACCTGCTGGCTCGTGGTCGTCAGCCCGGTCGCGAGGCCCTGCTCGCTATCGGGCAGGCCCGAGGTCGCGGTGACGGTGTAGCCCACGATGGTGCCGATGTGCCCGAGGGCACCGATCACGATCCCCGCCAGTGCGATCGCCCACGAGAGGCCGTGGGCGCCGGCGACCGCGATGAGCAGAGTGCCAGCGCCTTGGAAGATGAGGGCGGTGACGACGAGGGCTTTCTGCCCGTAGCGGCCGATGATCCTTGGCGTGAAGTTCGCTGCCACGACCGATACGGCGCCGATGACAGCGATCATCACGCCGGTGAGGACGGCGCCCATCAGGAGCACGTCCTGGAGGTAGAGGGTGAGCAGGTAGGTCAGCGACGACATCATCGAGAACGTCGTCAGCCCTGCCAGGTTCCCGAACGCGACCGTGCGGCGTCGCAGCACGGCAACCGCCACGAGCGGCTCCTTCGTGCGGGCCTCGACGAGGAAGAACACCACGAACAGCACGATGGCTCCGGCGAGCCACGGGTACGGATCAGGGTGCGCGAGACCGGTGTCGCCGGCGATGGTGAGGCCGAAGACGAGGCTGGTGAGGCCCGCGCTGATGAGCAGCGCGCCGGCCAGATCGAGGCGCGGCTTAGTGGCGGGGCGGGTCTCGGTGAACAGGATCGGGGTGAAGATCAGCACGATCACGGCGATGGGCACGTTGATGAGGAACGCGGCCCGCCACGACAGGCCGGCGGTGAGCAAGCCACCGAGCAGCGCGCCGGTGGTGAACCCGGCTGAGATGAGCGCCCCGTTGATCCCGAGGGCGCGGGCACGGCGCGGGCCTTCCTCGAACGAGGTCGTCAGCAACGACAGGGCGGTCGGGGCTACCGCCGCGGCACCGAGGCCCTGGATCACGCGGCCGACGATGAGGAACCATGCCGTGTCTGCCAGTCCGCCCATGAGGGAACCGGCGCCGAGGAGGGCGATGCCGAGGAAGAACAGCAGCCGCCTGCCGACGAGATCGCCGAGCCTCCCGAAGAGGAGACCGAGGCCCGCTGAGGGTAGAGCGAATGCCGTGATGATCCATTGCAGACCGGCGACCTCGATGCCGACGTCACGGCCGATCTCGGGCAGGGCGACGTTGAGGACGGAGAAGTCGACCGCGAGGAGGAAGCTCGCGCTGAGCAGGACGACCAGCTTCCACCGCTCCGAGCGGGAGAGGCGAGTGTCAGAGGGTTCGGGCATGAGGGTCTTTCTGAGGTCGGTGCGGTGCGAGACGCGCGGGTGCGTCTCGCACCGCACGAGAGGATGGTGACGAGTCCCGATTCAGGCGGTCTCGTGGACGAGGACGGTCTTGCCGACCGTCGTGCCGTCGCGCAGCGCGGCGAGCACGCGCGGGGCATCCTGGATCGGAGCCTGTTCAGCGACGTGCACGTTGACTTCGCCGGTAGCGACCAGGTTCAGGGCTCGGCGCAGGTAGGTGCCGACCAGGTCGGGCTCGGCCGCGGAGAGGGCGCCGAGGTTGAACCCGAGCACTCCGATGCCGCCGAACCACAGCGTGTTGCTGCTGATCTCCTGGTCACCGGCCTGCGCCGCGTCCCCGACGGCGAGGATGCGGCCGCCCAGCCGCAGCAGCCCGAGACTGGTCTGGCGGCCCGGCCCGGAGACGGGGTCGGCGATCACGTCGAACTGGCCCGGCTCCGCGCTGTCGAGCTCGGCACGGAGCCAGACCTCGTCATATCCGAGGTCGAGTGCGGCCTGCCGCTTCGCCTCGCTGCCGACGACCCCGACAACGCGGGCGGCACCGAGGACGCGGGCGACCTGCCCGAACTGCGATCCAAGACCACCGGCGGCGGCGTGCACGAGCACATGCTCACCAGGCTGGAGGTGCGCGATGCGTTCGAGCGCGATGAGCGCTGTGGTCGTGTTCGACGGCACCACCGAGGCCAGCGCCGGGTCCATGCCGGCAGGCAGCGGCGCGACGAGCCCTGCCTGAGTGACGGCGACCTGCCCGTACCCGCCTCCACCGTTGATCGTCAGCGCCGCGACCCGATCACCGGGCGCGAACCCGGTGACGCCCTCGCCGAGCCCGCGCACGCGGCCGGAAGCCTCGATGCCCGGCACCCACGGCAGCGGGTTCGGCACGAACCCGCCCGCGAACAGGGCCTCGACGTAGTTCGCTCCCGCGTACTCGACATCGATGGCGATCTGCCCCGGCGCCGGCTCAGGCGCGGGGATCTCGTCGTAGCTCAGCCCGTCAGGTCCGTCGTAGCTCGTGATCTGCACAGCCTTCATCCGCTGCATCCTTCCCTCGTTCTATCAGTAACCTGTACAGTATAAGCCTACTTACTAATCCGACTGGAGGAGACCATGGACAAGCGCGAACTCGGCACCAACGGGCTACGGGTGGCACCCATCGGCCTGGGATGCATGGGGATGAGCTGGGGCTACGCGGAGAGCCGCCGCGATGACGACGCCTCGGCCGAGGTCATCCGCCGGGCCCTCGATGCGGGCGTGGAGCTGTTGGACACCGCTGCCGTCTACGGCGACGGGCACAACGAACGGCTCATCGGCCGCGCCATCGCAGGCCGTCGCGACGAGGTGATCGTGGCGACCAAGGGCGGACTCGTCGTCGACGACCTCGCCACCAAGCAGATGCACCGCGACGGACAACCCGAGACCCTGCGCCGCCAGGTCGAGGACAGCCTTTCCCGTCTCGGTGTCGACCGTATCGATCTGTACTACCTGCACCGCGTTGACCCAGACGTGCCCATCGCAGAGAGCTGGGGTGCCCTCGCCGAACTCGTGGCCGCGGGCAAGGTCAGCCGCCTCGGGCTCTCGGAAGTGAGCATCATGCAGGCGGAGGCCGCGCACGCGATCCACCCGGTCGCAGCGATCCAGTCCGAGCTCTCGCTGTGGACTCGCGACCCCCTCGGGCAGCAGGCCGCCGACGCATCAGGAGGAGGCTCGGCAGGGGCCGGAACGGATGCCGGCGGCGATCTCCTCGCCTGGACACGGGACCACGGAGTCGCGTTCGTGCCGTTCGCGCCCCTCGGCCGCGGCTACCTCACCGGCACCCTGACCGCTGAGGGATTCGAGGACGGCGACTTCCGCGCCACCAACCCCCGCTTCGCAGCCGAGGCGTTCGCCAGGAACCAGGCGATCACCGACGAAGTCGCCCGCATCGCCGACGCACATGACGCGACACCAGCACAGGTTTCCCTGGCGTGGTTGCTCCGACTGTCGGGCAACATCATCCCGATCCCCGGTACCCGCAGCGGCACACACCTGACGGAGAACGTCGCCGCCACCGGGCTGCAGCTCACCGAGGAGGAGCAGCTGCGTCTCGATCAGCTTCCGGTCGCGTACGGCTCCCGCTACTGACCAGGCGCCTGCGGGTCCTCCGCGCCGACGGACTCGCCTCGCAGCGAGGCGGTGGCCCGCCGCAACAGGTCACGCAACTGAGCACGTTCCGCATCGGTGAAGGCCCCGCCCAGGCGCTGCTCGATCGCCCGCGGCGCCTCGTCTGCACGCAGCACAAGAGCCTCACCCGCAGGGGTCAGGGACACGACCAGCACCTTGCGATGCACCTTTGAAGGCTTCCGCGTCACGAGGCCCTTGGCTTCGAGCCTGTCGAGCGTCTGCCCCATCGTCTGCGCCGTCACCGCCGCGACCCGCGCAAGCTGGGCCGAGGACTGCTCCGGCACGTAGTACAACGACATGAGCGCCGCGTACTGCGCCACCGTCAGCTCGAACGGACGCAGCGCCTCGGTCTTCGCCGCGATCATCGCCTGCTCAGCCGCCTTGATATGCGACCCGAGCCGGGCCAGAGTGTCCTCGACGAACTCCTCCTCACCACGACGAGGAGTCGGCAAGCAGAACGATGCAGCATTCGTATCAGTCACCTCACCAGAATAAAGCACCTGAAACATCAGAGCGAGACCTCCCTGACGGGCAGGAGCTGGCAGGCTCAGAGGCTTTGCATCGGTCATTCTGTATTCGCAAGTACAGAATCTGCTAGGGTTGTCGCATGGCAAGGCATCGAGGGTTTGACGAGACTGCCGTCCTGGACGCCGCGGTCGCAGAGTTCCGCGTGCATGGCTTCGCAGACACCTCCACGGAGCAGCTCTGCGATGCGGCGGGAGTGCGCCGCAGCAGTCTCTACAACACGTTCGAGTCCAAGGATCGACTCTTCGTGCGCGCCCTGGAGCGTTACATCGAGACCACCGGTGCAGCTCAGGCGGCGGTGCTCGAAGACGTGGAGCTCGACGGCATGGGTCGTCTGCGCGGAGTCATCGACCTCATCATCTCCGAGGAGGATGCGGCAGCCGCCGAGGGTCACGCGGCCGGTTGCATGGTGGTCGGCTCGCGGATGACCCCGGATGTCCAGGATCGGGACGAGCGTGTGGAGCGGCTGCTCGACCGGAGCCTCGACCGGCAACTTTCTCTGCTGAGTCAAGCCATTGCCGTGGGGCAGCGCGACGGCACCGTGCGTTCCGCGGTTCCGCCTCGCGAGGGGGCGCAGCTGGTCGTGTCGATCATCTCCGGCACCCGCGTGCTTGCACAGTCGGGGATGCGACCCGAGGAACTGCGCAGGGTGGCGATGCTCGGCCTCGACGCACTGCGCCCCTAGGGCGTGTTGTCAAACTTTGCTGGTCAGCCAGTGGAGGGTCGCGGCGAGCGAGATGGCCGCGGCGTAGCTGCGGGCGGTCTTGCAGGTGCGCATCGCGATGCCGCGCCATTGCTTGAGCTTGGCGAAGCACCGCTCGATCACGTTGCGTCCACGGTAGACCTCGGGGTCGAAAGCGGGCGGGCGTCCGCCGGCTGAGCCGCGTCGGCGCCGGTGCGCGGCCTGGTCTTGCCGGTCGGGGATGGTGGCCTTGATGCCGCGCTCGGCGAGCCAGGCCCGGTTCGCGCGGGAGGGATACCCCTTGTCCGCGAGGACCCTGTCCGGGCGGGTGCGGGGCCGGCCAGGGCCTGGCCTGGGGACCCGGATCTGGTCCAGGACCTCGGGGAGCAGGCTCGTGTCGGCGGCCTGGCCGCCGGTGAGGACGAAGGCGAGCAGGCGGCCCTTCCCGTCCGAGACGGCGTGGATCTTGCAGGTCAGGCCGCCTCGGGAGCGGCCGATCGCGTGGTCGCCCGGCTCAGGCCCGAGATTCTTGTAGTTCGATGGGCCCCCCTGTGTGGCGGGGAAGGGTCGCGGCGTGCTGGTGGGCGCGCACGATCGTCGAGTCGATCGAGCACACCCAGTCCAGCTCGCCCTGCGCGTCGGCGGCCTGCTGGGCGCGCTCGAGCGCGCACGCCCACACGCCGGTCTTGGCCCACCGGTCGAAGTGGCGGTAGATCGTGTTCCAGTTCCCGAACCGCTCCGGCACGTCCCGCCACGGCGACCCGGTCCGGAACTTCCACGCGACCGCTTCCGCGACCAGCCGCCGATCCATCGGCGGCCGACCCGTCGCCTTCGGCGCGGGGAAGCACGGCCCGATCAGCGCCCACACCTCGTCCGTGATCACATCTC
The DNA here is from genome assembly GCF_001021045.1 of Corynebacterium testudinoris. Lineage (NCBI taxonomy): Bacteria > Bacillati > Actinomycetota > Actinomycetes > Mycobacteriales > Corynebacteriaceae > Corynebacterium > Corynebacterium testudinoris. The sequence goes on from NZ_CP011545.1 coordinate 2,119,230, forward strand.
GATCGCTCATACCGAAAGGGTGCCCCGCCGATGGCGGGACACCCTTTCACAACACACCCTAGGCCGCTTGACCCCGATCGAGTTCGAGACAATCATGACCACACCAGCCGATCAGGCTGCGTGACTAACCACTGTCACCTGATCGTGCAGCAGACCCCCTTCGTCATCCAACGCATCCCCTCCGCCATGTGCCGCATGCTCATCGCCACCATCGAAGGCGACAGCGCCGGAGTCAACCGCGCCGGCGAAACCCTCGTCAACATCGGCCGCGAAACAGACACCAGCCACCCTGGCTTCTGGCCCTGGGAAGACGTCTGGGGCCAACAACTCGTCCTCGCCGGACGCATCGACGAAGCCGACGAGATCGTCACCGCCGCCGAAGAAAAAGCCGCCTCCTCCGGCATCACCTCCCTCACCGCCAAACTCGCCGTCCCCCGCGCCGGCATCCTCATGGCCCGCGGCGACATCGAAGGCGGCATCCGACGCTTCGAGGAAGCCGTCGAACTCATCGACTCCCTCGCCATGCCCTCCTACCAATCCCGCATCCTCTACGAATACGGCCGAGTCCTCCGCCGCCTCGGCCGCCGCCGCCAAGCCGACGAAATCTTCGCCCGCGCCGGAGAAGTCTTCGCCGCCATGGGAGCCACCGAATTCGTCGAGCGCTGCAACCGCGAACGCCGCGCCGGAGGCCTAGGCACCCGAACCACCGGCGCCGGCGGACTCACACCCCAAGAAGAAGAAATCGCCAAAATGGTCGCCGACGGCGCCACCAACCGCGAAGTCGCCCGCGAACTCTTCCTCTCCGCCAAAACCGTCGAGTACCACCTCACCCGCGTGTACCGAAAACTCGGCGTTCGCACGCGCACCGAGCTGCCGCGAGTCCTGGACGAGCTGTAGGTGTCGTGTGGTTTTTGGGGTTCGTGCTGACACTAGAACCCTGGAGGCGTAGCTTCTCCGCTTGCGTCACTAGGAACCCCAAGTGGGGCGGCTTCCAGCACCGCTGCAGGCGCGAACTCAGGGTTCGTGGTGACGCTAGGACCTGGGCGGGGTGGATTCTTCGCTTGCGTCACCAGGAACCCCAAGTGGGGAGGCTTTAAGCACCGCGGCAGGCTCGAACTCAGGGTTCGTGGTGACGCTAGAACCCTGGCGGGGTGGATTCTCCGCTTGCGTCACCAGGAACCCCAAGTGGGGAGGCTTTAAGCACCGCGGCAGGCTCGAACTCAGGGTTCGCGCTGACGCTAGAACCCTGGCGGGGTGGATTCTCCGCTTGCGTCACCACGAACCCGAAGTGGGGCGGCTTCCAGCACCGCTGCTCCCGCCGACTCAGGGTTCGTGGTGACACTGGAACACGGCGGAGAGGAATCCGGCGCCACCGTCACCATGAACCCCAAGTGGGGTGGCCTCCAGCACCGCGGCTCCCGCCGACTCAGGGTTCGCGGTGACACTAGAACCCCGCAGGGTGCAATCCGGCGCCACCGTCACCACGAACCCCAAAAACGCCAGAACGTGTCAAGGGTGCTCGTCGCGGACCAACTACAAGTCGGTGAGGCAGGTGGGCGTCGTTAGGCATGAAAAAAGGGGCCCCGAAGGGCCCCTTAGTCCGTGGCTACCTAGCCGTTGAGCTTGCGGTAGTCGAAGACGGTGTCGATGATGCCGTATTCCTTCGCCTCCGGGGCGGTGAGGATCTTGTCGCGATCGGTGTCGATGCGGATCTGCTCCGGGGTGCGGTCGGTGTGGCGGGCGAGGGTCGTCTCCATGAGGCGGCGCATGCGCTCGATCTCGGCGGCCTGGATCTCGAGGTCAGAGACCTGGCCCTGGGTGCCTTGGGTGGCGGGCTGGTGGATGAGCACGCGGGCGTTGGGCAGTGCGGCGCGCTTGCCGGGGGCGCCAGCGGCGAGCAGCACGGCGGCGGCGGAAGCGGCTTGTCCGAGGCAGACGGTCTGGACGTCGGGGCGGACGTACTGCATGGTGTCGTAGATTGCCATCAGCGCGGTGAAGGATCCGCCGGGTGAGTTGATGTACATGGTGATGTCGCGGTCGGGGTCTAGTCCTTCGAGGACGAGCAGCTGCGCCATGATGTCGTTCGCGGAGGTGTCGTCGACCTGGGTGCCCAGGAAGATGATGCGCTCTTCGAAGAGTTTGGCGTAGGGGTTGGTCTCTTTGGTGCCATAGGCGGACTGCTCGATGAAGGAGGGCAGGACGTAGCGCGACTGGGGCATCTGGAATCCGTTGTTCATGTTGTGTCTCCTAAAATTCCCTAGTTGCTGATCGAGCCCGTTGCGTGGTTGACCACGTGGTCGACCAGTCCGTATTCCTTGGCTTGGGCGGCGGTGAACCAGCGGTCGCGGTCGGAATCTTTGGTGATTTGTTCGAAGGTCTGGCCGGTGTGCTCGGCGATGAGTTCGGCCATTTCGCGCTTGGTGGCGGCGAACTGCTCGGCTTGGATGGCGATGTCGGCGGCGGTGCCTCCGACGCCGGCGGACGGCTGGTGCATCATGATGCGGGCGTGGGGCAGGGCGAAGCGCTTGCCTTGGGTGCCACCGGAGAGGAGGAATTGTCCCATGGAGGCGGCGAGGCCCATGCCGTAGGTGGCGATGTCGCAGGGCGAGTACTTCATCGTGTCGTAGATGGCCATGCCTGCGGTGACGGAGCCGCCGGGCGAGTTGATGTAGAGGGAGATGTCGCGGGTCGGATCCTCGGCGCTGAGGAGGAGGATCTGGGCGCAGAGCTTGTTGGCGATTTCGTCGTCTACCTGCTGGCCGAGGAAGATAATGCGCTCGCGCAGCAGTCGCTCGTACACCGAGTCACCCAGGTTCATACCTGCCCCGGGGGAGGTCATTGTGATCTGGTCAGTCATGTCAGTCAAACTCCTGTAGTTCTCGTTTGTGTCTCTAGATTACAAGCGGAGTCGGGCAATCCGCTTCCCTGTTCGCTATCAGCGTTCGATGGCTGTTGCTTGACGACGAACGCCCCGCTCACCGCTGTCAGCGGTAGGCGAGGCGTTAGGCGCGGGGCGAGGTTTTAGTCGTCGGACTCGGCCTCTGCGTCGTCGGAGGCGTTGTCTTCCTCACCGAAGTACTGGGTCACGTCGACGTCGTTGCCTTGGTCGTCCTTGACGGTGACGCGGCAGATGGCGGCGGCCAGTGCCTTGCCGCGGCGGACGTCAGCGAAGAGGTTGGCAATCTGGCCGGACTGCTGCAGCTGGCTGACGAACTGGGACGGGTCCATGCCGTAGGACTGGGCGGTGAACAGGATGTGGTCGGTGAGCTCCTGCTGGGAGACCTCCGGCTCTTCCTGCTCGGCGAGGGTATCCAGGAACAGCTGGGTGCGGACGGCGTTCTCGGCGTCGTCGTGGACCTGCTTGTCAAACTCTTCGCGCGTGGTGCCTTGGGACTTGAGGACCTCGTTGAGGGCATCCTCGTCGTGGGCCATCTGGCCGAGCAAGGAGTGGAGCTGGTTGTGGACCTGCTCGTCGACGATGGACTCCGGCAGAGCGAAATCGGTCTTAGCCAGTGCGGCCTTGAGGACTTCGTCGCGGATGGCAGCTGCCTGCTCGCCCTTCTTGGCGTCCTCGACCTGGGACGTGATGGACTCGCGCAGCTCGTCGGCGGTGTCGAACTCGGAGGCCATCTGGGCGAACTCGTCGTCGAACTCGGGGAGCTTGCGCTCCTTGGTCTGCTGGACGTGGACGGCGACGGTGGCTTCCTTGTCCTTGTGCTCACCGGCGACGATCGTCGTGGTGAACTCGGCGTCCTCGTCGGACTTCAGGCCGAGCAGTGCGTCATCGATTCCATCAATGAGGTCGCCCTGGCCGATCTCGTAGGACAGGCCCTCGGTGGTGGCTTCGTCGACGATTTCGCCGTCGACGGTGGCCTTGATGTCGATGATGGCGAAGTCGCCGTCGGCCAGCTTGCGGTCGGTGTCGGTGAGCTCACCGAAACGGCTACGCAGGCGGTCGATTTCTTCTTCGACGGCCTCGTCGTTGATCTCGATGGCCGGGACCTCGACGGAGAGCTCGGAGAAGTCCGGGACCTCAATTTCGGGGCGGATGTCTACCTCGGCGACGAACTCGACGAAGTCGTTGTCTTCGATTTTGGTGATGTCGACGCTCGGCTGACCCAGCACGACGAGGTCATTTTCCTCGCAGGCGGCCTGGTAGCGGGAAGGGAGCATGTCGTTGACAACCTGCTCGAGGATGGGACCGCGACCGTAGCGGGCGTCGATGAGCTGGCGCGGGGCCTTGCCCTTGCGGAAGCCGGGGAGGGTGACCTGCTGAGCGATGGCAGCGTAGGCCTGGTCGATCTCCGGGGTCAGCTCCTCGAAAGGAACATTGACGGTGAGCTTGACGCGGGTGTCGCTCAGCTTCTCGACGGAACTCTTCACGAAGAACTCTCCTGGTTTCACATTGAAGGTAAAAGTTATACGAGGCCACCGAGGTGACCCCCTACGTCGGGGCGACAGGATTTGAACCTGCGACCCCCTGCTCCCAAAGCAGGTGCGCTACCAAGCTGCGCCACGCCCCGTAGGTGATACCGAAGTTTAGCGAGTCCGCCTGACGCGAGCATACATTGGGGTATCCAAACGCGTCCCGCCCCGCTCACACGCCGGGAACGACTCAACCCCCGACCGGCAATCGTGCCAGGTCAGGGGCTGATATTCTTGGAGGGAATGACGGGAATCGAACCCGCGTCTTCAGCTTGGAAGGCTGAGGTATTAGCCACTATACGACATTCCCCTGCGTGCGCTGGACCAGTTTAACCCATCCACACCCGTTCGCGAAAACTGGAACTTTGTGCGCAGGTTGTGCGTTGTATGGGAGACAACTACTTACAGACCGGAGTGATTTTCCTTGGAAACTCTTCTTATCCTCGCGATCATTGGTGGCGGCTTGTACTACCTGTCCACCCGATCCACCAAGCAGAAAACGGCGGAGATTGAGACCGCCCAGCTGGAGGACGCGCAGGCAGATGCCCGCCGCTGGATCGAGCGCCTTGGTTCCCAGGTGCTCACCATTGCTGGCAACGATACGGCGTCGACGCAGGCGATCGCTGATGCTTCTGAGCGCTACAACGCTGCTGCCTCGGCTATTTCCACTGCGACTACGGTGCGCCAGGCCCAGCTGGCCCGCGAGTCAGCTCTTGAGGGTTTGCATTACATGAATGCGGCTCGCGAGATCATGGGCATGACCCCCGGCCCGGAGCTGCCTCTCCTTGAGGGTCAGCGTAATGCCGGCAAGGTCACTGAGCGTCGCACGATCGAGCAGGACGGTCAGGTTCTGACTGCGTCTCCGGTCGCGACCGACGAGACCCCGAATTACTACCCCGGCGGCAACGTCGCTGGTCGTCCGGTTCCGGCTGGTTGGTATTCGCGCCCGTGGTGGGCCGATGCCATGGCTACCGGCATGTGGACTGCTGCGTCGATGATGATGTTCTCGGCGATGTTCTCTGGCATGGCCGGCGTGAACTACGGCGCGAACGAATTCGCCAGCGGTGCCGGTGACGGCACCGAGGCAGCCGATATGGGTGACATGGGCGATGCCGGAGATATGGGTGACATGGGCGACATGGGAGGCGGCGATTTCGGCGGCGGCGACGCTGGCGGTGGCTTCTTCGATGGCGGCTTCGACTTCGATTTCTAAGGCTTCAAGCCTCAAATACCGGCCCTGGGCTCTTAGCCCATGGGCCGGTTTTTGCATGTCACAGGCTCACAATAGTCACATGAAGGCTCTTTCATGTCGGTTTCATGGTCCCTTCACGGCAGCGGGCAACCATGGTTCCCATGACAGATATGAGTTCACGTCCTACCGCGCCGTTCACTGCTTTCCGACGCCGCGTCATCGGCTGGTTCATTGCCTTGGTGGCGGTCACGCTCATCGCGCTGATTCTCACGACCCGGACGGTGTTGCAGTCCGGCGTCGCTGAGTCCGCGAACGAGGACGTGGTGCAGGAGATCGAGGAGTTTGTCACGTTCACCGAGGAGGGCCGTGACCCGGAGACCGCGGAGCCTTTCGCTTCTCCTGACCGGCTGCTTCAGGTGTACCTCTCGCGGCAGATTCCTAGTCCCGATGAGGCGCTTGTGGGGGTGATCGGTGGGCAGTTGGTGCAGATGGATGCTGGTCCGCGCCCGCTGCTGGCGGGGGAGCCGCTGGTGGAGGCGGCGTTGTCGTCGCCGCAGGCTGCGGGTGTTGTCGATGATGAGCTGCGCGGCGCGGTTCATTGGGGCACGGTCACGATCGCGGATTCGGATGCCACGCTGTTGGTCGCCCGCTTCATGGACACGGATACGGCGGCCGTCAATGCGACCTTGCGCGCGATGCTGTTCACCGGCCTCGGCGCGTTGGTTCTCGCCTCCGGGTTGGCGTGGGTGGTGGCTCGGCGGATTCACGACGAGGCGGTGGTCACCCTTCAAGAGCGTATCGACGCCGCCGATGCCGCCTACCGCGGCATCCTCACCCGGGCAGCCCGCCAGCCGAATCCGGCGGCCTTGGCGGCACTGGCGGATCTCCCGCCGGGGGTGCGCGGTGACCACCGCGCGACGGTGCCGGTGGCTGCGGAGGTGGTGGTCGGGGACGTCGTCACGCATATTCCTGCGGCCTGCCTGGTGGGGCCTTTGCCGAAGGCCTCTCTCGCGGTGGACCGGGAGGTCGTTGCGCGGGCGTTGGCGGAATGTGCTCGCTTTTTCGACTCTCCGCTGGAGGTCAGTGCCTCGATGCACGGTGCGCACGTGCGCATCAGCCTCACCGGCCCGGCGCGCCTGGAGCCGAGCGAATTGGCGGGCTTGTTTGATTGGCAGCCCGCAGCAGACGGCGGCGGGGAGCTGGGTGGGGTGCTGCTGCGGGCGGTGGCCGATCATTACGGCGGGCACGCTTGGGTGGCATCGGAGGCCGAGGCTGGGCTCTCGCTCGGGGTGGACTTGCCCGTCGTGGAGGTGGCGAAATGAGCACTTACATCTCCACGACCCCTCCCCCGCCGCTGCCCAGGGCCAGTAGGCAGTGGACTCGTCCGGCATTCACTGCCCCGAACGTGGCCAAGACCATCACCGCGGCGCTCATCGTCGCTCTAGCCGTCGTCCCCCTGCCGGATCAGGTCAGCGCCGATGCCCGAACCACGCTCGTGGTGTTCGCCGGGGCGGTGTGGTTCTGGGTGTTTTCTCACGTCTCGGATACGTTCGTCGCGCTCGGTGCGGCGAGCATCATCGTGGTGCTCGGCATCATCGACGTGGAGGACCTGTTCGCGCCGCTGGGTGATGACACCGTGTGGCTGCTCATCGGCGCGTTCATCATCGCCTCGGCGGTGACGTCCACCGGGTTGGCGGTGCGGGCGGCGGTGTGGCTGAGCGTCGGGATTTCCTCTCCGCGCACTCTGTTGCATCTGCTCACGCTCGCGACGGTGTGCACCGCCTTCGCGGTCCCGGCGACAAGTGGTCGAGCCGCGCTCATCCTGCCGTTGTTTCTGGCGCTGTCACCGGTGCTTCCGGGGTGGTACCGCCGGGTGCTCGCCATCGCGCTGCCCGGGGTGGTGCTGTTGTCGGCGGTGGCGTCGCTCATTGGGGCTGGTGCCCACCTCATCACTGACCAAATCCTTAGCGGTGCGGGGATGGCAGGGTTCAGCTTTAGCCGCTGGCTCGTGTTGGGGTTGCCCTTCGCGCTGGTCACCTCGCACCTGGCGGCGGAGATTACTTATCTGTCGATGAGTTCGTCCGCGCAGCGTCAGAGCGCCCTCGACATCACCCGCGAGGGGCTTTCCACCACGGTGGAGCTGCGCCCGCGGTTGACTTCCGCCGAGACCCGCGCCCTGTCGATCCTGGGGGTGTCCATCGCGTTGTGGTTCACCGAGGACATCCATGGCATCCCGCCGGCGATGGTCGCGGTGTTGGGGGCGTTGCTCATTACCTCGCCGTATCTGGGCACGGAGGATCTTGGCGCAACGGTGAAGAAGGTGCCGTGGTCGCTGCTGTTGTTTATGACAGCGACCATCGCCATCAGCCAGGCGCTGTCCCAATCGGGCGCCGCTGACCTGTTGGCCTCAGGGCTGACGGGCACGACCCCGGGGTGGGTGTTCGTCCTGCTGGTCATCGCGGTGTCGACGGCGGCGCACCTGGTCATCCAGTCTCGCTCGGCCCGCTCGGCGGTGTTGGTGCCGATCGTCATCGCCATCGCTCCGTCGCTCGGGGTGAGCGCGATCGCCATCGCCTTCATTTCCACGGCCGCGGCCGGATTCTGCCACACGCTGCCGGCCTCGGCGAAGCCGCTCGCCATCTTCCGCGGCGAGGAGTCCCGCCCGCATTACGACACCGCCGATCTCATGCGCATCTCCGCTCTCCTCGCGCCGATGCACTTGGCGGTGACCGCCTTGTTCGCTTTTCTCATCTGGCCGTTCCTCGGCCTTCCCCTCTTCCTTTAGGAGCTCACATCATGACTATGTATCTGCCCGAACGCGTCCTCGTTTCCCCGTCCGGTTTCAAGGAGTCCTTGTCGGCTGTCGACGTCGCCGACTCCATCGCCGCTGGCGTTCGCCGCGTCCTGCCGGGCGTCCGCGTCGACCTCTATCCCGTTCCCGATGGTGGTGAGGGCACGATCGAGATCCTCGCCACCCGCCCCGGCACCGTCGTGCACACCACGAGGGTCACCGGCCCGGTGGGCAAAAAGGTCACGGCGACGTGGCTGGAGTTTCCTGAGGATTCGGTGGCGGTCATCGAGATGGCCTCGGCCGCGGGGCTGAGCCTCGTGCCGCGTGACCTGCGCGATCCGACGGCCACGACGACCTATGGTGTGGGCCAACTCATCGCGACGATCCTCGATCACGGGGTCGATCGCATCGTCGTCGGTTGCGGAGATTCCGGCACCTCCGATGGTGGGGCCGGGGCGCTCAGCGCACTCGGCGCCCGCATCCTCGACGACGAGGGTGTAGAGATCACGCGCGGGGGCGCGGGTCTCGCGGGGGCGGTCAGCATCGACACCAGTGGGCTCCACCCCAAGCTTGCCGACGTCGAGATCACCCTCGCCTGCAACATCCACAATGTCCTCACGGGCGCGACCGGCGTCGCGGAGGTTTTCGGGCCCCAAAAGGGGGCCAGCAAGAAGCAGGTCAAACAACTGGGCAAGGCTCTCACCCGGTGGGCTGACCTGCTGACCTCAACCTTTGATCCCGATGCGGACCTTCACCTCGGGCCCGGATCGGGGGCATCGGGTGGTCTTGGCGCCGGGCTCATGGCCCTCGGGGCCACCGCGCGGGATCGTTTTGATGTCCTGCTCGGCGATCTCCCCGCCCCGGCTGACCTCGATGAGCTGGTCGCGTCCGCCGACCTCGTCATCACGGCGGAAGGCGCCATCGATTTCCAGACGCCGCGCGGGAAAGTCCCCGCCGAAGTCGCCCGCCGCGCGCAATCCACCGGAGTCCCGGTTCTCGCGCTCGCCGGTTCCCTGGGCAAGGGCGCCCCGCAGGTCCACGATGTTGGCATCGGCGCGATCCAGTCGATCATGACGGTGCCCATGGCCCTCGAGGATGCCGTCCGGGACGGACGTCAATTGCTTATCGACGCCGCCGAGCGCGCCCTCCGGCTGCTCATGCTGGGGTGCGCGGTATCGGGGCGTAGAGAAGATTTCGTCCGGCAGCGCTACGCTGCCTAGTCCTCCGGGAGTTCCGGGGCGATGCCCGTGCGTTCGTAGTCCACGAGGATGTCGATGCGGCGCTGGTGACGCTCCGCGTTCGACCACTCCTGATCCAGGAATGCATCGACGATCGCGAGGACCTCTTCCTCGGAGTGCATGCGGCCACCGATACCGATGAGCTGGGCATTGTTGTGCTCACGGGCCAGGCGGGCGGTCTCCGGCGACCACGCCAGAGCACACCGAGCACCCTTGACCTTGTTGGCAGCGATCTGCTCGCCGTTGCCCGAACCGCCCAGGACGATGCCCAGGGAACCGGGGTCGTTGACGGTGCGGGAAGCAGCCTCGATGCAGAAAGCCGGGTAATCATCCTCCGGATCGTAGGTGTGGGCGCCACAATCAATGACGTCGTGGCCCTGTGTGGTCAAGTGAGCGGCAATGATGTTTTTCATATCAAAACCGGCGTGGTCAGCTCCAAGGTAAACGCGCATGGGGCTGATCCTACCCGGCGACCACATGCAATTGTTCGCTAACCGCACCCACGACCCGCTCCCCCGCGACAAAACGAGCGGGGCCAAGCTCGCGGGCGGTGATCTCCTCCGCGGTGGCCTCGGCGCGCAGCACGTAGCGGGTGGAATGGCCGGAGTATTCGACGGCTTCCACCACCGCGTCCACTCCCGGCTGGCCGGGGCCCAACACCCGGACCTGCTCGGGGCGGACGACGACGAGGACCTCGCCGGTGGGCAAGGACGGCGGAGCCGGAGTCCGGCCGAGCAGAGACGTGACGGTCGTCCCGTCTGAGGAGCCGCGCAGGAGCGAGCACGTGCCCACGAACCCCGCCACCCAGGCCGTCTCGGGACGCGAATAGACCTCCTGCGGAGTGCCACATTGGATGATCCGACCGGCATTGATGATGGCGACCCGATCCGCGGTGGACAAAGCCTCATCCTGGTCGTGGGTAACCAGCAGCCCCGTGGCTCCCCGCGCGGCGAGGATCCCGCGGATTTCTCCCCGCAGGCGCAGGCGAAGGGTGGCGTCGAGGGCGGAAAAGGGCTCATCGAGAAGCACGAGGTCTGGATTGGGCGCCAACGCGCGGGCCAGGGACACGCGCTGGGCCTGGCCACCGGAGAGTTCGTCCGGCCGGCGGTGGGCGAGTTCGGGGATACCGACGACGTCGAGAAGCTCGGTGACCCGCTCCGGGACGGGGCGGCGACGCGCTCGCAGCCCGAAGCCGACATTGGCGGCGACGTCGAGATGCGGAAACAGCGAGGGGTCCTGGGGGACGAGTCCGATGTTGCGGTGCTCTGGCGCCACCCCCGACGCGCCATCGACGACGCGGCGGCCCGCGAGATCGACAGTGCCGGCGGTGGCGGGCATGAGGCCAGCGAGCACCCGCAGCAGGGTCGACTTACCGCAACCGCTGGGGCCGAGGACGGCGAGGAGTTCACCCTCGGGGACATCCAGAGTGATCTCGTGCAACACGGAGGCGGCGGAACCGGGATAGCGGGCGGACAGTCCGGAGACGGTCAAAGCGGACGTCATCGAGATCCTCCTGGATTCCGGGCGAGCACCAGCGCCGGGATGCTGGCTGTGGCGATGAGCATGAGGGCATAGGGCGCGGCGGCCCCGTAAGCGGAAATGTCTGAGAGCTGCCACAGCCGCGTGGCGAGAGTGTCCACCCCGGTAGGACGCATCATCAATGTTGCTGGCAGTTCCTTCATCACGGTCAACGCCACGAGCATCGCTCCCGCCGCGATGCCCGGCCACGCGAGCTTGCCGGTCACGTCCGTCCACGTCCGCACCGGCGAACGGCCCAAGGTGCGGGCAGCGTCTTCCAACGATGGTGGAACCTGGGCCACGGAGGTGCGCACCGACCCCATGGCTTTGGGCACGTAGAGGATGCCATAGGCAATGACGAGTAAGCCCAAGGTTTGGTAAAGCGAGGGCAACACCGCCAAGGCGAGGTAGACCATCGACAGACCCAAGACGATGCCGGGCAGACCATGTCCGAGGAACGTGGCCGATTCCAGTCCAGCGACCAGCTTAGTGCGGCGGCGGGCGGCCAGAATGCCCACCGGCAAGGCGAGAACGGTGGCCACCGCTGCCCCGGCGAAACCGAGGAAAACCGTGGTGCGGGCTGCCGCCAGCAAGCGGGCGACATCGACCTCGCGCCCGGCCACACTGAGCGACAATTGATACAGCAGCACCACGATAGGGACGCCGACCGCGGCGACAAAGACCGTGCCCAACCCCGCGCACGTTGCCAGCTGCCCACGCCAACTCAAATGGACACGGGGAGTCGTATTCACCCGAACTCGCATGGCCGCGACCGGTCGACGCAGGGCGCGTTCGGCGGCGACGACCAGCAGCGCCATGAACACCAGGAGCAGGGAGAGCACCATCGCCAGCTCGCGGTTGAACGAGCCAGAGAAAGCTGCCTGCACTGCGGGAGTGAGCGAGGGATAACGCATGACGGCGACCACGCCGAATTCGGAGATGGTGTACAAGGCCACGAGCAATGCTCCCGCCCCGGCGGCGGGGGCAATCTGCGGCAGCGTCATGGACAAGAAAGCCCGGACGGGGCCCAGGCCCAAGGTGCGGGCCACATCTTCCACGGCCGTATCGGCCCGGCGTAAAGCAGCCGCGACTGGCAGAGTGACATACGGCGAGGAGACCAACACGAGCACGAGGACCGAACCCCAATAGCCGCGCAGCGGTGCGACGCTCACCCAGGACATGCCCGCGACGTAGGAAGGAATAGCCAGCGGCAGAGAGGCTGCAACCCACCACCACCGGCGGCCAATGAGATTGGTGCGCACCAGCGCGAAAGCGCTGGGCACGCCGACCAGCAACGTTCCCACCGTGGCTCCGGCCGTCAACAACAAAGTATTGACGGTGAGGGTGACGGTGCGGGGGCGCACGAGGGCGTCGATAATGCGACTGTTGGGGGCGGCGATGGCTTCGCTGATGAGGAAAATCAACGGCGTGGCCACCACACCCACGCTGAGGAGAGCCAGCGTCACCAACACCGGGTAGGACGTGCCCGAGAAACGCCGAAGAGGCCGACGCGCAGATGCACGTCGGCCGCTCAGGTCAGAACGGTTAATCAATTGACGGTCAGACCGGCCTCATCGATCAGGGCGGCGGACTCTTCCACCGTGCCCAGCTTGGACAGGTCCACGTCAGGAACCTTGAGGGAGCTCAGCGGCGGCACGCCCTCGGGGCCATCGACGCCCTCGACGAGCGGGTACTCATAAGTCTCCTCGGCGAAGTACTTCTGGCCCTCCGCAGAGAGCAGGAACTCCACAAACTTCTTCGCATCCTCGCGGCCCTCACCCTTGGTGAGAATGCCAACGCCGGTGGCGTTGACGAGGGCAGCCAAGTCGCCGTCAGCGCCAAACTTGATCTGGGCGCGCAGGTTGTCTGCACCCTTCTCGGCGGCCTGGGCGTACCAGTAGTAGTGGTTGATGAGGCCCAGCTCGACCTCGCCGGCCTCGACGGCCTTGAGCAGGTCGCCGTTCTTGGCATAGGTCTTGGGCTCATTATCGGCAAGCTTCTGCAGCCACTCACGGGTCGCATCTTCGCCGTCGGTCACGCGCATGGCGGTGACGAAGGCAAGGAAGGAAGCATTCGTCGGGGCTACGCCCAGCTTGCCCTTCCACTTCGGGTCCACCATCTCAGCGACGGTGTCGGGAACGTCCGCCTCCTCGACGGCCTCCTTGTCATAAGCCACGACGCGAGCACGACCGGTCACGCCGACCCATTCCTTCTCCTCGGAGGAGAAGCCAGCCGGGACCTTCTTCAAGGATTCCTCAGGCACCTTGGTCAGCATGCCCTTGTCCTGGAGCAGGCCGAGCGCGCCAGCTTCCTGGGAGAAGAAGACGTGCGCCGGAGAGGCGTCACCCTCGGTGAGCAGCAGCTGCGCCTGCTCGGAGGTGCTGCCGTAGCGGACATCGACGTCGATCCCGGACTCTTTTTCAAAATCCTCAATCAGCGGCGCAACGAGGTCCTCGCTGCGGCCCGAGTAGATGACCAGCGAGCCGTCAGAGGCTGCTGACGAAGTTTCGCCCGCGGCAGTCGTGCCGGAAGTGCTGGATGAATCGCCGGAACCGCAGGCGACGAGGCCGGCGGCCAGGCCGCACGCAGCGACGGCCGTAGCGGCAAGGCGGGTGGTAAAGCGCATGGATAAACCCCTTGTCAGAGCATTTGGTGGCATGGAGCAAAAGGTACGTCTAATCCGTGAGGAATCCTTAAATCACACTGAATTCCAGATTAGACAACGAATGTTAGCATAACCTAACGTTCTCCTTCTGCCACCCCTGATTGCCCCCGCACTACCCCCGATAGAACTATGTTCAGCGGAACGCATGAGCCCCGTGGAGCTTGGTCCCGGGAGCGCTTTTATCGGCACATCCGTACCGGTGCCTAGCACCTCGCCACGCGTCATAGCGGGTGAGCAACCACCTGCGAACGACAGGACCGGACCTCCACACAATTTCCATATAGCAGTCATCCCTTCGGTGGGCGCCTTAGGGCGCTGTCCATGGAGCGGGCGGCAGCGCCCCATCAGGCCGGAATACCGTTTCCTCGTCATCCTGGTCATATGCGCGACATTCGTAGGGGAGCTGTCGGAGGAGTTCCACGATGTGCGCCTGCAGCGTAGACGCATCCCAGTCGATCGTGATGAATGTCTCCATCTCATCTACAAGACTTTTTGGCGAATAATTCACGCAGATGGGTTGGCCGTCTTTGGACCGCAACCAGTACACCATGTCATGAGGGCCAAGGACTTCGTACTCAACAATCTCCACCTGGAGTCGCGCATCATTCCTCAATAGGGGAAGTACTTCGTTGATGGGAGCATCAGTTGCAGTTGAAAGCTTGTTACTCAACGGTAGTTCACGGCGCCCTTCTTTCTACGATGATGATCTCTGAGCCATCCATTGTATCTACCCTTCGAATGCCGCAGATCTTCCTATGCCAGTTCTACTGACCGCGCTCCGCGAACTACGACGCATCGGGACTGGGATTTTATGATTTCGGACTGCAACTCAACAAGCCAACGAGGCAGGGTCTTTTACATGAAGGAATCAACCATCCAGGGCCTAGAAAGAGCCCTATCTTCCCGACTAAAACTCCTGGCCGTGGGCAAAATATTCACCCTCGCACATGGGTGCAACCGGATTACTCTGATGCCCGCTTGGACCACGCCGCGATGATGGTAAGCAGCAGCGCCGTAGAGAGCATAACTCCCGCGACACCGTAGAAAGACTCGACGGACAGTAGCCCCGCCAGATGGAGAAGGCCCGCTACGATAGCAATGGAGACCGGGATAAGCGCTCGACTATAGGGGATAATCTTTCTATTTGTTTCCACAACGCTCCCAACTCAATTATTCGGCATTTCTGGATGTGATTTTAGGGAGCTTAGCTTCAAACACGGCGCCAGTCCTGTCTTTTTAAATCACATTACAAACAACGCTGCCGCGACAACTGCGCATCCCATTGCCACATGATCCCCTTCAAGAGGAAGGAGATCATGTGGAAAAATGATATTTTGATAATATGGCAGGAAAAGGTTCATGTCAAGGATCACACTAAGGTATTGCGTGCACTATGTGTCATGCACCCTGACTTTCGCATTCTCTATGAGCCCGTAAATCTCTTAAACAATCTGCGGAACAGGGAGGCGGACGGACATCAGTCGCCCGAGTTGACGTTCGTCAGGGGCCGAGCCGGTAGCGGATGGCCCGACCGCGGGCGAGTGGTCCTGCTCGGGTGAACCGATGCTCTACTGGCGGAGCCAGAATAGATTCGCACCAGTTGCTACCCAAGGCCCCCAATCTGCTTAGACCTGCGGACCTTCGGTCCGGGAACGCTTGATCTCGAAGAAGTAGGGGTACTGGGCGAGACGGACGGCGGCGTCGAAAAGCTCGCCGGCTTCCTCGCCGGTGGGGACGCGGGTGATCACGGGGCCGAAGAAGGCGGTATCTCCGAGCTTGATTACGGGGGTGCCCACATCGTCGCCGACTTCATCCATTGCGCTCTGGTGGTAGGCGCGCAGCTGCTCGTCGACTTGGTCGGAGTTGGCGACGGTGGCGTACGTGGAGCTGAGGCCAGCCTCCTTCAAGGCGGCCTCGATGACCTCGTCGTAGGCGCCGTAGCCCTTCTTTCCGCCCTGCTTCTGGGCGTGAATCATCGTGCCCATGATGGTGTACAGCTCGTCGAGCTTCGCAGGTTCTTCCATGGCGACCTTGGTGAAGACGCGGGCGGGACCCCAGGCGGCTTCCATGGCGGCGGCGTAGTTGGGGTCGAGATCGCGGCCGTCATTGAGCACGGAGAGGGACATGGGAATCCAGGTGACGGAGATATCGCGGACTTTTTCTACTTCCTTGATCCAGCGGGAAGTTTGCCAGCAGAAAGGGCAGGTCACGTCGAACCAGAAAGATACTGTGTTGGTTGTCATACTCGCCAGGATAGGAGCAGATTAGGCTGGGCGCTAAGACACGCTTGCCCTTGATCGAGTTTTGCCCGTCGACGTCGAAGGAGACGCCTCAATGACCTCCACGAACCTCACTAGAGAAGAAGCCGCGCACCGGGCCCGGCTGCTCACGGTGGACAATTACGATATTGCCCTGGACCTCACCCAGTCTGACACGGAGTTTTCCTCGCTGACCACCGTCGAGTTCACCGTCCGTGAGCCGGGGTCGACGTTTATTGATTTGCGCGCCAAGCGCGTCGATGGGGTGTACCTGGATGGGAAAAATATTCGCTCCGAGGCCTTGACCTTGGATAAAAATGGCTACGACGAGAACTTTGGCATCGCGCTGAATGATCTCACCGTCGGCCGCCACGTCCTCCGCGTTAACGCGCAGTGCCTGTATTCCCGCACCGGCGAGGGCCTGCACCGCTTCGTTGATCCGGCTGATAGCCAGGTCTACCTCTATACCCAGTTCGAAACCGCTGATGCCAAGCGCGTGTTCGCCTGCTTCGACCAGCCGGATCTTAAGGCGACGTATGACCTGACGGTGTGCACCCCGAGCGCGTGGAAGGTTATTTCCAACGCGCCGCAGCGCACGACAATGCAGGAGGATTCGGCGATTCACACCTCGCGGATTGATTACCCGCTGTCGACCTACCTGGTCGCCATCTGTGCCGGCCGCTACCACGAGGTGCGCTCCACGTGGAAGGGCCAGCTCACCCACCACGCCGAGACCCCTGCGAGCGAGCCGACGGAGCTGGAGGTGCCCATGAGCATTTTCTGCCGCCGGTCCATCGCCCCGCACTTGGATGCGGATCGCCTGTTCACGGAGACGAAGCAGGGCTTCGATTTCTACCATGAGCACTTCGGCATGGCGTATCCCTTTGGCAAGTACGACCAGATTTTCTGCCCCGAGTACAACATGGGGGCGATGGAAAACGCCGGTGCGGTGACCATCCGCGACGAGTATGTTTTCACGTCGAAGGCCACGCATTATCGCTATGAGCGCCGCGCCGACACCATCCTCCACGAGCTCGCTCACATGTGGTTCGGTGACTTGGTCACCATGCGGTGGTGGGATGACCTGTGGCTCAACGAGTCCTTTGCCACGTGGGCGGCGGCGCTGTCCCAGGCCGAGGCCACGGAGTATGACACGGCGTGGGTGACCTTCGCCAACGTGGAGAAGTCCTGGGCCTACCAGCAGGATCAACTGCCTTCGACGCACCCGATTTTGGCCGATGCCACCGACATTGAAACGGTCGAGCAGAACTTCGACGGCATCACTTATGCCAAGGGCGCGAGCGTGCTCAAGCAGCTCCAGGCTTACGTTGGCCGCGAGGAATTCCTCGCCGGTGTGCGCCGCCACTTCGCCGATCACGCCTGGGGCAACGCCACCTTTGATGACCTCCTCGCCGCTTTGCAGACTGCCTCCGGCCGTGACCTGTCCGGCTGGGCTGACCAGTGGCTCAAAACCACCGGTATCAACCAGCTCAGCCCCGTCTTCGAGGTCGACGGCGATGGCCGCTACACGACCTTCACCGTCGAGCAATCCGGCGCCGAGCCCGGCGCGGGTGAGCTGCGAACCCATCGCATTGCGGTTGGTCTCTACTCGCTTATCGACGGCCGCGTCACCCGCACCAAGCGCGTCGAGCTCGACGTCACCGGCGCGTCGACCTCAGTCGACGCGCTCGTCGGCCTGGAGGCCGCCGACATCGTGTTGGTCAACGATGATGACCTCACTTACTGCCTCATGCAGCTCGATGAGGGCTCCCTGAGGTTCGTCGCCGACAATATTGACAAGATCGATGACCCCATGGCCCGCACTCTCTGCTGGTCCGCCGCGTGGGAAGCCACCCGCGCCGGCACCATGAAGGCGCGGGACTTCATCCGCCTCGTCGTCCTTGGTGCCCCCACCGAAACCGAGCTCGCCGTCCTCGAGCGCATCCTCGCCCAAGCCACGACCGCGCTGCGCACCTATGCCGATCCGGCCTGGGCTGAGGAGCAGGGCCGCGACCTCCTCGCCGATGCCCTCCTCGCGGGTGTCCGCGAATCGGGTCCCGAGGCGTCGTTGGTCTTCGAGCAGGCCCTGGCCAAGGCACCGCTGAACGATGTCACCGCTGATTACCTGCAGAAAGTCTTGGTCGAATCCGATGACGCCGACATGCGCTGGCTCGCATTGGCTGCGCTGATCGCCTACGGGGCGATCGCGGACGTCGATAAGCACATCGGTGAACAGCGATCCAAGGATCGCTCCGCCACCGGCGAACAAGCGGCGCTGCGGGCAGCGGCCGCCGTGAACACCGTCGAGGTCAAGCGCGGCGTGTTCGACGACGTCGTCGCAGGTGAGCTGTCCAACCTCGCCGCCCGCCACAAGCTCGAAGGCCTGCGCTACCCCGGTTCCGCCGCCGCCTGCGCACCCCTCACCGACCCCTACTTCGAGGTCGCCGAGGACGTGTGGGCGCGACTATCCACCGAAATGGCCCTCCAAGCCATCAACGGGCTCTACCCCTCCTGGGACATCAGCCCCGAAGGCCTCGCCCGCGCCGACCGCTTCCTCGCCCGCGACCTGCCATCCGGCCTGCGACGCGCCGTTTCCGAGGAACGCTCCCGCGTCGAACGAGCCCTGCGCAATCGAGGTGTCGACGCCGCCTAGCAGCAAGTGAGGTGTAGATGAAGAAACCTTCATCTGCACCTCACTGGTGATTCACGCCCCCGCCGAACAATAGGAACTAACAGACATTCCACCACGAGAAGGACGTGCCACCATGAGCAGCTTCAGCCGCTTTGCACCACTCATCGCAATCCTGGGTCTGCTGTTCCTCGTTGGACTCGGCGGCGCCGCCCTAGCCAACAATGACCAGGGACCGCGCATCGATTCCACCCGAGCGACGATCACTATGCAGGCGCCGACCTCCACTCCTGCCCCGACTTCGGAACCGGAGCCGGCTGCGGAGCCGGAGTCGGTTCCTACCCCGGTTCCTGTGCCTGCTCCGGCTCCCGTGCAGGCACCCGCCCCCGCCCCGCAGCCACCGTTGAACGTCCAAAATTACGACGACGATGATGACGACGACTGGGACGATGAGGACGACGACTAACCATGTCTCCGCCCAGAATCGCGTGGAAGGAGATCCGCCAAGGCGCGGCGTCTCTGCGATGGCGCATCGTCTTATGGATCACCGCCGTCGTGGTGGTGACCCTCGTCAGCGTCATCTTCATCGCCCGCTCCCTCATGCTCTCCGAGGCGTCAGACAGCGCCAATTCAGCCGTAGAGCAGGAGATCGGCGAGTTCCTCCGATTCGTGGAAGAGGGCCAAGACCCCACCACCAACACCACGTTTGAGTCCCCCGCGCAACTCATCGAGCTATACCTGTCCCGCCAAATCCCCGACGACAACGAAGCGATCGTGGGCCTGACCGATGGGCGGCTCATCCAAATGGATCTCAGCTCGCTGAGCGGTACCCACCCCGCTCCCCTGGTTCCATCTGAGCCCCTGGTCCACGAAGTGTTCGACTCCGCTCTCGCCTCGGGCATCTACGAAGACCCCGAACGCGGCCGCGCCCACTGGGGACGGATCTCCTTCTTCACCGGCGAGGACCAACCAATCTCGCACTTCGCCGTGGTGTATTACACCGCCGAAGCGCGGGCCGCCGTGGCCTCTCAGGTGCGGATGCTCAGCCTCATTGGCGTTGGCGGCGTCGTCGCCGCCATCCTCATCGGGTGGCTCATTGCCGGTCAGATCATCGCCCCGCTCCGCCGCGTCCGCGAGGTGGCCGCCACCATCAATAACACCGACCTCACCCAGCGTGTCCCCGTCGACGGCCACGACGAAACAGCCCAGCTGGCACAGACGTTTAACACGATGCTCAACCGCATCGAAACCGCCTACAAAGACCAGCGGCAGTTTGTCGACGACGCCGGCCACGAACTCCGCACCCCCATCACCGTGGTGCGCGGGCAGCTGGAACTACTGGAATCCTCACCACCCGAGGAACGCGCCCGCTCCATCGAACTGGCCACCGCAGAACTGGACCGCATGTCCCGGATGGTCAATGACCTCCTCACCCTCGCCGTCGCCGACTCCGGCTCATTCCTACACCCAGCCGACTGCGACGTCGCCGAGCTCGCCATCGACATCGAAGACAAGGCCAGCGTCCTCAGCGATCGCATCTCGCTCATCCGCGTCGCCGAGGGCACCGTCGTCCTCGACGAACAGCGCGTCACCGAAGCCATCCTCGAGCTCTACGGCAATGCCCTCCGCTACAGCGACGGCCCCATCGACCTCGCCTCTGAATACTCCGGCGCCGGTGCCGACCGCATCTTCCGCATCTGGGTCCGCGACCGCGGGCCCGGAATTACCCCGGCCCAGCAAGAGCGCCTGTTCAGCCGATTCACCCGGGGCTCGCACACCAGCACCACCCGCCCGGGCGGCGCTGGCCTGGGCCTATCCATTGTCCACGCCATCGGCGAAGCCCACGGCGGGCGCGCCTTCGTCGAATCCACCGTGGGCGTGGGATCAGTCTTCGGGCTTGAGATCCCCGCTCCCGAAGAAGGAGAACTCCCATGAGCAGAATCCTCATCGCCGAGGACGACCGCGGCATCGCCGATTTCATCCACCGCGGACTCACCGCCGCCGGATACGCCTGCGACGTCGTCGACTCCGGCCCTGCCGCCTTCGGCATGGCCCGCTCCGGCGACTTCGACCTCATGATCCTAGACCTCGGTC
This sequence comes from Corynebacterium testudinoris, assembly GCF_001021045.1. NCBI lineage: Bacteria > Bacillati > Actinomycetota > Actinomycetes > Mycobacteriales > Corynebacteriaceae > Corynebacterium > Corynebacterium testudinoris. The sequence continues at coordinate 2,140,040 of NZ_CP011545.1, forward strand.
TCCCACACATGGACGGCGCCGACGTCCTCGAGCAACTACGAGTCCTACGCGTCAGCCTGCCAATCATCGTCCTCACCGCCCGCACCAAAATCGAAGACCGCATCCGCTCGCTAGAAGGCGGCGCGGACGACTACATGCCCAAACCCTTCCAATTCGCCGAGCTGCTCGCGCGAGTCCGGCTGCGCCTGGCCGACAAGGTCGGTGACGCCAGCACCGGAGGATTCCAGCTCACCCGCGGTGACCTCATCCTCGACCTGCGCACCCAGCGCGTCCAAGTGGATTCGCGGTGGAAGGACCTGTCGCGCCGCGAGGTCGGACTCCTAGAGACCTTCATGCGCCATCCCGGCCAGATCCTCTCCCGCGCCCAACTGCTCAGCATGGTGTGGGGCATGGACTTTGACCCCGGCTCCAACGTCGTGGACGTCTACATCCGGACACTGCGCAAGAAGATCGGCGCGGAGAAGGTGGAGACGATTCGCGGTTCCGGCTATCGGCTGTGCTGAAGCCAAGGACTGAAGGGCCTACACAAATTCTCTAGAACGTAAGGTAGTACCTAGAATTTTCGCAGGTGGCTGAGAAAATTAGGCGCACTCGGTGGGGCTAGTCCGATGCCGCCGTCGTGTCGGTGATCACGCGGATCTGGGTGATGTCAGAGCGCAGGGCATCCTCGGAGTATTCGATCTTGGCGCCGTCGGCGGTCTCGGCGACGCGGGAGATGCGCAGCAAGGGCAAGTTCCGGGAGATGCGCAGTTTGTCCTGCTCCCATCCGGAGGCGATGCCCGGGGTGATGGTCTCGGATTTCCGGGCCGGATAGAGGTCCCACTTGCTGCGGAGGAGTTCGTAGAGCGACTCGGAAAGGTCTTCGTCGAGCATGCCGGGAACGAGGGCGGCTGGGAAGAAGGAGATTTCGATGAACATCGGGGTGCCATCGACGCTCCGCAGGCGGGAGACGCGGAAGACGGGCTCCCCCACGTCGAGGTCGAGGTAGTTCGCCACGGCCGGGGTGGCTGATTCGAGCGTCTTTTCCAGGACGACCGAGGTGACGGTTAGTCCGCGTTCGCGCAGCTGGGGCATGAGGCCCTCGATGCGGGTGAGGTCCAGGACCGGGGGGATTCCCCGGACGAAGGTGCCTCCGGTGCGCCCGCGGCGGCGGTCAATGAGGCCTTCTAGCTGGAGGATGTCCAAAGCGTGACGCACGGTCATGCGGGCTACCCCGAACTCGTCGACAAGTTCTCGCTCCGCGGGGAGGCGATCGCCCGGAAGGAGCTGACCGCGTTCGATGCGACCACGCAGTTGGTCTGCGATCATCACGTACGCGGGGGGACGTCTGGAGAGGATGTTCACTAGGCCTACATTAGCTAATTCATATCCTCTAACGCATATGGGGGCCGGGTTATATTAAGCTTTGACGCACAAAACCACCCCTCACCTCCCCTTTCTACCTGCGATTGGCCAGCTCTACTCGGGGTCGCACGGCGACATCAGTGAGTTGGGTCGATTCGCCGGCGTCAACAACCAGCCGCACGGCCTTGGCTACCTCGCTGGGGTCAATGTAAAACTCGGGGCGGTAGTCGGTGCCCGTTTGCGCCATGAGTGCGGCGAGCATGGGGGTGTCGGTGGGGCCTGGCGCGACCGTCGATACGCGGATGCCCGCCAACGCTTCAGCGGTGCGCAGTCCGTCGGCCACCGCATAGAGGGCATGTTTGGTGGCGGCGTAGACGACATTGTCGGGGAAGGCGCCACGGCCGGCGCCGGAGTTGATGAAGACGACGGTGCCGCGCGCGGCCCGCAACGCCGGAAGCAGGCAGCGAGTGAGCTCCGCCGGGACAACGACGTTGACGTCCATCAGGGTGCGCCAGTCGGCGACCCGGGCGCTTTCCACGCTGTGGCGGTGGGCGATCGCGGCGGCGTGGACAAGGACGTCGACGCTGGTGAGGTACAGCAACGGCTGGAGGGCGCTGGACTGCTCACTCGGGGCGTCAAGAAGGTCGTGGACGAGATCGGTCGACACAGCGGTGACGTTCTTCCAGGCGCCGAGCTCCGCCAACGCCTCATCGTTGCGCCCGAGGGCGTAGACGTGGTGGGTGCGGACGAGGTCGGCCACAATCTCCCGGCCCATTCCCCCGGTCGCGCCGGTGACGATCGCTACAGGCTTAGTCATACCTGCAGCTTAACCGTGTTTAGCGGCCCAACGCACGCACCGCGTCCAAGGCGGCATCCACATCTGCCAGCAGATCCTCAATGTCCTCAATGCCGATGGAAATGCGCACGAGATCGCGGGGCACCTCCAGCTGCGAGCCCGCGGCGGATTGGTGAGTCATTGTGGCGGGGTGCTCGAGGAGCGACTCGACGCCGCCGAGGGATTCCGCCAGACAAATGAGGGAGGTGTTCACGCAGAACGTGCGGGCCGCCTCTTCGGACTGGAACCGCACCGAGATCATCCCGCCGAAACGCTTCATCTGCGTTTTCGCCACCTCATGGCCGGGGTGAGATTCCAGACCCGGGTACAAGACGCTGGACACGACATCGGCGGCGTCCAGGTGCGCAGCGACGGCCTCGGCGTTATCGCAGTGGCGGTCCATGCGCACCGCCAGGGTCTTGATCCCGCGGGCAGTGAGGTAAGCGTCGAAGACCGAGGGGATCGGGCCCACCCCACCCTGGAACCACAGCAGCTGCTCATCGAAGGCGGCGTCGTTGGTAACCACTGCCCCACCGACGACATCGGAATGCCCGCCGAGGTATTTCGTCGTGGAGTGAAGGACATGATCGGCGCCCAGCGCGAGGGGCTGCTGCAGGTAGGGGGAGGCGAAGGTGTTGTCGACCACCAGCGCGGCGCTGCCCTTGATGGCGGCAACAGCGGCGATGTCCGTGACTGAGAGCGCCGGGTTGGACGGGGTCTCCAGCCAGATGAGCTTGGTGTTGTCCTGCAGGGCGGCCTCGACGGCGGCGACGTCGGTCGTGTCCACCACGGTGTACTCCACGCCCCATGCCCCGTAGGCCTCGTCGATGAGCCGCCAGGTTCCGCCGTAGGCGTCATGGCCCAGGATGAGGTGGTCGCCGGGGCGCAGCAGGATGCGCAGGATGACGTCGGTGGCGGCCATGCCGGAGGAAAATGCGCGGCCGTGGCTGGCCCCCTCCAGGGCGGCGATGGTCTTTTCCAGCGCGTCGATGGTCGGGTTGCCGCAGCGGGTGTATTCGAAGCCGCCACGCAGCTCGTTGAGTCCGTTCTGGGCAAACGTCGTCGAGGCGTAAATCGGGGTGTTGATCGAGCCGAAGAGGCTATCGGGATCGTAGCCGGCGTGGATCGAGGCGGTTGAGAAACCGTTGGTCATGTCGGTTCGTCCCTCTCTATGGTGGTCGACCTTAGTGGTCAATGGGGCGGGCAAACTGACCGCAACTATAGACCAAGCGGTTCACTCGGGGCGAACCTGCAGACGTACTTATATTCACGGACCCCTCGGCAAAGCGAGCCCCACCTCCCCGCGCTACCCTCGAAGGCGGATGACTATGGAAACAACACTGAATACCCTAAGCACCTGGTGGAACGAGCCGGCGACGCAATCGTGGCTGATTGAAAAACCGCTGCATATTCTCCTCACCATCATCGTGGCCTCCGTCGCGCACTGGCTGCTGCGGCGGCTCATCGATCGGCTCGCGCGCCACAATGCGACCACGCCGATCTCCTTGCCCAGAATCGCGGGCACGCTGACCCGTCGCTCGCGGGAGGCCGATGATTCCTCCGCCCAGGCCGAGGCGATGCGCCAAACTCAGGAAGCCCGGCGCGTCACCCGCATCCGCACCCTGGCTGATGTGGGTAAATCGGCTGCCGCGATCCTCGTGTGGTCGTGGGCGATTTTGGCCATCCTCTCCACGTTGGGCGTCAACGTCGCCCCGATCATTGCGTCGGCGGGCGTGGTGGGCGTCGCCCTGGGCTTTGGCGCACAATCGCTGGTCAAGGACTTTCTCTCCGGCATTTTCATGCTGCTGGAGGACCAATATGGGGTGGGCGATACCGTCGATGTGGGCAATGGCATCACCGGCGAGGTGGAGGAGGTCACCCTCCGCGTGACCACGTTGCGCGATATCGATGGCACCCTGTGGTACGTGCGCAATGGCGAGATCCTGCGCGTGGGTAACTTCTCCGACGAGTACTCCATCGCCCGCATTCAGGTCCCGATTGGCCTGTCCAACGACACGGATAAGGCGGCGGAGGTGATCCTCGAATCGGCGAAGAAAGCGGTGGCAGACCCCGCGATCTCCAACTTTGTTCTGGGCGAGCCCACGTTCAACGGCATCACCGATGTCGCCCCCGATCACCTCAGTCTGCGGCTGTCGGTGAAGACCTTGCCCGCGAAGCAGTGGACCGTGCAGCGTCGCCTGCTCAGTCAGGCGCTGGCCGATATGCAGGCCGCCGGGATTACCACCCCGTACCCGCACGGGGTCGGCGGCTTTAAGGTGGAGCCATGAGTGAATCGCTTTATGATGCCGTCGGTGGCGACGCCACCTTCACCCGCCTGGCCGCAGGCTTCTACGCGCAGGTGCGCACCGATGACATCCTCGGCCCGATGTACCCCGAGGATGATTGGGAAGGCGCGGAGAATCGCCTCAAGTGGTTCCTCGCCCAGTATTGGGGTGGGCCGACGACCTTCAATGAGCAGCGCGGCGCGCCGATGCTGCGGCGCCGGCACCATGAGTTCCCCGTCGACCGGGCCGCGGCGATTCGGTGGCTCGATCTCATGGAGAATTCGCTAGCCCAGATCGATGAGGAGACCATTCCGCCGGCCCACCGGCATGCGATCTGGGATCACATGCAGCGGGTGGCGGCGATGCTGATTAATCAGCCAGATCCGGGAACACCGCCCGCACGGGCTCACTGATCAATCGTCCCCCCTCGGTCATCAGCCCCGGCGCAAGGCCGGGATGCTTATCGACGGCCCCCTTAACCCCCAGCGATGCGATCGCCCGGACGTACGGCAGGGTCGCCGAGGTCAACGCGCGGGTGGAGGTGTTGGCCACCGCACCGGGCATGTTAGGCACGCAGTAGAACAAGGTCTCCCCCACCCGGAAGGTGGGCTCCTCGTGGGAGGTCTTGCGCGAAGACTCGAAGCAGCCACCCTGGTCGATGGCGACGTCCACCAGCACGGCCCCGCTCTTCATGCGGTCAACGAGGCTATCGGGGACCAACGTCGGCGCTTTAGCACCTGCGACTAGGACGGCGCCGATGACCAGATCGGCGTCGAGTAGCTCAGCCTCGATGGTGAGCTGATCTGAAATGATCGTGCGAACGTTGCCGTGGTAGATGTCATCGAAGCGGGCGAGCACGCCCGGGTCCAGGTCGAGGACGGTGACCGAGGCCCGCAGACCCTGGGCGATCGCGACTGCCGACGCCCCCACCTGCCCACCACCGAGCACCACCACCTTCGCCGGGGACGTACCCGGCACGCCACCGAGCAAGACTCCCCGCCCGCCCTTCGGGCTCATGAGGTGGTGGGCGCCTTCCTGCACTGCGAGGCGGCCCGCGACCTGACTCATCGGCGTGAGCAGGGGAAGCCCGCCGCGGGGATCCGTCACCGTCTCATACGCCAAGGCCGTGGTGCCGGCGTTGAGCAGCGCCTCCGTCACCGACCGCGAGGAAGCAAGGTGCAGGTAGGTGAACAGGATCAGGTCCTCGCGCAGCAAGGGAAACTCCTGCTCCAGCGGCTCCTTCACCTTGAGCACCATCTCCGCGTCGCCCCAGACCTCCTCCGCGGTGGGCACTATCCGCGCCCCCTTGGCCGCATACTCCTCGTCCCGGAACGAGCTTCCTAGCCCCGCTCCTTGTTGGACGATAACGTCATGCCCCTCTGCCACCAGGGTGCCGGCTGCAGAGGGACTGAGGGCCACGCGGCCCTCGCTGTTCATCACTTCTTGTGGAATACCGATGCGCATAACTCCTCACAGTACTGAAGGATCCCGACACGTGGCTTGGCACACATTGCCCGACAACTGAGAGCCGCCTTGCTGAGCGGATGTGAGGAAACTGCCTTAGCATGACAACAATGACACGCCAGCGCAGTCCGCTCATCGAGGTCATCGGGAGTTTCGGGCTCCTCGGCATCACGGCCTTCGGCGGGCCGACGGCGCACCTGGGGTACTTCCGGGAGGAGTTCGTCGCGCGCCGGAAGTGGCTAAGCGAGCAGGCCTACGCAGAGGTCGTTGCCTTGGCGCAGTTCCTCCCGGGCCCGGCGTCCTCGCAGGTGGGGATGGCCCTGGGCTACCATCGCGCTGGCTGGGCCGGGATGATGGCGGCGTGGTTGATGTTTACTCTGCCCTCCGCGATTGCGTTGGGCGCCTTCGGCCTGTTCCTAACGGCGGGCGATGCACAGCAGGGGTGGATTGGGGGTTTGCTCGCCGCGGCGGTCGCGGTTGTTTTCCATGCCGTCAGCGGGATGGCGAAGGCCATGGCATCGACCGGCGCCACGGCCACGATCGCCGTGGTAGCGGGCATCATCGTGCTCGCCGTGCCGGGATCGTGGACTCACCTGGTGGTGATCATCGGCGCGGGGCTCCTCGGCGTGCTGGTGCTGCCCGCTGATCCCGCCACGGACTCCGAGGACATGGGGCTACGGCCGGTGAGCCTACGCGCCGCCGCCGTCGCCCTCGGCCTGTTCATCGCTCTGTTCGCCGCCGCTGCGTCTCTCGGTGGCCGCGCCGCCGCCTACTTCCACGCCGGTTCCCTGGTGTTCGGCGGCGGCCACGTCGTCCTACCCCTGTTGGAACGGTTGACGGTGGCTACCGGGTGGATTGACCAGGCAGAATTCCTCGCCGGGTACTCGGCAGCGCAGGCGGTGCCGGGGCCGCTGTTCACCTTCGCGGCCTACCTGGGGGCGGTCGATCGCGGGGTCGCGGGAGCCGTCGTGGCGACGGTTGCCATTTTCGCCCCGACAGCACTGCTCATGATCGGCGGGATGCACTTCTGGGGTCGCATGCGCCACCTCAACGGTGTCCGCAAGGCTGTCGGCGCCATCAATGCCGCCGTCGTTGGCCTGCTCGGTGCCGCACTGTGGGACCCGGTGATCACCCACGGCATCACTGGCACCGCGAGCCTTGCCATCGCCGCTGGCTGCTGGTTGGGATTGGCGGTGTGGAAGCTCCCGCCGTGGCTGGTAGCCGCGGGAGCGGCGCTGGCGGGCGCTGCCCTGCTTTAGAACAGCGACAGTGAGGTGGACCGGTAGACGGATCCAAAGGGGGCGTCGATACGCACCCACCGCCCAGTGGTGGATACCCGCAGGTGGCGGGGAATATCGATCGGGGCGGAAAAGCCCGGAATGAGGCCAAGCGAGGTGCAGGCGAAGATCATCCGCATGGGAATGTCGACGGTACCGTCGAGGGTGATCACCGCCTGGTCGAGCAGGCTGGCGGGCGGCCCGAGGGGGCCGGAAAACTGGCGGGCGAGAGCTTGGCCTTTGTCGGCCAATTCACGCACCACCTGCACCGGAAGCGTATCGACGATCGCGAAACCCGACGCCGGCGGCAACGCGCCAGGCCAGTTCGGGTCCCTGGCGGGACCAATCGTCTCGGAATCGGCGTGAAGGGCATCGAGCAAGTCCGTCGCAGCGACGACCGCGCCATCGCGCGAGGCTCTACCAGTGATGCGCCTAGACGCAACGACCTGGAAAGGAGTGGTGATGAAGACATCGACCGACTGCTCATCGAGCTGACGGAAGCGGGCGGAGGCGGAGGCGTCGAGGCCGACGGCGCGATCAACGAGTGACCGCAACCCCGGCCGACCATCGACAACCTGCAACGACTCCGTTGTCACTTGTCGGATTCACCCGGTTCGAGCTGATCCACATCGGGCGAACGAGTGAGGATCTTGACTTCCTTCTCCGTGATCGACCGCGGACGCTCAGTGTTCATATCAACCGCAACCTGCACGCATTCCACGATGCAGGCGACGCGACCCTGGCGGTCCTTGATCTCCTGGCGAGTGGTGAAAGACGTGTTACCGATCTCCACCACCTGGGTCTCAATGACCAGCTCCGTGGTGTCCGGCAAGACCGGGCGCAAGTAATCAACATCCAAGTGGCGGACGAAAACCGCGAAGTCATGCCCCCGCGCCGTGAATTCATCCTCGGCGAACTTTAGGCGCGCCTCCTGGGCGACCTCCACGTAGTTCGCGTTCATGATGTGACCGTAGCGGTCGAAATCAGACCACCGGACCGGAACCGTAGTGATATGAAGTGGAGAGTTATCGTCAGCGGTCATTCCGTACATACGGGCGCTCGTTCCTTTCTGGCGTACACGGGGTCAGTGCAGCGAATTGTCCGTGTTTGTCCTCGTCCAATCTATACCTCTCGCCCGCGTTCCGGCACATAGCGGCGCTTAGCGAGTCAGCTTTCGGTGGGTCACGCGCGACGGACGAGCAGCGTCGGCACCGAGGCGCTCGACCTTGTTCTTCTCGTAGTCACCGAAGTTGCCCTCGAACCAGAACCACTGCCCCTCAGCCACATTGCCTTCCCAGGCGAGGATGTGAGTACAGGTGCGATCCAGGAACCAACGGTCGTGGGAAATGACCACGGCGCAGCCCGGGAACTTCTGCAGAGCGTTTTCCAAAGAACCGAGCGTTTCCACGTCGAGGTCGTTGGTCGGCTCATCGAGGAGGATGAGGTTGCCGCCCTGCTTGAGCGTCAGCGCCAGGTTGAGGCGGTTGCGCTCACCACCGGAGAGAACCTTGGACGGCTTCTGCTGGTCCGGGCCCTTGAAACCGAAGGCGGAGAGGTAGGCACGGGACGGCATTTCGTTCTGTCCGACGATGATGTAATCGAGCCCATCGGACACGATCTCCCAGACCGTCTTCTCCGGGTCGAGGTTCTCGCGGTTCTGGTCAACGTAGGACAGCTTGACGGTCTCGCCGACCTCGACGGCACCGGCATCGGGCTGTTCCAAACCAACGATCGTCTTAAACAGCGTCGACTTACCCACGCCGTTCGGGCCGATGACGCCGACGATGCCGTTGCGCGGCAAAGTGAAAGACAGGTCCTTGATGAGCACGCGGCCATCAAAGCCCTTCTCCAGCTCCTTAACCTCCACGACCTTGTTGCCCAGACGCGGCGGGGTCGGGATCTGGATCTCTTCGAAGTCGAGCTTCTTGTACTTCTCGGCCTCAGCAGCCATCTCCTCGTAGCGCTCCAGGCGAGCCTTGTTCTTCGACTGGCGGGCCTTCGGGGACGAACGAACCCAGGCGAGCTCCTCCTTGAGGCGCTTCTGCAGCTTCTGGTCCTTCTTGCCGGACACCTCGAGGCGCTCGGCCTTCTTCTCCAGGTAGGTGGAGTAGTTACCCTCGTAGGGGTAGAGCTTGCCGCGGTCGACCTCACAGATCCAGCCGGCAACGTGATCGAGGAAGTAACGATCGTGGGTGACGGCAAGGACGGCGCCCTTGTAATCAGCCAGGTGCTTCTCCAGCCACAGCACCGACTCGGCGTCAAGGTGGTTGGTCGGCTCATCGAGCAGGAGCAGATCAGGCTCGGAGAGCAGCAGCTTAGCCAGGGCGACGCGGCGGCGCTCACCACCGGAAAGATGGGTGACCGGCTCATCCGACGGCGGGCAGCGCAGAGCCTCCATGGCCTGCTCAATCTTGGAGTCAACCTCCCACGCATCGGCGGCATCCAGGTCTTCCTGGAGCTTGCCCATTTCATCCATGAGCTCGTCGGTGTAGTTGGTCGCCATTTCCTCGGCGATCTCCTCGAAGCGCTTCTTCTTCTCGAAGATATCGCCCAGGCCCTCTTCCACGTTCTCGCGGACGGTCTTTTCCTCATTGAGCGGCGGCTCCTGCATGAGGATGCCCACGGTGGCACCCGGGTCGAGGAAAGCCTCGCCGTTGGAGGGCTGATCCAGACCGGCCATGATCTTCAGGATCGAGGATTTACCGGCACCGTTCGGGCCGACGACACCGATCTTGGCGCCCGGGTAGAAGGCCATCGTGACATTGTCCAAGATGACCTTGTCACCGATGGCCTTGCGCACGTTCTTCATCGTGTAGATGAACTCGGACATTGTTCCCCTTATGTGTTGCTTGTTGGCACTGCTGGCGCGCAATGCTCAGACGTCACGCACAAGGGTACATGACCTCCCCGGCCCGGCTAGAAGGGAGGCTCACCCGTTCCTTCCTCCGTGCCGTCGCCCACCGAAGCGGCCGCCGGGGTCGGCGGGGTCGGCGGCGCTTCCGCGGGAGGGTTGGCCGGCTGCTCGGTGGTATCTCCCTGATCGGCCACGATGGCGTCATAGAGCGTGTCCGCAGTCTTGGCGTCAGGCAAACCTACGTTGATGAGGTTCTTCTCCGCATTGTCCACCTTCATGGAGCCGATGATGTACTTGTTGAGATCCAGGCCCACGCTGATGGCGCGCATGAGGGTCTTGGAGCGCTTCTGGTTGTGCTCATCTACCCACTGGTCAGTGATCAACATGCCGTGAACGATGACGGGCATGCCCTTGGCCAGGGACTTTTTGCAGTTGATGGCCAGTGGTCCCCAGGCATCAACGCTCAGGTACATCTGGTCAATGTCGATCCAGTTGTTGTCTTTGTCCTGCACGCGGCGACTAGAGGCGATGCGGAGGCTGCATTTCTGGGCGCCGGAGCGCTCGAAGCGTTGCAATTTGGGGTCGTGGGTGAGGTTGCCGATGATGGTGGTGGTCGTATGAGCCATGGTGAATGGTCCCCCTTGGTGGTGTGTTTGTCCTGGCACCTCCCAGGGTGACAGGACGGGAGGACGGTGACCACGGGGGCGTCGATAAGCTGTGGATAACCGCTCCGGGCCGGGTGGAGTTATCCACAGAATTCGCTCCTAAGGCGATGGGGGCTTGCGCAGCTCATCGTCGGTGGCGTAGCGGCCGGTGTTCATCTGGGCGAGCATCTCGTTGTAGGCCTCGAAATCATCGTCCTCACCAGCGTCAACCCGCCGATCATACTCAGTCTCAATGACCCGATCCTCGCGGCGCCATTCGAAGAAGAGAATGAGGAACACCAGGCCGAGGGGGAAGGACCCCGACGCCCAGCCAATACCGCCGCCCACGCGCTGATCCTCCAGCAGATTGAGCTCCCACGGCAGGCCCAAGGACATGTAAAAGTCATAGCCCATGATGGTGGTCAACTGCATGAGATAAATGCCGGCGAACAGGTGGAACGGCATGGAACCCACCAGCCACGCGAGACGGATCGCGGCGGGGCGCTGGACCGGCAGCGGGTCCTTGCCCACGACCTCCCAGAAGTAGAGGTAGCCGGAAATCAGGAAGACCCAGTTCATGATGAGGTGGCCGGCGTGCTCGGAAATCATCACCTCATACAGCGGGATGATGAGGTAGAGGATGTAGAAGAAGAAAAGGAACTGCGCGAGGTTGACCACTGGGTGGCTGACAAATCGCAGCAGCGGCGATTGCGTGTAGGCGTAGACGATGTCGTGCGCGCTGGGCTGGCCAGGCTCCCCGGAGGCGTAGGCCTTCATGATCAGGGTGAGCGGGCAGCCGAGCGCCAGGAAGAGCGGCACAACCATGGACAAGATCATGTGCACGATCATGTGGATGGAATACGCCGCGCCCATGTTCATGCCCAGCCCGGAACTCATGGTCACCAGCAGCGTCAACGTGCCCAGCAGCCAAAACACGGTGCGGGTGGTGCTCCACGATCCGCCCGCGCAGCGCACCCGCCACACGCCGTAGAGGTAACCGGCGGTGAGCAGGATCGCGATGGTGCCGAACATGACATCAAAACGCCACATCGTGAACACATTGAAGAAGGACGGCTTCTCGTAGAGATCAAAACCGAGCTGCGTCGCCATGTTCGACAGATTGGGATTGCGCGGCGGGGGCGGCGGGGTGCGGCCCATCGTGATGGCCACGCCGGTGATCGCGGCCATAACAATCATCTCGACAATGGCGAAGCGCATGAACAACGCGGGCTTGCTATCCAGCTGCGGGATGGTCACCCGGCGGTGCACCCAACCGAACAGCCCGAGGACCACGACGCCGATAGTCTTGACGATGAGAATCGTGCCATACGTCGAAGTCAGCCAATCCGACCATTCCACCCGAATCGCGGCATTGATAAGGCCCGACACCGCCATAACGATGACCGACATGAACGCCACATTGGAATAGCGGCGCAGCCCCGTGCCCAAGTACGGGCCGAGGCGGCGGCCGTGCGCGATGAGCGCCATGAGCCCACCGACCCACACCATCATGAACACGAGGTGCCACAGGTAGGAGTTCGTGCCCCAATCATGGTCACCGCCGGACGCCGAATGCCCCTCCAGGCCCAGCGGAACGACCATGACAATCGCGCCCATAAACAACGGCAATTGGCTGACCCACGAACGGAAGAACAACCCCGCCACGCCCACAACCAGCGCAATCGCTGCGACAACTGCCCAAGCGCGGGCAGTCGCGACCTGCTCGATGGCCAACGACCAGCTGGCCACGTCGAGGGTTCTGGCGAAGGGGGTACCGGAAACATCGGAAAGCACCAACGGGATCATCAGCAGTGCAACGAGGCCGAAACACAACGCCGACACCGCGCCCGTCCGCGCCGCCAAGTGCCCATCAACCGAGAGCTTCGCCCGCACAAGCTGCGAATTATCGTTGCCCGGAATGGACGGCGCCATATAAAACGACGAGAACATGAAGGAGCCCACCGACAGCGCCGCCAGCATCCACCCCACCGCCCGGAAAAACGGCAGCCCCACCGTCGTGATCCGCCCCGGATCCGGAATACCCAGCGCCGCGAGCGAGCCCGCGAGGAAACCATAGGAAATCGTCGCGCCCACCGCACCGGCCACCGCAAAGAAAAGCAGGTAGAGCGGCCACGTCGGCCGCGCCTTTGCAGCCTTCGTTGCGCTGCCTATTTGCGTTATTTGCGCCCGCCCGTTCCCCACCACATCCTGATCTGCCATGCGACCTACCCTAATCACCTTATGACCTAAGTCATAGCCAGCGTGAAACTGGTCACTAGCTGGGAACTTTTCTGCTTCCGGCGGATCGTGCGCTAAACTCTTTTCCGCACAGCCCCCATAGCTCAGTGGATTAGAGCATCCGGTTTCTACCCGGCTGGTCGCGGGTTCGAGTCCTGCTGGGGGCACCATGTCATGTCTCGAGACATAGTTCCTACTATGGCTCGGGGCATAACCTTTTTTGTGCGGGTTCACGTGGGTCGAATCTGGTCGATGCGGCGGGAGCAACGGAACTCCCCCACGGCCGAGTCATGCTGCCTCCCGACTACCCCAGCCATCGGAGCTGCCAATGGCAGTGTTCTTCACCGTTCTTCACCTTGCTGATCCGAGCTGTAAGACTGCTATCGACTGACCTCGACGCTTCCGTGGCGTCCCTCGAGTTTCGTCCCCACTGCGAGTTCGTGGTGGGTGGAACGGTGTTAGGGAATCAGACACTGCTGGGGGCGCTCAAAGCCGCCATGGCCTACCTACAAGGATTCTCTAGAATACGTCAGGCCCTTTCGCGTTTCCGCAGGTCGCAGCAAATTGGTTTTTACATCCTAGAGAATCCATGTAGATCGCGACTTCCTGATCACGACCGGAACCCGAACCCCGCGATCTGGCCCTGTGGCACAGCACACATTTCCGGGCGTAGAATCGCGTGGGCCTTCGCTCCCGAAGGTCCCCGATCCCTCAAGCTAGGAGCCTTCGACCATGGCACGCACCGGCAGCCCCATCTGGATTGACCTTGGTACCCACGACATCGATGGGTCCGTCTCCTTCTATTCACAAGTGTTCGGCTGGGATGTTCCCGAGGGTGCGGCGGAGTTCGGTGGATATCGCATCGCTACCAAGAATGGCGTTCCCGTCGGCGGCATGATGAGTTCGCTCATGGGTCCCGATGGCCCGCTCGAGGAGCCGGAGTACCCGACCGCGTGGACCGTCTACCTGGCGGTGGAGGATTGCGCGGCAGCTGTGGCGGCTGCGGAGAAGGCCGGTGCGACCGTCGTTGTTCCGGCGATGGAGGTCGGTGAGCTGGGATCGATGGCCATTCTCTTCGATCCTGCCGGCGCCGGGGTGGGGTTCTGGGAGGCCAAGGAATTCCCCGGCCTTGCCTTCAACGGCCAGCCGGGCACGCCCGTGTGGTTTGAGCAGATGAGCAAGGACTTCCAGGCTGCTGCGGATTTCTATCAGGAGGCTCTCGGGTGGAACCTCGCCTACATGGGTGAGGATGGTCAGCCGGTTGACTCGCCCCCGACCTCAGGCATCCGCTACGCCACCAACGGCGCAGGTGAGGAGGCTTCGGCGGGGCTCTGCGAGGCCGACAGCTTCCTCCCGGCCGAGGTTCCCAGCTACTGGCGCGCGTACATCGGTGTCTCAGACACCGATGCCACGGCCGCCCAGATCGTTGAGCTCGGTGGTGCGGTCCTGGACGGTCCGATGGACTCTCCCTTCGGTCGCGTGGCGACGGTCGCGGACCCCCAAGGTGGCACCTTCCAGATCGTCAGCGTCGAAGGCTAAAGCACCATCGCTGCGATGAAACCGGAGATGAGCAGCGGGATGTTGAAGTGGATGAACGTCGGGATGACCGAATCCCGGATGTGATCGTGCTGGCCGTCGGCGTTGAGGCCCGATGTCGGGCCCAACGTGGAGTCCGATGCCGGGGAACCGGCATCGCCGAGGGCGCCGGCGGTGCCGATGATGGCGACCGTCGCAACGGGTGAGAAACCCAGGGCCAGGCAGAGCGGGACGTAGATGGTGGCGATGATCGGGAGCGTCGAGAAGCTGGAACCAATACCCATGGTGACGATGAGCCCGACGATGAGCATCGCCATCGCCGCGGCTGCCTTGTTCCCGGCGAACATCTCCGCCGAGGTATTGACCAGGGACTCCACTTCTCCGGTGGCGCTCATAACAGCGGCGAAGCCCTGTGCAGTGATCATGATGAAGCCGATGAGCGCCATCATCCGCATTCCGGAGGTGAAGATGTCATCCGCCTGATTCCACCGCACTGCGCCGGTTCCCATGAAGATAGCCAGGCCGGTCAGGGCGCCGATGAGCAGCGAATTCGCCTCCGAGCCGCTGACCTGCATGACCACCTGGATAACGAAGGTGGCGATGATCGCGATAATCGCAACCGTCACCCGGTAGCGAGAAATCTCCTCCTCGTGGGTCTCCGTGCCGCCAATGATCGGCTTGTCGGCGTAGATGCGCGGCTTGCGGTACGTGAAAAACACCGCGATGAGCAGACCCACAATCATGCCCATCGCCGGGATAGCCATCGTGGAAATGATGTTAATTCCGCTGGTATCCATGCCCGCGCGCTCAATATTGCCAAGCAAAATATCATTGAGGAAGATATTGCCGAAGCCCACCGGAATCCACATGTACGTAGTGACCAGGCCAAACGTCAGCACGCAAGCAATGAGACGACGGTCAATCTTCAACCGATTAAAGATCGCCAGCAGCGGCGGAATGATCAGCGGAATAAACGCAATATGCACCGGGATAAGATTCTGGCTCATGATCGACATCGCCAAAATACCGGCGACCATGCCCCACTTCGTCATCGCCACCAGGGACTTCTTCCCCGACTCCGAACTGACATCAAGCTTATTAATCAACCAATTGGCCAACAGCGCTGGTAGCCCGGAACTCGCCACCGCCATCGCGAAGGCACCCAGCAGGGCGTAACTCAGCGCAATCTGTGCACCGCCCGACAGCCCGTCCTGGAAAGCGACCATCGTCCCCTCCAGGCCCAGACCGCCCAGGAGGCCACCCACGAGGGCACCGATGAACAGGGCCAGGACCACATGGACCCTGGACACAGCGAGGATGAGCATCACGAGGACGGCTATGAGGACGGCATTCATGCGACTCACTATAAAACCAGGCCGCCCCCACGGTGCGCTTTTGATCCGGAGGGTTAGGGCGTAGGGGTAATTTTCGTCATTTCTTCGTCATCCCGTCGAACGGCCGAGCTAAGAACAGCGGGCAATGTCTGTGCGGCACCCTAACCTCGGTGGTAATGAACAACGAGCTACTTCCTGGAATAGACCGCTACGCCGCGGCCGAGGCCGCCCTGCTCCGCCATGCCGACGATGCGGACTGGGCTTACCGTGCCTCTATCAGCATGGGATACGGCGAGTACCGAAACGGCGTGGAAGACCTGCTAGACATGTTCGACCGCAAGCAAGTCACTCCTGTCCCACACGACGTCATCGAGAACGCTCGCAAAGTGCTCACCAACCCCGACGAGTGGTGCGACGACGAGATCGCGAAAGCCAACCGCGTGCTGGACAAGGTTGCGGCACTCGGTGAGGGCGCCACGGACGAAGTTGGGCCGAGCACCTAAGCTGGCTACCAAGAAATCGCCATTGGTGAGCAGTGTTAGACAGACAGGAATTCGTATGCCCCTCCCCTCCCCTAGCTCGACATCCCGCGCGCTCGTGACCGGCGCCAGCCAGGGCATCGGCAAGGCGATGGCGCGTGACCTGGCATCGATGGGTCACAGCTTGATCATCGTCGCCCGCCGCGACGCGGTGCTGCGTGAACTCGCCGCCGAGTTGGAGAACCGCCACGGCGTCACGGTGGAGGTCGTTGCGTGCGACTTGAGCAAGCACCATGAGGTCACTCGCCTCATTGAGCTTATCGACGCCCGCGAGGTCTCCATCCTCATCAATTCCGCCGGCATTGCGTCGTTCGGGCCCCTGCTAAAGCAGGATTGGAACTACGAGGTCGATCAGTTCAACCTCAATGCGACGGCAGTCCACCGCCTGACGCATGCGGTGCTCAAGGGGATGGCGGAGCGTAAGGATGGCGCGATCTGCAACGTCGGGTCTGCGGCAGGCAACGTGCCGATCCCGAACAATGCCACCTACGTTTTCACGAAGGCGGGCGTCAACGCCTTCACCGAAGCCCTGCACTACGAGTTGAAGCCATTGGGCATTCATTGCACTCTGCTGGCCCCTGGGCCAGTCCGGGAGGCTGTGGTGCCTGATGAGGAAAAATCGATCGTCGATAAGGTTGTTCCGGATTTTCTGTGGACGACTTACGAATCGTGCTCGCGTGAGACCCTCGAAGCGATGTCGAAGAACCAGCGGCGCGTCGTGCCCGGCCCGCTGAGCAAGGCGATGAACGCTGTCTCCAAGGTAGCGCCGACGGGGCTGCTCGCGCCGCTCATGGGGCATTTCTACGCAAAGATGGGAAACTGACATGACCACACCCGCCAAGAATGACCGCCTCGTCTGGGTCGATCTGGAGATGACGGGCCTCGACGTGCATCGCCACGTCATCGTCGAAGTCGCAGCGCTGGTCACCGACGCCGACCTCAACATACTCGGCGAAGGCGTCGATCTCGTCGTCCACGCCACCGAGGAAGAGCTGGCGCACATGGATGATTTCGTCACCACCATGCACAACAACTCCGGCCTCACCGCCCAAATCCGCGAGTCGACCGTCACCATGAAAGAGGCCGAGGACGCGGTCCTCGACCTCATCGCGACCCACTGCTCCCCCGAACATCCCGCCCCGCTGGCCGGCAATTCCATCGCCACCGACCGCATGTTCATCCGCGAACAAATGCCGCGTCTCGACGCCGCCCTCCACTACCGCATGGTCGACGTTTCCTCCATCAAAGAACTCGCCCGCCGCTGGTACCCCAAGGCCTACTTCAACCAGCCCACCAAGGGCCTCGCCCACCGCGCGCTTGCCGACATCGTCGAATCCATCCGCGAACTCGACTACTACCGACGCTCCATCTTCGTCGACCTCCCCGGCCCCACCTCCGACGAAGCCTCCACCGAAGCCAACGCCGCTACCGAGTCCTACCAGCAGTTTTTGTAAAATCAGCTCTGTGCGTTAATCTTGATCACGCTGCAATTGCGCAGCGATGGTGGCTGTAGTTCAGCTGGTAGAGCACCAGGTTGTGATCCTGGGTGTCGCGGGTTCGAGCCCCGTCAGCCACCCAAAAGTAGGAGCAGTCCGCGGTTCGTTATTCATTTAACTTGCCGCGGACTGCTTCGTTGTTTCTTCGGTGGGATCTGGGGGTTGTGGGGCAAGATGGGCGTCATGATCTTTGACAACCTCATCCTCTTTGCTGCGCTGGTCCTCACCGTGTTGATCGTTGTTGGAGTGTATCGGTCCGTCCTTCCGCGGCGAGGAAATCAGGAAAGCACCACGTTTCCATGGTTCTGGGTCACCTTCCCCGTGACCGTCTTCGCAGCCCTCGTGACTGTTTTCCGCCTAGTTCCGCAGGCACCAATGCAATCCGACTTCGGGTGGACGATGTACGCCCCACTGACCGATCCAGTCGGCTACAGCTTTGCGAGCCTGCTCAGCACGATTATCTGGACTGTCATTTTCGTGGTGGGATCGGTTGCTTCCGTGGTTGCTTGGAAGCGGGGGCGTGTTTAGCCACGCAGGAAGAGTTTTCGCTTCCTGACGTCGGGCTTTCGACTCCCGTTGGTACCATTCCAGACGATCGAAAATGTGTGTCATCCATGGTCACCACGCCACCTGGATCGAACCAAAAGTGCAGCAAATCCCGCTTCCCAGCTACCTCAATTTGGGAGGGTGCCCAGCGAAACCCAAGGCAATGTCATGGGCGGCTGTTAAGCTCAGTCTCGCCGCCGAAAGGATGCACCAGGCGACCACACCGGCGAGAAGGAGAGCCCCATGGATGATGCACGCGACGTGCCCGATAAGGATGAAACCTTTGGCGCGGAAGCTGAGGAAGGCAGTCAGAGCAACTCCGACGCGATTGATCTTCCAACTTCCACCACCCTCATCGAGGTCTCACCCGGCGTAGCAGTGGTTTTCGGCGAGATTCCCCCTGGCCTTGAACTCATTAGCCTCGACATGATTCCTTTTATCGACCGATCCCAGCTATCTACTGCTCTGGGTTCCCTCGGGAATTCTGTCACAATTGCTGGAAACCTTGGAGAAGCTGCAGTTGGAGCACAAGGTCTGTTTCGCGTCAACGATGCGACTTTGACTCTGCTGAAGAGTGGCGGAGAAATGGCGGCGAAAGATGGCGCCAAGCTTGGGGCGATCCTCCGAAATGGAGAGATTGTTGCACAAGCCCGTTTCATTCCAGTCGCGTTAACTCCTGCTGCTGCCCTAGCAGCCATAGGACCAGCTGTGGCAATGATTGCAGTCCAAATGCAGATCAGCGAGGTTTCCAGCCTCGTTCAATCTAATATCCAGCTGACAGCCAAGACGCTTAAAACTATGCGAAACAAGCAGTGGGCGGAGTTAGAAGGTCTAGTCAAGTCCGTAAATCGGGCCATGAAGGAAGCTTGCGAGCTCGATGCCGTGACCAATTCAGTATGGGAGCCCATCGCCTCCATTGGATCTGAAATCGACCAACAAGTAGACCTGTACCGCAAGAATGTTAAAGATCACATCGAGGAGCTAGGAAAACTTGGCGACCACGCTCGCAGCGAGTACCTCCAGTATAATGCGGAAGCTATCTTTTTTGACACCTACGCCCTGCTCAGAACGCTAAAAGTCTATGCGGAGTACCAGGCCCTCCGAGCTGCGATGACAAAAAAGAGAATTATCAATGACGAGAGTGAAGTAAAGCTCTTGGAAATGATCACTCGGGAACTTCCAGCCGAGATCGAAGAGTCCCTCCAGGAAATCCGACAACTTACAAATTCATTAGTCCGCGAGCTACGAAAGATCGCCGAACTTCCCGGTCGCGCAACTCTTCCACTCACGAAAAAGCGGAAGGGAGCCAAGATTTCCAAGCTAACCTGTCAAGAGCTCCTAGATACAATTGGCCCGTTGGCTGCTATTCTCCAGCCGGAGGCCCAAATACCAGCTGCCCCTGATGCCGTGTGCGCACCAGAGGACTTCGATCTCGGCCCATATCTGCATGCTCTAAGTTTCTCTCTTGAAGACGGAGAGACACTTCTCAGCGTGGCCTTCCCGTATGAAGTAGGTAAATCTAACTCCGCTGGTGTAACCTCAAAAATTCTCGATAGAAGAGTCGATGCTTCCTGGGACGCACTCACACCCGGTTTAGCCCGCCCGATCAAGGAAAAGGTCGCATCGAGCACCTTTGTGGCGGTTACCGACAGGCGAATCATTACCGCTATCCCGGAGAACCTCTTGAAACTTGGTGACCTTAGCTCAGTTTACCCATTGGACGCAGTTCAATATGTGCGAGGCCATACCCAGCAGGAAAGCAGCGCCCGTCGCCAGATCGACGTTCTTACAGAGAAGGGTGACCTGCACTGGATGTTCCCCGACGATGCGAACACCGAGGACATCGAGAACTTGGTTTCAGTTCTGTCCGGCAGGGCATCCCGTGCAGGGCATGATCCGGCCGCAATTGAGAAGAGCTCAACACCGGACCTAGCAGTGGACTCTTAGCCTCACTTGGGCTTGCTGCTGGAACCTGCGCTTCAAGATTAGCCGGCCCGGACACGCGATTTCTGTCAGTTGCCCCGTCGCAAGAAGGATTCGCACTATTGAGCCATCGTCTCGCTCCAGATCGGCAGCGGGGCCACTCAATAACTATCGTTTCCAGCTAGATCAGGGTCATGCCACACTCAACCCGTATTCTTATTTTAGATGAAGGCATCTGCCTGGCCCACCGGAGGAGCGAACCATGAGTTTGCCATACCTTTCCACAGATGCGATCGCAACGTATCTTGGTTTCACCAACCACACCGTTAACGCACGGATCGCAGACATGGGCCCGCGCGCCCACAAGATCGGCTGTTTGCGGAACTGTCAACCATGGAGGCCGCCGACTGCTGGGCCCGAATCGGAGCGGCAGTCAGCGACGCTTCCCGCGCAAGCGAGGGTTCCTTCCGTGACTATTGCAAAAGAAAGGATGCAAAGCAATGAGTAACAGCGAGACAGAACGCTTGGTCAAGTCCAAGCAGCGCGTTGTCGACCACGGCGAAGTCTTCACCCCCACGTGGATGGTTGAGGACATGCTCGACCTGGTCCAGGAGGAAACTGAGCGCATCGACTCGCGAGTTCTGGAACCCGCCTGCGGATCGGGAAACTTCTTGGTTCCTGTCCTCACCCGCAAACTCTTAACCGTGGCAAATAAGCATGGCAAAAACGACTTCGAAAAGCGTCACTACGCCCTGTTCGCATTGATGTGTATCTATGGAATTGAATTGCTGCCTGACAACGCTCAGGAGTGCCGGGACAACCTAATGACCTTGTTCAATACCTTTCTTGGCATCGATACGGACGACGAGTGGGCCCGAGCAGCCCGAGCCATCCTCGCGGTCAATATCGTACGGGGTGACGCGCTCACCATGACGACGCCCAATGGGGCTAGAATCATGTTCGCCGAATGGGGTTACCTGGGCAAGGGAAAGTTCCAGCGCCGCGACTTCCGCTACGATGAGCTGACGAAGCGCTCCACGTGGGAGTCTGAAGGATCTCTGTTCGAGGACATGGGAGCCGACCTCTTCGCACCGCAGACGACCTATCCAACGATGACGGTAGCGGACCTGGCGGGGCAGGTGGACTCCGAATGAGTCTAACTCGGGCCCCGTTCGCACTGCGCGGACACAACCCAGACGTGCTGACCTGTATTGCAAACCTATCGAATGATGAAGTCTTCACACCACCCGAAATGGCTAACGCCATGCTCGACCTCCTGGCACAGCGGTGGTCCGACTCTCACGGCGGCGCTGATATTTGGGCCGACCCACGCGTGAAGTTCCTCGACCCGTTCACCAAATCAGGTGTATTCCTACGAGAGATCACCCGCCGCCTCACTGACGGACTACACCGCGAGATCCCGGACAGGACCGAGCGCGTGAACCACATTCTCCAGCGCCAGGTTTACGGTATTGGCATTACTCAACTCACTGCCCTCCTGGCTCGCAGGTCTGTGTACTGCTCCAAGTTCGCCAACGGTCCACACTCCATCGCGACGTCCTTCGAAAATCCGGACGGGAACATCTGGTTCCAAAGGACCGAACACACATGGACGGGTGGCAAACGTGAGTACCGCACCGACCCCCTAACTAGTCACCAAAAGGCCGTCAACACAAACCGCAAATGCCAGTATTGCGGGGCCAAGGAAAACTCGTATAACCGAGGCGTGAAGCTAGAGACTTACGCTTACGCATTCATCCACACAGACGACATCAAAGCTCGCATCAATGAGCTGTTCGGAGACAACATGCAGTTCGACGTGATCATCGGCAACCCGCCCTACCAGCTAGGCTCAGACGATCACACACGCGATGTCCCAATCTACCAGCACTTCGTGGAACAAGCCAAGAGACTTGAACCCCGATTCCTCACGATGGTCATTCCCTCCAGATGGATGGCAACCGGGCTCGGGCTGACTGAATTCCGGAAATCGATGCTGAACGACACTCGCATCAGGGATCTAATCGACTACCCTAATGCTGCCGAGGTCTTTCCCGAAGTGGGTATAAACGGAGGGGCATGCTACTTTTTATGGGACTTCAACTACGAAGGGCGCTGCAACGTAACGAGCATATGGGGTGGAGAGACGACCGGTCCGGAGTCACGTCAGCTCAATGAATTCGACATTCTCATCCGTGACGCAAGAGCACTTCCTATTCTCCGCAAGGTAATCGCCCAAGCCGAGCCTTCGGTCAACACAATTCTGGCACACGACAAAGAGTTCGGATGGACTTCGAACTTCACTGGTTTCCATTCATCTGAAAAATCAGGAGATGTTGCCCTCTACTACATCGGCACCAAGAAAGGCAAGAACGGGGACTCCGGGCCCAAGAAGCGCAGGACGGGGTACATAGCAAAGAATGAGGTGACGAAAAGTCCCGAGCTCATTGACACGTGGAAGCTGCTCGTCCCGAAGACCGGCTCCGGTCGAGAGCGCGAGAAGTCTGGCGTGGACCTAGTACTGGGCCCTTCACAAATTGCTCCATCCCCGTCAGTCTGCACACAGTCATTTTTGTTCTTTTACGCACAAACGGAGAGTGAGATCCGCAGCATACGCTCGTACTACGCGACGAAATTCTTCCGTTACCTTGTCTCCTTGCGGAAGATCACACAGGATGCTACCCACTCCACCTACCAATGGGTGCCACTACAGGCATGGGATCGCGAGTGGACCGACGCTGAACTCTACGAAAAGTACGGGCTGACGGACAGCGAGACCAGCTACATCGAGTCAAGAATTCGGCCGATGGAATTGAACGATGAGTAGACCAGACGAGGAGCTATTTCCCCAGAAGCCGGTGGCCCGGCTGCGGATCTATGCTTGGACTCCTCACAATCCACCCACCGACTATGCGGGGCTCATCAAGGTTGGGCAGACGAAGAAATCAGATGTCAACGATCGTATCCGCGAGTCCCAAGGTCAAATGCAACATCCTTATACCCTTCACGTTGATGAACCCGCCGAACGGGAAGATGGCTCGGTCTTCCGCGACACGGAGGTGCGACGTCGCCTAGTAGCAAAAGGCTTTGAGAACCCAGTTTTCGGTTCGTCGCGCGAGTGGATACGCTGCACACCCGACGACGTACGCACGACGATCACTGAGCTTCGCACCGGAGTCCAGCTGTCCGGGACACACCACGAGACCTTTGCCATGCGTCCCGAACAGAAAGAAGCCGTAGAGAAAACAACCGAGTATTACGAATCGATTTGGGCTGAGGACCCAACAAATATCCCGCGCTTTTTGTGGAACGCCAAAATGCGGTTCGGCAAAACCTTCGCCTCCTACCAGCTGGCCAAGAAAATGGAAGCCCGACGGATCCTAGTCGTGACCTTCAAGCCTGCAGTAGAAGACGCCTGGCAAACGGACCTCGAATCTCATGCAGACTTCGACGGGTGGCAGTACCTCTCCCAGACTACAGGCGGCACTCCTGACCAAATGGACCACGATCGTCCCCTCGTGTACTTCGGATCGTTCCAGGACCTGCTTGGGAGGGAAAAGAAGACCGGACTTATCAAACCTAAGAACGAATGGGTCCATACCACGCCGTGGGACCTGGTGATCTTCGACGAATACCACTTCGGGGCCTGGCGGGAGTCTGCGAAAGAACTCTTCGAAGGCGAGGATGAGAATGTTGCCAAGAAGGAAATTGCCGCCGAGTATCACGATGGGCTGGTCACCTTCGATGAAGAACTTGATGAGTTGGGAAACGACGAAGATAACTTCCTCCCCATCACGACCCGAGCGTACCTGTACCTATCGGGTACACCGTTCAAGGCCCTTGCGACTGGTGAGTTCATTGAGGAACAGATCTTCAACTGGACCTACACAGACGAGCAACGTGCTAAAGCCCAGTACTCATCGGACCATCCAGAAAAGTGGAACCCGTATGGCGCGTTGCCGGAGATGCGACTGTTCACCTACCAGATGCCCGACGAACTTGTATCGGTGGCCAGCCAGGGTGAGTTCGATGAGTTCGACTTAAACGCCTTTTTTAAAGCATCCGGCGCTGGCAAGATGGCTGCGTTCGCCCACAAGACGGACGTGCAAAAGTGGCTGGACATCATCCGTGGTGCCCACATTCCCACTCAGCTGGATGCCATGCGTATGGGCACCCGTCCGCCGTTCCCGTACTCGGATGCTCGGCTACTCCCGTATCTTCAGCACTCGTTCTGGTTCCTGCCAACCGTAGCCGCCTGCCATGCCATGGAAAACCTCCTCGCTGAGCAGCAAAACGTATTCTGGCGTGACTACCAGGTGCTCACCGTCGCCGGTCCTGATGCGGGTATCGGACTAAGCGCATTGCCACCGGTGCGCGAAGCGATCAAGGATGGACATACGACGAAGACTATCACCCTGTCATGCGGGAAGTTGACGACCGGTGTGACGGTCAAGCAGTGGTCGGCGATCCTCATGCTTCGCAATCTCAACTCTCCTGAGACTTACTTCCAGGCGGCGTTTCGTGTTCAGTCCCCGTGGTCAATCAAGAACCCCGATGGGGTTGATCCGAGTGAGGAGCTGATCCTTAAGCCCGCCTGCTTCGTCTTCGACTTCGCCCCCACGAGGGCCTTACGCCAGATCTCGGACTATGGGATCGGCCTGTCCCCCGAAGCACCTAACCCGGAGCACGCGGTCGAGGAGTTAGTGAAATTCCTCCCAGTATTGGCCTACGACGGATCGAACATGACCCAGGTCGATGCTGGCGGCATTCTCGACATTGCGATGTCCGGCACCTCTGCCACCCTATTGGCACGTAAATGGGAGTCCGCGATCCTCGTCAACGTGGACAACGATACGCTACGCCGCATCATGGGAAATGAGGATGCCATGAACGCCGTCATGAACATCGAGGGCTTCCGCGCCCTCGGGTCCGCAATCTTTGAGACCGTGGTCAACAAGTCCGAACAGGTCAAGGCAACAAAGAAGGAACGCGGCGCAGAATTGACCACGAGGGAGAAAAGGGAGCTGTCGGCGGAAGAAAAGGACTACAAGTCGAAGCGCAAACAAATCCAAGAGAAACTCATCAAGTTCGCGACGCGTATCCCCGCGTTCATGTATCTCACGGACTTCCGCGAGAACACCCTCCAAGATGTAATCACAAAGTTGGAGCCCGACCTGTTCAAGGCCGTCACCGGCCTAACCGTGGCTGACTTCAACTCATTAGTCAACCTCGGAGTTTTCAATGCCACCCACATGAACCAGGCTGTCTTCGCATTCCGCCGCTACGAGGATTCTTCCCTATCCTACACCGGCATCGAGTCCCACAAGGGACTTCTCCACTATGGCCTTTATGACACCGTCGTTGCGATCGACCAGGAATAGCCGCGTCTCAACACATCCTGAGCCCCAGTGGGAGCTTTCTTACGCCGGCTACGAAGAGGCCCACTTAGCGTCCGTTCGAAAGAAAGAAGCCAATGGAAACTAGGACCGGGAGGGACAGGATCTGCGTGAACACAACCATCGCCGCCATAGACTGTTTTTTACGGCCACGACGAACATCGCCAGTTGCAGAAAGAAAGAGCATCAATGAAGCCTTAGCAGTGCCAGTTGGATGCGTCCGGTAGCGTGGTGTTTCTGCAGCCATCAGCGATAACCCTATGCGTCCGAAACAGGCTCTTCACGATTTAGAGTGCGTTGATCCGTCCCTGTAGCTGCCCAGAATGAATCAGGCACCGCAAGATGTAGTGGTCCAGGTTCCTAAACCCCAACGCAATCCCACGTAGATGCTCTAACCGGCCGTTGATCGCCTCCACCGGCCCATTCGACCCCCCAACACCGAAATACGCCAACACATCCACACGCCGACGCCACAACGTCCGCCCCAACTGAGCAAGCTCTTCTAGACCCGCCGGCACGCCCTTGCGGATCGTGTTGATGACCCGTTCCATCAGCTTCCTACCCTCAGACTTCTTCGGATGCCCATACGCGGCAATCAAGTCCTGATAAAACAGCCACGTCACTTCCAATGCCACGTACTCATCATCAGCCGCCCACAACATCTCCAGGTGGTATCGTTGCCGCTGCGTCAGGAAATCCGTCCTGGTCAACAAGGTACGGCGATGCTTGTACAACGGATCGTCTGAGCGCCCGCGACGCCCAGTAGTCTCACGCTGGAGTCGCTGCCGACACCCGGTGAGCTTGTCCGCAGCCAAATGCACCACATGAAAAGGATCCATCACCTTGACCGCTTCTGGGAGGACCTCGTCGACAACACTGGCATAGCCGGTGAACCCATCCATCGTCACCACCTGCACCTGCTGCCGGAAACTTTCGCTTCGTTCCTGCAACCAGCTACATAAAACCTCAGCACTGCGCCCGGGGCGGATGACCAGCAGTCGGGCAGGGCCACGCCCATCGACTAGTGGGGGCAGGTCAACGAGGATGGTGACCAACGATGATGGTTGGCCTGGCTGTCGGGTGTGTTTCCAGACGTGCTCATCAACCCCCAAGATCCGCACACCGTCTAGGTGGTGGGGGTTGTCGTAGACAAGCTGGCGGCAGGCATTAAGGGCGACCTGGTTGACCAGCTCCCAGCCCACACCGAGTGCTGTGGCTGTCGCAGCGATACTCATTCGGTCAATCGCTAGTCGTTGAAGGATCCATCGGGTTACTCGGTGGGTGAGCTTGGATCCGTTATCCGCGCAGCGCAAGGACGCCTGAAAGATTTTCCTCGGACACGACTCATTCGTGCAGCTAAATCGAGGTATCCGCACGTGGAGTCGGGTGGAGAACCCCGAGCTTGACAACCCGCCTAGCCAGGAGTGCGCATCACACGCGATCTGTATCCCCCGCACCGGGCATCAATAGTAGCTGCGCTACACCCAAATGGTCTAAGTCGCGTCAATGATGGGTAAAGGAATTCAATCTGTCCCTCTCGCTCATGCCGGCTCCTGGGGACCCCACGCCTCTATTTCAAGCGAAACTTCGAGACTCCACTCGCACACTTGGTGACGCGATAAATAGGCCAGTTCGATCACCAAGGCCAAACTCATTAGCTTTAATCCTAAGCTGCATTTCCGGGACACGATGAAGCTGTTCAGAGATTCACCCCTTTCTACCCCCACTAGAATGGGCCATGGAGTGCGTAAATACCTAAAACAGAGATCCCTATGCAGTTTGAGTATTTCCAATTTCTTCCTTTTGGCGTCAATATATGAGACAGATCAAAAGATTTGCTCCGTACAGCCTACAGCTAGCGTCAAGGTCGCAAGAAGCGTGCACCTTGGCAATGGCAAGAAAGGGAAACCATGTTGGATTCTATCTTCCGCGTTATTAGTCGGATTCCAGGTGCACTGATGATTGTCCCGCTCTTCTTTGGTGCGATAATTAATACCTTTATACCTAGCATTCTTGGTATTGGCAGCTTCACAACTGCACTCTTTCGTGACGGAACTGCAGTGCTGATAGGAATTTTCTTCCTTGCGGTGGGATCTCAGATTAGCCTAAAGACTGCGGCACCATCTCTGGAAAAGGGCCTAGTACTCCTCATTGCTAAGTTTAGCGTTGCGGCCATTGTCGGTCTCTCCGTTGCATTTTTTGCCCCAAATGGTGAGTTATGGGGACTTCTACCTCTGGCGATCATAGCGGCAATGTCTAACTCTAACGGTTCTCTTTATAGTGCGCTGATGCAGCAATTTGGATCGAAAACCGATAAGGGTGCAATTTCTGTTCTGTCAATCAATGATGGTCCGTTTCTTACCATGATTGCCTTGGGAGTGGCCGGAGTAGCTCAGTTTCCTGTGACTGCACTCTTTGCGGCAATATTTCCCATGATACTTGGCTTCGTCCTAGGAAATTTTTCATCCATTGCACGATCGTTCTTGGCTCCAGGTCAGAGCCTAATTATTCCGTTCGTCGCTTTCGCAATAGGTGCATCCATTGACTTTAGCGTGTTACTTACCTCAGGATTAGCAGGAATTGTACTTGGTTTAGTAACGGTGGTTCTCTCTGGGGGTTTTGCTATCCTTGGTGTTCATCTATGGCATAGAGCTCGCAGGACGCCCAAACCAGCTCGAAACATTATTTCTGGTATCGCAGAGAGCGCCGTCGCGGGCAATGCAATCGCTACTCCTGCGGCAATTTCTGCGATTGACCCTTCATTTTCCGTCATTCAGGGAGAGGCAACGGCCCAGATTGCTGCGGCAGTAGTTGTGACCGCCTTCATCACTCCGTTCCTCGTCGCATTCGTCTCCCGATGGCAGGTCAAGCGTGGTATCACCAAGGAAGCTGAGGATGCGTATTTCGACGAACGGGGGGACGGAAGGGTGGAATTGGGGTCGGTTGTAGATGTGTCTCGATCTTCCTCCCATGGTGCCTCGTGAGTCGCCACTGAGTCGGACAGTCCACTAGCTCCCCGCTAGCTCACATCGGTCCTCGTGGCATAGTGATACTCCAATTTGTCTACCTCGCCGCCGACTCTTTATGGCATTTTTGCTTTGCGAGATTCTAGTGCCGCAACCTTGATCATGGGCAATAGCCTTCTCAGAATGGGTGACCGATTGTCTTTCAGCCAGGCCATCGAAAGCCCGATCTTCGGACCGTCTGATAAATCAAGCATACGCAAAACACCCATCGGTTCTGGAATTGAACCTCGAGGCACGATTGCTACACCGATTCCTGAGGCAACCAATGCCAGGACTGTCGACGTCTCCGGGGCGTGTTGTGCAATCTGAAGGTTAAAACCAGCCCGATTTGCGGCCCGTCGAGTGATCTGCTCAGCCGCAGAACCTTCTTGGAAAGCGACAATTGTGTGTTCGGCGAGCAACGAGAAGGGCACGGGCCCGTCTATTTTTAACAGTGGATGGTGTGGTCCAACAGCTAAGGAAAAATCATCTATTCCAAAGCTCTCCAACACAATTTCGTGAGATGAGACAGGTGGTCGTAGAATCGCGGCGTCAATTTTTCGCTTTAAAAGTAAATTCTCTAATTCCGGGGTCAATTTCTCGCCGCTCACGCGAACTTCTATGTTTGGGAGCCGGTCCTTAATTTCTACTAGAAGCTTCGGCATTAGCTGAAAGGTTGCTGTTCCCACGAACCCTAGGCGCAGCACACCGGCTCGGCCTGATCCTATAGCATGGACATCTCGTTCAAGATCTCTCATTTCATTGATCAATGCCGGTGCTTGCTCGGCCAAGAATTCCCCAGCGGACGTGAGCTCGACACCCTGGCTCGAGCGGTAGAAGAGTGTGGTGTCGAGGCGATCTTCAAGTGATTTAATTTGCCTTGATAGTGGTGGTTGGGAAATTTCTAGTGCCTCCGCTGCGCGACTGAAGTTTTTAGCGCGTGCAACAGCTAAGAAATACAGAAGTTGGCGTGACTCGATCAACGTACAGTCCTATCCGTAGATGGCAAGTCTTCTATGGGTTTCAATTCCAGGAGAAAGGCGCATTCTTGATGACTGGCTATTCCTCTCCTTAGAGCTCAGCTTGCAAATCACAAGACTAATTGAAAATGTCCCCCAATTGGTGTCCGTCGGCCACCCGCAGTGGGCACCGTCCGGATCCGTGGCAGAGACATAGCCAACAGCCTACAACCACTCCCATTACTACCCGCTTAGTCAGGAATATTCCTCACACGCGATCTATATCCCCCGCAGCAGGCGCCAATATAATTTACGCCTCACACAAATGACCTAAGTCAGGATTACCAGTTGGCTGCGTCCGTTGGCGTGGCGTTTCTGCAGCTCCCAGCGGAGTCCCCACACACCTGAAACAATCGCACTAAGCACTGCATGCAGTCTCCTTTCACACGCGTCCTCACGGCATCAAGCGTCCATCATCTCCGCCAGCTGCTCCTCCGACCGGGCCCGTCCAGCAAGGTCACTCATCCCGCCGGTTACCAGCACCTCCCCCATTACCCGCAGTTGCTTCTCCACTTCCCGCGGGGTCCCCCACACCGCCATCTCCAAGGTTTGCGCCATCCGGCGCCTTTCGGCGTCGCTTGGCACGGGGAGCTCATCCACCGGAAGGAGGGCTTCAAACACTCCGGTGCTGCGGGCGCGGGCCTGCGCCCACGCCTCCGGAAGGAGTAGGTCGCGGGCCGCGTCCGTCGTGTCGGCGACGGCGACGTTGAGGGAGTGAATGACCTGCGGGGCGTCGATAAGCCCGGGACGGAAGGCGCGGCGGTAGAGGTCGGCTGCATCTACTTGGTTTGGGCCGCCGAGGATAACCCCGAGGCCGAGCTCAGCGGCGAGGTGCACAGAGCGGAAGCCTGCGAGCAGCCATATGGGAGTGGCGGTGTCCAGGTGTCCGAGCATTTCCCGCAGGTCCGCAGGGTAGGCTTTCTTCAGTTCGGCAGGATCCCCCTGGCGCAGCGCAGCCCGCACGTCGGCGGTAAAGCCGACAGAGGAGCCGATGCCGGCGTCGACTCGCCCTGGGTACAGAGCCTCCAGGGTGGCGATTTGCTCAGCAACAATGAGCGGCTGGTGCGCCGGAAGCATGATTCCCGCTGTACCCACCCGGATTCGACTGGTGCCCGCGCCGACGGCAGTGGCTAGCATCGCCGGCTGTGTCCCGGGGATGCCTGGGACGCCGTGATGTTCGGCAACGAGGAAGCGGTCGAAACCAAGGGCCTCAACGTGGCGGGCGTGGTCAATCACTCCCTGCAGGACATCCGCCGTGGTGGATGAGCCGCCGATGGCATTGGCCCGGTCGAGGACAGAGAAACGCATGGCCCCCAGAGTAGGCGGAGCCTGGGCAACCTCCCCAGCGCACGGGCCTACAGCAGGAAAGAGAACACGAGCACGAGGACCGAAAAGGCAAGCATGCCGAGGCAGTTCATCCAAAAGGACACTCCGGTGAAGCGGGCCCGGAGGTGGGCGGCGGCTGCGCAGAGGAAGTAGGCGATAACTCCGCAGGTGGCGGCGAGGCCGACTCCGGGAACCCACATTCCAATGATGAGTCCAGTGACCGCGAGGAGCTTGATCGCGATCAGCGTCCACCACCATTCGCGTGGGAAGCCGACTCCGGTGAGGCAGTCGCTGATGAACTTGGGAGGCTTGATCGACGCGATCGCATCAATAAGAAGTACGGCGGCCAACAGTGCGGGTAGCCACCAGGGCTCTGGGAGAAGGTTCATTCTAGGGACCCTTGTGTTTGGCAGATTGCTGCGACGATGCGGTTGAGGCTTTGTTTTAATTGTTCGGGATCGTGGTCATTCTTCGCTGACCAGGTAAAAAGCCGTCCGATGTAGGCGAAGTAGATGCTCTCAGCGAGTGCATGTGCGTTGGGTATTCCGGCGGAATGCACCACGGTCTCGATTTCGGAAATGAGGACACTGGCAAGTTCCGTGAAGATGCTTGATTCGGTGTGGCCGGAAACGAGAACGGAACCGTACGTGCGGGAAAGTTCCGGGTCGCTGGTGAACAGCTCCACGAAGGGACTGACCAGCGCAGTGATGTGCTCTGCAACGCCCGCAGAATCTGCCAAGGAATCCTCCGTTCGCCGCCGATGAATCTCCTCGATGCGTCGGTCGAAGCAGGCAACGAGGAGTGCGTTTTTATCTCCGACCGACATGACGGTGCCTGTACTCACCCCGGCCGACGCGGCGATATCGCGAACCGTGGTCACCGCGAAGCCTTTGGCCTGGAAGAGCTCACCAGCGGCCTTAAGCACTCGGGATTCCGTTTCGCGTCTCTGAGTTTCCCTCGCCTCGCTCACGCAATCACTCCCTAGACTGAACATGTTCATTGAACACGTTCAGCCTAGCCGCATGCGATGCAAAACGCCAGGATCGGGAGCCGAGCATTCTTCACGCGTCCCTTGATCCACGAATCACCGCACCCACCACCGCCCAGCAAGCCGATGAGCAATGACCAGACCAGCGCCCATGGCCAGCATCGTGAGGAGGGCATTGGAAAGGTCACTCGACGTCGCGAGGAGCAAATCCGTGGTTGGGCTGTTGGCCAGTTCGACTATTCCGGAGGTGGCCCGGAACACCAGGACTCCCGGCACGAGCGCGACCACGGAGGCGAAGCCGATGCCTGCGAAGGGCAGGTGCATGCGATGAGCAACGGGAGTGAGGAGAAGGCCCGTGACCAGGCAGGCCGCGAAGGCCGCAACCGCTCCGTTGTAGTCCAGTTGGTAGAGCAGGACGTAGCGAACCACATGGGCAATGGCGCCGATCGCCACGGGCCAGATGAGGTGGCGGGGGCGGAGACCGAAGTAGACGGAGTAGGACGCGCCCGCTACGGCGGCCGCCGCGGTGTCGACCAGAATTGTCGGTTCGTTCACCGCGGCATTCGAGGGTGGAAGCCCACCCGTTGCTATCAGCCCAAGGATGAGCCCTGCGCAGATGGCCGCGAGGATGGTGAGCGCGTAGGTGAGGCGACCAATCCCGATGCCGATGTGGAGTCCTGCTAGATCGAGAAGCCCATTGAGTAGATGTGGCCCGGGAACCAAAACCATCGCTGGGCAGAGAGCGACGAGCAAGGAGAGGTTCGCTGTTGAACCGGCATGCACGGCAGAGGCGGTGATCCCGGCGATGAGTGCGGCGCCCAGGGCTTGGCCAACGAGGCTGACGTGGAAGCGGCCCAATTGTCGCCGTACGAGGCCACCAATCCCGGCCACCACAGCGATGATGGCTAGTTCGAGGGGTTGCCGGGAACCGAAGATGATGGCCAGCGCTGTGGCTCCAGTCATACACGCCAGGGCAAAGACGGGGTCAGAATACGGCTTGAGCTTGGAGTGTTGGAACAGCGTGGGGCCTAGAACCTCAGCCTCGTCGGAGGAAGAGGTTATGTCCTCTAGCGTGGTGTATCTGTAGCTGCCGGTGACGACCCCCAGGGAAAATGTGGGCGACCACCGCAGGTACCTTTCGAATCAACTCCTACATCTCCTCGAAAGGACAACCCACGATGGCCGCTGGCCCTCATTCTATCGACCCGACCACCTACCTCGACGACCTGCTCTCCCAGGCCTCGCCGGACCTGATGCGGCAGATGCTCCAAAGCTTCATCAACCAAATCTTGTCGACCCAGGCCGATCAGGTCTGCGGCGCCGATTACGCCACCACCAGCGATGCTCGCGTCAACACCCGCAATGGCTACCGCCACCGCGACCTCGACACCCGGGTGGGCACCATCGACGTCGCCATCCCGAAACTACGCACCGGCTCCTTCTTCCCCGACTGGCTGCTGGAACGACGCACCCGAGCCGAACGAGCCCTGACCACCGTGATCGCCACTTGCTACCTCAAAGGGGTCTCCACCCGCAGGATGAACGACCTGGTCGCCACCCTCGGGATTAACAACCTCTCGAAGTCCCAGGTATCCGAGATGGCCAAAGAACTCGACACCATGGTCGAGGACTTCCGCACCAGACCATTGGATACCAGCCCGTATCTCTACGTCTCGTGTGACGCGTTAACCATGAAAGTCCGCGAAGGCGGACGGGTGGTGAAAACCTCCGTGTTGTTGGCCACCGGGGTTAATGCTGAAGGCTACCGGGAACTATTGGGCATGCAGGTCGCCACCGCAGAGTCATCAGCGTCGTGGACTGGGTTCTTCCGGGATCTTAAGGCTAGGGGCCTTAACGAGGTGTACCTGGTTACTAGTGACGCGCACCTGGGTATCCAGCACGCGATCGGCGAGGTATTACCGAATGCGTCATGGCAGCGGTGTCGGACCCATTTCGCCAAGAATCTCTCCGGGCTGGTGTCGAAGACGCAGTGGCCGACGTTATCGGCGATGTTCCACACGATCTTCCAGCAACCGGATGCAGCATCGGTGTGGGCCCAGGCGAGGGAGGTCGTGGCGTTTTGCGAGCAGAGGTTTCCGCATGTTGCTGACTATCTGGAGGAGTCGTTGGATGAGCTGTTGGCGTTTACGAATACGCCGAAGTCGGTGTGGAAGAAGGTGTGGTCGAATAACCCGACTGAGCGGCTCAATCGGGAGATCCGTAGGCGTACTGATGTCGTGGGCATCTTTCCCAATCGTGAGGCTGTGATCCGTTTGGTGGGGGCTGTGTTGGCGGAGCAGCATGATGATTGGATTCAGCAGAAGCGGTATATGTCGTTGACGAGTCTGGAGCAGACCAAGACGCTGATGAGGGCTAATATCATTGACCCCGGTGAGAAGGCTGAGGTGGTGGCATGAACCGGTATTGGTATCGGGTGCGTGCCGGCCCTTGGGGTCGTTAGGCCTTCAGTTTTATCGAAAGGTAGAAACACCACTCCCGCGGACTTGACCGAGGAAGAAGTAAGAGTTCTCTTCGTCTCGGCGACGACGTGCATGTTGACCGCAGTCGGCGAGGTGGGTACATCGAGATACACCTGCCCGTTTGCCCGGTTGACCAGCAGGGTGTGGTCCCAATTTGGTACGACGTCGAGGTCGAGGCCCCACCGCCGCGACGCGTCCTGGACCGCAGCGATGGTGCCCTGTGTGGTGTGGCCATTGGCCAGCAGATTCGTGACGATGAGCCGGAGGGCTTGCCGCTGGGCGTCGTCACGCGTAGCAGTTTCTTCCAACTCAGTTCTCCCGTGCGTAGGTCGGTTCCCACATGGCATCCTGCACGGCCTGCACCAGGTCATCGTGCTCGATGGTGGCAACCTGGTCCTTGGCCGCCTGCTTGGCCACCGCGACGGCAACCGTGGCAGAGGAGGCTCGCAGGTTGGCAACATCTGGCAGGATGGCCGCGCCGAGGGAGGTCGGGTCGACCTGGGATGCGACGGCCTCGGCCGCGGCGAGGAGCATGCCGTCGGTGACGTGCTTGGCACCGGACACGATGGTTCCCAGCCCCAGTCCGGGGTAGAGAAGCGCGTTGTTGCCCTGGCCGATGACGAAGCGGGTGCCGTCATAGTCGAAGGGTTCGATCGGGATTCCGGCGGCGACGAGCGCCTTGCCCTTGCTCCACGGGATGATGTCGGTGGGGCTTGCTTCGATGCGGCTGGTGGGGTTGGACAGCGGCAGGATGATGGGGCGTTCGACGCCGTCACACATGGCCTCGATGACGTCGCGAGTGAAGGCGCCGTGGTCGGTCGAGGTGCCGATGAGGATGGTGGGCTTGACCTGGCGAATAACCTCGAGCAGGCGGATGTGGCCGTCAGTGCGGTTCCAATCGCTCACCTCGGCGGCGGGGCGGGCGTAGGGCTGTTGGTAGTCGGGAAGGTCTGACATGTCGTCGGTGACGAGACCGCGGACGTCGATAAGCCAGATCCGGGAGGTGGCCTCCGCAGGGGACAGCCCTGCGCGCACCATGCCGGCATGGATTTGGTCGGCCATGCCGGTTCCGGCGGTGCCGGCGCCGTAGACGACGAGGCGCTGGTCGGCGAAGGTCTGGCCGGTGACTTTCATGCCGGAGAAGACGGCGGACATGACGATGGCGCCGGTGCCCTGCATGTCATCGTTGAAGATGCGGTAGGTGTCCGCGTTGTTGACCAGGATGCGGCGGGCGTTGGAGGGGCCGAAGTCCTCGAAGTGCAGGAGGGCATTCGGGAACTTCTTCGCGGCAACCTTGAGATATTCGGCGATGAACTCGTCGTACTTCTCTCCCCGGACGCGGGAGTAACGGTTGCCCAGGTAGGCGGGATCGTTGAGCAGGTCCTCGTTGTTGGTGCCGCAGTCGAGGTTGACGGCGATGGTACGACCCGGGTGGATGCCCGCGGCGGCGGTGTAAATTGCCAGCTTGCCCACGGAAATGTCGGTGCCGTTGACGCCCCAGTCACCGATGCCAAGGATTTCCTCCGCGTCCGAGCACACGAGCAGGTCGACGTCGTCCGGGCCGAGCCCGAGGGTGTCGAAGGATGCCTCAATGTCCTCGATGCGGTCGATGGAGAGGTAGACGGCGCGCGTGCGGCGGTAATCGCGAGACCATTTCTCAATCGCTTCACCGACGGTCGGGTCGTAGACGATGGGAAAGAGCTCGGACATGTGGTCCGTGAGCAGGCGGTAATACACCGTCTCATTGCGGTTGTGCAGCTGGTCGAGATAGATGTACTTCTGCAGGTTGTCCTCGTAGGAGGACAGCTGCGCGTAGCAGCGGGCAGCCTGCTGGTCGAGGGTCTCCACGGCGGAGGGTAACCGACCGATGAGGCCCAAGCTGGCTCGTTCTTCACGGGTGTAGGCGGTTCCCTTGGTGTGGAGGGAATCGGCAAGAGAATCGGCAAGAGACTCAGGAAGGGATGACATGTGGACCTCCGTCGGTGTCCAATCGGGAAAGTCTGTCGCTACAGCAACAGCTACCACCCGAGTATGTCACTTAACTTTCAAACGGTCTAGGGTTTTTCGCCGGATGTATGCCTAACGCATCGAAGGACAACTCAATGGCATCAGCGCGCCGGTGCCCCTCGGGCTGAGCATCCGCGACCCCCTCGAGGAGAACTTCGAGGGTGGCCAGCAGGGACACCCGACTCCCGAACGGCGTACCCGGCCCCGTCCGCAGGCGCAACGGGACGTCGGCCATCGCCAACAGCGGGCTGGTCACCACATTCGTGATCGCGATCGTGGTCGCCCCCACGGCGCGCGCCCGCTCCAGGAGATGAAGAATAGGCAACGGATCGCGGTCATAGGCCGTGGCGAGAACAACGTGCTGGCTACTCAGGTCGGCGATCTCGTGCGGCCATCGGTCGGTTCCGCCGAGGATGTGCACGCCACCACGGATAAACGACAGCAACAGTCCGACGTGTTCCAGCAACGGCTGGCCCGAAGCGACCGCGCCCAGCATGAGGGGGCGGGAGGTATCGCACATCACGTCGATGGCCCGCTGAACGTGCTCCGCGTCGAGGGAGAGAGCCGTGGCATCCAGGTCGTCCCCGGCGAGCGTAAACCGATCGGCCACCACGACCGGCGAGTGCGGCGCGGCCATGCGGTCCCCCGGCCGTTCCAGCACCATGCGGGCATCTGTGCTTAACGACGCCGCCATGTCCCGGAAATCCTCAAACCCCAGCTTCCGCGCGAAGCGCGTCACCGAGGCGGTGCTCACCCCCGAGGCAGACGCCACCTGTTGCAAGTTCATGAACGCTGCCCCGGGCAGCGATGATTCATAAAACCGCGCGACTGCCTGCCCACTCGTCGTCAAGTCATTCGCCTGGCCGGTGCGTCGGAGCACTTCCCATGTCATCGCAGCCAACCTAACTAGACGCTGTCTCCCTCCACCACGGCGTACACCGCCAGGTCAAAGTGCTCGCCGCGGTGGAACTCGGCTTTCCGGGCAATACCTTCAAAGCGGGCGCCTGCCTTTTCGGCCACGTGCCGGGAGGCGGCATTATCCGCTCGCGCCTTCACCTCTACCCGCTTGGCACCCCCGGCCAGGGCGTACTCCAGGACCAGGCGAAGCGCCACGGACTGCAGGCCACGCCCGCGGGCCCAGGGCGCGGTGTGATAGCCGATGTCATAAATCCCGGCATCTTTATTAGTCACCCGCAACTCGATGCTCCCCAGGAAGCGATCATCATCGTCCGCGGTCATCACCAACCGCACGTCATCCGTGTCAGCGCTGCCCGCGATGAACGATTCCGCCATGTCCAGCGTGTAGGGCTGGGGGATGGTGGTGAAGTCGATCATGCGCTGATCCTGGGCGCAGGCGTAGAGGTCGGCCGCGTCGGCGCTAATAAGCGGACGCAGCACGATACCTCCGCCGTGCAGGCGGACGTCCTTGACTTCCCACAGGTTCATGGTTGCCAAGCTTAGCCGCCCAACCCCTTACCAGGAGCTGGTTTCATTAACGTTGCCCTTTTTCCATGTCTCCCAGGGGATATTCCAATCGCCCAGGCCGTCATAGCCCGAGAGCGTGCCGGCGATGGTGTTCTTTACCACGACCGGATCGCCGCGCTTGACCGTGTTCTGGAACCAGTTGGCGGCCTCAGTGGTGACATTGATGCAGCCGTGGGAGACGTTGGAATAGCCCTGCTGGCCCACCGACCAGGGGGCCGCATGGACGTAGATGCCGGAGTAGGACATCTGCGTGGCGTAATCGACCATCGTTTTGTAGCCGCCGGAATCATGCGAGAGCCCGAAGGTTTCCGAATCCATGAGAAGCTGACTATGCGAGTCGCCGATAATGTACGTCCCGTTCGGCGTCGGCCAACGATCCGCACCCAGCGACACCGGAATCGATCGCAGCACCTCGCCGTTCTTGGTCACGGTCATCGTCTTGGTAGCATCATCGACCACCGTCATCACCTCATCGCCGATGGTGAACTTCGCCGCATTATTCGAGTCGCCGTACACCCCATCGCCGAGCTCCTGGCCATAAATATCAGCCTTGACCGCCACCGACGTCCCCGGAGTCCAATACTGCTCCGGACGCCAGCGCACCTCCTGATTATTCAGCCAGAAAAACTGACCATCCACCTTCGGCTCCGTCGTAATGCTGATCGCATCCTGAGCTGCCTGCCGGTCGGGGATCGCCTGCGAGAAACGGAACGCAATCGTCTGCGCCACCCCCACGGTCGAACCATCCAGCGGGGACAGCGCCACCGACGCAACACTCGTCGGCGTCGCCGTAGCGAAGGTGGACTTAGTCGTCTCACCATTCTTATCCTTCGCCGTGACGGTATACGTCCGGTTATAACCGAGCACCTCATCGGTGGTCCAGGACTTCGTATCCTCGCTCAACTTGGACTGGATGACCTTCCCGTCCTCATTGACCATCTCCACACTCGCAAGGCCCTCATCCTGCGACTCCACCGTCACCGGCGTCGCCGGGTCATATTTCTTGGTGCCATCCTTCACCGACATCGTCGGCGCCAACTTCGCCTCCGGCTCGCTTATCGACGCCTCCCCTTCCGCACCCTGCTGCCTATCCAGCGTGCACGCAGCCAGTCCCACCGCCGCGCACATGGTGACTGCCGTCAACACTGCCACCCGCCTCACGGCGGACATCGAAATTTTCACTACTCACACCTCAAAATTGCCCAATAATCGAGTCCAGCCTAGCCCCGCCCCCACCACTTCAGGCCCTCCACTGGACCAAAAAGTGGTTTCGTCACCGAACTGTTGCTTTACACACAGGAACGCCCATCTCCCCCACGCACAATCCAGCCAGTTTTCAACCCATGACCAGGCGATTTTACTACCACACCACACGCCTGTTATATTTTTCTTCGTTGCCAGCACGCCCCCGCAACGGGAACGAGCAGGAAACAACCTAAGCGCCATTAGCTCAATTGGTAGAGCAACTGACTCTTAATCAGTGGGTTCGGGGTTCGAGTCCCTGATGGCGCACCACATGTAAGGCCCCTACCTGCGGAAACGGGTAGGGGCCTTAGAGTTTAGGGGTCGGGCAAGAGCACGGTTCGTTCGGCTCGCAAGAGGATCCCAAAACCCGCACTTCCTAA
The DNA here is from genome assembly GCF_001021045.1 of Corynebacterium testudinoris. Taxonomy (NCBI): domain Bacteria; kingdom Bacillati; phylum Actinomycetota; class Actinomycetes; order Mycobacteriales; family Corynebacteriaceae; genus Corynebacterium; species Corynebacterium testudinoris. The sequence continues at coordinate 2,179,686 of NZ_CP011545.1, forward strand.
CAACTCCGGGGTCAAACCCCCTTCCCAACTGGCCAAGTTGTTAGGAAGTGCGGGTTTCGCTGACTGAGCGGGCCAATCGGAGCGCTGCCCTCAGACGATGCCATGATCCCTACACCAGCAACACGATGCCGTAGATCGTCAGCGCCGCCGCGACGATGTAACCGCTGGCCTTGACCGTGAGCTCTTTGTGCTGGCGGAGGTATTCGAAGGCTCGACCGAAGGGGCTGTAGGGGTATGCCCGCACGAGGCCGATGAAGACGGCTGAGATTGCGGGCAGGCTCAGTGCCAGGCTGGCGTAGAAGAGCAGGCCAATGTAGCGGGTGGTCACGGAGAAATCGCCGGCGGAGAGGTGGCCCAAGCCCAGGAAAAATGGAGCAGAAGTTGCGGACTGCACGACGCCGAGCACGAATCCCGCCCCGACTGTCTTCAAGCTCGGGTTTTGCAGGGGCTCGAGGAAGCGGTTCATCACCTTGGTGTCCACCGACCCGGATCCTCGCACGGTGAGAAGGAATGTGACCACGCCGACGACGATGAGGACCCAACCGAAGATGGGGCTTTCCAGGGCTCGGCGCACGACGTCACCCAGGCCGTCGAAAATGAGCAGGGTGATGAGGGCGAGGAGGAGGACTCCCAGCCAGTCGCCGAAGACGAGGCGCGTAACAATCTGCCGGTAGCGTGCTCCGCGGGGAAGCATGACGCCGAGGGCGACGATGATGCCGATGAGAAGCGCATTGAGCGAGTCCATCAGCGCGAACATTACGGCCTGGAACATCTAGGTCCTTCGGGGAAGCAGGGTGAGGCGGGGTGAGGTGGGGACAACTCTAGGCGCTCAACCTGGGTGGTCAGTAACGGCGCTTCTTCCAGGCCCAGACGGAGCCGATGACGCCCACTACGGCCAGGGCCAGGGCGGCGGTGACGACGTAGTTGTAGATCTGGAAGATATCCATGTGTGCCGATGATGAGTCTGTGGAGTACGTCTGGCTGCCTGAGGAGACCATGTCCATGCCGACTGACATGGTGACGAGGACGACCCAGGACATCACCATGATGCCGAAGAACACCCAGAACCAGGGGAACCCGTTGATCTCGGAGCGTTTGCGCACCATGAGGACCACCCCGGTGATGATGGCCAGGGTGGAGAGGCCGAGCAGGATCAGCGCCGTCACACCAAGGCTCCCACGGTGTCGGCGGTTGTGCCGTCGGAGAATTCGAGGTCGGTGAGCACGCCCTCGGGGTCATAGACGGCGACGTCGAATCCTTGCTCGCGGAAGCGGCGCAGGCCTTCTTTGACCATGCGGCGGCCGACGAGGTTGAAGGAGGTGACGCGGGAGATGTCGAGAACCATTTCGGAGCCGCCGAGGGTTTGGCTGGTGAGGTCGTGGAGGATGCTTTCGGCGGCGGAGAAGTTGATCGTGCCTTGCAGTCGGACGATGGTGTGGTCGCCGTCGCGGGTGATGGAACGGATGCCCGGCGCGCTGTAGTAGTCGGATGCCATGAGGTGCATGCCCATGTCTTCGGAGAGGCGTTCGAAGATTTTGACGCCGCGGTGGCTGTTGCCCTGGGCGTCGAGACGCGGCGACAATGTGGCGATGCCCAGCTGGCCGGGCAGGTTACCGATCAACCCGCCGGCGACCCCGGATTTGGCGGGGATGCCGACGTTGGCCATCCAGCGGCCGGCGCCGTCGTACATGCCGGCGGAGCTCATGACGGCGAGGGTGAGGCGGCAGGTTTTGGGGTCGAGGATGTGTTCGCCGGTGATGGGCTGGGTGCCGCCGTTGGCGAGGGTGGCGGCCATGATGGCGAGGTCGCGGACGGTGACGAGGATGGCGCACTGGCCGGTGTAGCTGGTGACGGCGTCGTGGGCGTCGTCGTGGATGATGTCGTAGCTGCGCAGCATGTGGGCGATGGAGAGGTTGCGGTCAGCGCCCTCCAACTCGGAGGAGCACAGCGACGAGTCCATGGTGAGTTCGCGCCCGGCGAGTCGGGAGAACAGCACGCGGATTTTTTCCACGCGCTCTTCGACGGTGGAGTCTTCGCCGTTGATGAGCTGGTTGACGGCGATGGCACCGGCGTTGATCATCGGGTTGACGGGGTGCTTGTCGTTGTCGTCGAGGGAGAGCTCGTTGAAGGCTTCGCCGGAGGGTTCCATGCCGACGACCTCCGCCACGGCATCGGCACCCAGTTCCTGGACGGCGAGGGCGTAGACGAATGGCTTGGAGATGGATTGGATGGTGAACTCCACGTCGGCGTCGCCCGCGGAGTAGACGTGGCCGCTGGTGGTGCAGAAGGCGATGGCGAGGCGGGAGGGGTCGGCGGCGGCGAGTTCGGGAATGTAGGAGGCGACGTCGCCTCCGTCCTGGTCGCGGACATCGTCAAGAAGATCGGCCAGGTATTCCGGGATGGGCGTCTGCATATCGTTGAGCTTACTTACCGTCGCGCGCCGCCGACTAAGCTGAACCACATGTCTAGCCCAGCCACCGCTCTCATCGTCGTTGATGTCCAGAATGATTTTTGCCCGGGTGGGAGCCTCGCCACTGACCAGGGCGCGGAGGTAGCTGCCCTCATCGCCGAGCATGTGGCGCGCCATGGCGAGCGCTACAGTCACGTCGTCGCCACGCAGGACTGGCATATCGACCCGGGCAGTCACTTCGACACGTGGCCGGTGCATTGCGTCGCGGGCACCCCCGGCGCCGAGTTGCACCCGGCTTTAAACACCACGCTTATCGACGCCTTCTTCCGCAAAGGTGCCCACTCCGCCGCCTACTCCGGCTTCGAAGGAGCCGCCGAAGGCGGCGAAGGAGCCGCCGAAGGCGGCGAAGGCTTGGCGCAGTGGTTGCGGCAGCGGGGTGTCGACAAGCTTGATGTGGTGGGGATTGCCACCGACCATTGCGTGCGGGCGACGGTCCTCGACGGCCTCGACGAAGGCTTTGAGGTGCGGGTGCTCACGGACCTGTGCGCGGCCGTCGACAAGCAACGCGGCGACGCCGCCTTCGCCGAAATGGTCGGCTCCGGCGCCCAACTGAGCTAAGGAACCGGCACCCCGCCGTACAGCCGCTCCATCTCCGCCATCTCCGCAGTCTGGACCGCGATCATCTCCGTAGCCATGTCCCGCAAGGGCTGATAGCCACCCCCATCGACCTCATCCTGCGTCATGGCGATCACCTCCTGGTGGTGGAAGTGCATGAGCTCCAGAAAGCGCGTGCGCAGCTGCTCCCCCTGCAGCGCGGCGTAAGACTCATACACCCCCGGCGACACCATGCCATTGGCAATGTGGTGCGAATGCAACTCCATATCCGCATCAATCCCCCACTGCTGCGCCCACTCATTCATTTGGGCGTTCTCCGCCTCCTGGCCATCGCGGATGCGCTCGGCGAGATCCCGGACTTCCGGGTCAGTAACATCCGAGGCGAGTAGCACCGCAGCCATGTCGATCGCCTGCTGGTGGTGCGGCACCATCATCCCCAGGAAATGGACGTCAGTGTCATTGGCCTCCGCCGGCATCGCATCAGTGCGCTCGGATTGCATGTTCTCCGCCTGCTGCGGCTGAGCTGGTTCAGGGGTACATCCCGCCACCAGTGCCGCTGCCAGGAGAGCCCCCAGGATCCGCGACAATCGCATTAGACGCGGCCGGCGAGCATCCGCTGCAGCTCCTTGATGTCGCTGCTGCGCTTGCGGTTACGCAGCACCACCAGGGTCACAATGCCCACGGCGGCGACACCGACACCAGCGAGAATCTTCTGCACCTGCGGGTCCTGAACCTTGAGGTACGCCTCGCGCTTGGCATCATTGACCAGGTTCTGCGGCTTGCTGCGGGTCGCGAGCTCATCCAGGGTGCTGGCGAGCTGGCGACGGGTGCGCTCGATGTCGCGCTGGATATCATCAATATCTCGTGCCACTAGGTTCTCCCGATTCACATTGTGCTTATGGACGTTCAAGTTTTAACCCACGTTAGTGTAACGCGCCTTCCCGGTGCACACGCAGGTATCCGCGCACGCGAACGGTATGGTGGAGGACATGACAGAACCCTCACGTCTTGCCGTTGGTGACAAGGCCCCAGATTTCTCCCTCCCCGACGACACCGGAGCAACCGTCTCCCTCAGCGACTACGCCGGTCAACGGGTCCTCGTCTACTTCTACCCACGGGCCAACACCCCAGGCTGCACGAAGGAAGCCTGCGATTTCCGCGACTCCCTCACCCAGCTCAACGACCAGAACATCACGGTCCTGGGCATCTCACCCGACTCGCCCGCGAAGCTCGCCGCATTCCGCGCCGACCACGACCTCACCTTCCCCCTCCTAGCGGACGAGGACAAAGCCGTCATGACAGCCTGGGGCGCATTCGGCGAGAAGAAAAACTACGGCAAGATCGTCCAGGGCGTCATCCGCTCCACCTTCCTCATCGAGCCCGACGGCACCATCGGCCTTGCCCAATACAACGTCCGCGCCACCGGCCACGTCGCACGCCTCCTCCGCGACCTGGGATAGTTGCGCATGAGTGAAGACACGATCATCGACGCCGCCGCAGCCGACGCCACCGAAGACGGCATCCTCGTCCCCCGGCGTCGTCCCGCGCAGGCCCGCAGTCGGGAGCGGTTCAACCGCATCCTCACCGCCGCGCGGAGCGTGCTTGTCGACGTCGGCTTCGAATCCTTCACCTTCGATGAAGTCGCCCGCCGCGCCGGCGTGCCCATCGGCACGTTGTATCAGTTCTTCGCCAACAAATACGTCCTCATCTGCGAACTCGACCGCGTCGACACCGCCGAAAACGTCGCCGAACTAAAGAAGTTCTCCGAGCGCGTCCCCGCCCTCCAGTGGCCCGACATCCTCGACGAGTTCATCGACCACCTCTCCCGCATGTGGCACGACGACCCCTCGCGCCGCGCCGTCTGGCACGCCGTCCAGTCCACCCCCACCACCCGCGCCACGGCCGCCGCGACCGAAAAACAGATGCTCGACATCATCTCCGACGTCGTCGCCCCCCTCTCCCCCGCCTCCTCCCCGGAAGAGCGCCACCAGCTGGCCGGACTGCTTGTGCACACGGTGTCGTCCCTGCTCAACTATGCCGTCCGCGACGAATCCCGCGATGACGCGCGCTTCGAGTCCATCGTCAACGAGATCAAGCGGATGCTCGTGGCGTACCTGTTCGCGGTAGCCACTGGCTAGGGGCTATCCTCGTTCCACATTCAGGATCAGGAGCATGACGTAATACAACGCCGCCCACCCGCAGATGAGCATGAAGAACAACACCGCCGGCCAGATACCGGGCATATAGAACAACAGCAGCGGCACGGCGGCCGCAACCGCCAGGGCGCCCAGGGTACGCGGCAGGAAACGGATTGCGCTCAGGACGGCCTTGGCGAAAGACTCGCGCAGGGGCTGGGGATTCTGGGCGTGCAGGGGATAAAACCACACCGAGACCGCTGAGATAACGATCACCCCAGACAACACTGCGGCGGCAAACATGAAGGTCAGGGTGGCAGTCAGGCCCGCTCGCAGGATTACCGAAAGCTCATAGACAGCGAACAACAACACCGCCGATGAGATAAACCACCACGCCGTGACCGGCCGCCAGCCACGGGCAAACTCCCGGAAAAACTGCTTACTCCGACTCGAACCTTCCCCCTCAATCATCGACCCCAACACCGCCGCCGCCGCCCGGCTCGCAGAGCCGGCGGTGACTAGTGGCAGGCTGGTGAGGATGAGTAGGGCGTTGACCACGACGACGTCGGCAAGCAACGAAAGCGCGGAGTAGAGGCGGCCGTCGAGACGCATCACCTTAGTTTGGCTATCCCTTCACGGCGCCGGCAGCGACGCCCTCGATGATGTACTTCTGGGCAGACATGTAGAAAACGATGATCGGGATAATCGCCAGGACCAGCATCGCCATCATTGCGCCCATATCTCGGTTGCCATGCGAGCCGACGAAGCTTTGGATGAGCACCGGAATCGTCTTGTACCGCGTCGACAGGCCGATGACGAGGTAAGGCAAGAGATAGTCGTTCCACACCCACATCGCGTTCAAGATTGCGACCGTGATCGCCGTGGGCTTGCACATCGGCAGCACCACGCGGAAATAGTTCTGGAGGGGGGAGCAACCATCGATCATCGCTGCCTCCTCGATCTCCAGGGGGATGGACTTGATGAAGCCGACGAACATGAACACCGACAACCCGGAGCCGAAACCGAGGTAGAGCACCACGATGCCGATGGGGTTGGCCAGGTTAAGCATGTCGGCGATCTTGACCGTAGGGAACATCACCATCTGGAACGGGATGACCATGGAGAAGACGAACATGTAATACAAGGCGTTCGTCCACCACGTCTTCACCCGCACGATGTAATAGGCGGTGAGTGCCGAGAAAAACACAATCGCGATGACCGACAAAATGGTGATGGTAAACGACCAGACGATCGCCCAACCGAAACCCTGGCGCATAAGCCCGGTGACGAAGTTCTCCAGGCCGACCCACATATCGCCAAGGGGGATGGCGAAGGGATCGTTGGCGATGGCGAGCTTGTTCTTAAACGCGTTCATGAAGATGAAGAAGATCGGGCCTAAGAACACGAGCGTTAAGAAGGCGAGCACCGCATAAATGAATAGTGCGGCGGGCCCGCGGCTAGTGGAGCGTTCCTTGGTGTGTGGCTTGTCCAGCGTTGGCGCGGTCATGCCTCGACCTCCCTACTTCTGGTCACCCGCAGTTGGAAGAGGGCGAACACGACGACGACCACCACGAAGATGACGGCCTTGGCCTGGCCCACGCCCTCCACACCAATGCGGTTAAACATGGTGTTGACGATATTAAGCGCGACCATTTCCGTCTGCGACTGGGGCGCGCCATTGGTCAGAGCGAGGTTCTGGTCGAACATCTTGAAGGTGTTGGACAAAGTGAGGAACAAACAGATGGTGATCGACGGCATCACCATCGGAATGGTGACATGGCGCAAAACCATCCACTTGTTGGCACCGTCGATCTCTGCGGCCTCCACGAGCTCCGGGGGCACGTTTTGCAGACCGGCGATGTAGATGATCATCATGTAACCCACCAACTGCCAGTTGATGAGGATGATCAGGCCCACGTACCCGTACTTCCAATCGGCGACGATCGTGGTGCCGTAGTTAGCCAGCACAGCGTTGATCATCGACTGCCAGGTATAGCCCAGCACGATGCCGCCGATGAGGTTGGGCATAAAGAAGACGGTGCGAAAGAAGTTGGTGCCGGCCAGCTTCCTGGTCAAAACCCAGGCGATGGCGAAGGCGAAAAGGTTGACAGTGACCAGGGAAACCACCACGACGAGAGCGGTAAATCCGAAGGAACGAACAAACCCTTCGCGCTGCCCGAAGGCGTCGACGTAGTTCTGCACGCCCACAAACGAAGCGTCGGTGATGGTGGTGAAACTGGCGAAGGAAAGGAGGAAACCCATAATGAACGGCACCAGGAACGCGATGGCGAAAGCAATCAGCGTGGGCAGCACGAAGATGGGGAAATACTTCTTCAGTGATCTTTGCATCGAATATCCATTTCAGATACCGAGTAGTGCCGCTGACCGCCGCCTAGAAGGGGCGGCCAGCGGGCGGGACAAGTGACTTACTTCAGCGCGGCCTGTTCGGCTGCCCAAGAGTCACGGAAGGTCTCAACGACCTGGTTCCAGTCCAGGTTGCCGGTGGCGTACTGCGCCAAGGCCTGGCCGAAATCGTTCTTGAACTGCTGGGACGGGAAGTACTGGAAGTCCCACGGAATGGCGGTCTTAGTCGAATCGGTCATGTTCGCCGCGATCTCCTTGGCCAAAGGATCGTCCGGAGTGTCGGCGACAGTGAAGCCGTCGAACGGAGCGATAAAGCCGAGATCGCTGACGACCAGTGCGCGGCCCTCGTCGGTAGTAAACAGCCAGTTGACGAAATCACGGGAGGCTTGCTGATCCAGCTCGGAGGCCTTAGCGTTGACCGCCAGGTAGTTCTCGGTGCCAATCGCCAAGCCCTGAGAAGCCTCATTGGGCAGGCCCATGTACATCGGCAGGTACTTGATCTTGTCCTTCTTGACCACGTTGCCGTTGACGTCGCTGATCTGGCTCCACGCCCAGTTACCGTTTTGGACCATCGCAGCCTGGCCGAGCGCGAACTCCGCCATCGAATCGGACACAGCCTTCGACGGGGTGAGAGTGCGCGGGACGGTGGAGTTGTCGAGGTACAGATCGAAGAGGTTCTTAAACTCCGCGTTGTACTTGAACTCCAGCTCCGCCGGGCGGTTATCGCCGAGATCGACGAACTCCTGGTGCACGGGCAGGTTGGCCAGGTGGGTCTGCCAACGCCAGTCTTCGCCCGAAGCCAAAGAGGTGGAGGCGAACACGCCGTTGATGCCCAACTCGTCGGCCTTGGACTGCATGTCCTCAGCGACGGCCTTGAGCTCGGTGAAGCTGTCGACCTCATTCAAGGAGCCGACGGGCGCGCCGGGGAGCGCGAAGTAGTTGTCGAAGATCTCCTCGTTGTAAATGATGCCGTAGCCCTCGACGGCGAACGGCAAGCCGTAGATCTTGCCGTCCTCGCCCTTCAGTGGATCAATGTCCGCGTTGAGCGCCTTGGTGGCGTCGAGGTCAGTGATGTCAGCGGCGTAGCTCTGCCAGGTTTGCAGGCCAACGGGGCCGTTGATCTGGAAGAGGGTGGGGGCATCGGACTTGGCGACCTCGGACTTCAAGGTCTGCTCGTAGGTGCCCGAGGCAGCGGTGACGACCTTGACGGGGACGCCGGTTTCCTCCGTGTACTTCTTGGCGATGGCCTGGTAGGCGGCGTCCTGTTCCGGCTTGAAATTGAGGAAGTAGACGTCCGCGGTGTCTTCACTGGAGCCGCAGGCCACAAGCGCCGAAGCGGCGAGGACGCTGGCCCCGAGGGTGCCTAAAAGGCGGGAAAACTTACTCATACTCATGATCTCCCTTGGAGGTGCTAAATGTGACGAACTTAAAAACACAAATGGTGTGAGTTGACAGTCACAACCTTACGCCAAGTTGTTCAATTACCAAATTTCCGATCAACAGGAAGATGAACAGGAAGTAGAGCTGGTTCTCGGAGGTGCTTGGGCTCATGCTATCTTGAGGCCAAGATAAGTCACAGAACGCCTGCCACTTGTCGTAGGTCACAACCCGTCTGGCCTGAAGTCCCTTACCCACCTCTCACTACGGATCGTTCGGCGCGTACCCGCCGATGGAGGCATCACTTTTATGGGCAACGTCACGTTCAACAACGCCACCCGCCACTTCCCTGGCAACGACCGGCCCTCGGTCGACAAACTCAATCTAGAAATCGCCGAAGGCGAATTCCTCGTCGTCGTCGGCCCATCCGGCTGCGGCAAGTCCACCGCCCTGCGCATGCTCGCGGGCCTGGAAGAAATCAACTCCGGCAGCATCCACATCGGCGGCAAAGACGTCACCAACGTCGCACCCAAAGACCGCGATATCGCCATGGTCTTCCAGAACTACGCCCTCTACCCGCACATGACCGTCCGGGAAAACATGGGCTTCGCGCTCAAGATCGCGAAAAAGCCGCAGGCGGAGATCGACCAGCTGGTCGAAGCGGCCGCCCGCAGCCTCGACCTGCTCCCCTACCTCGACCGCAAGCCCAAAGCCCTATCCGGTGGCCAGCGCCAGCGTGTCGCCATGGGTCGCGCCATCGTCCGCCGCCCCCAGGTCTTCCTCATGGACGAACCACTGTCCAACCTCGACGCCAAGCTGCGCGTGCAGACCCGAACCCAGATCGCCTCGCTGCAGCGGGAGCTCGGCGTGACCACCCTGTATGTCACCCACGACCAGACCGAGGCCCTGACCATGGGCGATCGCATCGCGGTCCTCAAAGACGGCGTGCTGCAGCAGGTCGGTACCCCACGGGAGATGTATGAGACCCCGGCCAACGAGTTCGTCGCCGGGTTCATCGGCTCCCCTGCCATGAACCTCGGCACCTTCGCCGTCACCCCGGACGGCACCGCCACCCTAGGTGCCGCGACGGTGCACATCCCGGCCGCCACCCGGGAGGCGATGCGCGCGGAAGACAACGGCCAAGTCATTATCGGATTCCGCCCCGAAGCCCTCGACATCGTGCCCGAATCGGAAGCCCAGACCGGCACCATCCCCGTCGAAGTCATCCTGGTCGAGGAGCTCGGATCTGATTCCTACATCTACGGCCGACTAGTCGGCGGCGGCGATCTAGGTTCGGGCACGAAGTCGAACCCGGACGAGGTAGAAACCAACCAGATCGTCATTCGCGCGCAGCCGAACCTGGCGCCCGCACCGGGCTCAGTCGTGCACATCCGCGTCCACGACGGCGCCCTGCACGCATTCTCGGCGTCGACAGGCGAGCGCCTGCCGTCCTAGGAGAAATACACCGAGCAACGAGGTCGATCAGGGTTGAGTCCCCGATCGACCTCGTTGAGCTTGCCCAGACTGCCGGACCCACTCGTTAGCTGCCTCAGCACCGCGTTCCTGGCACAGCGCTGCGAGGAACGCGCCCGGGTGGACGATAGCGACGCGGGCGGAGACATCCCTGCTCAACTATGCCGTTCGCGACGAATCCCACGTCGAAGCCCGCTTCGAGTCCATCGTCGCCGAGATCAAGCGAATGCTCGGGGCGTACCTCTTCGCGGTGGCCACCAACAAACTAATTTGCAGAAAGTACTTGCCAGAGTGGAAAGTTGTTTCTATAGTTAGGGCTATGGAACCCCACACCCCCGACAACGCCCGCATCCTCCTCGACTACGCCAACACCACAACCCGCCACGCCGCCGGCGTCTCACTCGCCTGGCTCTGCTACATCGCCCTCTGCGCCGGTGGCGCCATCGCCGCCATCGGCCTCGCCTACGCCAACGTCACCGACTCGACCCCTGCCCCCGCTTGGATCGCCGGCAGCCTATGGGTCGGCATCGGCGTCGCGTTCACCGCCGGAGCCACCGCCCTGTCCCCGCCCACCCGCCGCGGCTTCAACACCCGGTGGACCGTCATGATCGGCGTCTGGGTCGTCCTATGGGCCGTGGTCTCCTTCCTCAACTCATCGTTCACCCTCGGCCACGGCATCGCCCTGGCAGCCGGATTCATGGCCGTCGCCGTCCTCGGCCCCATTTGGGACATTGTCGCGGTGAACAAGAAGTGACCCACCCACGCGCCCAGCTCAACCCCGCCTTCACCAACCCCCTGCGCTTCTCCCTCATGGCCACCCTCGCGGGCGTCACCGAGATCTCCTTCAAGCAAGCCCGCGAGTACCTTCAGACCACCGACTCCACCCTCTCCAAGCACGCATCCGCACTCGAAGAACTTGGTTACGTCGCCGTGAAGAAATCCTTCATTGGCAAGAAACCCACCACCCGGCTGGCAATGTCTAAACAGGGCGAACGTGCCTGGCAGGATCACCTCGCCGCTCTTCGCGCCATCGCCCTCTAATCAGTCAGCACCAGGCACGTTGCTGTCGCATAGTCACCATCATGGCTAATCGACAAACTGGTCCGTATCTCCCCGATACTGCCCCGCACAGCGTCCGCCACCACACCCCGCGTATCGACGTCCACCCGTCCCCAACGGTCCGGCCGAATCTCAATCTCGCGGAAGTCCACGGCCTCCGGCGACATCGCCGGGGGCCTTCCATACAAGGCCTGCGACCAGGCCTTAATGAAGGCCTCCTTCGCAGCCCACCGCCCCGCCAAATGTAGCCCCCGATCAGGCCGATTGTCCGCTACCCGCAGCTCCAACGCGCTAAACACATTCTCGAAGCTCGATCCCGGCATTGCCAGCTGCTCCCGAAACCCAGGCACATGAACGATATCGACCCCAACGTTGTACATGCCCACCATCGTCCCACACCCCCTCCCACTTTCGAGGGTTCCTGGTGACCCAAACACCAATCCCAGCCTGCTTCCTCGCCAGCGTCACCACGAACCCTCAAAGAAGTTGGCACCGCCCTGGAACTCAGGGTTCCTGGTGACCTAAGCAACCAAACGCGGCGCATCCGACCGCTACCGTCACCACGAACCCCAAATTAGGTTAGTGCCGCCCCGAAACTCAGGGTTCCTGGTGACGCAAGCACCCAACACGGCCCATCCGACCGCTAGCGTCACCACGAACCCCAAATGGAGTTGGTGCCGCCCGGAAACTCACGGTTCGTGGTGACCTAAACGCCAAACCCGGCCGGATCCCCCGCCAGCGTCACCACGAACCCCAAAGAGGCAACAACGCAATGGCCCCCTGCACATCCGGGAAGGATGGGCAGGGGGCGGGCGTCGGAAAGCGAACTTAAGCGTCGATTTCCTGGCCGGTGCGGAGGACGCCGTCGATAAGGCGGGCGTCGTGGTCCAGTAGGACCGCGGCCTCGCGGGCCTTGACGGAGTCGCCGGTTCCGCCGAGGTTGCGGTCGGCGGGGCGCTCGAAGAGCGGCGCGCCACCGTACATGCCGTCGACGATGCGACGCAGGCCGGCTTCCTCGCGGGCGATGGACTGGGCCCACCAGTCATCGCCTGCCTCATGCCCGCGTTCCTGGCGCAGGGCCTCGAAGAAGGCGCCCGGGTGGACGATCGCGACGAGAGCGGAGACGTGGCCGAAACCGAGCGAAGTGACCAGGCCGGCCTTCGGCGGGCACTGGCGCAGGTTGAGCGGTTTGCGCAGCCAGACGAGGTGTTCGTGCTGTGCGAGGACAGGGTCCACGCAGTCGAGGGACATGTTCGCCGGGACCTGGCCGGAGCGCAGGACCTGGGTGAGGCCGATCATCTGGAAGGCTGCGGCGCCGCCCTTGGCGTGGCCGGTGAGGGTCTTCTGGGAGATGATGTACAGCGGGTTGCCGTCGGCGCGGCCGATGGAGGCGGCGATGCGTTCGTGCAGGTCGGACTCGTTGGGGTCGTTGGCTGCGGTGGAAGTGTCGTGCTTGGAGATGATCGACACTTCGTCGGCAGTCACGCCGACCTGGGCGAGCGAGCGGGCGAGGCGGGAGTTGACGCCACCGCGGGCGGCTCCCAAAGCGCCGAGCCCCGGGGCCGGGATCGAGGTGTGGGCGCCGTCGGCGAAGGACTCGGCGAAGGCGACCACGCCGAGGACCGGGAGGCCCAGGTCGGCGGCGACGGATCCGCGGGCGAGGAGCAGGGTGCCGCCGCCTTCGGACTCGATGAAGCCGCCGCGGCGTCGGTCGTTGGCGCGGGAGAAGTAGCGGTGCTCGATGCCCTTGGCAGCCATTTCCCCGGAGGGCGCGGTGGCGGCCATGTCGCCGAAGCCGGTGATGCCTTCGATGGAGAGGTCGTCGAGGCCGCCGGCGACGACGAAGTCGGCTTTGCCGAGTTGGATTTTGTCCACGCCTTCTTCGACGGAGACGGCGGCGGTGGCGCAGGCGGCGACGGGGTGGATCATCTGGCCGTAGCCACCGACGTAGGACTGCATGACGTGCGCGGCAACGACGTTGGGCAGGGCTTCTTGCAGGATGTCGTTGGCGCGGGGTTCGGCGAGCAGGCCGTCGATGTAGAGGGAGCGCATGGATTCGACGCCGCCCATGCCGGTGCCTTGGGTGGAGGAGACGCGGGCGGGGTGGACGTCGCGGAGTAGTTCCGCGGGGGAGAATCCGGAGGAGAGGAAGGCGTCGATGGTGCAGACGAGGTTCCACAGTGCGAGGCGGTCGAGGTTGTCGATCATGTCGGCGGGGATGCCGTAGACGGAGGGGTCGAAGCCTTCGGGGATTTGGCCGCCGACGAAGCGTGACATGGTGATGCGGCGCGGGACGCGGACGGCGGATCCGGCGTGGCGGGTGACGGTCCACTCGCCGGTTTCGTCGTCGTAGCGGGCGGAGGTGTGGTCGGGTTCGGAGTCGACGTAGGTCTTGGCTTCGTCCTTGGTGGCCACGGCGAAGGATAGGTCGTTGTCTAGGTAGACGGTGGTCAGTTCGGGTGCGAGGTTGTCCACCATGAAGAAGTCGTCGTGGTAGCGGCGGACGCCGACGCGGGCGAGGACCTCGTCGTGGTAGCGGTCGAAGATGTCGGCTTCTTCGAGTTCGTTGTCGTCGGCGTCGTACCAGGCGCCGTCCCAGGTGATCAGGCCCATGGTCCAGGCGAGTTCGATGACGCCGGCGGCGGTGAGGTCGCCGGTGAGTTCGGCGTCGAAGCGGGTGCGGGCGGAGCCGTAGGGGCTCATTTCGCCGGCGCCGACGATGACGACCATGTCGTCGAGTTTTTGGGTCACGCCGTCGAAGTTGGGGTTGGTCCAGTCGAAGCGTTGGTACGGTGTCGGCAGGGCGCGTAGGGTGCGCGGTTCTTCGTGCTTATCGACGCCCCCAGCCTCAGCCTCCGCCTCAGCGGCTGCCTCCCGCGCCAGCTCGGCGATGTTGACGTCGGACTCTCCGAGTCCGCCGGTGTAGTCGACGATGATGGGGGCGTTGGCGGCCTCCTGTCGGGCTTCCGGGGTGATCTGGGAGAGGAGGAGTTCGGCCATCTCTTCGGTGGAGAAGGTCTGCACGCCTTTGGCTTCGATGGCGTCGACGAGCGGGTCGTTGCCGCCCATGAGGCCGGTGCCGCGGACCCAGCCGATGAAGGCGTGGACGAGGCTGGTGCGATCACCCCAGACGGGCTCGGCTGTCCAGCGGGTGACCAGGGCGTCGAGGGCGGCTTTGGATTCGCCGTAGGCGCCGTCGCCGCCGAAGCGGCCGCGGTTGGGCGAGCCGGGGAGGACGACGTGGAGGCGTGTGCCCACGTTGGTGTCGGTGCCGAGCTCGGACAGTCCGGCGATGAGGCGTTCGACGGCCCACAGGAGCAGGCGCATTTGGGATTCGGCTTGGGGGCCGGAGTCGGCGAGCGAGCCCATGACGCGGGGGGCGGCGAAGGGGAAGAGCAGCGTCGGGACAAGGCCCTTCTTGAGCACCTTCTTCTGCCCGTTGACGGTGGCGGTCTGTTCGGTTCCGATCCACTCGATGATGTCATCGAGGTCGCCGAAGGAGTTGAGGTTGGCGGGGATGACCCACAGGGCGGCAGTACCGCGGGCGGCGGAGGCGTAGAGGGACTTGTAGTACTCGACGCGCGAGTGCGACAGGTTGGAGGTGGTGACCACGACGGTCGCTCCCCCGGCCAGCAGGTCTTCGACCACGGCGGCGGCGATGGAGTTCGGGGAGGCGCCGGTGACCACGGCGACGTCCGCGGAGTAGGCCAGGGCCTGCTCGTCGCGGGCCTGTGCGGCCAGTCCGTCGAGTCCGAGGTAGCTGGCTTGCTTGGCGACGGCCTCGCCCGTTCCCGTCACATCCACGTCCCGCTCGGCGATCTCGCCGAGGCTGACGCGGGTGAGGTCTTCGCGGGCGGATGCCCAGCGATCGTCGAGAAGCACGGCCTCGGCGGCCGAGAAACGCGGCGCGACCTGGCGGGGCCAATCGGACCCCAGCTCGCGGGAGACGAGGTCGAACAGGCCGGCGTTGTCATCGTCATCGTCGAGGGAGGCGGTGGCCTGCTCGCTGATGCCCAGTTGGGTGAGGATGGTGCGCGCGGTGGCCGCGAGGACGCCATCCTTGCCGGTGACCTGCTCGGCGAACTCGCCGAGGGCGGCGGAGTCAACGACTCCACCGGCGGAACCGCCTGCCGAAGGCAGGCCCACTGCGACGCCGCGGCGGGCGGCGACGGCCTGGACGGCGGCGTCGATAAGCGACTCCAGATCCGACGCAGAGGCCGGGGTGGCCGGGGAGAGAGTGGCCAGATCGCCGCCGCGCAGGGATGCGCCTTCGCGGGCGCCGATGACGACCTCGGCGACGACGTGGTTGGCCCAACCCGGGCCGAGCTGCCACGTGCCGGTGACGCGATCGGCGACGAAGCCGGGCTTCTTGCCGGTCGGGCCGGTGATGCGGCGGAGGGCATCGGCGGCGGCATCGCCAAGCACGGGACCGAAGGCCTGGTAGCCCTTGGCCATCTTGGTCACCGTGGCCTTGAGCGCCTCCAGCTCCGCATCCGCGGCACCGTCGATGGCGCCGAGGCCGAACTCCACTCCGAGATCGAGCAGCAGCTGGTTGCGGCGGGACGACACACCCTCCACGAGCGTCTCAATCGAATCCGTCGAGCCCATCTGATCCGGGCGGACCTTCGTCCAGATGGCGATGAGCATCTCCGTGGCATCGCCCGGGGTGAAGGCGATGTCATCCGGGGTGCCCGCGCCGGGAGCGGCAACGGGAGCCGGGGTGGTGATCGGCGCCTCGTTGGGGACGGTCGCGCCGGGAGCTTCCTCCGCGGCCGGGGTCTCCTCGACGACGGCGACCTCGCGCACGACCTCATCGGTAGCGAAGACCACCGGGCGATCGCGCTCCACGTTGAGCACCTCGATGGTGCTGCCAGCGTAGGTGGGCAGGCGCAGGGTCTGGCCCATCATGTTGGCCAGGGTCGGGGCGGAACCGACGCCAACCTCGACGAAGCGCTCAACGCCCAAACCACCGTGTGCGTGGTCGCGCAGGACGAGGTCCTGGGTCTCGATCCACCGCACCGGGGAGGCGAACTGCCAGGCCAGCAACTCAATGAGCAGGACGCGGGCGAGCTTTTGCTCATCGGCCGCGGCGGCATCAAAATCGGCGAGGATATCGGTGATGTAGGGCGAATCGACGACGTTAGCGATGGACTCGACGAAGTCATGGGTCAGCTCAAACGGGCGGGCCACGAGGTTGGGAATGTAACGATCAACGAGGATGTCCAGATCGATGGCCTCAGGGATGAGGGAATCCAGGTGCTCGCGGAAATCTCCCACGCCGTCGCGCAGGTGGCTGGAGTGGAAGGGCACGTCGATGCCGGGGATCATGATGAACGCGCGCTGGCCCGGGGCCCGCTTCTCCGCGTCAGCCTTAAGGGCCTTGAGACCCCCGCGGGTGCCGGCGACGGCGTACTGGACACCGGCGATGTTGTAGTTGACGATCTCCAAGAACTCGCCAGTCTTCTGGGAGAGCTCGGTGACGTAGTCAAAGACGTTGTCCGCGGTCAGACCCATCTTGTTCGGGCGCAGGGCGGCGAGGCCGTAGTTGGACAGGCCTTCCTCATCGCGCTCGACCAGGCGGTGCATGGTGAGGCCACGGCGGTAGACGATCTCCACGACCGATTCCAGGGAGAGCACGCCCGAGTAGGCGGCCAGGGCGTTGTACTCGCCGACGGAATGGCCAGCGAAGTAAGCGCGCTTGTTCAGGGCGTTGGCTTCACGCATCTCCGCGATCTGGGCGCAGCCGAGGGTGGCCATAGCGACCTGGGTGAACTGGGTAAGGAAGAGCACGCCGTCCGGATGGGAGAAACGCTCACCGGCGACGGTGACCTCGGTCGGGTTGTTCTGCACGATCTCCAAGACGGAGAAGCCCAGCTTGGAGCGGGTGTGGGCGTCGGCGCGATCCCAGATCTCGCGGGCGGCGGCCGAGGAGGCACGGGATTCCATGCCCATGCCCTGGGACTGGATGCCCTGGCCGGGGAAGCCGTAGAAGGTGATGGGGGCGGCCATGACGGCGGTGGCGGACATGATGAGGTTGCCGTCGACCGTGGCGGTGACGGAGCGGACCTCGCCGCAGCCCGGGCGGTTGTCCACGCCGGTGCGCTCGACGGAGAACTCGATGACCTGGCCCGGAAGGACCGGGGCGAGCATCGTGGCGGTGTATTCGACGACGCGCTGCGGGCGGGTCGAGGCGGCATCGTCCTGGTAGCCGGCACCGGCGACGAGTTCGCCGATGGCGGAGGTCCACATGCCGTGGACGATGACGCCCGGCAGTCCGGCCAGTCCGGCGGCGACGTCGGAGACGTGGATGGGGTTGCGGTCGCCGGAGACGACGGCAAACGGGTGCATGGATTCGGGTGCGACGACGCGGGCGAAGGCCCGGAAGGAGCGCGGGGAATCCACGACGGACGGCAGCGCGGAGGTGTTGGTGCGGGCGGTCATCTTGCCATTGCGCCCGCGGATGGCGAAGCGCTCGGAGAGGGTGGCCAGTGGCGTTCCGTTGGCGTCGATGGTGGCGCGGACCACGACGACGCGGCCCATGTCAGTATCGGAAACTTCGTCGGCGGCGGCGGAAATGTGCAGCTCAACCGGGCCATCGACAACCGAGGGCAAGGTGTTCAGCATCTTGAGGTGGTGCTCGAGGTGCACGAGGGAGAGCATGCCTTCGACGACGGAGGCTGAGTCGGTGCCGGGGATGACGGCGGAGCGGACGGCGGCGAACACGGCGGGCCAGGCGCGCCCGACGAGGACGTCCGGGGCGGTGTCATGCGCTGCCAGGTCGGAGGGCAAGTAGCCGGCGGTGACGTTGTCGTAGTCGGCGAGGATCCCGGCGTCGAGGACGGTGGTCCACTCGGCGCGGCCGTCGACGATCTCGGCGAGGGTTCCACCCGCAGCGACGCGGGTGAGCTCGGCCATGGCGGCGTCGGCATCCTCCTGGGTGACCAGCGGTGATGCGGACAGCGGGGCGTCGGCGGGGACGGTGAAGCGGACCGTGAGGTCCGTGGTGGTGCCGAAGCCGGTGGAACCGGCGAGCGGGACGGTGAGCACGGCATGCTCGGCATCCTCGGCGACCAGCGTGGCGCCGGTGGGGGCGTGGGTGGCGCGGCCGTCGGAAAGCATCCATGCCTCAGGCGCACCGAGGCGCTCGACGAAGGATGCCTGGTGGCGGCCGGCCCAGTAGGTACCGGCGGCGCGCAGAACGCGCTCGACGACCGACTGGGTGACCTCGACGACCGGCTCACCGGCCGCCTCGAGGGCGTCGATGGAGGCCTGGTTGAAGCGGCCCAGCAGCTCAGCGACGGGC
This sequence comes from Corynebacterium testudinoris, assembly GCF_001021045.1. NCBI lineage: Bacteria > Bacillati > Actinomycetota > Actinomycetes > Mycobacteriales > Corynebacteriaceae > Corynebacterium > Corynebacterium testudinoris. Next base: position 2,198,422 of record NZ_CP011545.1, read on the forward strand.
TCGTTGAGGCGGGTGATGCCCGCGACGGCGGCCGTGCCCGGAATGATGCACACCTCGTCGGCGGTGTAGCGCGGATGGTGCGCCTGCCACAGCGAATCCGAGCGCCACCAGCGGCGGACATCGCCGTCGATGACGGGCACGAAGTTCGCCGGCTTGCCCGGGTTAGTCAGCAGCTTGATGAACCACGCGCGGTCGGCCGGGTGCAGGCGATCTCTCAACGCATCGGGGTAGAGCTCCACGAGCTTGTCGAGGCTCGCGCCCGGCGCGTCCTCATCCACCGTCACCCGAGCCACGAACTCGCCGTGGTCGGCGTAGGTGAGGCGGGACTCGGCGCGCTCAACCATCTCGACGAAGCGGTTGAACCAGGACCGGTCGATCCACTCCCCCTCCCAGGGGCCGGAGATCTCCAGGTAGCGGTACAGCCACCGCGCGTAGGTGAGCTCTTCCAGGTCGCCGAAGTAGGGCTTACAGGTCTTGTTAATGGCGGCGATGATCTCCTCGCGGCGGGCCTGCGCGGCCTCGTCATCACCGGCAACCTCGTCGAGGAGGCGACCGGCCTGGGCGAAGGAGTTGTCGATCTCGTGCAGGTCCGCGCCGAGCTGGGAGCGGCCGGAGGCGATGCCTCCGGAGACGCGGCCGGCACCGGCCCACTCGTCGGACCCGGCGGCGTCGACAAGCGCCTGCTTGACGGCCTCCGACGCGGTGGATTCGAGGGTGGCCATAGCGGCGGTGCCCACGAGGATGCCGTCGACCGGCATGACCGGCAGATCATGAGCCGTGGCCCACGTGCCGGTGATGTACTCGGCGGCGCGCTCGGGGGTGCCGATGCCACCACCGACAACCAGGATCGTGTTGGGGCGCTTGCGCACCTCGGCGTAGGTGGCGATGAGGAGCTCATCGAGGTCCTCCCACGAGTGGTGGCCACCCGCCTTACCGCCCTCGACCTGAATGATGACAGGGATCTCAGGGATCTCGTCGGCGATGGCAAGGACGTTGGTGATGTGCTTGACCGCGCCGGGCTTGAACACGACCCACGGGATGTTGGCCTCGCGCAGTTCCTTGACCAGCGCGACGGCCTCGTCGCGCGGCGGCATGCCGGCGGTGACCACGACGCCGTCGATAGGCGCGCCATTAGCGCGGGCACGCGGGATGAGACGCTTGCCTTCGATCTGCATGCGCCACAGGTAGGGGTTGAGGAACATGGAGTTGAACTGGGCGTTGACGCCCGGCTCCAGCAGCTCGGTGAGGCGCTCGATGTTGTTGTCCAGGTACTCCTCGGTGACCTGGCCGCCACCGGCGAGCTCAGCCCAGTGGCCGGCGTTGGCCGCCGCGGCGACAATAACCGGGTCGACCGTGGACGGAGTCATGCCCGGCAGAGTCATCGGGGTGTAGCCGGTGACCTCGGTGAACTTGGTCACCAGGCGGGTCTGGCCGTTGATCTTGAGCAGGCGCGGGGCGAATTGCGCGAAATCGACGGGCAGCTCGGGTGCGAGGCCGGTGTCGAAGAGCTCAGCCTGCCCGGCGGTACCGGAGACGTCGAGGACGCCGACGCCGCGACCAGCGATGATCTTGCGGGTCAGCGGGGTCATGCCACCCTCGGGGCCGACCTCGAGGATCCAGCGGGCGCCGGCGTTGATGGCGGCATCGAGCTCGGCGGGCCAATCGACGGGGCGCACGAGGACGAACTCGGCGGCCTTGCGGGCGACGCTGGTGTCCAGGCCGGCCTTCTCCGCCCAGGCGACGGTCTGCTCGACGGCGGCGTTCATCACCGGGTGGTGGAACGCGGCCTGGATGGGCAGCGGGCTAAAGCGGGGCGCGAAGGGGGCTCCGCCGCGCTCCTTATTCTCGATCGCCTTGGCGTCTTTGCGCGCGAACTTCTCCAATAGGGCCTGCACCGCAGCGTTGTCTTGGGGGCGGCCGACGAGCACGTAGGCGTCACGAGAATTGCGCAGGCCAATCACCGGACGCAGCTCTTCCGGCACGTCCGCGGTGGCATGGTCGATGGCCAGCTGCAGCTGATCGCGGGTGATGCCCGAGATCGCGATCATGGGCATCTGCTCGCCCTGCTGGATGAGGCCGGTCATGCGGGCGGTGCGGGTGAGCGCGGCGCCGATGAGCTGGGCGATGGCGAGGAGTTCATCGGACTCGGCCTCGCCGTCGAGCAGCATGGAGGACAGCACGCCCTGCGAGTGCGCGAAGTTGGCAACCGATCGGTCGAGTTCGAGACCCTGGCGGTCCAGCGACTCCAACACCCCGAGCTGAGCGGCGAAAATGCCCGGCACGCTGATGGCGGCCTGGTTGATGTCAAAGTCCGGGCCTTCTTCCGTCTTAGCCCAGGCGACCGGGTCGAACCCGAAGGGGCGGGTGCCGGCGAGGTCATCGGCGACGGGGCCGAGCTTGTAGGCGGCGCCGTCGACCAATGAGCTGATGGCGGTGCCTACGCCGGCGGCTACCGCGGTGCGCAGAGTCTTCAACCAGTCGTATCCCTGGCCGGCGAAGGCCAGGGCGAACGGCTCGGATGCAAAACGGTCGATCAGGCGGTCTGCGCTGACGGAAGTGCTGTAATCGGTCACGTGAGTGCTCGCTCCTGTGTTTCCTGTTTGTTGCTGGCGAAAATCGCAGGCCGAATCTGCCCACAAGTTTTGATAGCCAAATATGCCACATAAACCTGAGGAAAGCGTCATCTTTCGCCGACATGTCGCGGCGATCTTTTCCCGCCCCACACCTACGATGCCGTAGGTTTCCGGTGGCCAGGGGGCCTGCCCGTCAATGCGTTTGCAGGGGAACGCAGCAGCTTATCGACGTCCCCGCACCCCCACCGGGGCCACGCCCCCACACCCCCGCAGGGTGACCGGGGTCACCCAAGGGAGGGGGTGAGGGTATCTGCCACAGGCCCCGCCCGGAGGCCTCAGAGGCTCCGGCGGGCGGCCTCCAACACGCCAACAACGATCGCGCTGTGCTCCAGCAGACGATCGCGGGCGGCGAGATCCCCCTCCCGGATGAGACGCTCAAACTCCACGAACTCCGCGATCATCCGGTGCGACTGCGGCGCCGGCTCCCACACCTGCTCCTCCTCGCCGCGCCGCCGATGAACAACTCCGCTGAGCTCATTGGGCGGGGCGCTACACAGCGCATACCCATCCAACCCGCGCAGGATGGTCCGGTTGGGGCCGTCACAATCCTTGCCAAAAACCGCGATGGCCGTGGTCTCCGGGTATTCGAGAGTAAGCACGCCCGAGGTATCGGTACCGCGCTCAATGTTCGGCGCGTAGCTAATCGCCTTCGGCTGCCCGAGCAACCCGACGATGACGTGCACGGCGTACACACCCAAATCCATGAGCGACCCACCACCGTGCGCGGGATCAAAGGACGGGTGAAGAGGCTCACCCGCGCGGAAAGCATCCATGCGCGACGAATACTGCGCATACTCACTACTGAGCAGCTTCAACGTGCCCAGCGAAGGCAGGAGATCACGCAAGTACCCGAACGACTCTGAATGAACCGTCGTGATGGCTTCCACGAGGATGAGACCCCGCTCGCGGGCCAGCTCAGCCAACGTTTCCAACTGCGCCGACTCCAAAACAAAGGGCTTCTCACAGATGACGTTCTTGCCCGCCAACAACGCCGCGCGGCTGAATTCAAAGTGCAGCGTGTTCGGAACTGCCACCCACACCGTGTCAATCCCGGGGTCGGCCAAGCATTCGTCCACGTCCGTGTACACCCGCGGGATGTCGAACTCCTCCGCAATCGGCTCCAGCACTTCCCGCCTGCGCCCATAGATCGCCGCGAGCTCCAGACCAGGGATTTTCTTGGCTTCCGGGAGGAACTCGTTGACGATCTTCCCGGCGCCGAGGACGGCTAACTTCATGGCTACTCCTTTATGGTGTCCGTCTCACCTGTTGCTTTTAACAAAAGGCTGTCACATAATGGTGAGCGAGACCAGCCCCTTGAAGGGTTGGACCAAGGATTGTAACCCTCACGGGGCAAGACCTGAGCAACAGACCATGCGTCAAGCATGGCCTGCGGCTCGGGTCTTTTTGCGTTCCTGGACCAGTTCTAGCACCAAGAGAGAAGGACGACATGGCAACGAAAACCGCCTTCCGGCCCTTGGCCGAAGGAGTCGTGGCTGCGCTTGGCGGACCAGACAACATCCGCTCTGTCACGCATTGCGCGACCCGGCTGCGCTTTAAGATCAAGGATGCCGCGAAGGTGGACGACGCGGGCGTCGAGAAGCATGACGGCGTGATCACACTGGTGAAGGCCGGTGGGCAGCACCAAGTAGTCATCGGCAACGATGTGGCTCTCGCCTACCAGGCGATTGTCGACGTCGACGGCATGTCCACCAAGGCCGTCAAGGAGGCCTCCGAAGACGAGGATGAGGGGCCGCAAGGCAGCCTGTTTAACCGGCTCATCGACCTCATCTCCTCCCTCTTTAGCCCGATCTTGTGGTGCCTGTCCGGAATTGCGCTGCTCAAAGCCTTCCTGGCGATGTCGGTGCAATTCGGATGGATTGATACCGAGGGCACGAACTACCTCGTGCTCAATGCCATGGCAGACGCGGTGTTCTACTTCTTGCCGCTGTACCTGGCACTGACGGCCGCCCGGAAATTCAAGGTCAACGACTTCATTGCTCTCTCCGTCGTCGCCCCGCTGGTCTACCCCACCGTGGTCGCACTCGGCGGCGTCGAGGAACCAGTCACCCTCTTCGGCCTGCCTCTCATCACCATGAGCTACGCGTCCTCCGTCATCCCCGCGATCCTCGCCGTGTGGTTGACCGGCTACCTGCAACGATGGCTGGAGCGGGTACTGCCCGGCGCGATCCGCACCTTCGGCACTCCGCTGTTGTGCGTGCTCATCATGGTCCCGCTGGTCCTGTTCACAGTCGGCCCCATCACGATGATCGCGTCGAATGGGATTTCCAACGCCATCGCCTGGCTGTTCCACGTCGCCCCGTGGCTCGCTGGCGCCCTCATGGGCGGGTTCTGGCAGGTCTTCGTCATGTTCGGCCTGCATTGGGGCTTCGTGCCGGTCTTCCTCAATGACATCGCCACGCAGGGTTACAGCAGCATCATGGCGGTACTCATGGCGCCAGTCCTTGCCCAAGGTGCGGCCACCGCGGCCGTCTTCCTCCGCTCGAAGGTGGCGGCTCGCCGCAAGGTCGCCGGCCCAGCCACCGTCTCCGCCATCCTCGCCGGAGTGACCGAACCCGCCGTGTATGGCGTCACCTTGCCGCTGAAAATCCCCTTCTATCTCGGCTGCGTTGGCGGCGCGATCGGCGGCGCCATCATCGCCATGGGCGGCGCGGCATTCAACACCTTCGTGTTCCCCTCGGTCCTGGCCACACCCGCGCTCCTCGGCCGCGGCAACCTCATCATGGCTTTCAGCGGCATCGTCGTCGCCATGATCGTGGCCTTCATCGGCACGTGGATTGTGATGCCGCGACTGGAGAAACAGGAGGCAGCTGTTCCTTCCAGCCCCGAGGACACGACTATCGACGTCCCCTCCGGCACCACCGCCATTCTCCTCCCCGTCCGCGGCGAGGTCATCCCGCTCGACCAGGTCGATGACAAAGTCTTCGCCTCTGGCGCAATGGGCACCGGGCTCGCCGTGCTACCCGCCGACGGCGAGGTCATCGCACCCGTCTCCGGCACCGTCATCGCGGCGCCAAAGTCCGGCCATGCCTTTGGTATCAAATCCCCCGAAGGCATCGAGGTCCTCGTGCACGTGGGCTTGGACACCGTCGCGATGAAGGGCGAGGGATTCACCCCGCACGTGGCCAAGGGCGACGTCGTCACGGCAGGGCAACCGCTGGTCACCGCAGACCTGGCGGCCATTGCGGCGGCCGGGTACGAAGCCACGACCCTGCTCGTAGTCACCAACTCCGGCACATTGGCTGATGTCCGCAACGTCGCACCGAATGTGTCCTCGCTCGCCGGTGAAGCCGGCATCTTGGTCACCCCCTAAACCACTCACTCACTCAAGGAGATACTCATGTTCCCGAACAACTTCCTCTGGGGCGGCGCCACCGCCGCCAACCAAATCGAAGGTGCCTACAACCAGGGCGGCAAGGGCCTATCCATCCAGGACGTACTGCCGCGCGGAGTCGTCCACGAGACCACCGACGGCCCCACCCCCGACAACCTCAAACTGGTGGCGATCGACCACTACGAACGCTACGCCGAGGACATCGCACTGTTCGCCGAAATGGGATTCAAGGTCTACCGCTTCTCCATCGCCTGGTCGCGCATCTTCCCCAACGGCGACGAAACCGAACCCAATGAAGAGGGTTTGGCCTTCTACGACCGCATCCTCGACGAGCTAGAAAAGTACGGCATCGAACCGCTGGTGACCATCAGCCACTACGAGACCCCACTGCACCTGGCCCGCCACTACGGAGGCTGGACCAACCGCGCCCTCATCGACTTCTTCGAGCGCTACGCCCGCGCTCTGTTCACCCGCTACCGCGGCCGCATCCGCTACTGGCTGACCTTCAACGAGATCAATTCTCTGCTGCACATTCCGATCCTCGGCGGCATCGATAAGCCAGAACCCTCGCGGCAGGAGCTGTACCAGGCGATGCACCACGAACTTGTTGCCAGCGGCCGGGTCACCCGCATCGCGCACGAGATTGATCCGAGCAACCAGATCGGCTGCATGATCCTCGCCGTGCCGCGCTACCCGCTGACTCCTTCCCCGCTGGACGCCCTCGCCACCCTTCAGGCCTCCCAAGGCGACTACGCCTTCGGCGACATCCACTGCCGCGGCTACTACCCCGGCTACCTCCTCCGCACCTTGCGGGAACAAGGCATCGACCTCGACATCACCGACGCCGATCGCGCTGACTTGGCCAACACCGTCGACTTCGTGTCCTTCTCCTATTACATGTCCGTATGCGAAACCGCCGACCCCACCAAACAAATCAAGGGTGAGGGCAACCTCATTGGTGGCGTCCCCAACCCAACTCTCGAAGCCTCCGAGTGGGGCTGGCAGATCGACCCCGTCGGCCTGCGCATCATCCTCAACGACTACTGGGATCGCTGGCAAAAGCCACTGTTCATCGTCGAAAACGGACTCGGCGCCAAAGACGTTCTTACCGCGACCCCCGACGGCCCCACCGTCGACGACTCCTACCGCATTGCGTACATGCGCGACCACCTCATCCAGGTCGGCGAAGCCATCGAGGATGGCGTCGACCTGCTTGGCTACACCTCCTGGGGCTGCATCGACGTCGTCTCCGCCTCCACCGCCGAAATGTCCAAGCGCTACGGCTTTATCTACGTCGATCGCCACGACGATGGCTCCGGTACCCTGGACCGATACCGCAAGAAGTCCTTTCACTGGTACCGCGACGTCATTGCTTCCAACGGCGCAACGCTGACCGATTAAGGAAGTACATGAAGGTAGTCCGGGTACTCAACAACAACGTCGTCCTCGCCACCGACGGCTCCGGCCGCGAGGTCATCCTCACCGGCTGGGGTGTCGGCTTCCAGATGAAGCCCGGCGCGGTTGTTGACACTGCCAAGGTCACCCGGACCTTCGTCCCCGAGGAGGGCCGCGATAGGGATCACCTCGCTGGCATGCTCTCGGCCATCGATCCCGAGTTCGTCATGCTTGCCGACGACGCCCTCACCGCCACCCTCCCCGCCTCCCCAGGTCCCGCCACCGTCGTCGCTCTCGCCGACCACCTTTCCTTCGCCGTTCAGCGGGCCCAGGGCGGGGTGGCCCTGGGGCCACACCCGCTGCAGGCGGAAGTCTCCCACCTGTACCCGGATGAATACGCCGCGGCTCGCGCGATCGTCGAAAAGGTTTCTTCGCAGGTGGAAGTGGACTTGCCGGACTCGGAAGCCGTGGCCGTTGCCCTGCACCTGGTCAACGCCGGTTTCCACACCGATGACCTCTCCGACACCTACACCATGACCGGAGTATTCTCCCAGCTCTTCGAGATCATCGACTCCTCCTACGACACTTCCATCGACCGCTCCTCCATTTCCGCCGCCCGCTTCATCACTCACCTCCGCTACTTCTTCGTCCGCGCCCGCGACGGCCGCCAACTCAAGGAAGGCATGGCAGTGCTCGCCTCCAGCCTCGAGGTCTCCCACCCGGAGGCTGTCCAGTGCGCTCAGCGCCTTGCTCGGGTTCTCGAACTCCGCCTCGGGGTCCCCCTCACCGAAGACGAAGTCGCCTACCTCGCGCTCCACGTCGCGCGATTAAGCTCAGACCTGTCACCCTCCAGAGAGGCAGAATCATGAAAGCCACACTGATGTACGGCGCCGGTGATGTCCGCGTCGACACCGTCCCGGATCCCATCATCCACTTCCCCACCGACGCCCTCGTCCGCACCATCCGTGCCTGCGTGTGCGGCTCTGACCTGCACCCATACCACGACATGCCCGCCCGCGAGCACGGCCGTTCCATGGGCCACGAGCTCATCGCCGTCGTCGAAGAGGTCGGCCCGGAAGTACGACACATCAAGAAGGGCGACTTCGTCATCGCCCCCTTCGCCTTCCAGGACAACACCTGCGAATTCTGCCGCGAAGGCCTCCAGACCAACTGCCCGCACGGCGGCTTCTACGGCACGCCCGAGGCCGCTGGCCTCCAAGCCGAGCTCGCCCGCATCCCGCTTGCCGATGGCAGCCTCGTCGTCATCCCCGACATCAATCCTGACACCGCCGACGACAGTCTCCTCGCCTCTTTCCTCTCGCTTTCCGACGTCTATCTCACCGGCCACCACGCCGCCTTCAAGGGCTCCGTGTCCCCCGGCAAAACCGTCACCGTCATCGGCGACGGCGCCGTCGGCCTCTCCGCCGTCCTCGCCTCCCGGCAGATGGGCGCCGAGCGCATCATCCTCATGGGCCGCCACCGCGACCGCACCGATCTCGGCGTCGAGTGGGGCGCCACCGACGTCGTCTCCACCCGCGGCGACGAAGGCATCGCCGAAGTCATGGCCCTCACCAACGGCGAAGGCTCCCACGTCGTCCTCGAGGCCGTCGGCCACATGCCCGCCTACGAGCAGGCCTACGGCATCGTCCGCCCCGGCGGCGTCATCTCCCGCGTCGGCGTCCCCCAATACGAATCCGCCCCGATCGGCTTCGGCTCCCTATTCGGCAAAAACGCCAGCCTCACCGGCGGCCCCGCCCCCGTCCGCGCCTACTTGGAATCCGCGCTCACCCAGGTCTTAAACGGTGAGATCAACCCAGGCAAGGTCTTCGACCTTTCCCTCCCGCTTATCGACGCCCCCGCCGCCTACACCGCCATGGACTCCCGCACCGCCCTCAAGGTGATGCTCACGCCCTAGGGTTCCAAGTGGGTGAAGGTCGCATGCCAGCGCCACAAACCCGCCTCCTCCACTTTCATCGGCATCGCCGGTGCCCTCCCCTCCCGGGTCTCTCGCCGCCACTTCACGGTGTCCATCACCATCTCCACGACCGTCCCCAAATGCCACTCCACGCAGTGTTCCGTAAACCACAGCACGATATAGCCCCTGCGCTGCGCGGCATTGAGCTTCCACACGTCCTTCGTGTAGTTCTTCCGATTGTGGGCGCCGTGATACTCAAACCCATTGACCTCCACGACCACCCGCGCCTGGTGATCCACCCCATCAAAACGATACGGCCCCAGCTGCGCATTCCCTTCAAATCCCCCACAACCCCTCGCCTGCAACTCGCGGAATAGCCTCCGCTCCGTCCACGAGTCAGCCCCCACCGCCGCCGCGGCCACCATCCGCGCAGTCTTCTTCGGCAATCGCACCAACGCTTGCCTGTCCCTCTCAAAATCCTCCCTGCCCTTCTTGCTGGCATAACGCACCTCCAGCAGCTCCCGCGCCGTTTCCACAGCGGTCGCGTCCCCCGCCGCGACCAACGCACTCACCACCCGCACATTGGCGATCATCCGCACATCGACCCTCCTGCGCTCCCGCACCCTGACCACCGCAGATTGCGCCGTCGATGAGCCCCGCTCCACCACCGCGTGCAGCGGCAACGAGATCTCCTTCCCCAAGTACAACTCCGCCACCGTCTTGCCGCTAAACACCAAGTGCGGCTTATGCTCGTTGACTGCCTCCAGCACCAGCCGCCCTGTCACCGCAGCGCGAGTGTAAATCCCGCGCACAATCCTGCTGAGCTTCCCCTCCCTCACGAGCCTGGTCAGCACATACTCGCTAAATCCGTGCTCGCGTAACTCCCGAGTCGTGTAATAGTCCTTGCCAGCCGGCCAGTCGTGGTCTCTCATGCTCTGTTAGACCCGTCCCCGGCCCCAGCGGTTCCCACTGACACAAGGCCGCCTATCGACGCCCACCACCCGCCAGCGTCACCACAAACCCCAAAGACCGCAGCAAGCACCCACCCAACTCAGGGTTCGTCCTGACACAAGGCCGCTAATCGACGCCCCCACCCGCCACCGTCACCACAAACCCCCACGGCCGCACCACACACCCACCCAACTCACGGTTCGTCCTGACACAAGGCCGCTAATCGACGCCCCCACCCGCCACCGTCACCACAAACCCCAAAGACCGCACCAAGCACACCCCCGCCTCGGGGTTCGCACTGACACAAGGCCGCTAATCGACGCCACCGCCCGCCAGCGTCACCACCAACCCCAAGTCCGCACCACCCAACCACCCAACTCAGGGTTCGTCCTGGCACAAGGCCGCTAATCGACGCCCACCACCCGCCACCGTCACCACAAACCCCAAAGACCGCAGCAAGCACCCACCCAACTCACGGTTCGTACTGACACAAGGCCGCTATTCGACGCCCACACCCGCCAGCGTCACCACAAACCCCAAGGCCGCACCACGCAGTCGCAGAATCGACAAAGCCGCGGGACCAGACTTCATCTGGCCCCGCAGCTTTGAGTGGTGCGCCCGGAGAGACTTGAACTCTCACGTCCTAAGACACTGGAACCTAAATCCAGCGCGTCTGCCAGTTCCGCCACGGGCGCGTACCTGAGACAGCATACCTTGCCTGCGGGCAGACCCAGAACTAAGCCTTTTGGTTGATGGAGGGTAGGGTGTGTAACCGTGAGCGACGACAATGGTAAGAAGCGGGAGCGGAAGAGGGTGCGGGCTTCGCACCTGGTATTTCTCACTCTCGCGGTCGGCTGCACGCTGGCGCTTGCTTGGTGGCAGTGGTCTCGGTTCCAGGAGGGATCGGGCACTTTCCAGAATTTGGGTTATGCGTTGCAGTGGCCGCTGTTTGGGGCGTTTTTCGTCTTCGCGTATCGCAAGTATTTGGAGTATGAGAACGACATGATCGAGGCGTCGAATAGCGCTGATGATGCGGAGTTTCTCTACCAGGCGGACGAGAAGAGGTTCCGTGAGCAGGTCACGGAGATCGATGAGGATTTTTTGCCTCAGCGTCCCACTATTGACGTCGACACTTTTAATGAGATCAATACGCCGCGCCGTGGCGCTTCCCGAGACCGCACAGACAACGGAGAACCCACCTCATGACTACTCAGACCACAGCGAAGATTCATCCGGAGCGCCAGAGGCGAGTCGCTAACGCCCTCAAGTTCTTTTCCGTTTCAGCGTGGGTGACCGGTGTTTTCTTGCTGATCCTGGTTGTGCGCATGGTGCTGGAGTATGTGCTGAAGGTGGAGATCCCGGCGTGGGCGACGTGGGTGGCCATTTTGCATGGGTGGGCGTTCATTATTTATCTGTTGTCGGTGTTGAATTTGGGGTTGAAGGCCCGCTGGAAGCCGGTCGTGTGGTTCACCACGGCGATTGCTGGTGTGGTGCCTTTCTTGTCCTTCATTGTGGAAGCTAATCGACGCCGCGAGGTCAAGGCTGCTTTCCACCTCGACTAGCAGCACCAATGTGTGGCAATGTAGGGGCATGAAACTACCTGTAGCCATGATGGCGTTGTTCGCTTCTGTCATTGTGGCGGGTTGTAGTACGCCCGCCACCACCGAGGAAGTGGTGGATCCGACGTCGGGTGAGAGCACATACGACGATTCTTTTCAGCCGGTAGACCCTGACACGCTGCGCGCGGAGGATGGGAGCTACCGGTTTTCGTTTTCCAATGGCAGTCGGTGCATTATCGGCGGTGGGTTGTCGGAGTCGCCGATTGTGTGCGATCTGGATCTCGCGGAGCCGATGCCCACTCGTTCAGGCGGCGAAAGCCGGGGTATCGAGTTGGCGGACGGCATGTTTGTTCCCAGCGAGTTGCTTGCCGACGCCGCCGCGCGCGAGGAGTTTGCCCGCCTCACCGCAGATGCGGTTCCCCTGGGCTTTCAGAGCGAACTGCAGGTGGATGGGTTCTTCATCATGCAAGAAACGGTCGATGAGTTAGCTTTTGGCCACGAGTCTGGGGCTGGGTTCTTCATGGCAGAGCGGCAGCCGACGTTGTGGTGGATTCCGGTGCCGGAGTGGGTTCCGGCGCCGTCGTTCCCGTTGCCGCCGGAGGAGGCGGAGCAGCTGCGGAGGGACAACCCGGAGGTGTTTGGTTAGTCGAAGACGACGGTGCGGTTGCCGTAGACGAGGACGCGGTCTTCGAGGTGGTAGCGCAGTCCGCGGGCGAGGACGCGTTTTTCGGCGTCGCGGCCGAGGCGTTGCATTGCTTCGGGGGTGTCTTGGTGGGTGACGCGGATGACGTCTTGTTCGATGATGGGGCCGTCGTCGAGGTCGGGGGTGGCGTAGTGGCAGGTGGCGCCGATGAGTTTGACGCCGCGCTTGTGGGCCTGGTGGTAGGGGCGGGCTCCCATGAAGGAGGGGAGGAAGCTGTGGTGGATGTTGAGGACGCGGCCGGCCCACATTTCGCAGAAGTCGGGTGGGAGGATTTGCATGAAGCGGGCGAGGACGATGGCGTCTGGTTCGTAGCTGTTGACGATGGTGGCCACTTCTTCGAAGGCGCGTCGCTTGCCCACGGCGTCTTTGGGGAAGGGGACGTGGTGGAAGGGAACGCCGTGGTTGTCGGCGATGTAGGCGAGGTTGTCGTGGTTGCCAACGACGGCGACGACTTCCATGGGGTAGTCGTTTTCGGCGACGCGTCCTAGGAGGTCGTGGAGGCAGTGGCCTTCGCGGGAGACGAGGAGGACGGCTTTCTTGAGCTCGGCGGTGTCCCAGAGTCGCCAGTGGGCTCGGGGGCCGAATTCGGCGGCGACGGGGGCGAAGGCTTCGCGGAGTTCGTCGATGGTTTCGGAGACTGATTCGGCGCGGATGGCTTGGCGGGTGAAGAACCAGTTGTTTTCTGGGTCGGTTAAGTAGGCGGCTTCGGTGATCCAGCCGCCCTTGTCCGCGAGGAAGGTAGAAAGCTTTGCGACGATCCCGGTGGCATCCGGGCACCCGAGGGTGAGCACGTATTGGCGCTCGCCGGAGGGTGTGCTGGGTCGGTTGCGGGGATCGTCGGTGTTCAGCGGAGTCATTCCTGGCATATTAGTCCGCCAGGTTTCGGATGACCTCCACTAGTTGGGCCAGCGCCTTCGCGCGGTGGGACAGGGAGTTCTTTTCGGAGGGGCTCAGCTGCGCGGAGGAGCGCCCGGCGGCGATGTCGTCGGCTGGGAGGAACAGCGGGTCGTAGCCGAAGCCGTTCGCACCGATTGGTTCGCGCAGGAGGTGGCCATCCCAGCGGCCTTCGGCGAGAAACTCCTGGCCGGAGGGGGTGACCAGGGCGCACACGGAGACGAAGGCACAGGCGCGCCGTTCGTCCGGGACGTGGGCCATCTGAGCCAGGAGGAGGGCGTTGTTGGCGGCGTCGTCGCCGTGGTGGCCGGACCAGCGGGCGGAGAGCACTCCGGGCATGCCGTTGAGTTCGTCGACGGCGAGGCCGGAGTCGTCGGCGATGGTGATCAGACCGGTCGCGGAGGCACCGGCCCGGGCCTTGATGAGGGCGTTGTCGGCGAAGGTGCGCCCATCTTCGATGGGCTCGGAGTAGGCGTGAACGGCGGACAGTGGGAGGATGTCGACGCCGGTGACGGCGGCGTCGATAAGCATCTTTTCCAGTTCTGCCAGCTTTTTGACGTTGTTGGAGGCGACGAGCAGCTGCATTAGATTCCCAGCGCGGCCTTTTGGGCGGCGACGAGTTCGAGGCAGCCCTTCTCAGCGGAATCGAGCATGGCGTTGAGCTGGGCGCGGTCGAAGTCGCCGTGCTCGCCGGTGCCCTGAACCTCGACGAAGTGGCCGGATTCGGTCATGACGACGTTGAGGTCAACCTCGGCGCGGGAGTCCTCCTCGTAGGGCAGGTCGAGGCAGACGTGACCCTCGACGAGGCCGACGGAGACGGCGGCGACGGGCGGGAGGAGCGGGTTGCCGGGAACGACGCCCTGTTCTTGGAGGACGGCAATGGCGTCGGCAAGCGCAACATAAGCGCCAGTGATGGAGGCGGTGCGGGTGCCACCATCGGCCTGGAGGACATCGCAGTCAATGTTGATGGTGTTCTCGCCGAGCTGGGAAAGATCAACGGCGGCGCGGAGGGCGCGTCCAACGAGGCGAGAGATTTCGTGCGTGCGGCCCTTGACCTTGCCGCGCATGGACTCACGCGGCATGCGATCGTGGGTGGAGGCCGGGAGCATGGAGTATTCGGCGGTGAGCCAGCCCTCGCCCGAGCCCTTCTTGAAACGGGGAACGCCCAGTTCTATGGAGGCGGTGCACATGACGCGGGTGTTGCCAAACTCAACGAGGACGGAGCCGGCGGGGTTGCTGGTGAAGCCGCGGGTGATGCGGACGGTGCGCATTTGGTCGAGAGCGCGGCCATCGGCACGCGTGAAATCAGAAGTCATGCCCCTCAGGCTACCGGCTTAGAACTCGATCACCATCCCGGGCAGGCCGATCTCGATGGGCCCGTCGAACTCGCGGCGGGCGGCGGCGAGGGCGGAGAAAGGATCTGCCCACGGGGGCATGTGGACGAGCATGAGCTTTCCCACCCCGGCCAGGCGCGCTGCCCGGCCGGCTTCGAGGCCGCTGAGGTGCATGTCCGGCGGTACGTCATCTTCCCGGTCCGACCAGGTGGCCTCGCAGAGGAAGAGGTCAGCGCCGCGGGCACACTCGATGAGCTGGTCATTCCAGCCGGTGTCGCCGGAGTAGGCGATGACCGTGCCACTGGAGTGCTCGCGGATGCGCAGGGAGTAGGCCTCGACCGGGTGGACCGCCGGAAACGGGGTGATGGACACGCGGCCGAGGAGGTGCTCCTCCCCCAACGTCCAGGGGGTGAACGCGAAGGTATCGGACATGTCGTCGCTGATGACCGGGGGGTCGGCGGAGAGGGGGCCAAAAAAGGACTCCGTCGTCGACGGGCCGAAGCACAGGTTGCGTCCGCGGGCGGGGTCCGTCGGGTGGAAACGCCGCCACACCAGCAGCGACGGGAAATCGAGGCTGTGGTCGGGGTGGAGGTGGCTGAACACCACGTGGGCATCGCTGGGGTCTTGCACGTCCTGCAGCGCGGCCAATACTCCCGGGCCCATATCGATGATCACCGAGGGGGAGTTATCCACGGACACCAAGTATCCGGAGGCCGGATTCTGGGGAGCTCCCACACTTCCGGAGCTACCGAGGATGGTCAACTTCATGGGTTAACTGTGCCACGAATGCGGGTATTTTTCGAGTCCAACGCACCTGGACAATTCTCAGCGTGCAGCGGACTGGTGGACCTGCGTGAGGCCGGGGCCGAGGAAGCGCTCCGCCAGGTGGGCGAACTTCTCGGGATCACCGGTCGATTCGAAAAGCCGCACGGGGTCGGCGTTCGGGTCGGCCAGCAGGTCACGGCTGGTCAGCACCCGCAGGACATCCTTCGCCGTTTCCTCGGCGGAGGACACGAGGGTGACATGGTCACCGATGGCCAGCTGGATCACGCCGGTCAGCAGAGGGTAATGCGTGCAGCCCAACACCAGCGTATCGACGCCCGCCGCCTGCAGCGGTTCCACATAAGCCTCGGCCACGCCGAGGATCTGTCGCCCGGACGTGATGCCCCGCTCCACGAAGTCGACGAAGCTGGGGCAGGCCTGGGCGAACGCCTCGACGCCGGGGTTGATGGCGAAGAGGTCCTGGTAGGCGCCGGAGTTGATGGTGCCCACGGTGCCGATGACGCCGATGCGGCCGTTGCGGGTGGTGGAAAGGGCGCGGCGGACGGCGGGCTGGATAACCTCGACGACCGGGACGTCGTAACGCTCCCGCGCATCATGGAGGAACGCAGCGGACGCGGTGTTGCAGGCGATGACCAGCATTTTGCAGCCCCGCTCGACGAGCTCATCGGCGATCCGGGTGGCGTGCTCACGGACGTCGGCGATGGGCAGCGGGCCGTAGGGGCCGTTGGCCGTATCACCGATGTAGATGATCGATTCGTGCGGGAGCTGGTCAACGATGGTGCGGGCCACCGTTAGTCCGCCGACGCCGGAATCGAAGATGCCAATGGGGGCATCGGGTCCCGGAGTGGATCCAGGGGTGGAGGAGGTCATCACGGCCCCCATGGTAGCGCTAGTTGCGGCGCTCCACTGCGGCCGTGGCGAGTTTGCGCATGGCGTTGCCCAGGGCCGCCGATTCTTCCGGTTCGAGGTGGTCAAACACCATGGAGCGGACTTCGGAGACGAAGCCGGGGCTGGCGAGGGCGAGCAGTGCGGAGCCTTGCTCGGTGATTTCGGCCAGGGTGGAGCGGCCGTCGACGGAGTCTGGCATTCGGGCGACCATGCCTTGCAATTCGAGGCGGGTGATGACGCGGGAGAAGTGCGACAGGGTCATATGGCAGGCCTGCGCGAGATCGCTCATGCGGAGGCGGCGCCCGCCCGCTCGGGCGAGGTTGTACAGCACGAGGTATTCAACGTGGCTGAGGCCCGCTTCCTTCTTCAGCCGCGAATCTAAGCGTGAGTGAATGCCAGAGTGAAAGGCCCATATGTGGGTCCAGGTGCTCGTCTCTTGGTCGTTGAGTTCAATGAACACCGGCAACTCATTCGCTTTCATGTTGCCATATACTAGCGCATTTTCACGGTTGATGTGACCATTCTTTTCAGGCTCTGAGAAAAACCTGGTAAATCCTAAAATTTAACTTAATTTCCCACGCGAAATTTGCTTCTGGCGCCGCTTTTCCCGCAAGGCTGGGGGGTCATCGGACGTAATCAAAACACCCGCGGCAATCCCCCCGATAGCCCCGAATAGGTGCGCTTGCCACGAGACGCCCGGCACGCCGGGCAAAACGCCCCACACGAGACCGGAATAGAACACGCCCAGAATGACGCCCGTGAGGATCTGTGAAAGGCTGCGATTGAAAATTCCCCTCACCAGCAGGTACGCCAGCCACCCGTACACCAGGCCGGAAGCGCCAATATGATTGGTGCCCACTCCGCCGAGTAACCACACACCGGCGCCACCCAGAATCACCACAAAAGCGGTTACCTCCCACCACACTCGCGCCCCGGATGCTCCCACGAGGAAACTAAATATCGCTCCTGGCACCGTATTGGAAATGAGATGGTCAATGTTCGCATGTAAAAGCGGCGAGGTGAAAATGTGCCACACCGATGACAAGTCGAGCGGATGGATACCGAAATAGACGAGGTTTCCACCGAAAATAACCGCGTTAATTATATGGACAGCCCAAATTGATATGACGTAAATCCCGGCAAACAGCAAGCCGGAACGCATGGGAGAACGCTTCTTGCGGGCGGGCACCGCAGGCGTGGGGGTCACAGGAAACTGAGTCATAGTGCCACCCAGATTAACGGTTAGCGGTGGTTAAGGCAGCGTAGGTCCCCAGTCCATAGCCCGGCGCGGCTCCGATGATTGCCGCGACGATGGCGGCTTCGACCACGTCCGCCGCGGCCCGGCACAGCTCGCCGAGGGTGGGGATGTCGACCAACCCGGGGGCGGGGGCCGTCGACACCGCGAAGAGGGTGTCACCGTCGAGGGGTGAATGGGCGGGGCGGATGGCGCGGGCGATGCCGTCGTGTCCGGTCATCGCCAAGCGTTGGGCCTGCGCCGTGGTCACCGGCGCAGTGGTCGCAATAATGCCGATCGTGGTGTTGAGCTGTGCTGCGGGAGGCTCCAGGGCGCGGAAGCGCTCGAGGTCCACGGCCGCGAGCCGGGGATCGCCATACAGCCGGCCCGTCCGCGGATCAATTACCGAGCCCACCGGGTTGGCCACCACGCCGGCCGCGACCATGTACTCCCCCACCTGGACGCTGGCCTGCCCAAATCCGCCGCGCAGCACTCCGGCGGTGGCTCCGCATCCAGCACCAATGCTTGTCGACGTCCCCGCGTCCCCACCATCGCCCGTCAGCGCAGCGCGGGTCGCCGCCGCCCCATCGGCGGCGGTCGGACGATGGGCCGGGTCGCCGACGAAGAGATCGAAAATGACGGCGGCGGGCACGATGGGCACCCGGGGTCCCTCGCGTTCCTCGCCGAGGACGGGAAAGCCGATGCCGGCCCGTTCCAATTCGGTCATGACACCGTCGGCGGCGGCGAGGCCGAAGGCCGATCCGCCGCACAGCGCGATCGCGTGGACGCGATCGACGGTGTTGTGTGGTGCCAGCAGATCGGTCTCGCGGGTGCCGGGCCCACCCCCGCGGACGTCGACAGCCGCTGTCATGCCTGCGGGACCGGCTAGGACGACGGTGACCCCGGTGTCCCCCAGGCTGGTGTGGCCGAGCTGGATACCGGGGACGTCGATAAGCAGGCCACCCATGGCGCTACTCCCCTTTGAGTGCGGTGAGCAGGCTGTCCTGGTTAAAGCCGAGCCACTCGACGAGCATCTCGCGGTCCGCGTCAACCGCCTCGTCGATGCCCCCGGGCGTGGCAGAAAGATAAAGGCGCAGATCGTTGAGCCCGGCGATGAAAGCCCATGCCTGCTCCTCGCTCAGCGTGAGCTCCACGCCACCATCGGGGCCCACGACCTCGGCGATGACCTGCAGGTTGGCCAGCTTTGCGCGACAAATATCGTTCTCGTGGAGGCTGCGCAGGAGGGAATTATCGCCCTCGTATTCCTCATCGCCCTCCCGCTCGAAGTCGGGCAGCAGGCGCGCCATCGCCGGATCCTCCGGGGCATCCTTGTGGCCGGAAGGAATGCCGGTGAGCTCAGACAACTCGTCCCGGGGCGCTGACTGCGCGCGGGCCATGATCGCCTCGCTCACCGCGGCGGTGAGATTGCCCAGCACCTCACGCTCCATCGGCTCCAGCACCGTGGTGAACTTCGGGGCCCGCATGAGACCCTTCTTCCTCTTCCAATTCTTCATCGCAGCTACCCTCGCCTATCCCGCCTGCTGCATGGTGGCCCAGAGGCCAGCGACGTGCAGCTTCTTCACGTCGCCCTCAACTTTGTCCTTCTCACCCGAGGAGACAACTGCCTTGCCCTCGGTGTGCACCTGCATCATCAACTCCGTCGCCCGCTTGCGGTCATATCCCAGCACGGTTTGGAAGACATAAGCCACGTAGCTCATGAGATTGACCGGGTCATCCCAGACGATGCACATCCACGGCAAGTTCTCGGCCGTGGCGACGTTGACCTCAATGGCCTCGTCGAGTTCCGGGGTCGCCATGGGCATCGGCGAACTCATCAGATGTGGGCAGTCCATGTCACACAGCCTAGTCACCCGAGCAGTTCGCGGGCGGAACCGGTGGTGGTGGGCCGGACAATGTTGTAGGTTCGAGGCCAGTTACGCCTTCGATGCGGCCTCCACCATCGGGAACCAACCAGGAAGCGATCTACCGTCATGGCCACCGGACTCAACCAGCTGTTGAACAGCCCAAGCGGATTCCGCGATCTGCTGCGCCACATTGGGTTTTTCGTCAGCGCCCTTGGTCTTATCCTCACGATGGTTCTCGGCGCCACCCAAGGCACCACACCAGGTGCTCAGCCCGGCGGAACCGACTCATCCTACGAATCGCCCTCCCCGGAGGAGCAGGCCCACCTGGAAGAGATCCGCACTGAGCTCAACACGGCGATCCTGGAGCTGCGGCACAACGCCACCGTCAAGCCGGCCATCATGGATCCCTTCGAGTTGCAGCTCCAGGCCCAGAAGTGGGCCGAGCACACCGCGGTGCTGGGGAGGGAAGAAGCGACCGACACCAACGTGGCCATGATCCAGCACAACCTTCCCGTCGGTGAGGCCAATGCGTATAACTTCGTCGACGCCTGGATCCGATCCGGGTCCCACCTCAATGTCCTCGTCGACCCGGAGCACACCTTCTACGGGATCGGCGTGGCCCAATCCCAGGGCCGGGTGTGGGTGGCTATCCAATTCTCCCGCTAGCCCGGCTGGTGTCCTTGCTGCGTTAAGGTGGGCGGTGTGAACACGGTCAATAACACGGTCAAAGCGTCTTCCCTGCCCCAGAATCGTTCGACGTCGCTGCTGACGGACAAGTACGAACTGACCATGCTGCAGGCCGCCCTGCGTGATGGCACGGCCCATCGTGCCTGCGCCTTCGAGGTTTTCTCCCGTCGCCTGCCCAATGAGCGGCGGTATGGGGTGGTGGCCGGTACCGCCCGAGTGTTGCACGCCGTGCAGGATTTTGTTTTCACCGACGCGCAGCTGGCTACCCTCGATTTCCTCGACGAGGAAACTTTGGAGTATTTGCGCAATTATCGCTTTACCGGGCAAATCGATGGTTACCGGGAAGGTGAGCTCTACTTCCCTTATTCGCCGCTGCTGACCGTGCGGGGCACCTTTGCGGAGTGTGTCATTTTGGAGACGGTCATCCTCTCCATCATGAATTCTGATTCGGCGGTGGCGTCGGCGGCTGCCCGCATGGTTACTGCCGCCGATGGCCGTCCGATCATTGAGATGGGGTCGCGTCGCACGCATGAGTATGCGGCGGTGACGGCCTCTCGGGCTGCGTATCTCGCGGGTTTTGAGGCCACCTCCAACTTGGAGGCCGCGCATCGTTATGGCATCCCTGCGTCCGGTACGTCGGCGCACGCGTGGACGCTGTTGCACATCGATGAGGATGGCACACCCAACGAGGCTGCGGCCTTCCGCTCGCAGATCGAATCCCTGGGTATTGATACGACGTTGTTGGTGGACACTTATGACATCACCAAGGGCGTGGAGACGGCAATTGAGGTCGCCGGGCCGGAGTTGGGTGGGGTCCGCATCGATTCCGGTGATTTGGGCGCTGTGACCCGCCGGGTGCGCAAGCAACTCGATGATTTGGGTGCCCACAACACCCGCATCGTCGTTTCCTCCGACCTCGATGAGTTCGCTATTGCGGGCCTGCGCGGCGATCCCGTCGATGCGTTTGGTGTGGGTACGTCCGTGGTCACCGGCTCCGGCGCGCCGACGGCGTCCATGGTGTACAAGCTCGTCGAGGTTGATGGGCATCCCGTGTCCAAGCGTTCCAGTGGTAAGGGCATGACCGGCGGGGCGAAGCGGGCCCTGCGCACTTACCGCGCCTCCGGCGTTGCCGTTGAGGAGCTCGTGTACCCCTTCGACTCCCCCGATCCGGAGGTCGGCCACCTGAAGTCCGCCGTGCTGTCTACCCCGCTGGTGCGCGACGGTGAGGTGCTGGACAACCTGCCGAGCCTGCATGATTCCCGCGCTTACCTCGCGTCTCAGCTGCTCACCCTCCCGTGGGAGGGCCTCGCCCTGTCCCGCGATGAGCCCTCCATTTCCATCCGGTTCGTCGGTTTCCCCGCCGAACGTCGGTAGCCTCACTGTGTCTGAACAACCCTTGACGTCGTCCACAGAAGAGCTTCTCGACGCCGCGGTGGCCGCCCTTGGCGGCACCCGCCGGGATGGTCAGGTGCGGATGGCGCAGGCCGTCACCGCCGCTTTGGAGGGCGAGCGGCACCTCGCTGTCCAGGCCGGCACTGGTACCGGTAAGTCGCTGGCGTACCTCGTCCCGGCGATTCGGCATGCGCAGGCCAACAACACCAAGGTCATCATTTCCACGGCGACGATCGCCCTGCAGCGCCAGCTCGTCGACCGCGATCTGCCCCGCCTCGTCGAGGCGCTGGAGCCGCTCATGGAGCGCCGACCGACCTTCGCCATCATGAAGGGGCGGTCGAACTACGTCTGCCTCAACCGAATCGGCGCGGTCGAGGATCCGGCGGACGCGCTCATCGATGAGGCTGACGTGTCCTGGCTTGGCCGCCACATTGCCCGCGTCCACGAGTGGTCGCAGGAAACGACCCGCGGCGACCGCGATGACCTCGAACCCGGCGTGCCCGATCAGGCGTGGCGGCAGGTTTCCGTCACCTCCCGCGAGTGCCTGGGCGCGACCCGCTGCCCCCACGGCGAGGACTGCTTCGCCGAGCTCGCGCGCCGGGAGGCGAACGAGGTGGACATCATCGTCACCAATCACGCGCTGCTGGCCATCGATGCCCTCGCCGACGCGAACATCCTCCCCGAGCATGACACCGTCATCATCGACGAGGCCCACGAGCTCGACGGCCGCATCACGTCCGTCGCCACCAACGAGCTCTCCTCCGCCACGCTCAAGCTTGCGGCGAAGCGCGCCGGCAAGCTCGACGCGGACGGCAAGGACACCAAGCTCGAAGAGGTTGTTGATGACTGGTTGCAGATGGCTGAAGACCTGCCGGAGGGCAGGTGGACGTCGATAAGCGAGGACGCCCACGGCCCCCTCGCTGGACTGCGTGACTCCCTGTGGTCGCTTCGCGACGCCGTCGCCCGCGCCCCCGAGGGCGAGGCTGCGGCCGACCCGGAAAAGGCAGCCGAGCGGCACAACCTGAGCAACCATCTCATGGAGCTTCACGACGCCGTCGTGCGGATCCTCGACGTCTTCGCTGAGACCGATCCCGCCGCGCAGCGCGACGTCGTCTGGCTCGACCGCGACGAGCGCCGCGGCGATGTCCTCACCGTGGCACCCCTGTCCGTCGCCGGGCTGCTGCACTCCCGGCTGTTCGCCGAACAAACCGTCGTGCTGACCTCCGCCACGCTGACGTTGGGTGGCCGGTTCGACGCGATGGCCGCCGCCTGGGGCCTGCCGAAGGGCACGTGGGATTCCCTCGACGTGGGCACCCCCTTCGATCCGGCGAAGGCGGGCATCCTCTACACCGCCCGCCACCTGCCCGATCCCGGACGCGATGGCCTCTCCCCCGAGACTCTCGACGAGATCTACGAGCTCATCATGGCCGCCGGCGGACGCACCCTCGGGCTGTTTTCTTCCCGACGCGCCGCCGAACAAGCCACCCAGGCCATGCGCGCGCGCCTGCCCTTCGACGTCCTGTGCCAGGGCGACGACGCGACCGGCGCCCTCGTAGACAAGTTTTCTAAAAACGACAACACGTGCCTCTTCGGCACCCTCACCCTATGGCAGGGCGTGGACGTGCCGGGGGCATCGTGTTCCCTCGTGCTCATCGACCGGGTCCCGTTTCCCCGCCCAGACGACCCGCTGCTGCAGGCCCGCAAAGAGGCCGCGACTGCCGAGGGACGCAACGGATTCATGGAAGTAGCCGCCACCCATGCGGCCCTTCTCCTCGCCCAAGGTGCTGGGCGTTTGCTGCGCTCGGTCACCGACCGCGGTGTCGTGGCCGTGCTCGACAACCGCCTGGTGACCAAGCGCTACGGCTCATTCCTCCGGGCCTCCATGCCCGGATTCTGGAACACCACCGACCCGAAGGTCGTACGCGGTGCCCTGAGCCGCTTGGTTCAGGAGCGGTAAGGAATCGGCTCGCCGCTGGCCTTGAGGGCAGCGTGAGCGACGATGCACATCGTCATCGGCAGCGCGACAATGATGCCGATGACGATGAGGCTACCGACGCCCTGCAATAGGATGGTGAACAAAACGATCAAGAACGTGGCACCAGGGTTGGCCTTAACAATCTGGAAGGAATTGCGCAGCGCACCCAAAACGCCATCCTGCGGGCGAATGAACACCAAGCTGAGGGCGAAGTAAAGGAAGAACGCAACAACCAGGCCCGGAATGATGAACAGCACCATGCCGAGCAGAGTCAGAATAGACACCAAGAGGTACACGCCCAGCGGCGCAGCAAGACCGGACAGCTTGAAGAAATCACCGAACGTGACATTCTCACCGCGCACCTGGCGCACACCATTGCGGTACATGTTGAGGCTCCACACGAAGCTCACGGCGAACAGGAGGAGGTAGGCCACGACCAGGGCGATCACACCAAGCGGCGTGAACTGGGGCTGCTCGTTTCCATACGCGTCAGTGGTCACGTCGCTGGACACAATGATCGGGACGATAGCTACCAAAACGATGCCCACGCTGACCGCGAAGTACACCAAGAAGGACAACACCCACGGGAGGAAGTTGCTGAACAGAGCCTTCGACCCCTGCGTGAAGCTTTCTACTGCATCGATCGTGCGGTTTGAGGTATCGAAAGCCTGCGGGTTCTCGGAATAGCCGGCGTAGCCGGAATTCTCCCCTTCGCTAGCGCTATAAGGATCATATGGCTGGGTCACAGTGACTCCCCATTCTCGTGAAAAATATTTGGACCACAAGAGTATGCCACGCGGGAAGTAACTTAGCGAGATTTAGTATCGGGCGTCACGGTGCATACGCGACAGCCGTGAGCGTCCCCGGAGCCACTTCCGTATAGCCCCCATCGCGCACCTGCACCGCACCAGGGCGGTTGCTGCACTCCTCAAATTGCGAGGTGGGAATCTCCCGCACGTTGAGCGGGAAACCCTTCTCCGCCCACCCGCGGACCCACTCCAGGTCGCGGTCGGCCGCCAGAAGCATGCTGGCGTGGCCGACCTGCGCGGCCGCTTTGCCGGTGGTCATAGCCAAACCAGCATCGATAACGATGGTGGGGACATCGGGGTCGACGGGGCCGGGGGCATCAGCAGGCAATTCTGTCCCCTGGATCTGCAACTTGCGTACCGCGTCGGGGACGCGGCTGACTGCGGTCGGGACGAAGGCGCGGGCCTGGGCCCCGGCGGCGCTCATCGTAATCCCCGGGACGGCCTGCACATCGTCCCACGCCTTGTTCCGCGCCCGGCGGGCCACCTTGCGGATGAGGTGGTCATACCAGTCTTCGAGGCCGGTCCGCCACGCCTCATCGGTGGCGACCTCCTCCGCCAGGCACACGCTCACGACCGCGCGGGCGGTCGCCTCCAGCAGGTCAGTGCGGTGGGGTGGATCTGACTTGGGCACGTGCAAGGCAATCTGCATCGCCTGCACGGTGTCCGGGTCGGCGGGGTCCTCGGACCGGGCGTGACGGTCGCTGCTCACCCGCTCGACGAGGAGCGCGTGCGCGAAGGCGAGGGAATCGGTCATTGGTCGAGGGGGACTCGATGGAACGTGCCATCCTCCAGGTCCGAATCGTCGATCTCATTGCGAGGGATACCCAGGATATGGAGGACCTCATCGAGGAAAGGATGATTCACCGACGTATCGGCCACCTCACGGAGAGCCGGCTTGGCATTGAAGGCAATGCCCAGGCCCGCCGCAGAGAGCATATCGATGTCGTTGGCACCATCACCGACGGCAACGGTCTGGTACATCTTCAAGCCAGAGTCCTCGGCGAACTCCCGCAGGAACTCCGCCTTCGCCGCCCGATCCACAACCTTGCCGATGACCTTGCCCGTGAGCTTGCCATCGATAATCTCTAGAGTGTTGGCCCGGGTGTAATCCAACTCGAGCTCCGCAGACAGATCCTCGAGCACCTGGCTAAACCCGCCGGAGACCACCGCGGTGCGGTAGCCCATCTTCTTCAAGGTGCGGATGGTCGTGCGGGCGCCGGGGGTGAGTTCGATGTCGGCAGCGACGGCGTCAATCACCGAGGCATCAAGGCCCGCCAGCGTGGCCACGCGCTCCCGCAGCGACTCCTCAAAGTCCAACTCACCACGCATGGCCCGCTCAGTCACCTCCGCGACCTCGGCCTCCTTGCCAGCGTGGGCAGCCAGCATCTCAATGACCTCGCCCGTGATCAACGTGGAATCGCAGTCAAAGCACACGAGGCGCTTCGAACGGCGCAGCAAACCGGCACGCTCAATGGCAATATCCACCCCCAGCTGGCCGGTCAGCTCGGCGAGCGCCTTACGCAGAGCCTGCCCGCCACCCGGCTCCGGGTTGGCGATGGTGATCATCAGCTCCAGGCCGGTGATCGGGTAATCGGCGATGCCCCGGATGCGGTCAATGTTCGCGCCGTAGTTGGCCAGGGTCTGGCCAATGGAGGATACGTTTGCGGCGGTGACGGGGTTACCCATGACCACAACAACGTGGGTCGAGCGCGGTCGGGACTGCACGACGCCGTCGACGATCTCGACGGTCACCTTCTGCCCGTGCGCCCGTAAGGTCTCCGTGAGACCCTCGCGCAGGCGAACTTCTCGCTCGGGGTGGAAGCCGACGTAGGCGGCGAGCGAAAGGAAACCGCGGAACTGGGACTGCTCGACGTCGAGAAGCTGGACATCGTTGGCGGAGAGCACGCGGAAGAAGGACGCGGTGACTCCGGGGCGGTCAGGGCCAGAGACGGTGATGACGGCCGGCTGCAGGCCGTCCTGCAGCGAGACCTGGAGTGCCTCGGGATTGTCATGGTTCGATGAGTGTGCGGCCACGGTGGCAGGTACTTTCCTGTTGTTGATGCTTCGACCCCCGGGAGAGAGTGGATCTCTACCGGGGGTCGAATATCAGTCGGAGGTTCTACGAGGTAGGGCTGGTCAGCCCCCGGGCGGGGGGCCGGGCACCTTTAGTTGTCAGAGCCAACTGCTGCGGGGGACGGGGACTGAGTCTTCTCAGCCCGCTCGTCGTGGTGTCCCACGTGAGACTCACGACGCATGCGCTCCACCATGTGCGGGTAGTGCAGCTCGAACGCAGGACGCTCGGAGCGGATACGCGGCAGGGAGGTGAAGTTGTGGCGCGGCGGCGGGCAGGAGGTAGCCCACTCGAGGGAGTTGCCGTAGCCCCACGGGTCGTCGACGGTAACAACCTCGCCGTAGCGCCAGGACTTGAAGACATTCCAGATGAACGGAATGACGGAAGCGCCGAGGAGGAAGGAGAACACCGTGGAAATCTGGTTGAGGGTGGTGAAACCATCCGAGTCCAGGTAGTCGGCGTAACGACGCGGCATGCCCATGTTGCCCAGCCAGTGCTGGATGAGGAAGGTGCCGTGGAAGCCAACGAAGGTCAACCAGAAGTGGATCTTGCCCAGACGCTCGTCGAGCATGCGGCCCGTCATCTTCGGGAACCAGAAGTACACGCCAGCGAAGGAGGCGAACACGACGGTACCGAACAGGGTGTAGTGGAAGTGAGCGACAAGGAAGTAGCTATCTGCCAGCTGGAAGTCCAGCGGCGGGGAGGCCAGCATGATGCCGGTGAGGCCACCGAAGAGGAAGGTCGCGACGAAGCCGACGGACCAAATCATCGGAGTCTCCCACGTGATGTGACCCTTCCACATGGTTCCCACCCAGTTGAAGAACTTGACGCCGGTGGGGACCGAAATCAGGAACGTCATGAACGAGAAGAACGGGAGGAGGACCGCACCGGTGACGAACATGTGGTGCGCCCACACAGCCATGGAGAGAGCGCCGATCGACAGGGTAGCGAAGACCAGGCCGATGTAGCCGAACATGGGCTTGCGGGAGAAGACCGGGATGACCTCAGAGACAACACCGAAGAACGGCAACGCGAGGACGTAGACCTCGGGGTGGCCGAAGAACCAGAACAGGTGCTGCCACAGGATGGCGCCACCGTTGGCAGTGTCGTAGATGTGTGCGCCGAGCTTGCGGTCGTAGAGCACGCCGAGGGCGGCGGCCAGCAGCAGCGGGAAGATCATCAGGGCGATGACGGAGGTGACGAAAATGTTCCAGGTGAAGATAGGAAGACGGAACATCGTCATACCCGGTGCGCGCAGGGTGAGGATGGTGGTGAGCATGTTGATCGCGGAAGCGACGGTACCGACACCGGTGGCGCCGACGCCGACGATCCACAGGTCAGCGCCCACACCCGGGGTGTGCACGGCATCCGACAGCGGGGAGTACATGGTCCAACCGAAGTCAGCAGCACCGCCCGGGGTGAGGAAGCCGGCGAGCATGGCCACGCCACCCACCGTGGTAATCCAGAAGCCGAAAGCGTTGAGACGCGGGAATGCCACGTCAGGAGCGCCGATCTGCAGCGGCAGAACGAAGTTAGCGAAACCCCAGACGATCGGGGTACCAAAGAGCAGCAGCATCACGGTGCCGTGCATGGTGAACAGCTGGTTGAACTGCTCGTTGGACAGGAACTGCATGCCCGGGGAGAACAGCTCCGCGCGGATCAGCAGGGCCATCAAGCCACCGAGGAAGAAGAAGCTGAAGGACATGATGATGTACATGATGCCCAGCTGCTTGTGGTCGGTGGTGGTCAGCATCATCCAGGCCTTGGAGCCCTTGCGGGCATGGCCTGTGGGTTCTGGACGTTCCGGGTGGGCGTAATCGTCCACCCGTGGTGCCACAGCGGTCATAGTTCCTCCTGAATACGAGGCAATCCGCGACTGTCGGACTGCCAAGCCTTTACCGGACCTCACATTTTGAAGGCGCGTAAGAGACAATCCAGCCTATTGGGGCTGGAGACAACCGTTAGTCTAACTCGCTACCCCTTCAAAAACACATGAATACGTGGGGCAATGACGCAAAACGCGGGGTTTACCCCAGAACCCACCCGCACCAGTGACCCAAGACACACCTGCGAACAGGGACATTGGCATTCTTGGCCTGGACGGGGAACTGGAAACTCCCCCCGGTAGTAATCAACCTTTAGATGGAGCCTGCCCCTACTACCCCCGGAAGCCCCAGTTTCTTGCCAACCTGGGACCCCGGGAATGCACGCCTTAAGGGCGAAGATCAAGCCTCCGCAACAGCTGGGCGTTGAGCGCGACGACGACTGTGGAGGCCGACATGAGGATCGCGCCCACGCTCATCGGGAGCACGAACCCAATGGGGGCGAGAATGCCCGCAGCCAAGGGGACGGCGATGAGGTTGTAGCCCGCCGCCCACCACAGGTTCTGCTTCATCTTCCGATACGTGGCACGGGAGAGTTCGTAGACAGAGATGACCGAGCGGGGATCATCGGAGGCGAGGATGACACCGGCCGACGCAATGGCGACATCCGTACCCGCTCCGATGGCGATACCGACGTCCGCCTGAGCCAAGGCGGGAGCGTCATTGACGCCGTCGCCCACCATCGCGACCTTGCGACCCTCCTGTTGCAGTTCGGCAACCTTGGCTGCTTTATCTTCCGGGTGCACCCCCGCAAAGACGCGGGAGATTTTAAGCTCGCGTGCCACCGACTCGGCGACCGCCTCGGCATCGCCGGTGATCATGACCACCTCGACGCCCATGGCGTGCAACGCCTCGACGGCCTCCCGGGATTCGGGACGGATCTCGTCGGCGAGGCGCAGGGCGCCGATGACGCGGCCGTCGGCAAGCACATGGAGGATGATCGCGCCCTCCTCGCGCCATTGTGCGGCGATGGGGAGCTCGGATTGTTCGTGTTGTTTGAGGAGGTAGGGTCCACCGACCTCGATCCTGTGGCCGCCGACCTCGGCGCGTACCCCGACAGCAGGCGACGAGGAGAATCCGACGGCCTGGGGCACCTCAAGCTCGCGGGTGCGCGCGGCGGCGACGATTGCTCGGGCGAGCGGATGCTCACTGTCCGCCTCGGCGGCCGCGGCGAGCGCGAGGACCTCATCGTCGGTGCGGTCGACGGCGTCGATAGCGGTGACGGTCGGCTCACCCTTGGTGAGGGTGCCGGTCTTATCGAAGAGCACTGTATTAATGGTGCGCATCGATTCGAGCGCGAGCCGATCCTTGATAAGGATGCCACCGCGGGCCGCCTGCTCGGTCGCAATGGAGACCACCAACGGAATGGCCAGGCCGAGGGCGTGCGGGCAGGCGATGACGAGGACGGTGATGGTGCGCACGACGGCATCATCCGGCCGACCCAACACGGTCCACACGATGGCGGTGAGAATGGCCGTGCCGAGGGCGTACCAAAAGAGCCAGCCGGCGGCGGTGTCCGCGATGCGCTGGGCGCGGGATGAGGAGGCCTGGGCATCGGCAACAAGCTGTTGAATGCCCGCCAGCGTGGTGTCATCGCCGGTGGCGGTCACCTCCACGCGAAGGCCAGAATCGGTGGCGATCGTGCCGGCGACAACTCGGTCGCCGGGCCCACGCCGGACAGCCCGGGACTCGCCCGTCACCATCGATTCATCCATCGACGCCGAGCCTTCGACAATGACCCCGTCGGCGGGTACCGACGCCCCCGGCCGGACGATCACGACATCGCCAACGGCGAGATGGGCGGGCGCGACCTTCACCACATCGTCCCCGTCAACCTTTTCGGCCTCATCAGGAAGCAACGCAGCGAGGGAATCGAGCGCAGAGGTGGTCTGCGCCAGGGAACGCATCTCGATCCAGTGACCCAGCAACATGATGACCACCAGGAGGGCCAGCTCCCACCAGAAGTTCAATTCGTGGCTCAGCAGGTGCAGGCTCGCACCCCACGAAGCCAGGAAGGCGACGGTGAGCGCCAGGGCAATGAGCAGCATCATCCCGGGCTTGCGGGCACGGATCTCACTCAGCCCGCCACTAAGAAACGGTCGGCCGCCCCAGCCGTACATGACGGTGCCCAACAGCGGGGATACCCAGCGGACCCACTCGGCATCGGGAAGCGAATAACCGATGAGGTCGGCGAACATGTCGTTGAAGACCACGACCGGGATGGAAAACGCCAGCATGATCCAAAACAGTCGCCGGAACTGCGCGACGTGGTGAGCGTGTCCCCCTTCGTGGTGATCGTGGTCCATATCCATGGCTAGCTCCTGACGGCGGTGAAACCGGCCTCATCGACGGCGGCGAGGACCGCAGCGTCGTCGATAAGCGTCTCGGAGGTGACGGCGAGGCGTCCGGTGGCGGCGCTGACATCGATGGCGGTGACGCCGGGGATCTCCGAAACTTCGCTGCGGATGGCGGATTCGCAGTGCCCGCAGCTCATGCCGGTGACCTGGTATTCGGTGGTGGTTGCCATGGTGGTGACTCCTTCTCTCGGGGTTGGTTCACCTCCACCATATACCCATGGGGGGTATTTTCAAGGGGTTGGGCCAAGAAAAAGCCCGCACTGGCAACAATGCGCCGGTACGGGCCAAAAGGGCGAGTGGGGCTAGAACTCCCAGTCGTCGTCGGTGGTGTGTTCCGCCTTACCGATGACGTAGGAAGAACCGGAGCCAGAGAAGAAATCGTGGTTCTCATCCGCATTCGGGCTCAGCGCCGAGAGGATGGCCGGGGAGACACGAGTCTCATCCGCCGGGAAGAGCCCCTCGTAGCCCAGGTTGTTGAGGGCCTTGTTGGCGTTGTAGCGCAGGAAACGCTTGACATCCTCGGTCCAGCCGAGCGGATCATAAAGATCCTCGGTGTACTGCTCCTCATTCTCATAAAGATCGTAGATGAGGTCGAAGGTGTATTCCTTCAGCTCAGCGCGACGCTCGGGGGTTTCCTTGGCCACGGCCTGCTGATACTTGTAGCCGATGTAGTAGCCATGGACGGCCTCATCGCGGATGATGAGGCGGATGATGTCAGCGGTGTTGGTCAGCTTGGCGTGGGACGACCAGTACATCGGCAGGTAGAAGCCGGAGTAGAAGAGGAAGGACTCCAGGATCGTGGAGGCCACCTTGCGCTTGAGCGGATCAGAGCCCTCGTAGTAGGACAAAATGATCTTGGCCTTGCGCTGGAGGTGCTCATTCTCCTCCGACCAGCGGAAAGCGTCATTGATCATGGGGGTCGAGGCCAACGTCATGAAAATATTGGAGTAGCTCTTGGCGTGGACCGACTCCATGAACGCAATGTTGGTGAGGACAGCCTCCTCGTGCGGAGTGCTGGCGTCCGGCAACATCGACACAGCGCCTACCGTTCCCTGGATCGTATCCAGCAGGGTCAGGCCCGTGAACACCCGCATCGTGGCCTGCTTTTCCATCTCATTGAGCGTGGCCCAGGTCTTCAAATCGTTGGACACCGGGACTTTTTCCGGAAGCCAGAAATTACCCGTGAGACGATCCCACACCTCCGCGTCCTTCTCATCCGGAACCTCGTTCCAGTTGATAGCCAACACCGGGCCGCCATGGGAGTCAACGTACGGGTCGTACTCGTGGCTTTCAGAAGGATCAGACATGGAAAACCCCTGCTCTAAATAAGGAAATGGACGTTATACCCAAGGCTGATAAAGCCCAAGAAAACTGCATGCTCACCACGATACGGAATGGCGAGTCGACGGGTCCCACTCTACCGAGATTCCCCGGAACGCACATGTCCGCCATGCCACATACTTTAGGACCGGATTAGGAGTACTCTGAGACAGAAAAACTGGCCGCGGCAAGTATTCATCCGATAATGTTGACGTGACCCTTGCCCGCCATGAATAAATTCACCTGACTTTTGATATCTCCGGCGACGCAAATCCACAGGTGAAAGTGAACTCTCATCGAAAAGGATGCGAACACCGATGCCCGAGGCACAGCGCACACCCGCCGCACCGCTCGTAGAAATAATTCTCAACGAGCTGGGCCGCGAGATCATTTCCGGAATCCTTCCCCCGGGAAAGACCTTCACCCTCCAAGACATCGGGGACCGCTTCAGCATCTCACGAACCGTGGCCCGAGAAGCCATGCGCGCCCTCGAACAATTAGGGCTAGTGTCCTCATCGCGGCGAGTCGGCATCACCGTCCGCCCCAGCGCGCATTGGGCCGTCTTCGACCAGGCCGTGATCAACTGGCGCCTGGAATCCCCCACCCAACGCCGCGCACAACTGCTCTCGCTCAACGAGCTTCGCACCGGAATCGAACCCCAGGCTTCCCGCCTGGCCGCGGCGGCCGCGTCCTCCCAGCAACGAACCGAACTCGTCGAACTCGCCACCACGATGCGCGAGCTCAGCCGATCCGGCCGCGCAGCCTCGCAGTCATTCCTCGACGTGGATCTGCGCTTCCACGCACTCCTCATGGAAGCCTCGGGCAACGAAATGTTCGCCGCCCTCATTCCCCCACTGCTCTGCGTCCTCGAAGCGAGAAGCCGCTACGACCACATCTCGGCCATGCCCGGAGATCGCGCCATTGCCACCCACGAAGACCTCGCGGCCGCCGTCGCCTCCGGCGACCGGGTGGCCGCCGAAAACTACTCCCGCTCACTGCTCTCGGATACTGAACACGCGGAGCGCTAGCTCCGCCCGGCGGCTGACGCCGGGCAGGGCGGGGACGTCGAAAAGCTGCCGAGATGCTGCCGAGACAGCTACAGCATGCAGCTGACGCAACCCTCAATCTCGGTGCCCTCGAGGGCGACCTGACGCAGGCGGATGTAGTACAAGGTCTTGATGCCCTTGCGCCACGCATAGATCTGAGCGCGGTTGATGTCGCGGGTGGTGGCAGTGTCCTTGAAGAACAACGTCAACGACAGGCCCTGATCGACGTATTTGGTGGCCACGGCGTACGTATCGATGATCTTCTCGTAGCCGATCTCGTACGAATCCTGGAAGTACTCCAGGTTGTCGTTGTCCATGTGCGGCGCCGGGTAGTAAACGCGGCCGATTTTGCCTTCCTTGCGGATCTCAATCTTGGAGGCGATCGGGTGGATCGACGAGGTGGAGTTGTTGATGTAGGAAATCGAACCCGTCGGCGGGACAGCCTGGAGGTTGCGGTTGTACAGGCCATGCTCCATGACCTCGGCCTTGAGGTCGGCCCACTCCTCGGCAGAAGGAACAGTGACGGTGGAGTCGGCGAACAGCGCCTTGACCTTGTCGGTCACCGGCTGGAAATCGGCCGGGTCGAAG
Organism: Corynebacterium testudinoris; assembly: GCF_001021045.1. Classification (NCBI taxonomy): domain Bacteria; kingdom Bacillati; phylum Actinomycetota; class Actinomycetes; order Mycobacteriales; family Corynebacteriaceae; genus Corynebacterium; species Corynebacterium testudinoris. The sequence goes on from NZ_CP011545.1 coordinate 2,232,056, forward strand.
CTGTCGAAGTACGTACCGTCGGCGTACTTGGAATCCTCGAAGCCGACGAACTTCTCGCCGCGCTCGCGGGCAATCTTGTTGGAGGCACGCAGAGCTTGGTAGAGGATCGCGGCGAAGTAGGCGTTGGTGAAGTCCAGACCTTCCTCCGAGCCGTAGTACATGCGCTCGCGACCGAGGTAGCCGTGCAGGTTCATCTGCCCCAGGCCAATGGCGTGAGCGGCGTTGTTGCCCTCGCGGATGGAGGGAACGGAGTTGATCGCGGTAGATTCGGCGACCGCGGTGAGCCCACGGATAGCCGTCTCCACGGTGGATGCGAAGTTCGGCGAATCCATCGTCATGGCGATGTTGAGCGAGCCGAGGTTACAGGAAATGTCCTCACCGATGTGCTCGTAGGTGAGGTCCTCGTGGTAGGTCGAGGGGGTGTTGACCTGCAGGATCTCGGAGCACAGGTTGGACATGTTGATCCGGCCGGAAATCGGGTTCGCAGCGTTGACCGTGTCCTCGAACATGATGTACGGGTAGCCGGACTCGAACTGAATCTCAGCGAGCGTCTGGAAGAACTGGCGCGCGTTGATCTTGGTCTTGCGGATACGGGGATCCTCGACCATCTCGTTGTACAGCTCAGAAACGGAAATATCGCCGAATGGCTTGCCGTAGACGCGCTCGACGTCATAAGGCGAGAACAGGTACATGTCATCGTTGCGGCGGGCCAGCTCGAAAGTGATGTCGGGGATGACCACACCGAGCGAGAGAGTCTTGATGCGGATCTTCTCATCGGCGTTCTCGCGCTTGGTGTCCAGGAAGGACATGATGTCGGGGTGGTGGGCGTTGAGGTAGACCGCACCCGCACCCTGGCGTGCGCCGAGCTGGTTGGCGTAAGAGAAGGAATCTTCCAGCAGCTTCATCACGGGGATAACACCCGAAGACTGGTTCTCAATGTGCTTGATCGGCGCACCCGACTCGCGCAGGTTGCTCAGCAGCAGGGCAACGCCGCCGCCACGCTTGGACAGCTGCAGGGCGGAGTTGATGGCACGGCCGATCGACTCCATGTTGTCCTCGATGCGCAGGAGGAAACAAGAAACCAGCTCGCCGCGCTGCGCCTTGCCGGCGTTGAGGAAGGTCGGGGTCGCGGGCTGGAAACGGCCGGACATGATCTCATCGACGAGGTTCTCCGCCAGCGGACGATCACCGTTGGCCAAGAACAGGGCGGTCATGGACACCCGATCCTCAAAGCGCTCGAGGTAGCGGCGGCCATCAAAAGTCTTCAGCGTGTACGAGGTGTAGTACTTATACGCGCCGAGGAAAGTCTGGAAACGGAACTTGAAGGCGTAGGCACGCTTAAACAGGGACTTAATAAAGTCAAAGTCATAGAGCGCCAGCACCTCCGGCTCGTAATAACGATTCTCCACGAGGTAATGCAGCTTTTCTTCCAAATCATGGAAGTACACGGTGTTCTGGTTGACGTGCTGGAGGAAGAACTGGTTCGCGGCCTCGCGGTCCTTATCGAACTGGATCTCACCCTTCTCGTCATACAGGTTGAGCAGCGCGTTCAGCGCGTGATAATCAAGCTGTTCCGCCTGGCTCACCGGCTCGGCGACGGACTTTCCCATGGGCTGGCTCGTGGTGGTCACGTTTCCTTGCCTTTCACTCTCGTTGGTAGGTTAACTAGCTGCTGGTTCGGGCTGGAGTCCGAGTTGTTCCGCGTTCTCTAACAAGCCCGCGCGGAGGATTTCCACGTCCTCATCGTTTCCCAGCAGTTCAAAGCGATAGACATACGGCACCTGGCACTTTTTGGAAATGACCTCGCCGGCCACCCCGAAATCAGTACCAAAGTTGGTGTTTCCGCTCGACACCACCGCACGAATGAGGCTGCGATTGTGTTCGTTATTAAGAAAGCGAATGACCTGCACCGGAACGGGACGCGAATTCTGATTGCTTATCGACGCCCCGCCTCCATACGTCGGACAAATCAGCACGTAAGGCTCATCCACCACCAGCGGTTCCTCCGCTTTCAGCAGAGGAATCCGCTGGGCAGGAAGCCCAAGCTTATCGACGAACCGACGAGTATTCTCCGTAGCGGAGGAGAAATACACGACGAGCATGCCGTTTCACTTCCTTAAGTTGACGCTTGAGGGTTCTCTAACTAACAAAGCCGCCCAGCTGGTGGTGGGCGGGCTCAGCGATGCGAGGAGGTTTCAGCGGAGGCTCTCCGACTCCCGACGGGATATCGCCTCCACTTCACTGCCGGAGCAGCTTAGGCGACGACGGCAGTCAGGTTGTTGATCCGCTCGGGGCGGAACCCGGACCAGTGCTCACCATTGGCCTCCACCACCGGGGCCTGGAGGTAACCCAGGGCCAGGACGTAGTCACGAGCATCATCGTCCAGGCTGATGTCCACGGTGTCATATTCCAAACCAGCACGATCCAGAGCCTTCTTCGTGGCCTTGCACTGAACGCAAGCGGGCTTGGTGTAGAGGGTGATAGCCATGGGAGTTGTCCTCAATCTGTGTCGTCTGTCGTGCTTCTGGCACTTCTTCCGTGCTCCGGGTTTCCCCGGTAGCGACAGTTAATGACACTATACTTTGTGGTCAATGGGCGCAACCAGCACTATATATAGTAGTTACACGGATGAAACTCCCAGGATGTGAGCACAACCAGGCCCACATGTTGACCTTGCCCCCGCAAGCATTGCTCGCCCCGGAACAACACCGATGGGATTTCCGCTGTTCGCGCGCTTTTCCGGCAGTATGCAGTTACCAAATCGTTATAAACTGGGGCGGCTGCGGTCTTGTGGGGCTGGTGATGCTCATCGGGTTGCGGCCTGCATCCTCCCGACGCCCTGCTCCCGACCGGAACGCTAGCCCGGGCCCAAAACCCCAGGACGCTCCTCGCCAGCCAGCCTTCCCGTCGCGAGGAGGGCGTCGGGATCAGGTTATGGGGCAACGACCACCTGACCCACACATGCGACCCAAAACCCGCACTTCCTAACAACTCCGGGGCCAATCGCCCTTCCAAACCGGCCAAGTTGTTAGGAAGTGCGGGTTTCGCCGACTCGGCCGGCCAAAGCTGGGGCAGGCATAACGAAAACCGCCCGCTCCCCAACGGGAGGCGGACGGCTGACGATTATGCAGAGGCGAGCTCTTAACCCTGACGGGCCTTGAAGCGCGGCTCCTTCTTGTTGATCACGTAGACCTTGCCACGACGACGCACAACCTGGGCGCCCGGCTTATTCTTCAGCGACCGAAGCGACTTGCGGACCTTCATCGGGCGCTCCTTTCTGTATGCGCGTTATCGGAATGCGACTAATTTTCCTGCAGTGACTGGGGATCTGTCACCGATGTACTCGGCGAGTCCACCAGCCATGACACGAGGAGATATGTTACCTGACGCCTGCCTCATCCACCAAAACAATTGCCCTAGCTGTTCGTGGGCCGCGATTCGGGCAACGGTGGCGGCTAGTATCGGCAGCATGTCTCAGGCTCCCGAATCTTTGCAGCATTCCATTATCAGTGCTCTGCATGCTTTGCCGATTATCGACGCCGCCGCGGAGATCGACGCCCGCGTCGCCTTTCTCGTGGATTATCTTAAGGCGTCCGGGGCGAAGGGGTTTGTCCTGGGCATTTCCGGCGGGCAGGACTCGACTTTGGCGGGTCGGCTTGCTCAGTTGGCCGTCACCGATCTGCGCGAGCAAGGCCGGGACGCGGAGTTTTGGGCAGTGCGTCTCCCCCACGGCACTCAGGCCGATGAGGATGATGCTCAGGAGGCCTTGCGTTTCATCAACCCCGACCACAGCGTGACCGTCAATATTGCAGAGGCCACCGCGGCGATGGACCGCGCCGTCGCCGCCTCCATCGGTCTGAGCAATCTCGGCGATTTCAACAAGGGCAACGTGAAGGCTCGTCAGCGGATGATTGCTCAGTACGCGATTGCGGGCGAGAAGAATCTGCTGGTCATCGGCACTGACCATGCGGCGGAGAACGTCACGGGGTTTTTCACCAAGTTCGGTGATGGCGCGGCTGATCTTCTCCCCCTCGCCGGTTTGAATAAGCGTCAGGGTGCCGCCCTACTGCGGGAGCTGGGCGCGCCGGAAAGCACGTGGCGGAAGGTTCCCACCGCTGATCTCGAGGAAGATCGCCCGGCCCTGCCGGATGAGCACGCCCTCGGGGTCACCTATGAGCACATCGATGACTACCTGGAAGGCCGAAAGGTGCCCGATGACGCCCGGAGGCGGATCGAGCACCTGTGGACGGTGGGCAATCACAAGCGGCATACGCCGCCGGAGCCCACCTCAACGTGGTGGCGTTAGTGGTGGCTTAGTAGCGTTCCGGTTCTTCGGCGATCTCGAACTCTCGGCCCGAGATCTCGGTGGCTTGGATGCGCACCCAGTTGTACTTGAGGGTCGGGGCCCAGGGCTTGAGGTCGAGGGTTTCGGCGTGGGCGACTGCCGCACTGTCTTCTAGTACTTCGGCGGTGCCGCGGACGATGACGGACCAGGCGGTGCCGTCGTCAACGCCGTCGGCCTCGAAGAGTACGTCGTGGTTGAGGGTGAGGGTGAAGAGCTTGGAGCCTTCGGCGGTGCGGAAGTAGATGTCTTCGCCATCGATGACGAAGTTGATCGGGAAGATCTCCAGGTCCTTGTTGCGGTGCAGCACCAAGCGACCGGGCTGGACGTCGGCTAGGTAAGCCAAGGATTGTTCGACGGTGAGCTTGCGGAAAACGTTGTCGTTCATGGACATGGTGGTCTACTCCTGAAGTCTCACGGTCGCGGGTGCGGCCGGTCGTTGGTTCTAGAATACGTCGTCGCTAATGCTGGCGACATCTCATGCGATGCCCTTGACCTTGTCACTGTGTCATGGTTTTGGATGTTGAGGGAAAGGAGGTGGTCCCCATGACCGCCATTGACCACCGTCGGCTCCAACACGCGTTGACCTCACCGGCCGCATCCACCCGGTTGCAGGCCGCCCTGGCTGCAGGTACGAGCCCGCAGCCGGATTTCATCCCGCCCCTCGTCGCCCAGTGCGCGCATGAGCCGGATTTTTTCGTTCGGGACATGCTGACCTGGGCCTTGACTCGCCATGATCACGCGATGGTGGTGGAGCTCGTGCTGCCCGAGCTGCGTTCGACGTCGCCGCGGACTCGCAGCCAGGCGCTGCATACATTGACTAAGATCGCGGATCCCACGACGTGGCGGGCGATTACTCTGGATTTGCTCCGCGACGAGGATGATGAGGTGGCCCGCACGGCGTGGCGCGCGGCGGCTGGCCTCTACCCGGAGGAGGAGAAGCCCCAGCTGGCGAGGGTGCTGGCGTCGCAGTTCGGCCGCGGAGATCGTGAGGTTCGGCTGAGCTTGAGCCAGGCGTTCGCGCTGTTGGGTCCCGCCGCCGAGGAGGTCGTGGCGCGTGCTCGGCATCATCCTCGGGAGGTGGTGCGTGCCCACGCGCTGGCGACGGAGCGGATCATGGCTGACCCGGAGGAGGGGTTCCACAGTGCGTATTGGTGAGGTGTCCGAGCTTTCCGGTGTTAGCGCCCGGATGCTGCGGCATTATGACAAAATCGGCGTGCTCCGTCCGTCGGAGCGCACCGCCGGTGGGTATCGCGAGTACTCGGACGAGGATCTGCGGCGTTTGTTCCACATCGAGGGGTTGCGTTCGTTGGGGTTGGAGCTGTCGGAGGTCGCGGAGGTGCTCCGCGATCCGGGTTTCAGCCCGACCACGCTTATCGACGCCCTCATCACCGGCACCCGCGAGCGCCTCACCCAAGAAAAGGCGCTGTTGCGCACTCTCCGGCTGGTGCGCGCCAGCCATCCGGTCGACTGGTCCGACGTGCTGCGCACCACGAGCCTCATGCGGGGTCTCGGAGCCGCCGAGCCCTCCCAGCGGCTGCGGGTGGCATTATCGGTCGACGCCGAGCGTCATCTGTCCTTGCTTATCGACGCCGCCCTGTCCGAGTCCGATCCCAACACCGCCGGTGCGTTGGACTGGGTGGTGGCGCAGGGCGGGGACACCGCGGTGCCCCGCCTCACAGCCGTCTTAACGTCCGCTTCGCCTGATCGACAACGCCGGGCGGCGATGATGCTGCGGAAGATCGGTTCAGCGCAGTCGTTGGAGGCCTTAGCTGGCGCCATCGCGCACGCCGATCCCCAGGTGCGGGGCTGGGCGGCCATGGAGCGAGGCAGATTAGGTGAGGTGGATGCGGTTGCGGGTCTGGTGGAGCTCATCGTGTCGGGCCGCGAGGACGTGGAGGCCGCCGATGTTCTAGAGCTGCTGGCGGTCGAGCATGGCTACGCTGCAGAGATCACCGAGGCCCTCGCTGCGGAGCTCGCCGGGGCCGAGGACTCCGTTCGGCACCGGCTGACCGAGTCGCTCGCCGGGATCCCCGGTCCAGGGGCTGATGCACTGTTGGCACGCTTGGCGGATGATGCTTCCCCGCAGGTAGCGCATACGGCCCGCTACCTCATGGCGATGCGTTGTCGGTAGATGGGCTCCCGATACCCGACGCACTGCGGGTGACGTGCCTCACACAGCATTGTACGTTTGCCCCATGACGCACTTTCCTACCCTCGATCCCGAGTTCGCAGCTGCCGTGGCGATGATGCCGGAGCCGGACTACGACACCATTGATCTCCCGGCGGCTCGTGAAGCGATGAACCAGGCCACCGATGCCGCGTTGGCCGAGCTGTCCTATGACGGCGTCACCGTTCGCGAGCTTGCAGTCGCCGAGGCTGTCATCCGCCTCCTCACCCCCGACAGCGCCAGCGAAGACACCGGCCCTCTCCCCGTCCTGCTGTGGATTCATGGCGGCAGCTTCGCCCTCGGCCGGGCCAAGGACAGTGACGCCTTCGCCCTCACGCTCGTTCGCACGTGGGGCATGGCGGTCGCGAGTGTTGATTATCGCCTCGCCCCGGAAGTCCCCTTCCCCGGCGCACATGATGATTGCTACGCGGCCCTGACTTACCTCTATCACCATGCCGCCGAGCTGGGCCTGGACCCGGACCGCATCGCGGTCGGCGGGGAGAGCGCGGGTGGGTGCCTCGCGGCCAGCACTGTCCTCCGGGCGCGTGATGAGGGTCAGATTCCCATCGCAGCTCAGCTGTTGGACATTCCTGTGCTGGATAGCCGAATGTCGACGGTATCGATGAGGGAGTTCGTCGACACCCCTGTGTTTAACCGACCGAGCGCGGAGTTCATGTGGCGCTTCTACCTAGGCGACCATGGCATGGACAACGCTGACGCTTCTCCTGCCCTCGCGGCGGATCTCAGTGGTCTCCCTCGGACGTATATCTCCATGATGGAGCTTGACCCGTTGAGGGATGAGGCCATTGCTTATGGTCTGCGGCTCCTGCAGGCGGGGGTCAGTGTGGAGATGCATTGCTTCCCCGGCACGTTCCACGGCTCTTCGGCGTTTCCCAGCGCGGTCAGCGATCGCCATCAGACGGAACTCGTCATGGCTGCGCGCCCGTCCACCACTGTCACTAATTCGTCGAGGGCCGAACGGTGAATGAGGTCGTGGGTGACTAGCAGCGTGGCGGTGTCGCGCTCGTGGGTGAGGCGGGCGATGAGCTCCATGATCTCCGCGCCACGTTCCTGATCGAGGGCGCTCGTGGGTTCGTCGACGAGGAGGATGTCTGGTTCGTGGACGAGGGCGCGGGCGATGGCGACGCGCTGGCGTTGTCCTCCGGAAAGTTGGTGGGGGCGTTTGTCGGCGTGGGCGGAGAGGCCGACGGCGGCGAGGAGATCGTCCACGCGGGCGTCGATAAGCGATCGATGTGCCTGGCCGCCAAGCCGACCCATGACCTGCACCTGCTCGCGGGCCGTGAGGGCCGGGAGCAGGGCGGATTGTTGGAAGACAATCCCGATGCTTCTGCGACGCAGGGCGGTGGCGTCGTGGGGGCTGAGGACGGCGGCGTCGATAAGCTTTTCTCCCCGACCGATGAGGACGGAGCCCGAGTCGGGGCGGATGAGGGTGGCGGCGACGGCGAGGAGGCTGGATTTTCCGGAGCCGGATGGGCCGGTGATGCCGGTGACCACGCCGTCCTCGCCGCGGAGGCTGACGTTGTCGACGGCGGTGATGCGGCTGGCGCCGTCGGGGAAGGTGAGGGTGACGTTGCGGAGTTCAATCATCGGTTGCTCCCGAGGGCAGTGAGGGGGTCGGCGGAGGTGACAATGCGCAGCGCGAACGCCGCGCCGAGGAGCCCGAGCAGCGCCAAGATGGCAGCCGGGGCGAGGGTGGTGAGCGGGCTCAACACGAAGGGCAGGGCCTGGCCTGCCGCAACCCCGAGGCCAACAACGGCGATTAATCCGACGCCGATGCCCACGGCTAGCACGATGAGGGCTTGGCCAAGCGCGTCGCGCACGAGTGATGCGGTGCTAGCGCCGAGGGCTTTGAGGACGGCGATGTCGCCGGCGCGCTGCATCGTCCAGACGGTGAAGAAGGCGCCGACGACGAGGGCGGAAATGCCAAACAACATGGCGATCATGAGGCCCAGCGAGCCGATCTCGGAGGAGAAGGCGTCGAGGGCGGAGAGGCTGGCCAGCGGGGTCTGCGCCACGGTGCCTGCCTGCTTATCGACGTCCGCCCAGTCCGGCTCCCCCGTCACCGCCAGCATTGTCGGTTCGCCGGTCCCGCCGACACGCTGGCTCAGCTCGCTCCAGGTGGGCGTGCTCATCGTGATCACGGGGGTGTGGCTGTACCAGAGATCTTCGCCCACGGCGGCGACGGTGACATCCTGGCTATTGATGGTCACGGTATCGCCGACCTGGGCATCCAGTGCCTCGGCGGCGCCGCTGGACAGCTCAACCTCCCCCTCGGCCAGACCCGAAGGCTGGCCAAACAGGGCAACCCCGGTGGGCTCCTCCGACCCTGCGCGGGCGGCCCGGGTCTGCGAGATGCCGATCGGGGTCACCGACTCAACCCCGGGCGCGTCCTGCCACTGGCGCACCGTATCCGGGTTGAGGGAAGAGGTGGAGAAACTGGGGCTGCCCGTGCTCGGCTGCTGCAAGACGATCCGGTCGGCGGGGATGCTGAGCACCGCAGAAACGTTTTGCGCCGCCAGGCCCCCAGTCAGGCCGGAGAGAAACCCCACGAGCAGGGTAATCAACGCCACCACCACCCCGATGAGCGCAAATCTTCCGCGGGCGAACCGCAGTTCCTTCCAAGCGACAAACACAGCTTTCCTTTCCTGCCCAGCACTCCTTGTGCGAGCTACCCCCTGAGCTTCCCCTCGCCGGGGGTCGAACAGCATCGGCTGAACCTGCGCTTTCGGAGTCATCATTTCTGTTGATGGCGCCCGCCGAGCACTCCCCTAGGCTTGACACCGCTATGTCACATTCGAACCTCGCCCCCGTGTTCACCGGCCTGCGCCTCGGGCTGCACGCCCTCCTCGTGGGGCTGACGGGCTTCGCCATCGTGCGGGCCTTCGCGGTGTCCTCGCCGGTGGCGCCGTGGGTACTGGTCGTCGGCATCGCCTTCGTGGCGGTCTACCTGCTCGGCGCATGGGCGGCGCGGGGATCGGACGGTCAGCCAGGAACCGCGAGCCTGGGCTGGATCATCGTGCTCACCGTTTTATGGGCGGCGCTGACGTGGCTCAGCCCCGAGGGCGCCTACCTGGTCTTTCCCCTCTTCTTCCTCTACCTTCACCTCCTGCCCGGCGCGAGTTCCGCGGTGGTGATCATCCTCGCCACCGCTTTCGCCATCGTGGCGCTTGGGCTGCATCTGGGCTTTAGCGTTGGCGGGGTCATCGGGCCGCTCATCGGCGCCGGGGTCGCGTTGCTCATCGGGTTGGCCTACCGCGCGCTGACCCGGGAGGCGCAGGCGCGGGAGCAGTTGCTCAGCGAGCTCATGCGCACCCGCGCGCAGCTCGCCGACACGGAGCGCGAACAAGGAGCACTCGCGGAGCGGGCCCGGCTGGCTCGCGATATCCATGACACCGTCGCCCAGGGCCTATCGTCCATCCAGATGCTGTTGCAGGCCGCCGAGCCCACGACCCCCGAACCCGCGGCGGGCTACCTCACCTTGGCCCGGGAGACCGCGGCCGAGAGCCTCGCCGATACGCGCCAAATCATCCGAGAGCTCACGCCCAGTCGCCTCGAGGACGGTCTGGCGGCGGCGCTGCGCAGGCTCGGGGCGGAGCAATCCCGCCGCGCGGAGATCCCCATCGAGGTCACCGCCGCAGACGTTGACCTGCCCATGGGCATCCAGACCGCGCTGCTGCGCATCACCCAAGGCGCCCTGTCCAACGCCATCCGCCACGCCGACGCCTCCCGCATTTCCATCACCCTGCTCGCCGATGCCAGCACCGCCACGTTGGAGGTGCTTGACGACGGTCGCGGCTTCCACGAAGCCGAATCCTTCGGCCTGCAGGCCATGCGCGAGCGCGTCGAGCAATTCGACGGCACCCTCTCGGTAACTTCCACACCCGGCGAGGGCACCACTGTCCGCGCCGACCTGCCCTTGATTCCCAGCACCGGAGGCCACCCATGATCCGCCTCGTGATCGCCGATGATCACCCCGTCGTGCGCACTGGCCTGCGCGCCATGTTGTCCAATGACCCCGGCATCGCCGTCATCGCCGAGGCCACCTCCCCGGAGGAGGCAGTAGCGCTCGCTAGTGAGCACTCCCCCGACCTCGTGCTCATGGACCTACAATTTGGCACCGAGGACACCGGGGCGGACGCGACCCGACTCATCCGGGCGCTACCCCACCCACCGGCGGTGCTCGTGCTCACCAACTACGACACCGACAGCGACATCCTCAGCGCCGTCGAGGCCGGGGCCAGCGGATACCTGCTCAAAGACTCCCCGCTCGACGAGCTCCTCGCCGCCATCCACGCTGCAGCCGCCGGGGAAACCGCCCTCGCCCCCGCCATCGCGGGCCGCCTCCTCGCGCGAATGCGCTCCCCGCAGCCAACCTTGAGTGCGCGGGAGATCGAGGTCCTGGGGCTCGTCGCCACCGGTGCAAAGAACGAGGAGATCGCGCAGCGACTATTCATCAGCGACGCCACCGTGAAGTCCCACCTGGCGCACATCTACACCAAGCTCGACGTGTCCTCGCGGACAGCGGCCGTGGCCAGTGCCCGGGAGAGCGGGATCCTGCGCTAGCGGTTGTCTCTCCTGTCGGGTGACGTCCCCCGCATACCCGACGCCCCGCGGGTGACTGGCATCACAACTGCCAGTAGGTTTTCCTTCATGACCACCTTCCCCACACTCGATCCCGAGCTCGCCGCCGCCGTCGCCATGCTTCCCGACGCCGACTTCAGCGATGTCCCCTCCTCCCGCGCCGCGCTCGACGACTTCGTCACCGCCTTCCTCGCCGACCTCTCCTACGAGGGTGTCAGCGTGCAGCTCCTCCAGGCCCCCGGTGAGGGCACGGACCCGGATGTCTCCGTCCGCCTGCTCACCCCAGCGTCCGCGTCCGGCCCGGTGCCCGTCCTCATGTGGATGCACGGTGGCGGCTTCGTCGTGGGGTCGGCGGCCGCCAGCGACGCCTTTTCCACCAGCGTCGTCCGCGAACTCGGCATCGCCGTGGCCAGCATTGATTACCGTCTTTCCCCCGATACCCCGTTCCCCGGCCCGGCTAACGATTGCTACGCCGCGCTGACCTTTCTCCATTCACGTGCCGCCGACCTTGGCCTCGACCCCACCCGCATCGCCGTCGGCGGCGAGTCCGCCGGGGGATGCCTCGCCGCCGCGACCGTCCTACGGGCCCGCGACGAGGGGACCATCCCCGTCGCGTTCCAGGTCCTGGAAATCCCGGTTCTCGACGATCGCCTGCGCACCGTCTCCATGGCTGATTTCGTTGATACCCCCGTGTTCAACCGCCCCCTGGCAGAGATGGTGTGGAAGTACTACCTCGGACCCGAGCACGCAGGAGACGACGTCTCCCCGTATGCCGCCCCCGCCCGCGCCACGGACCTGCGCAATCTTCCTCCGACGTATATCCAGACCATGGAACTCGACCCGCTGCGCGATGAAGGAATCGAATTCGGTCTGCGTCTTCTCCAGTCTGGCGTCAGCGTGGAGTTGCATTCCTTCCCCGGCACTTTCCACGGCTGCGCGATGGTAGCCGGGGCCGAGGTGGTCCGCCGCGCAGGGGCGGAGACGCTCAATGCGCTCAAGGTGGGTCTCCGGTTGTCCAGCCAGAGCCAGTAGGCTGGCAGGATGCAGGGCCTGATGTATCGGCTGGCCGAACTCGATGCAGATTCGGCCGGTCTCGTGCGCGTTATCGATTACTTCGATGCGCTCGTGCGCCACGGCGCCGACATGTCTGCCCTCCTGCGCGCCAGCGCCACCCTGGCCAACTGCGTCGTCGGCATCGAAACCACCAGCAGGTCAGGCAAGGTGGACACCCGGCGTTGCGACGTCCGCGGTCGCTGGTCCCCACAGCCCCTTCTGCCTGCCTCCCGCACCAAAGACATTCTGATTGGCGAGTCGGTCGTGGGAAAAGTGTGGATCGAACGTCCAGGTCCGCCCCTCCCGCTCGACGACATGCTCGTTGATCGGATGGCGATCACCGCCGCGTCGATCCTCTCGCCCCAACGGCAGCTCAGCGACGCCGACCACACCCGCAACCTGCTGTTTTCCCTGGACGAGGTCGCCGTCCTCACCGCCTGCGCCGCGCTCAACATCGACCCTTCCCTCCAGGTCCGCGTCCTCGTTTCCTCGGACGCTGGTGTGGCAATTCCCCGCCACGCCACCCCAGGCCGCGCCGTCGAGCTCGACCTGGATGGGGACCACTGGGTGCTCCTCAACGATTCTTCACTCCCGCCGTTTGCCGAGTGGTCGACCGATGGCACGGCACGTTCCGGGGTGTCCTTGGCCTCCGCCGCGACGGACATTCACCTGCTGGCAGAGACCGCTCGTTTCGCCCGCCGCCACACCCACGCACAGCGCCCGGTCGTGCTTGCCGATGACCTCGGTGCCCTCCTACTCCTCACCCCCGGCACCGACGTCGACCCCAGCCGCATCCCGGACCTCGTTCGCGCCGCGAAGGTGACCGATTCCGAGCTGTTGGACACCCTCCGCGTCTACCTCCGCAACGGGACTCTCCGCGCCACCGCCGAGGAGATGTTCCTCCACCACAGCAGTGTTGCCAGCCGGTTGTCCAAGCTCTCCGCCCAGCTCGGCTTCAGCGTGGATGCGCTGGAGAATCGGGCGCGGGCGACGGCGATGATGATGCTGGTGGAACCATAAGCCCGAAAACGTAGGCCACTCCCGCGCCGATGAGGAGTGGGAGGGCGACGGGGGCGTCGATAAGCAGGATGAGGATAAGCAGCACGGCTACCGTGCGTTTCCACCCGACGGCCGCGGTGGCGACCATGCCGGTGGCCATCGCCGATCCTGCGTCCAGCCCGGGCAGCAGCACCGACAGCGCCGCACCGATCGCCGCGCCGGTGAATACCAGCGGGAAGAATTCTCCGCCCCGCCAGCCGCTGACCAGGCACAACGCGACGGCAACCACTTTGCCCACCGCGATGGCGAGCAGGAGCGACCACTGCGAATTCTGGATAAGCGGCAGCAGATCATTCAGCTCGTGATGCCCGGAGAACCTAAGCAGCGGCTGCACCGTCGCCAGCGCGGCAAACAACACCGTGCCGCCAGCAACGACCAACCACCGGCGCTTGATACCAGCCGTGACCTGCTCGAACGCATGATGGAGCCCGCGGAACAGCAGCCCCGCAGCGGCCGCCACCACGGCCACGACCAGCAGCAGGAACGGCTGTGGCTCCCCGATGGCGGGCAGCGCAATGTGGCCGCCCTCCCCACTGGACGTGAGCTTAGCGACGCCCACGAACACAAAGAATCCAGCAAATCCCGCCGCCAGCTGCAGGGCCTTGCCCTGCCCCAGATCATCACCATCTATCGCCGCCGCTCCCGGCGGCGAGCCGTACAAACCACCGAGCGCGCCCGCGTTCCCGGCCTGCCCAATCACCCGCTGCGTATCGACGTCCCGCGCAATCAAGTGCGTCACAATCGCCGACATCTGCGCCACCACCGCCACGATGCCTGCCTCCGGGCCGATCGCCCCACCGAAAGCGACGGCAACGATCGCGGCGAACGCCGTCGCCGCTACCGCGCGCCGGGGCAAGTGACCAGGATCCTCCGAATGGCGAAGCAACGTCTCCAAGTCCTCCGTCGGTGCCCACCAACCAATGAGAATGAGCAAGGCCCCGCCGAGAAGAATGGTGACATAGATGGGTAGTCCCAGGCCGTCCCACACCAGGTGCTGCAGCCAGGTCATCCCCTTGAACGTGAGGATGGAAGTCAGCCCGGCGATAGCGCCATAACCTAAGGCCTGCAGCGCGAGCCGCGGATTCACTCGCGGGCGCTGTGTCGTTGCGTTCATGAATGTGATTATAAGAAGTTGGCACCCGCTATTCCGAAGTCTCGGGTATCCGCCCACAACGCCAGCAAACGCATCGCCTCCTCCGACGGTGAACCCGGCTCCGGCGAGTACACGGTAAACGTAAGCCCATGATGTGCTTCCATATCCATGCCTTCATACGCCAGCGCCATATCGCCAACGACCGGATGATGGAAATACTTGACACCGCTGCCATGGTGGCGAACGTTGTGCTTGCCCCAGCGAGTACGGAACTCATCGGAACGAGTGCACAATTCTCCGATGAGATCGTGGAGTTCCTTGTTGTGCGGATCTCGGGCAGCCTCGGTCCGCAAGATTGCGACCGTAATGTCGGCGAATCCATCCCAGTCGGGGTAGAAATTAAGAGCTCGTTCATCAAGAAATGTATGCCGGGCGATGTTTGGCGTCCGATCTGGCAGGTCATACAACTCGTCATAAAAGGCCCTCGCCAGGGGATTCACCGCCAACAGGTCCATGCGGCCATTCCTCACAAACGCCGGTCCGGCGCTGAAACCGTCCAATGCCCACTGCAATCCGGGACCCGGATTCCACCCTTTCCCACTGCGGCGCTTACGGGGCCTGCCAACCGGGCTGGCCGCGCTGGCCAGATCGAACAAGTAGGCACGCTCGGCGTCGTCGAGAAGCAATGCTTGAGCCAGGCTGTGGAGCACGTCGGGCGACGCACCACTGATGTGGCCGCGCTCCAGCTTGGTGTAGTACTCCACGCTCATCCCCGCGAGCGTGGCGACTTCGCTCCGCCGCAGGCCCGCGACTCGACGGTTGCCGCCCGCGGGCAGGCCGACCAGTTCGGGCGTGATGCGTTCCCGGCGCGAGGTCAGAAACTCGCGCACCTCAGCTCGGTTGTCCATGCTTCCACGGTACGACTACCCCGTCGTGCATGGGAGGTTCTGCCGGTACCACCATCAACAGAGTCTCCCGCGCGAGTGAACGTGCGTGTTCTTCTGATTAAGCAAAGAAACCTAGTCAAGGAGTAACAATGCGCGCAGTCATCATGGACGCCCCCGGAAAAATCACCATAGGACACCGCGACGACCCAAGAATCATCGAGCCCACCGATGCCGTCCTCCGCCTAGTGGCCACTTGCATCTGCGGTTCCGACCTCTGGCCCTACCGCGGGGTCGAGCCCGCCGACCACACCCCCATGGGCCACGAATACGTCGGCATCGTCGAAGAAGTCGGCTCGGACGTCACCACCGTCAAGCCCGGCGACTTCGTTGTCGGTTCCTTCGTCATCTCCTGCGGCACTTGCGAGATTTGCGCCGCCGGGTACCCCTCCAAATGCGTCAACGGCGAATTCGTCTCCGTGACAGTAGGCACTCAGGCGGAAAAGGCCCGCATTCCGTTCGCCGATGGCACCCTCGTTGCGACGCCCGGCCTACCGGACGAAGATCTCATCCCCTCCCTGTTGGCCGCTTCCGACGTCCTGGGGACCGGCTGGTTCGCGGCCGACGCCGCCCAGGCCGGACCCGGCAAGACCGTCGCCGTTGTCGGCGATGGGGCCGTCGGACTCATGGGCGTGCTCGCGGCCAAACAAATGGGCGCCGAGCGCATCATCGCCATGAGCCGTCACCCCGAGCGCCAAAAGCTAGCCCTCGAGTACGGTGCCACGGACATTGTCACCGAACGCGGTGAGGCCGGCGCGGCGAAGATCAAGGAACTCACCGGCGGCCTGGGCGCCCACTCGGTGATCGAGGCCGTCGGCACCGAGGAATCCCTACGCCAGGCCATCCACTCCACCCGCCCCGGCGGCCACATCGGCTTCGTCGGCGTCGCCCACGGCGGCGTCTCGATCCCCGCCGACGAACTCTTCTTCGCCGAGGTCCACCTCCACGGCGGCCCCGCCCCCGTCCGGCGCTACCTGCCCGAGCTGATTCAGCTGATCTGGGACCGCACGATCAACCCGGGAAAGGTTTTCGACCTCACGCTCCCCCTCGACCGCGCCGCCGAGGGATACCAAGCAATGGACGAACGCACAGCCACCAAAGTGCTGCTCACTCTGTAACCACCCCCGGCGATCCGCGGGTCGAAATAAAGCACGTCAGAAAGGATTACTCATGATCACAGTAGATTTCACCGGCCAGGTCGCTTTCATTACCGGAGCCGGCACCGGAATCGGGCGAGCCATCGCCCTCGCATTTGCCGACGCAGGCGCGGACGTCGCACTGGCCTCCCTCGGAGAAGAAAGCCTGCTCGACACTGCACGCCTCGTGGAGGACCGCGGCCGCCGAGCCCACGTCGCCGTCTGCGACGTGGCCAGGAGCACCGACCTCGAAAAGGCGGTGGCGGGCACGGTGGAACGGTTCGGCAGGATCGACGTCGCCATCAACAATGCTGGGATCGAACAACCTCCGGCACCGCTCGAAGACATCACCGAAGAAGAGTGGAACCGCCTCCTCGCGGTTAACCTCAGCGGCGTATTCCTGGCTATGAAGTACGAGATTCTTGCGATGCGACGTACCGGCGGTGGATCGATCATCAACATCTCCTCCGGTGCCGGAGTGGTAGGAATCCGCGGCCAAGCCGCCTACGCCGCCACCAAACACGGAGTCCTCGGCATGACAAAATCAGCCGCACTGGACTACGCCGCGGACGGCATCCAGATCAACGCGATCTGCCCCGGGATCATCGACACCCCCATGATGGATCGCTTTTCCGGGGGCACCCCCGAAGGGCGGGCACGGGTCATTGCTCAAGAGCCGATCGGCCGCATGGGAAGGCCAGAGGAAATCGCCTCCGCCGCCTTATGGCTGTGCTCCGACCTCGGTGGCTTCGCCATTGGTCACTCGCTCGTGGTCGACGGCGGTCAGACCGTCGGCTTCTAGCTCAATGTCACCGAATGCATACCGATCAATGGTGGGGCCGACTACGCGGGCCAGCTCCCGGGCAGGGAGGCCGGCGATGGTCGGGACTTTCAGTACATAGCGGCCGAAGACGAGCCCAAGCAGCTGCGAACCCGCCAGGGAGAGCCGCGTTTCGGGGTGTTCCACACCAAGGCGGGGTGCGAAGGTCCCCAGGAGTTCCTCGGTAACGAAGCGGAGAAAGATCCGCCGAGACTCGTCATGGGTTCCGATGCCGCGGACAAGACCGATGAAGGCGGGGCCCATACTGGGGTCCTCGAGTGCGGTGAGGACGGCGAGAACGTATCGGGTTCCCGGTGACCCATCCCTACCTTCGCCCTCGGGGAGGAGGATGTCGGGGAACCCGCGCGAGCGGAAGGTTTCGGTAATCACCGTGGTAAACAGGCTTTCTTTGGTGCCGAAGTAGTAGTGCACCAGCTTGGAATCCACTCCGGCGGCTTCGGCGATTTTGCGAATGGTGGTGGCCTGGTACCCGTATTCACCAAACTCCCGGGTCGCCGCCTCAAGAATCTGCTCCTTGCCCGCTTTCCCAGACGGCCGAGGTCCGCGGCGGGGGGCTTCCACCGCCTCCGCTTTTCTCCCCTTGTTCATGTGACCAACGGTATCAGGTGCTCCCCTATTTCATCGCGTGATGAAATCCGCTAACATATATTTCATCAACCGATGAAATACGGAGGTGGGGCAATGAAAGCCCTGATTGTGAAGGAATTTCGAGAGCTAGCACGTGATCGCCGCACGCTCGCCATGCTGATCGCGCTGCCCGTGTTGCTCCTGGTGATCTTTGGCTACGCGGCAAACTTCTCGGTAGAGCGAGTGCAGGTCATCGTCGTCGGGCCGGATGCAGAAACGGTGTCCTCTGCCATCGCCAGCAACCCGGCCATCAAAGACGAGGTGGACATCACCCGCGTTGATCCAACACTGGGTGACGCAGATGCGCAGTCGTTGCTCAAGGGACAGGAAGCCAATGCGGTGGTCGTCGCAAAGCAATTTGATGGTGCGCAAGCACCCTTGACGGACCGGATGCACGTCTACGTCGACGGAAGCAGCCTGTTCAGCGCGCAGGCCACGCAGCGCATTGCCATGCAGCTGGGCGTCACGCAGCCCCCAACGGTGCTGTTCAACCCGGATCTGAAGACGTCGTGGGTGATGGTCCCGGGCCTCATCGGCCTGATTTTGCTGTTCATCGGCGCGCTCATCACCAGCATCGGGCTCGTCCGTGAGCGGGAGACGGGCACCCTGGAGCAACTGGCGGTCATGCCGCTGCGACCGTCGGCGATCATCCTGGGCAAAATCATCCCTTACTTCCTGCTCGCACTCGTCGATATGGCGGCCGTCACCGCCCTCGGGGTGTGGCTGTTCGGAGTTCCCTTCGTCGGGAGCCTGTGGTTGTTCAGCATCTCCGCCCTTATTTTCCTGTTGGTCGTCCTCGGAATCGGGGTGCTCATTTCCTCGGTCTCGCAAAGCACCGGGCAGTCGATCCAGATGGCGATCCTGTTCGTCGTGCCGCAAGTACTGCTCTCGGGGTTGATATTTCCTCTGGATGCCATGCCGCTGGGGGTGCGCTGGATCGGTTATATCCTGCCACTCACCTGGTTCCGGGAGATCGCGCAGGGCGTCATGCTCCGGGGTGCCGACCTCACGAGCCTCTGGCTTCCCCTCACGGTCCTCACCGTCATGGCCATCGTCGCGTTTGGTGCCGCCACCGCGCGAATGCGCCACACCCTCACCCACGGAGGTGCCCGCTAATGCGCCCCGTCACGATCGACCTCGACCGGGTCTCCGTGCGTTTCGGCGCGCAAACCGCCCTCCACAGCTTCAGCGGGGCCTTTCAACCAGGAACCGTGACCGCGCTCATCGGTGGTGATGGGGCAGGCAAATCCACCCTGCTCAAGCTCCTCGCCGGCCGCCTGTCCGCCTCAGACGGCACCACCACCGGGCTTCCCGTCGAACGCGAAAACATCGGCTACCTGGCGGGCGAATCCGGCGTCTGGCGCAACCTATCCGTCGCGGAGAACATCGAGTTCGTCTCCCGGGCCTACCACCTCGATCCGAAAGAATCCCGGGCCGCTGAGCTGCTCACACTCGCCGGCCTAGACCACGTGACCAAGCGGCTCGCCGGGCGGCTGTCGGGTGGCATGCGGCAAAAACTCGGTGTCATCCTCGCCACCATGCACCGCCCCGGCCTCGTGCTTCTCGATGAACCCACCACCGGCGTCGACCCCATCAGCCGCGCGGAGTTGTGGAGCCTCATCGCCGGTGCCGCCGCAGACGGCGCGACCGTCGTCTTCGCCACGACCTATCTCGACGAGGCGGAGCGCGCCAACAGCCTCTTCCTCCTCGGCGAGGGGAACCTGCTCGCCTCCGGCACCCCGGACGAGGTCATCGCGCAAACTCCCGGCACCATCTGGGAAGCACCCTTCACCCTCGCCGCCGCCCGGCGCGAACTCGACTCCCCCACAAGCTGGCGGCGGGCCAACACCGTCTACCACTGGGAAGCGTCCACGCACGGCCCGGAGGGCTTCACCCCCGCACCCGGAGATCTGGAAAACACCAGCATCGCGCTGCTCCTGCGCGAAGGAATCGGCGATGACACCACCGCAGGTCTCCCCGTCACCGGCAGCACGCCACCACAGCGTATCGACGCCCCGCTCGTCCACGCCGCCAACATCAGCCGCAGGTACGGCGCGTTCCCCGCGCTCGACGGCGTCTCCCTCCACGTCGAACCCGGCGAAATCGTCGGATTGCTCGGTGGAAACGGCGCCGGAAAGACCACGCTCATGCGCATCCTGCTCGGCCTGGAAACCCCCACCGCCGGCGAGGCCACGCTCTTCGGCTCCCCGCCCACTCTCGACGGTCGGCGTCGCATCGGCTACGTCGCCCAGGGTCTCGGCCTCTACCCGACCCTGTCCGCGATGGAGAATCTCGACTTCGCGGCTTCCGTCTATGGCATCCCGGTCAGCGATGAAGCCCGCGCCTTCGCCGAGGGATTCGGCCGCTCCCCCGTCGCCGCCCTGTCTCTGGGGACCAAGCGCATTCTCGCCTACCTCGCCGCATCCGGACACCACCCCGAGCTCCTGGTCCTCGACGAACCCACCTCCGGCATGGACGCGCTCACCCGCGCCCGCCTCTGGCGCAACCTCCGCAGTTCCGCAGACAACGGCACGGGCGTGCTCGTCACCACCCACTACATGCAGGAAGCCCAGCAATGCGATCGCCTGGTCATGCTTAGCGACGGCCGCGTCGCCGACATCACCGCGTCACACCGGTCCCTGACCGTCACCACAGATCATTGGGAACGCGCCTTCCGTCTGCTCCGCGGGGCCGGCTTCGCCGCGCTTCTCGACGGCCGCGTCCTCCGCCTCCCCGGCGCCCACCCCTCCGAAGTCTCGGTGGCACTCGCTCCCCTCAACGGCGCCTTCACCGTCACCGAGGGCCAAGCCACGCTAGAGGAAACGATGATGCTGGCTACCCGCCGGACAGCTTCCGCCGAATCTCCCTCTCCTCCTCGTCACTAAGCCCCGCTAGCCGCGGTTCCTGGCGGCGCTCCTCATAGCGCAGCGCCGCGACCAGCGTTTCCCTCAGCGGCGACAGCACCAATCCGCACTCGCGGGCGGCGGCCGAGTTGAACGTCGCCACATAGCGGTAGCTGGGATCGTTGACCCACAACGGCAGTGACCGCGGACCCATCCACGCTGCAACATCAAAGTCAGCGAGAGCCTCATTGCTGAGTACCCACGGCACCGCCGTGCTGGCCGTAATCTCCCGCGACAGATCCAGCACGTCCGCTAGCGTCATCGTCTCTCCCGCGGCATTGAAAATGCCGCAGTGACGCTGCTCCGCACACTCGACGATCCACTCGGCGAGATCGCGGACGTCGATAAGCGCGATGGGGTGAGTCGGATCCGGCACCACCACATTTTCACCGGTCGGGTGGGCGAAGCGCCAAGGGTAGTAGCCGCTCCTTCCAGTGTCGTCCCCATCGCCGCCGATCAACGCCGGCCGAACAATCGTGTGCGACGCGCTGTGTCCGCGGTAGAAGTTCTCACACGCCACTTTCGCGGGGCCATACTGGGCAGGATCAGTGAAGTAGTCGCCGTCAAGAGCATCAACGAGAGGGGCCGACTCGTCCTGTTCGAGCACGTCTCCCCTGCTGTAGACACTGGTGGAAGAGACGAAGATCCAGTGCTGCGCATCGAGGTCTCGCACCACTCGCCGAGCGTGCACCGGCTGACGGGTCAGGTCAATGACCACGTCCCATACCTCGCCCGACACTACCCCCAACGCATCATCTCGATCCCGGTCCGCGCGGACAAAGGTCACCCCGTGCGGGACCTCGCCGTTCCCGCGTGCCAGGCAGGTGACCTCGTGGCCACGCTTCAACGCGGCCGTGGCAATTGTGTGTCCCAGAATGGCCGTACCGCCGAGCAGGAGAACCTTCACGTTTTCAGCATCCAATCATCGTCGATGTGCGGGCCGGTACCGAAGGGCAATGGCGCCCGACTGGAATGACCGATGCTCCACCAGGTCGAGTTCAACCCTTTCCCGCAGACCGGAAAGCAACGTGGGGCCGTGCCCAACCAGCACTGGGTGGAGTAGGAACTCGTACTCATCGATCAGACCCAGGTCCGCTAACGCCAGGGGGAGCGTGACGCCTCCCACCCAGAGCCCTTCGCCTTCTTCTTGCTTCAGTGTCTCAATCTGGCCTCTGAGGTCGCCCCGGAGTAGTTCAGCATTCCAGTCGACTTCTTCTAAGGTCGCTGATACGACGTATTTCTTAGCGCGGTCAATCGCTTCGGCAAATGGAATCTGCCACTCTTCCATCCACTCCGGCCACTCACCGGATGCCGGCTTTCGCCAGGCAGATTCCATCATCTGATACGTCACCCGACCGAAAATGAGAGCGTCGGCCCGTTCCATCTCTGCAGTCCACAAAGCCATTGACTCTTCGTCAGGCGGCAACCCAGCCTCGTGATGGCAACAGCCGTCAAGCGTGACATTGATTGAGTATCGAAGCGGTCTCATCTCGTCTTCTCCTGTCGGTCGAGTGAGATGGTGCGTTTGTTCAGTTGTCGTGGCGTCGGTTGCGGCTACTTCACATCGATTGGCTTAGTGCATCGAATCTTTCACCCTTTCGGGTTGGATGACGTCGATAGTCGCCACTGGGTGTCGCTGAATCCTACGGCATCTGTCACCTTCAAGGGGAGCTCAAGCACACTCTAGCTAGCCCTGGTGGAACGATTCATCCTCAGCTAGAGTTACCTGTACACGTTTCGTCCCATGAAGGAGTTGGCATCGATGCCCACGTTGACGCCAGGCACAGCCAAAGATGCAGGTCTCTCACGTAGCAGCCTATACCGCGCAGCTCGGGCTGGACGGGTGGAGAGGATTGCTCGAGGCATCTATTTGCCTTCGGATTCTTCAGCTTCAGACTGGGACTGGATTGAGGCTGCGACGCGGCGCCCAGATGCGACTATTTGCCTCACATCGGCGCTCGCCCATCACGATTTGACGGTCGAGATTCCAGCAGCGATGGATGTGGCGATTCCACGTGGGGTACGCACGCCAGCGACCCCGGCAACGATCGCGTGGCATCAGTTTGACCGCGCCACCTTTAACATCGGCCGAGAGGAGATTCTGATCCCAGGGACGGAACAGACAATTGGAATCTATTCGCCGGAAAGGTCGATTGCAGACGCGTTTCGCCTGAGAGGCGCGGTTGGATATGAGTTGCCCCTGGAAGCATTGAAGACATGGCTCCAAAGAGGCGGCAAGCCCGCTCGGCTCATCGAGATAGCGTCACAGCTACCTCGCGCCAAGTCTCCCATGCTCCGGGCTTTAGAGGTGTTGACATGAGTAGAGGCGAAGAGGTTTTCCGTCTGATTCAGTCCGAAGCACGGGCAACAACCATAGTCGCCAGCGCCGGTGTGCCCACGCAGGAGTACTTGATCCGGCACACTCTGGAATCTTTTTTGGATCGCCTGACTCGCACTCCCCACGCGAAAAATTTCGTACTCAAAGGTGGAGTCCTACTTGCGGCATACGGCGTACGCCGCGCTACAAAAGACGCAGATTCGAATGCTGTCGGAACGGAAGTTTCTATCGATAGCCTCGTGTCTGTCGTCCATGATGTAGCCGGCGTTGAGGTTGATGATGGAGTGATTTTCAACCTGGACTCAATCAGCGTGCAGGAGATCCGTGAGCATTCCGATTACCCTGGCTTCCGAGTCCGAGTCGGTGTGTCGATAGGGGCATGGAAAGGCACCGCTGCGTGGGATGTCTCCACCGGGGATCCAATATTTCCTGCTCCCCGTGAAGTCCGCATCGACCGTATCTTGGGCACGCCCATCTCAATACTCGGATACGCACCGGAGACATCGATCGCCGAGAAAGGTGTCACCATCCTCGAACGGGGAATCACCAGCACTCGGTGGCGTGACTACGTGGACATTGTTCAACTCGCCCGGCAGGGAATCGACACTGACGAGCTGTTCAAGTCCGCGCGAGCTGTAGCTCGCTATCGTGGTGTTGCCCTGGAATCAATCGCACCGCACGTCAGCGGCTACGGGAAAGTGGGACAGGCTAAATGGGCAGCGTGGCGCCGCAAACACAAACTGGAGGGGCTATGCGAAGCAGATCTAGATGACCAAATGACTCTCGTAGCGTCATATCTCGACCCCGCCTTCAGTCGCGGAGACTCGCGATCGCTCGAGTAACGAGCTTCGTTATGCGGCAACAAGGTCAATTGCTCAAGCCAGACAGGCCGCCTCGATCCCTAGCGCTCAAACTACAGCGGCCGCAGATTGTTGAGCACCCCGTTCAGCGCCTCGGTGGACGAGGGGTGAGTCCAGATGCCATCGCGGAGCTCCGTTGCCGTGGTGCCCGAGCGAATGGCTAGGGCCAGAAGGTTAATAACTTCCTGGGCATCGATGCTGAAGACGGTGGCGCCCAGCAGCTCGTCACTGTCGGCGTCGACAAGCAGTTTGATGATGCCGTGCGTCTCCCCCACGATCTTGGGACGTGGCATCACGGCGATTTTGGCTACCGGCAGGCTGCCGACCAGGACATTGCGACCGCTATCGCGGGCGTCAGCTTCGCCCATGCCAACGGTCGCGAGCGGCGGAGTGATGAACGTGGCGTTCGGCACGGCGACCCGATCGCTTCGGCGCCGGGCGCCGGGCCCGAAGAGGGCGTCGGCAACGATCCGAAAATCGTCGAGTGAGATGTAGGTGAACTGCGGCCCACCATTAACGTCACCGGTGGCAAAAACATTATCGACGCTCGTCCGCAGCTGATCATCGACGACAATAAAGCCCCGACCGTCGGTCGCAATCCCGGCTTCCTCCAGCCCCAAGCCCGCCGTGGCGGGCGTGCGACCGGCGGCGATGAGGACGGCGTCGGAATCAATCTTGTCACCAGCGTTGACCGAGCCATCGGCACCAATGGCGGTGACCTTCGCGTTTTGCTGCACGTCGATGCCCCGCTCGACGAAGAGAGCGGAGACGGCATCGGCGACATCGCGATCGAGGCGCGGCAGGAACTCCAGCCCCGCATCCAACATCGTCACCTTCGAACCGAAAAGGGAAAACATGTTGGCAAACTCGCAACCGATGAACCCCGCCCCAATGATGGTGAGGTGCTTGGGGAACGGATCGATGTGCTGGATGGTCGTCGAGTCGAAGACCCGCGGGCCGTCGGCACCCGGAACATCCAACGGCCGCGGCATCGTGCCAGTGTTGACAACAATATATTCAGCGTTCACCCGCACCTCACCGTCATGCGTATCGACGACCACCTCATGCGGCCCCACGAACCGAGCCTCACCGTCGAGCAGGGTCACCTCCTCGCGATCAGCCAACATCGCATAGTTAGCGGCATTGAGCTTCCTGATCAGAGCATCCCGACCCTCCACCGACTCCCGGAAATAAGCCGCCGGATCATCCCCGGCGCGCTTCGCCTCTGCCGAAACAATAAGGTCCTTCGTGGGAACACAGCCAATGTTGATGCAGGTACCGCCGTACATCTGCGGCGAACGCTCGACCAACACCACCTCCCAACCAGCATCCGCGGCGCGGCCGGCGAGCGTCTTGCCAGCCTTGCCCCACCCGATAATCAATAGCTGCGGAGTAAGCGTGGTCATGGTCGAACTCCCATCGTCGGCGATTTGCCTCCAACCTAGCTCAGACTCACGTGTCGGGACGGTGAGGCAAGATGAGGGGCATGGAAGCCGTTCGAGATAGAAGAGAGAGCCTGCGGATCCTGTCGTTCTGGTGGATGCTGGAGCTGTTCAGCCCACAGCAAGTGCCAGTGGTGCCTCGGGAAGCCACCCAGCCAGCCGATCGCCAAGTGATCCAGTGGAGGCCCGGCAATCCTCTTCCCTGGGACACTCTTCCGTCTGCCCGTCCGCTCTATGGCAAGCAGCGGGTCTGGCAACACACGGTATTTCTCGGCGTCTACAAACTCGCGGCAACGTACGAGGCTTTGGAACAATTCTTCGGCGCAGACCCCGACGCATATGACAATCGGCCCAATGCTGAGAGCGCTTGCGCCGGGATCATCGTAGATAACGACGGCCGGTTAGTCACCGACTCAGGAATTTTATCTTCCGCACTCTGGGCTGCTGGTCGCATTCGGGAATCAGGACCGAACGATTCGCGCTGGATGGATGAGTTCGAAGATGCTTCGAAGGAACTGATGAAGTCGATCGATTCCTTGGAGGGCCGACGGCGCCAAGCCGGCCCAGACGAGCCACCTCCGCCTCTCGACTCGGACTCGCTAGTGCAGCTGTTGGAGCTCTCTCACCGTGCTGCCGGTGTCAACGGTTTTAATGACCTCGCAGACAACCGCATCGTCATTCAAAGTGTCGCGGTGTTACCGTCACGTGTCGATGAAGAAGACACCGAGGGGAAGGGCGCAGATTTCCTCAATAGCTTCTACCTCGACGACCTCGCCACCGTGCGTAAGCATGTCGCGCTCGGAAATTGCGGCGAGGGCCTCACCGCGTATCTCACCGGCGACAAAGTACTCCCAACCTCTACCCGGACCGACGTTATCAAGCAGCCGGATGCTGTAGATGCATGGACCTCCATCGAGCGCTTGCCCAAGGGCCGATGGCCCAGTAATCCACAGCATTCGCTGGCACTGAGCCAGCAATTTGCCGTCAACCGAGCGCTAAATGGTCTTGGCCGCGGCGCTGGCCTCATGGGTGTCAACGGACCTCCCGGTACCGGTAAGACGACCATGCTGCGCGACATCCTTGCTGGAAACGTTGTAGAACGAGCCCGCCGCCTTGCAGCACTTGAGAAACCTACCGATGCCTTCACCAAGGTCACTCACCGCTGGAATGATAGGGCGGGATACCCGCGGAAGGTTCGCCAGCTCACACCCGAGTTGACGGGATTTGAGATGGTCGTTGCATCGGCAAACAACGCGGCCGTCGAAAACGTCACCACTGAAATTCCCGAAGAATCCGCAGTCGATGCACCATGGCGCGGCCACCTTGACTACTTCAGCGAAATCGCCACTGAAGTCCTCCGAGCCGGTACTTCCAAAACTCCCTCCGCCTGGGGGCTGGTGGCCGCACGCCTCGGCAAGAAGAGTAACCGGTCCGCCTTCCTATCATCCTTCTGGTTCGATAAGAAACCCTCGAAGAACCAAGAATTTGATGAAGACAGCGTCCCCCGGATGCAGACCCGCCTAAAGCAATGGCGCGACGGCGACGTTGCCTTCACCCCCTGGACCGATGCACGCCAAGCCTTTCACATAGCTGAACAGCGAGTAGACACGCTCCTCCGGGAGCGGGCGCAGGCACAGCATCGACTCCGGAGGGTGCGCGAGTTACCCAGACGCGCACTTGAACTCCAATCGGAGGTCGAGCTGGTTAGCAAGCATTTAAAGAAGGCTCAAAGCAACCTCTCCCAGTGCCAAACACACCATGAGGAGAGAGAAGCTGTTCGCGCCCAGGCTGCGGAGAGCCACGGACGACATCTCGCCGCCAAGCCCGGCGCGCTGGAGACGATCTTTTCATTCGGACAGGCGATCCGTGACTGGAGAAGCCACCACGACGAGCTCCTGCTAGAGCTGGTAGAGACTGAAAACAGCCAGCGAGAAGCGGCAGCTGTGGTGCAAGAGACAGAGGAGCGAGTGCGGCAACTTGGCAATCACCTGTCCTCAGCTCAACGGGAACTTAAGAGCGTTCAGAGAAACCTAGCCAAATTGCGGGCAGAGTGCGCCAAAGACGAGGAGCGATTAGGCACTGCTTATCCTGGGCCGGCATGGATCGGCGATGAACGCGAACTGCACGCCCCGTGGCTTGACGAGGAACTGAACTCCGCCCGCTCTGACCTGTTCGTCGCAGCTCTCCAACTCCATCAGGACTTCCTCGCCAATGCTGCACGCGAAATGCTCGAAGGTCTCCGTGCCGCTAGCGATGTCCTCTCCGGAAACTCACCTCGCGACCTCGAACCAGGGAAAATTAAAGCCGCTTGGCAACACTTCTTCCTAGTCGTTCCGTTGATCTCTACGACTTTCGCGTCGGCCAGCCGCATGTTCGAGGGCATCGGCGCGGAAGCAATCGGCTGGCTTCTCATTGACGAAGCCGGGCAATCGTCACCCCAGTTTGCCGCCGGTATGATCTGGCGAGCACAGCGCACCATCGCAGTAGGCGACCCGCTCCAGCTCGAACCAGTAGTCACAATCCCCGAGAAAGCTCAGCGGCACATCGCCCATAGCTACGGCATCAGCACCACCTGGATTCCACCCCGCGCCTCAGTACAAACCCTTGCTGACCGCGTCACTCCCTTCGGAACCTTCCTAGACCAAGGCGAAGAGAAATCCTGGGTAAGCGCGCCCCTGCGCGTACACCGCCGCTGCGACGATCCCATGTTCTCCCTGTGCAACCAGATCGCCTACAACAACCTCATGGTCGACGGCGTCTACCGAGATCTCGCGAGCGATCAGTTCGACAGCCCGGACAAACCCGTTGTCGCCGTCAGCTACTGGGCCGACGAGCCTGCAAGCAACCCCGGAAGCCACTACCAACCCAACCAAATCCGGCGACTGGAAAAGGCTCTTGGCTACCTAGATAGCCAAGGGATTCCACCGTCAGAGATCATCGTCATCACCCCATTCCGAGATGTCGCAAACAAACTCCAGAATCTCACCCGCAAGTACGAAAGCCTCCGAGCAGGCACCATTCACACTGCTCAAGGGCGCGAAGCATCCGTTGTCATCCTCGTTCTTGGGGGCGACCCCAACAAACCCGGCGCTCCTGCCTACTGGGCCAGCACCCCCAACCTGGTCAATGTCGCAGCTAGCCGAGCGAAACGGCGGCTGTACGTTATCGGCGATCGCCGCTTCTGGAAGCAATATAACTACTTCCGCGATCTTTCCAATGCGCTTCGTTAGGCAAGCAATGGGTCAAGTCCCCGAGAGTGGTGTTTCTGCCTTTCGATAAAACAGGCAGGATGACGGTGCAAGGGCCGTCCCGACCCCTTGATGTGCGTCGACGTGCGTGCTCTCCTAAAAGCCACAGGTAGGCATCGTGGCGAAAGCAGGAAGGTCGTTGTCGAGCTTTTCGCGCCGGAAGAGTCCAGTCTCGGCAAAACGAGCCGGCGATCGAGCTCCACACTCCCGAGGTAGGTAGATACGAGGGGGACTCGTTGATGGCGGCGGATCAGTGTCAAACTCTCCGATATCCGTTCAACCCAAACATGGTGCGAGAGCGCATCGCGAGCAAGCAGATCCACTTTCAATCGCTGTAAGCCTGAGTGTGTAGTCGTCGGTGCAGCAGCCTCAGTATTCACCTATGCACGAGCTACATCGTTCCACCCCAATGCGGCAGAGCATCAAGTCGAACTACCCTCGCATACGCTCAAGGCTCTCGGCGCCGGCCTTGATCTCATCGACTGACCACTCTCCGACTCCAAACCGAAGACAGGGTTTCATGGCTCCTTGACTCGCGGCAGCGCAGAAGCAAATGCCCGAAGCATCTCCAGATCGTATCGGTCTTCAGATTGGAGTGATTCAAGATCTTCCGCGCCGACGGGCAGAGGCCCCCGTCTAACGGTGCCAGGACGCAAGCGTTCCAATGTCTCGTACCACTCTTCAAGCGGCTCCCGTAGCCGAACGTGCAGTTCAAAGGAGCGCCGCGATCGAGTGAGGTCACCCTCCTTCCGCAAGCGAAGACTCTCCTCGTCCGGCACTGACAACAAAACCGTGTCCGCGAAACCGATCCGCTTCAAGCGCATCGCTTCACCGACTGCAGCAAATTCGCTGAGGAAACGGGAAACTGGCGCTGCGCCAACACGAGCCAAACACCACGAGTAGTGCAGCTTAAGAGGATCACTATCGCAGATCGCAAGTCCCGATCTTTGCTCGAGAGCAATAGCTTGTTCCCAACGATCTGCGTTGACTTCTGTCCAGTACGTAGCTTGGACCACGGGGTCACTTCCATCCGGCTCAACACCGGTGGGTTGGTATTCTTCGACGTACTCCGGCGCTGCAGACCGGCACCAGGTCGTCTTTCCTGCTGCGCTGGGACCTTCAACCGCTACGATCACCAAACAATTGTAAGTCCCGCTTGCCCGTTGCCATCTTTTAGTAGGACGCTCTCGGGGATGATTCGTGCTCTCGAAGTACGTTTTCCCCGATTCGATGTGGTCCTCATACCGTCCGGCTTATGGAGCCAGAGGCAGCGGGAGGCTTTTGAGAAACGCCTGTGCCGCCGGCGTCGGGTTGAAATTACTCCACGCTAGGTACTCGACTCGGGTTGGCCCTGACTCGACCGGAATTACTCGAAGATCGCGACTATCAGCCGGAATAAGAGTCGGCGACAGCAACGCAATGACGAGACCTTGACGGATCAAATTGAGGATCAGTTCGGTGCTCATCGCCTCGAATGTGACCTCACGAGAAACGCCCACAGCTTGGAACGCGAGATCGGAGGGTATGCGACCAGGTGTCCCCGCCGGAAAATCTACAAAAGCTTCATTTGTGAGGTCCGCCAGCTGGAACTCGTGCCGCTTTGCTAGCGGATGTTCGGCCGACACGACGGCGGCGAGCCGGTCCCTAGCAAGCACGTGTGTGTTCACTCCTGTAGGTGGCGTGCTGTCCGGAAGCCCGAGGACTGCCACATCCATGCTGCCCGCCTTGATCGCAGCGATGAATTCGTCGCTTCCCCCACTGTGAAGCTTGATTCGGACTGCAGGATGAGTGCGGTGGAATGTGCCAAGGGCGGCGGGAATATCGATCGTGGTGACGGTAGGGATTACACCAACAGTTAGCGTGCCGCGAATTTCTCCGTTCGCCGCCGCTGCAGCCGAGACAGCGCGATCGGCAGCATCCAGGCTCGCCCGCGCCTGCACTAGGAACGCTTCACCGGCCGCAGTGAGCTCTACCCGACGGCTACTTCGCGCAAATAGCTTGACTCCGAGTTCGCGTTCGAGTGCTTTGATCTGGTGACTGAGCGCTGATTGCACTACGAAACATCGCTCAGCTGCTCGGGTGAAATTCTGCTCCTCCGCGATAGCGGCGACATACCGCATTTGTTGCAACTCCATCAATCTATGATCTCAGTTCATGCTTGATATGACAATAATCTGTTGGACTCATTGAAAGAATGGTTCGACCATAGTTGTATGACCAACAAGATTCCTGCTCCGGTGCCTCCGGGCGTACTGACTGATGCCTCCAGTCCAGCGAGCTGGACAGTGCTGACAGCATTCGCTCCGATGGTGTGGGGCACGACCTATATCGTCACCACGCACATGCTTCCGGAGGGCCACCCCCTTTTCGCAGCGATGATGCGCTCGCTCCCAGCCGGGCTGATAGCACTTCTGCTTGCACGGCAGCTGCCGCAAGGTTCTTGGTGGTGGAAGAGCCTCGTGCTCGGCACGCTGAACATGGGTGCCTTCTTTCCGCTGCTCTTCATGGCTGCTCAGGAACTCCCCGGCGGCGTCGCAGCCACACTCGGAGCGTCACAGCCGATCGTGATCGCGTTCCTGGCCGTCGCAATCCTGCAAGAGAAACTATCGGTCTGGCGCGTCTTTTGGGGCGTGCTCGGCATGATCGGCGTCGCTCTCGTGGTCATCGGGCCGGACGCAGCAATGTCTTTGATGGGAATCCTTGCTGGTCTCGGCGGAGCAGCATCGATGGGCATCGGCGTCGTTCTCACCAAAAAATGGGGGCGCCCCGAGGGGATCTCTCCGATAGGCCTCGCGGGATGGCAACTCACTGCCGCTGGCCTCGTTCTCCTGTTGCCTTCTCTGCTTATCGACGGCGTTCCGCCCACTATCGATGGCATCGCCTGGCTCGGCTACGCCTGGCTTGGCATCGTCGGGACGCTCGTCGCCTACACCATCTGGTTCGCCGGTATCCGCCGCCTCCCCGTGACGGCGACGGCACTGCTAGGCCTGTTGTCTCCGCTCATCGCCGCAATCCTCGGTGCTGTGATCGCAAGCGAGGCCCTGACTCTCACCCAACTGCTTGGATTTGCGCTCGCTCTCATCGCGATGGTCGCTGGCCAACTTCCTTCCCCGAAACAGAAGGTACAAATCTCCTCATGAAAATCGCCGTTTTCGGTGCTACCGGCATGGCCGGCAGCGCCATCGTCTCAGAAGCCCTCACCCGAGGACATGCAGTCGTCGCGGCCTCGCGCCGCGCTGGTACCACCATCCGCGAAGATAGCCGGCTTGCAGTCCAAGCGGTCGATGTCGCCGACACTGAGGCTGTGGCTCCGGTGTTGGCCGATATCGACGCCGCCGTGCTCACCATCCGTCTCGCTCCAGGAGAAATGGAACAGCTCGCGTCCTTGACGAGCGGTTTCCTCGACGCAGCGGCTCGTCAGGGTACGCGCGTGCTCATTGTCGGCGGTTCCGCACCGCTACGCTCTCCGAACTATTCAGACCGGCTGCTGATCGATGACCCTGACTACGTCCCCAAGGAATGGAAATCCATCGCACAGGCAAGCCTGAGTCAGTTCCACGCCTGCCAGGAGCACCCGTACACCGGCTGGGTATATCTCAGCCCGCCTGCCATCTTCGAAGCGGGGATACGAACAGGCAGCTATCAACGCGGTACCACCACACTAGTGACCGACATGAATGGAGCCTCGCGCATTACCGCTCCGGACTTCGCAATCGCTGTCATTGATGAGCTCGAACAACCCACTAGTGACCCGCACTTCACAGTCGCTTACGGAGTCGTCCCCTAACTCAGTGGTCGACACGCTGAAACCAGCACCTTCACCACGGGGATCAGGCTGGAACTCGGGCAACGTCCAACACATTTTGACCCTACGAGCACTCCGACTGCCCGTGCGAGGAACTCCAAAACCCGCACTTGCTAACAACTCCGGGGTCAATCTCCCTTCCAAACCCAACAAGTTGTTAGGAAGTGCGGGTTTTGCCGCCTCGCTCGGCGGGAAAAGAAAAACGGCGATCCAGCTCAATGAACCGTTCGCCGCGCTAAAACCAAAACCCGAAAATCCCAGGTCAGGTGCCAAAAGAAAGTAGAGAAAAAGTGGAGCTAATGGGATTCGAACCCATGACCCCCACACTGCCAGTGTGGTGCGCTACCAGCTGCGCCATAGCCCCTTTAGTTGTTTTTCAGCTTCCCTTGCGGGAAACAGTGGAGCTAATGGGATTCGAACCCATGACCCCCACACTGCCAGTGTGGTGCGCTACCAGCTGCGCCATAGCCCCTTGCTTTCAACTCATGTAAATCTACACTCCTGGCGGTGGTGCGAACAAATCCACAGGTCACCAGGCAACACCCAAGGGACGAAGCAAGAAGCGGCCCGGCCCCTCCCCCAGCTCAAGGGGGAGGGGCCGGACCACAACGCCAATCAATAGTGACTACTTCACCACTGCGTTGATCCACTGGCTGATGTCGGCGACGTCGACATCCTTGCCGTTTTGGAGCACGCGCGGGGAGGAGACCTGGCCAGTCTCGGAGTTGAGCTTGTCGGCATTGGCGGTGGTCACGCTGACGGCTTCGTCGTGGTAGTCACCGTTGCGGATGGCCTTGGCTACGTCGTCGTTGGCGCCGAGGGCGACGGCGGCATCGGCGAAGTCGTCGTTGCTCCACTTGTTGAAGATCTCTTCCTGGTCTTCGAGGAGGGCGGCGCGGTAGTTCCAGTAGAGCTCGGTGTCGCCGGAGTTCACGATGGCGAGGATGGCGGCGGCGGCGCGGGTGGAGTGGCCGTCGGGGTTGCCGCGGTCAAGGAAGTTGAGGGTGCGGACGTTGACCACGAGCTTGCCTTCGTCGAGGGCTTCCTTCATCTGCTCGTCGGTGTTCTTGGCCAGTTGGGCGCAGTAGGAGCAGGAGAAGTCCTCGTAGAGGTCGACGGCTGGGGCGTCGGCTGCGGCGTTGGCGGACTTGAGGGTCACGGCGTTGTCGCCGAGGTTGGACGCGAAGTCGACGGCAACGGTCTCGCGGTCGGCGAGGTGCTCGGTCTTCTTTCCCTGGCCGGAGATAACGATGTAGCCGATCACGACGGCGGCGATGAGGATGACGGCGAGGATGGCCCAGAGGAAGCCGGAGCCGCCCTTGGCGTTGGGGTTGGTGACCTTTTTGGTGCTCACTGTAATTTTGTACCTTGCTCTAGTTGGGGATCAGGGGTAGATCGCAAACTTCTTGAAGGGACGGTAAATCGTCCACACGCTGAGTGCCAAGAAGCCGATGTCGCGCAGGATGGTCATGAGGTAGTCCATGGCCTGTTTGTCCACGTTGGGCTCAATGTTGAAGCAACCGCAGTCGATGACGAGGCCGCCGATCCACGCCCAAGCAATGCCGATGATGAACAGCACCAGTACCACGGAGGCGACCTTGCTGGCTGGGCGCAGGAACAGCCCGAGGAGGAGCATCACGCCGCCGGCTATTTCAAGTGGGCCGATGATGCGAGCCAGCAAGTCGGAGAACTGGGGAGTGAAGATTTCGTAGGCGGTGATCGCCTGCGTCATGTTCATGTGGTCGTTCAGTTTGGGAATGCCCGCTGAGATCCAGGTGTAGGCCATGAAGAAGCGCGCGAAGGCACTGACGGCGTCGAGAAGCACCGAGCGGGTAAACCACGAACGTGCACCGGTTGGTGCATCGGTCTGTTCAATAGTGGACACGCCAACAGACTTTAGCCCACGGAGCCGATGGGGGCCTACATGAATTCACCCACATCAGCACGTCACAGGCATCGGTCAGGC
The DNA here is from genome assembly GCF_001021045.1 of Corynebacterium testudinoris. Classification (NCBI taxonomy): domain Bacteria; kingdom Bacillati; phylum Actinomycetota; class Actinomycetes; order Mycobacteriales; family Corynebacteriaceae; genus Corynebacterium; species Corynebacterium testudinoris. The sequence continues at coordinate 2,266,485 of NZ_CP011545.1, forward strand.
ATTTTTGAGGACATCGCTAACTAATGCCTCCGCCTCCTGTTGTACTTCTCGGAGGTGTTCTTCCCCTCGGAAGGACTCGGCGTAAATTTTGTATTTGTCTTCAGTTCCCGAAGGTCGGGCCGCAAACCAGGCGCTTTCGGTGGTGACTTTGAGGCCGCCGATGGGGGCGCCGTTGCCGGGGGCGTTGGTGAGCTTGGCGGTGATGGCTTCGCCGGCGAGTGTGTCAGCTGTCACTTGTTCCGGGGAGAGGTTTTTCAGCACAGCTTTTTGCTCGCGGTTGGCCTCCGCATCGGTGCGCGCGTAGAAGGGCGCACCATATTCGGCGGCGAGTTCGGCGTAGCGCTGGGAGGGCGTCTTGCCGGTGACGGCGGTGATCTCGGCAGCCAGCAGGTCCATTATCAAACCGTCCTTGTCAGTGGACCAGACGGTGCCGTTGTGGCGGAGGAAGGAGGCGCCGGCGGATTCTTCGCCGCCGAAACCAATGGTGCCGTCGATCAGGCCGGGGACGAACCACTTGAAGCCGACGGGGACTTCGACCAGCCGTCGGCCCAGGTTGCCCACCACCCGGTCGATCATGGAGGAGGAGACGAGGGTCTTGCCCACGGCGGTATCCGGCGACCAGCCGGGGCGGTTGCCAAAGAGGTACTCGATGGCCACGGCGAGGTAGTGGTTCGGGTTCATCAGCCCGGCGTCGGGGGTGACGATGCCGTGGCGGTCGGCGTCGGCGTCGTTGCCGGTGGCGATGTCGAATTTGTCGCGGTTGTGCACGAGCGAGGCCATGGAGTCCGGAGAGGAGCAGTCCATGCGGATCTTGCCGTCGGTATCTAAGGTCATGAAACGCCAGGTGGCGTCGACGAGGGGGTTGACCACAGTGAGGTTGAGGCCATGGGCATCAGCGATCGCACCCCAGTAGTCGACGGAGGCCCCGCCCATGGGGTCGGCGCCGATGGACAGGCCGGAGCCGCGAATAGCGTCGATATTGACCACGTTGGGCAGGTCGGCGATGTAGGTGTCCTGGTAGTTGTAGCGCTCCGCGCGGGGGTCGAGCACGCCCGCCACTGCCACCCGAGATACTCCGTCGAGCCCGGCGCGGAGGTAGTCGTTGGCGCGGGCGGCAATCCAATCGGTGGCGTCGGTGTCGGCCGGGCCGCCGGAGGGCGGGTTGTACTTGAAGCCGCCATCGCGGGGCGGGTTGTGGGAGGGGGTGATGACGACGCCGTCGGCCCGCAGTGGATCGGTGCCAGTGACGCCACCGGCGAGGCCCGCATTGTGGGCGAGGATGGCGTGGGAGACGGCTGGTGTGGGGGTGTAGCGCCCACGATCGTCGACAAGCACGGTGATGTTGTTGCCCAGCAACACCTCCAAGGCGGAGATCATCGCGGGTTCGGAGAGGGCGTGGGGGTCGCGGCCGATGAAGACGGGGCCGCCAATGGAGTTGGCGCGCCGGTAATCGACGATCGCCTGGGTCGTGGCCAGGATGTGATTCTCGTTGAAGGCCGTGTCCAGGGAGGAACCGCGGTGCCCGGAGGTGCCAAAGGCGACCTGCTGGTCGGGGTTTTCAACGTCGGGGATGCGGGTGTAATAGGCCGTGACCACCTCGGCGATGTCGATGAGGTCCTCGGGGCGGGCTAGCTGGCCCGCGCGCTCGTGTGCCATCTTGGGTGCTCCTTCATGGATGAGGCAGGGATTAACCCACATTGTCGTCCGCCGGTCTCGCTCGCGCAGGGACGGATCAGTAAGCGGCGACGGATCACCCCCGCCAGGGGGCAGGGAGTGAGTACTTTGGATTGGATTATCACAATTATATGGTGATCCAGCTCACCCGGCGGTACTTTCTATCCATGGAATCTTTGCAGAATCTCCTCGACACCCTGGGCGGAATCGTCTGGGGTCCTTTCTTCCTCATCCCTCTCCTGCTGGGCACGGGTCTTTACCTCACCATTCGCCTCGGCGGGATTCAGTTCTTCACCCTGGGTCGCGCGCTGCGCCACGGGCTCATTGATAGATCTGATGAGGGCGGAAAGGGAGATATCTCCAACTACCAGGCCCTCACCACGGCACTGGCCGCCACGGTCGGCGTGGGCAACATCGTCGGCGTGGCCACGGCGATCTCCGTCGGCGGCCCGGGCGCACTGTTTTGGATCTGGGTCACCGGCCTTGTCGGCATGGCATCGAAGTACACCGAGGCGTTCCTCGGCGTGCGCTTCCGCACCACGGACGCCAAGGGCGAGCAGTCCGGCGGCCCGCAGTACTACCTCAAGCGCGGCATCCAGGGCCCCGTGGGCAAGGTCCTCGCCTTCTCCTTCGCGGTGTTCGCCGTCATCGCTTCCTTCGGCATCGGTAACCTCACCCAGGCCAACGCCGTCTCTGCGAACTTGGAGCGAACCTTCGGCCTCGACACGTACGCCTCCGGCGTCATCATCTTCGTTCTGCTCGGCGCCGTCCTCCTCGGCGGCATTCAGGCCATCGGCCGCGTCACCGCTGCCTTCGTGCCCATGATGATCATCATCTACATCCTCGGCGGCATCACCGTCCTCGTGCTGGAGGCCGGCCAGATCCCCGCCGCCATCGGCCTCATCTTCACCGACGCCTTCACCGGCACCGCCGCCACGGGTGGCTTCGTCGGCGCCGGCATCATGTTGGCCATCCAGTTCGGTGTCGCCCGCGGCATCTTCTCCAACGAGTCCGGCATGGGCTCCGCCGCCATCGCCGCCGCCGCCGCCAAAACCTCCCACCCGGTGCGTCAGGGCCTGGTCTCGATGACGCAGACCTTCATTGACACCCTCATCGTGGTCACCATCACCGGCCTGGTCATCGTCACCTCGGGTGTGTGGGACCAGGGCCGCGCCACCGCCGGCACCATGACCGCCGAGGCCTTCTCCACCGTCCTGCCCGGCCAGTGGGGCGGCACGATCGTCTCCCTGTCCATCATCTTCTTCGCCTTCTCCACCATCCTCGGCTGGTCCTACTACGGTGAACGCTCGCTGGAGTCCCTGGTCGGCCGCCGCGGCACGGTCCCCTACCGCATCATCTTCACCATCATGGCGTTCGTCGGCGCGACGGTGCAGCTCGAGCTCGTCTGGTCCTTCTCCGACCTCGCCAACGGCCTCATGGCGCTGCCGAACCTCATCGGCCTGCTCGTCCTGTCCGGGCTGGTCGCGCGAGAAACCAGGGCGTACCTCAAATTCGATCCGAAGTTGCGGGCCTCGCCAGAGGATGTCGCAGCGTTCCTCCGCGCCCAGGGCAGCGACTGGAAGTAACCTGTGACAGGTGATCCCTGAACCGCTCGCCGTGGGAATCGGCGCCGCCCTCGGCGCCCTCCTCCGCTTCGCTGCCCAGGGAATCCTTGGAGCCGGGATGTGGCCGCTACTCGCGGTCAATCTCCTCGGCTCCTTTCTCATGGGTCGCCTCCGCCCGGGGCCCTTCTGGGGCACCGGGGTGTTGGGCGGTTTCACCAGCTTTTCGACGTTCGCGTCACTCACCCTCGCCCCCTCCCTCACCGTCGGCGCGGCCTACGCCGCGCTCACCTTGATCGGGTGCGTCGGCGCGTGGCTGCTCGGGGACCTGCTATGAGCACCGCGGTGGCACTCGTCGCCGTCGGCGGCTTCCTCGGGGGACTTGGGCGCTGGGTGTTGTCTCGGTGGCCCGGCGGGCTCGCCGGGACCTGGACGGCGAACGTGCTCGCCTGCGTGGTGGTAGGCGCGGTCGTCGCCAAGCACGATGCCCACGCCCTGCTGTGGGGAACCGGCTTCGCCGGGGCACTGTCCACCTGGTCCACCCTCGCGCGGGAACTGGGTGAGCTCATGACAAAGCGCCACTGGCGCACAATGGTGATGTACGCAGCAGCGACGCTGAGTGCCGGTCTCACCGGCGTATGGCTGGGATCCCTAGTCTGAGATCGCATCCAGCGGCGGAGTTTTCGCCGCCCGATTCGCCGGCCACACCGCGGCGAAAATACCCACGATGGCGGAACCGCCGAGCATCCACGCAACCATGTTGTACGGGACGGAAATAACATCCAGCCCCTCGTCCGAGAGGACCTTGAGGAAGGCCCAACCCAGACCCAGGCCGATGAGCACGCCCATCACCGCACCGAACACGGCGATCTGCACCGCCTCGAGGGTGATCATGGTGCGCACCTGACGGCGCTGCGAACCCACCGCGCGGAGCATGCCAATTTCTTGACGACGCTCAATCACACCCAACGTCAGCGTATTCACAATGCCAAGGATCGCGATGATCACCGCGAGCGCCAGCAACCCGTAGAGGATATTGAGCATCTGATCAATGGACTGACCAGCCTGGCTCGCCATCTCCTGCGCGCTGAGCACCTGCATGACGATGAAGCCCTTGACGGCCTCCTCCAAATTCGTGCGCAGCTGCGCATCATCAACAGAGCCGTCGCCGTTGACGCCGACCATCTGCACGCTGATCGCCGCCTGGGGCACAATCTCCTTCGCCAGGTCAGTCGAGATCGCCATGTTGGAGATCACGTTGTTCGGCTCGAAAATGCCGATGACCTTCGCCTCGACGGTGTTGGCAGAAATATCCGGCGAGCTGAGCTGCAGCGTATCGCCGACCTTCCAACCCTGCCTATCCGCGAAGTCCGTCGTGGCGATGATGCCAGGGTTGTCCTTGAGGTTGACGTTGCCCTCGCGCATCTCCGCGTGCGCCATGTCCTCCAAGTTGCCATCGAGCAGGAAGGTCTGGAACTGCGGGCCAAAGCCCATAGAGAACCCCGTCTCACCGGCCTTAATCGGCGCCATGGACATGGTCACCACCTCGCCGACCCCGGCGGTATCGCGCACCGCATCGGGCACCGCCGCCGGAACCGGGAAGCTACCATTCGTCGGGCCCTGCAGGACGTAATCGGCGGTGACGTTGTTCTCCACGACATCGGAAATCGACGTCTTCATCGTGTCGCCCAGCATGCCGATCGCCGTCACCAGCGCCACACCCAGCGTCAAGGCGAAAGCAGTGGTCGCGGTACGCCGCGGATTGCGGCGAGATTTCGTCGACGCAAGCTTGCCGACGGCCCCGAACGGCACACCGATCACCCGCCCCAGCGTGGGCACGATCGGCAAAGAAAACGCCGGACCGGCGAAGAAGAAACCAACGATCACGCCGAATGCGCCAATACCAACGAGAATCGCGCGCGTCGACGTCGACGAATCTCCCAGGAGGACGCCAGCCAGAGCCGCAACAGCGCCGAGCAGGATGAGCACTACACCCACGATGGTGCGTGCCGTGAGCGACTGATCACTCGACGCCTCCGTCGACCGCATCGCCTCCACCGGACGGATCGAGCCCGCCCGACGGGCAGGCATCCACGCCGAAATGATGGTGACGATGGTGCCAAGCACGACCGGAACGGCCACCGACGACATCGATAAGCCCAAACCCGAATCCGGCATCGGCATGCCACGAGACGACATAATCGCCTTGATCACCGCGACTAGACCCATGCCAGCGACGACACCCAACGCCGAACCCACGACACCGACAACGCCGGCCTCGAAGACCACCGAACGCGTGATCTGCTGACGCGCCGCACCCAACGCCCGCAGCAACGCGAACTCCTTAGTCCGCTGCGCCACGATCATCGAGAACGTATTAGCAATGAGGAACGTGCCAACAAGCAGCGCCACCAAACCAAAGGCCACGAGGAAGTAATTCACGAAGGACAGTGCCCTCGTCATCGCCTCCGACATATCGTCTGCGAGTTTCTGCCCCGTCTCGACCGTGACATCCGGGTACGTGGCCGTCAGATGATCCACCAGCTCCGTATCCGACGTGCCATCTGCCGCCGAAAGAACCACACGGTTGACCGTCCCATCCTCCGTGAAGCGATCCAGGTAAGCACCCTGCGCCATGAAAGCCTGCAGAGACGTCCCCTGATCCAGCTCCGCGGTATAGAAACCCGACACCGTCATCTCATGGCGGGCCTGCGGGTCCACCACCAACAAACTATCGCCGAGGTTGATCCCATAACGCTCGGCGCTCGCCTTACTGAGGACGATCTCATTGTCCCCCGCCGGCTGCTCACCATCGGTCATGGTCAGCGTCTCACCGACCCGCTCATTCTCCGGGTACCAGATCGACAGACTCGACGTACCGCCACCCGTCTGAATAGCAGTCTCATCCGCCCGTGCCATCACCACCGTGGTGCTAGCAATAGCGTTAGCATTCTTGACCATCGGGTCTTGCGCGATCTCGTCCCGCAACTGAGCCGAGATCCCATTCATGCCCTCGCCGGGCTGAACAACAGCATCCACACCCTCGTACGCACTGCTGACCGCCGTTTTAAAGGTCGTCGACAGCGAATTCGTGAACATAAACGCACCCGAAATAAACGCCGTACCCAACACCACGGCCAACACCGTCAGTGCCAGACGCAATTTATGGGAAGCAATATTGCGCAGGCTCACCCTGCGCATAGTGGAATTCTTGGAAGCCATAAAAACAGCCGCCTAGCTTTCGATGCCGGCCATGTAGGCCAGGATCTCATCGATCGCCGGATTGTGCAGCTCCTTGACAAGACGACCATCCGCCAAGAACACCACCCGATCTGCATAGGATGCAGCCTTCGCATCATGCGTCACGATAACCACCGTCTGATCATCCTGATCCACAGCCGTCCGCAAAATGTCCAACACTTCGCGCGAAGAATTCGAATCCAGGTTGCCCGTCGGCTCATCACCAAAAATGATCTCCGGACGAGACACCAGGGCCCGCGCACACGCCACGCGCTGCTGCTGGCCACCCGACAACTCCGCCGGACGGTGCGTCAACCGATCAGCCAACCCCAGGCGACCCGTGATCTCATCGAACCACTCCTGATCAACCTGACGACCAGCAATATCCGACGGCAACGTAATATTCTCCGCCGCCGTCAACGTCGGAACCAAGTTAAACGACTGGAAAATGAAGCCCAAGCGGTCACGCCGCAACGCCGTCATCTCCTTGTCCCGAAGCTGAGACAAATCCGTATCACCGATGAACGCCGAACCACCCGACGCCGAGTCCAACCCAGCCATGCAGTGCATCAGCGTCGACTTACCCGAGCCCGACGGGCCCATGATCGCCGTGAACTGATTCTTCACAAACGACACGTCCACGTGATCCAACGCAGTCACACTGGTCTCGTCCTTGCCGTACTGCTTAAACAGGCCCACCGCACGGGCCGCAGCCGGAGGGACTTCGCACTCTCCATCGTTGGGAAGCTCGTCCTTGTAGTGACGGGGGGCGTTGCTGGTGTCGCTGGTATCGCTCGTCTCGCGTGCCTCGCTTGTCTCGGAGCCCACCTCCTGGGGGATCTCCTGCTCCGGGGTGTTCTGATCAGTCATCGTGAGTTCTGCTCCTCAAAGCAATAGGTCATACACATGTGCATATTGTTCTCGCGCGTGAATCTAGCCCAGACGGGATTCAACACTCCATCAAATCTACTGGAGGACGCCAAAGAGCCACATCAGGGAACTCCCCCATCTTTCCTTCTCGGCGCCTCGATGTCACGTTGAGCCGACTCCGAGGGGCTCGACGGCCAGGTGGTAGTTGTCCCCCAAACCGCACGACGGGGCTATTGGCCGCTCGCCCTCTGTTGGCGTGATACCACGGCCAGGGAAGGGTTCTTTCGCCCGCCCGAACGCCGAGCTGCGTAGCTTCACTGCTCACACGCGCCTATTCCCCACCATGACCTAGAACCACCCACCTCCGTTTTGGTGTGGGCATGCCAAAGAGGGGGTCCCGTAGCTCCGATATCCTCGGCGCTACGAAACCCCCTCTAGGGTCTAGCTCACTATTGTTAAGTTTTTAGTGTCGGCGGTAACCTACTCTCCCACACCCTCCCAGGTGCAGTACCATCAGCGCAACCAGGCTTAGCTTCCGGGTTCGGAAAGGGACCGGGCGTTTCCCTGCTGCCATCAACCACCGACACACCCACCAGAACAACACCCACCACCGAGGGTGGACGTGTTTCGTTCTGTGACACGAGTGTGCTGTGTCAGACACTGCATAATGGACGCGAACCACCAACCACCCCAACAAGGGCAATCAGATGATCTCATTTTTTTTGTTACGTTGCGTAAAAAACACCCACCAACCACCACAGCAGTCAAATGTGTGTGTGTTTTGTTGGTCTATTAGTACCAGTCACCTCCACACCTTACAATGCTTCCAGATCTGGCCTATCAACCCCGTCATCTACAGGGGACCTCACACGAAACCTCATCTCGAAACAGGCTTCCCGCTTAGATGCTTTCAGCGGTTATCCCTTCCGTACGTAGCCAACCAGCCCTGCCCCTGGCGGAACAACTGGCACACTAGAGGTACGTCCGTCCCGGTCCTCTCGTACTAGGGACAGCCTTCCACAAGTTTCTACGCGCGCGGCGGATAGAGACCGAACTGTCTCACGACGTTCTAAACCCAGCTCGCGTGCCGCTTTAATGGGCGAACAGCCCAACCCTTGGGACCTACTCCAGCCCCAGGATGCGACGAGCCGACATCGAGGTGCCAAACCATCCCGTCGATATGGACTCTTGGGGAAGATCAGCCTGTTATCCCCGGGGTACCTTTTATCCGTTGAGCGACACCACTTCCACAAGTAGGTGCCGGATCACTAGTCCCGACTTTCGTCCCTGCTCGAGTTGTCACTCTCACAGTCAAGCTCCCTTGTGCACTTACACTCACCACCTGATTACCAACCAGGCTGAGGGAACCTTTGGGCGCCTCCGTTACATTTTGGGAGGCAACCGCCCCAGTTAAACTACCCACCAGGCACTGTCCCCAACCCAGATCATGGGCCAAGGTTCAGGTATCCAATCCGATCAGAGTGGTATTTCAACAACGACTCACACACAACTAGCGTCACATGATCACAGTCTCCCACCTATCCTACACAAACCGAACCGAACACCAATACCAAGCTATAGTGAAGGTCCCGGGGTCTTTTCGTCCTGCCGCGCGTAACGAGCATCTTTACTCGTACTGCAATTTCACCGGGCCTGTGGTTGAGACAGCAGGGAAGTCGTTACGCCATTCGTGCAGGTCGGAACTTACCCGACAAGGAATTTCGCTACCTTAGGATGGTTATAGTTACCACCGCCGTTTACTGGGGCTTAAATTCTCCGCTTCGACCCCCACAAGGGAGATCTAACAGGTCCTCTTAACCTTCCAGCACCGGGCAGGCGTCAGTCCGTATACCTCAACTTCAACGTTTTCGCACGGACCTGTGTTTTTAATAAACAGTCGCTTCCCTCTATTCTCTGCGACCACCACCAGCTCAAAAACGAAATGTTCTATCACCAACAGTGGCCCCCCTTCTCCCGAAGTTACGGGGGCATTTTGCCGAGTTCCTTAACCACAGTTCACCCGAACGCCTTAGTATTCTCTACCTGACTACCTGTGTCGGTTTAGGGTACGGGCCATATACATACATCGCTAGAGGCTTTTCTCGACAGTACGGGATCACCACATTCACCCACAAAGGGCTACGCATCACGCCTCACACACATTGAGGGGCGGATTTACCACTCCCCTCGTGCCACACGCTTACACCACAATCCAATAAGTGGCGCGGCTACCCCACTGCGTCACCCCATCACTTGGCTACTACCAGATCAGGCCCCACGCACTCCCACCACCAACCACAGCAAAACTGCAGTCCGATGATGATCGCGGGTGGTTAGTATCACTGATTCACACATGGGCGCACATACACGGGTACCAGAATATCAACTGATTGTCCATCGACTACGCCTGTCGGCCTCGCCTTAGGTCCCGACTCACCCTGGGAAGACGAACTTGACCCAGGAACCCTTAGTCATCCGGCGGATGAGATTCTCACTCATCAATCGTTACTCATGCCTGCATTCTCACTCGCACACACTCCACGCCCCCTCACGGTAACGCTTCACAGCAGTGCACGACGCTCCCCTACCCAACACCCACCCCAAAGGATGGGTTGTTGCCGCGGCTTCGGCGGTGTACTTGAGCCCCACTACATTGTCGGCGCAGAACCACTCGACCAGTGAGCTATTACGCACTCTTTCAAGGATGGCTGCTTCTAAGCCAACCTCCTGGCTGTCTTCGCGATCCCACATCCTTTTCCACTTAGTACACGCTTAGGGGCCTTAGCCGGCGATCTGGGCTGTTTCCCTCTCGACTATGAAGCTTATCCCCCACAGTCTCACTGCCATGCTCAACTTAACTGGCATTCGGAGTTTGGCTGACATTGCTAAGATTGTCGTCCCGCTCAACCAACCAGTAGCTCTACCTCCAGCAAGCAACACACAACGCTGCACCTAAATGCATTTCGGGGAGAACCAGCTATCACGGAGTTTGATTGGCCTTTCACCCCTACCCACAACTCATCCCCTCAGTTTTCAACCTAAGTGGGTTCGCGCCTCCACAAAGTCTTACCTCTGCTTCACACTGGCCATGGGTAGATCACTCCGCTTCGGGTCCAGGACATGCCACTAACAACACCCTCGTTAGGATTCGCTTTCGCTACGACTACCCCACACGGGTTAACCTCGCGACATGCCGCTGACTCGCAGGCTCATTCTTCAAAAGGCACGCCATCACACACAAGAGGTGCTCTGACGGATTGTAAGCACATGGTTTCAGGTACTATTTCACTCCCCTCCCGGGGTACTTTTCACCATTCCCTCACGGTACTATCCGCTATCGGTCACACTGAGTATTTAGGCTTACCGGGTGGTCCCGGCAGATTCACAGCAGATTTCACGAGCCCGCTGCTACTCGGGAAAAACACCAACACACACCACAAGCTATTAACGTACGGGACTCTCACCCACTCCGGTAGGCCATCCCAGACCACTCCCGCTCAACTTGAGATAATGCGCGATGAGGTGACAGCCCCACCAAGATGCATCCCACAACACCGCATGCGCAACCCCTGTCAGGTATCACACACACACGGTTTAGCCTCATCCACGTTCGCTCGCCACTACTAGCGGAATCATTATTTATTTTCCTCTCCTGCGGGTACTGAGATGTTTCACTTCCCCGCGTCAACCTCCACCACGACTATGAATTCATCGTGAGGTGACCACCCATAACGATGGCCGGGTTTCCCCATTCGGACATCCTCGGATCAACGCTTAGTTGTCAACTCCCCGAGGCTTAACGCAGACTCACACGTCCTTCATCGGCTCAGCATGCCAAGGCATCCACCATGCGCCCTTACACAAACACACACCCCACACACCACACACCCACCCCAAAAAGGCAAGCACGCAGCATGCGGAGCATAAAAAACACAACACTATAAGCCCATAGACTCACAGCACAACAAAAAATAAAGATGCTCGCGTCCACTATACAGTTCTCACACAACACACCACCCACCCATCCACCACCCACCCCACAAAAGAGGCACAAGGGAAGTAAACAACATGGATGATCACAGTCGAAACAACAATGTTGTCCCAGACACCCAACAGCATGCCAATGCACAAAAACCTTCAACGCTTGCGACAACAACCACACCATCAACCACACGTGGCATGCGATCCACCCGATTAATAAAACGGCAGCGGGTCAACACTCGTGACCACCAACCACCACCCCACACACCACAACCAGATGTCAAGCAACAACCACAACTGTGACCATCACCCACACCAACGGTGCGCGGGAAAAAAATACTTAAGCTCCTTAGAAAGGAGGTGATCCAGCCGCACCTTCCGGTACGGCTACCTTGTTACGACTTCGTCCCAATCGCCGATCCCACCTTCGACAGCTCCCCCCACAAGGGTTGGGCCACTGGCTTCGGGTGTTACCAACTTTCATGACGTGACGGGCGGTGTGTACAAGGCCCGGGAACGTATTCACCGCAGCGTTGCTGATCTGCGATTACTAGCGACTCCGACTTCATGGGGTCGAGTTGCAGACCCCAATCCGAACTGAGGCCGGCTTTCAGCGATTAGCGCACCCTTACGGGCTGGCAACGCGTTGTACCGACCATTGTAGCATGTGTGAAGCCCTGGACATAAGGGGCATGATGATTTGACGTCATCCCCACCTTCCTCCGAGTTGACCCCGGCAGTCTCTCATGAGTCCCCACCATAACGTGCTGGCAACATAAGACAAGGGTTGCGCTCGTTGCGGGACTTAACCCAACATCTCACGACACGAGCTGACGACAACCATGCACCACCTGTATACGAACCACAAGGGAAACCACATCTCTGCGGCGATCTCGTATATGTCAAGCCCAGGTAAGGTTCTTCGCGTTGCATCGAATTAATCCACATGCTCCGCCGCTTGTGCGGGCCCCCGTCAATTCCTTTGAGTTTTAGCCTTGCGGCCGTACTCCCCAGGCGGGGCGCTTAATGCGTTAGCTACGGCACAGAAGTCGTGGAAGACCCCTACACCTAGCGCCCACCGTTTACGGCATGGACTACCAGGGTATCTAATCCTGTTCGCTACCCATGCTTTCGCTCCTCAGCGTCAGTTACTGCCCAGAGACCTGCCTTCGCCATTGGTGTTCCTCCTGATATCTGCGCATTTCACCGCTACACCAGGAATTCCAGTCTCCCCTACAGCACTCAAGTATTGCCCGTATCGCCTGCACGCCCGGAGTTAAGCCCCGGAATTTCACAGACGACGCGACAAACCACCTACGAGCTCTTTACGCCCAGTAATTCCGGACAACGCTCGCACCCTACGTATTACCGCGGCTGCTGGCACGTAGTTAGCCGGTGCTTCTTATCCAGGTACCGTCACCACCCCCAAAGGATGGCTTCGTCCCTAGCGAAAGAGGTTTACAACCCGAAGGCCGTCATCCCCCACGCGGCGTCGCTGCATCAGGCTTGCGCCCATTGTGCAATATTCCCCACTGCTGCCTCCCGTAGGAGTCTGGGCCGTATCTCAGTCCCAATGTGGCCGTCCACCCTCTCAGGCCGGCTACCCGTCGACGCCTTGGTAGGCCATTACCCCACCAACAAGCTGATAGGCCGCGGGCTCATCTCGTACCGAAAAAACTTTCCACCCCCCACACTAAAGGAAGGTTATATCCGGTATTAGACCCAGTTTCCCAAGCTTATCCCGAAGTACGAGGCAGATCACCCACGTGTTACTCACCCGTTCGCCACTCGAGTACCCTGCAAGCAGGGCCTTTCCGTTCGACTTGCATGTGTTAAGCACGCCGCCAGCGTTCGTCCTGAGCCAGGATCAAACTCTCCATAAAAAAATTTCAGAAGAAACAATTCAAGGCAGAGCCCAAATTCCCAACCAAAAAACAAACAACCAACGATTCAAAAATAAATCATCAACTGCTCACACCCACCCCCACACCCGACGGGGCAAAACAAGAGGTGGGCTTAAAAAAATATACGACAACGATTCACATCACTGCACGCACCGGACACACTCACCACCCACACACCCCCACCACACAGGCAAGAGTCATGCACATGGCGCGTTATTTACCGTGGCACCCGATCCAAAAAAAGGTACCACCCGGCACACACCAACCACACCCACCAACAACACGCCGGCAGGCACAGCTGGCCAACAGCACAATCATCATCACAAACAAAAGTACATTGGCACACTATTGAGTTCTCACACAACATCACCACACCCCTACACACCACCTACCACCACAGGGGGTAGACAATATGAGCAGATGAGCTAGTGAAGATATTTGGTCAGGGCCTGTTTTCCTCTCGCCGGCACGCAATCCAGACTCTCTTCTCAAGTGTCTGTCTGCGGGGCGCTGTCGGTCGCGCTGACCTGATTAAAGTTACACACCCACACAGACCAACACAACTTCCCAGGTCACGCCACAAAAATCGCAGGCTCAATGAGGGCTAGAAAGCACGCTCAATGTTCGCCCCGAGCTGCTGCAGCTGCTCGACAAATTTCGGGTATCCGCGATCGATGTGGAAGACATCGTGGACGGTGGTCACGCCGTCGGCTACCAGGGCCGCCAGCACGAGGCCAGCCCCAGCTCGGATGTCGGAGCTCCACACCTCAGTGGAGGAGAGCTGATCAATGCCGTGCAGGACAACGTGGTGGCCGTCGACTGTGGCGTTCGCCCCGAGGCGTGCCATTTCGTCGACAAAGCGGAAGCGAGACTCGAAGACGTTCTCGGTGATGACGCTCATGCCGTTGGCAATGGAGGAGATGCCGATGGCCATGGGCTGCAGGTCGGTGGGGAAACCGGGGAAGGGCAGGGTCTGGTAGTCGACGGCATCGGGGCGTCGATTCATGCGAACCCGGAATCCGTTCTCGAAGGTCTCCACGTCCGCGCCAGCCACCTTGAGCTTCGACAGCGCGAGGTGCAGGTGGCGGGGGGCGATGCCACCGACGGTGATATCGCCTTGAGTCATGGCGGCGGCGTAGGCCCACGTGCCTGCGACGATCCGGTCGCCCACGACGGCATGTTCGGTGGGGTGCAGTTTCTCCACGCCGTCGATAGTGATGGTGGAGGTGCCCGCACCCTCGACGATGGCGCCCATGGAGTTGAGCATCTCGCAGAGGTCGACGATTTCGGGTTCGCGGGCGGCGTTGTCCAGGACGGTTCGTCCCTCGGCGAGCACGGCAGCCGTCAAGATGTTCTCGGTAGCTCCCACCGAGGGGAAGTCGAGGGAGATGTGCGCCCCGCGCAGCTGCTCCACTTCGGCGACGACGGCGCCGTGAGAGATCCGTGTGGTGGCGCCGAGCTTTTCCAGTCCGGACTGATGCATGTCGAGGGGGCGGGAGCCGATCGCGTCGCCTCCCGGCAGGGCCACCACTGCCCGGCCGCAGCGGGCGGTCAGCGGCCCGAGGACACACACGGAGGCACGGAACTGACGGACGGCATCGAAGTCAGCGTCGGGAGTCAGGTGTGCAGGTGTGGTGATGCGGACAACGTCCGCATCGATGGACACGGTGCAACCGAGACCTTCGAGGACATCCTTCATCAGTGGGACGTCGAGAATTTCTGGACAATTTGTCAACGTCGAGGTGCCCTCGGCGAGCAAGGCCGCCGCCATGAGTTTGAGCACGCTATTTTTCGCGCCGCTGACTTTCACGGCGCCCTGCAGGCGGGCGCCTCCGCTGACTAGAAATCGTTCCTTCACGGTTCCCGAGCGTAGCCGAGTCGCCAGCGTTAAGGCAGGGCCCCAATGCGCCGGGCGGCGTTCACTGCCTCGTAGCGGGTGTGTGCGCCGAGTTTGCGCATCACGGAGCGCAGGTAGGACTTGACCGTTTCGGCGCCGATGCCCATTTCCTCAGCGGCCTCGACGTTCGTGTGCCCGAGCGCCACGCAGGAGAGAACATCAAGTTCACGAGCGGAGAGCTTGGTGGACTGCTTAACGCGGACGGGGCTGACCATCTGGTCGCAGAGCTGCTCCAATTCGCGGCGAAGGAGATCATCTTCCACGCGATTGGCCAGCATGCGCAGCTTGGAGTGGGTGGAGCGAACCTGCTCCCATTCGGCGCCGTTCATGACGCGACCTGCCTTGGAGGAGCCCACCTTGCCGCCATCGAATCGTCGTAAAGCAGAGTTGACTGCCAGTTCCTGCTCGAGGGTGCGGGCGGTCATGGTGACTTCTTCTATGACCTTGTCGCCGAGCCGCACCGGCGAATGGACGCCGACGTAGAGGACGCCGCGGATCTCACGCTTGACTATCACCGGAACCGCGACGATCGAGTGCAGGCCTTCATCTTGGATGGCGCGGTCATTCTCGTGGGAGATGATGTTGGCCCGCGTGTAGTCGGAGACGCCGACGGGCCGACGAGTGCTCACGACGCGACCGCCCACACCGGTGCCGGAATCAATGATGAGGTTTTGCAGCGCCGGGGTGCGCAGGCCGACCCAGTGGGTGATTTGTAAGCGGTTGTCCGGCAACAGTGAGGCGTACATGGTCACCGGAATTCCGGTGGCGGTTTTGAGAGACGTCAGTGCGGCGCGGACCGCTTCGTCATCATCTTTGAGTCGCTGTGCATCCATGGGGTTACCCTCCTGCGGGGACACCCGTCTAGGTGTACCCGGGGTACACCTAGCGGTGGCCACTTTCTGCTTCAATTGGGCATTATAACGCCGCAGCGGGGGTAATTTATAATCACCACTCCCCAGATAGCGCCATTGAATGGACATTTCGAGGTACACGGGGCAGGGGTGCAGGCACCGGGACGCCTTTCACCCCCGCTAGCCCGCTAAAACTGTCCGGTCTAAATCCTACATACCGTGCTGTCTAGTTCGATGGTGTACAGTCTAGGTACAGACCGAATCCAATGCACTCAAGGAGCACTTCCGCATGGCTATCTACAACAACATTCTCGAGACGATCGGCAACACGCCCCTTATCCGCCTCAACGGCATCACCGAGGGCCTCGGCGCCACCGTCCTGGCCAAGGTTGAGTCCTTCAACCCGGCCAACTCCGTCAAGGACCGCATTGGTAAGGCAATTATTGATGCCGCCGAGGCCGACGGTTCCCTCCAGCCCGGCGGCACCATCGTCGAGGCCACCTCCGGCAACACCGGCATCGCCCTCGCCCTCGTCGGCGCCGCCCGCGGCTACAAGGTCATCCTCACGATGCCGGAGACCATGTCCGTCGAGCGTCGTGTCGTGCTCCGCGCTTACGGCGCCGAGATCGTCCTCACCCCCGGAGCAGCCGGGATGCAGGGTGCAGTGGACAAGGCCAACGAGATCGCCGCAGGCGAGGACAACGCCATCCTGGCCCGCCAGTTCGCCAACCAGGCCAACCTGCAGGTGCACCGCGACACCACCGCCGAGGAGATCTGGGCCGACACCGAGGGCAACATCGATGCCTTCGTCGCTGGCGTCGGCACCGGCGGCACCGTCTCCGGCGTCGGCCAGGTGCTCAAGGAGCGCAAGCCGGACGTCACCATCTTCGCCGTAGAGCCCGAGGCTTCCCCGCTGCTCACCGCTGGCAAGGCTGGCCCCCACAAGATCCAGGGCCTCGGCGCCAACTTCATCCCGGAGATCCTCGACCGCAAGGTCATCGATGATGTCATCACCGTCTCCAACGAGGACGCCATCTCCACCTCGCGCGAGCTCGCCGTCAAGGACGGCATCCTCGGCGGCATCTCCGCCGGCGCCAACGTCAAGGCCGCCCTCGAGGTCGCCGCGCGCCCCGAGTTCGCCGGCAAGACCATCGTCGTTGTCATCCCCGACTTCGGTGAGCGCTACATCTCCACCGTCCTCTTCGAGGACATCCGCGACTAATATTCGCTTATCGACGCCCGCCCCTCCCGCAGGTTTAGCTTTCACCTGCAGGATAGGGCGGGTTTCGCTGTTACACTCTGTACCCATGTACAGCCTGGTGAAGAGAATCCGCGAAGATCTGGACAACGCCCGCGAACACGACCCCGCGGCCCGCGGCGACATAGAGAACGCACTCGTCTACTCCGGGCTTCACGCCATCTGGGCTCATCGCGTCGCCCACTGGATGTGGCAGCGCGCGCTCCGCGGACCCGCCCGCATCCTCGCGCAGCTCAACCGCTTCTTCACCGGCATTGAAATTCACCCCGGCGCCACCATCGGCCGCCGCTTCTTCATCGATCACGGCATGGGCATCGTCATCGGTGAAACCACGGAAATCGGGGACGGAGTCATGCTCTACCACGGCGTCACCCTCGGCGGTCAGGTGCTCACGCAAACCAAGCGCCACCCCACCATCGAAGACAACGTCACCATCGGTGCCGGAGCCAAGGTCTTAGGCCCCATCACCATCGGCACGGGTTCCGCCGTCGGCGCCAACGCCGTGGTGACCAAGGATGTCCCCCGCGACCACGTCGCAACGGGCATCCCGGCCCAGAACCGCCCCCGGGCCAAGGACGAGAAGATCAAACTCGTCGACCCGGACTACTTCCTCTAACGCACTTAAGCGACGAGGTCGCGATACTCCTCATGCTTGGCGATGAAATGCTGCACCGCCGAGCAGGACGGACGCACGGTGCCGCCCGCCGCGCGGACGTCGTCAAGCGCTGCCTTGATCAGCGGCGTGGACAGGCCGCGGCCGCGGAACGCCTGATCCACAACAGTGTGGTTGAAGTCTAGGACGCCACCGGGACGGGGCACGTAGGCGGCATAGCCAGCCTCGCGGCCATCAACCCTGATCTCGTATCGATGCTTTGCTTCGTTGTGCTCTACTGAGTGCTGCGTCTCAGACATGTCATTGACTCCTTGTCGTTGTTTCTAGCTTCAAACGACAAGTATGCCCTGATATCAGGATTCTGGACACCCATTGATTCTCAGGAAGCACAAACCCCCTGCCGAGAAACCTCGAACAGGGGGTAATTGTGGCCAGAGCCAGGATCGAACTGGCGACCTTCCACTTTTCAGGCGGACGCTCTACCGACTGAGCTATCTGGCCGGAAACAGACTCCGAAGAGACTATTTCAGCGACCCTGACGGGACTTGAACCCGCGACCTCCGCCGTGACAGGGCGGCGCGCTAACCAACTGCGCCACAGGGCCTTATTCATTTGTGTACTTCTTGACACCCCTCGCGGGCTGCCCTGTTGCACGAGAATTCACTTTACACAGAGATTGAATGTTCCCACAAATCTGCAGCTCACATCGTTTTTCGGCGTGTTGCGGCTCCCGTCTCCCCACCGCGCCTGATCCCGGCATCCTGATCGCGACCCGAACGAAGCGCCCAACCCAAAACCCCAGGTCGTTTCCCGCCACCGGCCGCCAAAAGGCCTAAAAGTCGGAAGGACTCCTGATCCCGACATCCTGATCGCGACCCGAACACAGCACCCAACGCAAAACCCCAGGTCGTTTCCCGCCAGCGGCCGCCAAAAGGCCTAAATGTCGGAAGGACTCCTGATCCCGACGCCCTGATCGCGGCCCGAACGCAGCGCCCAACCCATAACCCCAGGTCGCATTCCCCGGACGGACCTAGTTGTCGAGATCAGGCCGTCGCGATCACGACGAACCAGCAATCGATGCCCGTCGTGCCGAGCAATTATCCGGCGGTTTCAGCACGATGACCGGGAGCTACGACGCATATCGGACACACATATTGCTACTTAACCCAAAGCCACCCCACGCACGACGAAAGCGCCGGTTCTGGATTTCTCCGGAACCGGCGCTTCCTTGCTTCTGCGACCCTGACGGGACTTGAACCCGCGACCTCCGCCGTGACAGGGCGGCGCGCTAACCAACTGCGCCACAGGGCCTTGAAACATGAGGTTAGACCTCGCACCCCCAACGGGATTCGAACCCGTGTCGCCGCCGTGAAAGGGCGGTGTCCTAGGCCTCTAGACGATGGGGGCCTGCCAATTTTGGCTGCCTTTGAACAATACTTGATGCGTAGTGAAGAACAAAACGTGCAGCATGTGCCTGGGAAACGCTAGGGTGAAGTCATTATGAGCGACACCCTGAATGACGACAACGTGACGTGTTCGTGCCACGAGCCCAACGTTCACGGCTACAACGAAAACAAGGCTAAGTATCTCGCCCGTCTCAAGCGCATCGAGGGGCAGGCTCGGGGTATTCATCGGATGATCGATGAGGATCAGTACTGCATCGATATTCTTACTCAGGTTTCGGCGGTCACTTCTGCGTTGGAGAACGTCGCCTTGGCCCTGCTGCAGGATCACATTAAGCACTGTGTGACTGGTGCGGCTCAGGAGGGAGGGGAGGCTGCGGATCTCAAGATTGAGGAGGCTATGAAGGCCATCCAGAAGCTGGTGAAGTCCTAGTTAGGTGATGGTGCACGCGGGCGCGCCCACCAGACTGGAGAGGCGGTGGCGTTGGCTCGCGATGAGGCGGTAGATGGCTCCGAAGGGCCGGTCGAGGATGTTGGCATTCAGGAGCTTGCCGACGCCCCGCAGCACCCGTCCCTCAGCTCCGTTTGCGAGTGCTGCCCCGATTGCGTGGTGCCCCAGCCAATCGTGGCCGTTGCGGCGAAAGATTGCGTGGTGGCGCAGGGTCGCGGGCCGAATGGTGATGCCCGGCGCGAGTTTCTGCAGCTGGGTGGCGCTGCGTTGACAGAAACCACAATCGCGGTCGTAGATGAACTCCATGCGCTTCATCCTAGGCAGCGTAGAGTGAGTCCATCATGAGCACGTCATTGCTGTCCCGGGAGCGCACGCATGTGTTGCGTCGTCGAATTCGCATCATTGTGGCCATCACGATCAGCTGGAACGTCGTCGAGGCGATCGTCGCGCTCCTCGCTGGCGGGGCGGCGTCCTCCCCCGCTCTCATCGGTTTCGGGCTGGATTCCGTGGTCGAAGTGCTCTCCGCGGCAGCGGTTGCTTGGCAGTTCGCTTCCCCCGATCCTGAGAGGCGTGAGAAGACCGCCCTGCGGTTGATCGCGGTGTCATTCTTTGGCTTGGCTGCCTACGTCACTATCGACGCCCTCCTGTCCCTCACCGGCCTGCGCCAGCCCGAGCATTCCACGGTGGGTATCGTCTTGGCCGCGCTGAGCTTGGCCGTCATGCCTTTCCTCAGTTGGATTGAGCGGCGCACCGGGCGCGAGCTTGGCTCCGCATCCGCGATTGCTGATTCGAAGCAGACTCTCATCTGCAGCTACCTCTCGGCGGCCTTGTTGGTGGGTCTCCTCCTCAACAGCCTTTTCGGTTGGTCCTGGGCTGATCCCCTCGCGGCGCTCGTCATTGCTGGCTTCGCCATCCGCGAGGGCAGGGAGGCCTGGCGAGGCGATGCCTGCTGTGCCGCGCCGGTGGCGTCATTGACTGGCGAGCATCCCGATTGCTGCGCTGGAGACGCACCCAAATAGGCAGCCCCCTTGCGCCTACTCCTGCATAGCGGTGCAGGTGCCTGGTTCTCCCAGGAGTTGCTCAAGGAACGGCAGGAGTGCGGCACGCTGGGCGTCGTCAAGCCTGGTGATCATCATGCTGTGCGTGGATACGGCCGCCACGATGCGGTCGCGTTGAGCCCGGCCCTCCTCAGTGAGGGACAGAAGCTTCACTCGCCTATCGGCCCCCGGAACACGTTCGGCCAGTCCCCGTTCCTCGAGCTGGTCAGCCAGCGAGGTGACGTAGGAACGGTCGCAACACAGGTGCTCGGCCAGGTCGCTCATCGGCGCCGGCTCATCCAGGATCGCCAGGGCTCGCGCCAGATGAATTGGCAGGCCAAGGGGGGCAATGGTGGCGGCGAAGTCGGCCTTGGATTGCTCCGCAAGCATCACCATTAGCTGCGAGAGTCTCCATGCCTCGTGCATGCGCCCCTCTGTAGTCACGGAGTCTTCTGCGTGCGATGTCATGTCCTCATCATAGCCGACCAACTCAATAGTTGACTTTCTCAATTATGTGCTACTATGTCGATTACTTGACCAACTCAACTATGGAGTACTCCTCATGACCACCGAAACCCTTACCCGCCCCACCCTCACCAACGAGCAGGCAACCCCACCCATCTGGGCCCGCGCACTCATCGCCGGAGCCGCCACAGCCGCAATCAACCTCGTCCTTTTGTTCATCGGCAAGGCCGCTGGCGCAGCAATGACTATGTCCAACCCCTCCAGCCCTGAGCCCATGGCGATCGGTTGGATACCCGTCGTCATCGCTTCGATTGCGCCCCTAGCATTGGCAGGCCTGGTTACCTGGCTACTCGCTCGCCAGTGGTCCAAGGTGCGCGTCTGGTCCGCCTGGGCTGGCTTCGCCTTCGGCATCCTGTCCATCGCCGCACTTGCCAGCTCCCCGGACTGGACAACTGCCCTGTCCCTCGGCGCCATGCACGTGGTCGCCGGTGTGGCCTGGTTCCTCGCCATGACGCTGCGCATCCCCGCCAACAACCAGTAGCAACCCGCCCCTAGAATGAACATTGTCTAGGGGCACTTTCATGCCGCGAGCCAAGTGAGGAGCACCGAGTGGATGACAAGATCCAGCAACAAGCGGCGGCACGGGCACTCGAACTACCCGGCGTGTATCTTGATCATCCGTTCGGGCCAGACTGGGATGTCTTCAAAGTCCGATACAAGGTCTTCATGCTACAAACGAAGCTCCACGGCAAGCCCCTTGTGACCCTGAAATCCGACCCAGGAGTGAGCCACCTGCTCCGCAGCAGCCACCAGAGCATCACGCCGGGCTATCACATGAACAAAAAGCACTGGATCACGTTGCACCCCGGTGGCGATCTCGACCCGCAACTCGTCGAAGACCTCGTCACCGAGTCCTACTTGCTCGTGATTGAACGCAACCTGCCCAAGTCGACGTGGCCGGTCGATCCGGCCACTTTCGGCAGGTAACTAAATATTGTCCAGGCCATTCCCGGGCAGGCTCACCGCTGTTAAGGTTTAGACATGAATCCGAACGACAGGCCCGAGATCATCCTCCCGAGCGGGCGCCCCGCATCTGCCATTTTCGACGCTGACACCCTGGATGGCCTATGGCCGCACTTGCTCGTCCCCCGGCCCACTGACAGTACGGCGTCGCTGCAGGCAAGCATGCTGGAGCTGGCCTCTGCCGGGGTCATTCCAGTGCCCGACGAAGGCCCTGAAGTCTTCGGCGAACTCGCCGAGGCACTGTGGCAGGCACGGCTTGCCCAGCAAAGTCAGTGGCCCGCCGAAGGCTGGCCACTCGATCGCATCGCTAGGCGCCTTCGCGAACAGGGCATCGCAGCCGAGTGGGCATTGCCCGTCAACAGCGAAGCAGACGCCGTCGATGCCCTGGCACCCCATCGGGCATCCGGGCTTCGCGGGGCAGTCGTGATCTATGAATCTCAAGCTGTTGAGCTAGCACTCCAACCGGGCGACGCCAGTGTCGTCGCCGAAGCATTCGTGACACCCAAGCGCAAGGGCTTCTTCGGCAAACCGCAGTTCGACGTTCGCGAATACCAAGCCGGCTGCGAGTTCATCTCCACGCAGCTGGTCAACGCCGCCCAAGCTGAAGGAATCGACGCTAGCTGGGACGGGGACTGGGAACGCACCGTCGTGCTCCACGATGTGCAATTCATGGCGCGCTTGCCCCGGAGCTAGTCTTCAGGTCGATTGGAGTTCAGGTCAGGCTCCAAACGAGCAGTCCTATAAGCGAGCTCGCGCCCATCAGGACGAGCACCGCGCGCGGGCGGAGTTGTTCTTCGACGTGGAATCTGTAGTCGCGCCAGCCCGCGCAGTGTTCGGTGCCGGGGTAGACGAGGCGGCGCGGCCGCAAAGTGCAAATGATAAGCCAGTCGATGACGACAATGTCGAAGATCGCGAATAGGACGAAGACGACCAAAGCCATCAACGCCAGCTCGACAAACCCCGTATCGGGGTGGGTTGCGCCCCAGGCCCACACGACGCTGCTGACTCCGGCAAAGAGGGTCAGGACGAACACGAGGCCTCCGATGTTCCCTGTTCGTCGTTGCATCGGGGTCGGTTTCGGTGCGCGTTCACGGATATCGGCCGGGTAGTCATTGAGAAACGCATAGGGGGCGATGAACTCCACTGCGATCAACACCGCGCCACACGCCAGCGCCGCTAACGATCCCCAGCCGAACGAATGCGCCCACCATTCCATCCGCCACACACCTCCTCCCCAACAAGTCTGGCACATGCATGGCGCCCGCCCCTGCGGAGAAGGCGCGGCGGAAGGTTTAAGACGCGCACTAGTGGGCCCCGTGGGGCTCGAACCCACGACCTGCGGATTAAAAGTCCGTAGCTCTACCAACTGAGCTAGAGGCCCGTGATCACAAATACTAACGTCTCCCCGCGCCGGGGAGGAAATTGACCCCTCGCACCGTGGGGGACACGGGGGCGTCGACAAGCAAGGACGGACCCCGCTCGAAAGAGCGGAGCCCGTCACCATGCCGGGAAGGCTTAAGCCTTCATGGAACCCGTAGCCAGGAAGCGCTGGTGGAAGGCCAGAGCGGTGTCCAGGTCGTGCGGGGTCTGGTGGAACTTGGACTTGTTGGCGCGCTCCACGTACTCCTCGAGCAGCGGACGGTAATCCGGGTGCGCGATGGAGATCATCTTGGCCACGCGGTCACGCGGAGCCAGACCACGGAGGTCGGCGACACCGTACTCGGTGATGACAACCATAGCGTCGTGCTCGGTGTGGTCGATGTGGGAAGCGAACGGGACGATGGCGGAGATGTCGCCGCCCTTCGCATCAGCCGGGGAGATGAAGGTGGAGATGCGGGCGTTGCGGGTGAAGTCACCGGAGCCGCCGATGCCGTTCATGATGCGCTGACCGGCGACGTGAGTGGAGTTGATGTTGCCGTAGATGTCGGCCTCAATCATGCCGTTGGAGGAGATCAAACCAACGCGGCGGATAACCTCCGGGTGGTTAGAGACCTGCAGCGGGCGGGTGATGATGTACTCGCGGTAACGCTTGGCCTCAGCGTTCATCTTCTCCGCGTACTCCGGGGAAAGGGAGAAGGAGGTGGCGGAAGCGACGGCCATCTTGCCGGCATCGATGAGGTCCACCATGCCGTCCTGGATGACCTCGGTGTACGCCTCAATCTTCTCGAACTTGGAGTCCAGCAGGCCAGCCATCACGGCGTTGGGCACGTTACCGACACCGGACTGCATGATGTAGTTGTCATACGTCAGGCGGCCGCCCTTGACCTCTCCCTCCAGGAAGTCGAGGAAGTAGCCGGCGATCTGCTTGGACACGTCATCGATCGGCTTGAAGGGGGCGTTGCGGTCGGGAGCATTGGTCTCCACAATCGCGACGACCTTGCTGATATCAATGTCGATGTAGGTCTTGCCGATGCGGTCACCGGAGTTGATGATGGGAATCGGGGTGCGATTCGGCAGGTGCTGGATACGGTAGATATCCGCCATGCCCTCCAGGTCGAGGGACTGCCACTCATTGACCTCGATGATGATCTTCTCAGCGGCATCGAGGTAGTCAACGTTGTTACCGACGCCGGAGGAGGGGATGATGTGGCCCTCTTCCGTGATGCGGGTGGCCTCCACCACGGCCACGTTGAGCGGGCCGAAGAAACCGTGCTCCACGTACTGGCCGGAGTGGGACAGGTGGATGTCCTGGTACTTCATCTCACCGGCGTTGATGGCGTTACGCATGATCGGGTCAGACTGGTACGGCATGCGGTAGCGGATGGCACCGGCCTCGGCCATGACACCGTCACAGTCCGGAGCGGTTGAGGCGCCGGTGAAGATGTCCACCTGGTAGGAATCGCCCTTAGCCTGGGCTTCCTTGGCACGCTTGGCGATCGCGGTCGGGATTGCCTTCGGGTAAGCGGCGCCGGTAAATCCGGACATGCCCACCTTGTCACCGTTATCGATGAACTGAGCCGCCTCATCTGCGGACATGACCTTGCCGCGCAGCTGGGCGTTGGCGATCCGATCGGACATAAAGTACCTCCTGGGAACGGGGCCGACTTCTGGGCCCACTGAATGCATTGGGGATGATGTTCACCTCGGGCGCGCGCATGTGACCACATGAACCATCACTGTGACGACCATGGGTGGCTCGCGCCTGTTAGTTACGTTCACCACATTAGCGGATATTCGCGCCGTTACGCCGCAAAGCTGGCAGCAATGTGAAATCCTACGAATCCTGCAAGGTCAATCGGCCGAAGTTTGGGTTCTCCTACCCCCGCGGGGGAGAATATGGCCTGTGACTGTAGCAATCGGCCCCCTGACGTTGAACTCCCCCGTCGTCCTTGCCCCCATGGCCGGGGTAACCAACGTGGCGTTCCGTTCCCTGTGCCGCGAGCAGGAGGTGGAAAAGACCGGGACCGTGTCCGGACTCTATGTCTGCGAGATGATTACCGCCCGCGCGCTGGTCGAGCGCAATGAGAAGACGCTGCACATGACAACGTTCGCACCGGACGAAAACCCGCGCTCCATGCAGCTGTACACCACCGACCCGCTGTACACCTACAAAGCAGCGAAAATGATCGTTGAGGAAAACCTCGCCGATCACATCGATATGAACTTCGGCTGCCCCGTACCTAAGGTCACCCGGCGCGGCGGCGGATCGGCGATCCCCTACAAGCGGCGCCTATTCGCCTCCATCGTCGCGGCGGCCGTCAAAGCCACCGAAGGCTCGAACATCCCCGTCACGGTGAAGTTCCGCGTGGGCATCGACGACGAGCACCACACGCATCTCGACGCCGGGCGGATCGCCGTCGACGAGGGCGCGGCCGCCGTCGCCCTCCATGCGCGCACCGCCGCGCAGCGCTACTCCGGTGCCGCCGACTGGTCCGAAATCTCCCGCCTGGTGGAGCACCTCGACGGCTCCGGGGTCCCCGTCTTCGGCAACGGCGACATCTTTAGTGCGGACGACGCCCGCCGGATGATGAATGAGACCGGCTGCGATGGCATCGTCGTCGGTCGCGGTTGCCTCGGCCGGCCCTGGCTGTTCGCCGAGCTCTCGGCGGGCCTGCGCGGCGAGGCGCTACCGCCGCAACCGACCCTCGGTGAGGTCACCCGCATCATCATGCGCCACGCCGAGTTGCTCGCCGCCCACGACGGCGAAGAGCATGCCTGCCGCGACCTGCGCAAGCACATGGGCTGGTACCTGCGCGGCTTCCCCGTCGGCGGCGAGGTCCGCTCGGGACTGGCCAAGATCACCTCCCAGGCGGAACTGCGAGGAATGCTCGAGCCGTGGAGCGAATCCCCGGCCATGGCCGACGACGCCGAGGGGCCCCGCGGGCGTCAAGGCTCCTCCGCCAAGGTGGCTCTGCCCGACGGCTGGCTGGATGATCCTCAAGACGAGATGGTCCCGTCCGCTGGCGCGGAGGCCATGAACTCGGGTGGATAGCTGAGCACTTCAGGCATTTTAGTGCTCATCAAGAGGCGGAATGCTCGGCGACCTCCTATGCTAGATGCATGCGTATCGCCTTTCGAGAACACCTAGACAACTTCGCTCATGATCTCATCATCATGTGCGATTCGGTGCACTCCATCATGTCTAATGCCTCGGACGCGCTGCTCAGAGGATCGCTCGAGTCCGCCGAGGACGCCCTGTCGTCGGCCGATGCTCTCGAAGAACTACGGGTTCGCTCCGAAGAGCGTGCCGTGCAGCTCCTCGCCCTCGAAGGCCCCGTCGCCCGCGACCTCCGCCAGGTCGTCTCCTCGATTTACATCGTCGAGGACTTCCAACGTATGGCTGCCCTCGCGATGCACATTGCTAAGGCCGCGCGTCGCCGCCACCCCTCGCTCGCCATCCCCCAGGAGACGGTGGGCTACTTCCAGGAGATGGCCCGCCTCGTCTCCGAGATGGCCACCAAAACCCGAGACATCCTCGTTGACCCCAATGCCGATGTCGCTCTCGTCCTCGCCGAGGATGATGACGCCGTGGATGACCTCAACGAGTACATGCTCACCCTGCTCACCCAGCGGGAATGGGCCCACTCGACCCGGGAGGCTGTCGACGTCGCGCTGCTCGCCCGCTACTACGAGCGCTACGCCGATCACTGTGTCAACGTCGCTGCCCGCATCGTTTACCTCTCCTCCGGGCTCATGCCGGAGCAGTACCTGGCTAAGAAAGAAAGCGATCGCGCGGAGGCCGACATGGCGCAGCGCTTCGCGGAGCTGGAGCGGCAGTTCTCGCGGCGTCGCCAATAAAACTCCAAAAAAAGACCCGCCCGGCGAACTGACGTGCAGTTCACCGGGCGGGTCTCGGGTATCGCGGGTTATCCGAAGCGGCCAGCGATGTAGTCCTCGGTCTCCTTCTGATCCGGGTTCTCGAAGATCTTCTTCGTGTCCCCGAACTCCACGAGGCGGCCCGGCTTGCCGGTGGCCTCGAGGGAGTAGAAGGCGGTCTTGTCGGAGACGCGGGCAGCCTGCTGCATGTTGTGCGTCACGATGACGATAGTGAAGTCCTCTTTGAGCTCGTGGATGAGGTCCTCCACAGCCAGCGTGGAAATCGGGTCGAGGGCCGAGCAGGGCTCGTCCATGAGGAGAACCTCGGGCTCAACGGCGATCGCACGGGCGATGCACAGGCGCTGCTGCTGCCCACCGGAGAGGCCACCGCCCGGCTTATCCAGACGGTCCTTGACCTCTTCCCACAGGTTCGCGCCGCGGAGGGACTTCTCGGCGACCTCCTTGAGCTTCTTCTTGTTCTTCTCGCCGGACAGGCGAAGGCCGGCTACGACGTTGTCCTCGATGGACATCGTCGGGAACGGGTTGGCCTTCTGGAACACCATGCCAATGGTGTTGCGCACTGATACCGGGTCGACCTTGGAGGCGTAAATATCCTCGCCGTCGAGAAGGATCTCACCCTTGACGTACGCGCCCGGGATGACCTCGTGCATGCGGTTGATGGAACGAAGGACGGTGGATTTACCGCACCCCGAGGGGCCGATGAAGGCAGTCACGGCCTGGGCCGGGATCTGCATGTTGACGTTCTGCACGGCGTGGAAATCGCCGTAGTAGATGTTGACGTCATTGAGTGCGAGCTTGGACATCGTCTTACTCCTGTGAACTTGTGCTTCTAGTCTGGGGTGCGGTCGCGCTACTGCTTGACCGAGAACTTCGCGGAAATGACGCGGGCGCCGATGTTGAGCAGCGCGATGATGAGGACCAGGGTGAGGGCGGCGCCCCACAGCTTATCCAGAACTGCCGGGGAGGTGCCGGCCTTGTACATGTCCAGCATCATGAGGGGCAGGGAGGACATGGGACCGTTGAACGGGTCCGGGTTGAGGGCCTGGCTGGATCCCACGAGGATAAGGACCGGTGCGGACTCGCCCATGACGCGGGCGATGGCCAGCATGACACCGGTGACGATGCCCGACAGTGCCGTCGGGAGGACGATTTTGACGATGGTTTTCCACTTTGGCACACCAAGTGCGTAGGACGCCTCGCGGAGGTCCATGGGGACGACGCGGAGCATTTCCTCGGTGTTGCGGATGATCACCGGCACCATGAGGATGACCAGGGACAGCGCCACGGCCATGCCGGAACGCTGGAAGCCGAAGAGGGTGATCCAGGTGGTGAAGACGAAGAGGGCGGCGACGATCGAGGGGACACCGGTGAGGATGTCCACCATGAAGGTGGTGATGCGGCCCAGGCGGTTGCCGTTGGAGTATTCCACGAGATAGATCGCGGTGAAGATGCCAATCGGGATGGACAGCAACGAGGTGATGCCCGTCTGGATCAGGGTGCCTTGGATCGCGTGGAGGGCACCGCCGCCGGGGTTGTGGTACATGACGCCCTGCTGGGAGCGGGTCCACCAATCGGCGGTGAGCAGCGGGGCGATGCCGCGGGAAATAACTTCCCACAACACCCAGATCAGCGGGATCATCGCGATGGCCATGGTGGCGTACACCAGCACGGTGGCGATGGTGTTCGTGGTCTTGCGCCCCTGCGAGATGTGCGAGAAGGAGCTGACGGAGCCGAGCTGGTTCGGGCCCGGGGTGAGTGTATCGACGTTGTTAGTCATGGTGTTTTCCTCCGCCTACTTCTTCGAGACGATCGATCGGGCAATGGAGTTCACCACGAAGGTCAGGAGGAACAGCACCAGACCCGCGGCGATGTAGGCGCCGGCTCGGATGTCGTCGTTGAACTCGGGTGCGGCGTTAGCAATCGCCGTGGCGAAGGTGGTGCCGCCATCAAACAGGGAGAAGCGGAAGGCCGAGGAGGGCGAGACGACCATGTAAAGCGCCATCGTCTCTCCCAGTGCGCGGCCCAGGCCAAGCATCGATCCGGAGATGTAGCCGGAGAGGCCGAAGGGCAGGACCGTCATGCGGACGACTTCCCAGCGGGTCGCGCCGAGGGCGAGAGCTGCCTCGACCTGACCCTTGGGCGTCTGGATGAACACTTCGCGGGCCGTGGCGGCAATGACCGGGAGGATCATCACTGCCAGGACGATGCCACCGGTCATGATGTTGCGGCCGGTCGCGAACGAGGGGGAGTTGGCGTAGGTGGTGAAGAGGAAGAATCCTCCGCCCCAGCCGTGGACCCACTCGTAGAAGTTCTGCAGCGCCGGGCCGAGCACCTGCCAGCCCCACAGGCCGTAGACGATCGAGGGCACGGCGGCCAGCATGTCCACGAGGTAACCCAGCGGCTTCACCATC
Organism: Corynebacterium testudinoris; assembly: GCF_001021045.1. NCBI lineage: Bacteria > Bacillati > Actinomycetota > Actinomycetes > Mycobacteriales > Corynebacteriaceae > Corynebacterium > Corynebacterium testudinoris. The sequence goes on from NZ_CP011545.1 coordinate 2,296,402, forward strand.
CGGCGCGGGGCGTAGTTAGAGAGGAACACCGCGATGCCCAACGCGATCGGCATCGCGATGATGAGCGCGACGACGGAGATGAGCACGGTGACGGCGAAGAGGTTCGGGATGCCGAACTGCATCGCCTCAGTGTTGGAGGTATTCCACTGGCCGGAATAGGTGAAGAAGCCGAGCCAACCGTCCACGTTGCGGTTGAGCGAGGGAACGGCGCGCCAGACGAGGAAGGCTCCGATCGCCGCGATGATGACGGTGATCAGGGTGGCGGAGGAGGTTGCGAAGAACTCGAAGACTCGGTCGCCGGGCCGCTTGACCCCTCCCCCGTCCTTCACAATGGGGGTATCTGATTGTGTGGTGTTGCCGAGGGTGGCCACGGTGTGAGGGACTGCCGATTGCTCGGACTGGTTCACCTGCTCATCCGCGGTCGGACGGTTGCTTGCCATGAGGCACAGATTCCTTTGAATTTCAGCGGGAAGGATATGGCGTGAGACTTGGGCAGTGACGCGCCAGCGCCCCCGAGGGCGAAAGTGAACGCTATCGGGGGCTGCGACGTGGTGGAGGGAACTGGCTCTCCACCCGGCCGGACTGGCAGATCACTGTCCACTCTTACCGGCCAGAGGCGAATTTACTGAATTGCCTCGACAGCCTCGGCCAGACGCTCGTGGTGGGTGCCGGTGACCGGGATGTATCCCAGATCAGCCAGTCCCTCATCCTGGTTGGCCAGGGCGACGGTCAGGAAGTCCTTGACCTGGTTGGAGGTGTTCTCGTCGTAGCCGGCGGAGCAGACGATCTCGTAGGTGGTGAGGATCAGCGGGTAGGAACCAGCGTCGGTGGAACCGAAGAGAGCCTCGGTGTCAACGACCATGTCGTGTCCGGTGGACTTGAACTCCAGGTTGTCCAGGGCGATGCCGACGGAGTCGGTGCTCAGCTCGACGGGGCCGGAGCCGAAATCGAGGTTCGCGATGCCGAGTTCCTGCTGGGTAGCGAAGCCGGACTCGACGTAGGTGATGCCGCCGTCGATCTGGCCGACCTGGGTGGTCACGCCGTTGGAGCCGTTAGCGCCCTCGCCCACGGCGGCGGGGAACTGCTGACCGGTGGTGTCCCACTCCTCAGGAGCTGCGGCCTTGAGGAACTTCTGGAAGTTGTCGGAGGTACCGGACTCATCGGAGCGGTAGACCACGGAGATAGCGGTGTCGGGGAGGTCGGTGCCCTCGTTCTCAGCGGCGATAGCCGGGTCGTTCCACGTGGTCACCTCGCCCTTGAAGATCTTGGCCACGGTGGGGATGGACAGGTTCACCGAGTCGACGCCGGGGAGGTTGTAGGCGATGGCGACCGGGCCGATGACGAAGGGCAGGTGCCAGGCATCGTTGCCACCACAGCGCTCAGCGGCCGGGGCAACCTGCTCTGCGGAGAGCGGGGAGTCGGAGCCAGCGAACTTGACCTGGTTGCCAATGAAGTTGGTGCGACCCGAACCGGAACCGGAAGGGGTGTAGGAGAGAGCAGCGGCGTTGTTGGTGGCCTGCTGGTACTTCACGTTGAAGTAGTCCATGGCGTTCTGCTGGGAAGATGCACCTTCCGCAACGAGCTGGCCGGAAGCGCCTGACAGGCCTTCAACAGTGGCACCACCGGTGGCGGAGCCAGCGCCGGAGGTACCGCTTTCAGATTCGGAGCAGGCGACGAGGGCGGCAGAGCCGGCAGCAACGAGGCCGATGACGGCTGCAGTGCGCTTGAAGTTGCGGGTCACGGGAGAACCTTTCCGGTCAAGATCAGGTGGTAGTAGTCCGAGCAAGTCTGTAGTCACAGTAGAAATCCCCGACAATTTTCAGCCGGGGAACCTGTCAGTTGCTCACAGAGAACAAACCTAAGGGGTGTCGGTTAACCCAAGGACCTCATCAGATGAACGGATCGTTAACACTTCGCAAGCTTCAGAAAAACTTTCTTGCCGCAGGCGCTTTTCTGAGATACACGTCACCCAGAATGCGCTACCGAGTAGACGACATGTTCCTCAACAACGTTGAAACCGAGGTGATCGTAGGCTTTCACGGCCGCCTCGTTATCCGCTTCTACGTAGAGGACAACCCGGTTCGCGCCCTTGCCCGCTAGGTGTTCCAGACCCACGCGCAGGAGGGGATCGCCCATGCCGCGGCCGCGGAACGCTGACGCAAGGCCCACCACGTAGACCTCTCCGAAGGCGGGCGATACTTCCGTGTGCCACTTCGTCCAATGGAAGCCGGCCATCTTCCCCTCCGGAGTCCACAAGAACAGGACATCGTCGGGCGAGAACCAGTCCGCCTCCTGCGCGCGGCTAAGCCTCGAGCGGTCCCATCCTCCCTGCTCAGGGTGCCAGGAAAAGGCCTCATTGTTCGCCGCGAGCCACTTTTCTTCCACCGCGTCCCGCCCCCACGTGGCGATGGATTCCGCCAGGTTGAGCGGATGCACATCATCGCGCTCATGGTACGAGGCCACCGAACTCAGCGCGTCTCCCTCCACGGCCATCACCAGCAGGCGGCGCGTGGGTACCCGATCGACGGCAGCCGCCAGGGCCCGCGCCGCTGGGAGATCCCCGTGCGCCCACACGTCCGACTCCCCCGCCGAGGTCAGCAGGGCAGCTCCCACGCCAGCGCGCCGCCGATCAGGGTCCACCACCAACTCGTACGCGGAGCCGTCGAAGGCGGCGACGCCGAGCACGTGCTCACCGTCGCGGGCGAGGTGATGGCGGTGACCCAGGCGGGCGTCGATAAGCCCGAGCAGGAACTGCTCCGACAGGGGATCGACCCCATCGACGGCGGCGGCGCGAGTGGCGATGTCGCGGACTCGGGCGGCGAGTTCGGGGTGATCTGGCAGGCTGAGCGTCTCAATGAACATGAGTTACAGGGTAGGCGCTGGTAGATATAGAGAGGTGTCGATTCCTCGTCTGCCCCTCATTCTCCTCACCACTGTGGCGGTGATTCTCGGCGGATTGTGGCTGGTGGACAACGTCGCCGCCAGTCGCGTCGAGCGTCGGATTTCCTTCGCCGTGGAGGAGGCGGCGAACCTGGAAACCAACCCTCCGGTGTACGTCGGCGGTTTCCCCTACCTGTCCGCCCTGGTCACCGACGAGATTCCCTACGTGGAGGCTCGTGCGCTCGACGTCGAGGTGGAGGGGCTCGGCATGATTAACGTGGCCACTCGCTACGAAAAGCTGGCGGTCACTCCCGCGCAGGTGCTCTCGGGCGATATTGCGGGGGTGAAGGCGGAGAAGCGCTCGCGTTCGATCAGCCTCGATGGGGTGGCGCTCGGGCACCTCATCGACATGACTGACCTTGACATTTCCAATCCATATAACATTTCACCGGCGGGCGGCACGGAAGCGGAAGCCCAGCTCATCGGCACTCCCCCCGGATTCGCCGAGCCCGTGACCGTCATCGTTGATCTGCGCCTGACCGGCACCCAGTTTTCCATGACGCCCACCGAGCTTATCGACGCCCCCGCAGGCCGCGAGGACGACATCCGCACCGCCTTCACGTACTCACTGGACACCCTCAAACTGCCGCTTGGCGGCCGCGCCGCCTCGGTCACCCTCGGCGGCGGGTCCATCTACTTCCAGGCCGAACAGCACAACGTGACAGTACAGATGCGCGGGCTCTCCCCCATCGCGGTGGACAACGATAAGGATTAATGCACCCGAATGAAGTCGCGGAGGACCCGGCGCCACGTCCGTGAGCTAACCGGGTACGCCTCCCGCGGGGCGAACACCTCCAACGCGTCCGCATGCGACGCCAGATCCGCGCGCTGGAACTCCCCGACGTATTCACCGTCCGCCTGGAACCGTGCCTTAGTCGGGCACGACAAGGTCACCTGAGTCACGTCGTCGAATTGGACCGTGCGCTTTTCCAACCAGTCCTCGATGACTGGGCGATGACCAAAGCCGACGAGGTGCAGCATGCTCAAGATCCCGCGCACCCCCGAGGTATCGGTAAGCCCAAACAACCCCAGCCCCAGCTCGAAGGAATTGCGCGGATTCGTCACCACCGGCAACGGCCCGAGGAACGTCCACGGGTTGGTGTTGGAGGCCACGAACAGGGGTAGTTCGCTGAGGTTGAGGCGCTGACCGGCGGCATCGGTGCCCACCACGTCGATGCGCGGCGGTGTGCGGCGCGCCCGGATCCACACCATCGTCGCCGCGTTGAGGTAGCGCAGGGGCGTGGCCGCGAACCCTAAGCGACGGGCCTCGTCGACCCGGGCGATGACATCGGCATCAATCCCAAAGCCGGCATTGACCGCGAACCAGCGGTCATTCCACGTGCCCAGGTAGATGGTGCGGCGCAAATCCTCCCGCAACAGCTGCACAAGCATCGTCGTGGCGGCGACGGGCTCGGAGGGAAAACCCAACGCTCGGGCGAACACATTGGCCGAACCCGTGGGAATGACCGCGACGGCCGGCAGCGACTGCGGGGAAGGTGTGTCCGCGCCCGCGGGGCCCAACAGCCCGTTGATGACCTCGTTCACCGTCCCATCCCCGCCCACCGCCAGGACCAAGTCCCAATCGGCGCGGGTCAGGCCCCGACAGATCTCCTCCGCGTGCCCGGCATGGTGGGTGAACACCCCGCGCAGGCGCAGACCCGGAACCGAACGCAGCGCGGGGATGATGCGTCGAAATAGACCATCCGTCTGGGAGGTCGAATTCGGGTTCATGATCAGCAAGACGCGCACGGTGAGCCAGCCTAGCTGGACAACTACTAGGCTGGGGCGCATGACTCAAGAGCCCGATCAGACACCCCCGACTACCCCTGCCGACACCCTGAGCGGCAGCGACGCCGTCAACCTCGCCGCCGAGCAGTCCAAGTCGACCAGCCAGCGCAACATCCCGACCTTAGATCTCGGCGACCTGCCCGTCGCCGATGACACCGCTAACCTGCGCTATGGGCCGAACCTGCACGACGGGCTGCTCGCCCTCCTGCCGCTGGTCGGCGTGTGGCGCGGGGAAGGCCAGGCGGACACCCCCGAGGGCCAGTACGCCTTCGGCCAGCAGATCATTTTCGCCCACGACGGCGAAAACTACCTCACGTATGAATCCCGCATCTGGAAGCTCAACGAGGAGGGAGAGCCGATCGGCGCCGACCAGCGCGAATCGGGTTTCTGGTGCATCTCACTCAGCGACGAGATCGAGGTCACCTGCGTTAATTCCTCCGGTGTCGCCGAGATTTACTACGGCGAGCCCCTCAACGAGCGCGCCTGGCAGTTAGAGTCCGCCTCGACGATGGTGACGTCGACCGGCCCGGAAGGCCTCGGCCCGGGCAAGCGCCTCTACGGCCTCATGCCCAATAACGATCTGGGCTGGGTCGATGAGCGCCTCGTCGATGGCACGATGCACCCGCGGATGTCAGCGCAGCTGCACCGCGTTGCCGGCTAACGGCCCAACGCCTTATCCATGAGCTCCCGGATCTCCGCCTCTTCCTTGTGGCTGGGCACCGGGAGCTTTACTCCATCGAGGTGCGTGATGCGGGTGGCCACCCGGACGGAGCTGACGAGCCAGACCGACTCGGCGTCGTAAAGCCTGTCCATCGTGATGTCTTTGGTCTTGCACCGCCAGCCGTGGCGTTCGGCGTAGTCGAACAGGGCGGCCTGCGTGGTGCCGGGCAGGATGTCCGGGCCCGGCGTTGGGGTGCGGAGTTTCCCGCCCTTGCGGACGGTGACCACGGTCGACGTCGCCCCTTCGAGGACCTTGCCGGTGTCGGGATCGAGGTAGATGACGTCGTCGAAGCCCTGCGCGCGGGCGTAGCGCAACGCCGCCATGTTCGCCGCGTAGCTCAGGGTTTTCGCGCCGACGATGAGCCAGGGGGCGGGCGGCTCGGCGGAGTCTGCGGAGTCTTCCGTGTGCAGCGAATAGCCCCGATGAGCAGTCATAACCTTGATGCCCGTGCTGCGCTGAGCCACCACCTGCTCATCGATGCTGCGCACCGTCAGCCAAGCCGAAGGAATGCCGGTGGATTCGCGGCCGCGCGTATACGTCCACACGCAGCGCGCATCCTCGTCAGACTGGGCAGTCCACTCCGCTACCGCCGCTTCGGTCGCCTCGGCCCATTGCGCCACCCCCGGGTCCGGCAGATCCATCAGTTCGGCGGAACTGCGGAAGCGATCCATGTGACGCTCAAAGTTGGCTGCGCGCCCTTGCCGCACCAGGAGAGTCTCAAACACTCCGTCGCCGCGGGTGACGGCGGCATCATCCCAGTACACCATCGGTAGCGTGGGGTTATGCCGCCGAATGGACCCCCCGAAGGGTTCGACAACATAGATGATCGGGGCAGAGGACTTCATGACCATAGATTATGCCTGGTTTCACGCGCTACCATCGGGGAGTGTGACCGCTGACTCCGCAACGTATCGTTCTCCACTCCTTGACTACCCCGGCGCTGCCCCCGCCCAGGGGCCCGACGCCGCCGTCGATTCTGAGGGGGTGGCGTGGCATTACGGCGATCCCCTCGGTGAGCAACGCGGCGCCGTGGTCATCGACCGCTCCCACCGGGCGGTCATTCGGGTGAGTGGGCCGGATGCCGCGACCTTCCTCAACAATCTGCTGTCCCAAAAGCTCGATGATGCCCCGGCGGGTTTCGCCGCCGCTGCCCTCGACCTGGACATTCAGGGCCACGTCCTCCACCACGCCGACGTCCTGCGCGTGGGCGAGGACTTCTACCTCGATCTTCCTGCGGCCCAGGCCGCGACCCTCCTTCCCTTCTTGCAGAAGATGATCTTCTGGTCGGAGGTTACGGTCGAAGCGGTGGACATCGCCGTCCTCACCGTTGTGTCCCCGCTTATCGACGTCCCCCTACCCCCCACCGTCCTCGCCTCCCGCGAGGTGGAGTGGGGAGAGGTGGGCCGCCGGGATCTACTCGTCGAGCGTGCCACCCTGGTATCGGCAGTAGAGGAGCTGCGTGCCACTGGCTACCGCCTCGCCGGCCTCATGGCCTTCACCGCGGCCCGCGTCCGTGCCCTCGAGCCGGAGCTCGCCGTAGACTTGGACCACAAGTCCATTCCACACGAGGTGCCCTCCTGGATCGGTCGCGGCTCCTCCCCCGGCGCAGTTCACCTGGAAAAGGGCTGCTACCGCGGCCAGGAGACCGTCGCCCGCGTGGAAAACCTCGGCCGCTCGCCCCGCGTTTTGGTCATGCTCCAACTCGACGGCTCCGCCCCCACCCTCCCCGCCCCCGGCGCCGACATCTCCGGCGCCAGCGGCAGCCGCACCATCGGTCGGGTGGGGACCGTGGTGCACGACCACGAGTTCGGCCCCATCGCGTTGGCATTGGTCAAACGAAGCGCTCTCGGCGGCGAGCTCCGCATCGGCGATGTCTCCGCCCTCGTTGACCCCACGTCATTGCCCACCGAGGACACTGAGCAGGCCGGGCGCGCCGCTATCAACCGCTTGCGCGGCAACTAATGTCTAGCGTCGTATACCCCCGGCTCACCCCATAATCGACTGACCTATCTTCTGTATTTCCTTATAGATCAGTCAGAATCGCTGCTCAGGGGTGCGGTGCGGACTTTTACGGTTGTTCAGGCTATTGTGTTCTACAGGAATACACACAGACGTAAAGCCGATGGGGCATCCGAATTCCCTGGATTGCTCTCACATACCTCAAGGGGGTCAGGCCATGGGACGCGGTCGCGCGAAGGCAAAGCAGACCAAGGTTGCACGCCAGCTCAAGTACAACACGCCCGAGATGGATCTGGACTCGCTCCAGCGAGAGCTTTCCACGCAGAGCCCTCGTCAATCCTCTTCCGATGATGACGAAGACTATTCCGACGACGACCAGTACGCCGATTACGCAGGCTGGTCCGAGGACGAGGATGATGTGAGCGCACCTTCACGCCGCGCTCGCTGATAATTTGTCTGGCTCAGTACGCTTATCCCATTAACGCCGCACCCTCTCCCCTTTCCTGGGAGGGTGCGGCGTTGTGGTGTCTTCTGCCTAGAACCCGGGGTGCTCCCCGCTCAGGATGACCCGCTCGGTCTCCCCCTCGGCGGCCGGGCGAACCTCGCCGAGCACCCAGGCATCAATGTGGCGGGCGGCCAGCATCGCCAGAGCGCGGTCACGATCCTGCGGGGACACGACGGCGACCATGCCAACCCCCATGTTGAAGGTCTTTTCCATCTCTTCCCGCGAGACCTTCCCCAGGTCAGCGATAGTGCGGAAGATCTGCGCCGGAGTCCAGGTGCCGCGGCTCATCTCCGCGACAACTCCCTCGGGCATGATGCGGACCATGTTGCCCGCCAACCCACCGCCGGTGACGTGGCAGAAGGTGCGCACTTCGCATTCCGCCGCCAGAGCCAGGCAGTCCTTGGCGTAGATGCGGGTGGGCTCGAGCATTTCCTCGCCGAGAGTGCGGCCCAGTTCCTCAACGTAACCATCGAGCGGGAGGCCAGCCTTTTCCAAAAGAACGTGGCGAGCCAGCGAGTAACCATTCGAATGCAACCCCGACGAGGCCATGCCGATGATGACATCGCCGGCGCGGACGCGATCAGGCCCAAGAAGCTCGTCAGCCTCCACGACGCCGACGGCGGTGGCGGAGACGTCATACTCCCCTTCGGCCATGAGGCCGGGGTGCTCCGCCGTTTCGCCACCGAGGAGAGCGCAACCAGCTTGAATACACCCCTCGGCGATGCCAGAAACAATCTCAGCAACGTGCTCGGGAACAACCTTGCCGATGGCGATGTAGTCCTGCAGGAACAACGGCTCAGCACCGCAGACGACGAGGTCATCCACGCACATGGCCACCAGGTCGATGCCGATCGTGTCGTGCTTGTTCATCGCCTGAGCGACAGCCAGCTTCGTGCCCACGCCGTCGGAGCCCGCCGCGAGGAGGGGCTCTTTGTACTTGCCCAGCGCGAAGAGCCCAGCGAAACCGCCCAGGCTGCCACGCACCTCCGGGCGGGTCGCCTTCTTCGCCAGTGGGGCGAATAGCTCGACGGCCCGGTCTCCGGCCTCGATGGAGACGCCGGCGGCTTCGTAGGACGTACCCTGGTTTTCGCTCATGAGTGTCGTGTCTCTTTCGTCTTTAAGCTACGTTTTAGCTGTTCTGGGCCTTGAGCAGGTTATCAACTAGATCGGCGTTGGGGTTTCCTTGGGGAAGCCCCAGGGGGTATTTGCCGTCGAAGCAAGCACGGCACAACTGGTCGGCCGGTTGCTCCGTGGCTTCCACCATCTCCTCAATGGAGACAAACCCGAGGGAATCCGCGCCAATGGCGCTGCGGATCGATTCGACCACCGCGGCCTCGTTGTCATCGCTGCCGGTCACGGCATTAGCGATGAGCTCACCCGGGCTGGCAAAGTCGATGCCGTAGAAACAGGGCCACTTCACCGGCGGCGACGCGATCCGCACGTGTACTTCCGCTGCCCCCGCCTCCCGCAGCATCCGAATCAACGCGCGCTGGGTGTTGCCGCGCACGATCGAATCATCAACGACGATGAGCTTCTTGCCGGCAATGACCTCGCGCAGCGGATTGAGTTTGAGGCGGATGCCCAGCTGCCGCAGCGTCTGCGAAGGCTGAATGAATGTGCGCCCCACATAAGCGTTCTTGACCAGGCCCTGACCAAAGGGAATGCCGGACTCCCGCGCATAACCGACGGCGGCCGGGTTGCCGGACTCCGGGACCGGGATGACGATATCGCCGTCAGCCGGATATTCGCGGGCCAGACGGCGACCAATCTCGATGCGGGTGGCGTTGACCGAACGCCCCCGGATCACCGAATCGGGGCGCGCAAGGTAGACGTATTCGAAAATGCAACCCTTGTGATCGGTCTCCGCGAAGCGGATGGTGCGCACCCCGGACTCATCGATGGCCACGAGCTCGCCGGGTTCGATCTCCCGGACGAACGCTGCACCAACGATGTCAAGCGCACACGTTTCCGAGGCGACAACCCAGCCCCGATCAAGCCGACCCAGCACCAGCGGTCGCACACCCTGCGGATCACGCGCAGCGTACAGGGTGTGCCCATCGGTGAACGTGAGGCAGAAAGCACCCTTAACACGGGGCAGCAAAGCCCTCGCGGCGTCCAGGACAGAACGGCCGTCAGCGACATCTTCCGCCAACAGCGCCGTAATAGCCGCCGTATCGGACGACACCACGGCCGGGTCGATGAGCCCACGATCCGCAGCTTCATCATGAAGCTCGACGTAATTAATGAGGTTGCCGTTATGCCCCAACGCCACGTCCGTCCCATCAGGCGAGGTGCGGAACATCGGCTGAACATTTTCCCACTTCTTGCCACCGGCGGTGGAGTAGCGAGTGTGCCCGATCGCGACATTGCCTTGGAGAGCCTCCAACGAGCTCTCATCAAAGATCTGCGACACCAGGCCCATGTCCTTGAACACCACAATGCGCTCACCGTCGCCCACCGCAATACCGGCGGCCTCCTGGCCGCGGTGCTGCAGGGCAAACAGTCCGAAATAGGTCAGCTTGGCTACTTCTTCGCCGGGGGCCCACACTCCGAAAACCCCGCATTCCTCGCGGGGTTCCGTCTCACCTTGGTCATCGAAGTCGGTCCTGGAGGGATCCATGAATACCACGTGCCCAACCTTAGTATGGAACCCGGTCACTGACTAATGATTGGCAACCAACGCGCTACCTCCGCCGCCCGCGACCCGGAGGCGTCGACGCGACCTTCGGCAACGGCGGCGTCGAAAAGCACAGCACCCGTGGCCAGCTGCAGCCAGGTGAGGGGATCGCACTCGACAACATTCGGCGGGGTCCCGCGCGTATGCGCGGGCCCGGCGATGCACTGCACCGCCACAAATGGCGGCACCCGCACCTCCACCGCATGCCCCGGCGCATCCTGCGCGAGGGTGCGGGCGGTGCGACGGACGGCGTCGGCAAGCAATGCACGAGAAGGCTTATCGACGCCCCCGGGGTCCACAATCCACGCCCCCACCGCCTCAACGGCGGCACGGGTCGCGGCTGGGTCAACGGAGCTTCTCATGGTGGTCAATCCTAGTGTCGGTAATCTTGTCCCCATGCCTCATACGATGAAATCCCCCAAGCTCACTCTGCGCTTCCTGGCCGCACCAACCGACGTGCTCATGCGCGGCAACCACGGAGTCAGTGGCGGACGGGTGCTCGAGTGGATTGATAAGGCAGCGTATGCGTGCGCGGTGCAGTGGTCATCGACGTACTGCGTGACCGCCTACGTCGGGCATATTCACTTCAATCGGCCGATTCCATCCGGCCACATGGTCGAAGTGCGCTCCAGCATCGCGATGACCGGGCGCTCCTCGATGCATATTGTCAACGAGGTGTTCTCCGCCGATCCCCGCGAAGGCGTATTCACTCGCGCTTGCGACTGCCTGGTCATCTTCGTAGCCAAGGACACCGCCACCGGCAAAACCCAAGCCGTGCCGGAGTTCATTCCCGAGACAGATGAGGAACGCCGAGTCCTCGACGCCGCCGTCTCCCGCATCGACCTCCGCAAGGCCATCGAAGCCGAAATGGAAGAACAAACCTACGACGGCCCCTCCGAAGCTCCGCGTCTCATCAACCGCTTCCTGGCAAAGCCGACCGACATCAACTGGGGTGGCAAAGTCCACGGCGGCACCGCCATGGAATGGATCGACGAGGCTGGTGCCGCTTGCACGATGGAGTGGTCCGGCGAGCACACCGTCGCCGTCTACGCCGGCGGGATTCGCTTCTACCGCCCCATTTCCATTGGTGATCTCATCGAAGTCGACGCCCGGATGATGCGCACTGATTCCCGGTCGATGCAGATGTCAGTGCACGTGCGCTCCGGCAATCCCCGCGGCGGGCGCAGCGCTCTGCAAACCGCCATCCATGCCACCATCACCTACCTGGCGACTGACGACGACGGCCTCGCCCTGCCTGCTCGCCAGTTCACGCCCCGCACCACCGAGGACGTCCGTTTGGCCGAGCACGCCCGGACCCTGCGCAAGTTGCGTTCGGAGTATGCGCCCACTCCCCTGATTCCTCTGGCCCGACCACTGCACTTGGACTAGCGGCTGATAGCGTGCAGCGCTAGTAGCCGCCTCGGCGGTCACCTTTCAAAAGGACGTCCCCACTCAGAGCAATTAGAACGTTCGCTAGGTGGTGGTGGTTTCTCCGGTTCGCCTTGCTCTTTCCTCTGAGCCTGGGACTCCGACCGGATCCTCGCCCTGCGTTTGCTGATGCGTTGGGATACCGTCTGCAGCCACCGCCGCTCGCTAGGAGCTAGCGGGCCATCACCTTCGGACTCCGCCCACGACCCATCATCGAAGAGGAAGTACTTCCGCCTCGTCACCGGATCCAACACATAAGTCACCCGCCGGTCAGTTTTCATCGCATGATGCTTCACACACAACGCAGCGAGGTTTGCTGCCGTCGTGGGCCCACCATCAGCATGATTCACCCGATGATCCATCTGCGCCCGATGCCCAGGAGTATCACACCCACCCACCGCACACGTCCCATCAAGACCAACCACCAAGGAACGAATATCAGCAGGGGTCGCATACGCAGACGAAACCTTTTGGGCGATCGCATCAAGATCAATCTCCGCACCAACCCGGTTCAGCAGATCCTCCGTCTGCTGAAGCGTCAGATACCCCACCCCAGACACCCACCCCGGGGCAGTCGGGATATCCGATGCCCGATACAGGTTGAGGGTGACATTCGTTGCCCCCTCCCCCCTGATCAACGCTACGAGTGCCTCCGCCTGGCTAACCCCGTGAATGATCGCATACCTGCGGATACGCAGATCTATCTCTTGGGCGGTGATCCCATCAAGATCAGCATGCAACAGACCCCTGCCATCGCGGAAGGCTATCGAGACACTATCAACCGGTGGTGGTGCGGGATCCTCAGCAGAGATCGAATCATCAAGCATCGTAATGATCGCGTTCAGACGGTTTTTGATCTTGCCTGCCGTCGGCAAGATCTGATTCGCCCGGGTAGGGGTAAGAAACTCCGCTAGTTCAGTGTCAATGAGATCGAGGTGCTCTAAGACAGTCGTGTCTGCTTTGCACAGGACACTATCAATGACCTTCAGCCGTGGTAGGTCAAGATGGAAGTGCTGCTCTTGGACTGCCTTTAACTGGGGCAGTTCGTTGAGGCGATGGTGGGCACTGATCGCAGACATCAGGAACTGATCCCCACGCCCCAACGAACGCCGCAACCGAGCAAGCACCATGTCGACGTCATCATCATCACCGGGCAGGACCGATTGCCATAGTTCGTGGTCTTCTTGGCGCATCCGCGTTCCCCGACGAGCAACAGGATCATCAGGTGAACTAACAGCGTAGTAGTGCTGGGGGCGGGCAAGCACCTCTTTAAGGTGCGCCTCCACCAGTGACGTGCTGGGGTCGAGAGTAAGCGCTCGTGGCTTGCCTGAGTAGACAATCTCAATACTCACGTGCGTTCACCCCCTCCCGACCTTCGCTTGCGTGTTCTAATTCCAATGTTAGAATACGCAAGCGATCCACGCAAGGGGTGGAGGCAACTTTTTTGGAGATTTCTTGGCACCTGAACACTACGTGCACCTCAATCGACTAGGCCACACCTGCGCACCTCGGCTCATTCTGAACGAGGCTACAGAAACACCGTCGCTCGCCACTGTGTGCGACTATGCGATCGGCAGTGAGCAACAGACATGCCCTTCCTCGTCATAGGATGTAAGCCAGTTGGTTGAGCAGGGAGCATGCCATGTCTGAGGTGAAAATTCGCCCTACCGTTGGGGTCGCGGAGTACCCGGAGCTGGTGAAAATCTGGCGGAGTTCCGTCGATGCGAGCCACGACTTCCTGTCGGAGCAGGATCGAGATGCGATCGAGAGCAAGCTAGCTTCCGACTATTTTCCCGCCGTCGACCTCTGGGTGGCTGAACTTGATGGGCAGCCCATCGGGTTCTCGGGTGTCGCCGACGGCAACCTGGAAATGTTGTTTATCGCCGCAGCGGAACGGGGCACTGGGGTGGGCTCGGCACTGTTGGCTCATGCGGTCCGAGAACTCGGCGCTATAGCTGTTGACGTCAATGAGCAGAACCAGCAGGCCACAGCCTTCTACCTCAATCGGGGATTCGAGGTCACTGGGCGCAGCGATACGGACGAGGCGGGACGCCCGTACCCCCTCCTGCATTTGAAGATTAGTCGAGCTAGACCACGACCATCCAGACGGCGATCTGGTGGATGGCGGCAGCAATGATCGTCGCCACGTGGAAGTGCTCGTGATAGCCGATGACGCGGGCGTCTCTTCCTGGCCAGCGGAAACCGTACATGAGGGCGCCGACGGAGTAGATGAGCCCGCCTGCGAACAGCAGCCAGACAACTGCCGGGCCAGCGGAGGACCACAACTGTGGGATGAGTGGGACGATGAGCCAACCGAGGACCATGTAGACAGTGACCGCTAGCCAGCGTGGGTGATCGATCCACACCAGGTTGAGGACCACTCCGGCAAGTGCTCCAATCCACGCGGCTCCCAGCATCCAGGCTGCCTGCACTGGGGTCAAAACGATGAGGCAGAGCGGGGTGTAGGTGGCGGCGATAAAGACCGCGATGGTGGCGTGATCGGCTCGTCTCCACCAGGCGACGGTGCGGGTTTCCCGCCAGTGGCCGAGGTGATAGGCGGCCGAGACTCCGAAAAGCACCACGACGCCGACGGCGTAGACGGTGACGCCCAGGGCCTGCCACCAGGGCAAGGTCATCCAGGCGACGGTGGACAGCACAGACCCGGCGACCACGGACATGATGGCCGCGAAGAAGTGGAACCAGCCGCGGGTGATAGGGCGTGGGCCCCGGTCTAGGACTGTGCGGGTCAGCTCGACGTACATGTGCACCATCTTCCGAGAACGTAGGCTACGGAACCGTAACCTTACGCCTGCCCGCAGTCAGCGGCCAAGCTAGACCGACACCCCGCCCTGCCCCACTAGTTCGCCGCAACCACTGATATTCTCTATATATTAGCCAGAAGGCATTAACTAAGAGAGGGGTGGCCTACACGTGAATCAACGATCGATCACCTGGTCAGCGGTGGAAGAGGACTTCTTCATTGCCAGCGTAGGAGACTCAGTGGTGGGCTACGTCCGGGAGAGCTCCCAAGGAAGTAACCATCCTTCCTTTTCTGCCTTCGATACCGATAGTAAAAGTCTCGGACAATTCGGCAGCTTCGAAGAAGCTGCCCAGGCAGTAACCAACAATGAGTGAGCCGGGAGATATGGTGCCAGCTGGTACGACGACGTCGATAAGCAATCCACTGCGATACCTGGTCTACACCAGTATCGCCGCCGGTCATCCGGGCAATGAAGAGATGGAGGAGATCCTGACAGCAGCTCGGTCGCACAACGCTGATGCTGACATCACGGGATTCCTGCTGTACCGCGATTTCCGTTTCGTGCAGTTTCTGGAGGGGTCGCCCGAGGCGATTGGTTCGTTAATGGAGAGCATTGCGCGGGATCCTCGGCACACGGATGTGCGAGTGATTATCGACGAACCCGGCGCAGCCCGTTCATTCCCGAATTGGAGCATGGGGTTTCGCATTCCCGAGCCGTCGAAGAAACATCCGCTCGCGGACATGCGCGATAGTTTCTCCGACGCCACAACTTCAACCGATCAGGACGTCATCTCGCGTGCGATCCGGGAGTTTTCGCTGTGGATCAAGGTTCGGGAAGCAGAAGATGCGGTGGGAGTTCCGGCGTCCTAACGCTGAATCGGAAAAGGCCCCAGGGCGCAGCGTTCGCTGCACCCTGGGGCCTTCTTCACAGAGCTACTCGACGACCGAGTTAGCTCCCACTGCGTGACCGAAGAGGTCAGGCAGGGTGGACTGCCAAGCATCCTTCAGCTCATCAAGGGACGCGGTGAGGGAACCGGCGACGAAGTCGCGGCCCTCGGTGGTGGCGCCGATGCGGACGGCGGGGACACCGAATTCGGCGGCGCGCTCGAGAACAGCATCAACGCGGTCGGCGGTGGTGGCGACGACCGCGCGGGAGGCGGACTCGGAGAACAGCGCGACGAACTCGTCGTCGTGGACGGCGGAGAGATCGAGCTCGACGCCCAGGTCGGCTCGGATGGCCATCTCGACGACCGTCTGCGCTAGGCCGCCCTCGGAGAGGTCATGGGCGGCGGTGAGCAGGGTGTTGCCGTCGAAGAAGTCAGCCAGGCGCTCTTCGTTGGCGAGGTCGATCTTTGGGGGGAGGCCGTTGAGGCCGCCGCCGGAGATCTGCTGCCAGATGGAGCCACCGAATTCGTCGAAGGTTTCACCGAGGAGCACGAGGACCTCTGGCTCGTTGACGGAGCCGAGGTCGTGCCCGATGGCGTGGTGGACGTCGTCGATGACGCCGAGGACGCCGACGACGGGGGTCGGGAGGATGGGCTCGTCGCCAGTCTGGTTGTAGAAGGAGACGTTGCCACCGGAGACGGGGATGCCCAGTTCCTTGGCGCCGTCGGCGAGGCCGTGGACGGACTCGCGGAACTGCCACATGACGTCGGGGTTTTCCGGCGAGCCATAGTTGAGGCAGTTGGTGACTGCCACGGGGCGGGCGCCGGTGACGGCGACGTTGCGGTAGGCCTCGGCCAGTGCCAGGCGCACACCGGTGTTGGGGTCGAGCTTGGTGTAGCGGCCGGAGGCGTCGGCGGAAACGGCGACGCCA
This sequence comes from Corynebacterium testudinoris, assembly GCF_001021045.1. NCBI lineage: Bacteria > Bacillati > Actinomycetota > Actinomycetes > Mycobacteriales > Corynebacteriaceae > Corynebacterium > Corynebacterium testudinoris. The sequence goes on from NZ_CP011545.1 coordinate 2,312,997, forward strand.
CGGTTGGTGTCCTCGTCGATGCGCAGCACGCCGGCGTCGGAGTACTTCGCCTTGACGGTGTTGCCGCGGACGTAGCGATCGTATTGTTCGGTGATGAAGTCACGCGAGCACAGTGCCGGGGAGGACACCATGTCCAACAGGGCCTGCTTGAGGTCGGCGGGGCGCTCAACCGGGACGTAGACCTGCAGGTCATCCTGCCACGCGGGACGAGCGTAGGGGCGGTCGTAGACGGGGCCGTCGTCGATGCTGGACGGCGGGGCATCAATAACCACGTCGCCGAGGTGAGTGATAACGAGGCGGTCATCCTCGTCGGTGACCTCGCCGATCTCGGCGCAGGTGACATCCCAGTGGGCGCAGATCTCCTTGAACTTCTCTACATTCTCCGGGGTGACCACGGCGCACATGCGCTCCTGGGACTCGGAGGCGAGGATTTCAGCGGCGGTCATGTTCTCGGCGCGCAGCGGGACGGCATCGAGGTTGATGCGCATGCCGCCGTCACCGGAGGCGGCCAGCTCGGAGGTGGCGCAGGCGAGGCCTGCACCGCCGAGGTCCTGGATGCCCACGACCACGCCCGCGTGGTAGAGGTCGAGGCAGCACTCGATGAGGACCTTCTCAGCGAAGGGGTCGCCGACCTGGACGGCGGGGAGCTTGCGCTCGGCGCCGTCTTCGAAGGTCTCGGAGGCGAGAACGGAGACGCCGCCAATGCCATCAAGGCCGGTGCGGGAGCCGAAGAGCATGACCTTGTTGCCCGTGCCGGAGGCGAACGCCAGCTTGAGGTCCTCAACCTTGAGGGTGCCCACGCACAGGGCGTTGACCAGGGGGTTTCCGGCGTAGGACTCATCGAAGACGGTCTCGCCGCCGATGTTGGGCAGGCCGAGGCAGTTGCCGTAGCCGCCGACGCCGTGAACAACACCGGGGAGGACGCGTTGGGTGTCGGGGGCATCGGCTGGGCCGAAGCGCAGCTGATCCATGACGGCGATCGGGCGGGCGCCCATGGCCATGATGTCGCGGACGATGCCGCCGACACCGGTGGCCGCACCCTGGTAGGGCTCGACGTAGGAGGGGTGGTTGTGGGATTCGACGCGGAAGGTGACGGCATTGCCGTCGCCGATGTCGACCACTCCGGCGTTCTCACCGATGCCGGCGAGGATCTTCTCGGCCATCTCCGGGGTGGTGGTCTCGCCGAAGTAGCGCAGGTGCGCCCGGGAGGACTTGTACGAGCAGTGCTCCGACCACATGACGGAGTAAACGGTCAGCTCGGCGGCGGTGGGGCGGCGGCCGAGGATGTTCTTGATGCGCTGGTACTCATCGTCTTTGAGACCCAGCTCGGCGTAGGGCTGGGGGGCATCCGGATCGGCTTGGGCAGCGGCGACCGTGTCGTTGTGAACTGTCATATTTTCCACGGCCTCCTAGGCTGCGATCTTGCCGATAGCGGACAGGAACAATCCCAGGCCGTCGATGGACGGACCTGTGAGCTTTTCCACGGCGTGCTCGGGGTGCGGCATGAGGCCCACCACCCGGCCGGTCTCGTTGGTCACGCCAGCGATGGCGTTGACGGAACCGTTGTAGTTATCGGTGTAGCGGAAGACCACTCGGCCTTCCCCTTCCAGCTCGTCGATGGTGGCGGGGTCAGCCTGGAAGCGGCCTTCGCCGTGCTTGGCCGGGATGAGGATCTTCTGCCCGAGCTCGAAATCGGAGGTCCACGCCGTGTCGGCGTTGGTGACCTCCAGGTAGGTGTCGGTGCAGTGGAAGTGCAGGCCCTGGTTGCGGGTCAAAGCACCAGGGAGCAGACGGGCCTCGGTGAGGACCTGGAAGCCGTTGCAGATACCCAGGACCGGCATGCCCTTGCCCGCGGCGTCGATCACCGACTGCATGACCGGTGCCAACGCCGAGATGGCGCCGGAACGCAGGTAGTCACCATAAGAAAAGCCGCCGGGGACGACGACCGCGTCGACGCCGCGCAAGTCGGCGTCGGAGTGCCAGAGGTCAACGGCCTCGGCGCCGGCGATGCGGACGGCGCGGGAGGCATCGACGTCGTCAAGCGTGCCGGGAAAAGTGATGACGCCGATCTTTGCGGTCACGAAGCGACCTCCACGCCCACGACCTCAAAATCTTCGATGACGGTGTTAGCGAGAAGCGTCTCGGCGACCTTGTCCAGGTCAGCGGCGGTGACGGAATCGTCGACCTCCAGCTCAAAGCGCTTGCCCTGGCGGACATCGCTGACACCGGTGACGCCAATGCGCCCCAATGCACGATGGACAGCCTGACCCTGAGGGTCAAGGATTTCCGCCTTCGGCATGACATTCACAACAACACGGGCCACAGTTTTCCCTTATCTTCGCCGGAATTGGTCCGCCTCAGTCTAACCCCTTACCCGGCGGGGAGCCTACCCGTGCGAAGGCGGGGTCAGCGCGGCAGGTTCGCCTCGATGAGCTTGGTCATCTCGAAGGATGTCGGCTCCACGCGCGGGCGGATGCGCTCAATGACGTCTCCGTCCGGTGAGATGAGGAACTTCTCAAAATTCCACGCCACGTCCCCGGCCTCCCCATCGGCGTCTTCGACCTGGGTGAGCTCGCGGTAGAGCGGGTGAGCGCTCTCGCCATTGACATCGATCTTGGCCAGCAGCGGGAAACTGATGGCGTAGGTGAGGGCGCAGAAGTTGGCGATCTGCTGGTCGGTGCCCGGCTCCTGACCATTGAACTGGTTGCACGGGGCGCCGAGCACGGTGAAGCCGCGCGCGCCGTAGGTTTCCTGAAGTTTTTGCAGACCGCGGTACTGCGGCGTGAGCCCACACTCGGAGGCGGTGTTGACCAGCAGAATGAGCGAATTGGGGGCGATGTCGGCGAGGGACGATTCGGTGCCCTGGTTGAGGGTTACGGGGATGTTCAGCAGATCCGTCATGGAATCCACAGTAGCCCCGATCTAAGCCCCATATGAGGATGGCTGGGCCCCATGGTCACGAGCCGCCACGGCGGCCTGCAGGAAGTCTCGGGCAACCTTCTTTTCTTCGACGTTGCGCCCGGAGACCGACAGCCTGATCGTGTTGCCCCGCACCGCACCACGGTGCGCCGCAGTGATGATGTTGCGCCGCCACCACTTGGCTGCGCCGAAGCCCTCGCCCACGGAGAGGTTGCGGCATTGCTCGAAGGTTCCGTCGGTGAGGTGGTGCAGGCCGCGGGTGGAGGCGACGAGCGTGAAAACCAAAGGAGGGGGCGACCTCGAGGGTGCCGGGCGAGAGGCGCCAGCGGGGCGGGGCAAAAATCGAGGTGGAAAAGCCGAGCTTGTCCATTTGCCGCGTTGCACCAGCCAGGCGGAGGCGCGCTTCGTGGGCGGCCAGGCTGGCGAACTCGGAGCGCCGGCCCTGTACCGCCTGATCAAAGCCGTTGAGGATGAGACAGCGACCGGAAGCTTGTTGCTCGCCCAGCCAGGCGCGGGTGTCTGGGTCTTTGGCCAGGTGCCAGTTGCCGTCGATGTGCGGGGCGATGAGGAGGGAGACCGGGATGCCCTCCCGGTCGAGCTCACCCACCAGGGAATCCACTGCGGCCCTGGTGTCGGAGAAGATGCTGGAAATAGACACCAGGAGTCGGCCGCGCATGACCGTGATTATTTCACGGCGCGGCCGGTCTGTCGCGGCGAGAAAGGCACCGGGTCAGGCTGCCCCCGCCGTGCGCACTGTCCAAGCGTATTCGAAGGCCGTCTGGCGCCACCGGTCGTAGCGGCCGGACACTCCCCCGTGCCCAGCGGACATCTCGGTCTTGAGCAGGAACTCCCCACCCGTGGCCGTGGCGCGAAGCTTGGCGATCCACTTGGCGGGCTCCACGTAGAGCACCCGGGTGTCATTGAACGAGGTCACGGCGAGAATGTTGGGGTAGCGCTTGGCCTCGATGTTCTCATAGGGCGCGTAGGAGGCCATGTATTCATAGACCTCCTGGTCGTGGAAGGGGTTGCCCCATTCGTCCCATTCGGTGACGGTGAGGGGGAGCTCGGGCTTGAGCATCGATGTCAGCGGGTCAACGAAGGGGACGATGGCCTGGACGCCGACGAAGCGGTCGGCGGCGAGGTTGGCCACCGCGCCCACGAGCAGGCCACCGGCGGAGCCACCTTCGGCGACGAGTCGGTCGGGTGCGGTGAGGCCTGTTGAGATGAGCTCATCCGCGCAGGCAATGAAGTCGGTGAACGTGTTTTTCTTGCTTAGTTGCTTGCCGTTGTCGTACCAGCCGCGGCCCATTTCGCCGCCGCCGCGCACGTGCGCCACGGCGAAGATCATGCCGCGGTCCATGACGGACAGGCGCGAGACGGAGAAGCTGGGGTCGACGCTGCTTTCATAGGAACCGTAGCCGTAGAGCACGGCCGCGCGGGGCGCCGACAGGTCGAGATCGGCGCGGTGAACCACGGAGATTGGGATCTGCTCGCCATCGGGGGCGGTGGCCCACAGGCGGTAGGCGGTGTACTCACTGCGGTCGTAGCCGCCCACCACCTCCTGCTCTTTGAGCAGGGTGCGCTCGCCGGTGGCCACGCGGTAGTCGTAGATGCGCGCGGGAGTGGTGAAGCTGCCGTAGGACAGGCGGATGATGGGGGCATCCCATTCGGGGTTGCCGCCGAAGCCGGCGGTGTAAAGCTCTTCGTCGAAGGCGAGTTCCTCGAAGCGACCGTAGGCGCCGTCCACCAGTTCCATGACGGACAGGCGCCCGATGGCGCCGCGTCGATAAGCAGCAACGATGAAGTCGCGATAGGTGTCCACGCCCTCGATGCGACTGTCCGGGCGGTGCGGGATGAGGACGGTGAGCTCGCGCAGTGGCGGCAGGTCAGCAACGCTGCACTCGCCGACCTCGAAGTTCGGGCCGGTCGCATTGTGGGTGACTATCCAGCGGCTCTGCCCCTCGATGACGGCGTGATCGACGCTGTACTCCACGCCGGTTTCGCGCGGCCACAGGACCTCGAACTCGCCCTCGGGGTTGTCCAGGGCGAGGACGCGGGTTTCGGACGTGACCTTGGACGCGGCCTCGATGATGAGGTAGTTCTCACAGCGGGTCGAACCGACGCCGGTGAAGAAGTGCTCGTCCTCCTCGCGGAACACGCACACATCCTCCGAGGCGTCGGTGCCGATGCGGTGGCGCCACACGGTATCCGGGCGCCACGCTTCGTCGACGCGCTGGTAGAACAGGTACTCCTCCCCCGCCCAGGTCGCGCCGTAGAAGATGCCGGTCAGGCGGTCCGGGAGGAGCTCACCGGTCTCGAGGTCGAGGACGAACAGGTCAAAGCGTTCATCGCCGGCGGTGTCCACGGAGTAGGCCAGGTAGCGGCCGGACGTGGTCACCGAGGAGGCCCCGAGGGAGAAGAACTCATGTCCCTCGGCCAGCTCGTTGAGGTCGAGGAGCACCTGCTCGCCCTCGACCGCGCCCTCCTCCGGGATGACGGGAGCCACCCACGGATCCTGCCCCTCAGCGACGGGGATGCGGCAGCTCAGGCCGTAGTTCTTCCCCTCGATCGTGCGGCCGTAGTACCAATAGTTCCCGGCGCGCACGGGCACCGACATATCGGTTTCCTTGATGCGCGATTTGATCTCCCCGTAGATCTCCTCCGTCAGATCCTCCAGGTCAGCCGTCCGCTCCTTGGTGTAGGCGTTCTCTGCCTCCAGGTACTCGGTCGTTTCGGCGGATTCCTTGTCCCGCAACCATTCATAATCATCAACGAAGGTGTGCCCGTGGAACTCGCGGGCAACGGGGTGGCGGGGGGCGATGGGCGGCTGCAAACTCATGGTGTCCGATGGTAGCCGCCGGTTGCTGGGGTTAGACGCAGGAGCCTACCCAGGTGCAGAATTTGCTTCCCGATAGCCGCTCGTAGGCCTCGATGTAGCGCTCGCGGGTCGCCTCGACGACTGATCCGGGCAGTGCCGGCGGCGGGGTGTCGCCGTCCACCTTCCAGCCCGACTTCGGGCCGGTCAGCCAGTTGCGCACGTACTGCTTGTCAAAGCTCGGCTGCACTTGCCCCTCCTCATAGGAGGAGGCCGGCCAGTAGCGGGAAGAATCGGGGGTGAGTACTTCATCGGCGAGCACCAGCGTGCCGTCCTCGTCCACGCCGAATTCGAACTTGGTGTCCGCGAGGATGATCCCCTTCGCCTCCGCTAGCGCGGCGGCCTCGGCGTAGATGTTCAAGGTGGCATCGCGCAGTTCGTTCGCCCGGGTTTCACCCAGCTTGTCGACGACCGCGTCAAAGCTCACGTTTTCATCGTGGTCACCGAGCTCCGCCTTGGTGGCGGGGGTAAAGATCGGCTCCGGCAGCTTCGACGCTTCTGTCAGCCCTTCCGGCAATGGCACGCCACATACGGTGCCGTTCTCTCGGTATTCCTTGAGCCCCGACCCGGTGAGGTAGCCGCGCGCCACGCATTCGAAGGGGAGCATCTTCAGCTTCTTCACCACGAGTGCCCGTCCCAGGACTTCCTCGGGGATTCGCGGGTCATCCACGGGGCCGGCGAGGTGGTTGGGGAAGTCGATGGTGTTGAAGAAGTACACGCTCATTGCCGTGAGCACCCGCCCCTTGTCGGGGATCTCCGGATCGAGGATGTGGTCGTATGCGGAGATGCGATCGGAGACGACCATGAGAAGGGTGTCGTCGTCGACCTCGTAGATTTCCCGGACTTTGCCTGCGGAAAGATGGTTGTAGTCGGAAAGCTCAGGGCGCATGATAAGGCAGTGTAGACCTGCGCAAGGTCGTTGGGAAATGCTCGTTAGAGGATCTCGCCGGGACGGTAGGAGGCGGCCTGTGGGTGCATCTGCACGAGTGCCTCCACGCGGCTGACCACCCGGGCCACCTGGGACTCTGCGGCGCCGATAAACGCGTGCTTATCCGCCAGCGCGGCATCGAGGTCCTCCCGCGTCATGGGCAGGCGCTCATCCGCCGCGAGGCGCTCAATGAGGTCCTGCTCGCCGCCGTTTTCGCGCATGTTCAACGCCACGGCCACAGCGTTTTCCTTAATCACCTCGTGCGCTGTTTCACGCCCCACCCCGGCGCGCACCGCGGCCATGAGAATGCGGGTCGTGGCCAGGAACGGCAGGTAGCGTTCCAACTCGCGATCAATCATGGCCGGGAAAGCCCCGAACTCATCGAGGACCGTGAGGAATGTCTCGAACATGCCGTCCAGCGCGAAGAAAGCATCGGGCAGCGCGACGCGACGGATGACGGAACAGAACACATCGCCTTCGTTCCACTGCTGGCCCGCCAGGTCAGCCACCATCGTGAGGTAGCCACGCAGGATAACCTGCAGGCCGCCAACGCGCTCGCAGGAACGGGCGTTCATCTTGTGCGGCATCGCCGAGGAACCGACCTGGCCCTCCTTGAATCCCTCCGTCACGGTCTCATTGCCTGCCATGAGGCGGATGGTGTGCGCCAACGACGACGGGCCCGCGCCCAATTGCACCAGTGCAGAAACAGCATCGAAGTCGAGGGAGCGCGGGTAGATCTGCCCCACCGAATCAAACATGCGGTGAAATCCCAAGTAATCAGCGATCGAGGTTTCCAACGATGCCAGCTTGGACTCGTTGCCGCCCATGAGGTCGAGCATGTCCTGCGAGGTACCCATCGGCCCCTTGATGCCGCGCAGCGGGTAGCGCTCCAGCAGGTCCTCGGTGCGCTCAATGGCCACCAGCATCTCGTCGGCCGCGCTGGCGAACCGCTTTCCCAAGGTCGTGGCCTGGGCGGCGACGTTGTGGGAGCGACCGGCCATCACCAGCGACTGGTACTCGCTGGCGCGGCTGGCGATGCGTGCCACCACGGCCACCGCCTTGCCGTGCACCAATTCCAGCGACTGGAAGATCTGCAGCTGCTCCACGTTTTCCGTGAGGTCACGGGAGGTCATGCCCTTGTGAATGTGCTCGTGCCCGGCGAGGTCGTTGAACTCCTCAATGCGGGCCTTCACGTCGTGGCGGGTGATCCGTTCGCGGTCCGCGATGGACTGCAGATCTACCTGCTCAACGACGGCCTCATATGCCGAGATCGCCTCCGCCGGGATGTCCACGCCCAGGTCGCGCTGTGCCTTCATCACCGCGATCCACAGCTGCCGCTCGAGGATGATCTTGTGCTCGGCGCTCCACAGTTCAGTCAGCTCGGCGGATGCGTAGCGGTTGGACAGGACGTTGGCGATCTTCTTCTTTTCAGACACGCCCCCGATTATCGCACGGAAACCGCTAGTTCCGTTCTAGGTAGGCTCCCAGGCGCCGACATGCCTCTCGGGTGTCTGCCTCCGGCGCGCACAAGGATAGGCGGACCCACTGATGGCCATGAATCGGGTCGAAATCGATGCCCGGGGCGAAGGCCACCCCGATCTCGTCGACGAGCTCGTGGCACCAGGCCTCCGAGTCGGCGGTGACGTGGGAGACATCCACCCAGAAGTAGAGGCCACCGTCGGGGTTGGCGAAGCGGGTAAATCCGAGGCGGGGTAGTTCTTCCAGCAGCACCTCTCGCGCGGCGGCGTAGCGCGTGATGTGCTGATCAAGTTCCTCCCTGGCGGCGGTGGAGAAGGCGGCCTGCCCGGCGCTCTGCGAAATCGCCGGGGCACACAGTGCCAGCGAGGCCTGGAGGTTTTCTAACGGAGTGACCAGTTCATCGGGGACGATGAGCCAGCCGATCCGCCAGCCGGTCATGGAGAAGTACTTCGACAGGGTGCCCACCACGATGGCCTGGTCGGAGAATTGGCGGGCGGTGGCCAGGGGTCGGCCGAAGCTCATGCCGTGGTAGTCCTCGTCGGAGATCAACGCGGCATCGTTGGCGTCGCACCAGTGGGCGATGCGCTCCAGCTCCTCCGGGTCAATGATGGTGCCGGAGGGGTTGCCCGGGGAGGTGACGATGACGGCCTTCGGGCGGTCCTCAGCCGGCAGCGCCTCGAGCATCGCGGCCGTCGGCTGGAAGCGGGTGGATTCATCACATTCCAGGTCGATGATCCGGGCGCCGAGGGATTCAAGAATGTTGCGGTAGGCCGGGTAGCCCGGGCAGCTCAAGGCCACGGCGTCGCCATGGTCCAGAACGGCGAGAAACGCCGCGACGAAACCACCCGAGGAACCAGTGGTGACGATGACGTTGGCGGCAGAGGTGTCCACGCCATACGTCGAGGAATGCCACCCGGCGATCGTGTCGCGCAGATCGCGGTCGCCGATGACCTCGGTATAACCCAGGGTTGACGCCCCCAAGGCCTCCGCCGCCGCATCCACGACCACCGCGGGAGCACCCGTCGCAGGCTGTCCCGCGCACAGCATGATCGTGTCTTTGCCTTCCCGACGCCGCCGGTGCACCAGGTCCAGCATCTGCATGACCCGGAAAGGTTGGACGTGGGCGCGCTGGCTGAGAAGACTCATACCCTTATCTCACCCTGCACGGCTGGCAGCGCGATGTCGCGGCGGTAGAAGGAACTATCGAGGTCAATGTTGGCGATGGTGGCGTAGGCATCCGCGCGCGCATCCTCGAGGGTCGGACCCACGCCGAGGATATTGAGCACCCGGCCACCACTAGACACGAGGGTGCCGTCCGCAGTGCGGGCGGTGCCTGCGTGGAGGACCCGGGCGGCGTCGAAAAGCATCTCTCCACTGATCTCATCGCCGGTGCGCGGCGACTCCGGATAGCCCGCGGCGGCGAGCACGACCGTGAGGGCGTAGGCATCCGACCAGGTCAGTGGCGGCAACTGCGCCAGGGTGCCGTTGGCCACGGCGGCCAGGACGGTGGCCAGCGGGGACTCCAGCAACGCCAGGACGGCCTGAGTTTCCGGATCACCAAAGCGGGCATTGAACTCCACGACCCAGGGGCCATCGGTGTCCCAGGCCAGACCGGCGTAGAGGAGACCGGAGTAAGGAGTGCCGCGCCTGACCATCTCGCGGGCGACGGGCACGCAGACCTCGTCGACGATGCGCTGCACGCCATCGGCCGGCAACCACGGCAGCGGCGTGTACGCGCCCATGCCGCCAGTGTTGGGGCCCTCATCGTTGTCGAAGGCGCGCTTGTGATCTTGCGCGGGCAGCAACGGGACCACCGTCTCACCATCGACCAGGCAAAACAGCGACACCTCCGGCCCGGAGAGGAAAGACTCCAACAGCACGGGGTTGCCCAGGGAATGCACGGCGCGGACATGCTCCAAGGCCGCCTCACGGGAAGGCGTCACCACCACGCCCTTGCCACCGGCCAGGCCATCATCCTTGACCACCCAGGTCGGGCCGAAACGATCAATCGCCGCCTCGATCTCGGACTCAGACGCGCCCGGGAGGACCTGCTCCGCCTGCGCGGTCTTCACGCCCGCGGCCTCCATGACCTCCTTGGCAAACTTCTTCGACCCCTCCAGCTGCGCCGCCGCCTTGCTCGGGCCGAACACCGCGAACCCAGCCGCACGCAGATCATCCGCCACGCCCGCGACGAGGGGGATCTCCGGGCCGATGACCACCAGATCAGCCTCGATCGAGGTAGCCAGCGCCACCATCGCCGCACCATCATCCACCGCCCCGGCCGAAGAGTGCACCGTGGCTAAGTCCGCCATCCCGCCGTTTCCGGGGGTGACGTGAAGCTCAGTGGTGGCGGGGTCCGCTGCCAGGCCCTTCAGGAGGGCGTGTTCGCGGCCGCCCGATCCGATCACGAGAATGCGCATGGGGTGCAGTCTAATCGGTAGCCCTCCCAACCGCGCCGACTACTAACCCACGCAGGTAGCCTAGGTTCCATGAGTAGCGTGTTCACCAAAATTATCAATGGCGAGCTGCCCGGCCGCTTCGTTTACCGCGACGACCAGGTCGTGGCCTTTCTCACCATTGAGCCTCTGCGATACGGCCACGTCCTCGTCGTCCCCATCAAGGAGGTCGACCGGTGGACCGATCTCCCGCCGATGCTGTGGATGGCCCTCAACGATGTCGCCCAGAACGTCGGCCGCGCCGTGCAAGAGGCGTTCGACGCTCCCCGCGCCGGCTACGTCATCGCCGGATTCGACGTCCCCCACGCCCACATCCACGTCTTCCCCACCGACCGGATGAGCGACTACGACTTCTCCCAGGCCCTGGCCATGGATGCCACCGACCCGGCCCAGATGGACGCCGCCGCCACGAAGATTCGCGCGATCCTCGACACCGATGAGAACGGACTGCCCCTCTGACGTTCCTGCGCTGGGTCCCCCACCGCGGGCGCTTGCCGGACTTTCCCGAGTTCCCTGGCACGCCCGTCGTGCTCGTCCACGGCCTGATGGGCTCGCCGGGCAACTTCGAACGCACCGCCCGCGCCCTCATCGCCCGTCGCATCCCCGTCGTCGCGCCAGCCTACGGCCGCCGCGGCACCGTCTCCTTGGATGACTCTTTAACAGAGCTTATCGACGCCCTCCCTCCCGCAGCTCCCTTCGACATCGTCGGCCATTCCCTCGGCGCCCTCCTGGGGCTGCGGATTGCGCACCGCTTCCCCGGCAAGGTCCGCACGTTGGTCGGCCTGGGCGCCACGTTCCGTGGCTTACCCAACCCGCCCAACCAGCTCTTTTCCCTCAGCGCCCGTGCCTTCCTGGGCCGCGGCGCCACCGAGTTGATGCGCCCCATCGAGGCCACCGAACCAGCCGGTACTCGCGTCGTCTCCATCATCTCCGACCGCGACCACTACGTCCCCCGCTCCTCCAGCGAACTCGGCGAGATCATCAACGTCCACGGCATCCGCCACGAATACCTCCCCGGCCTCGCCGACGAGACCATCCAGGCCCTGCGATGGACCCCATAGAACACACCGCCCGCGTCGACGGCGTGGAGTACCACTTCGCCTGGCCCGCCGACCGCACGCTTCTCGACGCCCTCCTCGACCACGCCATCCCCGCCTACTACTCCTGCATGGAAGGTCACTGCGGCACCTGCCAATGCACCCTCACCGGCGGCGCATCAACCATGGACAACAACGAGGTCCTCTCCCCCTACGAGATCAAGCACGAAGACCAAACTCTCGCCTGCCAAACCCGGCGGAAGGACGACGGGCCCTACCGGGTGGAGTTTGAGTGACCAATGTGGGTTACCCGAGGATGTCGCGGCGGGATAGCACCCAGGCGGTGATGCCAACGAGAACTATCGACAGACCCCACAAGAGCGCGAGCCCACCCCAGTCGAAGCCCTCTGCGAGCGGGTCGCGGCCAAACGCCCAGTAATAAGGAGAGAAGATGGTTAACCAATCCAGGTTGTCACTCGTGCCGCCGACTGTGTTGAGACCGTAGCCGACCACCGCGATGCCTGCTCCGGCACCGATGGCCCAGGAGCGACGCCCCGTCATCGCCCCGAATGCCAGAGCGGCGAGCCCCGACACGAGACCGAGGGAGACCCAGGCAAGGGTGGTAGCCAGGAGGTTTGCTCCGGACAGATCGAGTTCGGCCGGGGTATTGAGCACGAAGATCAGCAGGAATGCCACGGCACCGAGAGCGAGCATTTTGACGATGAGCGCGGCTGCGCTTTCGAGCGCGTACTGCGTGCGCCCGACGGCATGGGCAAGAGTGAGCTCGAGCCTCCCGGATTCCTCGGTACCCGCGATGAATGCTGAGCCCCAAGAGATACTGGCGATCGCCGCAAGCACGAACCCGAGCAAGCCGAAGAACGCCGCTTGGGTATAGCCAGCGCCGCTGGCGATCTGATCGAACCCAAGTGCGTTGACCAGTTCGGACGGGAGGCCGTCAATCAACTGCGCGAGATCTGGAGACTGCAACGAGGGGAACAACGGCAGATACAGGCCGATCACCACCGCGATGCCGACCGACCATCCAAGTTGCCCGCGCCAGCCGTCCACCAGGTGCCGGGAGAAGATCGGAGCTGCCGCTTTGGAAACGCGAGTGTTCATTGTTGTAGTCATGGGGTGCCGTCCTTTCGTGTGTAGAGATCGAGGATCGACTCTTCGAGGTCTGGTTCTTCGATCGTGAGGTCACGCACAGTGAACTGCGCAAGAGCTTTCACCACCGGATCGGCTTCGCCTCGGAGGGTGGCCGTGATCCGCACTAAACCACCCGAAGCAGTCGGTTCCGTGACGAGGTCATCCACTGTTGGCACGGCCGACAGCGTAGCCCTCACCGTGTCGGTGGTGGCTTCAGCAAGCACGGCGCGCAGGTGGGAAACGCTGGAGAGCCGCAGCGACGACACGTCGCCGTGGGCCACAATCTTGCCCCCGGCGAGCACCGCCACGTCATCGGCCGTGTGCTGAATCTCCGTCAGGATGTGCGAACTGAGCAGAACCGATTGGCCCGCCTCGCGTGCCTCCCGCACCATCGCCAGGAATTCCCGTTGGATCAGAGGGTCCAGGCCACTGGTCGGCTCGTCGAGGATCAACAACTCGGGACGGTGCATGAAGGCTTGGATCAGCCCCAGCTTCTGCCGGTTCCCCTTCGACAACGCACGCACTGGCCGGTTGAGATCAAGATCCAGCCGTTCAGCCAGCGATTCGATCATGCCCGGCTCGACCGGGCCGCTGATCTGAGCCAGATGGCGCAAGAGGGTGCCGCCCTGGATGCGTTCGGCCAGCTTCAACTCACCAGGCAGGTAGCCGATCCGACGCCGCAGCGCCGTACCCGAACTCCGCGGTGCGCGACCGAGGACCAACAATTCGCCAGCGGTAGGACGGATGATGTCTACCAGCATCCGCAACACCGTCGTCTTGCCCGCACCATTCGGGCCAATCAACCCGAACACCGAGCCTTGGTCGACGCGCAGGCTGATTCCATCGACGGCGAGATGCTTTCCGTATTTCTTCTGCAACTCTCGTGTCTCAATAACAGCGCTCATGTCTGAGATCCCTTTCCTTCGTCAGGTACGGCCTCGCTCTGTCCGGCGAGGGCATTTCGAGCCGCCGTCAGCAGCTCCGAGTTGGCATAGAGACCCTCGGTGAAGATCTCGAGTGTCGGGAGCGTGAGCCGTGCCGCGCCCTCAGCGGAGAAGGGGTCAGCCCCCAAGGCCTGTGCGAAGCGATCGCGGACGAGGAACTGCGAAATTCCAAACACGGTCACCAGCATCGCGGTCGCCTCAGGGTCAGACGCAGGCATGATCGACCCAGTCTCACGCCCAAGGGCCAGGTTCCGCTCCGTGCTCGCCACTAGTCGGGTAAACAGTTCGTCACCGGCCTTACCCGGTTCGACCAGTAGACGCGCAAGGTAGCTAAACTTCGGCCCCGCGCTCGTCGCTTCGGCCAGTAGCGCCTGCACCAAGTCCGCGGAGGGAGTCTCCGCTGAGGCGAATCGCTCATCAATCAGCTTCGCGATCACATACTCGTCGCAGACGCGCCGCAACTCATCCTTCGACCCGAAGTGGTGGATCACCAGACCAGGGCTAACCCCGGCGGATTCCGCGATCGCCTTCACGCTCGTCTTGTGGAACCCCCGTTCCGCGAACAACTCGATCGCCGCGTCTCGGATCCGGGCGCGCCCCGTCAAATCGGAGGGCTCAGATACTGAATGCATAGTTAGTAGACTAAACGGCCATTCAGCTCCTAGTCAAGACCTCGTCCCGCCTCCTGGTTCAATACCGAAATACTTGCAACCGTGCACACTTCTCGTCATGGGCGAATGCCGTGTGATATCACCACGTCGAGGTCACTCCCGTTGAGCCCTGCAGAACGGTTGAAGGAGCCCTTTCCGGAGCGTGAAATCACCCGAGGCGTCACCGAGCAAACGCCCAAAGGAGGGCAAGTTTGCGGAACCGCCCGTAACCGTCGCTGGCCATCCCTATTGTTATATTCATGGACCTCACTCCCCGCCTTCACCCCAATCCCGAGCTTGCGGAGGGCGAAGCCCGCCCGACGATTCTCAACGCTTACTTCGGTCGATTCGGTGGCCAGTTCGTACCGCCCATGCTGCTGCCAGTTCTCGACGAGCTGGAACGCGCCTACGCCGTAGCTCTGGAGGATCCCCAGTTCCACGCCGAGTTGGACAAGCTGTACCGCTCCTATCTCGGCCGGCCCACTCCGATCACGGAGCTGGTCAACTTGCCGCGGGAGGGGAAGGCCCAGATCTTCCTCAAGCGTGAGGATCTTGTTCACGGTGGCGCCCACAAGGGTAACCAGGTGATGGCGCAGGCCTTGCTGGCTAAGCGCCTGGGTAAGACTCGACTCATCGCGGAGACCGGCGCTGGCCAGCACGGCACCGCCACGGCGATGGCGGCCGCCCGCTTTGGCATGAGCTGCACCATCTACATGGGCGCCCGCGACATCGCCCGCCAAACCGCCAACGTCTACCGCATGCGCCTCATGGGCGCGGAGGTCGTCGCCGTCAATGAAGACGGAGGCAATGGGCTGCAAAATGCTGTCGACGTCGCCCTCATGGACTGGGTGGAGTCCTACGACACCACCCACTACCTGCTGGGAACTGCTGCCGGTCCGCACCCCTTCCCCAGCTTGGTCAAGGAGTACCACCGGATCATCTCCAAGGAATCCCGCGCCCAGATCCAGGAGGAGACGGGCAGGCTTCCCGACGCCGTCATCGCCGCGGTCGGCGGCGGCTCCAATGCCATCGGCGCCTTCGCGGAGTACTACGACGATAAGGACGTCCAGCTCATTGGCGTCGAGCCCGCCGGCGAGGGACTCGATACCGGCAAGCACGGCGCCCCGCTGGAACGGGGTCGCGAAGGCATCCTCCACGGCTCGCGGTCGTATGTCATGCTCGGCGAGGGCGACGAGGACGTGCTCAACTCCCATTCCATTTCCGCTGGTCTGGATTACCCGGGCGTGGGCCCGGAACACGCGTGGTTGCTGGAGACCGGCCGGGCACAGTACGTCGGGGCTACCGATGCCGAGGCTCTCCAGGCCTTCCGGCTGCTCACTCGCTACGAGGGCATCATTCCGGCTCTTGAGTCTTCGCATGCTCTAGCGCACGCACTCAAGCTGGCCGAAGGCTCGACCGAGGAAAAGATCTACTTGGTCAATCTCTCCGGGCGAGGCGATAAGGACCTCAACTACGTGCGCCGACTGTTGGGTGACGCCGCAGATGAGGATCCGATGGTCCACCGCGTTGATGCTCCCAACGTCGCCGGTGCCATCGCTGACTTGGAGGCGGAACTAGAAGCCGAGCAGGGTTAGTCCGCCATCCGCGGCAGCCGAACGATGAACTCGCTGCCCTCGCCGGGAACAGAGCTCACGGAAATGGTGCCGCGGTGGGCTTCGACGAGGGATTTGGTGATGGCCAGGCCGAGGCCGGAGCCGCCGGAGGCTCGGGAGCGGGAGGCGTCTTCGCGGTAGAAGCGTTCGAAGATGTGGCTGGCGACGTCTGGGGGCATGCCGCGGCCGTCGTCACGCACGCTGACTAAGACGTCGTTCCCGTCGAGGGAGAGCTCGATGGAGACTGCGGCGGATTCGCCGCCGTGGATGAGCCCGTTGGAGACGAGGTTGAGTAGGACTTGGTGGAGGCGGGCGGCGTCGCCTTCGACGATGGGGATGGAGGAGGTGGAGTTGATGACGGCGACGGAGCGGCCGGGGAAGGCGGCGCGCGCGGAGCTGGCAACGGCGAGGGAGGTTTCCAGCAGGTCAACCTTGGCGCGTTCTAAACGGGCACCTTCGGCTCGAGTGAGGGCGAGCAGGTCTTCGACGAGCAGGCTCATGCGTTGGGATTCGGCGTCGATTTTGCGGAAGACCAGGTCCACGTTATCGGTGGCGCCGGAGCGGTAGAGCTCGGTGTAGCCACGCACGGAGGTCAGCGGGGTGCGCAGTTCGTGGGAGGCGTCGCCGACAAAGCGACGCATTTGGGCTTCCTTTTCTTGCGCCGATTCGATGGAGTCTTGGAGTTGGCCGAGCATGATGTTGAGCGCGTAGGCGAGTTGGCCGACTTCGGTGCCGCGGGGCCATTGGGGGACGCGTCGGTCGAGGTCGCCGTCGGCGATGGCTTTCGCGGTGCGTTCGACTTCGCGCAGGGGTGCCATGGCTTGGCGGATGAAGTAGTAGCCCAGGAGCGCGAGGATCGCGAGGACGAGCAGGCTGATGACGGCTTGGACCATCGCCAGGCCAAGCAGGAGGGTGTGCTCGCCTTCCAAGGTGCGGGCGACGACTGTGGTCACGCCGTTTTCTCGGAAGGAGATGGCGCGGAAGCTCTCGTTGCTGGAGGAGTGGATCGTCCGCGGCGGCCCTTCCACTTCCAGGCCGGTCAGGTCGAGGCTGGGTCCGGGGTCGTTGAAGATGACGCTGGAGCCGTCATCGAAAAGCTTGAGCACCACGTAGTCCGACGGCGGGCGCGGGCCTCGGTCGGCGTTGAAGATGCCTTCGTTCCGAGCCCAGCCGCTGGCGGAGTTGATGAGTTCGTCGTCGACCTGGGCGTAGGTGACCTCGCGCATGATGGAGGAGACCGCCACCGAGCTGCCCGCCAGGCCTAGACCGGAGATGAGGACAATGATGATGACGAGCCAGGTCCGCAGGGGCAGATCGCGGTGGCCGAGGCGGAAGTTCCAGGTCGTCGATTCTGCTGTGAGGTCGCCGCGCCCGTAATCGGTTCCGGTTTCTGAGGCCGGGTAGGGCGGGATAGTCACTGGCGTGGTGTCCGCAGGACGTACCCGACTCCTCGGACGGTCTGGATAAGCGGGACGTCGCCGGTATCAACTTTGCGGCGCAGGTAGGAGATGTAGGATTCGACGACGTTGCCGTCGCCGCCGAAGTCGTAGTGCCAGACGTTGTCGAGGATCTTCGACTTGGACAGCACAACCTCGGCGTTGAGCAGCAGGTAGCGCAGGAGGTTGAATTCGGTGGGTGAGAGCTCGACGACCTTGCCGGCCTTGATCACCTCGTGGGTCTCATTGTTGAGGGTGAGGTCGGCGTAGCTGATCGTGGCGTCGTCGCTGGCGTTGTCCACGAGGTGGCCGCGGCGGAGGATAACCCGCAGGCGGGTGATCACCTCCTCGAGGGAAAACGGCTTGGTCACGTAGTCATCCGCGCCGATGGTGAGGCCGTGGATCCGGTTTTCTACCGCGTCCTTGGCGGTGAGGTAGAGCACCGGACCATCGAGGCCTTCAGAACGGAGCTTGCCCAGCAGCTCAAAGCCGTCCATGCCGGGCATCATCACATCGAGGATGTAGGCATCGGGGTTGAACTCCCGGGCAATGCGGAGGGCTTCGGTCCCAGAGCTGGCGGTGCGCACTTCGAAGCCTTGGAATTTCAGGCTTACGGTGAGCAGCTCAACGATGTTGGGTTCGTCATCAACGACGAGGACCTTCACTTCGGGCTGGATTTCGTTCATGTTCTCCATTGTCCATCACTTTCACAGTCGATGCCTCGATTGAACTCGATGGCTCTTCGACTGCCCTGGGTGAACTCTGGGAATTAGCTGACTACCATTCGACGGACGCCAGGTCGACGCCCTCCTTCTCCGCTTGGGCCTCCACCAGTGCCAACAGGTAATCCGCATGACCCTGATAGGTCTCGTTGAAGCGCTCGTCACAGGTGTACATCCGCGCCAGGAGCACCTGCTTCGCCGGCGTCATGTCGTACCATTGCGCGATGCTGGCCCGATGCTTATCGACGATCGCGGTCGCCTCCGCCGTTCCCGGCGCGACGCCGCGCGCTGCGGCGTCGGCAAGCATCGCGACAAACGCGTCTTGCTCCTCTTTAACGGCCACCCAGTCCTCACGGGTCATGTCCGCCTGCTTGGCTTGGGCCTGCTCCCACTCCGGGGTGTTACCCCAGCGCTCCTCGGCTTCCTGCTGGTAGCCGGGCCACTCCTTGCCGAACAGCTCGATCTTTTCTTCCATGCTCATGGTGTCTCCTCCTTCGAGAAGGTTGTCCACTGCCCGGACCATCCGGTGCAGGTGACCGATTTTCTCCACGAGGACCACGCGCTGACGGTGCAGCTTCTCGGCTGCGGTGCCGGGGACGTCGATAAGCTCGGCGATCTCCTTGAGTGGCAGGCCCGCCTCGCGGTAGACGAGGATCTGCAGGGCCCGATCGAGGTCCTCGTCGGTGTAGAGCCGGTGGTCGGCGCTAGTGCGCCAGCCGGGGACTAACAACCCGATGTGGTCCCAATGCCGCAGCGTGCGGGTGGTGATGTTGAGGATGTCAGCGGCGTCGCTGATGTGATAATCGGTCACAAGAAACACTCTGCTCGTTGACGTCGCGTCAAGCGCAACCCCTAGTTTTTCCCGCGGGCCGCGACGACCCATCGGCTGCCGTCGGAGACCTCGACCTCGTCGACGAGGTTGAGCACGGGGCAGACATGGTTGGGAATGACGTCGACCTCCTCGCCGATTGCTGGGAGAGGCTCGCCGGGCGGCCAGGCGACGGTGCCGTGGTGTTCGGACACGGCCGTCACCCGCGCATCGGGCACGCCCATGATCCGGCCGAACCCGCTGGCCCAGGCTGGGCGATCAGAGCCCAGAATCTTGGAACCGGCGTCGAGGATGACCTGGTGGAGGTCCACCCGGCGCGAGACCACCGTTGCCCGGACGGTCAGCGCAATGTCCTCCCACCCGCAGGTGCCAAGTTCGAGCTGCTGGGCATCGTTGAACACGTAGACGCCGGGGCGCAGCTCGGTGAGCACTGTTGCATCCGCCGCGCGGGCGGAGGGAGTAGATCCACCGGAGAGGATCAGGTCGCGGATGCCCAGATCTCGCAGGATTTCGCCCGCTTGGCTTAGGGCCGCGGCTTCGTCCGAGGCAGCCGTTTGTCCCGGTTGGTAGGAATGCCCGGGAAAGGTGAAGGCACCACGCACCTCCAGGCCGAGGTCAAGAATCTGGCGGGCCAGCGCATCGACCTCCTCCACGGGGACGCCGGAGCGGTGGTGACCGGAATCGACTTCGATGAGAAGGGGAACGGGGGCGTCGATAAGCGAGAGGCGGGAAGCCGCCTCGATGGAGTCGCAGCCGACGGTGAGCGAGACTCGCCTGGACAGGGCGGCGAGGCGATCGTCGGCCCACAGGGGATAGGCGATGAAGATGTCGTCGGTGACGTCGGCGAAGACTTCGGCCTCGCCGACCGTGGCCACCGTCAGTCCGCGCGCCCCAGCCGCCAGTTGCAAGCGGGCGATCTCGGGGATCTTGTGCGTTTTCACGTGCGGGCGCAGCGGGATCTCCGAGGCCGCCATGCTCGCGATGTTCGCGCGCAGGCGGTCGAGGTCGATGCGGACGACGGGGGTCACGGGGCTAGTAGCGTTCGATGGTCGCGGCCGCGCCGATGTTGCGGAGGTTGGCGCGCGCGAGATCGACCATGCGGCCGACGCCACCGCCGAAGACAGTGCGGGTGGCTGCGCGGGAGAAGCCGATGAGCATCTCCCACGTGATGTTCGGCGGGATCGACAGCGCGTTGGCATCGGTGACGATATCGATGAGCACCGGGCCAGGCTCCGCCAGCGCCGCCTGGAGCTGCTTGCGCATCTTCTTCGGATCCTCAATGCGCACGGACTTGATCCCCATGGCGGCGGCGATATCGGCGTAGTTGACGTGCTCGTGGTCGGTGCCGAACTCGGGCATGCCGGCGACGAGCATTTCCAGCTTGACCATGCCGAGGGAGGAGTTGTTGAACACGATCGTCTTGATCGGCAGGTCATGGAGCTTGACGGTGAGCAGCTCGCCGAGGAGCATGGCCAGGCCGCCGTCGCCGGAGAACGTGACCACCTGGCGGTCGCGGTCGGCGAACTGGGCGCCGATGGCCTGCGGGAGGGCGTTGGCCATCGTTCCGTGGCGGAAAGAGCCAACTTCTTCTCGACGCCCATTCGGCGTCAGGTAGCGCGCCGCCCACACGTTGCACATGCCTGTGTCGACGGTGAAGATGGCGTCTTCGTCCGCCAGCTCATCGATGAGCGAGGCGGCGAACTCGGGGTGGATGGGCTTGTGCTTTTCGGCGTTGGAGCCATAAGCATCGATGACGCCGCCGAGGATCTTGGCGTGGTTGCGCAGCTGCTTGTCCAGGAACTCTCGGCCCTTTTCCTCCACGTGCGGCAGGATGTTTTCGATCGTGGCGGCGACATCACCCACCACGGGGTACTTGATGGTGGTGCGGCGGCCGATGTGGGACGCATCAATATCAACCTGGGCGACGTTCTTGGACGGCAGGAAATCCGAGTAGGGGAAGTCGGTGCCCAGCAGAATGAGCAGATCAGCCTCGTGGGTGGCGTCGTAGCAGGCGCCGTACCCCAGCAGGCCGGACATGCCGACGTCGAAGGGGTTGTCGTACTGGATGTACATCTTGCCGCCGAAGGCATGTCCAATGGGGGACTTAATCTTCTCCGCCAGGGCGAGAACCTGCTCGCGGGCATTCTTCACCCCAGCGCCACAGAAGAGGGCGACAGAGTCCGCCTCGTTGATGGCCTTGACCAGGGCGGCGGCCTCAGCGGGGTCCGGGAAGACGATCGGCTGCCCCGTCGCAATCTTCGAATCGAGGAACATCTGATCGCCAGCTTCGGCGGCCGCGATGTCGCCGGGGATAACGAGGACTGAGACGCCCTTGCCCGCCATCGTGGACTGGATAGCGTGGTGCAGGATGCGGGCGCCCTGGTTCGCCGAGTTCACCATCTCGCAGTAGCCGGAGCACTCCTGGAAAATCTGCTCGGGATGGGTCTCCTGGAAGAAGTGCGAACCAATCTGGTTGCTGGGGATGTGGGAGGCGATGGCTAAGACCTTGGCGCCATTGCGGTTGGAGTCATACAAACCCTGAATGAGGTGAGTGTTGCCCGGGCCGCAGGAGCCGGCACACACGGCGAGCTTTCCGGTAATGAGGGATTCCGCCCCGGCAGCGAACGCGGCGGCCTCCTCATTGCGAACGTGTACCCATTCGATCTCGGAGTCGCGGATCGCGTCGACGATGGGGTTGAGGCTATCGCCCACGACGCCGTAGATTCGCTGCACTCCTTCCCGCTCGAGGGTGCTGATCAACTGTCGTGCGAAAGTGTTTTCCATGGCACCGAAGGTACCCGTGGTCACATTTTCCCGCAGGGAGGATTTTGAAACTGTAACAAACGTTCGGTACAGTTACGCGCCGTGAGTACCGCATTACAACGTTGGACATTCCTGCTCGTTATCTCGCTTGGCCTGCTCATGATCGGCGTGGATAACTCAATTCTCTATACCGCTTTGCCGGAGCTGCGCGAGCAACTCCACATGAATGATGCCCAGGGCCTGTGGGTTATCAATGCCTACCCTCTGGTCCTCGCGGGCCTGCTGCTGGGCACCGGCACGCTCGGCGACCGGATCGGGCATCGCCTCATGTTCATCGTCGGCCTCGTCGTCTTCGGCGTCGCCTCCCTCGCCGCCGCCTTCGCTCCCGACGCCTGGCTGCTCGTCGCCGCCCGCGCCTTCCTCGGCTTCGGCGCCGCCGTCATGATGCCCGCCACCCTCGCACTCATCCGCATCACGTTCACCGATGAGCGCGAGCGCAACACCGCCATCGGCGTGTGGGGCTCGGTCGCCGTGCTCGGCGCCGCAGCGGGACCGGTCGTCGGCGGCCTCCTCCTCGAGCACTTCTGGTGGGGCTCCATCTTCCTCATCAACGTCCCCATCGTCATCATCGCGCTCGTGGCCACCGTCGTCGTCGCCCCGGCCAACATGCCGAACCCGGACAAGCACTGGGACGCCATCTCCTCGCTCTATGCCCTCTTCGCCCTGTCAGGCCTGGTCATGACCATCAAGGAGACCGCCAACCCCGACCGCAAGTGGTGGCTACTGTCCGCGGCCCTCGTCATCGGCATCGCCGGCGCCATCGCCTTCACCCGCCGCCAACGCCGCCTCGCCGATCCGCTCCTGGCCTTCGATATCTTCCGCTCCCGGATCTTCTCCGGCGGTGTCCTGGCCGCCGGTGGTGCGATGTTCGCCGTCGCCGGCCTGGAGTTGCTGACCACGCAGCGCTTCCAAATCTCCCTGGACTACTCCCCACTGGAGGCAGGCCTCCTCGTCATCGCCGTCACCGTCGCCGCCTTCCCCTTCTCCATCCTCGGCGGCGCGTTCCTCCACCGCGTTGGCTTCATTCCCCTCATCACCGGCGGGTTCATCGCCGTGGCCCTGGGCGTGAGCCTGGCCATCTACTTCGGCACCGCGGACATCATGCCGGGCTTCGTCGCCTCACTCGCCCTCGTCGGCGCGGGCGCCGGCTCCATCATGTCGGTCTCCTCCACCGCCATCGTCGGTTCCGCCCCGGTTCGCCGCGCGGGCATGGCCGCCGGTGTGGAAGAGGTCTCCTACGAGTTCGGCACCCTGCTCTCGGTCGCAGTCTTGGGCAGCCTCCTGCCGGTGCTCACCCTGTCCACCGGGTCCTACGACACGGCATACTTCCGAATCTTGGTCGTCCTCGCCGCCGTCGCCGCCCTCTGTGCCGTGGTCACCGGCTGGTGCTTCCGCGGCAACCCCAAGGGAGCGGGTAATGCGCACTAGCAAACGCGACGTCATCATTCAGGGCGCCATCGGCATCATCGAAGCCCGCGGCGTGGACGCGGTCAGCTACGAGTCCCTCGCCGACGCATCCGGCTTGTCCAAATCCGGCATCATCTATCACTTTCCCTCCCGTCTGGAGCTGCTACGCGGGATCATCCAGCACTTCATTGACACCTGGGAGGCTGAGTTGGAGGAGATCGCCGGGGCACCGGCCTCCGAGCTCAGCGATACCCAGCGCCTTCGGGCCGTTGTGCAGAGCATGGGTGGTAACGCCGAACGCGCCGAACTGCTCATGTGCATCGAGTCCCGCGCCCACGACGGCCTGCCTGACCTGTGGGAAAGCATGGAAAGCCAGTGGATGACGGTCGCCCCGGAAAGCGAACTGTATCCGTTCCTCCTCATGGCCTATGGCCTGTGGGCGCATGATCACGTCCATCACAACACTCTGACGCTTGAGCAACGAACTCATCTCGTGGACTCGATCCTGCGCCAAATCCCGGAGTAGCCCTTAAGCTTCCCAGCATGAACCACGTTCGCACCGACCGGGTGACGGTTACTTCCTGGGCATTCTGGGACTGGGGTTCGGCTGCGTTCAATGCCGTCCTGGTCACCTTCATCTTCGCCGTCTACCTCACCGATTCGGTGGGAACGACGATCGATTCCGCCTTCACCCCCACCCAGCTGTACGGCTGGGCGATGGCCGTGGCGGGCGTGCTCATTGCGGTTGTTGCCCCCGTCATGGGTCAGCGTTCCGATATCCGTGGCACCCGCCGCCGCTCCCTCGCGGTGTGGACATTCGTCACCGTCGCGCTCATGGCTTCGCTGTTCGCCGTACGTAATGATGCCCCGATCTACTTCTGGCTCGGCCTGCTCATCATGGCGGTCGCTTCGGTGGTTTTCGAGTTCGCCGAAGTGAACTATTTCGCGCAGCTCAACCAGATCTCCACGCCCGAAACCGTCGGCCGGGTCTCTGGTTTCGGCTGGGGCATGGGCTACGCCGGCGGCATCGTACTACTGCTGACCTGCTACATCGGCTTCATCGCCGGGGATGGCGGCCTGTTCCACATCCCCACCGACGGCGGCCTCAACGTCCGCTTGGTGGCGGTCTTCGCCGCCATCTGGTTCGGCGTTTTCGCCATTCCGGTCCTCCTCCGCGTCCCCGAGATCCCGCCCTCCGGCGCGCCCGAAACCCGCGGCGTCCTCAATGCTTATCGACGTCTCTTCAGCACCATCCGCGACCTCTGGCACGTTGACCGCAATGCGGTCTTCTTCCTCGTCTCCTCCGCCGTCTTCCGCGACGGATTAGCTGGCGTGTTCACCTTCGGCGCCATCCTCGCCGTCACCGTCTACGGGCTCTCCCCCGGCGACGTCCTCCTCTTCGGCGTCGCAGCCAACGTCGCCGCCGCCATCGGCGCGATGCTCGGCGGCTGGCTCGATGACAAGATCGGCCCCAAGCCCATCATTCTCGCCTCTTTGGCCCTCATGATCGGTGCCTCCGCCGTGCTCTACTTCGTCGACGGCCCCCGCATGTTCTGGATCTTTGGCCTGGCCCTGTGCCTGTTCGTCGGCCCCGCCCAATCAGCCGCCCGCTCATTCCTCTCCCGCGTCGCCCCCTTGGGCACCGAGGGCCAACTCTTCGGCCTCTACGTCACCACCGGGCGCGCGGTGTCCTGGCTCTCCCCCGCCCTGTTCGGGCTCTTCGTTTCCCTCGGCGGGGGCAGCGACCGGGTGGGCATCCTCGGCATCGGACTCGTGCTCCTCGTCGGAGCACTCCTTCTGCTACCGGTGGCGGACCCTACACGTCGCGCGCGACCAGTTCTTCCAGCGGCGTAGGCGAAATGAGGTAGGGCGCCACCTCAAGAACCGTGAACGCACCCGACTGGCCAGCCTCCTTCAACCGGTGCGCGGCCCGCGAATACGCGAGGGCCACCGCCGCCGTGAAATCCGGGTTCCGATCCAGCTCCAACGTGTACTCGATCGTCTCCGTAAACCCACCCGTATCACCGGCGGTAATAACGTGCCCGCCATGCGGCATGCCAGTGTGCTCGGCGTCGAAGGTCGCCTCATCGATGAAGTTCACCTCGACCTCATAGCCCACGAAATAATCCGGCATCGTGCGAATCTCATGCTCAATCCGCTCCCGATCCGCCTCATCCGCCACAACAAAGCAACGCCGCAAGTGTGCCTGTTTACCCGTCAACTCTCCTGCCTCGCCCCGCCGCGCAGCGGCGAGGGCCTCGGGAGAAGGAATGGTGTACTGAACTGCCTTGTGGACACCAGCGATGCGTCGTAAAGCATCCGAATGACCCTGCGACAACCCCGGACCCCAAAACGTGTGCTGCGCCGCCCCCGGCAAAATCGCCGACGCCATCGTGCGATTGAGCGAAAACATCCCCGGATCCCAACCCGTAGACACAATCGCGACAGTGCCATTCTCCCGCGCAATCTCATTCATCTGCGCCCGGTGCCGCGGCACATCACGGTGATTATCGTAGGTATCCACCGTATTCGCGTAACGAATGAACTCCGGCGCCTGCTCCGGGATATCCGTCGCCGAACCCAGACACAACACCGCGACATCAAACTCATCGACGTACTTGCGGAAGTCCGCGACCGGCCACACCTGTGCGTCCGTATCCAACGACTGACGCCTCGAAAACACCCCCGCGACACTCATATCCGGCTGCGCCTTCACGAGCTTCTCCACCGATTTGCCCAGGTTGCCATACCCAACAATCGCGATCCTGATATCTGCCATGTGCTGCTCCTTGCCAAGGTGTGGGGACTAGTTTGTCGACTACCAGGATGACACACTTAGCTGCTTCGGCGAGCGGGAATTACAGGCCAAGCCGCCTACGGTTCCGACGTCTGCGCATACCCTCCCGAAAGGGCGCCTGTTCAGCTCCCAACTCCGCATACGCCCGCATTTCTGACGCCTCCTCCTCAACGCCCACACCACGCTCAACCAGCCAACTGATGAGGTCCGACGCCGACGCGTTCTTAGGCAAAGGCCCATCGGGCAGGGTGGCGATCCGGGCTCGGAGGTCCTCGGACAGGGTGACTGAGGTTCGCTCGGGTATTGCGAAGGTCATACCGTTAGCGTATCCGCTGGTGGCCCATTTTCAATACCAAAATTTCGGAAGCTCTCACCCGATGCATTGTCACGGTACAAGGTCAATTGGTGCGATCGGATGGCCTACATAGATTCTCTAGAATGCGCCGAGGTGCTTCGCGTTTCCGCAGGTCGTGGAAAACCGGGCTATGCATTCTAGAGAATCTATGTTGATCGCGACGCCCTGATCGCGACATCAGCCTGCAACGAACCAGACGAGACCTTGATCAGCATCTACACCACTCACTCCCTTAATCACTCAACGTCACTCGATCGCACTGGATCCTTCAGATACAAGCGGTAGAGCCGATCGACCTCGAATCCAGACAGCTCTTCCCCGATGAGGCGAGCGATCTCATCGCCGTCCTTCGCCCATGACTCCCGATCGAATCCGTATCTCCACGAGGGGGAGGATGTCTCGGGCGCATCGGCATAATTCAGCCGCCACTGGTCTATCCAGAGTCGTAATGCCGCCGTGAGATCCTCGCTGAATTGGAAGTGCGTGGGGGTCAGTAGCTCCCCTGCCTTCGGGGCGCTCAGGGGAGAATCTGACCAGAGTCCCCAAGCCGAGCCGTAGTCCGGGCACAGGGTGATCCGGCCTGACTCTTCAGATGCTATTGGCATTGTCCCTCATTGCTGATCAAACAGTGGCGTAACCCGGCAGGGTGCCAAAATTCTCTAAGATACATCGGGCTGCTTCACGTTTCCGCAGGTCGCGGAAAATCGGAATTTACATTCTAGAGAATTTTGGCACTCGCGACGCCCTGATCGCGACGGGCTCCTCGCGACGCCAGCCCCCGACCCCAGGCCGCTACAAATCACTGAGCTGGAGACGAGACTTGAACTCGCAACCTACGGTTTACAAGACCGTTGCGCTACCGATTGCGCCACTCCAGCACCGCGAAGCTCTCACCCCGCTGAGTGGGAATAGTACCGCAGCAGTGGGCGGCGTCGGAAACTGCTAGGGTTGCGCACCGTGTCCACGTTGACTGAGAAGTTCGCGTCTTTCCTCACCGGTTCGGGCCGGATCGCGACAATCGACGCCGCTAAGGCTGCCCCGCCGCCCTCCCCGCTGGCTCCTATTGATCTGACTGACCACACGCAGGTGGCGGCGGTGATGGATTTGGCGGCGCGGATCGGCGATATTTTGCTGTCGTCGGGGACGTCGAATTCGGATACGAAGGCGCAGATTCATGCGGTGACGTCGGCGTATGGTCTGCATTATTGCCATGTGGATATCACGATGAACACGATCACGATCTTCACCACTATTGGGCAGAATCGGAAGACTCCGGTGAATGTGTTCCGGGTGGTGCGGAAGATGACGATGGATTTTTCCAAGTTGTCGGAAGTGGACCGGTTGATTCGTTCGATCCAGGCGGGTGCCACGCCGCCGGAGGTGGCGGAGCGGATTCTCGATGAGTTGGCTGCTGCTCCTGCCCAGTATGGGACGTGGACGTCCATCATGGGGTGGGGGTTGATGGGTGGTGCGGTCGCTGTCATGCTCGGCGGTGGTTGGTTGGTGGCGGCGACGGCGTTTGGTACGTCGAGCCTCATCATGGCGATGAATACGTGGCTGGGCCGGAAGCAGTTGCCGACGTTTTTTCAGAATGTGTTTGGCGGGATCGTCGCTACGCTGCCGGCGGCTGTGATCTATTCGTTGGCGGCTGAGCTGGGTGTGCGGATTACGCCGTCGCAGATCATCGCGTCGGGCATCATTGTTTTGTTGGCAGGTTTGACCTTGGTGCAGTCGTTGCAGGATGGGATTACGGGGGCGCCGGTGACGGCGTCGGCACGCTTTTTTGAGACGATGTTGTTTACGGGGGCGATCGTCGCTGGGGTGGGTATTGGTATTTCGTTGACGGCGATGATGGGGATTTCTCTGCCGCCGCTGGAGACGAGCCCTCCGCCGAACTTCACGTCGAGTTCGGTGCGCGTGTTTTCCGGTGCGGTGGCGGCTGCCGGGTTTGCCATTGCGTGTTTCGCGGAGTGGTCCTCGGTGGTGATCTCCGCGCTGACGGCGCTGGCTGGTAGCGCTTTCTACTATTTCGCGTTGTTGCCCTTTGGCGTTGGTCCGGTTGTCGCGGCTTCGGTTGCGGCGGTCGTCATTGGCCTCGCCGGTGGTCTGCTGGCCCGTCGTTTCCTTATTCCACCGCTTATCACGGCCATCGCGGGCATCACGCCCTTCCTTCCGGGCCTGGCAGTGTATCGGGGCATGTACGCGTCGATGCATGAGCAGATGCTCGTGGGCTTCACCAATATCGCGCTCGCGCTGGCTATTGCTTGTGGCCTGGCGGCGGGCGTGGTCCTCGGCGAGTGGGTGGCCCGTCGCTTGCGCCGCCCGCCGACGTTGAATCTTTATCGTTACTTCCGGCAGAGCCGCCGGCTGACGTTCCAGCAAATTGATCGCCGGAAGAGGAAAATTCCTCGCTCGTGACGTAGAATTGACTGTCTGTTCCACCCCGGACCGCTTACAGGAGGATTTGTGCCGCCCAAGGTCACCGATACCCGCCCCACCCCCGAAGCCATGCATGCCGTGGAGGAGGAGACCGCTGCCGGCGCTCGACGCATCGTCGCCACGTATTCGACCGACTTCCTCGATGGCGTGACGTTGATGTGCATGCTCGGCGTGGAGCCGAAGGGCCTCGTGTACAAGAAGGTTGCCGCTGAGCTGGAGGACGCGGAGCCGAAGCCCACTAAGCGCACCCGCAAGGCAGCGAAGAAGACGACGAAGAAGGCTGCTAAGAAAGCCACCAAGAAGGCGACAAAGAAGGCCACTAAAAAGACCACTAAGAAGACGACCAAGAAGGCTTAGTCTCTGCTCATGAGCGGTGACAACAGCTTCGTGGTGGTGGCCAATCGCCTTCCGGTTGATCTGCACACCTCCCCCGACGGCACCCGCACGTGGGCTCCGAGTCCGGGTGGGTTGGTCGCCGCGCTGTCGCCTGTCTTGGAGCGCCACGAGGGGTGCTGGGTTGGGTGGCCGGGGGTCGCTGATGAGGCGCCTGAGCCCTTCCGCACTGATGGTGGGGTGCTCCTCCATCCGGTGAGGTTGTCGTCGGCGGATTTTGAGGGCTTCTACGAGGGGTTTTCTAACGCCACGCTCTGGCCGCTCTATCACGATCTCATTGTCACCCCCATTTATCATCGCGATTGGTGGGACATCTACCGCGACGTCAACCTGCGTTTTGCTACGGAGGTGGCGGAGGTCGCCGCGGAGGGTGCGACGGTGTGGGTGCAGGATTATCAGCTGCAGTTGCTGCCCGGAATTTTGCGCCAGATGCGCCCTGACCTGCGCATTGGTTTCTTCCTGCATATCCCCTTCCCCGGCGCTGATCTGTTTCGTCAGCTGCCGTGGCGCGATGAGACGATCCGTGGGTTGCTTGGCGCGGATCTCATCGGTTTCCACCTCGAGTCCGGTGCCAACAACTTTCTCGATCTTGCTCGTCGTGCGGGCCACGAGGTGAGTGGTTCAGCCTCCACCAGGCTTATCGACGCCCACGTGCATACCGATGGCCGCCGCGTCGGCGTCGGTGCGTTCCCCATCTCCATCGACCCCACCTCGTTGGGCGAGGGGGTGGAAGGCAGCGTCGAGGCCCTGCGGGCCTCGTTGGGCAATCCGCGGACGGTGCTGCTCGGTGTGGATCGGCTCGATTACACCAAGGGCATCTTGCAGCGCCTCCTCGCGTTTGAGGAGTTGTTGGAATCCGGGGCGCTGGACCCGGATGAGGTGGTTTTCTTACAAATTGCGACGCCGTCGCGCGAGCGCATCGCGCAGTATCGCCAGGCTCGCTCCCGGGTGGAGGAAGCCGTGGGCCGCATCAATGGCCGCTTCGGTTCCATGGGCCATCCGGTGGTCCACTACCTGCACCAATCACTGCCCAAGGCGGAGCTGCGCACCTACTATGAGGCGGCGGACATCATGCTGGTCACCCCATTTAAAGACGGCATGAACCTGGTGGCCAAGGAGTACGTAGCCTGCCACGGCGATGGGTCGGGAGCACTGGTGCTGTCGGAGTTTGCTGGAGCGGCCATCGAACTTCCCCAGGCCAACCTGTGCAACCCTTTCGATGTGGAATCCATTAAGCGGGCGATCGCAACAGCGGCCACGGGATTGAGCACGACCCCGGAGGTGCACCGGGAGCGGATGCTGGCCATGCACGCCCAGGTGATGGAGCACGATGTCGATGTGTGGGCGGGGTCCTTCCTCGACGCCCTGGCTAAGGTGGAGTCATGAAGGCCCGGGTGTTAGCCATCGCGGCTGTGGGCGTGCTCGCCGCTTGTTCCGCCCCGCCGCCCACCATCACCGAGGCCACCTGGCAGGTCACGAATATTTGGACTGATCCGGGTGCCCCGGCGGCGGTCCCGGTCGGTGGCGCGCTGGCGTTCGGCGAGGCCTCCCTGGCTGGTACTACGGGCTGCTCGCCGATTCAGGGCGCGGTGACGTTTACCCGCGATGGTGCCACGGTGGCCGCCAAGGATGCCCAGTCCGTCACCATTGATCGCATCGAGGTCGAAGCCGCGCCCGCCGACTGCCGCGCGGCGTGGACCCATGAGCAGCTCAGTGCTCTCCTGGTGCCCGGCGCGACCTTTGACCTGTATCAACCCCATGACACCGAGCTCACTCTCACGCTGCGCGGCGACGAGATCGACCGGCCTGCGATTGGTCTGTCGTCGCTGGGATAGACGTTGATCTAGTCTCATTCCCCGAAACCGCGCCTCGGGCTTGATTAAGGTGGGGCATATGAGCGCCTCCCTCCACGACCTCGCCACCGCCGATAGCCTCCTCGTTGTCAGTGATTTCGATGGGACTATCGCCGGATTTTCCACCGACGCTTATGACGTCCCCGTCAACCCCGAGGCGGTGATCGCCCTGCAGGAGCTCGCCGCGCTGCCCAACACGCACGTCGCGGTGTTGTCGGGCCGGCACCTCGAGGGGTTGCATAAGGTGTGTCACCTGCAGCCGCCGGTGATGTTTTCCGGGTCGCACGGCGCGGAATCGGACGTTGATGGGGTGGAGTTGACGGAGGAGATGGCGGCTAAGCTCTCCGACATCGAGGATCGTTTGGCCCCGCTCATCGCTGCGCAGCCGCTCGCGTTCGTGGAGGCCAAGCCGTTCCAGCGGGTGCTCCACGTGGCTAAGTTGGCCACCTCCGATGATGCGGCGGCGAAGCAGTTGCTGGCCCGGGCCGTGGCGTTGGATCACGCGGGGATGTCCATGATTGTGGGCAAGAACATCGTGGAGTTCTCCGTCGCCAACGTCAACAAGGGCACGTGGATCGCCGCGACGATCGAGCGCCTGCAACCCAGCCGCGCCCTGTTTCTCGGCGATGACACCACGGACGAGGATGGCTTCCTCGCCCTGCGCCCACAGGACTTAGGCGTGAAAGTCGGTGAGGGGGAGACTGCCGCGACGATGCGGATTGCGGATACCGCGGCCGTCGGCAAGCTCTTTAGCGAGCTGCTGGAGCAGCGACGGTTGAGCCTGGATTAAACGTCGTCTCCAGGATGTGCCGGGGGGCGATGTGATCCTGGGGGGCGTCGATAAGCTCTTGGAGGATGCGGCCCGCCGCAGCCCCCTTGTCCCGGTTCGGCTGGATGACCGTGGTGAGGTCGCGCCACAGCGCGAACCGCACGCCATCGAACCCAGTGACCGACAGATCCTCAGGCACGCTCAGGCCCTGCTGCTCGGCGTAATTGAGCACGCCGATGGCCATCGAGTCAGTCGTGCACAGCACGGCGGTGAGCTCCGGGTGGGTTTCTAGCAGCTCACGGGCCGCATCGAGGCAGTGCTCCCGATCGTTGATGTGGCGGGTGACCACGGGGACCTCCGTGATGCCCGCGGCGGCGAACTGCTCCAACGCCCCCTGCACGCGGCTGCGCTGGACGTGCATGTCGGCGGAGGTGAGCTGCTCCGGGGAGACGGGGCCATCGAGACGCACCCGATGCAGGCGGATGCACAGCACCCCGATCTTGGTATGCCCGGCGTCGATGAGCGCGCGGGCGGCGGGCTGAATCGCCGCATGATCATCGATGCCCACGAACGGCAGATCCGTATCCGTCGGCTGATCGCACACCACCACCGGCAGATGCCGAGCACGGGCCGCCGACAAATGCACATCATCCTTCGCCACCGAATACACCACGAACCCATCCACCACCGAGCGCCCCACCAGCGCCGACGCCGACGCCTGATCCTCGCCCGATTCCGGACCAACCGGAATGAGCGTCAAGGCAGAATCCGTGCCATACGTCGCCTCCGCCATGCCCGCGAGGAAATCCACCGACGCCTGATCCTCAAAGGCATAAGACAAATGCTCCGTGAGCAGCACGCCGATGGCACCGACCCGCCGCGTGCGCAAGGAACGCGCCATGGGGTCCGGGCCGGGATAGCCGCGCGCCTCCGCCGCCGCGAGGATCCGTTCCCGCAAATCCTTCGACAGCTGGTCAGGATGGTTGTAGGCGTTGGACACCGTCGTCCGCGACACCCCCAACTCCGCTGCCAACGACGCGAGAGTCCCCACTGTCCGCCCACGTTTAAGCATGAGTCTGAATCTAGCAGGGGAATCTAGCAGGGGTTAGACTGATCGCCGTGAAGGAACCGGAACCGTACTCCTCCGAGCGCGTGAAGCTACGCCACGGCGGCCGCGAACGCACCTTCGTTATGGTCACTCCACGAGTGCTCCCGGCGAATCCGCGCCTGCTGTTCTACTTCCATGGGTCACTGCAAAACGGCAACGTGGCCCGCAATTTCACCGGCCGCACCTTCGACGCGATTGCCGCCCGCACCGGGACGGTGTTGATCTACCCGGATGGGGTGGAACGCCACTTCAATGATGCCCGCTTGCTGTTGGGCGAGCGCACCCGCGAGCTCAGCATCGACGATGTTGGCTTCACTCGCGCGCTGGTCTCCTGGGCCGTCACCCACCGCGGCATCGACCCCGCGCAGGTCTTCGCCTGCGGGTTCTCTAACGGTGGTCAGATGGTCATTCGTTTGCTTTTCGACGCCCCCGGCCTCCTCACCCGGGCTGCCACCTTCGCAGCCACCCTGCCCGCGCCGAACAATCTGCTCGATGGCTTGGGCACGCCGGAACCGACGCCCTACCTGGCGATTCATGGCACCGCGGACGCCATTGTCCACTACGAAGGCGGGGTCGCTGGCCTGGATCATGAGCACCTGCGCGGGGAGTTGCTCTCGGCGCAGGATTCGGCCGCCTCCTTTGCCACGGTCAATGGCCTGGGTGCAGGAGACCATGCGCGCAGGGTGCTCGATGGGGTATCCATCGATACCTGGGCCCGCGACGGCAAGCCGGGCGTGGAGTTGTGGAGCGTGGAGGGAATGGGGCACGTCGTGCCGGCGCCGAAGGTGATCCACTCCACGGTGATTGGGCCGGGGACGGACGCCATCGTCGCCGCGGACGTCCTCGCCCAGTTCTTCGGCTGGGACTAACCCAACTGCTAGTTGCTTGCCCTCCGCTGGCGGGCGAACTCGCTGAGCACCACGCCCGCCGCGACGGAAGCGTTGAGGGAGTTCACCCAGCCCTCCATGGGGATGGACATGATGACGTCGCAGTTCTCGCGGACGAGGCGGGAGATGCCCTTGCCCTCCGAGCCGACGACGATGACCACGGGGTCGGTTCCGCCGTCGTAGGTGTCCAGGGTGAAATCCCCACCGGCGTCGAGGCCAACGACCTGGTACCCGTTGTCCTTGAACTGCTTGAGCACGCGGGTGAGGTTGGTTTCCCGGGCGACGGGCAGGCGAGCGGCGGTTCCGGCGGAGGTGCGCCAGGTCACGGCGGTCACGCCAGCGGCACGACGCTCGGGGATGACCACGCCGTGGCCCCCGAAGGCAGCGACGGAGCGGATGACGGCGCCGAGGTTGCGGGGGTCGGTGATGTTGTCCAGCACGACGAACATGCCGGGCTCCACCTCGCGGGCGGCGTCGGCGATGAGGGTGTGCACGTCGGTGTACTTGTACGGGGGAATTTGCAGGCCAATCCCCTGGTGCATGCCGTTGCCGGTCATCTTGTCCAGCTCGAAGCGCGGGACCTCGATGATCGGGATGCCGCGCGAGGCGGCCAGCGTCGCAGCTTCGGAGAGGCGATCGTCGGCGCCGGTGCCTTCTGCAACGAACAGCGCCGAGGCGGGGACGCGAGCGTGCAGGCATTCGATGACCGGGTTGCGGCCCACGACGAGCTCGTTGGTTTCTTCCTTGACGTGGCGTCCCTGAGCGCGGCGCTCGGCCAGCTTCTTGCGCTTATGCGCGGCGTGGTACTCGCGGTCCTCCGCGCGCGGCGTCGGCCCCTTGCCCTTGAGCCCGCGGCGGATCTGCCCGCCGGATCCCTTGACGGCACCCTTTTTGTTGGTCTTGCGTGCCCCGGGTCGTCCCTGCTTAGCCATATCTTTTCCTAATTCTTCAGCGACCACTGCGGGCCGTCGGGGGTGTCGGTGACGTCGATGCCAGCGGCCGTTAAACGGTCACGGACGTCGTCGGCGGATGCCCAATCCTTGTCTTTCCGGGCGGTGGTGCGGCGCTGCAGCTCAGCGCCAACGAGGACGTCGAGAGCGGCCATCGCTCCTTCGCTTATCGACGCCCCCTCAGCCCACTGCGGGTCCTGCGGGTCAACGCCGAGCACCGCCGCCATGCGGCGGACGGAGGCGGCGAGCCGGACGGCATCATCGCCCGCTCCAGCAGCCAACGCCGAATTACCGGCACGGACCGCCGTGTGGATTTCGGCGAGTGCGCGCGGCACCGCGAAGTCGTCGTCCATGGCGGCAGCGAACTCAGGTGTCCATTCCCCGAGCTCGACCGGGCCGACGCGGGCGAGGAAGTCCTCGATGCGCCGGTATCCGGCAGCCGCTTCGAGCAGCGACGCCTCAGAGTACTCCAACATGCTGCGATAGTGGGCAGAGCCCAGGTAGTAGCGCAATTCCACCGGGCGCACCAGCTCTAAGATGTGCGGCACCGAGAGCACGTTGCCCAGGGATTTGGACATCTTCTCACCGGCCATGGTGACCCAGTGGTTGTGCATCCAATAGTTAGCAAACCCATCGCCAGCGGCGTGGGCCTGCGCGATCTCGTTCTCGTGGTGTGGGAACTGCAGGTCGAGGCCGCCGCCGTGAATATCGAAGGTCTCGCCCAGGTACCACGTGGCCATCGCGGAGCACTCGAGGTGCCAGCCGGGGCGGCCCGCGCCCCACGGGGTCGGCCAGGACGGCTCACCCGGTTTGGCGGCCTTCCACAGCGCGAAGTCCTGCGGCGAGCGCTTGCCCTGGTTATCGCTTTCCCCTTGCTCCATCTCATCGACCCGGTTGCCCGACAGCGAACCGTAGTCCGAGCCTTCGGTGGCGACCCAGGCGGCGACGTCGAAATACACCGAGCCGTCGACCACGTAGGCGTAGCCGCGCTCCATGAGCCGCTCCATGTACTCCACCATCTGGGTGACGTGGCCGGTGGCGCGCGGCTCGACCGATGGGGGCAGAACACCTAGCTGGTCGTAGGCCCAGGTGAAGTGGCGCTCATGGGTGGACACCCACTCCCACCAGGGCCGATCATGCTCGGCGGCCTTGGTGAGGATCTTGTCATCGATGTCGGTGACATTGCGCACGAGGGCGACGTCATAGCCCTGGGCCATGAGCCAGCGGCGCACGATATCGAAGGCCACCCCGGAGCGGACGTGCCCAATGTGGGGCACCGCCTGGGGGGTGGCGCCACACAGGTAGATCGAGGCATGTCCGGCGCGGACAGGCTCGAAATCGCGGAGGGTGCGGGTGGCGGTGTCGAATATGCGTAATGTCACGTGGACAAGTCTAGGCGAGATTCCACCCGCCCCAGCCCTGCCACTGCGACTTCTTGGTTTCGGCGAAGCGGTAGTACTCCTTGTACTGCAGGTCGCTGGCGGCGGCTTCATCAACAATGACGGTGGCGAACTCGTGGAGCTGCAGGACTGAGGCCGGGCAGAATGCCGCGACAGGGCCTTCGACGAGGCGGCGGACGGCGTCTGCCTTACCCTCGCCAGTGGCCAGCAGGAGCAGGTGCCGGGCGTTGCGGATCGTGCCCAAACCCTGGGTGAGAACGTGGATGGGAACCTCGTCGGCGGAATCGAAGAAGCGGGCGTTGTCGGCGACGGTCTGCGGATGCAAGGTCTTCAGGCGCGTGTGCGATGCCAGTGAGGACCCGGGCTCATTGAAGCCAATGTGGCCGTTGGTGCCCACGCCCAGCAGCTGGATGTCGATGCCCCCGGCCTCGACGATAGCCATCTCGTAGCGGTCGGCCGCGGCGGTGGGGTTCGGGTCGGTGCCGTCGGGGCTTTGCACGCGGGCATCGGGAATATCGATGTGCTCGGTGAATTCGCGGCGGATGGTGCGGTAGTAGCTCTGCTCGTGATCGCGGGGCAGGCCGACGTATTCGTCGAGGAGGAAGGCACGGCACTGGGCGAAGCTGAGCTCGCCGGCGTCATATCGGCGAATGAGTTCTTGGTAGGTGGCCACGGGGGTGGAGCCAGTAGCCAGGCCGAGGGTGGCTCCCCGGCGGACGTGCTCGGCGAGGACGTCCGCGGCGGTGACGGCGACGTCGGCGGAGGTGGGGCGAATGATCAATTCCACAGTGTCTGTTTCCTTCTTAGCGGTTATCAGTAATGATCTGGCCGGCGGCGACCACAACGGCGACGTTGCCATCCGCATCCAGCCCCACCATATCGGCCGGGGATCCCACGGCGAGGTGCCCCGCGCGATCGCCGATCCCGAGCACGCGGGCGGCGGTGGTCGAGGTGGCTGCCACGAGGGTGGTGAGGTCGACGCCGCGGGCCACGTGGCGGGTGAATTGCTCCGCGAGGGTGGAGGTGCCCCCGGCGATGGCGCCTTCGCTGCCGTCGGTGGTGGCCAGTCGGGCCACTCCCCCGGCGACGACGACATCAAGGGTGCCGAGGTTGTATGCCCCGTCGTCCATACCGGCGGCTTGCATGGCGTCGGTGATGAAGAAGGCTTCGTCGCCGACGGCGCGCATAACCATGTCGACGGTGCCATCGGCGAGGTGCACGCCGTCGGCAATAAGTTCCACGCTGACCTTGCCTTCGGCTGCGGCGGCGATGAGTGCGGCGGCAGCACCCGGCGCGCGGTGGTGCAGCGGGGGCATGGCGTTGAACAGGTGGGTGGCGGTGATGGTGACGTCGGCTGCCACGGCGTCACTAATAAAGTCCCTGGTCTGCTCGAAGGAGGCGTCGGTGTGCCCGAGGGAGACGATGATGTTGTGGGCTGCGCACACCTCCAGCAGGGCGTGGGCGTGGGCGGTTTCGGGGGCGAAGGTGATCTGGCGGACGTGCCCGCGTCCGGCGCGCGCTGCCCGGTCGAGCAGGTCGGGGTCGCCGGGGATGATGGCGGCGGGGTCTTGGGCACCGCAGCGGCAGGCGTTGACGAAGGGGCCTTCGAGGTGGATTCCGGCGAGGACACCCTCGTCGCAGAGGTCTGCCAGGACGGGGACCTGCGCGAGGATTGAGGCTTCCGTCGCGGAGACCAAGCTGGCGAGCATCGTCGTGGTGCCGTGCGCGCGGTGGTAGTTGGCGGCGATGCGGGCTTCCTCGGCGGTGGCGGTGGGGAAGGATCCCCGCAGGCCACCGTGGTTGTGGAGGTCGACGAAGCCGGGGACGAAGGTGAGGGCCTTGTCATCTGGAAGGCCGGGGAGCGGGTCGATGGCGGCGATGTCCGCGCCGTCGATGCTGAGGCGGGCGTAGGGGATCACGCCGTGCGCGTTGACGAGCTTTCCAATGAACTCTTTCACGTCTCCAGAATAGGGCGGGAGACAAGACCTGTCCACTAGAGGTATGATGTCTTATGTCTAGGAACTTGCCCTGGTGACCGCGGGAATTTCTCACGCCGCCTGCGCCCACCTTTAACAACCGTCCTTCCCGGCCCACCTCCAGGAGAACCCCATGACCGCCACGTTCCGCGGTGTCATCCCACCCGTCCTCACCCCTTTTAACGCCGACTTCAGCGTTGACACTGAAAGCCTTCGCCGACTCGTCGACCGGCTCATTGACGGCGGGGTCGATGGACTCTTCGCCCTCGGCTCCTCCGCTGAAATGGCCTTCCTTACCCGCGAGAACCGCCGCGTCGCCGTGTCCACCATCGTTGATCAGGCCGCCGGGCGCGTCCCCGTCATCGCCGGCGTCATCGACATGACCACCCCGCGGGTGGCCGAGCACGTCGCCGACGCCCTCGCCAGCGGCGCCCAGGGCCTCGTCGCCACCGCCCCGTTCTACGTGCGCACCCACCGCAATGAGGTCATCGAGCACTTCCGCCTCATCCACGAGATGGCCCCCGATGTACCGCTGTTCGCCTACAACATCCCCATTTGCGTTCACTACACCCTCGACGCCGGGCTGCTCATCGAGATGGCCGCGGCCGGCTACATCCACGGCGTGAAGGATTCCGGCGGCGTCGATGCCGCCACCCGCGCCATGGTCGATGCCAAGCGCGCCGCCGGGCTGGACGAGTTCCTCGTGCTCACCGGCTCAGAAACCACCGTCGACCTGGCTTACCTGTGCGGCGTCGACGGCGTCGTTCCCGGCCTGGGCAACGTCGATCCGGCCGGCTACGTCGAGCTAGCTCGCCTGTGCACCGAAGGGCGGTGGGAAGAGGCGGCTGCGCTGCAGACGAAGATCACCAGCCTGTTCGGTATCGCCACCGCGGGCGATCCGGCCCGCATGGGTGGATCCTCGGCCGGGCTCGGCGGCTTCAAGGCCGCCCTGGTCCACCTCGGTGTGTTCGACAGCGGTCGGATGGCCCCGCCGCACCAGGCCCTCAACGACGAGGAGTTGGCCGTCATCGGCCGCGTCGTCGACGAGTACGGCCTGAAGTAGGCCCCGATGCGCAGCGCGACTCTCGCCCTCGACATCGGCGGCACGAAAATCGCCCACGGCCTCGTCCCCGACGATCACCCCGGTGAGATCCTGCGGCCGGGGCGCGTCCCCAGCCTCGTCGCGGAACGCCGCACGCTGAGTCAGGTCGCGGAGGCCACGCGCCGCTCGCTTGCCGACGCCGCCGAGCTCAACCTGCGCATCACCCGCGTCGGGGTCGGCGCCCCCGGCGTCGTCCGCGACAATGACATCGTCTACAACGGCGACACCATCCCCGGCTGGGCGGGCACAGACGTCGTGGGAACCATCGCCACCCTCACCGGCACGCCCGTGGCCTGCCACAATGACGTCCGCGTGTGGGCCTTCGGCGAGCACCTTCTCGGCGCGGGACAACACCTTGGTGGTGGCCGTGTGCTCTACCTGTCGTTGGGGACTGGGGTGGGTGGCGCGATCGTCGATAAGCATCAGCTTCTCAGCGGCCCGACGGGCAGCGCCGGCGAGTCCGCCCACTTCGTGTGCGCGGACCTAGACGGCCACGCCGTCGGCTGCGAAACCTCCGCCAGCGGCACCGGCCTGACCCGCTACTACAACGAACGCTCCGGCGCCGCCCCGCTCGAACTGCCCGAGATCATCACCCTCGCCCGCGGCGGCGACCGCCTGGCCACCGACGTCATCGAAGGAAACCTCGCCGGATTCGGCCGCGCCATCGGCGCCCTGGTCACCCTCCTCGACCTCTCCGCCGTCGTCTTAGGCGGCGGCGTCGGCGCCATCGGCGACTTCATCCGCGAGCCCTTCGCCCGCGGCCTGCGCCACGGCAGCCTGCCCGTCAACGCCGACGTCCCCGTCTACACCACTACCCTGGGCCCGACGGCACCCCTGGTCGCCGCGGCCGCCTACGCCCGCTCCAAGGAGTAACTCATGAACGCCACCGACCTCACCACCTCCCTGCGCGGGCGCCTCATCGTCTCCGCCCAAGCCCCCGACGGCCACGCCATGCGCGACACCCACACCCTGGCCACCGTCGCCCGGGCCTGCGTCGACGGCGGGGCCGCGGCGATCCGCTGCGGCGGTTATGGCGGGCTGGATGACATCCGCGCGATCGTCGACAAGCTAAAGGGCCAAGTCCCCGTGTTCGGCCTCACCAAAGAAGGCGCCGAAGGCGTCTACATCACCCCGACCGTCGCCTCCGTCGAGGCCGTCGCCGGGGCCGGAGCCGACGTCGTCTGCGTCGACGCAACCTTCCGCCCCCGCCAAGACGGCTCCACCCTCGACGACCAAGTCGCCGCCGCCCACGCCGCCGGCGCACTCATCATGGCCGACTGCGCCACCCCCGACGAAGTCCGCGCCGCCTTCGAAGCCGGCGTCGACCTCATGTCCACCACCATGGCCGGCTACACCCCCGACCGGCCAAAAACCGACGGCCCCGACCTTGACTGCGTGCGCGAATCCCGAGCACTCCTCGGCGACGAGCCCTTCCTCATCGGCGAAGGCCGCTACCGCACCCCCGCCGAAGCCGCCCACGGCCTCATCGCCGGCGCCGACGCGATCATCGTCGGCACCTCGATCACCGACCCCGGGTGGATCACCGCACAATTCGCGGCGCAATTGCGCTAGGCGGACTTGTCGCGCTGCCCCATGCCGAGCAGGCGGCGCAGCGGCGCATAGTGCCGCAGCACGACCTCGCGGTAGGCCTCCGGGTCGTCTGCTGCGAGGGCGTCGAGCATGTCGGCGTGGGCCTCGATGGTGAGCTCGATGTCTTCCGGCATGGACAGCTTCAACTGCGGCAGAACCTGCATGTGGACCTGCCAGAACGCCTCCGAGAGTTCCTTCACCAGGGGATTTTCCAGCGGCGAGAGGAGCGTCGCGTGGAATCTTCGATCCTCGGTGGCGAAGGACCGTCCGGCTTGATGCTGGTCGCGCATGCCTTGGACGAGGAGGTGGAGGTGGTCCATCGACTTACCGCGGTAGGCGGCCGCGAGTTCTTCTGCGACGGAGAGGTCGAGGGCCTGGCGGGTGTCGATGACGTGAATGAGGTTTTCTAGCGAGTTCTCCAAATCCAGCGTGATCCGCAGGATGAGCCCCCGAAGCAGGGGTGCCAGCGACATGTCGGAGACGAATGTTCCGTGGCCGTGGCGCACCTCGACGACGTCGAGGCTGGATAGCGTGCGCACTGCCTCGCGCAGGGAGGAGCGGGAGCAGCCGAGTTCTTCGCAGAGGACGGATTCGGAGGGCAGAAGATCCCCAGTTCGGAGGCGATGCGTCCGGATGTAATCCTTGATGCCTTCTTCTGCCTCGCGCGCCGCGTTGCGTGGCTTGCGAACCATGAGCAATCCTCTCTTTGGGGCGAATCTTGGGCGGGAAGCCCGACACTCTCGCCCCCGCTTGGGGGTGCAGTTCCGCCTTGTTTGATGTCTCATTAAGTCTAAAACTGTGACCTCAACGGCAGGAACAGCGGGGGTGTGATGGATGTTTCTATGTTAACTACATCAGATCATAGAACACATCAGATGTCTGATGTATGGTTTGAGGCAGAGGTTGGTCCTCCGCCTCGCCCTAGACACCTCATAACTTAACAATGATCCCTGCCATCCCTTAAGGGAAAGGAACCAGACTATGAGCTCCAACGTCTCCCGCCGCCAGTTTTTGCGACTGACCGGTGTCCTCGCGGCCGCTGCTGGCGTGTCGGCCGGCCTGGCCGCCTGTGCCCCGTCTGACAACGGCGGTTCGTCCAGCGGCCAGACCTCCGGCGCCGCCGGCGGCGGTACCCCCAAAGAGGATGGCACCATCCACGCCGCCATCTCCTACGAGCTGGGCACCAACGGCTATGACCCGATGATCACCACCTCCGCGCTGACCATCGCCGCCAACTGGCACACCCTCGAAGGCCTCACGGAGATGGATCCCGCCACCGGCGAGATCTACGCCGCCCTCGCCTCCGAGCTCCCGGCAGCCAGCGATGGCACTACCTACGACGTCAAGCTCCGTGACGGCGCCGTCTTCCACGACGGTTCCCCCGTCACCGCCGACGATGTCGTCTTCTCCTTCGAGCGCGTGCTCGACCCGGCGAACAAGTCGCTCTACGCCTCCTTCATTCCCTTCATCGAGAAGGTCGAGGCGAAAGACGCCAACACCGTCACCTTCACCCTCAAGCACTCCACCGGCCTGTTCGCCGACCGCCTCGCCGTGGTCAAGATCGTGCCCAAGGCCATCGTGGAAGCCGACGCCAAGGCCTTCGACGCCGTCCCGACCGGCACCGGCCCCTACAAGATGACCGACAACGGCGGCACCTCCAAGTCCGTCAAGTTCGAGCGCTTCGCCGATTACACCGGCAACTACCCCGCTCGCGCTGCTTCGATGGAGTGGCAGATCATCCCGGATGCCTCCACCCGCATCAACTCCATCCAGTCCGGTTCCGCCCAGGCGATCGACTCGGTGCCGTACCTCAACATCGATCAGCTCAAGGCCAACAGCTCCGTCGAGTCCATCCAGGGCTTCGGTCTGTTGTTCGCGATGTTCAACCACGACGCGTCGAACAAGTTCAGCGACGTCAAGGCCCGCCAGGCATTCATGTACGGCATCAACATGGACAACGTGTTGACCACCGCGATGCTCGACCAGGCCACTGCCGCCACCAGCTTCCTACAGAAGGAGCACCCGAACTACCACGAGGCGTCCACGGTCTACACCTACGACGAGTCCAAGGCGAAGTCGCTGTTCGAGGAGGCCGGTGTTACCAGCCTGCGCATGCTGTGCACCGACCATGACTGGGTGAAGAAGTGCACCCCGCTCATCCAGGAGTCGCTGACCAACCTCGGTATCGCCGTGGAGTTCACCGAGCGCAAGTCCTCCGACGTGTACAACACGATCGACGGTAAGCCGGAATCCTACGATGTCGTCATCGCCCCCGGTGACCCGTCCGTCTTCGGCAACGACCCCGATCTGCTCCTGCGCTGGTGGTACGCCGGTGACACCTGGACCGACACCCGTATGCACTGGAAGGGCTCCGAGTCCTACAACAAGATTCAAGAGCTTCTCGACGCCGGCATCAAGGCCACCGACACCTCCGATGCGCAGGACTCCTGGAACCAGATCTTCGATCTGCTGTCCGAGGAGGTCCCCCTCTACCCGCTGTTCCACCGCAAGGCCCCGACCGCGTGGAACGCCGACACTCTGGTTGACTTCAAGCCGATCGCTTTGACCGGCCTGAGCTTCGTCAACGTGGGCACCACCGAATAGTCGGTTCTTCGGTAACCCTCTTTACCCGCATCACCACCAGCAACCGGGGTCCGGTCGCAGACCGACCGTCTGCTCAGGCCCCGGTTTTTGCGTGCAATTCGCATGTGCCTTCCCACAGGAGCCCCTAGCCCTCATGTCCAATTTGCTCAGACTCATTGGCCGACG
This sequence comes from Corynebacterium testudinoris, assembly GCF_001021045.1. Taxonomy (NCBI): domain Bacteria; kingdom Bacillati; phylum Actinomycetota; class Actinomycetes; order Mycobacteriales; family Corynebacteriaceae; genus Corynebacterium; species Corynebacterium testudinoris. The sequence goes on from NZ_CP011545.1 coordinate 2,356,652, forward strand.
CCTCCTCGCCCTCCCCATCATGGTGCTCGGCGTCACCTTCCTCGTTTTCTTCATCATGTCCTTCAGCCCGGCGGACCCGGCGCGACTCGCTCTCGGCGAATCCGCCTCCCCCGATGCTCTCGAGGCCTACCGCGAGGCCAATGGCCTCAACGATCCGCTGCTCATCCGTTACTTCCACTTCCTCGGCGGCATGCTGCAGGGCGACCTGGGCACGACCACCGGTAACGCCTCAGTTACCGACGTCGTCGCCAAGGCCTTCCCCATCACCTTGCAGCTGACCTTCCTCGGTTTGTTCATCGCGGTGATCATCGCGCTCGTCTTCGGCGTTATCGCTGCCCTCTACCGTGACCGCTGGCCTGACCAGCTCATCCGCGTGTTCTCCATTGCCGCGCTGGCTACCCCCTCCTTCTGGTTGGCGATCCTGCTCATCCAGTGGCTGGGTGACATTCCCGGCGGCTGGGGTATGTTCCCCGCGCTCGTCGCCCGGTGGGTGCCGTTTGCGGAGAATCCGCAGATCTACCTCAACAACATCTTCCTGCCCGCCCTCGCTCTCGCGGTCCCCGTCGCCGGCTCCCTCGCCCGCGTGGTGCGTACCGCCATGGTCGAAGAGCTGGACAAGGACTATGTTCGTACCGCCATCGGTGCAGGCATTCCCAAGGGCGAAGTTATCTCCCGCAACGTGCTGCGCAACGCCTTGATCACCCCGATCACGGTGCTGGGCCTGCGCGTCGGCTACCTCATGGGTGGCGCGGTCATCATTGAAATCATCTTCAACATCCAGGCCATGGGCCAGCTCATTCTCGACGGCGTGACCCGCAATGACGTCTACCTTGTCCAGGGTGTCACCCTGACGGTGGCGATCGCCTTCATCCTCGTCAACATCGTCGTGGACATGCTCTACGTCCTCGTCAACCCACGAATCAGGAGCATCTGATGCTACGCGGGAAAACCACCTCCAAGCTCGAAGCCAAGGCTGGCGGCCGTTTCACCGGCTTCAAGAATATGTCCTTGTCCTCGAAGATTGCCCTGGTCATCCTCACTTTGGTCGGCCTGGGCGCGATCTTCGCTCCTCTGTTGACCAACTACGATCCGCTGGCTTCGGGCATCCCCGTCCAGTCCCCCAGCAGTGAGCACTGGTTTGGCACCGACGCCATTGGCCGCGACATCTTCTCGCGCGTGGTCTACGGCGCCCGCTCCTCGCTCATCATCGGCCTCGCTGCCACGGGTGCTGCCCTGGCTGTGGCTGCCGTCCTGGGTTCCATCGCCGCCACCGGGGGCAAGGTCGTGTCTGAGGTGCTCATGCGCATCCTCGACATCATCATGTCCTTCCCCGGTATCGCCCTGGCCGCCGTGTTCGTCGCCGTCTTCGGCAACGCCCTCCCGGTCCTCGTCTTCGCGATCGGCTTCCTCTACGTCCCGCAGCTGTCTCGCGTGGTCCGTGCTAACGTGCTCAGCGAGTTCGGCGAGGATTACGTCGCCGCCAACCAGGTCCTCGGCGCTTCGACCGCCCGCATCCTGGTTAAGCAGGTCGCCCGTAACTGTATTGCCCCGATTGCCGTGTTTGCCACGGTGCTCGTCGCCGATGCCATCGTGTTCGAGGCGTCCCTGTCGTTCATTAACGCCGGCGTGAAGCCGCCGGAGCCCTCCTGGGGCAATATCCTCGCCGACGGCAAGCAGCTGTTGCTCTCCGGCGCCTGGTGGCCGACCTTCTTCCCGGGCCTGATGATCCTCATCACCGTGTTGTCGCTCAACATTCTCTCCGAGGGGCTTACCGACGCCCTCGCGTCCCCCACCATCAAGTACCGCCCCAACGTCCAAAAGGACGAAGAGGTCGCCGACACCTCCAACGCTCTCGGTCAGATCACCGAGGAGGAGGCCGCCGAAGCCCTCAACCTCTCCCTGTCCGCCCTGCGTGACGCCGAGCTCAACGACGATCGCCGCCTGAAATTCACCGGCGATCCCACCCCGCTGCTCGAGGTGAAGAACCTCTCCATTGCCTTCCCTGCCGCGCACGGCGAGGTCAACATCGTTGACAACGTCAGCTTCTCCGTCGCCCCGGGTGAAACCATGGGTCTGGTCGGCGAGTCCGGCTGTGGCAAGTCCATCACCGCCATGGCGATCATGGGCTTGCTGCCACCCACCGCGCGCATCACCGGCGAGATCCTGTTTGATGGCCAAGATCTGCTCAAGCTCAACGCCAAGCAGCACAACGCTCTGCGCGGCCATGACATCGCCATGATTTACCAGGACGCCCTGAGCTCCCTGAACCCATCGATGCTCATCAGCAGCCAGATGAAGCAGCTCACCCGCCGTGGTGGCCAGCGCTCCGCCGAGGACCTGCTCAAGCTCGTTGGTCTCGACCCCGAGCGCACGCTCAAGTCCTACCCGCACGAGCTGTCCGGTGGCCAGCGCCAGCGCGTCCTCATCGCCATGGCGTTGACCCGCAACCCGCGCCTGCTCATTGCCGACGAGCCGACCACCGCCCTCGACGTCACCGTCCAGGCCCAGGTCGTCGATCTGCTCAATGACCTGCGCGAGAAGCTCGGCTTCGCCATGGTCTTCGTCTCCCACGACCTCGCCCTCGTTGGTCGCCTCAGCCACAAGATCACCGTCATGTACGCCGGTCAGGTCGTCGAGCAAGGCACCACCCGCGAGATCCTCTCCGACCCACGCCACGAATACACCCGTGGGCTCCTCGGATCCGTCCTATCCATCGAAGCCGGTGCCGACCGCCTCTACCAGGTCCCCGGCACCGTCCCCTCCCCCAGCGACTTCGTCGAGGGAGACCGCTTCGCACCTCGCTCCGCTAAACGCGGCGTCGGCGCCGATGAGAAGCCCACCATGCGACTCATCGACGGCACTCACTACTACGCCACCACCGATGCCCTGCTCCAGCTGGGAGGAAAGTAATGACCCCCGTCATCGAGCTTCGCGACGTCTCCGTCATCCACAAGGCGCGCACCGGCAAGCTCTTCAAGCCCAACCTTGTCCACGCCAACCGCCACGTCGACTTCCACATCAACCGTGACGAGGTCGTCGGCGTCGTCGGCGAATCCGGCTGTGGCAAATCAACCCTCGCCCGGGTCGTCGTCGGCCTGCAACGCCCCACCGAAGGCGAAGTCCTGTTCAAGGGCAAACCCATGACCGGCCGCGGCAAGCAACGCACCGAGCTGGGCAAATCCGTCTCCGTCGTGTTCCAGGATCCCTCGACCTCACTCAACCCACGCATGAGTGTCGAGGAACAGCTCCTCGAGCCCCTCCACGTCCACAAGATCGGCACCCGCGCCGAGCAGGTCAAGCGTGTCCGGGAACTTGTCGGGCTCGTCGGCCTCCCCCAATCCGCGCTCAATGTCCTGCCCCGCCAGATCTCCGGCGGCCAGCGTCAGCGAGTCGCCATCGCCCGAGCCCTCGCCCTCGACCCGGACATCATCATCGCCGACGAACCCACCTCGGCCCTCGACGTCTCCGTCCGTGCCCAGGTGCTCAATCTCCTTCTCGATCTGAAGAAGGAGCTCGGCCTCGGCCTCATGTTCATCAGCCACGACATCAACACCGTGCGCTACGTCTCCGACCGCATCTGCGTTATGCTGGCGGGCGAAATCATTGAGGAGAACACCACTCAAGAGATCTTCCATAACGCCCAGCAGGACTACACGCGAACGCTACTTGCAGCTACGCCTTCCCTGCTTTAGGCCTTAGAAGGTGGAAAAGGGGCCTGCGGGCCCCATTTTCGCGTCACCGCCTGAATAGTTCCAAAGATGCGATCCTGTGTCGGTCGAACCCAAAACCACCACTTCCTAACAACTCCGGGGTCAAACCCCCTCCTACACCCGCGAAGTTGTTAGGAAGCGCTGTTTTCGCCGACCCAGCGGTGCAAAGCCGAGCCCCGGCGTCTCTTGTCCCTCGACCCTACGGACACTGCTCGGGCGGCTCGCGCGAGAAACCCGAAACCCGCACTTCCTAACAACTCCGAGGTCAAACCCCCTTCCACACCCGCGAAGTTGTTAGGAAGTGCTGGATTCGTCGCCCAGCGGAGCCAGATCCTTGCGGCTGGCTGACGATGGGCGGAACCGCGGTCTCCGCACTATTTCCGCGAGCACCCTTCTTACTCAGTCACAGCGTTGACCTGGACGATGCCCCGGCACCGGGTCGGAGTTGGGACAGGATTTGTCCAATAATCAATGTTTCAAGTCATGGCCCTTTCACTTGTAAGTGAAACGCCGTACACTAGGCACATATCCTTTGCCGGGCACTGCCAAGGCAGGGTCGTGCAGCACTTGACGGGAGCACACCAATGAGCATCACCATCAGCGAACGGACTATCCTCCTCACCTCGGAGGAACAACGATCCGCCGCCGCATTCATCGACGCCCTCGGTGGAGACGCTTCAGAGTTCCAGACCTCCACCGGACGCGTGCTGCCCCCAGAGTTAAATGCCGTGATCGCCACGATGCTCCCCTCCATCAAGGAAAATCTCCCCATTTCCGTCTCGACGCTACCCCGGGAAGTGACTACGACAACTGCGGCCTCCATGCTCGGCATAACCAGGCCCACGTTGATGAAGCACATACGGCACGGAAGAATTCCTGCCCACAAGGTCGGAAGCCACCACAGGCTCCTGTCCGCAGACGTCGTTACCTTCCGCGAGAAGCTTCAAGAAGAAAAGCAACGGGAAATCTTTAAACTAATGGGGCTGGAAGATGAGCTCGAGAAACAGGAGTCACGGAGCTAGAAATCCGCTTTCATCAGAGCAAATCCTTGGCAATCGGTATTAGCGCCGGACTTACTCCCCTGCGGCTTCCCGCACGAAAAAGGGGCGGCCCGCGACTAACGCGAACCGCCCCTCGTGTAGCAGCTAGGCCATCGTCACCGTGCACGCATGCGCGCCGCTGTTGGCAGGACCAGCCGAGACTTTCATCCGACCAATTTGCTTCTTGTTAGTCATCACGACTGGGGTGGTCAGCTGAGTTCCCCGACCTCGGAGAGCCGCCGCATCAACCCGAATGATGGGTTGCCCCACCATCACGGAGTCTCCCACGGCGGCCAGTGCGGTGAAGCCTTCTCCCTTGAGTTCGACAGTGTCCAATCCGATGTGGACCAAGACTTCTAACCCCTCTGGGGTTACCAGCGCGAAGGCGTGGAGGGTATTGAATACCTTGACCAGCTTGCCGTCCGCAGGCGCGCAGACTTCGATGACGTCGGAGGTTTCGTCGGGGATGAGGGCGAAACCATCCCCAACCATGGCCTGCGCGAAGACGGGATCAGGAACCTCGTTGACGGGAATGACCGTGCCGTCAAAGGGAGCGTGAAGGTCAATCGTGGTTTTGTTAAAGCCGAACATTTCTCAGGCTCCTAAAGCTCTTGTTCGCCCTGCAGGACAGCGTTGCTGGACTTCAGTTGGCGGGCGACTTCGTCGTAGACGAACTGGACATTGGTGCCGATGACAACCTGGACGTTGTTCTGTGAGGGTCGGATCACTCCGGCGACTCCGGCTCTCTTGATCTCGCCTTCGTCGACCTTAACGTAGTCCTTGGTGGTCACGCGGAGCCGAGTGGTGCAGTGGTCGATGGAGTTGATGTTATTTTCCCCTCCGAGTCCGGCGATGATTTGGCGGGCAACATCGGACACCTCTGCATCTTCGTCAAGGGTCGCACCAGCATCGATGTCTTCGTCACCACGACCGGGTGTCTTAATGTTCAGCACCCCGATGAGGAAGTAGAAGATGACGAAGTACAGGGCGAAGAAGAACACGCCCATCACCAGGAGCATCCACCACTCATTGGCGAGCGGGTTCTGGGAGGACAAGAACATGTCGACAAATCCTGCGGAGAAGCCGAAGCCTGCGGTCCATTCGAAGGCTGCCGCGATCCCGACGGAAATGCCAGTGAGCACTGCATGCACGAGGTAGAGCAGCGGGGCGAGGAACATGAAGGAGAACTCGAGCGGCTCGGTCACGCCGGTGAAGAAGGAGGCAAGAGCACCAGCCAGCATCAGTGAGCCGACTGCCTTCTTCCGACGGGAGTCGGCTCGCAGGAACATAGCTAGTGCTGCGCCGGGGAGTCCGAACATCATGATCGGGAAGAAGCCTGCTTGGTAGCGGCCGACAATTCCTTCGACTTGGCACACGCCGTCGGCCCAGACACCGGGGCAGTCCATGGCGGACGTAGCCGCGGCGGCAGCGGCGATGGTCTCTCCGCCGCCAAGGAATTTGCCGATGTCATTGATGCCAATGACATCGAACCAGAAGATCGAGTTGAGGGCGTGGTGCAGACCGGTCGGGATGAGGAGACGATTGACGAAACCATAGATGCCGGCGCCGACGGCTCCCATACCTTGGATCCACTCGCCAAAGTTGAACAGTACGTTGTAGAGCACTGGCCAAACGATGTAAAGAACTCCGGCCAGCGCGATCGAGAAGATTGCGGTGAGGATTGGTACCAGGCGGCGGCCAGCGAAGAAGGCCAGGGCATCCGGCAGCTTTGTAGCGTGGAAACGGTTATAGACCCAGGCAGCAAGGATGCCGACGAAAATACCGATGAGGACGTTCTTGTCATTCACTGCTGCCCAACCATGTGCGGCCCAGTCCAGTGCAGCGTCACCTTCAAGAGCTTCCAAATCAATCCCCTTGTACCCGGCGACGGATTCTGGGCCGATGAGGAGTTTGATCGTGGCGAAACCAAGGAAGCCCGATAGTGCTGCGGCACCATTCGAGTCTTTGGCAAGGCCGAAGGCGATCGCAATGGCAAAGATCCAACCGAGGTTGTCCAAAACGGCAGAGCCAGACTTAATCAAAACTGCGGCAGCAATGTTATCTTCGCCCCAGCCAACGGGGTCGATCCAATAGCCAATGCCCATCAAGATCGCGGCCACCGGCATGACGGCAACGGCACCCATGAGGGCGCGCCCTAGCCGTTGGAGGGCGGTCATGATTGTGTTTTTCATGACTGTTCCTTTCTCGTATGTGTTTTAAGTTGTGAAGTTTGTTCCCAGCCGTGGAGGAACACCGCGAGGTATGCGGCTTCTCCGGCGGCTTCGCGGGGAAGCGTTGCGGTGTCGAGGATGCGGCATAGGACCTGTTCAGCCAGGTCGTATTCGCGGGGGAGGTCCCGGGCGATGGATCGTTGGGCATGGTTGTCGCGCCATTGCCCGGCCCGGGCGCGGCGTTGCACGTAGGTCAGGGTGGTGATGAGGCCGTCGTCGCTTGTCGACGCCGTCCCTACCTCCCGGGGGAGGCGGTGGCGAACGAAGGTGGCCAGTCCGGCCAGTTCGTTGGCTTTGGCCAGGGGTTGTTTGACGGTGACGCCGCTGCGGGCGGCGTTGAGGTGGAGGGCGATGAACGCGGCTTCGTCGATAGGCAGGTCGACGGTGAGGTGGGAATTGAGGTACTGGACGATGAGTTCGGCCGCGCCAAACTCGGCGCTGAAGACGGCTTTGATTTCCTCGAGGAGAGAGTTGCGGATGACCTCGCCTTTTCCGACTCGATCGACGGCGTAGGAGAGGTGCTCGGCGAGGACGAGGTAGACCGATGGGTGGAGCTCGCCAAGCAGGTCGGCCGCCAAGTCGACGGCGGTGGAGATGGTCTCGATGACGTAAGGATCGAGGGCGTTGAGTGACGTGAGCAGCTGGACCTTATCGGGGCTGAGCTCGATGTATTGCCGCTGGTCTGCGGTGGCGGACACCGGGTCGCCGACCTGGCGGCCGAATCCTATTCCCCTTCCGACGAGAACGAGTCCCCCGTCATCGGAATCATCGTCACCCACGCGTGCGAGGACAGCATTGTTGCTGAGCACTCGCACAACTCGGGGATGCGACTCGACCACGGTGGCTCCTAGGTAAACAGGGCACTCCACACATCCGACATCAGATGACACCCGACGACGGGGTAGTGGCGCCCAATTTCCAGTAATGCCTGATCGGATCAGTAACACCCAGAGGGGGTAAGGACACTTCTGAGAGTAACCCCCTGGGGTACGGATATCCAGAGTCGGCGACCTGCAACGATGAGGTCTGCCTGTGAACTACTTAGTAGTTTCTCGGGATCATTGGCCCCACACGCAGGGAGTTTTCCCGCCACGGCGCGAATAGTGACCGGGGACACATTGCCCCATAATGGGGTTAGCGGTCACGGTGTTTCGGGATCACGACGCCACACCACCGCCGTGGCGACGGCCGCGCGACCCTCGCTGCGTCCGGTGAACCCAAGGTGGTCAGTGGTCGTCGCGGAGACCGAGACGGGGGCGCCGACAAGGGCGGACAATACCTGCTCGGCTTCTTCCCGGCGCGGCCCCATTTTCGGGGACTGGCCCACCAGCTGGACGGCGGCGTTGCCGATGGTGAAACCGGAGGATTCGAGGAGCTCGCGGCATTCCCGGAGCAGGCGTGCACCGCTCACCCCGTCGTACTCGGAACGCCCGACACCGACGAAGGAGCCCAGGTCACCAAGGCCTGACGCCGAAAGGAGCGCGTCCACCACCGCGTGGGAGACCACGTCGCCGTCGGAGTGACCCTCACAGCCGTCGACGCCGGGGAAGAGGAGGCCGGCGATCCAGCACGGTTTGCCCGGCTCGATCTGATGGGCGTCGGTGGCGATACCCACGCGGGGAATAATCATGAAGGGACCTCGAAAATGGTGGGTTCGGCTTCGTCGGTGATGGTGCGAGCGAGCATCATGTCAATGGGAGTGGTGACCTTGAAGGCCATCGGATCACCCTGGACCGTACGGACATCAACGCCCCGCCATTCCATGAGACTGGCATCATCCGTGGCCACGAACCCCGCATCAGACGAAGAAAAGTAGGCCCGGTTGGCCTCCCGGAGGGAGGCCAAGTCAAAGCCCTGCGGGGTTTGCACCGCCCGGAGGGCGGAACGCTCGGGGGTGGAAAGGACGGCGTCGTTAAGCACTTTTTTAATCGTGTCGACGACGGGGATCACGGGGATGACCGCGGGGGATCCGCTGAGGACGGCTCCCGCGACCCGCGCGATCATGCCTGGTGGAGTGAGTGCGCGGGCGGCATCGTGGATGAGCACCACGGCGTTGTCATCGGGGATGGCCTGCAGGCCGGCCCAGACGCTGTCGGCGCGCTCGCCGCCGCCATGGACGAGGCGAACGGGGATCTCGGCCTCAAAAAGTCCGGCGGAGCCAAGCAGCGAGCGCGCATAGCCCTCCATGTCAGGGCTGATGAGCACAATGACCTCATCGACGACCTGCGAAAAGATCATCGCCGTCACGGAACGCTCCACGAGCGAACGGCCCCGCAACGGCACGAACGCCTTCGGGACAGACGCCCCGAGGCGCGTCCCCTGCCCCGCGGCGGCGACGAGCGCGATGACCCGCATGGAGGTCTTAGTCGTCGAGCTCGTCGTCATCGTCGAAGTTCAAATCATCGAGGTCAGCGTCAATGCCATCCTCCAGCACCCGATCCTCAGCATCAACGGCATCGGCCTCAACGAAGGCCTCCGCGCGGGCCAAGAACTCATTTGCCTTCGCCTCATCGACCGTCTCCGCGAGCGCGAGCTCACCAACGAGGATCTGCCGAGCCTTCGCCAACATACGCTTCTCACCAGCGGAAAGACCACGATCCTGATCGCGGCGCCACAGATCACGCACCACCTCCGCGACCTTGTTCACATCACCGGACGCCAAGCGCTCCTGGTTAGCCTTGTAGCGGCGAGACCAGTTGCCAGCCTCCTCCACATCAGTCTCCCGCAGCACGCCAAAGACCTTCTTCAGACCCTCATCGCCCACGACATCGCGGACACCGACGAGCTCCGCGTTCTTGGAAGGCACGCGGACAACCAAGTCAGACTGATTAATCTGCAGGACCAAGTACTCCAGTTCCTCGCCGCCCATCACCCGATGTTCGATATCAGCAATCTTGGCAGCGCCATGATGCGGATAGACAACGACGTCCCCGACCTTGAAATCCATTCCCACTCCTTGTGCTCCCCCTGCGGGGCACCGTGTTTCGGCATACTTGATCGGCCATTCTACCACGCCTCCCACCTGCAGTTATCTCAGCGGCAGCCCGATTTGAAGCGGCGCGGTTGTCGTCCCAGGTGCAGCTAGGTCGAAAGTTTGCCCCCGACTCCCCCCGCATTCCGAGAGAGGTTTAACAGGAACTGTGTGTGGAGCATTGAAAGCTACTAAGGTAAGACGCTGATAGAACTTAGGTGACAACAATCCATTGGAGGACCCCTCGTGAAGTCCCTGAAGTCGGCCGCCCGCCGCGGCGGCATCATCTCCGTAGCCGCCCTTTCTGCGTTGGCACTGGCATCGTGCTCCGCCGGCCAGATCACCCAGACCTCTTCCCAGGTGGCTGCGGTGAACGGCGCTTCGGCTGACTCCGAGGATGGCACCATCGCTGTCCGCGACGTCACCGTCATCGTGGACGAGGACGGCGGGGCCTCCCTCAAGTTCACCGCCATCAACCAGGACACCGCCCTGGTCGACCACACCCTCGAATCCGTCGAGGTGGACGGCAATCCGGTCGAACTGACCACCGCCTCCCTCGCCCGCGAGTGCGTCCTCGTCGGCGACTCCGCCGAGGCACTGCGCGCCATGCCGCAGGCTGACGGCGTCGGCTGCATCGACTACACCGCGACCTCCCTGGACAACGCCGACTTCGCTATCGGCGGCAACCTCCCGGTCGTGTTCTCCTTCGACTCCGGTGACGTCAACGTCGTTGCCACCATCTCTGCACCGCAGATTGAGTCCGGAGAATTTGTTCGCCCGGAGACCGAAGGCGATGCTCACTAGAGTTCTTTTCGCAGTTTAAGTGCACCCCGGCACGGCCCCATGCGGTTGTGTCGGGGTGCCTCTCTATTGTTAAGCCCATGGCCCGTAAAGCACGTTCTGTCCACACCTGCTCCGAGTGTGGCTACTCTTCCCCCAAGTGGCTTGGCCGCTGCCCTGATTGTGGGTCGTGGGGCACCCTCGTGGAATCGGCTGTCGCGTCTAAGGCGGGTAGCGCTGCAACGGCCGCGGTGTCGGGGGAGGTACCGCGTGGCCTCACGCCGTCCAACCCAGCCATGCCCATCACCCAGATCAATGGGGCGGCGGCGACGGCGGTGTCCTCAGGGATCGGGGAATTAGACCGCGTATTGGGCTCGGGAGTGGTGCCCGGCTCGGTGGTGCTCATGGCGGGTGAGCCCGGAGTGGGTAAGTCCACGTTGTTGTTGGAGGTGGCTAGCCGCTGGGCCTCTCAGCCCGACGGCGATGGCAAGGCTCGCACTGCTTTGTACGTCACGGCGGAGGAATCAGCCGGGCAGGTGAGGGTGCGGGCGGGCCGCACCGATGCGTTGAAGGATTCGCTGTATCTGGCGGCGGAGTCGAATCTGGATGTGGTGTTCGGGCACGTCGAACAGCTCAAGCCGTCCCTGCTCATCGTCGATTCGGTGCAGACGATGCATGCCGCGGGGGTGGAAGGCGTGGCCGGTGGGGTGGCCCAGTCCCGTGCGGTCACCGCCGCGCTGACCACTCTGGCTAAGACGTCGGGCATCCCAGTGCTGTTGGTGGGGCACGTGACCAAGGATGGCAATGTCGCCGGCCCCCGTGTACTGGAGCACCTGGTGGACGTGGTCCTCAACTTTGAGGGAGACCGTCAATCTTCACTGCGCATGCTGCGGGGCATGAAGAATCGATTCGGCGCCACGGATGAGGTTGGCTGTTTCGAGCAAACCGCCGAGGGCATCCGCGAGGTCCCGGACCCGTCTGGTCTGTTCCTCTCCCACCGCGGGCAGACTCCTGACGGTTCAGCCGTCACCGTCGCGATGGATGGGGTCCGGCCGATGCTCGCCGAAGTCCAGGCCCTCACCGTCGATCCAGTGGCGAAGAACCCTAGGCGTGTAGTCACCGGGTTGGACAACAACCGCGTGCCCATGGTGTTGGCGGTGTTGCAGGCCCGGGCAGGCGAGCGGACCAACGAGAAGGACGCTTACTTGGCCACCGTGGGCGGGATGCGGATCTCCGAGACGGCTACGGACCTGGCCGTCGCGCTGGCCACCTGGTCCTCGCTGCACGAGAAACCGCTGCCGCCCAAGACGGTGGTCATCGGCGAGGTCGGTTTGGCCGGGGAAATCCGCCGGGTGCCATCCGTGGGCCGTCGCCTGGCTGAGGCCGCCCGCTTGGGCTATGACTTCGCCATCGTTCCCGCCGGTGAGAAGATCACCGTGGCCGGGATGCGGGTGGTCCAGGCGGCCACTTTGCGCGAGGCCATTGAACTAGCGGCGAAAGGATAGAATCACCCCTCATGAGCGATAGTTCTCCCCTGCCCGCGGCAACCCTGCGGGAAACGCTGCAGCACCTAGCGCCCGGCACCGAGCTGCGCGACGGCCTCGACCGCATCGTCCGCGGGCACACCGGCGCCCTCATCGTCTTGGGTGATGGCCCCGAGGTCACCGGCCTGTGCGATGGTGGGATCGAGTTCGATGTCGCCTTCGCCGCCACCCGAGTCCGAGAGCTGTCCAAAATGGATGGCGCTGTCATCCTCTCTACCGATGGCACCCGCATCCGCCGCGCCAACGTCCAACTCATGCCCTCCCCCACGTTTCCCACGAAGGAGAGCGGCACCCGGCATCGTTCCGCCGAGCGCACCGCCCTGCAGACCGGGCGGCCGGTCATCGCGGTGAGCCAATCCATGAGCGTGATCACCTTGTATGTGGAGGGTGGCCGCCACGTCCTCGATGCGCCGGCAACTATTGTCACCCGCGCCAATCAAGCCCTGGGCACGTTGGAGCGCTATCGTTCCCGCCTCGACCACGCTAACCAGCGGCTATTCGTCGCCGAAGTCAATGATTACGCCACCGTCGCCGATGTGGTGTCGGTGTTGCAGCGTGAGCTCATGGTCAAGCGCGTCGGCCTGGATCTAGACCGTGACGTCCTCGAGCTGGGTACCGCCGGGCGCCAACTGGAGCTGCAGCTCAGTGAGCTCCGCGGCGACAACGATCACGACATCGACCTGCTCATCCGGGACTACCTCATCACCGCGGGTCCGCCCACGAAGGAAGAAGTCGCCCAGGCCACGGCCGCTCTGGATAGCCTCAGCGATGCTGACCTGCTCAAACCAGCCAACGTCGCCCGCATTTTGGGCCTGCCCGCCACCGAGGAATCCCTCACGCAGTGGATCGTGCCGCGCGGTTACCGGCTGCTCAGCCGGGTGCCCCGCGTGCAGATGTTCCTCATGAACAAGATCATCGGCCATTGCGGCGACCTCAACGCCCTGGTGTCAGCGTCGGAGGAGGACCTGGCTGGGATCGATAACGTCGGGCATTTGTGGGCCCGGCACATCCATGAGGGGTTGCGTCGAATTAGAAAATAGCCCCACTGCGCCCCGCTACTGTGGGGTGCATGGCTACTGCGCGCCCCCGCTATCACCTCACTGCCCCCACGGGTCGCCTCAACGACCCGAATGGCATCTTCCTCAGCGGCGATACCCTGCACGTGTACTACCAAAAGGACCCGGCGTTTCCCTTCGGCACCAAGCGAACTGGGTGGGGTCACGCCACCACGACCCTGAGCGGTGAGCACGCCCTCATCTGGCAGCACCACCCCGACGCGCTCTACCCAGATGCCCCTTATGACCTGCACGGATGCTATTCCGGCGGCGCAGTCCGGGATGAGAACGGCACGGTTCACCTCTTCTACACCGGCAACCTCAAGGTCACCCGCGAGGATGGCCCGCCGCTGCGCCAGGCCACTCAAAACTCGGTCACTGTGCAGAGCCCGGATGGCCCCGAGGGTGGCTTCTATCGTCGCCACCCTGCCAATCCGCTTATCGACGCCCCCGCCCCCGGCTTCACCAGCCACTACCGCGATCCGATGATCACCGTCGACCCCACCGGTAGCACCACCTGGCGGATGGTGTTGGGAGCTCAGCGTTCGAACGAAACTGGCGCAGTGGTCCTCTACCGTTCCGATGACCTGGTCTCTTGGGATTTCGCCGGGCAGTTAACCTTCGATGTTTCCGGCGCCGAACCGGGCACCGCACCGGATCTCATCCCCGGCGGCTACATGTGGGAATGCCCCAACCTGTTGAGCATGCGTGATCAATCGACCGGCGAGGACCTTGAGGTCCTCATCATCTGCCCGCAGGGTCTCGATCCGCTTGTCGACGTCGACGGCACCACCCATTACGCCAGCAAAGACAACTGCGGGTACCTCGTCGGCCGACTTCACGGCACCACCTTCGAGGTCCTCCGCGGATTCAGCGAACTCGACTTCGGGCACCAGTTCTACGCCCCTCAGGTCATCGCCGAGAACGGCCCGGACTCCGCCCTCATGCTGGGGTGGATGGGCCTCCCCGACCAAGACGACACTCCGTCCGTGGAGGCCGAGGGCTGGGTGCATTGTCTCACCGTTCCCCGCCGACTCACCCTGTCCGATCGGGCATTGCGCCAAGAGCTCATCACGCCGGTGGAGGTGGTGCGCGACCACCTCCACGATCGCAGCGTCACGTTCGTGGTGCGCGATAGCGCCGGTGAAGACCGAGCGGAGCTGACGTATCGCCCCGGGCCCACACCGCAGCTCTCACTGAGCATTGATGGCGATACCCGCACCGTCGCCTGCCAACCCGGCGACGTAGAAATCTTCCTCGACGGCTGCGCCCTGGAAATCAGCGCCGGAGGCGGAACGGTGTGCTTCAGCAGCGTGGTCTTCCCCACTGAGGGTGCGACCTGGGAGCCGATCACTCGGACCCACGGCGCGGGCTAAAACAGTACGCCCCTGCATTTTCCCTGCTCCGGGCGCTGTAGTGTGCGCAGCTGCGCGCGCCGTTCCCACAACGTGTTTTCCCCTAGCGGGGCTTTGTGCCAACTCTTCGGGCCACCAGCCACGCCAAGGGGACAGCCACGATAAGGATGATGGCCAACTCGATCGGTCCGAGGTTTGCCTTCAGCACGGTGGCCAAGAGCATGAGGACGATGGCGAAGACCAGGAGCTTTTTCATCTTACCCACGCTACCTGAGAGATGTGACACATTTGGCCTTCCGTAGTGATAATCCTTGCTCTTTCCTGCTCAGCCCGGTTGAATGAGGGCAGATGCCCGATCATGTCCGAACGGAAGGGAACCAACATGGAGCACCGGCAAGTGGCGGAGAGGATCCTCGTCGCCGTCGGCGGCGAGGAGAATCTGGTGGCCGCCGCCCACTGCGCGACCCGATTGAGGATGGTGCTGCGCGATACCGCGATCGTCGATAAGCAGGCACTTGAGGATGACCCGGATCTCAAAGGCACTTTTGAGACCGGCGGAATGTTCCAAATCATCGTCGGCCCAGGTGACGTCAACAACGTCTTCCGGGAGCTCGACGACATCACCACGAAGAGCATCGCTGTATCCACGGAAGAACTGAAGGACGTCGCCTCGCAGGGCGGCAACTGGTTCACCCGCGCCATCAAGGTGCTGGCCGATATCTTCGTCCCACTGATCCCCATCCTCGTCGGTGGCGGTCTCCTCATGGCGATCAACAACATCCTGACTGCGCCGGATCTTTTTGGTCCGCAGTCGCTCGTTGAGCGCTGGCCATCCATTTCCGGTATGGCCGAGCTGATCAACCTCCTGGCCTCTGCCCCCTTCGCCTTCCTGCCGATCCTCGTGGGCTTCACCGCCACCAAGCGCTTCGGCGGCAACGAGTTCCTCGGCGCCGGTATGGGTATGGCGATGGTGATGCCGGCGCTGGTCAACGGCTACGACGTGGCCGCGACCTTGGAAGCCGGGCAGATGCCGTTCTGGTCGATCTTCGGCCTGGACGTGGCGCAGGCCGGCTACCAGGGAACTGTGCTTCCGGTGCTAGTCGTCTCGTGGATCCTGGCAACGATTGAAAAATTCCTGCACAAGCAGCTCAAGGGCACGGCGGACTTCCTCATTACCCCGGTTGTGACACTCCTGATCACCGGTTTCCTCACCTTCGCTGCGGTCGGCCCGGCCATGCGGTGGCTGGGTGACATGCTCGCTGTCGGGCTGCAGAACGTTTATGACTTTGGCGGCCCAGTTGGTGGCTTCCTCTTCGGCCTCATCTACTCCCCGATCGTCATCACTGGCCTACACCAATCGTTCCCGCCGGTGGAATTGCAGCTGTTCGCCCAGGGTGGTTCCTTCATCTTCGCCACCGCTTCCATGGCCAATATCGCCCAAGGTGCAGTGGCGCTCGCGGTGTTCTTCCACACTAAGAATGAGAAGCTCAAGGGCCTGGCCGGCGCCTCCGGCGTTTCCGCTGTCCTAGGCATCACCGAGCCCGCAATCTTCGGTGTCAACCTTCGACTGCGCTGGCCATTCTTCATCGGCATGGGTGCCGCCGCGATCGGTGGCGCGCTCATCGCGATCTTCGACGTCAAGGCCGTCGCCCTCGGTGCCGCCGGCTTCCTCGGCGTCGTGTCCATCCGGGCCAATGACATCCCGATGTTCCTCGTCTGCGCCGTCATTACGTTTATCATCGCCTTCGCCGCCGCCTTTGCTTACGCGATCTACCTCAAGCGAACCAAGGGAACGATCGATCCCGACGCCCCGGCTGTTGCCGCAACCAGTGCCGAGGAGGCCCTGCCCACCCAGGTCGCCTCTGATGATGCCCTCGGAATCATTGCCCCGCTCACCGGAACCGTGACCAGCCTAAGCTCAGTCTCTGATCCCATGTTTGCCCAGGGGAAGCTGGGAGCAGGTCTGGCCATCATCCCCGATGAGGGCAAACTCATCGCCCCGGTCAGTGGCAAAGTTATCGTCGCTTTCCCCTCCGGACACGCCTTCGCCATCCGTACCCAGGGCGCAGACGGGAAAAACGTCGATGTCCTCATGCACATCGGTTTCGACACCGTCAACCTCAAAGGCCAGCACTTCACGCCGCTAGCCACTCAGGGCCAGGAAGTGCAGGCCGGTGACGTCCTCTGCGAGTTCGACATCGCTGGCATCACCGGAGCAGGCTACGAGGTGACCACCCCCGTGGTCGTGTCCAACTCCAAGCGCACGGGGCCGGTTCTGCCCGCTCCCGAACTCAACGTGCCGGGGCTTATCTCGGCGGGACAAGGCTTGCTGACGGTGGATCCCCAACCAGCGGTAACTAGCTCAGGTTAAACGGGTAGGCGTCAGAGGCGTTATTGCCGATCACACCGTGCAGGAAGTAGGAGCCAGCTGGCACCGGCTGGCGACTATTGCACTGACCGGGCTGCGAACCCAAGCGAGACCACACGGCCTGGAAGGAGCGCTCGGAACCGGCCTCGAAGGTTTCCTCGCCAGTGAGTACAGAGGGGTAACAATCGATGTCGGCCCACACGCGGTTGTTGGTGGCCAAGTCATAGACCTCAAAGCGCAGCTCATCCTCGTCGAGGTTGACCACGCAATCTGCGGCAGTGGGGTTTTCCACTGTCATGAAGAACTTCGGCTGCACATCGCCGACGTAGTTTGGTCGGTCGCTAGTCGCGGTGATGCGAAGATCGGCGAGCTCGCAGGAGTCTTTCGCGTTGGGGTTCGGCTCTTTGCTCTGCGAGGGCTTCGCACTAGAAGAAGTGGGAGCCTCTGACGTCTCGGATGTGGTGGCCGGTGAAGAAGTAGCCGAGGTCGTCGGCACGCTTGTCGACGCCGCCGTAGCTCCCGGGTCCGTCGTCGAACCACGGTTGGCGAAGGACACCATTCCCCACACGAGCAGGCCGACGACCACCAACACGATCACGATGGCGGCGACGCGGCGTCGAGCGTAGATCTCGGCGGGGAGTCGGCGGGGATTGTGGTTGCTCACGCCTAACACTCTAAAACTTTGTGCGCCTAACCTGCGGCACCCCGCCGTAGCGTGTCCCAAGGTGAAGGGTCAGGATGATCCAACGACCCCTGCGCCGGGATCGCCTTCACCTAGTGCGGCAACCTTATCGAGAACGCGGTTAGCTTTCGCTATCTCAACTTCGTACCACTCCTCGGGGTTAGTGAGCACCTTCCGAGCGTTTTCGATGACATCGTGCGGGACTGGGGTCACCTGCAAACGGTCGAACATGTCCAGCAGGTCCTCCACGCCGTTGACGTACTCGCCGCACACCATATCCATAGATGCCGAGAAGGCCCAGTCCGGATCGTCGGCGTATTCGAGAAGAGCAGCCTCCGCCGCCGCGTTCCTGTACACGTCGGGGTGTAGTTCGTTGGTCATCTGAACTCCTCTTTACGGCCACTAAGAAAACTCCACGCCCCGACCCAGCGCCGCAACTTTATCCAGCACCCGATTCGCTTTCTCTATCTCCTCATCGGACCACTCTTCGGGGTCGGTGAACAGCTTGCGGACGGCTTCAACAACGTCGCGAGGTACCGGGGTGACCTGGCGTAAGTCAAGAAGGTCAAGCATCTCATCAACCCCGTCCTCGTACTCACCGCCGACCATAGAGAATGAGACGCTGTACGCCCAATCAGGATCATCCGAGTAGCTGAGCAAGGCGGCTTCTGCCGGAAACGATTTAAAAGTCCAACTGTGAAGATGTACGTCAGTCAATGAGTTTCGCCTCCTTGCAATCTTCTGGAAAACAAACAGTCGCTATCAGCTCACAAGAGATCTCTTGGTTAAACGCCCCGACCCAGCGCCGCAACTCTATCCAGCACCCGATTCGCTTTCGCTATCTCGACTTCGGACCACTCTTTGGGGTCGGTGAACAGCTTGCGGACGGCTTCAACAACGCCGCGGGGCAGTAGCGGAAAACATCCTCAGCAAGAACTATTGGTTCCATTGCTCCCCGCCCCACGTCGGTGACCAGGATTAGGGCGACACCCCGTCGGCGATGACCAGTTCGGTGGCGCCGTCGGAGAGGCGGTAGCGCAGGCCGACGATGGCGCAGCGGCCGTCGTCGATGCGGTCGCGCAGGGACCAGAGGCGGTGCTTGATCTGGACGACGGTTTCTTCGATGTGTTGGCGTTCGTAGTCGTCTGTGGTGGACATGCCGCGGGCTCGGGCTTCGAGGATGGAGGGGGCGACTTTTTCGATGAGGATGCGTTCGAGGCCGTCGGGGATGGCGCCGCCGTCGAGGGCTTCGGCGGTGGCGGCTACGGCGCCGCAGGATTCGTGGCCCATGACCACGACGAGGTCAACTTCGAGGCTCTTGATGGCGTATTCGATGGACCCGAGGACGGAGGGGTCGAGGATTTCGCCGGCGGTGCGGACGACGAAGAGGTCGCCGAGGCCGACGTCAAAAACCAGCTCGACGGGCACGCGGGAGTCAGAGCAGGAGAGGATGACCGCGCGGGGGGATTGTCCGGAGCGCAGTTCCATGCGGCGAACGGTGTCAAGGTTGGGTCGCTGGAGTGCCTCCTCGACGAAGCGCTTGTTTCCGGCTTGGAGGGCTTCCCACACAGCTTGCGGTTGGTGGGCAACTTCTTTCATCGGCATAACTACAAGTGTAAGCCCTGGGGCACCTAGACTCGATCATCATGTTCGCCCCTGCACTTCTTCAATGGTTCGACGATCACGAACGCCCCTTGGCGTGGCGCGAGCCCGGCACGACGGCGTGGGGTGTGTTGCTCTCGGAGGTGATGAGCCAGCAGACTCCGGTTGCGCGTGTGGAGCCGATCTGGCGGGAGTGGATGGAGCGTTGGCCCACTCCGGAGGCGTTTGCGCAGGCCAGCCCGGCGGATGTGCTGCGGGCGTGGGGCAAGCTGGGCTACCCGCGGCGGGCCTTGCGATTGCTGGAATGTGCTGCTGTCATCGTGGAGGAACACGCAGGGCGGGTTCCGGGGGACGTCGATAAGCTGTTGGAGCTTCCGGGGATCGGTGACTACACCGCGCGGGCGGTGGCCTGTTTTGCCTATGGGCACAATGTGCCGGTGGTGGATACCAATGTGCGGCGGGTGTACCGCCGGGCGGTGGAGGGGAAGTACCTGGCAGGGGCGGCGTCGAGAAGCGAGTTGGCCAAGGTGGCGGACCTCCTCCCCGAAGAGGATGGTCCGCGGTTTTCCGCCGCGATGATGGAGCTGGGTGCGTTGGTGTGCACAGCGACGAACCCGAAGTGCGGTGCTTGTCCGCTCTTATCGACGTGCGCGTGGGTCGCCGCCGGCCGCCCGGAACCACTCCCGGAGGAGCTGGCAAAAAAGAAGGTGCAAAAGTTCACGGGCACGGATCGGCAGGTGCGGGGGCTCATCATGGATGTGCTGCGGAATGCCGAAACGCCCGTGCCGCTGACCGACATCGACCTGGTGTGGCCGAAGGAGGGTCAACGCACACGGGCGTTGGAGTCGTTGCTGGTGGACGGGCTAGCCGAGCAGAACAGCGACGGGCATTTCTTGCTGCCGCAGTAGTTGACTTACTTCCAGCGGCCGCGGAAGTTCAAGCCGCCGGGCAGGCTGACCCACAGGCCACCACGACTATTGATGGTCAGTGGGCCAACCCGGGTGGACGCCGAGGCGCCCGAGCCGGAGATGTTGATCCAACTGTTCTTGCCAACCTTTTTGCGCTTGCGATAGGTGATGCCCATGGTGGGCATTCTATACGCTTAGACCTGTGGTTGCGGCTGCGCGCCGCCCTGCGGGCCTTCGTCGGTGTTGCTGCCAACCTCGCTGAGATCATCCGGGATGGTGTCCGGGGTGTCGGACACAACCAGGTCGGTCTCTACCTCGCGGATTGCCTCGGCTGCCTCGGGGGAAATCTCCGAGAAGGTTCCCTCCGGCAGTGGCTTCGGGCGCGGGGTGAAGGTGAAGACAGCCGAGTCGACGTTCTTGTCCTCGCCGTCCCAACCATCGACATCGACGGTGACAATCTCGCCGGCGCCGAGCTCACCGAACAGGATCTTCTCGGACATGGCGTCCTCGATCTCCCGCTGGATGGTGCGGCGCAGCGGACGAGCACCCAAGACCGGGTCAAAGCCACGCTGAGCAAGCAGGGCCTTGGCCTTGTCGGTGAGCTCGATGCCCATGTCTTTGGGGGCTAGGGCACGCTCGACGCGACCGATGAGCAGCTCGACCATCTCGACGATCTGCTCGCGGGTGAGCTGGTGGAAGACCACGATCTCGTCGATGCGGTTGAGGAACTCGGGGCGGAAGTGCTTCTTCAGCTCGTCGTTGACCTTGTTCTTCATGCGCGTGTACTGCGCATCGGTGTCGGTCTCAGAGGAGCCGGTGAAGCCCATGCCCACGGCCTTGGAGATGTCCTGCGTACCCAGGTTCGAGGTGAAGATGAGCACGGTGTTCTTGAAGTCGACGACGCGACCCTGGCCGTCGGTGAGACGACCATCTTCGAGGACCTGCAGGAGGGTGTTGTAGATCTCCTTGTGGGCCTTCTCGATCTCGTCGAAGAGGACAACAGAGAACGGCTTGCGGCGGACCTTCTCGGTGAGCTGGCCACCTTCCTCGTATCCGACGTATCCGGGAGGTGCACCGAACAGACGGGAGGCGGTGAAGCGGTCATGGAACTCGCCCATGTCGATCTGGATGAGCGCGTCATCCTCACCGAAGAGGAACTCGGCCAGAGCCTTGGACAGCTCCGTCTTACCCACACCGGAGGGACCGGCGAAGATGAAGGAGCCGGAAGGACGCTTCGGATCCTTGAGGCCTGCCCGGGTACGGCGGATGGCGCGGGAGACGGCCTTGACGGCATCGTCCTGGCCGATGATGCGCTTGTGCAGCTCATCTTCCATGCGCAGCAGGCGAGAGGACTCTTCCTCGGTCAGCTTGAACACGGGGATGCCGGTCCACGTGCCCAGGACCTCGGCGATCTGCTCCTCGCCGACCTCCGCGATCTCCTCGAGGTCGCCGGAACGCCACTGCTTTTCCTTCTCAGCGCGCTCCTCGCCCAGCTTGCGCTCCTTATCGCGCAGGCCGGCTGCCTTCTCGAAGTCCTGATCATCGATCGCGGCTTCCTTCTCGCGGCGCACGTCAGCGATGCGCTCGTCGATCTCGCGCAGGCCCTCCGGGGCAGTCATGCGCTTGATGCGCATGCGAGCTCCGGCCTCATCGATGAGGTCGACGGCCTTGTCCGGCAGGAAACGATCGTTGATGTAGCGATCGGAGAGGTTGGCGGCGGCGACCAGAGCACCATCAGTGATGGAGACGCGGTGGTGTGCCTCGTAGCGGTCGCGCAGACCCTTGAGAATCTCAATGGTCAGCTCGACGGAAGGCTCCGGGACCTGAACCGGCTGGAAACGACGCTCCAGCGCAGCATCCTTCTCAATGTGCTTGCGGTACTCATCCAACGTCGTGGCACCGATGGTCTGCAGCTCACCGCGAGCCAGCTTCGGCTTGAGCAGGGAGGCAGCGTCGATAGCGCCTTCAGCGGCACCGGCACCAACGAGAGTGTGAATCTCATCGATGAACAAGATGATGTCGCCGCGCTGGTTAATCTCCTTGAGCACCTTCTTCAGGCGCTCTTCGAAGTCACCGCGGTAGCGGGAACCGGCCACCAAAGAACCCAGGTCGAGTGAGTAGACCTGCTTATCCTTCAGCGTCTCCGGCACCTTGCCATTAACAATGTCGAGCGCCAGGCCCTCAACAACAGCGGTCTTACCCACGCCGGGCTCACCGATGAGCACCGGGTTGTTCTTGGTACGACGCGAGAGCACCTGCATGATGCGCTCAATTTCCTTCTCACGCCCCACCACCGGGTCAAGCTTGCCATCGCGGGCAGCCTGGGTGAGGTTGCGACCAAATTGGTCCAGCACCAGCGAGTTCGAGCGATCGCCCGTCCCTCCCTGGCCCTGCTGGCCACCGCGAGCGGCACCAGCGCCGGCGCCGACGGGACCGCCAGCGGCGGCATCCGGGGTCACCTCCGGGTTATTGTCCTGGCCACCTTCGTAGCCGGAGAGCAGCTGGATAACCTGCTGGCGCACGCGCGGCAGATCAGCGCCGAGCTTGACCAGCACCTGGGCGGCCACGCCTTCACCCTCACGGATCAGGCCGAGCAACAGGAACTCAGTACCGATGTACTTGTGTCCCATCTGCAGCCCCTCACGCAAGGAGAGCTCGAGGACCTTCTTGGCGCGCGGAGTAAAAGGAATGTGGCCGGTGTGCGGCTGCGTTCCGGTGCCGATGATCTCCTCGACCTCAGAGCGCACGGCATCCAGGGAAATACCCATGGACTCCAGAGCCTTCGCTGCCACGCCCTCACCCTCATGGATGAGGCCGAGCAGGATGTGCTCCGTGCCAATGTAATTGTGGTTGAGCATGCGCGCTTCCTCCTGTGCGAGGACGATAACGCGACGTGCGCGGTCGGTGAACCGTTCGAACATGTCTACCCCTAACCTTTTGTTCCTAACTTGTTAACTACTCTAACGCTCGCAACGGACATTCTATTTGCGTCTCGGTTTATCAAGGTCCGTTTTTCGCTCATTCTCCCTGGTAGAGGGCATGTACGCCGGTAGCGAACAGGCCTTTGTGGGCCTCTTTTTCGCGATCGCAGCTACGCTTTTGTCAAGGACTTCACCTGCTCCACCTCACTGCACTATCAAAGGAGTACGACGTTGAACGCATCCCAGGCCAGCTCCCCCGCCAGCTCCCCCATCACCGCCAACGACACCATCGACGCGTGGCTCAACCATCCCACCGGAGGGCCTGTCTTAAGGTCCTTCCTGGAGTCCGCCGGCTCCGATGTCGATGCCCTCAAACCCGCCTATAGCCTGCCGTTGGGCAAGCTGGTGGAGTTGTCGGGTGGGAAAATGACCCGCGACGCCATTGATGGTCTCGTCGCCGAGGCCAATGGCGGTCACCTCCCTCCGACGATCGATGCGGAGGCGACTCCGGCCATCGCGGGCCGCCGCTTCGCGGGCAAGACGGTTATTGTCACCGGCGCCGCCAACGGCATTGGCCGCGCCACGACTCTGCAACTCCTCGGTGAGGGCGCGCGGGTGGTTGCGGTTGATGTCTCTGCGCAGCGCCTCACCGAGCTTGTCGACGCCGCCGGCACCACCCCCGAGCAGTTGGTCACCGTCACGGCCGATCTCACGGCAGCAGGAGCCGCCGAGGAGATCCTTTCTGCCGCGGGCGACGGGATTGCGAGCTTGGCCAATATCGCCGGCATCATGGATGACTTTTCTGCCCTGCATGAGGTGTCTGATGAGATGTGGTCGCGGGTCTTTGCCGTCAATGTCGATGGGTTAGTTCGGCTCAGCCGCGCCGTGAGCGCTCACATGTTGGCCAACGGCGGCGGGTCCATTGTCAACGTTGCCTCCGAAGCAGGCCTGCGCGGTTCTTGCGCGGGCGTGGCGTATACCGCGTCCAAGCATGCGGTGGTGGGCATCACGAAGTCGATGGCTGTTATGTACGCCGACGCTGGAGTTCGCACGAACGCCGTCGCCCCCGGTGCGGTGATGACGGGCATTCCCATTCCCGAACAGGTGGGTGCCTTCGGCAGCGAACGGCTGGCAGCTTACCGGTCTAACACGACGTCGATTAGCACTGCGGAGCAGCAGGCAGCCGCCATCGTGTGGCTGCTTTCCGATGACGCGGCGAGCGTCAACGGTGCAATCTTGCCTAACGATGGCGGCTGGTCGGCGATTTAATTCCTCACTGCTGCACTGTCTTGTTACTGTCTTGTTCCTCCGCCACCTTGGCCACGAAGGGGCTGGCGATGAGGACGAGGATGGCGAAGATGCCGCCGACAACGAAGGCGGTGTGCGCGCCATCGGCAGTGGCCTGAGCCAGGTCAGCGCCGCCGCGCATGGCCGCTTGCGTGCCGAAGGACAGCGCGGCGATGAGCACGGCGGTGCCTGCGGCGCCCGCCAGTTGCTGCAGGGTGTTGAGGATGGCGGTGCCGTGCCCGTAGAGGTGCGAGGGCAGCGAGCCCAACGCGGTGGTCATCAGCGGAGTCATGAGCAACGACAATCCCAGCGAGAACGTCAGGTGCATGGTGACCACTTCAACAGTGGTGGAGTTGATGTCCAGGCGGGTCATTGACCACACGCCCGCCGTCAGCAACAGCGCACCGGGGATGACCAGGGGACGCGGGCCAACACGGTCGTAGAGGCGACCGACGAAGGGCGCGAGGAGCCCGGAAGCGAGGCCGCCCGGCATGACCAGCAGGCCGGTCACCAGCGCGGAGACGCCGAGGGCGGTCTGGAGGTAGATCGGCAGGACCATGACCACGCCGAGCAACGTACCCATGACCAGCAGCGCCACCACCACGGAGACGGTGTAGTTGCGGATGGTGAAGGGGCTGAGGTTGAGCAGCGGAGTTTCCAGCTTGAGCTGGCGCCAGACGAAAATGGCCAGCGCCACCACGCCAACCGCCCCGAGGGTCATCGCCATCTGCGGGTGCGTGCCCAGAGAACTAAGTGCGTAGACCAGTCCACCGAACGCCAACGCGGCGAGGATGACGGAGAGCGGATCGAGGGGCGCCGTGGTGGTCTCCCCGACGTTGCGGATGAAGTAGGCGCCCAAGACCAGCGCGAGCGTAATCAGGGGCACGACCATCCAGAACAGCCAGTGCCAGGTGAACCGGTTGAGGATGAATCCGGACACGGTCGGGCCGAGCGCCGGGGCGACGGACATGACGATGGAGATGATGCCCATGATGGAGCCGCGTCGATTGGCAGGCACGACGGTCAGCGCAACGGTCATCAGCAGCGGCATGATCAACGCGGTACCGGCGGCTTGGATGATGCGGCCGGTGAGCAGAATCTCGAAGCTGGGGGCAATCGCCGCCACGATCGTGCCAACGAGGAAGCTGGACACGGCGGCGAGGAATACCTGCTTGGTGCTAAAGCGCTGCAGCACCCAGCCGGTGGTGGGGATGACCACGGCCATGGTGAGCAGGAATCCGGTGGTCAGCCACTGGGCCGTGGTGGCCTGAATATTAAAGTCCTCCATGATGGACGGCAGCGCGACCGACAGGATGGTCTCATTGAGGAACATCACCAGTGCGGAGGTGACCAACACGGTGAGGATGACCTTGACATCTGCGGGCAGTTTGTCGGGTCGGGAGGTGGTCCGGGAACTCACGTTGGGTCCTCTCAAAATGGATCAGGGGAAAGATCACCACACTAGCGCTTTGTTGACATGAACGCAAATCTAGCGATCTCCCCTGGTCCGGAGGGTTACCCCACCGGCTTCGCCGCTTCTCGACGCCCGCGTCGCCGCTCCTTCGCGGCATCCGCCGCGTCAGCGATCGCATCCACGCCCCGGTGCCACAGCAGTTCCACCGGCCCCCGGCGGAAGTAGTGCAACCACACCGCCGACAGCGCGATGAGGAAGGCACTGATTCCCACATAGATACCCAGGGTGGCCAGGGTGTACCACTGCCCCTGGATCTTGGCCGCCACACCGAATCCCCAGTCGTAGAAGATGATGGAGGCGATGAGGTTTTGCAGGATGTAGCAGGTCAGCGCCATTCGCCCCACTAAAGAGAGCCACTTTCCGGACAGCCCGAGCTTGTCGCGGTTGGCATAGAACGCGGCGACGGCAGCGAGCACACCGAAGGCCACCAGCGGGGAGGTGCCATAGCGGGTGGCGTACCCCGCGCCGAACTCGGTCAACCGCAAGGTCCAGTCCAGCGGGATACCGATGCCGAAGCCGACCGCCATGACAATGCGGCGCAGGCGGACCGATTCGGGCAGGAAGAGTCCAGCGCGATAGAGATGGGCACCGACGAGGAAGAGCCCCAATCCCATGACGAACATGATGGGGATTTCGCCCCGACCACCGAGGAAGTTGCTCAGACGGTCACCGACCATTTCCCAGTAGGAATCCGTAGTGCTGGGCGCGATAAACACGTCGCGCCCAGGCTCCACAATGTCTGAGCCCCGCTCGCCAGCATCAGCAAAGTCGGGCATGAGCTTGCCCAGCAGCCACGTCCCAGAGAATGAGAGGGCAATGAAGAAGAGGTGGGCGCCAAGGCCGATGTACATCCAGATTTTCTGCGCTCGAGGGCTGCGCGCCATGACGGCGGCGACAACGAGTGCGGTGAGGCCGTAACCCATGAGGACGTCGAACTCGAAGATGAAGATGTAGTTGAGCAGGCCGTCGAGAATAAGCACGAGGGCCCGCCAGGGGTAGCGGCCCGGCCAGGGCTCCCCGCGGCGGATGGCGGATTGGCGTTGGATCTCCAACCCAATGCCGAACATGATGGTGAGCAATCCAATGAACTTGCCATCCGTGAACAGGTTGAGCACGGTGCCGGAGACACGGTTGAAGGATCCGAGGAAGCCGTCTACTTCTGGGACTTCGGTGACGACGGAGCCGGAGAAAATCCAAATGTTGGTGAGCAAGGTGCCCAGGATGGCAATTCCGCGCAAGACGTCGAGCGCGAGGATGCGACGGGCCTTAGATACGGGTGCCAATGTGGGTTCTGCGGTGGTGCCTGTCACGGCGGGCTCCTCAGGGTCAGAGTCAGTCAGTTAAGAATGGGCTTAAAAGCACTGATGTCAGACTAAGGGACTCCCCACTTCCCTTAACTTAACCTCAGGCCAATCCTGAATGGCTCCTGAGATAGCCGGAAGTCCCACCAGGCCATATCCCGTCCCCGCATATCGCACGCCACTCCCCCGGAGCGGGCTCGTACAGCAAGCTCCCAGCCCCGGCCCGCGTCACCGCCAGGCCAACCACCCCCATCAGGGGGAGTAAGATATTCGAGGTTGGACACTCACGCCAGCCGTCGACAATCCTGTGCACTGGCCACGTAGTCTTCAGCCAAGATCTGAACTATCCGTCGGAGGTCCCCACCGCCATGCTCTCGCGCCGCCCCGCCCTCGCGGGACTCCTCGCCGCCGGTCTACTCCTCACCGGATGCACCATCGGCGAAGCGCGCGATGACGCCACAAGCACTGAGGCCAGCACCACCTCCGCCACGCCCAGTTCCACGGGAACGACGCGCGCCATCGCGCCGGAACAGCCGGCCTACACCACCGAGCGCTACCCCAGCGAGTTCACCGTCGTGGACAACAACTACGTCACCTGGTGGATGGTCACCTCGGCAGATAACACCCTGCAGTGCACGTTTAAGGAAGTCCACGGAGCCCCCAACCCCGTGGATAATCACCCGCCGCGCTTCGAACGTTGCGGCGCCACCTATCAGGACCCGCCCGAGGTTCCCTGGTTTAACACCACGGTCCCATCCAACATCGTTGCCTACAACCCGGAGATCGGGTTCCACGAAGGGTTTACCTCCGGCCCCCACACAATGGGCATCGGTGGCGAGCGCCTCGCGGCGGGCGAGAGCGTCGACCTGTTCGGTTTCCGCTTCACCCAATCCGCCGACGGCACCTTCACCGGTATCTACGACGGCAGCGGCTTCACTTTCAAGGACGGCGCCTTCACCGCCCTCTAGGCTGACCTACTTTTGTTCCGGCTTGACGATGGGGAAGAGCACCGTCTCCCGAATACCCAGGCCGGTCAGGGCCATGAGCAGCCGATCGATGCCCATGCCGCAACCAGCGGTCGGGGGCATGCCCTGCTCCATCGCGCGGAGGAAGTCCTCGTCTAAGACCATGGCCTCGTCGTCGCCTCCGGCGGCCAGGCGGGCCTGGTCCTCGAAACGCTCGCGCTGGATAACCGGGTCCACCAACTCGGAGTAGCCGGTGGCCAGCTCGAAGCCGCGAATGTACAAGTCCCACTTCTCGGTCACGCCCGGCTTGGACCGATGCTGACGGGTCAGGGGTGAGGTCTCAACCGGGAAATCCTTGACAAAGATCGGGCCGTGCAGCTGATCCTCACACAGCACCTCCCAGATCTCCTCGACGAGCTTGCCGTGCCCCCAGCCACCCTTAGCGGGAACATCGAGCCCGACGACTTCGGCGATTGCCTTCAGTTCCTCCACGCTGGAGTCGATGGTGACCTCCGGCTGGCCAGGGAACTTCCGCGCCAGCGCCTCGTTGAGCGAGGGGTACATCTCAATGGTCGTCCACTCTCCGCCCAGGTCGTACTCGCTGCCGTCGGCCAACGTCACCGTGGTGGAGCCAAACACGTCCATGGCGACGGCCTGCACGAGCTCGCGGATGGTGCGCGCACCATCGTTGTAATCACCCCACGCTTGGTAGGTCTCCAGCATCGCGAACTCCGGGCTGTGGGAAGAATCCACTCCCTCGTTGCGGAAATTGCGGTTGACCTCAAACACCCGGTCAATGCCGCCGACCACGCAGCGCTTAAGAAACAGCTCGGGAGCAATACGCAGATACAGGTCAATGTCCAGGGCATTGGAATGCGTCTGGAACGGGCGCGCCGCCGCACCACCGTGCAGGGTTTGCAGCATCGGGGTTTCTACCTCAAGGAAGCCCTCGTCCTCTAGGTGATGGCGCAACGCCCGCATGACCTTAATGCGCGTCAGGGCATTGTTGCGCGCCTGCTCCCGCATGATGAGGTCGGTGTAGCGGTGACGCACCCGAGTGTCCTCGCTCATCTCAGCAAAAGAGACGGGCAAGGGACGCAACGACTTCGAGGCCATCTGCCAGGAAGTGGCCATGACGGACAGCTCGCCGCGTCGAGAAGCAATGATGTGCCCGCGGACCGATACGAAATCGCCCAAGTCGGCGTCCGACTTCCAGGCGGCGAGGGACTCCTCGCCGACGATGGCCAGCGACAACATAGCCTGCACCTGGGTGCCGTCGCCGTCCTGCAGGGTGGCAAAGCACAGCTTGCCGGTGTTGCGCATAAAGATCAGGCGGCCGGTGACGGCCACCTCGGCGTCCGTCTCCTCGCCGGCCTGCAGGTAGGTAACGCCTTCTTGCTTGTCGACGTCCTCTCCTTCCGCCACCACGACGAACTTCTCCCGCAGGTCACGCAAAGAGATAGTGCGGTCGACGACAACGGGGTAAGGATCGATGCCGGACTCCATGAGGCGCGCCCGCTTCTCGCGGCGGATGCGCAGCTGCTCGGGAAGATCGTTGCCGGTCTCGGCCTTTTTTACCTGGGGCTTCTTCTGCTCAGTCACGACACCCAAGACTAGTCCATCGAGGTCACCGATACAGAACGCTGCGCGGGAGGCACTTTGTGCGTTCGTCGGCTCCACAAAGCTCGTCGTCCGATCAGGAAGATCAGCCGCCCCTTGTTATCTGATATCAGATTATGTATTCTGATATCAGATTAATTGTCCGCTCTAAGCAAGAAAGGACTCACCACCATGTCGCCATCGACACCGAACACCAACATCCCCGAGGCCGAGGTGGCCGACCGCCCCGTCGGCCACGACGGCGTGAAAGTCAACGTCACCGAGCAGGACGGATGGACGGGCGGTCCCGGCCTCGCCGGAGCCACCATCATCGTCGCCGCGCTCCTATTTATTGGCAGCATTGCCATGTTCATCCGGGCGATCATTCTCGCCGACGCAGGCAACGGTGGAGTCGGTCTCCTGATTCTTTCGGTGCCCATCTTCATCATTTCGCTCGTGATGTTCGGGATGGTCAAGATCATCTCGCCCGGTCATACGCGAGTGGTCCAATTCTTCGGCCGCTACCTGGGTACCAATCGGCGCACCGGCTTGTCACTCATTCCCCCGCTGGCCAACTCGACCAAGGTGAGCGTGCGCGTTCGTAACTTTGAAACGAACACCATCAAGGTCAATGACTCAGGCGGAAACCCGGTGGTCATCGGCGCCATCATCGTGTGGCAGGTCGCCGATACCGCGAAGGCGACGTTCTCGGTGGAGGACATGGATGAGTTCATTCATTCTCAGGCCGAGTCGGCTCTGCGCCATGTCGCGACGTCGCATCCTTATGATGGCGGCACGTCGCACAATCCCTCGCTGTCGGGTTCCACGGATCTGGTGTCGCAGGAACTCGCCGATGAAGTCGCGGCTCGCGTGAAGGTGGCCGGATTGGAGATCCTCGAGGCCCGGATCTCCGCCCTGTCCTATGCCCCGGAGATCGCCCAGGCAATGCTGCAGCGCCAGCAGGCCAGCGCGATCGTTGATGCCCGCGAGACCATCGTCGAAGGTGCCGTCACCATGGTCGAAGCTGCGCTCGACCAGCTGGAGGAGAAGGACATCGTTGAGCTCGATCCCGAGCGGCGCGCCGCGATGGTGTCGAACCTCCTGGTCGTGCTGTGCTCAGATTCCAACGCCCAGCCCATCATCAACACCGGTAGCTTGTACTCCTAGGTTTTCCGCGATGGCACGGAAGAACATTCCCCTGCGCGTGGACCCGGCGGTCCACGAGGCCATTGCGCGCTGGGCAAACGACGAGTCGCGCAGCGTGAACGCTCAGATTGAGGTCATGCTGCGCGATAGCCTACGCCGGGCGGGTCGCCTTCCCCGTGGGGTGGGTGACCTGCCGCGGCGTGGGCGGCCGCCCAAACAGGACTAGCTCAGCAGCCAGTCATTCGGCGAGAACAGCTCAAAGCGCACCGACTTGGGGGCTTTGTCGGCGGGCAATTCCAGCAAGTCGCCGCGCACCGCCTGGAGGAAGTCGTTGCCACCACAGAGGTAGACATCAGCACCAGCAAGGTCATGCGTATCGACGTCCACGCGTTCCCCCTCCGCGCGGTAAGCAATCTCCGCCTCCGCACGGGGCAGTTTATTTAACAAGGCCAGGGCCTGAGCGCGTTGAGCGTCCTCATGCTCGGAGGCATCTGCGTGAAGGTACAGGGTCGGACGATCGGAGCCGGTCTCGGCGAGGTGGGCGAGCATGCCCACCATCGGGGTGGAGCCGATGCCGGAGGAGATGAGGACGACGGGGGCGTCGGAATCCTCCAGCACCAAGTCGCCGGCGGCGAGGGTGGCCTGAATGGTGTCGCCGACCTCGATGCGCTCGCGCAGGAAGGTCGATACCTCACCTTCGGTCTCAACCGCGATGGTGTATTCGGTGGCCGTACCACCGATGATGGAGTACTGCCGCAACTGACGCGCACCGTCGTCAAGCACAACCCCGATGGAGGTGTACTGGCCAGGACGGTGCTCGGTGAGGTTTCCGCGCAGGGTGTAAGAGGTGACCGTGGGGCTGAGTTCCTCCTTCGCGGTGACGGTGACGTCGCGGAAGACGTCGCCCGGCGCGACGCCATCGGAGGCGTAGAGCGCCTCCTCGAAGGAGATGAGGATCTCCGCCATCGTCCAATAGACTTCGTCCCACGCCTCGGCTACCTCTGCGGTGACAACGTCCGCGCCGAGCACCTCGACGATCGCGGCGAAAAGATTGTCGTGGACGATCTGATACTGGTCCGGCGTGATTCCCAGTGATACATGCTTGTGCCCAATCCGAGCGAGCAAGTCCACCGGATCGGGGGCAGTGGGGTCGACGAGCATGCTCGCGAACGTGACCACGGAGGCGGCCAGCGCCTTCTGTTGTTCGCCGGACTTCTGGTTTCCGCGGTTGAAGGTGTGTGCCAGCAGCTCGGGGTGCTTGGCAAACATGGTGCGGTAGAAGGTCTGGGCGATGGTGGCGATGTTCCCGCCGACAAGCGGGAGGGTGGCCTTGATGGTCTCCTCATGCTCGGGAGTTAATTGGCGGTGGCGGGAGGTGGGTTGGGTAGGGACAAACACGAGGTCAGGTCACTCCTTCTGGCTGCTGGGTACCGTCCATTCTGGACGTGGAGGCGATTTTACCCGGCTTTTGCCGTACTTAATTAATAGTGGCGGAGTTCACTGACTCTTCACCTCAATATGGCCGCCTGGACACCTGCTCTCCCTAACGTTCAGTCCGTCTCATTTTCGGTTTAAGCCTTGGAGGGCACCACGATGTTGAAGGGTCTCAACCTTCTTTCCAGCAAGTTCACCAGCTCCCGCAGTTCCCTGACCTGCACGTACAAGTGCGGCAATGCGTGCTTCGGTAAATGCGAGAACCCGACTGACAACCCCTACTTCGGTGACCTCATCTCCCGCCGCTCGGCACTCAAGGCCGGCGGACTGACCGTGCTCACCGTCGGCGGCGGCGCTGCCCTCGCCGCCTGCTCCCCCGCCAACGAAACGGCCGCCAGCGGAGCCTCTGCGACGGCCACCACGGACTCCACCGGCGCGGACCACCAGTCAGCCAAGGGTCTGCAATTCGACGTCGTCGCCCCCAACGAGGATGACAAGGTCACCGTCCCCACCGGCTACGAACAGTCCGTCCTTATCGCCTGGGGCGACCCGGTCATCGAGGGTGCCCCGGAGTTCGACATCAACAACCAGACCCTCGCGGCCGCCGAGCAGCAGTTCGGCTTTAACAATGACTTTGCTGGCTTGTTCGAGCACCCCTCGGACCCCAACCGCATGGTGTATGTCTGCTCGCACGAATACACCACCGAGCCGCAGATGTTCCCCAACTATGACCCGGAGAACCCGACGGAGGAGCAGGCCCGCATCGGCATCGCCAACCACGGCCACACCATCCTCGAGGTGTCCAAGGTCGGCGAGACCGGGGAACTCAAGCGCGAGTTCGGCCCCCTCAACCGGCGTATCACCGGCACGACGGAGTTCCGCCTCGTCGGCCCGGGCGCTGGCTCTGACTACGTGAAAACCTCTACCGATTCCACCGGCACCAAGGTGCTGGGCACCTT
The DNA here is from genome assembly GCF_001021045.1 of Corynebacterium testudinoris. Classification (NCBI taxonomy): domain Bacteria; kingdom Bacillati; phylum Actinomycetota; class Actinomycetes; order Mycobacteriales; family Corynebacteriaceae; genus Corynebacterium; species Corynebacterium testudinoris. The sequence goes on from NZ_CP011545.1 coordinate 2,389,984, forward strand.
CAACAACTGCGCCGGCGGTCTGACCCCGTGGGGCACGATGCTCTCCGGCGAAGAGAACTTCGACATCTACTTCGCCAACGCCGACGGGGTCAGCGACGAGCGGACCCGCACCTCCGTCGACCGCTTCGGCGCCTCCGAAGGTGAGTCGGACCGTAAGTGGGAGCGCTTCGATCCCCGATTTGATCTAGCCAAGGAACCCAACGAGTTCAACCGCTTCGGCTACCTCGTGGAAATCGATCCTTTTGATCCCACCTCCACCCCGGTCAAGCACATGGCCAACGGCCGCTTCAAGCATGAGGCCGGCAACATCCACATCACCGATGACGGCACGATCGTGTGTTACTCCGGCGATGACGCCCGCTTTGAGTACCTGTACAAGTTCGTCTCCGCCAAGAAGATGAAGGAGGGCGATAAGGCGCACAACATGACCATCCTCGACGAGGGCACCCTCTATGTCGCGATCATGGAGGGCAACTCCCCGCAGAGTGAGATCGACGGTTCCGGCGAGCTGCCGTCCGATGGAGCTTTCGACGGCGAGGGCCGCTGGGCCAAGCTCATGACGGTTGATGCCAATGGCCAGGCAGAATCCCACGTCGATGGGTTCAGCGGCGAAGAGGTGGCCATCTTCACCCGCGAGGCCGCCGATGCCGTCGGCGCAACCAAGATGGACCGCCCCGAAGATGTGGAGATCTCCCCCACCACCGGCAAGGTCTACATGGCCTTGACCAACAACAAGTACCGCGGCGCAGCCGAGAAGTCGAAGGAAGACGTCCGGGAGTACGCCCCGATCAAGGAGAACAAGAACGGCCTCGTCATGGAGATCGACGATGATCACGCGGGCGAGAAATTCACCTGGGATCTCGTGCTCGTCTGCGGCGATCCGGATGAGGCGTACACCTACTTCGGCGGCTTCGACAAGGCCAAGGTCTCTCCGATCTCCTGCCCAGACAACCTGGCCTTCGACGAGTTTGGCAACCTGTGGATCTCCACCGACGGCAACGCCCTCGGTTCTAACGACGGCCTGTACGCCATGACCGTCGAGGGCAACAACCGCGGCGAGGTGAAGTGCTTCCTTACCGTGCCGTTTGCGGCCGAGACATGTGGGCCGATCGTAGAGAAAAACCGGGTGATCGTTAACGTCCAGCACCCGGGTGAGACGGATGACGCGACCGTCGAAAAGCCTGCTTCCCACTGGCCGGACGGTGGCAGCTCGGCACCGCGCCCCGCCGTGGCGCAGGTCTGGAAGGCCGACGGCGGTCAGATCGGCGTGGCTAAGGCTTAGCCACCTTCCCTTTGCAAGGCTCCACAGTTGCCCACTGTGGGGCCTTGTTTCCGCATGTGCTTCTACCCCCACGCGCTGAATGGGCGGCCCATGTGGGTGGTTATATCCTGGGCGGATCAGTGATTGTCATCCCATCCCCTACCCCCCGGGTGACCTATGCCACTTTATGTGAGAAGGTTAGCAGTGACCTTGACAAAACCTGGCGTACGGCGCCGTCTTTGACGATTCCGCGGCCTTTTCACTCCAACCGAGGAACCAGATGAACTCACTCATCCTTGTCTTCATCGGCGTCGGCATGATGCTGGCTGGCTACTTCCTTTACTCCCGATTCCTCGGGAAGAAGGTCTACCAGCTCTCCGATGGCTATAAGACGCCTGCTCACACGATGACCGATGGGGTGGATTACGTCCCCACCAACAAGTTCGTGCTGTGGGGACACCACTTCACCTCCGTGGCCGGAGCCGCCCCCATCGTCGGCCCGGCCGTCGCTGTTATTTGGGGCTGGCTGCCTGCATTCCTGTGGGTGACCATCGGCACCGTCTTCATCGCCGGCATGCATGACCTCGGCGCACTGTGGGCGTCCCAGCGCCACAAGGGCCAGTCCATCGGCACCTTGTCGGGCCGCTACATCGGCGCCCGCGGCCGCAACCTCTTCCTGGTGGTCATCTTCCTGCTGCTGCTCATGGTCGTCGCGGCCTTCGCGGTGGTGATCTCCAACCTGCTCGTCTCCACCCCGAGCGCCGTCATCCCGACGTGGGGCGCGATCATCGTCGCCCTGTTCATCGGCCAGGCCATCTACCGCTTCAAGTGGAACCTGCCGCTCGTCTCCGTCGTCGGCGTGGTCGTCCTCTACGCCCTCATGATCATCGGCGACCGCTTCCCCATCGCCCTGCCGGATTCCGTCCTCGGCATGAGCCCGAACGCTTTCTGGATCGTCGTCCTGTTCATCTACGGCGGCATCGCCTCCCTCCTGCCGGTGTGGGTGCTGCTCCAGCCGCGTGACTACATCAACGGCCTCCAGCTGTTCGTCGGCCTGGGCATTCTCTACGCCGCGTTCATCTTCACCGCCCCGACCATCGTCGCCCCGGCCGTCAACGCGAACCTGCCCGCGGGCACCCCGCCGATCTGGCCCCTGCTCTTTGTCACCATCGCCTGTGGTGCGATCTCCGGCTTCCACGGCATCGTCGCCTCCGGTACCTCTGCCAAGCAGCTGGACAAGGAAACCGACGCCCGCTTCGTCGGCTACTTCGGCGCCATCGGCGAGGGTCTGCTCTCCCTGGGCACGATCATCGCCACCACCGCTGGCTTCAAGACCATTCAGGATTGGGAAGCCATCTACACCGCCTTCAACAAGGGTGGCGTCAACGCCTTCGTCGAAGGCGGCGGCAACCTCATCAACGAGGGCCTGGGTATCCCGAACTCCCTGTCCGCCACCATCCTCGCCACCATGGCCGTGCTCTTCGCGGCCACCACGATGGACACCGGCGTCCGCCTTCAGCGCTTCGTGGTCCAGGAAATCGGCGAGATCGTTGGGGTGAAGATCACCGGCGCGGTAGCCACCTTCATCGTCATCATCGTGGCCCTGGGTCTCACCTTCTCCGCGGGCGGCGACGGTTCCGGCGGCATGCTCATCTGGCCGCTCTTCGGTACCACGAACCAGCTCATGGCGGCCCTGACGCTGTCCATCATCTGCGTCATCCTCACCCGCCTGCGCCGCCCAACCTGGCCGGTCCTCATCCCGCTGGTGTTCGTCCTCGTGGTCTCCATGTGGGCCGCAGTTGTTCAGATCCGCGGCTTCTACGATGCCCAGAACTGGCTGCTGCTCGCCCTCGACATCGTCATCATCATCTGCGCCATCTGGGTCACCATCGAGGCCTTCGCCGCGATGAACCGGGCCCGCAACGAGGAGCCGGTGGTGTGGACCGACGATGACACCGATGCCCCGCTGCCTGCCTCGGTATCGCAGAAGGGCTAGGTCTCTGTGTCGATGTTTCGGGACAAGCTGAAGGCATTCACGGACGGGCTCACCGAGTACTACGCGGGCCCCTACCGGGCCATGTTTGTCAAAGCTCAGCAACAAGAAGATGACCTGTTCATGATGCTGGTCATGTCCGAAGCCCTCGGCGTCCCGAACCCCGCCAGCTATTACACCCTAGAGATGCTGCCGATCATCTACGAGGACTTCCATGACTGGCACCGCCGGATGAACATGGAACACTCACCCTTGGAGAACATTCAATGCTGTTAGACCTCACTGACTCCACCCGCGTTATCTTCTTCGGCGGGAAGGGTGGGGTGGGCAAGACGACGGTGGCCTCGGCCACCGCCACGGCCCTCGCACAGTCCGGCAAGAAGGTCTTGTTGGTCTCCACCGACCCCGCGCACAACTTGGGCCACCTGTGGGAGCGGCGCATCGGCGACCGCATCACCACCGTGCGGGACAACCTCGATGTCATTGAGCTCGACCCGGCAGCCACGACGGCCCAGCACCTCAAGGACGTCGGTCACACGATCCGGGGGATGATGCCGGAGCACCTCCACGGCGAGGTGAAAAAGCACCTGGAGTTGGCCGCTCAGTCCCCCGGCACCCACGAGGCGGCGATCCTGGAGCGGATCGCCTCCCTGGTGGACACCGAAGCCGACAACTATGACCACGTTGTCTTCGACACCGCTCCCTCGGGGCATACCTCCCGCCTCATGGCCCTCCCGGAGCTCATGGCGGCGTGGACCGATGGCCTTCTCGACCGGCGCGCCAAGTCCGAGCACCTGTCATCGGTGGCGCGTGGGTTGGCCCCGACTGGTCGCGATCACATTGTCACCGGCGCGCTCAACCCCGTCGATCGGCGCAATCAACAGCTGCGTTCCCTGCTGCTCGCCCGCCGCGCCCGCTTTGAAAAACTCCGCTCCGTGCTCACCGATCCTCAGCAGTGTGTGTTTTTCATCGTGCTCACCGCCGAGCGCCTCCCCGTCCAGGAAACCCACGAGTTCTATCGGGAGCTGCGGTCCTCCGGCGTCCGCGTCGGCGGGTGCATTGTCAATCGTCGCTCACCCGTCGACCAAGGTGACTTCCTCGCGCATCGGCATGCGTTGGAAGAGCAGGCCCTGCGGGCCCTATCGCTTAACGACGTCCCCGTGGTCCAGCTCCCCCTCCAGTCCGGGGAGATCACCGGACTCGCCGGAGTCGAGGAGTTCGCCGCGCTGCTGCGCTAGTGCTCTTGCCCTAAATTGCGGAAGCCGATACCTAAGGGCAGGCCCACGTTATCGATTAGGCGTACGCCGCCGATTGTGGCGGCGACGAGCAGCCGGGCATCCCCGCTATCTGGCGCTTCCCCGAGGTCGGGGCCGCGGACCTCCAGATACTCCGGCTCCACACCCGCGGTCGCCAGCACTGACCGGGCGACGTCCAGCACGGCGTCCGCCCCCTGTTCAGCGGCGTGTGCACCCGCGGTGAGCGCCGCGGAAAGAGCGAGAGCTTGTTCTCGTGCAGCCTCGTCCACGTTCGCATTGCGGAGGGACACCGCGATCCCGTCGGGCATGCGCACCGTCGGCACGCCATGCACCATGACCGGTACATGCAGGTCCGTGACGGCTGATTGCAGGGCGCGGATCTGCTCGTAATCCTTCTCCCCCACGACGATATCGCTCGGGCCAACGATGTTGAGCTGGGTGAGCAGCTGGGTGAGCACGCGGGCAAGCTCGTCCACCGGTTCCAGGCGGTGATCAGCCGGGCGGACAACAGTCCGCAGGCCCTTGGGCCACAATTCCTCCGCGGAATAAGCCCACACGGCGTCGACGTTTTCCGCCGCCAGCTCAGCCGGGACATCCGTTCCAGCCCAGGCCACAATGACGACCGCCCGCGGAAGGCGTCGCGCGGCTCTAATCAGGGCAATGTGTCCCGCGTGCAGACCTTCTCCCAACGGAACCAACACCACGGGGCGCCCCGTCGTGCGCATGGCCCGCGCGAAGACAGAGATGTTCGCGGTGGAGAACTCGTGTGCCTGCCCAAACTCAAAACTCATGACAGCCCCTCCCGGCCGATCGCCCACAGCTCTACATCGTCTTGTTGCGTTAATTCGCCCAAGCGGCGCTGCGTATCGCGGAAGATCCGCGCGAACCCGGGGTCGGAAATAGATTTCCACTGCTCAGACAAACCACCGGGTCCCATGACGGGAGGTGGTCCAGCGAAGTAGAAATCGGAGTTGATGATCTCCTCAGCTTTTTCTTCATTCCCGAGCACATTGGTTACCATGTCAACGGCATCGTGGCGCAGGCTTCGAATGGCATCCGCATAGGTCATGGCAGCAGCGAGGGCCAACCGCTCGCCATCAGCCACGTGAATGACGTTGGCTCCGATCTCCGCAAGCATGATTTCGGCGACGGAATAGCCCATCTCATCCACCGTGGTCACAGCCCAGTGGGTATCGCTCAACCGTCCGGCCGCGATGACCACTGCGCCTTTCACCTCGAGTGGGTCAAGGACCTGCACGCCCTGGGCAAGGCACAGATGAACGACAATCTGGCCGCGTCGAATATGCGGCTCAAGAGCATCCACTGCTTCCGCCAAGGAGCTCTCTCGCACCATGAGAAGGATCAAGTCCATGTCCTCCCACGGCAGGGAACCTCCCACGGGCCAATGCAGGTAATGGCCCGCGCTTTCCATTAATTCCGGAAGCCGAGCCAACTGCTCACGATGGTGTTGGTCACTATCGACGTACACGCCCACCCGCATCCGGGGTGCCTGCATGAAATCTCCTCAGTGGTTAGTTCTACTCGTTGCGCTGGGAACGGGCGAGGAGCTCAGCCACGGAGACTCCGCCCTGTTCATCGCGGCGGCGACGCCCGCGTCGGCCCTCGTTGATCACCGGCTCGGGAGTGACGGGCTCAGCTACATCGGGTTCCTCCGTGACGACGTTAAACCCAGCGCCATGCCGCCCCACATAGGTTGGGGTGACCTCGGGGGTCTCCTCTTCGGGGGTTTCCACCTCTGCGAACGTCTCGGTGAACGTTTCGGTGAACGATTCCTCGGTGCGGTGCACCCCACCCTGTTCCCAGGACACGGCTTCGAAGGCGCCCGTGCTGAAAGCCCGGGTGGTTTCCTGCTCGCGCCGCTGGTTTTCTGCAATGAGCTCGGCCAACGGGTTCGGGATCGGGCGCGACGGGGTCTCCTGCTGGCCCAGGCGACCGGCGACGGCATCGGAGGACGGCGGGCCGGTGTGGATGTGACTGAAGTCCGGCACGGGAGACTCGTAGGGCTCCGGCTCGGGCTCGGGTTCCGGCGTGGGCGCTGCAGCCACGGCAGCGGCGTCCTCCAACTCGAGGATCCGGCGGGCCTCCGCGCGCAGGGAGGCAGGTTCATAGCCGAACTCGCGGCCCGAGAGGTCTTCCAATTGGGCGCGCAGGGCTTTGAGCTCGCGTTGGATATCGGCCAGGACTTCGGACTCGCGGGTCCGCATCTCCTGGAGAAGCTCCAGTTCTTGGGAGGGGGTTCCGGCCCCGGCGAGGACTCGGGAGTGCGCGAGTTCCCGTTGGTGTTCCAGTTCTACGTCCTTGGCTTCGGCCGCCTTCCGCGAGCGAAACACCAAGAAGGAGCCGAGGAGGGCTGCCCACAGCGCGGCGAGCAGGGCCAACTTGAGGGCAACAGCACTATCCGTTAGCAGCATGACCAGGCTGGCGATGAAGGCGACAACAATGAGCGCGATCAGCAACAGCTGACCGCGGTCGGTGCCTTTCCATACGTTCCGGTCGTCCATGGGCTCCACTCTAACCAACCATCTCTCCATCGGAGGGTGGCGGTGTCTCGCAGTGTCGTTCGAGATAGAGGCCCGCGGCCGACAATGCTAGGCCGCCCAGAGCGGAGGCCAAGACCCCGGGCAGGTCCTCGGAAGCGGCCACGAGTTGATCCACGCGCGGCAGAATATAGGACGCCATGCCGAGGTAGCCGCCGCCGAGGATCGCGCCGGTCCAGGCGGAGGCCTTTGCTAGCACCAAAAACTGGGCAGCCGTGACGGGATTAAGTTGGCTGCGGTCCTGACCGATGCGGCCCTCGTCGAGGCGGGAGCGGACCTTCCACCCCAGGAAGAGGCAGAGCGCCGCCAGTGCCCACAAGGTGATGGAGACCGTGACGGGGATGGCAGTCATGGAGCCATAGAATCCCCAGGTGAGGATCGCGGCAACGGCGGCGGTGAACCCTCCGGCGGCGACCAGTCCGATGATGGGGGTGCGTTTCATAGCAGCGACCCCACTTCTTTGATCGCGGAGACCTCAACCGGATCGAGCTCGGCGACCCATTCGGCAACCGGGCGCCCGCGCAGAGTCGCGGAAGGGTCCGCGGCGAGCCAGGGCACGAGGACGAAGGCCCGTTCGTGGGCGAAGGGGTGTGGGAGGGTGAGCACCGGGTCGTCGGAAAGCACTTCCTTTCCCTCCTCCATGACCTGCACAATGTCGACGTCGAGGGTGCGGGGACCCCAGTGCCGGACCCGCCGCCGCACGGCGGCATCCTCCAGGGCTTGGCCGCGACGAAGCAGCTGACGTGGGGTACCGGGGACGTCGATAAGCACAACCGCATTGAGGAACTCACCCTGATCCTCGACGCCCCACGGCGGAGTGGAGAAAACCGGGGAGGCGGCGACGATGTCGGCGCGAAAATCGTCGACTACGGTGCCCAGCAGTGCGCGGCGGTCCTCCAAATTCGACCCGATGGAGAGGACGGCGCGCATCAGGCGTTCCTGAATTCCGCGCGGGTGCGACGCGAGCGGCGGGCGACGACGGCGACATCGGCAAACGTGTGCGGGATCGGAGCGGAGGGTTTGTGGATCGTGACCTCCACCGCGTGGAGCAGGTCAAAGCGCGCTAAGGCCTCGTCGGCGATAAGTGCCGCCACCGTCTCAATGAGATCGCGGGACCGCCCCGACACCACCGCGATGGCCATATCCGCCAACTCGGCGTAGCTGACCGTCAGGCGCAAATCATCGCTCGCGGCGGCAGGGGCGGTATCCAACCAGCAAGTGATGTCGACGATAAACAGCTGGCCATCACGCTTTTCCTCGGGGAACACGCCGTGGTAGCCGAAGCACTCCAGGCCGCGTAGTTCGATGCGATCAGCCACGAACCCCACCCCCTGAACCGCCGGAACGCCACAGGGCGGCGACATCGACGGCATCGCGGGAGACGGGGACGTTGTGCACGCGCACGCCCCAGGCCCCCATCTGCGCGGAGATGGCGGTGACGGCAGCGGTGGCAGGATCGGCGTCAACGGGCGCGCCCGGCACCCCGCGATCATCGCGGACCGCCGCGAGGAAACGCTTGCGGGAAGCGCCGACGAGGACGGGGAACTCGCCATCGATAAAACTCGGAAGGGCGTGGAGCAGATCCCAGTTGTCCTCGCGGGACTTGGCAAAGCCGAGGCCCGGATCGAGGACGATTCGGTCAGAGGACACACCCGCCTCCAGGGCGTTGCTGACCAATTGCTCAAGCCGCTCACGCACATCGCGGACCACATCCCCACCGTGATCGGCGGCACCGGAGGCATCACCGAAGCGGACGGTGCGCCAATGCATCAGGCACACGGGAAGGGCAGTATCGGCCATGACGCGGTACATGTCCGGATCGGCGAGGCCACCGGAGACATCATTAATCAACGAGGCCCCCGCCTCCGCGGCCACCACAGCCACCGAGGCGCGCATCGTATCCACCGAGGTCACAATGCCCTCTTGGGAGAGTGCGGCGATGACGGGGGCGACGCGCTCCGCCTCCAGCTGGGGGTCCACGCGCGTAGCACCCGGGCGGGTCGACTCGCCGCCGACATCAATCATGTCCGCGCCCTGCTCCACCAACTCCCGCCCGTGCGCGATAGCGCGGTCGATGTCGAGCCACTGGCCGCCATCAGAAAACGAATCTTCCGTGACGTTGACAATGCCCATGACCAAGCAACGCCCCGGAACGGTGAGGTCTGCAACGCGCATGTCCCCCACCTTAACTGCGGATGAGGCTAAGAACCTCGGCGCGGGAGGCAGCGTTGGTCTTGAATCCGCCGCGCACCGCCGACGTCGTGGTCGTGGCCCCCGGCTTGCGGATGCCCCGCATCGCCATGCACAAGTGCTCACATTCGATGACCACGATCGCGGCCTGCGCGCCGAGCTTGTCCACGAGGGCATCAGCAATCTGCGAGGTCAGCCGCTCCTGCACCTGGGGCCGCTTGGCGTACATATCCGCCAGGCGAGCCAGCTTGGACAGCCCCGTCACGTGACCGGCCTTGCCCGGGATGTACCCGATGTGCGCCTTGCCATAAAAGGGCACCAGGTGATGCTCACACGTGGAATAGATAGGGATATCCCGGACGAGGACGAGCTCCTGGTGATCCTCCGCGAAGGTCTTCGTCAGCACCTCGGTCGGGTCGGAATGCAGCCCGGCGAAGATCTCCCGGTAGGAACGCGCCACGCGGGCCGGCGTTTCCTGCAGGCCCTCGCGGTCCGGGTCCTCACCGACCGCGATGAGCAGTTCCCTCACCGCGGCTTCGGCGCGTGCCTGATCGAACTCAGTCATTCGTCTTCCTTCGGGGTGCTGATCTCGGGGGACTTCATCTCGGGTGACGCGGTGTCTGCGGCGTCCGCCGCGGGCTTCTCAATCACGGCGGTATCGTCGCTGTCGGGTCGGCTTTCCGGCTGCTCGTGGTCCGGCAGGCGGAAACCGATGACCTCGGTCGGCGGGTCCTGCCTGTCGGCCTTTTCGGCGCTATCCGCCTGGTTGGCAGCAGTCCCGGCCGCGACCGAACCGTAGTTCTTCATACCCGGGTGCTCCCCATTGGTGGCGGAGTAGGAGTTGGACTTCGGCGGCCAGCCCGGCGCGGACCAGTCAGCGGGCGGCGGCGTGCCTCCGTAGCGAGCCGTCGTTTCCGGAGCATCCGGAGTATCCGAATCGCCGTTGTGGTGGTGGCGGCCCACGGCGGGCAGCTCCGCTTCCTTAGCCAATTCGGCCTGGCGCTTGGCGCGGGCCTCCTTCGACATCTCCAGCAGGGAGAAGCGCTTCGGTGGTTCCTCGCCGCGCTCGATGGCCATTTCGACGGGGGTTTTCACCGGCTCGCGGTCGGCCTGGCGGGCGAAGCGATCGTTCTCGCCGGGGAAGATGTCGTGGGCCGCGCGGGGCTCGATGCCCTCGAAGAGGACCTCGAGATCGGGGCGTCGCAACGTTTCCTTTTCCAGTAGCTTTTCCGCGAGGCGGTCGAGGTAGTCGCGGTTGTCGCGGAGGATGTTGTACGCCTGCTCGTGGGCGGCGTCGAGGAGGCGATGGGTCTCCTCGTCGATCTTCGCGGCAATGGCCGGGGACACCTCCAGCGTCCCGCCGCCCCCGCGACCGGAGAAGGGATCGCCCTGCTCCTGGCCGTACTTGACCACACCGAGCGTGGGCGACATGCCGTACTCGGTGAGCATGGCGCGGGCGATCTTGGTCGCCTGCTCGATGTCGGCGGAGGCACCGGTGGTGGGCTCGCCGAAGACGAGCTCCTCCGCGGCGCGGCCGCCCATGGCAAAGACGAGGCGGGCGAAGAGCTCATCGCGGTTGTACATGCCCTTGTCATCCTCGGCGGCGGTCATGGCGTGGCCACCGGTGCGACCGCGGGCGAGGATGGTGACCTTGTACACGCGCTCGATGTCCTTGAGCGCCCACGCGGCGAGGGTGTGCCCGCCTTCGTGGTAGGCGGTGACCTTCTTTTCCTTTTCGGAGATGACCTTGCCTTCGCGGCGGGGGCCGCCGATGACGCGGTCGGTGGCTTCTTCCAGGGCATCGGCGGTGATGACGTTGCCGCCGATGCGGGCAGTGAGCAGGGCAGCCTCGTTGAGGACGTTGGCCAGGTCAGCGCCGGACATGCCGGCGGTGCGCTTGGCCAGGGCGTTGAGGTCCGCGTCCGGGCCAAGCGGCTTGCCCTTGGCGTGGACGTTGAGGATCATCTCGCGGCCAGCGAGGTCGGGCGCGGTGACGGGGATCTGCCGGTCGAAGCGACCCGGGCGCAGCAGGGCGGGGTCCAGAATGTCGGGGCGATTCGTTGCGGCCATGAGGATGACACCCTCGCGGTCGCCGAAGCCGTCCATCTCCACGAGGAGCTGGTTGAGCGTTTGCTCGCGCTCGTCGTGGCCGCCGCCCATGCCGGAGCCGCGCTGGCGGCCAACGGCGTCGATCTCGTCGACGAAGATGATGCAGGGGCTGTTTTCCTTTGCCTGCTTGAATAGGTCGCGCACGCGGGAGGCACCGACGCCGACGAACATCTCCACGAAGTCCGAACCGGAGATGGAGTAGAACGGCACTCCGGCTTCACCGGCGACGGCGCGAGCCAGGAGGGTCTTGCCGGTACCGGGCGGGCCGTACAACAGCACGCCGCGGGGAATTTTCGCCCCCAATGCGTGGTAGCGGGCCGGGTCCTGGAGGAAGTCCTTGATCTCCACCAATTCATCCACCGCTTCGTCCGCACCTGCGACGTCGGCGAAGGTGTTGGTGGGCATGTCCTTGGTCAGTTCCTTGGCTTTGGAGCCGCCGAAGCCGAACATGCCGCCGGACTGCATGCGGGTGAAGAAGAAGAACAGCAGGCCGAAGAGAATGAGCATGGGCAACAGGAATCCGAGCATGCTGCCCAGGAAGCTGTCCTGCGTGACCTTGGTCGTGTACTTGTCAGCCCCGGAGTCCTTGACCGCGGTGAACACTTCCGGCGCGGTGCGGGCCGGGTACTGCGCCATGATCTCGTCGACGCCTTCGCGTTCCTCATACGTGATCGGCTCGCGCAGTTCGATGCGCACGCGCTGTTCGCGGTCATCGATCCGCACTTCCTTGGCGTTGCCGTCGTTGAGCTGCGCCATGGCCACGGAGGTATCTACCTGCTGGTAGTTGCGGGTGTCATCCGTGAATAGGGTGAACACGTACAGGGAAATGAGGACGACAGCGGCGACGAGGCCGATCTGAAGGATTCTCTTATTTTTCATGTATGCAGCCGCGCAGAGCTTGGGTAACTCTCGCGATCAATGCCTTTCGGGTGCGGTAGCTTAACTGACTCCACAACGGGCCGGGCGCGCCTTTTGTTCCCGCGCTAGTTACCGGAGTAGACGTCCGGGTGCAGGGTGCCCACGTAGGGAAGGTCGCGGTAGCGCTCGGCGTAGTCGAGGCCGTAACCGATGACGAACTCGTTGGGGATGTCGAAGCCGACGTCGAAAAGCTCAATGTCCGCCTTCACTACCTCCGGCTTGCGCAGCAAGGTGATCACTTCGAGCGTCTTCGGCTGGCGGGCGCGGAGGTTGCGCATAAGCCAGGACAGGGTGAGCCCCGAATCAATAATGTCCTCCACGATGAGGACGTTGCGGCCCTGAATCTCACGATCCAAATCCTTGAGGATGCGCACCACGCCGGAGGAGGTGGTGGAGTTTCCGTAGGAGGACACGGCCATGAATTCGACCTGCGCGGGGATGTCGAGCGCGCGGGCGAAGTCGGTGAGGAAGAACACTGCCCCCTTGAGCACGCACACGAGGATGAGGTCCTCCTCCGTGTCGCGGTGGGTCTCCGACACCCTCGCTGCTAGTTCAGCGATCCTGACCTTGAGGTCTTCTTCGCTGATCAACACCGCCTCGACGTCATCACCGTAGCGGTTGGCGGGGACGTGGAAGTCCTTCTTTTCGTGCATGCTCATGGCACCTTTCCTAGGCCTGCTCGGATAGTGACAGTCTGCCATTAGACCGCCGCACTTCCAACCTTCTTCCGTTGCGCTGGCCCACGGCCACCCCGCCCTGACCATGCCAGTCAATGCACAGCGCTTCCACCATGCTTATCGACGCCCCCGTCACTCCCACTCCGCACTCCCTCAGCCACGCCGCCAGGCGGCGGCGTCGCAGTGGTCCCGGCTGGGCGGCCAGTTCGGCGCAGTCATCGGTCGGGGTCCCCGCCAGCTCGGCGAGCAGCTCATTGTCGGCGGCGCTGCGCTCCGCCGCGGCGGCCAGCGGTTCCGAGGCATCACCCCCGATGAGCCGATGCAGCGCGGGCAGGATCTCCTGGCGCAGCGCCACGCGCCGAAAAGCCGGGTCCGCGTTGTGGGGGTCGTGCCACGGTTCCACGCCCAGCTCCGCGCAGGCCCCCACGGTATCGGCGCGTCGAATACCGAGGAAGGGACGAACGATGTGACCCGCACGCGGGCTCATCCCCGTCGGGTTGCCGCGCAGCGCCCCCAAAAGAAAGGTCTCGGCCTGGTCATCGAGGGTATGGGCGACCCACACCTCGTGGCCCGGCTCACTCAACGCCTGGTAGCGGACCTGACGGGCCTGGGCTTCGAGGTTGCCCGGCGGCACCCTCACCGCGCGCAGCTGCGCACTCGCCCCCAGCGCTTCCGCCTGCGCGAACGCCCGGCGCGCCACCGCACCCGAGCCCTCCTGCACCTGGTGATCCACCACGACCGCCAACACCTCCTGCCCCTCGGCCACCGCCGCGGCCACCAGGGCGAGGGAGTCTGCACCTCCCGACAAACCCACCGTGACGGGACCAGCGGTGAGGTGGGGACGCACGGCGCGTCGACAAGCAAGGAAGTGGGGGCTGTGCCGCGGGTACTCCACGTTAGGAATCCCGAATCGTCGAGGCCACGGTGTCCAGCGCCCGGCGCGCGGCGAGGATTTCCGAGCCGTTGGACAACAGCGCGAAGGAGTACACGCGGCCCGAATCCGCGGTGACGATGCCCGCGAGCGCCGACGTATTAGTCAACGTTCCCGTCTTGGCGCGCACCCACCCGCGGCCCGACTGATCCGCGTACCGATCCGACAAGGTGCCCTCCCCACCGGCTACCGGCAGGGTGGCCAGCAGGGGCCGCAGGTCGGGGTTGGTCGCCGCGTGGACAAGCACCTCATCCAGGACGCGCGGCGGGATGAGATTGAGCGTGGACAACCCGGAATTATCCGCCAGCGACACCCCCGTGAGGTCGATGTTGCGTGCGCGCAGCACATCAAGCGTCGCCTGCGTCGCCCCCTGCGCCGTCCCCGCCTGCCCCTGGTGCACAGCAACTTCGTGGCCCACTGCCTCCGCCATGACGTTGTCCGAATGCAACATCATCTCCGTCAACCGCTCAATGAGCGGCGGCGAACTCGTCTGGGCGACCACCTCTCCGTCCTCCGGCACGGGACCCAGCCCAACGGTGCTCGCCCCTACCCGATCAGCCACGGCCTTCGCCACATCCAACGCCGGGGTGTGGGAGCGCGGGACATCGCCCTCCGTCTGCCCAATCCGGGCGCCGTAGAGCATCGCGGGCTCCAGCGGGGCGATATATCCGGCATCGATGTCCGCCGGATCCCAGCCCGGCATGAGCGCCTCACCCGACCAGGCGGAGGTATCCACGAACACCTGCTCCACCGGGCCGATCTGCGCCGCCAGCTCATCGATCTGCTTGGCCGTCAGCCATACATCGCCCGCAGCACGGATGGTCACGGCCTTCTTATCCGCACTCTGGATGACCTCCGTCGTGATGACATCATCCGGGCCAAGCTCCCAGATCGCCGCCGCGGCCGTCAAAATCTTCGTCGCGCTGGCCGGCTGCAACGCCGTATCCGCATCCTGCTGCCACACCACCTCCCCGCTCACGGTGTCAGTGATCTGCCCGTGCAACGTGCCCAGGTCAGCGCCCACCTCAGATGCCAACAAGGAGCTGATCCGCGCAGCCAACGCGGCGTTATCTACCTCCCCCTCCGCATGGGCGGGGGTGAGAATCTGCGACGGCGCCGGGGCAGCCAGCGCAGGCGCGTGCGTGAGATCACCGTAATAACGCTGCGTGAGCACCCCAACGCCCGCGACACCCGCCACGGCCACCGCCACCACACCAGCGGTCAAGGACCACCACACCTTTTTTCCGCTCATTCCCAACAGACTAATGCCTCCCACCGACATGACCACGGCGGGCGGTAGAATGTGGGCAACATCCGCCACCCCAGCTAATTCAAGGAGCCACCACATGGGCGTTGAAGTCATCATCGAGATCCCCAAGGGTTCACGCAACAAGTACGAAGTCGACCACGAGACCGGCCGCGTCTACCTCGACCGCTACCTGTTCACCCCCATGGCCTACCCGGCCGACTACGGCTTCATCGAGCACACCCTCGGCGAAGACGGGGACCCGTTGGACGCCCTCGTCATCCTGCCCGAGCCCGTCTTCCCCGGCGTCGTGGTCAAGGCTCGCATCGTCGGCGTGTTCAAGATGACCGACGAAGCCGGCGGCGATGACAAGCTCCTCTGCGTCGTCGACGACCCCCGCTTCGACAACTTCCAGGAACTCGAGGACGTCTCCTCCTTCACCCTCGATGAGATCGAGCACTTCTTCGTCCACTACAAGGACCTCGAGCCGAACAAGGAGGTCACCGGTTCCGGCTGGGGCTCCCGCGAAGAGGCCGAGAAGATCCTCGCCGAGGCCGTTGCCCGCTACAAGTAGGCCCACCCTCAAATAGCGAACTGGCCTCGACCCTGCTGAGCGGGTCGGGGCCCATTGTGATTCAGCTCTAACAATCAGCCATTGACGTGGAGCAGTCACACCCATTAGGGTTTCCAACTGTAGCTATCAGGCCTGTTACTCATATCCGGAGGCATGAACCTGAGGCTCGTCCCATTCGACACTTCCGTCATGGACGCGCTTCTGTTCCCTTCTGGATTTTTTTGATTCGCGCCCTGCCGGACATCCCTGACAGGAGCACATCATGGCCGAAAAGGTTCGTGACTACCCCAAGCTCGCAGGAGATATCGTCGCTTTGGTGGGTGGCCCGGAAAACATCGTCTCCGCCACGCACTGCGCCACACGTCTCCGGTTCATCCTCAAGGCCCTCCCCGAAGGCGCCAAAGAAAAGATCTCCGCCCAACCCGGTGTCGTCGGCGTCCGGGAATCCGGCGGCCAACTCCAAGTGGTCATCGGCACGCACGTCAAGCAGGTCTACGACGCGCTCATGGATCAATTCCCCATCGATTCCACCGGCGAGGTAGAAGCGCCCAAAGAATCCATCATCAACCGCCTCATCAAGACCATGTCCGGCGTCTTCGCGCCGTTCATTTACATCCTCGCGGCCGCCGGCATTTTGCAAGGCAGCCTCATCCTCATCGGCCTCATCTGGCCAGCCTTCACCGAGACGGGAACCTACGAAGTCCTGTCATTCATGTCGTGGACGCCATTTACCTTCCTACCGATCTTCATCGGCATCACCGCCGCGCACCACTTCAAGGTCAACGTCTACACGGCCGTCCTGTGCACTGCCGCCCTGGTCAACCCCAGCCTCAGTGAGATCGCTGCCCGCGTGAGCGAGGGAGAGCACGTCAACTTCCTCGGCATTGCTCTGAGCCCCACCACGTACACCTCCACCGTGCTCCCACCGCTGATCATGGTCTGGCTGCTGTCCTACCTCGAGCGATTCCTCAACCGCATCCTGCCCGAGGTAGTCCGCCCGCTGTTCACGCCCTTCTTCTGCCTGCTGCTCATGGTTCCCGTCACCCTCCTCATCCTCGGGCCGATCTCCAATAACGGCGCGATCGCCGTGGCGGAAGGCTACAACTGGCTCGTCGACATCGCACCGCCCGTCGCTGCCGCCGTCGTCGGTGGCCTGTGGCAGGTGCTGGTCATCTTCGGCTTCCACTGGGGCATTACCCCCGTCATCCTGGCCAACTTCGCCGAGAACGGCAGCGACTCTTTCCAGGCCTTCCAGACTGCCGCCGTCCTGGGGCAGGTTGGCGCCGCCTTCGGTGTCTTCCTCCGCACCCGCAACCGGGAGCTGAAGACCGTCGCCGCCTCCGCCTCCGTCACCGGCATCTTCGGCATCACGGAGCCCGCCATCTACGGCGTCACGCTGCGCCTCAAGCGGCCCTTCATCATCGGCCTCATCGCCGGTGCCGTGGGCGCCATCATTATGTCCTTCTTCGGCACGCGCCACTACGTCTACGCCGGACTCCCCGGCCCGCTCACCCTCATCAACGCCCACCACCCGGGCACCAACTCGCTCCTTGGCATTATTCTCGGCGCCGGATTGGCCTTCTTCGGCGCGGCCATCGCCGTCTATCTCATCGGCTTCAAAGACATGCTCAATGATGCCCCGTCCGAGGCCTCAGAAGAAGACCTCGCCGCCTTCGAGGAAGCAGTGTCGTCCAGCGACGTAGCCAGCCGCATCGCCAGCCCACTGACGGGAGTCATCGTGCCGCTGAACTCCGTGGACGATCCAGTATTCGCCTCCGGATCCATGGGAGATGGCGTGGCCATCGAGCCCACCAGCGGGGAGGTCCACGCCCCCTTCGACGGAACCGTGGTTGCCGTTTTACCCTCACAACACGCCATCGGCCTGCGCTCGGACGACGGTATTGACCTGCTCATTCACGTCGGCCTCGACACCGTCTCCCTCCAAGGAAAGCCCTTCACCGTGGCAGTAGGACAAGGTGATCGGGTGCAGGCCGGCGACTTGCTCCTGTCCTTCGATCGGGATGCCATCCTGGCGGCCGGATTGGTCACCACCACCCCAGTCATCATCACCAACTCCAAGAAGTTCGGGTCCATCGTCCCGGTCCCGCAGAAGAGTCTCCGCCACGGGGATGAGCTGATGGTTGTGCTCGAACCCGCCCCTGCCTCGGTCAACCACTAGAGATCCACTAGAGATAAGGAATACGCACCCTGATGTCTCAGTCAACACTCCCCGCTGATTTCCTCTGGGGCGGCGCCGTCGCCGCCCACCAGTTTGAAGGAGGATGGAATGCCGGCGGCAAAGGCCCCAGCGTCGTCGACGTCCTCACCGCAGGTGCACATGGAAAGCCACGCCGCATCACCGCCACCATCGAGCCCGATGAGTACTACCCCAACCACGAGGCCATCGACTTCTACCACCAATTTGAGTCCGACATCGCTCTCTTCGCCGAGCTCGGCCTCACCTGCTTCCGCACCTCCATCGCCTGGAGCCGCATCTTCCCCCAAGGCGACGAAGACACCCCCAACGAAGAGGGACTTGCCTTCTACGACCGGGTCTTTGACACCTTGCTCAAGTACGGCATCGAGCCCGTGGTCACGCTCAGCCACTTCGAGCTTCCCCTCCACCTGGCCCGCCACTACGGCGGCTTCCGCAACCGCCAAGTCGTGGAATTCTTCGAGCGCTTCGCTCGTACCTGCTTCACCCGCTACCGCGACAAGGTGAAGTGGTGGATGACGTTTAACGAGATCAACAACCAGATGAACGTGGACAACCCCCTGTTCCTCTGGACCAACTCCGGCGTCACCCTCGACGACGGCGACAACGGCCGCGAGGTCATGTTCCGGGCAGGCCACCACGAACTCCTCGCCTCTGCCCGGGCCGTCGCCATCGGCCGAGAAATCAACCCCGAGTTCCGCATCGGCGCCATGATCGCCGCCGTTCCGGTCTACCCGTATTCCTGCAACCCGGATGACATCATGGCCGCCGAGATTGCCAACCGCGACCGATTCTTCTTCGGCGACGTCCAGGTCCGCGGCCACTACCCCAGGTACGCCCTCAAAGAATTCGAGCGCGGGGGATTCGACATCGGAATCCTCGACGGAGACGCCGAGATCCTCGCCAACGGCACCGTGGATTACCTCGGCTTCAGTTACTACATGTCCAACACCGTCAAGGCGGATGCCCACTCCGAGACGGCAGACAACCTCAACGGCGGCCTATCCAACTCCGTGGACAATCCCTACATCGGAGCCAGCGACTGGGGGTGGCCCATCGACCCGGTGGGGCTGCGCTACACCTTAAACACGCTGTACAACCGCTACGACATACCCCTGTTCATCGTCGAAAACGGCTTCGGCATGGTGGATGAGAAAGACAGCGACGGCCACTTCCAGGACGACGCCCGGATCGCCTACCTCGCCTCGCATATTGAACAGATGAAGGAGGCAGTCATCTACGACGGCGTGGAGCTCATCGGCTACACCCCGTGGGGCATCATTGACCTGGTCTCTTTCACCACCGGAGAGATGAAGAAACGGTACGGCATGATCCATGTTGACCGGGATAATGAGGGTCACGGTTCCCTCGCCCGGACGCCGAAAGCCTCCTTCGAGTGGTACCAGAAGGTCATCGCCACCAACGGCGATGTGCTGTAGTTAGCGATTAGGCTGCAGGATAGAAGGGAGGAAAGAACGTGAAGATAGTCAAGCCGCTCAACAACAGTTCTTTGTTGTGTGTCGACGACGACGGCCAGGAATGCGTCATCATGGGCCGCGGAATCGGCTTCGGCCGGAAACCTGGCGAAGACATTGATCCAGCGATCGCTGAGCAGACTTTCCGCCCTGCCCTGCCCGGCGAGGGGCATCAGCTGGCCAACCAAATCGCCGACTTGCCCCTCGATATCGTGGCGGTCGCTGCCACGATCGTGGAGCTGGGAGCTTCAGATCCGCTCCAATCGAGCGACCAGGCCGCGGTTCAGTCCCATGTCTTGGCCCTGGCCGATCACCTCACCTTCGCGTTGGAACGCCACCGGGACGGGATGGAGTTGACCTATCCCCTGCGCTGGGAGGTCACCCAGCTCTACCCTCGTGAGCTGGCGTTGGGCCACCAAGCGCTCGAACAGGTAGAGGCCGCGACGGGGGTTCGCCTCCCCGACGATGAGGCTGTCGCCATCGCCATGCACTTCGTCAACGCCCAATTCTCTGGCGGCGACTATTCCGCCACCGCGCGGATGACGGAGCAGATCAACCGAGTTCTCCAGGTTGTCAGCTCAGCGTTGGACACTGAGGTGGATCCAGAGTCGATGGATGTCGCCCGCTTTGTTACGCATCTGCGGTATCTGTTCGTGCGCATCGCGGAAGGGCGCCAGGTCTCCGGGCCAGCCGACGGCATTTCCGCGAGCATTCAGCAGGCCGCGCCGCGCTGGTATCGCGTCGCCGAGCATGTCCGAACGACGCTCGCGGTCGAAGGCGTGACCATCACTGACAATGAGGTCGCCTACCTCGCCCTTCACGTCGCCCGCTTGGCTACGTCTCCTTCGTGCGAATAGTGCCCACGGCCACTGCCGCGATTAGCCCGACGACGAACAGCCACACTCCCAGCGCAAAAATCACGATGGCTGGGATGTGCCCGGGGCTGATGATGAGCCACGCGACGCCGACGACCGCCCCGAGCCCACCCACCCAGGTCATCGGCCGGGGAATCCGGTTGGCCGGGACGCGCAGGACCCAGGCGAGCACCAGCACAACGATGAGGGGGAGCATGAGCAGGGCCAAGGTCATGGGGATCATGCCAAAGCCCAGCCGGAAGTAGAGGAAAGCTCCGCCCACTGCCCCCAGCACCGCCGCGGCAAGGGTAAGCCGCCACGCGATGATGCCGCTCAAACGCCGCAGCTGCTGATCATCCAGGGGTTGCTCCATGCCACTAAGGCTATGCCACGCCGGTTGCTTCGGCGAAGATGACGTTTCGAGCAGCAGACACAGAGGGGGCGCTACACTCGGCCCCACATTCCCCCAGCGAAAGGTGCAGCATGAAAAACGTCTCGGTCCACGAGGTCCCCACGGGAGTTCAGCTCATTGATGTCCGCGAGGTAGACGAGTTCAGCGTCGATCACGCGGCTGGTGCCACGAACATCCCACTGTCGGAGTTCACGTCACGGGTGTCGGAGATTGATGTCGACCGGGATATCTACGTCATCTGCAAGTCCGGCGGTCGCTCCGTGCAAGCTGCCGAGTACTTGGAGCTGGCGAGGGGACTGGAGCCGATCAATGTGATCGGTGGTACCGATGCCTGGCGTGATGCTGGGCTCCCCATGGAATAGCGCCTGGTTATTTAGTGGGCATCTACCCACGGTTTAACTTTTCCATCATTCGCGCCTACTATCGGGGCCATGGCGAATAAGGTTGATTCCACCCAGGGTCCTGAGTTGGTTCCCCTCTCTCTCCTTGAGTCACCCAGTTTTCAGCTGGAGCGGCTACGTCGGCGCACCCGCGATGAGGTGGAGTCGGCGCTGAGTACGCAGTCGACGTCTCTGCGGGAGTACTGGGTGTTGGCGTGCTTGGTCGATCGGGCGGCGGCCTCCCAGTCCACGCTCTCGGAGACGTTGGCGATTGATGCCTCGGACATGGTCCGGCTCATCGATTCTTTAGAGGCCCGGGGGTGGGCCAAGCGCGAGCGCGACCCGAAGGATCGTCGGCGGCAGATCGTCTCCTCCACGAAGAAGGGGGCGAAGGCGCAGGCCATGTTGGCCGGGCTCGTCGCCGACGCTGAGAACATCGCGCTGGATGAGTCCTCGAAGAAGCAGCTCAAGCACTTGCGCAATCTCTCCGTCGCCGTGCTGAGCCCCGCTGCGGAAGCGAAGGGGGCTTAGCGCACCGTGAGCATTCACAATGTTCCGCGCCAGTATCTTCGCGCGGGGGACGCCCCTGCCAAGCGCACGCTGTATCAGATCCTCGCCGCCACGGCTGCCGCCCATCCGGAGGCCGCCGCGCTGGATGATGGTGAGATCCTCACCTATTCCGAGCTCATGGAGTCCGTCGATGCGTGGGCCACTGAGCTGCATCGCAATGGGATTCGTCGGGGCGATCGCATCGGTATTCGGATGACGTCGGGCAATCGGGACCTTTATATCGCGATCCTCGCCACCATCGCTGCGGGTGCCGCCTATGTGCCGGTTGACGCCGATGATCCTGATGAGCGCGCGGACATGGTCTTCGGCGAGGCCGGCATCAATGGGGTGTTCACCGATGAGGGTTTCCGCATGCTCAAGCCCCGGGCGGGTGGTGATAAGCGTCGGCCTATGCTCGATGACGTCGCGTGGATCATTTTCACCTCTGGTTCGACGGGCAAGCCCAAGGGTGTTGCCGTGACCCACCGTTCGGCGGCCGCTTTTGTCGACGCCGAGGCGCAGATGTTCCTCGTTGATTCCCCCGGTGGCCCCTTGGGCCCGGAGGATCGCGTCCTCGCGGGCTTGTCAGTGGCTTTCGATGCTAGCTGTGAGGAAATGTGGCTGGCTTGGGGGCACGGCGCCTGCTTGGTGCCTGCCCCTCGTTCGCTGGTGCGCTCGGGCATGGACCTGGGGCCGTGGCTTATCCGCCGCGACATCACGGTGGTGTCCACTGTTCCCACTCTCGCTGGCTTGTGGCCCGCCGAGGCTTTGGACAATATCCGCTTGCTCATTGTCGGCGGCGAGGCCTGTTCCCAGGAGCTGGTCGATCGCCTGGCTACGCCGGATCGGGAGCTGTGGAATACCTACGGCCCCACGGAGGCCACCGTCGTTGCGTGCGGTACCCAGTTGCATCCGGGTCAGCCGGTGTCCATCGGGTTGCCGTTGGCGGGCTGGAACCTCATTGTGGTCGATGCTCAGGAGCAGCCGGTTCAGGTCGGCGAGGTCGGTGAGCTCGTCATCGGCGGCGTCGGTTTGGCGCGCTACCTCGACCCGGAGAAGGATCGGGAGAAGTACGCGCCCATGCCCTCGGTGGGGTGGGCGCGCGCCTATCGTTCGGGCGATCAGGTCCGCCTTGAGGAGGATGGGCTGTATTTCGTCGGTCGGGTCGATGACCAGGTCAAGATCGGTGGCCGTCGCATTGAACTCGGCGAGCTAGAGGCCAATGTCTCTGCTCTGCCTAACGTTTATAATTCGGCGGTCGCTGTCCAGACCACGGGGGCTGATCAGAAGGTCCTCGTCGCGTATGTGTCGTTGGAGCAGGCTGACCTCGGCTTCGATCATGAGGCCGCGCACGAGCGCCTCGCCGAGACGATGCCGGCTGCCCTCGTCCCGCGCATCTGCGTGCTCGACGAGCTGCCGATCCGCACGTCCGGCAAGGTGGATAAGGCTGCGTTGCCGTGGCCGCTGCCCGGCGTCGGGGTGGAGGCTACCAATCTCACCCCGACGGAGGAGTGGCTCGCGGAACTGTGGGTCGATGTGCTCGGCACGTCGGTCACGGATGCCGATGCCGATTTCTTCTCCCTCGGCGGCACCTCCCTCGCCGCGGCCACCCTCGTTGGCCGCATCCGCGAGCAGGTCCCCACGGTCGCGGTCCGCGATCTCTACGATCACCCCCGCCTTGGCGCGTTGGCGCTCACCGTGGAGGGTATCGCTGACTCCTCCGGAGTCTCGCTTTCCGACGCCTCCCCTACCGAACCTCGCACGATCGTCCCGGTGGGCGTCGATACGCGTCTTGTACAAGTTGCCGTGCAGGTGGTGACGATGACGCTCCAGGCGACAACCTGGATGGCCTGGTTGTTGCTGGGCGCCAACGTGGCGGCGCTAGCCGGCGTCGAGTGGGCGCGACACACGCCGTGGTGGCTGGTCATCACCCTGCTCATCGTCTTTGCAACCCCCCTTGGCCGCCTCCCGCTCGGCGGATTCGGCGCGCGCCTGGTCACTTCCGGTATTGAGCCCGGCGAGTACCCGCGCGGCGGGTCGACCCACCTGCGCATCTGGGCGGCTGAACGCTGGGCCGACGCCTCCGGTTCCCGCTCGATCGCCGGTGCCACCTGGGTGAATTATTACGCCCGCAGCCTCGGCGTGACAATGGGTCGCGGCGTCGATTTGCACTCCCTCCCACCCGTGACCGGCCTGCTCACGCTCGGCGATCATGCTTCCATCGAGCCGGAGGTCGATCTCAGCGGCTACTGGGTGGACGGCGATATCCTGCGCGTCGGCGCGATCGAGGTGCACGCGGACGCCCGCATCGGTACCCGGTCAACGCTCCTACCCGGCACGATCATCGGCGAGGATGCCCACGTCGAAGCCGGTTCCACGGTCACCGGCACCAAGACCATCAAGAAGGGTTCGCGCTGGTCCGGCTCCCCGGCCGTGAAGGTGGGGCGTTCGAAGCACCGCTTCCCCGATGAGCACCCGCCCCGGCGCTCCCGGTGGGTACCCATCTACGGGTTTACCTCCATCCTGCTCAGCCTCATGCCCATGGTGGCCATCGCGCTCGGCTCCGCGCTCGTGATCTCCCTCGTGGAGCTCACCGGCGGTCAACCTTTCGTGGGCGCGGTCCTGTTCGCCCCGCTCGGTGCCCTCGTCGTCTTCGCCTTCTACCTCGTCGCTACCTGGTTGGGCGTCCGGGTGCTCTCCCTCGGCCTCACCCCCGGCGTCACTCCGGTCCGTTCCCTCCAAGGCTGGCGCCTGTGGGCCATCGAACGCCTCATGGATGACGCCCGCACCTACCTCTTCCCCCTCTACGCCAGCCAGCTCACCCCGCTGTGGCTGCGCTCGCTGGGCGCGACGATCGGCAAAGACGTCGAGATCTCCACCGCCGTGATGATCCCCTCCCTCACCGAGGTCCGCGACGGCGCCTTCCTCGCCGATGACACCATGGTCGGCGGCTACGAACTGGGCGGCGGATGGATGCTCACCGGTGACACCCGCGTGGGCAAACGCAGCTTCGTCGGCAACTCCGGCATCACCGGCCCCGGCCGCAAGCTGGCCAAAAACTCCCTCGTGGCCGTCTTGTCCTCCACCCCCCGCAAAGCCAAAGCCAACTCCAACTGGTGGGGCTCCCCGCCGGAGCGGATGCGCCGCGTCACCGTCGCCGCCGATGGTGGCGACGCCCTCACCTACCACCCCGGCACCAAGGTCAAGGTCTTCCGCGGGCTCGTCGAAACGATGCGCCTGTTGGCACCCATGACGTCAGCGATGCTCCTCGCGGGTGTACTGGGCACCTTCCTCACGCTGCTCAACGAAGTTGGCCTGTGGGCCACCTGGCTGCTCGGCGGCCTGGTTCTCATGGCGGCAGGATTGCTCGCCATGGGCATCACCGTGGCAGTCAAATGGTGCTGCGTCGGCCGCCATCGGCCCGGCGATCATCCCCTGTGGTCGAGCTTCGTGTGGCTCAACGAACTGCAAGACACCTTCGTCGAAACCGTCGCCGGCCCCTGGTTCCTCGTCCCCAACCTCGGCACCGGAGAACTCAACCTCGCACTCCGCGCGCTCGGCGTCACCATTGGCCGCGGCGCATGGATCGAGTCCTACTGGTTCCCCGAAACAGACCTTTGCGACGTCGGCCGTGGCGCCACCGTCGGCCCCGGCACCGTCGTCCAAACTCACCTTTTCCAAGACCGCGTCATGAGCCTCGACGTCGTGTCCCTCGGCGCGGGCGCCACCCTCGCCGCCCACTCCGTCGCCCTCCCGGCGGCCACGCTTGGCGACGCCGCGACCGTCGGCCCCGGCTCCCTCGTCATGCGCGGCGATCGGGTCCCCGCCAACTCCCTATGGCAGGGCAACCCGATCGAACCGTGGAAGCAGAGCTAAACGGGGCTAGCCGGGGCTAGTCGCCGATCTGATCCCGCCCGCGGAGAACAATGAGCGGGTCCGGCTCCCCCACCAGCTCGTGATCTTTATTGGTGTACTCAAACTTGGACAAGATGTAGCGCATCGCGTTGATGCGGGCGCGCTTCTTGTCATTGGACTTGATGGTCACCCACGGCGACTCATCAGTGTCCGTGTAGCGGAACTGCTCCTCCTTGGCGCGGGTGTAATCATCCCACTTATCCAGCGACGCCAAGTCCATCGGCGAAAGCTTCCACTGGCGCACCGGGTCCACCTGGCGGATAGCGAAGCGGGTGCGCTGCTCCTTCTGCGTCACCGAGAACCAGAACTTGGTCACCGAGATCCCCGAACCGAGGAGCATGTTCTCCAACATCGGCACCTCCCGCAGGAACTCCGCGTGCTGTGATTCTGTGCAGAAACCCATAACGCGCTCCACGCCCGAGCGGTTGTACCAGGAGCGGTCGAAGAACACGATCTCACCGGCGGCGGGGAAATGCGCGATGTAGCGCTGGAAATACCACGACGTCGACTCACGCGGCGAGGGCTTCTCTAAAGCCACCGTCCGAGCACCACGGGGGTTGAGGTGCTCATTGAAGCGCTTGATCGTGCCGCCCTTACCGGCGGCGTCCCTGCCCTCGAAGATAATAATGTGCCGCTGACCAGTGTCCTTGGTCCAGTTCTGCCACTTCAACAGCTCGATCTGTAAGGAACGCTTAGTTTTTTCATACTCTGCCCGCGAAACCCGCTCATCGTACGGGTAGTTCTCGCGCCAGGTTTCAATCGCGGTTCCATCGGGGCGAAGGAGTACCGGATCATCTTCGTCGGAATCGTCCACGACGTAACCCTCGGTTTTTGCGAGGTCAATGACGGGGAGATCGTCGTCCTTTTGGTCAGCCATAGCTCTAATCCTAGACCGTGATTTCCCTTGACGCGCAGTGAAACGGAGCATCCCACACCCCTGATAGGACACATAGCTTAAGGCCCCGACCCGCAAGGGGTCGAGGCCTTAAGAAAAACTCTGGGTCAGATCCCAGCGGCTGGAATTAGTTAACCAGGCCGATGAGGGAGTTGACGGCACCGGCCCAGTCGCCAGCGTTCTTCAGGAAGTTGAAGACGTAGGAAACGATGGTCGGGTACTTCTCGCCCTCGAACTCGAAGCCGGAGGACAGGCCGATCCAGGAATCGAAGAGGCCGGACTCGGTGACGGGCTTCGGTGCTGCGGTGGTGGTTTCTGCGGCTGCGTTTGCCATGAGGATTCTCCTTGGGAGTGAAAAGAAAAGCGGGGAACGTACTTAGTGGATCAGCAGGTGCTGCCAATCCGGGAAGGAATTACTCCTTACCCGTGAACTCCTTGGAGGAGGTGAACTCAGCGTTGGAGCTCAGGTTGCCGAAGTTGTCGAAGAAATCGACGAAGCCCTTGAGCAGCAGCGGGATCTCCTGGAAGGCCTTGCCAACGTTCTTGCCGAAGGTAGCGAAGTTGCCCAGGTTCTCCTGGATGAAATCGAGATCCATTATGTATGTCTCCTTGAGAGGAACCAGCTAGAAGCCGGTGTGAATTGACTCTTACTGACACCTCAGGGCGTCACGGGGATCATTCTTTCACAATCTGCGGGTTCGTCAAGCGCTATCCCGGACTATTTTTCAGCGTCCGCGGACGTCACATTCCGATCTCATTGCTTAACTTACCCAAGCATTGTCGCTGGCCATGGCGTTGACCTGCGGAAACATTTCATAACAGTTCGACAAATTACCAAGCCCGCCCTCACCTGGTAACGCATCCCGTATGCGTGCCGATAGGATTCCCTCACCGCACACCGCAACAGCCACACCAAATACCCCCATCCGGGGGCCAATCGCCACCCTCGCCCCACCGTAATTCCGCCATCCCGGCAGCGCACCTACCACCGCACATAATGAGGAAACTATCAAAGCTCACTCCGGCAACCGAGCCCCGAAGATAGGACCTTTCCCCTAAAAAACAACAATGTGCCCGCGGGGGCGACCTCCTGAGCTAGGATGTCGCCCCCGCGGGCACAAGCGGGTGAGGCTGGGTTAGAAGCCCATGCCGCCCATAGCGTCGCCAGCGCCTTCCGGCATGCCCGAGCCAGCCGGCTCCGGCTTGTTAGCCACAACTGCCTCGGTGGTGAGGAACAGAGCGGCAATAGAAGCGGCGTTCTGCAGTGCAGAGCGGGTGACCTTGACCGGGTCGTTGATGCCAGCGGCCATGAGGTCAACGTACTCGCCGGTGGCGGCGTTGAGGCCCTGGCCGGCGGGCAGGCCAGCCACCTTGTCAGCGACGACGCCAGCCTCGAGGCCAGCGTTGATGGCGATCTGCTTCAGCGGGGAAGAGAGAGCCTCGCGGACGATCTTGACGCCGGTGGCCTCGTCGCCGGTGAGGCCGAGGTCGTCGTCAAGCACATGCGATGCCTGCAGGAGGGCGACGCCACCGCCGGCGACGATGCCCTCATCGACAGCAGCCTTGGCGTTGCGCACGGCATCCTCGATGCGGTGCTTGCGCTCCTTGAGCTCGACCTCGGTGGCGGCACCGACCTTGAGGACTGCGACGCCGCCGGCCAGCTTGGCCAGGCGCTCCTGCAGCTTCTCGCGGTCGTAGTCGGAGTCAGAGTTGTCGATCTCGGCGCGGATCTGCTTGACGCGGCCTTCGATCTGCTCCTGGGAGCCGGCCCCCTGGACGATGGTGGTGTCATCCTTGGTCACGACGACCTTGCGGGCGGAGCCCAGCAGCGGCAGGTCAGCGTTTTCCAGGGTCAGGCCGACCTCTTCGGCGATGACCTGGCCGCCGGTGAGGATGGCAATGTCCTGCAGCTGAGCCTTGCGGCGATCACCGAAGCCCGGTGCCTTGACGGCGACGGACTTGAAGGTGCCGCGGATCTTGTTCACCACGAGGGTGGACAGGGCTTCGCCCTCGACGTCCTCGGCGATGATGAGCAGCGGCTTGCCGGACTGCATGACCTTCTCCAGCAGCGGCAGGAGGTCCTTGATGTTGGAGATCTTGGAGGAGACGAGCAGGATGTACGGATCCTCGAGAACGGCCTCGCCGCGCTCCAGGTCGGTAGCCATGTAACCGGAGATGTAGCCCTTATCGAAGCGCATGCCCTCGGTAACTTCGAGCTCCACGCCGAAGGTGTTGGACTCCTCGACGGTGATGACGGAGTCCTTGTTCACGTGGCCGTTGCCCACGGCGTACATCGCCTTGGCGATCTGGGCGCCGATGGCCGGGTCAGCGGCGGAAATGCCAGCGGTAGCGGCGATCTCTTCCTCGGTCTCGACCTCCTTGGCGGAGGCGAGGAGGGACTCGGTCACCTTAGCGGTAGCCTGCTCGATGCCGCGTTTAATGCCCATCGGGTTGGAGCCGGCGGCGACGTTGCGCAGACCTTCGCGCACGAGTGCCTGGGCCAGGACGGTAGCGGTGGTGGTGCCGTCGCCAGCGACGTCGTCGGTCTTCTTGGCAACTTCCTTGACCAGCTCAGCGCCGATCTTCTCATAAGGATCTTCCAGCTCGATTTCCCGAGCGATGGAGACACCATCGTTGGTAATGACCGGGGCGCCCCAGCCACGTTCCAGGACGACGTTGCGGCCCTTGGGGCCGAGGGTGACGCGGACGGCGTCGGCAAGCGTGTTCAGGCCACGCTCGAGGCCGCGGCGTGCTTCTTCGTCAAAGGCGATGATCTTTGCCATGTGATTGTGCTCCTTGATGTTATTTAGGACGACACTCACGTCTGCACTTCAAAAGGCGCCCGCGACGGCACGGTCGGCGAGTGTGAACCAACCTCAACCCCTGAAGACATCGTTTTCTGGCACTCAGTCTATTCAAGTGCTAGGTCCGTTTTTAGCACTCTCCGGCCCCGAGTGCAAAGTATTTCGCGTTAGGGTGGTTCCCATGACTGACGTAACGCACCTTCGCACCCACATCCTCGGCCAGCGGGAGCAGATTTTCGCTGACCTCTCCGCCCTCTGTTCCTTCGATTCCGTCCACAACGAGCCCGGCCACGAGCAGGACACAGCCGCAGCCGCCGAGTGGACCCGTCAAGCGCTTATCGACGCCGGGCTCACCGTCACCACCCACCTCACCGCCGACGGTTCCACCGCCGTCATCGGACGGCAAGAACCCAGCGAAGGCATGCCGACGGTCCTGCTGTACTCCCACTATGACATCGTCCCCGCCGGCGATCCCGCGAAGTGGACCTCCGATCCCTTCACCCTCACCGAGCGCGACGGCCGCTGGTACGCCCGGGGTGCTGCGGACTGCAAGGGCAACCTCGCCATGCACCTCGCTGCCCTGCGCGCTGTCACCGCCGCCGGCGGCACCCGCCTCGGCCTCATCGTCCTCGTCGAAGGTTCGGAAGAGCGCGGCGGCGAAGGCCTCGACCACCTCCTGCGCACCCAGCCGGAGCTGTTCCGCGCCGACGCGATCATGATCGCCGACACGGGCAACGCGGCCGTCGGTACGCCGACGCTGACCACCTCCCTGCGCGGTGGCGCGCAGGTCACCGTCACCGTGGACACCCTCCGCGCGCCGCTGCACTCCGGCGGCTTCGGCGGGGCGGCGCCCGACGCCGTCGCGGCGCTCGTCCGCCTGCTGGACACCCTGCGTGACGATGCCGGACGGACGGTGATCGACGGCGTCGATACGCACACAAAGTGGCAGGGCGAACCCTACGAGGCCGACGCCTTCCGCACCGATGCGGGCATCCTCGACGGCGTCGACATCATGGGAACGCGTGACGACGCCCCCGCCGACATGGTGTGGGCCCGCCCCGCCATCACCATCACCGGCTTCACCTCCACCCCCGTCGCCGAGGCCGTCAACGCCGTCCCCGCCACCGCCCAAGCAAAGCTCAACCTGCGCGTCCCCCCGGGAATGGATGCCGACGACGTCGTGGCCAAGCTCGACGCCCACCTGCACGCCCACGTGCCCTGGGGCGCACACCTCACAGTCGACATCGACGACATCAACCAACCCTTCAGCACCGACACCGCCGGCCCCGCCCTCGGACTCCTCCGCAGCTGCCTCGCCCGCGCCTACGACACCGACAAAGCCGCCACCATCGGCACCGGCGGCTCCATCCCCCTCACCCTCGCCCTGCAGGAAACCTTCCCCGACGCCGAAATCGCCCTCTACGGCGTCGAAGAGCCCCTCACCACCATCCACTCCCCCGACGAATCCGTCGACCCCACCGAAATCGAGCACATCGCCCTCGCCGAAGCCACCTTTTTAATGGAATTCGGCGCCTAGGGCTTGCACGCAAATGTGACAGGCGTTACTGTCACAGTGTGACTTACAACATCCTTACTCTTCAGCGAGTAGCGAAGGCTACCAACCCCAACGCGGCATAGGGACTGACTCCCCGCGTATGGGGCAGTAGTCGTTATTCCACCCGCACCACGAAGAGTCGGTCCACCTCCCCTTCCCCTCGAAGAGCCCGAAAAAGGATCGACATGTTGAAGCACACCACCCAGGTTCTCCAGACCGACGACCCCTTCCACGCCCGTTTTGGCAGCCACCTCCCCCGGGAACTCCGCGCCGAAGCCGACGGCATGACCTGGTCACTATTCAGCGCCACCTACGCCCCGCACGCCGACATCCGCATCACCCGCCTGGACTGCACCCCGGGGCGCGGCGGCACCCAGCACTTCTCCGCCGAGCTGACGTTCCTGTCCAAGACCGAGCCGCCGATGACCGCCGAGCACACCATCGACGCCATGGGCACCGCCTCCGCCTGCACCCACCTGCTAGCCGACGCCGGACGCCACGTCGAAATCCACGCCTTCCACCAGGTCGAACTCTTCGAGGCCACCGCCACCTTCGTCAAAGTCGGCCACCAAACCGCCGACCAGCGCACCGCCTGGGCCATGGGCTTCGGCCCCACCCCAGCCACCTCCATCGCCGCCGCCCTCTCCTCCGGCGCCCAACGCATCTACGGCTAACCCGGCGCGATACAGCTTCAGCGCCTAAAGTGCTGAAGCATGAACGAGGTCGGGGGGCCGCTCATCTCACTGCGGACAAGCCCAAACAACCAACGCCGAACAGTGCCCACCTCCCGTGAGCACCTCAAACTTGCCCCTGCCATATATATCAGCAAAGCCGACTTCTACCGCCTCTCCACCATCGACATGATTTGCGCGCGGGCGCTGGCCTGGGCGGCAGCCCGGCCAACATCCATCATTTCTGGATTCTCCGCCGCCGCCTTCCATACCTTCCCCATGCCACAGTGGGCGCACACTGAACCAACCGAGCTATCCCTACCCGCCTACCACAGCTCCCACCCCATGAATGGCCTGCTCCCCCGCCACCATCCACCCGCCCTGCAGCAACGCGCCAGGTGGGTGCGCCACCCATTGGGAACCGCCCGCGTCACCGACCCCCTCCTCACCGGACTAGACCTCGGCCGCTGGCACCGCCGCCACCTCGGGGTCCAAGCGTTAGACCAAGGCCTGCGTGAGGGGCTATTCTCCGCCGACGAGCTTGCGGATGTCGTCGCCGAACTTGGCCCTCTTAGCGGCGTCGAGACAATGCGGCAAGTAGCCCGCCAAGCCACGCCCTACTCCGAAAGCCCCCGCGAATCCATGCTCAAGTCTTACCTCTTCGACGCCGGCCTCCCCGCCCCGCACCAACAAGCAACGATCTACCACCGCTCGGGAGCCATGCTCGGGCGCTTCGACTTCTTCTGGCCCTCTATCAGCTTCGCCGTGGAATACGACGGCCAAGGCAAATACCTCGGCGAGTATGGCACCGACCGAGAAGAAGCAGTATTCAATGATCTGCACCGCCAGCACTCCTTGAGCAATCAGGGCATCACAATTTTCCGGGCCAACAAGTTCAACTTCCCCGACGGCAGCGCCATCGACGGGATCCGGGAACTGCACCAGCTGCTATCCATGCGCAATTTGCCATTCGTTAACGGCCGATGGGAGAGCGCCGGGCTGGCGTGGCGGTGATTTCTCTTTCGTGTCGCGATCAGGGCGTCGCGAGGACGATCGCCCCTACACGGATTCTCTAGAATCAATCGTATGACCTATCATCGGCGCAGGTCGGCGAATTCCCCGCCGCACATTTTAGAGAATCTATGTAGGCACCCCTCCCCAGCACCCATCCATGCATGGTGTGCCATCCATTAACGGCCGCCGCAGCCTCCCGGCGGGGATTTTCGTTCAGGTCGCGATCAGGGCGTCGCGAGGACGATCATCCCTACATAGATTCTCTAGAATCAATCGTATGACTTATCATCAGCCCAGGTCAGCCAACTCCCCGCCGCGCATTCTAGAGAATCTATGTAGCTCACCCCACGACCCCTACCGCGAACCGGCCCATCCGCCAGGGGCAATGCAGCGGATACCTATATAACAGTCAACAGGTACACTGTCCAGAGTTGGCCGCGCTACAGACGGACGCCGCCTCTATCGTGGGCGTCTCAGTGATTTCAACAGCGAGATTTTCAACCTGCCGCTGGGGGTGTCCACAACTGCGCTGCCCCGATCGTCTTGTACGCCCACGCTGTGAAGGGGAACACCAAGTATCGTGCTGCTACTTCTCGGAGCACTTACCGTCGCTGCCATAGTGGCGCCAGCTCTCATCCGACTCATGGGCAGATCAGCATTCGCCCTGCTTGCCCTCGTTCCCGCGGCTGGGTTCTTTTGGGTGCTGTCGCTGTTTACTAACGGCACGTTCCTCAACGATGGGGCGCTCGTCACCAATATCGAGTGGATGCCCACCGCTCACTTGAATATTGAGATGCGCCTTGATTCGCTGGCTGGTTTGTTCAGCCTCATTATCTTGGGTGTCGGCGCGCTGGTGCTGTTTTATTGTTGGGGCTATTTCGATTCGAATCCGCGCCGTCTCGCGGTGTTTGGCGGCCAGATGGTCGCTTTCGCGATGGCGATGTTTGGCCTGGTCACCTCGGACAATTTCCTGTTGATGTACATCTTCTGGGAGATCACGTCGGTGCTGTCTTTCCTGTTGGTGGGCTATTACGGTGAGCGGGCGTCTTCGAGAAGGTCGGCTGGCCAGGCGTTGATGGTGACCACGTTGGGTGGCTTGGCCATGTTGGTGGGCATCATTCTGCTGGGTCGTCTGACGGGCATCTGGCGGTTGTCGGAGATTCCGCAGTTCACGGAATTGGCGACGACTCCGCATATCACCATTGCGGTCATCCTCATCTTGGCGGGTGCGCTGTCGAAGTCGGCGATTGCGCCGATGCATTTCTGGTTGCCGGGTGCGATGGCTGCGCCGACGCCGGTTTCGGCGTATTTGCACTCTGCGGCCATGGTCAAGGCGGGTATCTACCTTGTCGCGCGCCTGGCCCCGAATTTCCATGTGGTTGATACGTGGCATTTGGTGGTCATCCCGTTGGGCTTGTTCACCATGCTCATGGCTGGGTGGATGGCGTTGCGGCAGAAGGATCTGAAGCTCATCCTTGCTTATGGCACGGTGTCCCAGTTGGGCTTTATCACGGCGGTCGTGGCGGTGGGTTCGCGGGAGGCGATGTTGGCGGGGCTGGCGTTGACGTTTGCGCACTCGCTGTTCAAGGCGTCGTTGTTCATGATCGTGGGCGCCATTGACCATACGACGGGTACCCGCGATATTCGTGAGTTGTCGGGGTTGGGGCGCAGGCAGCCGCTCGTTGCGCTGTTGGCGATTGTGTCGGCGGCGTCGATGGCGGGTATTCCGCCGCTGTTTGGCTTCGTGGCTAAGGAGGCGGTGCTGGAGTCGGTCATGCATGAGGAATTGCTGGTGGGTATGCCGCGCAATCTCATGCTCGTCGCGATTGTGGTCGGTTCGACCCTGACGGTGGCGTATGCGCTGCATTTCCTGCATGGGGCCTTCGCTACGAAGAAGTCCTCGCACGTTAGTGGTGGCGGCCGTTCGGAGGCGGTGGAGAAGATGCATGCCATCGGTCCGCAGTTGTGGCTGGCTCCGCTCGTGCTTACTGCCCTGACCGTGTTCTTTGGGTTGTTCCCCGCGCCGTTGTCCAGCGCCATCACCATGCATTTGGATAATGTCACTCCGCTCATGCCGGGCGAGAGCGCTACCTATTTGGCGCTGTGGCATGGGTTTACTCTGCCGCTGTTGTTGTCGGCGCTCATTGTTGCGGTCGGTACGGTCATGCATTGGCAGCGGGCGGTGGTGGCTAAGGCGCAGCCGGAGGTCCCGGCGTTGGGCAGTGCCGATTCTGCGTATGATGCGGTGCTAGATATGTTCCGCCGCATGTCGTTGCGTTTGACGGCGTCGACGCAGCGGGGTTCGTTGGTGGCCAACTTGGCCATTATTTTCGGTGTGCTCATTGTGTTGCCGGTGACGGCGCTCATTATTGGTGAGCGCAGTGATGTCCGCATGGAGTTGTGGGATTCGCCGTGGCAGGCGTTGGCGTCGGTGATTATTATCGTCGCGGCGATTGCGGCTACGCGGATGGATAACCGCTTGTCGGGCGTGATTTTCGTTGGTGTGACGGGCTATTCCATTGCTTTCATCTTTGCGTTGCAGGGTGCGCCGGATTTGGCGCTGACGCAGACGTTGGTGGAGACGATCGTCATGGTCGTGTTCATGTTGGTGCTGCGTAAGCTGCCGTCGACGACGGAGTGGAAGCAGTCTCCGCAGGCCAATCGCCTGCGGGCGTGGCTGTCGGTGGCGGTGGGTCTGTCGGTGACGTTGGTGACGATGTTCGCTATCAATGCTCGCAACGAGGAGCCGATTTCGGTGTTCATGCCGGATCTGGCTCAGGAGATTGGCCATGGGGCGAACGCGGTCAACGTGTTGTTGGTGGATATTCGTGCGTGGGATACGTTCGGCGAGATTTCGGTGTTGGTCATCGCGGCCACTGGCGTGGCCTCGCTCATCTACCGCACGAGGTCATTTACCAGAGCTTCTCGACGTCCGACGCTCTCCGTCACCGGCCGCCGCTGGCTGGCCGCAGGTGTCGAGACCGAAAAACAACAAAACCGCTCCCTCATGGTCGATGTGGCCACGCGGGTGTTGTTCCCCTCGATGATTGCGTTGTCGTTGTACTTCTTCTTCGCCGGCCACAATGCGCCGGGTGGTGGCTTCGCCGGCGGCCTCGTTGCCGCCCTGGCGTTCACGCTGCGCTACCTTGCGGGCGGGCGCGCCGAGTTGGAGGAGGCGTTGCCGATCGATGCTGGTCGTATCCTCGGCTCGGGGTTGGTCATCGCGTCGATCGCGGCGATCTGGCCCATGTTCTTGGGCTACCCGCCGCTGACCTCGGCGTATGACTCGGTGGATTTGCCGCTCATTGGCAATATGTCGCTGCCGTCGGCGCTGATCTTCGATACGGGCGTTTATCTCATCGTCGTCGGGTTGATCATGCACATTCTCAATTCTCTTGGTGGTCAGCTCGACTTGGAGGAGGAGATGCGCAAGCAGAGGGCGCGCGACCGCGCGCGCTCGATGGCGCG
Organism: Corynebacterium testudinoris; assembly: GCF_001021045.1. Lineage (NCBI taxonomy): Bacteria > Bacillati > Actinomycetota > Actinomycetes > Mycobacteriales > Corynebacteriaceae > Corynebacterium > Corynebacterium testudinoris. The sequence goes on from NZ_CP011545.1 coordinate 2,425,904, forward strand.
TGCGGCCGAGAGGCGACAACGAATAGCGAGTGAGAAGGCGTCGATAAGCACTGGTACGAAGGGAGAGAAGTAGATGGTAGCCAACCTGTTTCTGCTGTTAGCTGCTGGAACGCTGATTTCCGCTGGTGTGTACCTGGTGCTCGACCGTGCGATGACGAAGATGATGTTGGGCCTCATGCTCATTGGCAACGGGGCGAACCTCCTGCTGTTGCAGGCGGGTGGGCAGGCGGGTTCGCCGCCGATCATGGGGCGCGAGAGCACGGAGTATGGCGAGAAGATCGCTGATCCGCTCGCGCAGGCCATGATCCTCACCGCGATCGTCATTTCCATGGCGATGACTGCTTTCATTCTCACGTTGGCGTATCGCCAGTACCGCTACCGCACTGCGGACGTTATTGAAGATGACGTGGAGGATGCTGCCATCGCCGCCCGGCCCGCAACCGCGAGTGCGGCGCCGGACCATGATGCGTCCGATGACCCAGAGACGGGCCGTTTGACCAGTGAGGGCGATAGTTTTGGCCCGAAGTCCTTCGAGGCTCCAGTGAAGGCGGGCGAAGATGTCTGAGTTTTTCCTGCCCTACGTTGACCTGCTCCTGCCCTTGATGCCTTTCCTCATTCCGCTGCCGGTCATCCTGCCGGCGGTGGCGGCGGCCTTGGCGCTGCTGGCTGGCCGACGCCCACACATCCAGCGGATCATTGCGCTGGGAACGCTGACGGTGCTCATCGTGCTGACGGCGTCGATGGTCGTGGTCGTCGATATTGAAGGCATCCAAACTGTCCAGTTGGGCGGCTGGGACGCACCCATCGGCATCACGCTCGTCGCTGACCGCCTGTCCACGGTCATGCTCACCGTCTCCTCCATGGTCCTGTTCTGCGTCATGTGGTACGCGATCAGCCAGGGTGTGCGCGACGGCGGCAAGGACGAGCCCGTCGCGGTGTTCCTGCCCACGTACATGCTGCTGAGCATGGGCGTGAACATGTCCTTCCTCGCCGGCGACCTGTTCAACCTGTACGTCGGTTTTGAGGTCTTCCTCGTCGCCTCTTACGTGCTGCTCACCCTCGGCGCCTCCGCGTCGCGAGTGCGCGCGGGCGTGTCCTACGTCATGGTGTCCATGGTGTCGTCGATGATTTTCCTCTTCGGCCTCGCCATGGTCTACGCCGCCGTGGGCACGGTCAACCTCGCGCAGATCGGCATGCGCATGGATGAGATCCCCTCCGGTACGCGCGCCGCCATTTTCGGTGTCCTGCTCGTCGCCTTCGGCATCAAAGCCGCCGTCTTCCCGCTCGATGCCTGGCTCCCCGACTCCTACCCCACCGCCCCGTCCCTGGTCACCGCCGTGTTCGCGGGCCTGCTGACGAAGGTGGGTGTGTACTCCATCATCCGCATGCGCTCGGTGGTGTTCACCGATGGCTCCCTCGATGGGCTGTTCATGTGGGTGGCTCTGGCGACGATGATCGTGGGCATCCTCGGCGCCATGGCGCAGAATGACATCAAGCGATTGCTGTCATTTACCCTGGTCAGCCACATTGGTTACATGATCTTCGGCATTGCCCTCGGCTCGGCGCAGGGCCTGTCAGGCGCGATCTTCTACGCCGTGCACCACATTCTCGTCCAAACCGCGCTGTTCCTCGTCGTTGGTCTCATCGAGCGCCAAGCCGGCACGTCTTCTTTGCGACGTCTCGGTTCCCTCGCCTACACCGCCCCCGTCATCGCCATCCTCTACCTCATCCCGGCGCTCAACCTGGGCGGCATCCCACCGTTCTCCGGGTTCCTGGGCAAAATCATCCTCATCGAGGCCGGCGCCAACGAAGGCAGCTGGCAGGCATGGGTGCTCATTGCCGGTGCCGTGATCACCTCCCTGCTCACGCTCTACGTCATGGTCATGGTGTGGTCGAAGGGCTTCTGGCGCGACCGCAAGGACGCCCCGGAAGGCAACGTCGCGACGGCCCGCCCGGCCCCCCTCGCCGATGTCACCGACGAGGTGGAATTCGGAGAGCGTGACGACGTCGGCCGCATGCCCGTCGGCATGGTCGCTTCCACGACCACCCTCATCGCCGCCTCCCTCGCCGTCTCCGTCCTCGCCGGACCGATCGCCGGCGTCACCGACCGCGCCGCCGAATCCGCTCAGGACGTCTCCATCTACCGCACCGCCGTGCTGGGTACTGACTTCTCCAACCCCTCGCGCACCCTCGACCAGCAGCGGCTCGACGATGGCTCCGATGATCTGCGCAACCGCGAACACGGCCTGCCCGAGCCGATACCGGTCATCTCATCGACCCCGGCCGAACCGACTACAGAGGAGGCCCAGCCATGATCGCCGGACTCAAGCGCCGCTGGCGCCCCTGGTTCGTTGTCTGGATCACCCTGATGTGGTGCCTGCTCATGGGCGAAATTAGCTGGGCCAACGTCATCGGTGGTTTCCTCGTGGGCCTCGTGGTGGTGCTGGCGCTACCATTGCCCGCCATGCCCATCGCCGGGTTGAGCATCAAATGGGGGACGCTAATCAGCTACTTCCTCGTCTGGATCTGGGACTTGTTCATCGCGTCCTTCCGCGTGGCGTGGCTGGCGCTGCGACCCGCCGCACCCCCCAAGACGGCCATCGTGCAGGTGCCCATGCGTGTGTCCTCGGAACTGGTCATGACCTTTGCCACCGCCCTGTACAACCTGCAGCCGGGTGGATCGGTCAGCGACATCGACATCGCCAACCGCATGTGGACAGTCCATCTCCTCGACGCGGGCAGCCCCGCGGCCTTGCAGCGCGAGATCGATAGCATCGCCAGCCTGGAACGCCGCATGATCCACATCTTCGAGAGGAGCTAAGCACCATGGACCCCTCCATCTACAACGCCTTCCTGCTGGTCGCTGCCGTCATCATCAGTATTTCTTTCCTCATGATGACCTGGCGCATCCTCGTGGGTCCCAACTCCCTCGATCGCGTCCTCGGGCTCGATGGCTTCATCGCCATGCTCCAATGCGCCCTGGCCACCTACATCTGTTGGACCCTGGACACCACGGTCGCCAACGCCATGCTCGTCGTCGCGTTGCTGGGCTTTATCGCCTCCGTGTCCGTCGCCCGCTTCCGCAAGAGGGATGGTGCCTAACCCATGACCTATTCACTGTTTGCCGACGTCGCGTCGTTGATCCTCATCATCACCGGCGCCTTGTTCGTGTTCTCCGCCGCGGTCGGTGTCGTCCGCTTCAAGGACACCATGTCCCGGGTGCATGCGATCACCAAACCGCAGACCACGGGCCTGGTGCTGGTCATTCTCGGCGCGCTCCTGCGCGTCACCGGCTCCCCCGAGTTCGGCATGGCCGAGCGCGGAGACTTAGGCGTCCTCGTGCTGCTCGTCCTCTTCGCGGCGATGACCTCCCCGGTTACGGCGCAGCGCCTCGGCCGCGTCTCCCGCCGCGAGGGCCTGTACGGCAAGCCCGAGACGATGTCGCGTAACGACGCCCCCGCTGAGAAGTCCCTGCGCAGGCGCTAGGTACCTCACACTCCCATGCCGAAGCAGTTCTATCGCACGACGCGAAATAAGCAGATCGCGGGAGTGTGCTCCGGGGTTGCCGAGGTTTATGGCATGAAGCCAGACACCGTGAGATTGCTCTATGTTCTAGCGCATTTTTTCGGGCTTCCGTTGTTCGCCGTCTATCTCTTTCAGTGGCTCGTCTACCCCATCGACGAGTAGCTAGGCGAGCAATTCCCGGACGACCAGCGCCGGGTTGTTTTCGTACCAGAGGCCTTCGGGCACGCGGATGACCTTTGCCGCTTCGATGGTGTCTGGGGTGTCGGCGGCGCTGAAGATGGTGAGGGGAATTCCGAGGATTCCGAGCTGGCCGGTGAGGTCGTGATCGCGGAGGGATTCCAGCGACTCCATGGCTTCATCCTTGTCGATGCCGCGGCGGCGCAGGAGGAAACGCGGGATGAGGCGCAGGGCCTTCATCTGGGTGTTGATGGTTTTTTCGTCGGTGCGCAGGGGGGCGTCGGAAAGCAGTAGCCGGGTGACCCGGTTGGGTTGGGCGAGGGCGAATTGGGCGGCGACGAGGGCGCCGGTGCCGTGGCCGAAGAGGATGACGCTGCGGAGTTCGTGTCGGTCGAGGTAGTCCTCGAGGGTGCGGCATTGGTCGTCGATGCTGCCGACGGAGAGGTTGGGCAGCCAGGGTGTCACGTCGGCGGGCAGTTCTTGGACGACGCCGGTGTAGGTATCGGGCATGCGGCCCATCGGGTGCAGGAGAACGAGGTTAGTGCTCAAGGGGAGTCAACTCTTCCATCTCGTCGCAGGTGAGGTCGATGACGGGGGTCCAGGAGCCGGTCTCATGGAAGGCTCGGCGTTGGCGCTGGTATCCGGCGCCTCGTTCGAGGATCTCTACCACCAGTTGCAGCTCGTCGAAGCAGCCAAGCTCGCGGGCTAGCAGGGCAAGCTCGTCGGCGAGTTCGGCGAGTTCTTGGGTCACCCAGCGTTCATCGGTGTCGCGGGAGGTGATGATTTGGGCTTCCATGCCATAGCGGGCGGCGCGCCATTTGTTTTCGGCGACGTGCCAGGGCTGGAGGATGGGGAGCTGTTCGCCGCGGTCGATCATGCGGTCGTAGTGAACGACGAGGCAGTGAGTAAGAGCAACGACGGCGGAGAGTTCCCGCAGGTTGGATGTGGCATCGGCGACGCGGACCTCGATGGTGCCCCACTTGGCGGCCGGGCGGATGTCGAAGTGCATCGAGCCGGTGTGGTTGATGACGCCGGAGATGCCCTGGTCGTGCATGTAGGATTCCCATTCGGCCCAGGTCTGGAATTGATAGGGCAGGCCGGCGGTGGGTAGTTGCTGGTAGAGCATGGTGCGGTTGGAGGCGTAGCCGGTATCGATGCCGTCCCACCCGGGAGATGATGCGGTGAGCGCGAGCAGGTGGGGGTACTTGGTCATCATCGCGTTGATGATGGGCCACACTCGATCGGCGGAGGAGATGCCAACGTGGACGTGGATGCCCCAGATCAGCATTTGGGAACCCCAGAAGCGGGTGCGCTCGATGATCTCGGTGTAGGCATTCTTTTCCGAGACGGGGTTCTGCCGGAAATCGGAAAACGGGTGTGAGCCGGAGGCCCACAGGCGCAGGCCGAGGGAATCGGCGGCCCCTTTGACGCAGGCCAAGCTATGGGCCAGCTCGGAGATGGCCGCCGGGGTCGTTGGGTGGATGCCCGTGACCAGCTCGACGGTGTTTTGGAGGAACTCCTTTTCCAGGTGGACCTCGGGGTGCGCGGCGTTGACGGCGGCGATGACCTCGGCGGCTTTGGGCGCGAGGTCCCGGGTGACGGGGTCGACGAGGGCGATCTCCCATTCAATGCCCAAGGTGGGCTGGGGTGAGCCATGGAATTGAATCGGGTCGATCGCCATCACGATGGCTCCTTAACAGTTACAGCGCGACCTGGTTGACCAGGACGAGGGTGATGTCGTTGGCGCCGTTGGTGCCATCCGGTAGAGCCTGATTGTATTCCTTTGCTACTCCCCCGACGCGGTCGGCTAGCTCTCGGGCGCGGCGTTCAGCATCGGCGTTGCCGGGCTGGAAGTAGACGGTGTTCTCCGGGTGGATGATGTCGGAGACATTTCCCACTTCACCGATGTCGAAGCCCTGCCTGCCGAGGGTGCCGGCGACATCCTTGGCCAGGTTCGGCACGGTGGAGTTGTTGAGAATATTAAGGCGGGCGGGGCCTTCGTTTGCACCCGGCGCGGGGGCGGGGGCAGAGGTGGTGTCCTCTGGGGCTTCGGTCGGGGCGGACGTGGGCGCTGGCGCCGCGACGGTGGTTTGCGGCGCGGCAGCGGAGGTCGTCTCCGGTGCGGCCTGCTCGGAGGAGGTGGAGTTTTGCGTCATGGCGTACACGCCCCACAGGCCGAGGATGACGGCGACGGCGATGAGCACCATCGCGAGGCCGCGCAACGGCAAGCCGGAAGCGCCGGAAGAAGCAGTGTTGTCCTGATTGTCCTGATTCACATTCGTCACAGTAGTCACTCTAGCTTTTCGTTGAGCAGCGCCCGCTCACCGGCGCGCCTGTCGCGGACCCGCCGCAGGCGGGACAGTAGGACGGGGTGGGCGGACATGGCCGCGGGGACGTCGATAAGCAGGTTGAGGCGCTGATAATAACGGACGGGGCTGATGCCCAACTGCGCCCGGATGGCCTCTTCCTTGGTGCCGGCCGAGCGGGGCGCGCGTTCCTCGAACGCCAAGAGGCGGGCGTCGGATTCGGAGAGCTCGGACATGCCTAAACTGTAGAGCATGACTGTGCGCCCCATTGTTATCCACGGCGACCCCGTGCTCCATCATCCGACTACTCCCGTCGACCCCGCTGACATCGCCTCCGAGGAGATGCAGACGCTGATCACGGACATGTTTGAGACGATGGACGTGGCCAATGGCGTTGGCCTGGCCGCCAATCAGGTCGGGGTGAGCAAGCGCGTATTCGTTTATAACTGCCCCGACAATGAGGGCGTTATGCACACCGGGTGCGTGATTAATCCGGTGCTCACCACCTCCGCCATCCCGGAGACCATGCCCGCCGATGATGGCACCGACGACGAGGGGTGCCTCTCTCTGCCGGGCGAGGGCTTCCCGACGCCGCGGGCGCACGAGGCCACCGTCACCGGCTTCGACGCCGACGGCAACGAGATCACCGTGGACGGTACCGGTTTCTTCGCCCGCTGCCTGCAGCACGAGGTCGGTCACCTCGATGGCTTCGTGTACACCGACGTGCTCATCGGCCGCTACAAGCGCCAAGCCAAAAAGGCGATCAAGGCCAACGGGTGGAACCAAGCCGGTATGACGTGGATGCCGGGCGTCGACGACGATCCCTTTGGGCACTGATGGGGATCTTCCGTTCTGATGAGCCGCAGGTGGGCGACCGGATCGTCGTTCGCCGGATCCTGCCGGACACCCCGGGCCATCTCAGCGATGTCATCGGCCACGTGGTGTCCGTCGATCCGCTCGTGGTGCGCCCGCAGGAGGTCGGCGGTTTTCCCAGCGAGGCGGAGTCGCTGGAGATCCCGCCAGAGCAGGTGAAGGTGCTGAAGAAACTCTCCCCGCGCATGATCCGCAACTCCGACATCCGCGCCGTCGAGGTCGCCACCGCCAAGGCTTTCCCGGGCACCGAGCACACGTGGACCGCCAACGGTCAGTGGCTCATGCGCGCCGGTGATGGCATCACGGAACGCTCCAATTCTGCCGTGCCGCTCGGCCCCTCGGCGGGGTTTGAGGCCGTTCCGCTGGATGAGATCACCGCCTTTTACGCCCGCCACGACCTGCCCGTCCGCCTGCTCATTCCCGAGCGCATCGGCGCCCCGGCGGAAAAGCTCACCGCCTCCGGCTGGACCTTAGGCCCGGAAATTATCGTCATGACCAGGTCGTTGGCGGATGTCCCGGTCTCTGATGCCGCGCCGGAGCTGCGCTTCCACGTCGACGACCAGCCCGACGATGATTGGCTCGCCCTCTACCACTTCCGCGGCCAGTCCCTCCCCGTCCGGGCGCTCGAGCTGTTGCGCGAACAGATCGACGGCCAGATGGGCTTCGGCCGCCTGCTCACCCCCCATGGTGAGACCGTCGCTATCACGCGCGGCACCCTCACATCCTCGGGCGATGGCAGTCTCTGGCTCGGTTATTCGGCCGTCGAGGTCGACATTGCTTATCGACGCCGCGGTCTCGGCACCCGCCTCGGCATCGACATGTTGCGTTGGGGCGCCGCCAACGGCGCTGATCGCGCCTACCTCCAAGTCATCGCCTCCAATGCGGCGGGGCGCGCACTGTATAGCAAACTGGGTTTCGGAGAGCACCATCGACATCGCAGCGCGGAGCTAACTCACAGGTAGTCTGTACTACATGCGAATCGTCAATTGGAACGTCAACTCCGTGCGAACCCGCGCGGAGCGAGTCGTGGAATTCCTGCACCGCCACGATGTCGATGTCCTGGCGATGCAAGAAACCAAATGCTCAGACGATAAATTTCCCTACCTCGCCTTCGAAGAAGCCGGCTACGAGGTAGCCCACATGGGCCTGAGCCAGTGGAACGGTGTGGCGATTGCATCAAGGGTGGGCCTCGCGGACGTCGATAAGCATTTCCCCGGACAACCCGGATTCGACAAAGACCCATCCCAACCGCAGGACGTGGAGGCGCGCGCCATCGGCGCGACGTGCAACGGCGTGAAGGTGTGGAGCCTGTACGTGCCCAACGGGCGCGAAATCGCCGACCCGCACTACGACTACAAACTCCGCTGGCTCTACAACCTGAAATTCCACATCGCGGACACCTTGCGCGAGGACCCCTCGCATCGGGCGGTCTACCTCGGCGACTTCAACGTCGCCCCCCTTGACATCGACGTGTGGGACCCCGCCTTCTTCGAAGGGAAAACGCACGTCACCGAGCCGGAACGGCAAGCCTTCGACGGGCTTATCGACGTCGGGCTCACCGAGGTCACCCGCCCCCTCACCGCAGAGCGTTTCACCTACTGGGACTACAAGAGCCTGCGTTTCCAGAAGGGCGAAGGCATGCGCATCGATTTCCAGCTGGCCACCCCAGCCCTAGCCGGGCAGGCGCGCGCCGCGTTCGTCGACATTGAAGAACGCGCCGGCAAAGGAGCCTCCGACCACGCACCCGTCGTCGTGGACTACGTCCCCACCGCAGACTACGACGAGGTCCGCTAGATGAACATCGCCTTCGACCTGAGTACCTGGCAAATGATCGGCCTGATCATTGACTACTCCATCAAGATCTTCGCCATCGGCTTCGTCCCCGAAGGACGCCGCCCCAGCTCCTCCACCGCCTGGCTGCTGGCCATTTTGCTCCTCCCCTTCATCGGACTGCCCCTGTTCCTCCTCATGGGCTCGCCGTACATCAACCGACGCCGCCACCGCATCCAGCAAGAAGCGAACGCGATGATCGAAGACATCCAGGCCGACACCCCCGACTTCCCCCAGTACGTCGACCTCTCCGAGGAAGTCCAATCCATCATCCGCCTCAACCGCAAGCTCACCAACATCCCCGCCGTCGTCGGCCACAACGAAGGCCTCCACACCGACTACAACCAAACCCTGCGGCGAATGGCCGAAGCCGTGGACACCGCCACCGACCACGTCCACGTCGAGATCTACATCACCGCCTGGGATTCGACCACCGACGTCTTCTTCCGCGCCCTCGAACGCGCCGTCCAACGCGGCGTCAAAGTGCGCTTGCTCTTCGACCAAGTCGGCTCCCTGAAATACCCCCGCTACCTCTCCCTGGGCAAACGCCTGACCGCCATCGGCGTCGAATGGCAACTCATGCTCCCCCTCAAGCCCTGGCGCGGCCGCTTCCGCCGCCCCGACCTGCGTAACCACCGCAAACTGCTCATTATCGACGACCGTCTGGGCTTCATCGGCTCCACCAACATGATCGAGCGCTACTACCGCGTCCGCGAAAGCCAACAACCCGAACGCCAATGGATCGACCTCATGGCCGAACTCACCGGCCCCGTCGTCTCCTCCATGGCCTTCGTCTTCGCCGTCGACTGGTACTCCGAAACCGGCGACCTCCTCGAAATCATCCCTCCCGAGCGCGAACACGACCAACCCGGCATCGACGAAGAACCCTCCGACAACGTAGTCCAGCTCGTCCCCTCCGGCCCCGGCTACACCACCGAGCCCGTGCTGCGCATGTTCACCTCGATCATCCACCACGCCCAAAAACGCCTGGTCCTCTGCTCCCCTTACTTCATCCCCGACGAATCAGTACTCGAAGCAGTTACCACCGCCTGCTACCGCGGCGTCCACGTCGACCTGCTGGTCTCCGAAAAGTCCGACCAGTTCATGGTCCACCACGCCCAGTCTTCCTACTACCAAGCCCTCCTCGAGGCCGGCGTTCACATCCACCTCTTCCCCGAGCCTTACGTCCTCCACTCCAAGTTCATCCTCGCCGACCCCGACGAGGACGGCGAATCCCTGGGCACCCTCGGCTCCTCCAACATGGACATGCGCAGCTTCGGCCTCAACTACGAGTCGACGCTCATGATCACCCACGGCAACCTCATCGACCAGCTCAACGAACTAGCCACCGCCTACCTCGCCGTCTCCCGCCTATTGACGCTGGAAGACTGGAACCAACGCGGCTTCTTCCGCCGTTACACCGACAACGTTATGAAGCTGACGTCGGCGCTGCAGTAGTCTGCTTCCCGGCGTACACCGCACCGGCTAGCGCAATCAACGAGCAGGCCAGCATGCCAACGGCCATGTTCAACCCCGGGTTAGCCCCCAATCCCATCACCGGGCTAATCGAGCCCGCAATGCCAAACTGAGCGAACCCCATCAGCGCCGAGGCCGAACCAGCCCGCTCACGCACCAGCCCCGTGCCCAGGGCCGTGGCATTGCCCATGATGATGCCGGTCTGCGCCATAGCAATAAACAGCAACCCGACAATCACCGGGACGATGGGCGTGATGCTCACCACCAGGAGGAGCGCCGCGCTGGCGGCAATGAAAATCCCCAGCGAGATGAGCAACAACCGCTGCGTATTGATGTGACCGATGAGCCGACCATTGACAATCGTTCCCAAAATGATGCCCACGCCGTTGAAGGCGAAGATCAGCGCGTAGGTCTGGGCGCTAAAGCCCAGCTCCTCTTGGAAAAGAAACGAGGAGGCCGAAATGTACGAAAACATCGCCGCGAAGGTGAATGCAAAGGCGACCAAGTACCCGCGATAGCCAGCACTACGAAGCACGTAGGCATAGTTGCCCACGATGCCACGAACGGTGGCCGGGCTCCGCTCCTCCGGCGGCTTCGATTCCCCAATCACAAACACGACGACGAGCATCTGCACCGCCGCGATCCCGGCGAGGACCCAGAAAAGCCCGCGCCACCCGATCGGGTCGAGGAGCAGACCTCCCGCCACCGGAGCGAGGATCGGAGCCACGCCCTGAATGGACATGAGCAGTGAAAATGCTCGAGCCGCCACGGCTCCCTTCGCCAGATCCGGAATGACGGCTCGGGCCAGCACGATACATGCACCCGCCCCCAGACCCTGGATGAGCCTGGCACCAATGAGGATGCCGATGTTCGGGGCCACCGCCGCAATAACGGCAGCCACCAGGGCGATGCCCGCACCACCCAACATGAGTTTGTGTCGGCCGATCGCATCCGAAATAGGGCCGATAACCAACTGGCCGATCGCCAAACCCGCCAGGAAACCCGACAAAGTCAACTGCACCATCGCCGGTGTCGTGCTCAACTCTGCGGCGATGCCAGGCATGGCCGGCAAGTACATATCAATAGAGAAAGGAGCCGACGCCGACAGCAGCGCCAGGCCTAAGAGCAGCGGAACGCCGATCGGCTTGTCGTCCTGCCCTGGCGCTGGGTGGGCATCGTTGGCATGCTTCGTCATTTCGCACACTTTAGTCCACGCTTTAGTCCACGCAGAGCCGCTCAGCCGGGATGATAGATTTGATGAGAAATGTCTGAGTATCAGGGTAAAAGTTCGTCGGGGTGGTCGACGTGACCGCCGAACACACACGTCCACCGTCCCTTCCCGGCACACACCATTTTGTCAATCCTCGCCACATCCCCGCCGATCGAGATTTCGTTGCACTATCGCGGCTCGGATCATCAGTGCGCTGGTGCGCAGTTGTAGCCACCATCGCCGTCATGTTCGTGGCGGTGTACCTTATCCTCGACGGTGCTTCCGGCGTCGGCTCCGGTGCCGTTGCCCGGCTCTTCGACCTTGCCACCAACCCCATCATCGGTGTGCTGATCGGCATCGTCGCCGCGGCATCACTCCAATCCTCCACCACCGTCACCGCCTTGACGGTGGCCGCCGTGGGAACTGGAGGGGTGTCAGTCCCTGTGGCCATTCCCATCATCTTGGGCGCCAACATTGGCACCACCCTCACCCCCCTGCTGGTGGCGTTCAGCTTCGTCGGCGACCGGGGAAATTTCCGACGCGCCTTCGCCGCCGCCTCCCTCCACAGCTCCTTCAACCTGGTGTTTGTCATGGTGGCCTTCGTCTTGGAGCTGGCCTTCCACCCCCTTCGGTCATTCACCGGCTGGGTGTCCGAAACACTCCTTGGTGAAGGCTCCCAACACACCCCCACCGGCAACGTCGTACTGGAGCTCGTATCGCCCATCATTAACACCATCGGCTTCCGCGGATGGCTCGGTGACGTCTTCCCCTCGGGCGTCGCGCCCGTGATGAGCATCCTCATCGGCACCGTGCTCATCATGGTGAGCATGCGGGTGTTGAGTTCCCTGCTGTCGACCCTGACAGCCGCGAAAACCCGCACCCTCATGGAACGCTCCTCGGGATCCTCCGAGGCGTTGGGATTGTTCTCGGGAGCGGCGGCGACCGCACTGACCCAAGCCTCGTCGGTGGTGATCTCCTCATTGCTGCCATTCTCAGTGACGCAGTCATTGCGACAGCGCGAGATCCTGGCCATTACCCTCGGCGCGAACGTAGGCACCACGTTGACAGCCCTGCTCACCGCCTTGGCGGTGCCCGGCTCCATGGGTTCCTTTGCTGTCCAGGCCGCCTTGGTCCACGTGGCTTTCAACCTGGGCAGCTGCCTGCTCGTCTTCTTCCTCAAGCCCCTGCGCTCCATGTTGTTCGCCATGGCAGAGTTCTCAGGGCGTATCGCCTCGCGCAGCTATTCCCTCACGGCTGGGCTCATTGCGGGCGGCTACTTGGCCCTGCCGGTGGTGATCATCGTTACTCATACGCTGCTCGCGTCGCGATGAGGATGTCGGGAGCGCAAGGATTCTCTAAAATGCAGATCGCGCTGGGCTGCGACCTGGGGAAATGATAGGTAGTACGCGGGATTCTAGAGAATCTATGTCACGCTGCCAGCCTCAGGCATCGCGCCGCTGCAGCGCGACGACCCCCAAGACCCACAGCACGACGGCCCAGGCGAAGAAGTAGACGCCTGAGCCGTGGACGCCCCACGGGGCGTCTTGCACGGGGGTGTTCATGACGAAGGCGTTGAGGTTTTCAAAGGGCAGGAAGCGCGCGATGTCGTTGCCCCAGTTGGGGATGAGGCGCACGATGCTTTCCAGGCCCATGAACCACACGAGCATGAGGGCCACGGTGCCCGCCGTTTGGCGCAGCAAGAGCGCCATACCCTGGGAGAAGACGACCAGGGCCGCAGCTGCGGTCGGGAAAGTCCACATGATGAGGAGGGCGGACTCGTCCTTAAAGGGCTCGAAGAGGGCGGCTGCGGAAGCGGGGGCGAGGGCGTCGGCAAGCAGGAAGCCAGCGACCACGACGACGAAGGTCAAAATAGCGGCGATAGCCGCGTAGAGCAGCAGCTTCGCCAACGCGACGGTCCAGCGTCGGGGGGTGGCCAGGTACGTGACCGATTGGACCTGGTAGCGATACTCCGTGGTGATGATCATGATCGCCTGGATCATGAGCACGCAGAAGCCCAGGAGGTACACGGCGGTGGCGATGGAGGAGGCCCAGATGGTGGGGAACCCGCCGTCGGCCTCCATGGCGGTATAGCCCATGACGCCGGCCCAGCCGACGGACATGAGGACAAAAAGGGCGGTGGTCCACCAGAATGAGCGGGTGGTGCGCAGCTTGGTCCATTCGGAAGCAAGGGTGTTGATGAACATGGGTTACTGAGCCTCCTGGCCGCTGGCCTGGTACTGGACGGAATCGGTGGTGGAGTCCATGAAGGCGTCCTCGAGGCTGGCTTGGCGTAGCGCGAGCTCCCGGACCGCGAAGCCCTCAGAGAAGGCGAGGGCGCCGATTTCATCGGTGCTGCGGTTGGGGACTTCGAGGACGGGGCGGCCGTCCGGGTCGGTGGAGGTGGTGGAGGCGAAGCCCAGCTCGGCGAGGCGGGCCGCGAAGTCCTCCTGGCGCTCGGTGCGGACCTGGACGACGGCAGCGGAGTGCTCGCGGATGAACTGATGCGTGGTCGTGTCGGCGACGAGGCGACCTCGTCCGATGACGACGAGGCGGTCGGCGGTCAACGCCATCTCCGACAGCAGATGCGAGCTGATGAGGATGGTGCGACCCTCTGCGGCGAGGGCTTTGAGCAGGCCACGGACCCAGCGGATGCCCTCGGGGTCGAGGCCGTTGACGGGTTCGTCGAGGATGAGCACACGGGGATCACCCAGGAGAGCCCCGGCGAGGCCGAGGCGCTGGCCCATGCCGAGGGAGAATCCGCCGGCCTTCTTCCCCGCGACGTCGCTCAGCCCCACGAGGCCCAAGACTTCATCTACCCGGCGCGGCGAAATGCCGTTGGTCTGGGCCATCCACTTCAAGTGGTTGGCGGCAGACCGATTGGGGTGGACGGCTTTGGCGTCCAGCAAGGCGCCCACCTGCTTGAGGGGGCGACGGAAGTCGCGGAAGGGGCGGCCGTCGATAAGCGCGGTGCCAGAGGTCGGGTTATCCAACCCCAGAATCATGCGCATCGTGGTGGATTTACCGGCGCCGTTGGGGCCGAGGAAGCCGGTAACGACGCCGGGCTCGACGGTGAATGTGAGATCCTCGACGGCGCGGACCTGGCCATAGTGTTTGGTCAGACCTTCAAGCTGAATCATGCTGTACACCTTGCCACAGCATTCAGGAAGAAATCCTGTGAATGGCCTGTAGAAGCCCCGGGAGTGCGCTTTCGAACGCGGGCATGAGCGGCAACGTGTCCAAGGCACCCAACGGCACCCACCGCAGTTCGAGGGATTCCTCATTAGGATCCACCGGGAGCGGCTCCCCCGTCACGGTCTGCGCGATGACGGTGGTGTAGGTCCACTGATCCCCAGGGTAAGGGCCCGCGGTGACCTCGGTGTACAACACCTCGACGAGGCTGGGATCGACGGCGGTTTCCTCCATCGCCTCCCGGAGGGCAGCCTCCACGGCGGTTTCGTGCGAATCCCTCGCCCCGCCGGGCAACGCCCAGGTGCCACCCTGATTGGTCCACTGCGCGCGGTGCTGCATGAGCACCCGCCTGTCCTCGCCTGATCCGGCCAGCAGCATGAGCCCGGCAGCACCGAACCGGCCCCACACGCGCACTCCCGCGGGCCCGGCAGCCCACCCGTTTCCATCACCTTCCATAAAAACGACAATAGACACCCCTCAGGCACATGACATCGGACACAATTCGGGGTTATCATGAGTCAATGACCGGCGCGAAGGACTCTGGCGAGCCTGCACATACCGCCGTGGAAAAACCTTCCCGCGCCGGGGCGCTGAAATACCGCCGCACCAGGCTACGGGCTATGTCCGGTGCCCTCTCCACCCGGCGCGCCGTCCTGGTGGATGACGATGGGGCGGACGTCCCCGAAGACACCCAGGATCACTGGCTGGACCAGGTTACCTCCGATGAGGAATTCCGCCGCCGCTCCGTATCCAGCCGATTGATGGATACGTTCTCGGTGCCGTGGTTATGGCTGCGGCGGGTTTTTTCCTACCTGGTCACCACGCCCGGCAAGATGCTCAGCATTGCGCTGCTGCTGTCCTTATCCATTTTCGCCGCCGGGTATTCCATGTCGCAGTCCTCGGCGGACCGGCAACAATCTCTTGACGTCCTGCTCACCACCACCGAGCCCATGAGCTACTCGGCACACAACCTCTACACCTCCCTGTCACTGGCCGATACGATCGCGACGACCGGGTTCGTCCAGGCGGGAGTAGAACCAGCGGGGACGCGCAACCGCTACAACGCCGCGATCGATCGCGCGATGGTGTCAGCGGCGGAATCCTCCGCGGGCATTGGGTTCAACGATCGCCGCGCGCTCGACCTCATCGCCAGCATTGAACGCCAAATCCCCATCTACACGGGCCTCATCGAAACGGCCCGGACGAACAACCGCGTGGGCAACCCAGTCGGCGTGGCGTACATGGCCGAGGCCTCGGGCCTCATGCGCGAAGACATCCTGCCCGCCGCCGCCGAACTCTTCGCACTGACCAGCCGCGAGGTCCGGGAACAGCAAAACAACCTCACCCAGCCACAATGGGTTCCGCTCTCCGGGTTGCTGGCCGCCGTGGTGTTCCTCGTGTTCTCCCAGTGGGCGCTGTGGCGGATGACACGACGCCGGCTCAACAAGGGCTTCCTCGCCGCGACGGGCCTCATGATCGTAGCCATCATGTGGGTGAGCGTGTCCAACTTCAGCACGTGGCAAGCCGGCACGCGCGGCTTCGCGGAAGCCTCCATGCCGTGGGATTCGCTGACGGCCTCCCGCATCCAGGCGCAGCAGGCCCGCACCTCCGAGACACTAGCCCTGGTCAGGCGGCAATCGGTGGCCGATTCCACCACCCAATTCGAATCAGCCACCGGCGCCGTCACCGACGCCCTGGATGATTTCGAGCAAGCCGAGGGGCACAATCCGCGCGGCACGGGCGACCGCAACCTCACCCTCATCACCGAGGCCCGCAGCGCCCTCGCCGACTGGGAGGCCGCCCACGTCCGCTTCACCGGCGCGATGGTCGACGGTGATTACCAGGAGGCAATGCGGCAAGCGACCACGAACCTGGCCACGCCGGGGGAACCGGCCACCTCGGCAGGATCGTATGACCGGCTCGACGCCGCCCTCTCCCGCCTCATCGCTGATGCCCGCTCCTCCATGCGCGCCTTCATCAACGACGGGTTGGCTGCCACGCAGCTCGTCGCCACTGCGGTCCTCATATTGTCGCTCGCGGCCATCGCCGCGGTGTGGATCGGCATCCGCCCCCGCCTGCAGGAGTACCTGTGATGCGCCTCCGCAACGGCAAAACCCGCCACGCTAAAACCCGATTCTTCGCCGCCCTCCTGGCCGTGAGCATCGCCGCCTCCGCCTGCACCCCGCTCAATTTCGAATCCCTCCATCCGACCGATACCCCGGATGATGAGGATCGTCCGGCCGCGCACGCCTACGGCCCGCCCCTTCCCGCCGGTGCCACGGTGGAAAACCCGGGCGATCAGCCACCGCAGGAGATCAACACCAGCGACATCATCGGATCCTTCCGCCCCGATGATCGCACCCCCATCGAGCTCATCCCGCGGATTGTTCACCGCGGGCGCATCATCGTCGGCGTCGATCAATCCCAGAATTTGTTGTCCTATCGCGATTCCGTCACCGGCGAGCTCCGGGGCTTCGAGGTGGACCTGGCCAGGGAAATTTCCCGCGATATTTTCGGCGACCCGGACCGCGTTGATTTCCGCTTCATTGAGTCCGCCTCCCGGGCCGAGGCATTGGAAAACCACGACGTGGATATGGTCATCCGCACGATGACGGTGACCCGCCTGCGCCAGGAGCAGGTGCTGTTTTCCACGCCGTACCTCACCACGGATTCTCGCCTGCTGGTGATTAAGAACTCCGATATCAAGGGAGTGGCTCAGTTGCCGGGCCGCACGGTGTGCGTCACCGACGGGTCGACGGCTCTGGAGAAGGCGCGGTTGAATGCGCCGCAATCGCGCATCCTCAAGACGCGGAGCTGGGCGGACTGCCTCGTGGCGTTGCAGCAGCACCAGGCCGACGCGATCCTCTCGGATGACACGATTCTGTCGGGTATCGCGGCGCAGGATCCGTACACGGCGATCGTGGGAAGTACGTTGGCGTCGGAATCCTATGCGGTGGCCATGCCGCTGCCCGATGCTCTCTACGATTCGGTCCCGCTGACCCGGCAGGTCAACTCGACGATCGAGCGGCTGTTCCGGGATGGCACGTGGTGGCAGATGTATAACCGCTGGTTCGCGGCATACAACGCCACCGCCGGGCCACCGCCACTGAACTACCGCCCAGAAGATCCGGACGATGCAGGAAAGGCCGAGGAGGAACAATGAGCACCCCGCCGCCACCCACCTCCTTCCCCCAGGATGAGACCCCCACGACCGGTGTAGTCCACGAGGAGGTTTTCGAGCCGGAGGATTCCCCCACCGGCACCCAGGCCGTCGCCTTTGACCCCTTCGCCGATGATGATGAGGACGAGGAGGATTGGGGTAAGTACGACGAGTCGATGGGGGATATTTCCGCGCTGCTGGCTGATCTGGATAATCTCCGCGATCACTCCCCCGCCACTGTCCCCACGTCCACGGCACTGTCCAAGCGCGACGATACGTCCGCGCGGGCGAGGCAATTGGCGCTGTCGACCTTCCGGCAGCGGCGCAGGGCCGAGCGCACTGGTCGCACGGTTGCCGATGGCATGGTCAACCTGCCGTTTGTGCGCCCCTCCGACCCGGAAGAGGCGCTGGTTAACCCGACCGAGGCGGTAGAGAAGAAGGGAATTCCTCAGCCGCAGCTGCAGCCGGGCGACATGGTGGCCGGGCAGTACGAGATCTTGGGCGTCATTGCCTTTGGCGGCATGGGGTGGATTTATCTGGCCAATGATCATCATGTGTCGGGCCGCCACGTGGTGCTCAAGGGGTTGCAGTCGACGAAGTCGGCTGATGAGCACGGGGCTGCCATCGCGGAGCGGGAGTTTTTGGCGGATATTACCCACCCGGGCATCGTGAAGATTTTTAACTTTATTGATGATCCGCGGGTCCCCAGCGGTTTCATCGTCATGGAGTTCGTTGGTGGGCCGTCGTTGCGTAGCCGCCGGAATGAGCAGGAAGATCATGTCCTGCCCATCGATTTGGCCATTGCTTACATCCTCGAAGTGCTCCCCGCGCTGGACTATCTGCATTCGCGGGGGGTGGTGTACAACGACCTCAAGCCGGACAACATCATTGTCACGGAAGACCAGGTCAAGCTCATTGACCTGGGCGCGGTTTCCGGCATCGGCGCTTATGGCTTCATCTATGGCACGAAGGGTTTCCAGGCTCCGGAGGTGGCGGCGGAGGGTCCGAGCGTGGCCAGCGACATCTACACCGTGGGGCGGACGTTGGCGGCGTTGACGGTGCATCTGCCGAAGGAAGACGGCATCTACGTACCGGGCCTGCCGGACCCCACCGAGGTACCGACCTTCCGCAAGTATTTGAGCTTCTACCGGTTCTTAGAGCGAGCTTGCCACCCCGATCCGAAGCGCCGTTTTGATTCAGTGAAGGAGATGTCCACCCAGCTCTATGGCGTGCTGCGTGAGGTCTTGGCGGTGCGCGATGGTGAGCAGTTCCCCGCTCAGCATTCGCTGTTCTCGCCGCAGAGGACGACCTTTGGCACCAAGCACCTGGTGTTTCGCACCGATCAGCTCATCGACGGCATTGACCGGACAGTGCGGATCACCTCCCCGGAGGTCGTCGCCGCGTTGCCCGCCCCGCTCATCGATCGCAGTGATGTCGGCGCCGCCATGCTCTCCGGTTCTTCCTACACCGAGCCGCAGGAGGCGCTGGAGACGTTGCGGCAGGCGATGAAAACGCCGGAGTATGAGCAGTCGGCGGAGATCCCGCTCGGCGTTGTCCGCGCCATGTTGGACCTGGGCTTTACCGGCCAGGCCCGTACGTGGCTGACGTCGTTGGAGGGGCGGTTGGGCCACGATTGGCGTTACCAGTGGTACGCCGGCGTCACTGCGTTGCTGCTCGATGATTATTCCAGCGCCCAGAGCCATTTCGCCGAGGTGCTGCGGATTCTGCCGGGCGAGGCTGCCCCCAAGTTGGCGTTGGCGGCTGTCGATGAGCTCATTATCCAGCAGTTGGGTTTCCACAATTCCCAGCTCATCCCGGAGAAAACTGCGCGGGCGGCGTCCTATCTGGGCAGCACGCTCGACACGATTGACGGCGAGGAACTGACCCAGCTGACCAAGAACTGGTCGTATGAAACCCAGGATCCCGCCATGCTGCGCTTTTCCGCCATGCGCCTCTACGGTCTGGTGTGGGCGACCAACTCCACGACGGTGTCCTCCGCGTTTGGCCTCGCGCGCCAGCTCATGGCCGAGAATCAGATCGAGATGGCCGTCGCCGCGCTGGACAAGGTGCCGCAGGCTTCGCGCCATCACCGCATGGCCCAGCTGACCACCATTTTGCAGCTCATCTCCGGCACGCTCACCGAATCACGCATTCGCCGCACCGCCCGCCGTCTGGAGGAGATCCCCACCAACGAGCCGCGCTTCCTGCAGATCAAGATCGCCGTCATGTCGGCGGGGCTCAACTTCCTCCGCAATGCCGGGGTGGACACCGCGGCCTCCCCCAATGACCTCTTCGAGTTCCACTTCACCCAGCGCGGCCTTCGGCGCGGCCTCGCCGAAACGCTGCGCTTGCAGGCCCGCCAGGCGCCCTTCCCCATTCACCGCTACAACTTGGTGGACATGGCCAACCAGGTCCGCCCGGTCACCTGGTTTTAAAAAAATGCTTATCGACGTCCCCGTGACCTCCCGCATGCGGGAGGAAGGGGGACGTCGATAAGCAGTGTTTCTAGCCCTTCGCCAGCAAGGTGGCCTTCTGCGCGATGGCCAGTTCCTCGTTGGTGGGGACGACGAAGACCTTGATGGTGGAATCATCGGTGGAGATCAGGCGCGCGCCGTCGTTGGGCAGATCGTTGCGCTCCGGGTCGATCTTGATGCCGTACATTTCCAGGCCAGCGAGCGCGTCCTCGCGGACGAACTTGGCGTTCTCGCCGACACCGGCGGTGAAGGTGATCGCGTCGACGCGGCCGAGGGCGATCATGTAGGAGCCGATGTAGCGGCGCAGCTGGTGGATGTAGATGTTGTAGGCGGACCAGGCGTCGGTATCACCGTTGTCAATCATCTCTCGCAGCGCGCGGAAATCGTTGACCCCCGACAGGCCCCTGATGCCGGACTGGCGGTTGAGCATCGTATCAATCTCGTCGATGCTTAGGCCCGCGGTGCGGTAGAGGTGGAAGATGATGCCCGGGTCAATATCGCCGGAGCGGGTGCCCATGACCAGGCCCGCGAGCGGGGTCATGCCCATCGACGTATCGATGGCGTGGCCGCCCTTGACCGCGGAGCAGGACGCACCATTGCCCAGGTGCAGGGTGATCTGGTTGACCTCGCTGCTGTCCTTGCCCAACAGCGCCGGGACCTGCTGGGACACGAACTCGTGTGAGGTGCCGTGGAAGCCGTAGCGGCGCACGCCGTTGGCGCCCGCGACCTCAGCGTTGATGGCATAGAGGGCAGCGGCCGGGGGCATGTCGGCGAAGAAACCGGTGTCAAAAACCGCGACGTGGGGGATGTCCGGCAGCATCTCACGGGCGACCTTGATGCCGTCGATGTTGGCGGGATTGTGCAACGGCGCCAGCGGGATGAGGTCCTGGATCATGTCCACCACCTGGTCGGTGATGATTTCCGGGTGGGAGAAGACCTTGCCGCCGTGGACAACGCGGTGGCCGACGGCGGAGACGTGCACGTCATGCGGGCCAACACCGTGCTCGGCGAGGATGGCGAAGGCCATCTCCAGACCGGCGGAGTGATCGGGGACCGGCAGCTCGGAGGTGACCTTCTCGCCGCGGATCTTGATGGCGATGGTGCCCTGCGGCTCACCGATCTGCTCGACGAGGCCAGAGACCAGCGGCTCGGCGCTGGCGTCGGCGGAGGGGTCAAGGATCTGGAACTTGATGGAAGATGATCCAGAGTTGAGAACAAGTGCGTAAGTCAATTTACTTTCCTCCGGCCTGGATGGCGGTAATGGCAACGGTGTTGACGATGTCCGGGACGGTGGCGCCGCGAGAAAGATCGTTGACGGGCTTGTTCAGACCCTGCAAGATCGGACCAACAGCCAGGGCACTGCCCGTGCGCTGCGCGGTCTTGTAGCCGATGTTGCCGGCCTCCAGGTCGGGGAACACAAAGACGTTGGCGTGGCCAGCGACATCGGAGTCGGGCATCTTCTTCTTGGCCACTCCGGGGTCGACGGCGGCGTCGAACTGCAGCGGGCCATCCACCTTGAGGGAAGGATCGATGCGCTTGGCGTGCCCGAGGGCATCGATGGCGCGGTCCACGTCCGGGCCGGAGCCGGAGGAGCCGGTGGAGTAGGACAGGATGGCAACGCGGGGATCAATGCCAAAGGCCGCGGCGGTCTTCGCGGAGACGACCGCGATCTCGCCGAGCTGCTCGGCGGTCGGGTTCGGGTTCACCGCACAGTCGCCGAACGCCCACAGGCGCCCGCGCATGACCATGAGGAAAATGGAGGAGACCACGGATGCGTCCGGGGTGGTTTTGATGATCTGGAAGGACGGCTTAATGGTGTGCGCCGTGGTGTGGGCGGCGCCGGAGACCATGCCATCGGCCAGGCCCTTGTGCACCATCATCGTGCCAAAGTAGGAGATGTCTTGCATCGTCTCGCGCGCTTCTTCCAGGGTCACGCCCTTGGACTTGCGCAGCTCAACGAAGTCGTTGGCAAACTCCTCCGCCAGCGGCGAGCTGAGGTGGTTGATGATGTGGGCCTTGGTCAGGTCCACGCCCAGCTCACCGGCGCGGTTCTTAATGTCCGCCGGGTCACCGAGGATGGTGATTTCCACGATGTCGCGGTTGAGCAGTTGCCCAGCGGCGAGCAGAATGCGGTCGTCCTCGCCCTCCGGCAGCACGATGTGTGCCTTGGCGTCCTTGGCGCGGCCGAGCAGCCAGTTTTCAAAGACCGGAGCGGACATCACCGGGCTGACCTCGACGTTGAGGGCCTTTTTCAGCTTGACCACATCGCGCAGCCCATCTTCGGTGACCGCGGCGGCGATGACGGCATCCAGCTCCTGGGCGTGGCGTTCTGCCAGCTGTACGGCGCGGCCGGGGGCGTCCGTGAGCAGGAGGACGGGGACGCCGTAGGCGGCAGCCACTTCGTTGTCGAAGTGGAGGTCACCGGTGCCAACGATCAAGGCCGGGCCATCATCGAGCAAGCCGGCTGCCACGACGGAGCCAATCTTGGCCTCTACCTCGTCGAGGCGCTTGACGCCCAGGCCGAGGGAGGCGGCGAGGCCATCAATGTCAACACCGTCGAAATTACGGTTGACGACGCTGAGCAGTGCCGATCGGGGGTCAGACATGCGTAACCTTTCTGTCGCTGTGGGATCGGTCGCCATTCTATAACCAATGTCGCCCCTGCCACACTGCTTCCCGGAATCAATTTTCAGACTTAACACGACATAACCAGACACTTTGCTTTCCGACGCCGCCGTCACTCCCACAGGCTGCCCGCCCGCCGCCCCCGGCGGGAAAAGAAAAAACCCACGTCACAGGCCATCTCTGCGGTCCGCCACGCGACCACATGGGAGTCGCCCATCCCAGAACTGCCGCCGTTATCACCGGGCATGAGACGGGCGATGAGGCCCGGTTGAAGTCTGCAAACCTCCGCAAATTGGGCACCGGGGCTTCCCCCTGCTCATCCCCCCGCTCCCCCACCGGCCAGCGGGAAAGGGGCCACTAACTTAACGGAGCAATGGTCAGTACTATGGACCGGAGAATTGCCCCCTTACCTCTTTAATGTGAAGGATGTCGTCTGACTATGTCTCGTCCCTTGCGTGTCGCCGTCGTCGGCGCCGGCCCGGCCGGCATCTACGCCTCTGATCTGCTGGTCAAGTCCGGCCAGGACGTAGCCATCGATCTTTTCGAGCGCATGCCCGCCCCCTTCGGCCTCATCCGCTACGGCGTGGCCCCGGACCACCCGCGCATCAAGGGCATTGTGAAGTCCCTCCACGCTGTCTTGGACAAGCCGGAGATCCGCCTGCTCGGCAACATTGAGGTGGGCAAGGACATCACCGTCGAGGAAATGCGCGATTACTACGACGCCATTATCTTCTCCACCGGCGCCACCGGGGACCGCGACCTCGCCATCCCGGGGCATGAGCTGAAGGGCTACCACGGCGCCGGCGAGTTCGTCGGTTTCTACGACGGCAACCCGGATTTCTCCCGCACCTGGGACCTCACCGCCGAGAAGGTGGCCGTCATCGGCGTGGGCAACGTCGCCCTCGATGTAGCCCGCATTCTGGCCAAGACCGCCGATGAGCTGCACGTCACCGAGATCCCGGACAACGTGTACGACAACCTCCACCGCAGCGCCGTGCAGGAAGTCCACGTCTTCGGCCGCCGCGGTCCCGCGCAAGCCAAGTTCACCCCGCTGGAGCTCAAGGAGCTTGACCACTCCGACAACGTCGAGGTGGTGGTTGACCCCGAGGACATTGACTACGACGAGGCCTCCGAGCAGGCCCGCCGCGATTCTAAGTCGGTGGACCTGGTGTGCCAGACCCTCGAGGGCTACGCCATCCGGGAGCCCAAGGGCGCCAAGCACAAGCTCTTCCTCCACTTCTTCGAGTCCCCGGTGGAGATCCTCGGCGAGGATGGCCGCGTCGTGGGTCTGAAGACGGAGCGCACCGAGCTCGATGGCACGGGCAACGTCCGCGGCACGGGCACTTACACCAACTGGGAAGCCCAGGCCGTTTATCGCGCCGTCGGTTACCGCTCTGAGGCCGTCACTGGCGTGCCTTTTGATGCCGAGCGCGCTGTCATGCCCAACGATGGCGGCCGCGTGCTCGACCTTGATAGCGCCGAGCCCGTGCCCGGCCTGTACGCGACGGGCTGGATCAAGCGCGGTCCGGTCGGACTCATCGGCAACACAAAGTCGGACGCCAAGGACACCACCACCATCCTGTTGGAGGATTACAACTCCGGCAAGCTGGCCGAGCCGTCGAAGCCGGAGCCCGAGGCAGTGGTTGACATGCTCAAGGAGCGCGGCATTGCCGTGACCACGTGGGATGGCTGGCACAACCTTGATGCGGCCGAGCGTGCCCTCGGTGAGGCGGAGGGCCGCGAGCGCAAGAAGATCGTCGAATGGCACGAGATGGTCTCCAACGCTCACCCGGAATACGAGATCTGATTCTGCCCGGTCACGCCCGACCGGGCAGGGTGATCTAGCTCTCAAATCAGGGATCTGGGTTCGCCAAAGGTGGCCGAAGAGGCGTAAGTTGGCGCGCCATGACAATCTACTTCGCAGTAAGCCACCTGGCGGACATGGCTCCGCTTGAGGTGCACCAGATGTACAAGCTGCGCGTCGACACCTTTGTCCACGAGCAGCAGTGCCCGTACGCCGAAATCGACGATATTGACGCCGCCCCGGACACCTTCCACCTGCAGGTCTGGAAGAACGGGGATACCCCGCGCACCCTCGTCGGCACGGCCCGCCTCTACCCCGCGCTTATCGACGGCGCCGACACCATGAAGTTCGGCCGCTTCTGCCTGCACCCTTCCGTGCGGGGCACCGGCCTGTCGGCCGAACTGATGGAGCAGTCCCTGCGGCTGGCCCGCGAGCAGGCCCCCGGCCTGCCCGTCGTGCTCGACGCCCAGCTTCCGCTCGTCGACTTCTACCGTGGCTTCGGCTTCGAGCCAGTCGGCGAGACCTTCGATGACGAAGGCATCCCGCACCAGCGGATGCGCCTAACGCGCAGCTAGCAACGCCCGATCCCGGGCCTCCTGTACGGTCTCGGCGGTAGCCAGGACCATGCCGGGACGCCCGGAAGGCAACCGGACGTCGGTCTCGGGGACGGCGAGGACCCGGGCGACGTCGATAAGCGGCTCATAGACCATGGCCACGGCGCCGGGGGAAATCATCGTCACATCGATGGGCAGGCCCAGGATGGCGCGCGCATGGAGATCATATTGGGACAGCCGCTGCGAACGCAGCGTGACCGCCCCCTCCTCGTGGGGGCGCGGGGTGACGCCAGAGAAGTACACCTCATCGCCGGCGACGAACATCTCCACCGCACACACTCCCCGACCACCGAGGGCGTTGCTGATCCGGGCGGCCATCGAGCGGGCGTTATCTAAGGCCTGCGGGCTCATGGGCATCGGCTGCCAGGACTCGGCCAAGCGGCCATCCTGGTGGCGGTGCCCGATCGGTTCGCAGAACCATGTGGCCAACTTGCCCGTCGCCGGGTCGATGGACCGCACGGCCAGGACCGTGACCTCGTAGTCGAAGTTAACAAAGCGCTCGATCATGACGCGCCCCTCCGACAGGTTGGACACCTCCCACGCCGCCTCGATCTGCTCCGGCGTGCGGACGACGGTGTGGCCGTGCCCGCCGGTAAACGTCGCGGGTTTCACCACACACGGCAAACCCATCTCGGCGAAAGCCGCGAGGAAATCCTCATGCGTGGAGACGAAACGGTACGCGGTCGTGGGCAAGCCAAGCTCTTCATTAGCCGTGCGCCGCAGCGTGTCACGCGTAACGGTGAGTTCGCAGCCCCGTGCCGACGGCACCACCATCACCCCAGCGGCCTCGGCCTCTGTGAGGGCGGCGACGTCGACGGACTCGGTCATCGGAACGATGACCTCCGGGCCGTAGGTGGCCACGAGCTCCGCGATTCCCCCCTCACTCGACAACTCTTCGTCGGTGGCGGTGATGACGGCGACCCCGAGACGTCGAAAAGCAGCCGACACCTCGGCGGAGGCCTCGCCGGAACCGAGCAGCAAGGCGGTGCGGAACTCCGCGGACGTCACGGTACTCAGCTTTCCATCACATCGTGGCGCACGATCGTCTGATCGCGGCCCGGGCCGACGCCGATGTAGGACATGCGGCAACCGGAGAGCTCCTCCAGGCGCAGGACGTAATCCTGGGCCTTCTGCGGCAGCTCATCAAAGGTGGTGACACCGGTGATGTCCTCATCCCACGCAGGCATCGTCTCAAAAATCGGCTCCGCGTGGTGGAACTCCGACTGCGTCAACGGCATCTCATCGTGGCGCACCCCATCGACGTCGTAGGCCACACAAATCGGGATCTCGCCGATGCCGGTGAGCACATCAAGCTTGGTCAGGAAGTAATCGGTGAAACCATTGACGCGGGTGGCGTAACGGGCAATGACCGAGTCGTACCAACCGCAGCGACGCTTCCGACCGGTGTTGACACCCACCTCGCCGCCGACGGTCTGCAGGTACTCGCCCCACTTATCAAACAGCTCGGTCGGGAACGGGCCCGCGCCGACGCGAGTGGTGTAGGCCTTGATAATGCCCAGCGACGCCGTAATACGCGTCGGCCCCACACCGGAGCCCACGCACGCGCCACCGGCCGTCGGGTTGGAGGAGGTAACAAAGGGGTAGGTGCCATGATCCACGTCCAGCATCGTTGCCTGGCCGCCCTCCATGAGCACGCTCTTGCCCTCATCCAGGGCCTGGTTCAGCACATACTCCGCATCAATCATCATCGGACGCAGGCGATCGGCGTAGCCCAGGAAGTACTGCACCGTCTCCTCGACGTCGATGGCCTTGCGGTTATACATCTTCACCAACGTTTGGTTCTTCACCTCCAGTGCGGAGGTGATCTTCTGGCGCAGAATCGACTCATCGAAAATGTCCTGCACGCGGATGCCCACCCGAGAAACCTTGTCGGCATACGCCGGACCGATACCGCGGCCAGTCGTGCCAATCGCGCGCTTACCCAGGAAACGCTCCTGCACCCGATCCAGCACCTGGTGATATGGAGCAACCAGGTGAGCATTCGCCGAAATCCGCAGACGAGACGCATCCGCCCCGCGAGCCTCCAGGCCATCGATCTCCTCGAACAACGCCTCCAAATTAATGACCACGCCGTTACCCAGAATCGGGATGGCGTTCTCCGACAACACGCCCGCCGGGAGGAGCTTCAGCTCATACTTCTCGCCGCCGACGACAACGGTGTGACCCGCATTGTTTCCGCCGTTGGGCTTGACCACATAGTCAACGAGCCCGCCCAGAATATCGGTGGCTTTGCCCTTGCCTTCATCGCCCCACTGGGCGCCGACAATCACGATTGCAGCCATTAGTTTGGGTCACTTCCGCTCAGTTCTCGGGAATGGGTGGCCCTCTACGGCCACAGACGGTAGCCAATTCTACTCCTATCCCCAGTGACAACCCATGCTGGCGTAGTATTTTGGCTCATGCGAGTGCTTCTGTTGCGCTGCGGCGACGTGTCCTTGAGCGCACCCCCCGAGGTGAGCGTCCACGACCTTCCCGCCATTCCCTCCCGCAAGGACCTGCGCTTCCTCGACGAGGTCGCCGCCGCCGTCCTCCCCGTCGACCCCACTCCCTCGCTGGATGACATCGCCGCACAACCCGACGTCGAGCACCTGTCCACCCCAGCTGTCGCCCCGCAAGCTGGCTTTGTGTCCGAGCGGCTTCGGGTGATCGTCGCAGGCACCGACGCCGCCCTCTCCGCCGTCCTCACCCGGATGATGCGCGCCGACTACCTCTGGGCCGACGTCGGCTTCGTCCCGGTCGGCCCGTCCACGGCGGCACAGAACTGGGGTCTGTCCACCTCACCGGATGCGGCTTTGGAGGGGGCATTGCGTGGCGACGTCCACCCCGTCCCCCTCATCCGCACCGACGCCGGCATCGCCGTCGCCGGCTCCGCCACCATCACCGACTGGGATGACAAGGAGATCACCGGCGAAATCATTGTCGATGACCACGTCCTCGTCCGCCACGAATCCGGCACCCACGGCCACATCGGCGCCCGCCTCGTTCCCATGACGAACGCTCCCGGCATCGCCGCCGTCCGCATCATCACCGCCCCCCGCCGACTCTTCCGCCGCACTTCACACGAGCTTTTCGACGCCCCCACCCTCACCACCGGCCGCGCCGTCCAGGCCGGCGGCCCGGCCCTCGCCGTCACCGTCGACGGCGTCCGCCACAAGCGCCCCCTCGAGCGGGTCACCTTCTACCGCCACTTGCGCGACCTGCAGATTGTCCGCCCGCTTTAGGGCGGGTGAAAAGCATGATGCCCGGTTCCCTTAGCGGGAACCGGGCATCTGGCTACTTAGCTGTTATTCGGAGGAACCCGAGGACAGCGACGACATCGACGACGTCCCATCCTCACCAACACAGCTGTTGTAAAGGTAAGCCGCAGCCAACAAACCAAGAGCAACCATCGCAGCACCATTAATGATCGTGCGGTTATCCGCCGTAAAGCGAGCGATCTCAGAGTTGATCTGGTTGATGTACTGAGCCTGAGCCGGATCAAAGATACCGAACTGCTGCTGCAGCTGAGAGTTAGCGTTACGCAACTGAGCCTGCAGATCAGCATTAAGCTGATCCAAGCCCGGAATATTAAGCTGACCTGCCATACCCACCGGGACCAGGAGCAAAAGCGGCAAACCAACAGTCAAACCAGCAGCAACACACGTACCCGCACCCGGAACGACCGCACCATCATCATCCCTGACGGTGACCGTGACAGACGTTTCCTTCACAGTGCCATCCGGCAGAGTAGCGGTGACCTTGATCTTTGCAGAGTCACCATCCTTGGCGGTGGCGGGCGGGGTAACCGTCAGGGTGCCATCGGGATCAACATCAGCGGTCCAACCAGCGGGAAGATCATCCTCATCAACGTCGTAGATCGTGCCCTCAGGCAGATCAAAACCAGGCACCTTCGACGGATCAACCGGGACACCAGGCTTGGTGTCTGCGTCGGTGTAACCAAAGACAACGTCAGCATCTTCACCGACGACCGTAACCTTGACGGTGGTCGTTTCGGTGCGGCCATCTGGGAGGGTAGCGGTAACCGTCACGTTGGTGGAAGTACCCGGAGCAGCATCTGCAGGAGGAGTTACCGTCAGCTTGCCGGTGTCTGGATCGACAACCGCGTCCCAACCGTCGGGAAGAGTGCTGTTGTCCGTCGTGAACTTCGTCTGATCCGGGAAGTTGAACTCCCCAACCTTAGTCGGATCAACCGGAACGCCAGGACCGGTCTCGGCATCGTTGTAGCCAAAGACACGCTCAACAGACTCGCCGACGACCGTAACCTTGACGGTGGTCGTTTCGGTGCGGCCATCTGGGAGGGTAGCGGTAACCGTCACGTTGGTGGAAGTACCCGGAGCAGCATCTGCAGGAGGAGTTACCGTCAGCTTGCCGGTGTCTGGATCGACAACCGCGTCCCAACCGTCGGGAAGAGTGCTGTTGTCCGTCGTGAACTTCGTCTGATCCGGGAAGTCGAACTCCCCAACCTTAGTCGGATCAACCGGAACGCCAGGACCGGTCTCGGCATCGTTGTAGCCAAAAGTGAAGGCGCAGTCCTCGGTGGAACCCGGTGCAAGATCACCGGTCAGTCGAGCATTCACCATAAAGGCATTGCTCCAGGTGCCATCAGCAGCAGGCTTGGTCAGCTCGGTCAGTTCGGCCAACGAGAGCTGAATCCTCTGCGAGGGCGTGAACTTCGAGCCAGCTGGCACATTTCCAAGATCATAAGTGGCAACGTTGCCAGCGATGCTTTCGGAAACAGCTACGTGGTTGTTCGGGTAGGGAGCCTCACTAGGCCCGAAGAGCCGGTACTCCACGCCCGACAGGGCCCACGCCTTGCCCTCTACTTCCTGTAGGTTCACGACCAGCTTTGCATTGTTGATCGTCTTGTCTGTGGCGAACGCAATGCGAGACATCGTTAGACCATTTGGCGGAGCCTGCGGCACATTGAAGTGCTGCACCTGGAAGAAGCGGTTGAAGCCCTCCTTCGAGTTCACGTTCTCCGTGAATCCCTTAGTGCTCCATGGGTCGGCGAAGTGTGGGTCATAGACCGCTTCCGCGTTCCAATCGATCTTGCAACCGACGGTCTTGTCCCCGTCACTGCCGGGGAGGTTCGGGCGCACCTCTTGAGCCTGCGCGATCGGCGCCAAGGTGGACGACATTCCAATTGCCAGTGCTGCAACAACAGCGGTTAAGGATCTTCTCGATCGAGTAAACATAAGCCTCGCAGGCTCCCTGCTCTGTATAGATACGTGGACACGTATATTGAACCGTCTTTTTAGAAAGCTCACAACATATACACAAAAACACGCATCAACTCACAGAAAACCTGCACCTACGGAGCCATTCAAGACACCCTAATGGGGGTAACTGCCGAAGAGGTGCGACCGTCGGAAAACCACGAGGTCACGACCTTGTACAGTTTACTTTCGAGGACAATTAAATTGCAGCGGTTAAATCTCTAAGATCCTGGACATAACAAACTCCCCCACAGAAATTGGTTGCTTTCGTAACTAACATTCAGGTCGCGGTATAACCACCTGTTAATACTAAAAGTCCACTTTAAATTCACCTCGCCAGGCGAAGTGCCCGGCGGACTAGTCCTCGTAGATCCCAGGCCAACGCTCATGCGGGTACGCCGGAGTCTCCGACGTGGGAGCCAGTGCCGCAAGGGCCGACTCTCGGGCCCAACCACAGACGACCAACAAATCGACAGTAATGGATCGAGCCTGTGCCAAAATGACGTACTCAGAAAGCACACCCTTCACGGTGATGGCGCCCATGTCCTCACCTGCCGCCAGGATTTGCAGGCGCCGCACCAACCCGGGAACCTCAATCGCCTCCGTCGCTTCAGTCCGATCATCGAAAACATCAGACAGTGACGCCGTGATGTCCGCCAGTTCATCGACAATGTTGATCAGGCGGATGCTGACCGAATCTCCGTCACTGCACAGCACACGCGCTCTCCGGGCCAGCACCCCAGCGTTGCGCATCGTCTGTTCAACCGCTGGAAGAATCCTCTCGAGCGATCGCACCCGGCGCCGTTTACCCCACATCAACGGCGACAGATTAGAAACCTCACGGCCGCCTTTGGCGGCCTCCAACATGCTGTTGATGCTGTCCTGTGTGTCCTGGATCGCCTCAGTAGCCTGATCCAACCGCTCGGAGTCGCCTTCGTCCAAGGCCTGCGCGACGTCGTCAAGCACAGACGACACGATTGCCAACAGTTTGGAAATCTCCCGACGCCCCGAATTCAACGGCGACGATGGCAAAAATGCCACGGCCGCAAGCCCAATGATCGATCCGATGAACGCATCCACCATGCGATCAGGCCCACCGCCGGACGTACCCGGCGGCATGATCGTACTAATGAGGATGGCACCGATGGCCACCTGGTTGGACAGCAGCTGCGACTCGCTAAGAAACGCCGCTAGCAGCAACGACAGCGCGACAATAATCGAGATCTGCCACACCCCAGGCCCGACGAAATGGACGAGAAGATCACCCAGCCCCACCCCGATGGTGCAGCCAATCGACAGCTCGATAGCCTTCTTGATCCTCTCGCCGCCGGCCATCCCCAAGATGATGACAACAGTGATCGGCGCAAAGAACGGATTCTGGTGCCCGAAAACCTCCCTGGCCACCCAAAACGCCAAACCCGACGCCAACGCCGCCTGCACGATGCTCAATGAACGCTTGCGGACGCGCAGAACTCGAGACTCCAACGAGGTCTCTAGGACTCGCAGGCGTTCCAGCGTGCTGATTCTTACTTTGGCCATGAGTCACAACTTACCCAGTGATTCTGGTGGACCTGTTAGATGGCAGGTGGCAACGCCGTGAGCGCTTGTCTTGGGCCGAAAAAGAATTGCCCGGCCATCACCTCAAGAGAGGCATGGCCGGGCACACGAAACTCCTAGCAGCTAGGACCGTTCCTACTTACTAATGGTCTTACCCACCGAGTGCAGATCCTGGCAGGCCTCGATGATGCGGTCGGCCATGCCCTGCTCAGCCTTCTTCATGTAGGAGCGCGGGTCGTAGGCCTTCTTGTTGCCCACTTCGCCGTCGATCTTGAGCACGCCGTCGTAGTTGTCAAACATGTGGCCCACGATCGGACGGGTGAATGCGTACTGGGTATCGGTGTCAACGTTCATCTTGATGACACCGTATCCGAGGGCCTCTTCGATCTTTTCCTTCTCGGAGCCGGAGCCACCGTGGAAGACGAAGTCGAACGGCAGCGCGTCATCGCCAACGCCGAGCTTCTTGCGAGCAACCTGCTGGCCTTCAAGGAGGACCTCGGGGCGCAGCTTCACATTGCCCGGCTTGTACACGCCGTGGACATTGCCGAAGGTTGCGGCCAGGAGGTAACGGCCCTTGTCGCCGGTACCGATGGCGTCGATGGTCTTCTCAAAGTCCTCGGCGGAGGTGTAGAGGTTGGCGCCTGCCTTGGCTTCCACGCCGTCCTCTTCGCCACCGACGACACCGATTTCAACTTCGAGGATGATGTTGGCGGCCTTAGCCTTGGCCAGCAGCTCCTGAGCGATCTCGAGGTTCTCATCGATCGGGATAGCGGAGCCATCCCACATGTGGGACTGGAAGAGGGGGAGCTCGCCCCGGTCGACGCGCTCCTGCGAGATGGCGATCAGCGGGCGGACGTACTCGTCCAGAACTTCCTTCTGGCAGTGGTCGGTGTGCAGAGCGACGTTGATGCCGTAGTGTTTTGCTGCCTCGTGGGCGAACGCTGCGAGGGCAACCGCGCCGGCGACCTTGTTCTTGACGTTGAGACCGGAACCGAATTCGGCACCGCCGGTGGAGAACTGGATGATGCCGTCGGACTCAGCATCAGCGAAGCCCTTGAGTGCGGCGTTGATCGTTTCGGAGGAGGTGCAGTTGATGGCCGGGAAGGCGTAGCCGCCTGCCTTAGCCCGATCAAGCATCTCGTTGTAGACCTCAGGGGTTGCGATAGGCATAAAGGTGATCCTCCAGGTTGTCGAATACATCACCGTTTCCGGGAGTCCCCGGAGATCGGTGTTCCGCCTACCAGTATGCCCCTTTTTGTCCGTTCGTGCCTGAGCGGTAGGTCACCTTTGGGTGCCTAAGTGGCACTCCAGGCATGTGCTCGATCCGGAACTAGATGCCCGAGCTCGAACAGCCACAATCCGTGCCTCCTTCGGGCTTTTACGGGACCGAGCTCAACGATCCGGCCATCATCACCCTCCGTCAAGGTGACTTTCTCACGTTTCCTCGCGCCATCCCCGTGTTATCCTTGCGATTGTAGATACATTTACTAGGAAGGTCCCTTCCATGTTTTCCCGCTTCACCCTCCGCACGGTTGCGCTGAGTATCGGCGGATTCCTCATGGTGATAGCCATTATTCTCGCCAGCTTCGGCGCGTGGATCCTCATTGGAACTACGCCACACCGCTCCGGCTCTGGGCAGTTTTCCGAAAATGGTGAAGAGATAATCTATGAAAAGACATTACTTATGCTTGGCGTCGATGGGGATGGTCACAACCTCGAAGGCCAACGCACCGATTCAGTCCTGCTAGTCCGGCTTATCAGCGGTCGGGTGGACTTGTTGTCCTTCCCCCGCGACTTACTCGTTCCGATGCCTGAATGCACTGGCATGGCCGGAGAGGAAAAGCTCAACGGCATTTTTGCCCATTCGTCGAGGATGGCCGGCGTTGATGCTGGCGCCGAGTGCTTATCCGGCGCCATCCAGGACATGACGAATCTCCCGATCGATGACTACGTGGTGATGAACATGGACTCAGTGGTCACCCTCGTTGATCAATTGGGAGGAATTGAGCTGTGCCTGGCGCAGTCGGAGGTTGATTATGGGATCATTCCGGACATCACCGACCCTGGTTGCCATCATGTCAATGGCACTCAGGCCTTGCGGTACGCGCAGACTCGCAAGTACGTCGACGATGGTTCGGATCTCAGCAGACTTGATCGGCAGCACGTCATGCTCGAAGCCGTTATTGAAAGAACGAGCGAGGTGGACCCGTTTCGGGAGTTCCCGCTGTTCCTGCGTCTCGCGGGGACCGTCAAGCACATGACGGAGACGAGCCTGAGGCTGGCAGAGGCCCGAGAGGTGACGCGTATCGCGCGCACCATCGCCGCTTCCGACCTTGGTTCTGCCCAAACGATCCCCATTGTTCCGGCCGATGATGGGATAAACCTCCGTCTATCCCCCTCCGCCGACGCCTATCTCACGGCGTTGCATGACGGCTCGCCGCTGCCCACTCACGGCTAAACCTCGAGAGAATTACTTCGGTTCCGTCTCCCCGGTGATGCGGGCGGCGGCCTCGAGCAGCATCCAGCCGGAGAGCTGGACGGAGAGATCGCGTTCGTCGATACGGATAACGCCCAGTGCCTCGGGGAGGGAGGCGGGCGAGAGGCCGTAGTTGTGGGGCAGGCGGGCGTCGGCAGTCCAGTCGGTGGCGAAGACGGGGA
Source organism: Corynebacterium testudinoris (assembly GCF_001021045.1). Lineage (NCBI taxonomy): Bacteria > Bacillati > Actinomycetota > Actinomycetes > Mycobacteriales > Corynebacteriaceae > Corynebacterium > Corynebacterium testudinoris. The sequence goes on from NZ_CP011545.1 coordinate 2,460,619, forward strand.
GGCCATCAACTTCCAGGCGGCGGTTCCACACCGATTCGGCGGAGGCCAGCACGAGGCGTGCGGCGATCTTTTTCACTGCCCGGTTGGCGGGGCTGTCGGAGGGCAGGCGGACCGCGATGTCGGCGAGGTAGCGGACGAGGATGCCCTTGAACAGGCCTCCGTCGCCGTCGCCGGTGGGCCAGTCGATAACTCCGGCCGGGGTCGCCATGTGGACGGCGACGGCTTGGACGAGGCCACGGATGCGGGTGAGGTAGATCATCGCCTCGTCGGCCCGCTCGGCGTCCTGGACGCCACCGATTTCCTCGTGGTGTTCAAACCCGGCACGTTCGCGCAGCTTGAGCGCGATTTCCAGGCACGCTCCGAGGGCGACACCTTGGCAGTAGGGGTAGATATTGGAGACGATCTCCGGCCCGTGCATCCGCATCCGCAGGCCGTCCATCATGAGGCCGTCGTCGTTGATGAGGTTGTCAAACATCCAGTCGGTGATCTCGCGCGCCTGGTCGAGGCGGCCGGTGCGGGCCATCATGATCGCGGCGGGCCCGTTGGAGGGGACGTTGTAGAAGGTCTCCCCCGTCCGCCAGGGCAGGACTCCCGTGAGGGAATCAATGCCGGCGATGATGTTGTGCTCCAGCGGCGGCAGGGCGCGGGTGGCAGAGACGTCCTTGATGTGCCCGGCGCGGTCCATCGCCAGGGCCAACCAGGCCTTGTCGTCGTAGAAGTTGTTTTTGGTCAGCTTGGACAGGTTGCGGATCCGCACGCCGGTGATGGTGTCGCGGATGACGGTGCGGCGGGCGCGGGTGGGGCGGCGGAGAGCGGCGTCAACCAGGCAGTCGAGGTAGTGGGCCTGCCACCAGTAGTGCCAGCGGATGAACAGGCGTTCCTTGGTCGTGGGAGGCCAGCTCACCACCGCGAGGTTTGTGCGGGGCAGGCCCCAGAGTCGGGATGCGTGCCTCTCACTGATCGCGGATTCCGCTAGGTCGGCGCGGTGCGCCCATTGTTCCTGCACATCTCTCCTGTCGTGGCCTGAGCTTGACTCGTTACCCCATGCTATTCACTTGTGGCGCGCCGCGTCACCAGGCTGTGTTGAGGTCGGCGTGTTGCCGAATCCAGCTGTGCATGGCGATGCCGGCGGCCACGCCGGCGTTGATGGAGCGCGTCGACCCGAATTGGGCAATGGAGCAGGTCATGAGGGCTCCGTCGGCGGCTTCCGGGGTGATGCCGGGGCCTTCTTGGCCGAAAAGGAGCAGACATTCTCGGGGTAGTTCGGCTGTTTCGAGCGGCACCGATCCCGGGGTGTTGTCGATCGCCACGACGGTCACTCCCTCAGTGTCAGCCCACTCCAGTAGTGAGGCCACATCCGGGTGGTGCATGAGGTGTTGGTAGCGGTCGGTGACCATCGCGCCGCGGCGGTTCCAGCGTCGCCGCCCGACGATGTGCACGGTGTCCACGGCGAAGGCGTTGGCGGTGCGCACGACGGTGCCAATGTTGGCGTCGTTTTCAAAGTTCTCGATCGCCACGTGCAGCGGATGCCGCCGGGTATCAATGTCCGCGACGATCGCCTCGCGCGTCCAGTACCGGTAGGCGTCGACGACGTTGCGGGTATCGCCTTCCGCAAGAAGTGCGGCGTCGTAAAGCGGATTGTCCGGCAGTTCGCCCTCCCACGGGCCGACGCCGTGGCGGCCCTCGCCCCACTCGGTGGGGCCCTTAGGCGAGTCCAAGATCATCCAAGCCCAGCAGGTAGCGGTATTCCAGTCCCTCAGCCTTGATGACATCGCCCGCGCCCGTCGCGCGATCCACGACGGTAGCCACGCCCACGACCTCAGCGCCGATCTCCCGCAGCGCCGCCACAGCCGTCAACGGCGAATTGCCCGTCGTGGTCGTATCCTCCACGACGAGCACCTTCTTCCCCACCACATCGGGCCCCTCGACGCGCCGCTGCATGCCGTGCTTCTTCGCCTCCTTACGGACAACGAAGGCGTTGATGTCGCGGCCGGGAGCATGCATCACGGCAGTAGCCACGGGGTCCGCGCCCAGCGTCAGCCCACCGACGGCCACGTAATCCCAGTCTTCCGTAAGCTCCCGCAGCAGCAGGCCAATGAGCGCCGAGGCACGATAATGCAAGGTCGCGCGCCGCAAATCCACGTAATAATCGGCTTCCTTGCCCGAGGACAACGTCACCTTTCCGTGCACAATGGCGAGTTCTTTGACCAGCTCCGCGAGCTCAGCCAAGGCGATCGGATTAACTTCGAGTCGGCTCATGCGTCTAAGACTAGTTCGCGCCATCACCGAAGATGGAGGAACCCTTGCTCAGGTCGCGCGGCATCCCCGCCCCCCGCTGCGTCGGGGCCGTGCCGTCCCCAATCGGGTTCACCGTGTCCGTCCCCACGTCACTATGCTTGACGACGCCCCGGGCCACCGGCTGCATCCGCGTCGGCAAGGTCAGCGGTTCTTCCGGTCGTTGCACGACCGGCTCCGCCTCAGTGACCAACCGCGACTGCTCCACAAGGGTAAAGCCCGGCGCGCCCGCCGCGGGCATCTGCCGAGTGGGATCCAAGCCATCGAGGTTGAGCACCTGCGTGGCGGTGGCGCGTGGGGGGAGGGCATGCGCGGCGTCGGCAAGCAAGGCGAGCGGAGCGAGCATCTCATCCCACTGCGCGGCATGCGTGCCGCGTTCCGTTTGCGCCAACACCCAATCAGCTTCCATCCACACCGCAGTCACGGTGTCCGGCATGACCTCCAACGCCGTGGTGACACGCTGATCCACCAGCCGCTGAGCCACCCCGGAATCCGTGGCAAAAATCCGAAACTCGCCCACCTGCGTGGCCTGGAAAAGATCCTCCGAATCGCTGACCACCTCGCCCCGCCGAATATCCACCACCACATCCGACGCGGACCCGCGGCGCATCGCCATGACATTGACCCCACCCAAGTCCATGAGCAGCAGCTCGTGCCCGTAGGCGTGCCCACTGACAATGTCTTTCGCCACTGCCCCCGCCGACGCGACCCCCCGGGACCACTCGTCATTGAGGTACTCATCACTGCGCGCGAAGTCGAAGCCGTGCTCCTCCGCCCACGCCTTGCGCTCGCGGCGCAACGACCCCGGAAGATTAAGAGTGGAGCGCGGTTGCTCGGGCGCAGCAAGCTCGTCGGTCGGCTCAGTGCCGCGGCGCTGCAGCGAATCCAGATACCACAGCGCGGCAGCCGCCAGAAGCGCGACTGCAGCGAAGAGGAAAGCAAAAGTGGCCATCGACATTGACCTTAGCCGTCAATCACCGCTGGATTCGTGCGACATGCTGGGGTGATGGACCCTGACGCTATTAGCCGCGCTCCACCGGGTTCCGAGGATTCGCCGACCACTGCGACCACCCGCCCACATAGTGCGACGCCCCGCCAATGCCGGCGTACTCCATAGCCGCCAGCGCCAACGCCGAGTGATTACCCGAACCCGAATACACGATGACGTTCTCACCGCTGCTCACCCCGGCGCGCGCGAAGCGCTCACGGATCTCCTCCGGGGTACGGAACGTGCGGTCCTCATTGAGCAGATCGCGGACGGGAACGTTGACCGCGCCCGGAATGTGCCCCGCCTTGAGATCGAGGACTTCCCGCTTGCCGGCAAAGCGCAGGGCGTCACGATTGTCCACCAAGATGCCCGTCCGATTGACCACGTCCTCCAACGTGGACACCGGCATCGAATGGGGTGCGACCGTGGCATTAGCATTCGCCGCGAAATTGCCCGGACCACCCACCAGATCGAAGCTCTGCTCATTCCAGGCCGCCAGACCACCATCGAGGATCTGCACGTTTGTCATCCCGGCCCACCGCAAGGTCCACCACGCCCGCCCGGCCAGCGGACCACGGCCATCGTCATACACAACGACCTGCGAGTTCTCCTGCAACCCCCACTTGTTAAACCACGCCTGCAGCTGATGCGGGTCCGGCAGCGGATTGCGCCCGTGCCCCGATCCGGGCAGGCCAGCCAGCGCGGCAGTCGGGTCACAGTACAACGCGGTGGGCAGATGCCCCTTCCGGTACAGGCGGTAGCCCTCCCCCTCGTCCGGCCCCCAGAGGACGGCGAGCACAGTCTGCTTGCGGCCGTGATAGATGTTGTCGTTCAGTTCGGTCGTGGAGACGATGATGCTCATGAAGATCAGTGTATGTGTGAGCTAGCTCAACCGCCGAGTAGTCAACGCGGGCAGGATCTCCCCGGGTGATGCTTTAGCACATCTTCCCGTATCCTCCCTGAAGTGAGTAACTTCCATCATGTCCTGGTAAACACCCTGATCGCCAACGTCACCACCAGCTACCTCTGGTTCGCACTGACGTTTTGGGTGTACCTCGAGACCGGCAACGTCGGCCTCGCGGGCGTGCTCAACGGGCTCTACATGGGACTCATCGCGATCGGTTCCATCTTCTTCGGCTCCATCGTTGACCACAATCGCAAAAAGAGCGTCATGATGTTCGCCGCCGTATCCACCCTCGTCTGCTTCGCCGCAGCCGCGTTGGTGTGGGTAGTCGGCGTCACCCCAGGCCAGGTCGACGCCCGCGATCCCGCCCTCCTCCTCTTCGCCGCCTTCGTTCTCCTCGGGGCCGTCGTCGAGCACATGCGCAACATCGCCCTCTCCACCACCGTCACCCTCATGGTCCCGGAAGACGAACGCGACAAAGCCAACGGCCTCGTCGGCGCCGTCCAGGGAGCCGCGTTCTTCGCCACCTCCATTCTCTCCGGCGTCTCCATCGGATTCCTCGGCATGGAAACCACCATGTGGATCGCCCTCGCCCTCACCGTGGTCGCGCTCATCCACCTCATCCCCGTGAAAATCCCCGAGCACGCCATCATCACCTCAACCTCGGCAACCTCCGAGACCCCGAGCGAGACTACGGTCAGCGCCGGTATTGACCTCCGCGGATCCTGGCGCATCATCCTCGCCGTCCCCGGACTCCTCGCCCTGATCCTATTCTCCAGCTTCAACAACCTCGTCGGCGGCGTCTACACCGCACTCATGGACCCCTACGGCCTGGAAATGTTCAGCCCACAAATGTGGGGCCTCGTCCTCGGCATCACCAGCCTCGGCTTCATCATCGGCGGAGCCATCGTCTCCCGAGTCGGCCTAGGCAAGAACCCAGTCCGTACCCTCCTCCTGGTCAACGTCGGCGTCGCCCTCCTGGGAATGATCTTCGGCCTGCGCGAATGGTGGTGGCTCTACGCCGGCGGCATCTTCATCTTCATGCTCACCATCCCCGCCGCCGAAGCCGCCGAACAAACCATCCTCCAGCGCGTCGTCCCCTTCCGCCAACAAGGCCGAGTCTTCGGACTGGCCATGGCCGTCGAGATGGCCGCCAACCCCTTATCGACGATCGTCGTCGCCATCATCGCGCAGGCCTACGTCATCCCCTGGATGGCCGGCCCAGGCGCAAACGTCTTTGGCTGGCTCCTCGGCGAAGGCAGCACCCGCGGAATGGCCCTCATGTTCGTCATCTCCGGCGCAATCATGCTCGTCGTCGTGCTCCTGGCCTTCGCCTCCCGCCCCTACCGACAACTCAGTGACTACTACGCCTCCACCAGCCAGGATCTGGCCAAGAATGAAGCCACCAGCGAGTAACCGCTGCACCGGTTGCCCCTTGCGCCAATCCGGGTAGTCTCGTATCCACACTGCGTTGAGGGGGCGCCACCGGGGATGAATGTGCGTGAGATCATCATGGAATCAACAGACTGTCGTTTTCACCAGCCCCGAGCATCTAGCCCATCACGTGCCGGATACAGAGTTTGACCGATGGGCAGCATCCACTCCGCCACAAAAGCACATCACCTGGACAAACAGAAATGCCAATAGCCGCTGGTCCACGTCATCGATCGAAAACTCGACCGATCCATGATCACCGTCGGCGAACTCGACGCCGAGATCTCGCCGGGAGCCAATTGGTGGAGGAAGGCGAGCCAGCAATTGATCTCGAAGTCGAAATCTCCCCCTCACCTGACGTGATTCGCATTGATGTCACTCTCACTTACGAGGACGCGCATGCCAGCTATGTCGTAAAACTCTCTTAGGCTACCTCGAACTTGCCGATTACCTGGATGATCAAGGTATCGCCGATCACCACTGCAAAAAGTATGCTCCCCACCTCCGCCCGATGAAGGGCAGCGGCGGGGAGCTTGAGCTTAACTAACGGCTGGAGATGTCGAGGTGTTGTCCACCGTCGGCCACATCCACGTGGACGGTGTCGCCGTCGCGGATGTCTCCGGCCAGCAGTTCCTTGGCCAGCTTGTCACCAATTGCCTGCTGGATGAGGCGGCGCAATGGACGAGCACCGTAGGCCGGGTCGTAACCGCGGTCGCCGAGCCAGTGCTTGGCAGCGTCGGACACATCGAGGGTCAGGCGGCGGCTGGCCAGACGAGCGGCCAGCTGACGGATCTGGATGTCCACGATGTGGGTCAGCTGCTCTTGGGACAGGGACTCGAAGATGACAACATCGTCGAGGCGGTTGATGAACTCCGGCTTGAAGGCACGCTTCACGGCTTCCATCATCTGCTCACGGGTTCCACCTGCGCCCAGGTTGGAGGTGAGGATGAGGATCGTGTTGCGGAAGTCCACCGTGCGGCCTTGGCCGTCGGTGAGACGGCCCTCGTCGAGCACCTGCAGCAAGATGTCGAAGACGTCAGGGTGCGCTTTCTCCACTTCGTCGAAAAGCACGACGGTGTAGGGGCGGCGTCGGACGGCCTCGGTGAGCTGTCCGCCGGCATCGTAACCGACGTATCCGGGAGGCGCACCGACGAGGCGGGCGACGGCGTGCTTCTCGCCGTACTCGGACATGTCGATGCGGACCATGGCCCGCTCGTCGTCGAAAAGGAACTCCGCGAGCGCCTTAGCCAGCTCCGTCTTACCCACACCCGTCGGGCCGAGGAAGAGGAAGGAACCGGTCGGACGATTCGGATCGGCGACACCGGCGCGGGCGCGACGGACCGCATCGGAAACAGCCTCCACTGCCTCCTGCTGACCGACAACGCGGTTGCCCAGGACCATCTCCATAGCGAGGAGCTTCTCGGTCTCACCCTGGAGCATCTTGCCGGCGGGGATACCCGTCCAGGCGGACACAACCTCGGCGATGGTGTCGGGCGTGACCTCCTCTGAGAGCATGGCGTTGTTGGAACCGTCGGCGACGTTGGCCTCGGCCTCAGCTACTTCCTTCTCCAACTCGGGGATACGCCCGTAGCGCAGCTCCGCGACGGTGCCGTAGTCACCATCACGCTCGGCGATCTCGGACTCCTGGCGCAACTTTTCCAGTTCCTCCTTGGCACCGCGAACCTTGTCGATGGAACCTTTTTCATTCATCCAGCGAGCTTTGAGCTCGCCGAGAGTCTCGCGTTCGTCGGCAAGCTCTTGACGGAGCTTTTCCAGGCGATCCTTGGACGCATCATCGGACTCCTTGCCCAAGGCCACTTCCTCGATCTCGAGGCGGCGAACAACGCGCTCAAGCTCGTCGATTTCCTGCGGCGAGGAATCAATCTCCATGCGCAGGCGCGAGGCAGCCTCATCGACCAGGTCAATGGCCTTGTCCGGCAGGAAGCGGTTGGTGATGTAGCGATCCGAGAGGGAAGCTGCGGCAACCAGGGCGGAATCCTGAATGCGGACGCCGTGGTGAACCTCGTAGCGCTCCTTGAGACCACGGAGGATGCCAATGGTGTCCTCCACCGACGGCTCGCCAACAAAGACCTGCTGGAAACGACGCTCCAGGGCGGCATCCTTCTCGATGTACTTGCGGTACTCATCAAGAGTCGTGGCGCCAACGAGGCGGAGCTCGCCGCGAGCCAACATCGGCTTAATCATGTTTCCGGCATCCATGGCGGATTCCCCGCTGGCACCAGCACCGACGATGGTGTGCAACTCATCGATGAACGTGACGATCTGCCCGTTGGAATTCTTAATCTCATCCAGGACGGCTTTGAGGCGCTCCTCGAACTCACCGCGGTACTTCGCACCAGCGACCAGGGACCCCAGGTCAAGGGAGATGAGCGTCTTGCCCTTGAGCGACTCCGGCACGTCACCGGTGACAATGCGGCGGGCAAGTCCCTCCACGATGGCGGTCTTGCCCACGCCGGGCTCACCGATGAGGACCGGGTTGTTCTTGGTACGACGGCTCAACACCTGCACCACACGGCGAATCTCCGAGTCACGGCCGATGACCGGGTCGATCTTCCCCTCGCGCGCACGAGCAGTGAGGTCAGTGGAGTACTTCTCCAGCGCCTGGAACTGTCCCTCCGGGTCCTGGCTGGTCACCTTAGAACCACCACGCACGGTGGCGATGGCCTCCTTGATGGCCTCATAAGTAGCGCCGCGGTTGGTCAGCAGCTTGGCAGCATCAGAATCGCCGCGAGCAATGGCCGCGAGGAGCACCTCAGTGGAAACGTACTCGTCGCCGAGTTCGCCGGCCAGTTCCTGAGCGGCGGTGAGGACATTGAGAGCGTCCCGGTTGAAGTTCGGGTTGGCCAGGTTGCTTCCCTGGGCCTTGGGATACGAATCAACCAGAGCACGTGCCTCCCGGGCAATCGTCTCTGGGTCTACGCCCGTGGCTTTGAGCACGGGGGCGGCAATGCCATCCGGCTGGTCCAGAATCGCGGACAGCAGGTGGGCCGGACGGATATCCGGGTTGCCGTTAGCGGAGGCCTCTTGCAGAGCGGTCTGCAGGGCCTCTTGCGTCTTAGTTGTGGGGTTAAACGAGCTCATATGCTGCGTTTCCTTTCTCTATTAGTCAGTTTCTACTATGAGTAACGCTTCAAGAGTTGAGTCTGTTCCACTCAAGTACAACTTTTTTTGAGTCAAGCACGCTCAATTTTAGGTCCGCAGCCCCGATCCCGCCATGCCCCACGGCAGGAGACCGGGTCAGTCCGCCCCAGCAGCAGCCTTCGCCTCGGCCTTCCGTTGCCTGCCCGGCGTTTGCTTACGGATGATCGGAACGAGCAACACCACGAGCGCAACCAGCAACGATGCCCAGCCAAACCCGGCAGTCAGGCCCGCCAACACCGCGATCGGCGCAAGAATGGTCATGCCGATTTCAAAGGGAGCGAACCCGACGTAGGCCACACCGTACTCGTTGAGGGTGCCGGACTTCAGCTTCGGATCAACGATCTTGAGCAAGGCAATACCCGTAGCGACGGCCGCGGTGGCCCATCCCCAAGAGAAAATGCCGCGCTCCAGCCAATGCTCCCCAAAGAACTCCGGCGACAGCACGAAGAAGAGGAAGGCACAGTAGGCGATGCCCAGGAGGAAGAGAATGAGGAGCGGAACCCAATAATCAGCGATCGCGGCGGGAACAATGGAGGCGACACCGAAGGCGATGAGGTAATCGGTGGCCGCGCCCGACATGGAGCTGACCGTTTCCTTATCCAAGTAGTCCTTCTTGCCCACCGCACCCAGGAAGGCGCGGCCCATGAGGCCGATGACAAAAGACATGGCGAACAACGGAATGGAGACGTTCGGGAAAACGCTGGTAATACCACCATTGACCAAGTAAGCAATGAGAACGGTCAGCAGGATAAAGCCCAAGTGCAGGGCCAACGGCTCGATGGCGGACGGGTTCGTCGTAGCCTTGCCAATCGACGGCCGAGCCTTGACATCATCGATATATCCAGAACGCAGGTCCCAGGGCAGCTTCTTCGGCATCGTCGACGCGCGCCCGGTGCGGATACCCCAGTTAGCAAAGATGAGGCCGCCAACAATCGCAGAGAGCGTACCCACCGTGGCCGACATGAAGCCCAGCGAGCTAGCCGCCACCGCCCCGGCCTCCTCCAGCGAGGAACCGACCGCCGCGGCCGTACCAAATCCGCCGACGAAACCGACGGGCAGCATCATGCCGAACCAGTCCGCGGTGTCAAAGACAGGTTGGAAAAGGTAAACGCCCAGGAGAATAAACAGACCCCACTGACCCATGAACATGCCCGTGGAGAAGGACCACATGTTCTTCGCGCCGCTGCGCACGGAGCCGGTCAGGTCCATGGAATAGGCCATCGACGCGAAGACAAACGCGATGAGGATGGAGGTATAGGTGCCGATCTGCGAGGAAAAGCCAATCCAGCCCAGCACCTGCGGACCGAGGACCAGCCCGAGGAGTCCGGCGGTAATGGAGGCGGGCATGAGCAAGCGTTGGAACAGGCCAATCTTTCGGCGTAAAACGTTGCCCACAATCATCAGTAGGGAGATCCAGCCCACGTCAACTAGCAGGCTATAGGGGGTATATTCCACGGTCTTCCTTCCGATAATTTATGAATCCTCGGCTTTACCTTAGCGGGCGAAACCCCGCCGACCCTGGCGTGGTGCGCAGGATCTCGGCGGGGTCCGGGTGGTGGAGACGGGAAAACGGCTAGTAGCGAATGGACATGCGTCCGTCGACCTTGCCGTGGCGCAGGTCCTCGAAAACGCTGTTGACGTCTTCCAGCTTGCACTCGTGGACGGTGGGCTTGATGTAGCCGCGGGCGTAGAAGTCCAGGGCTTCGGCCAGATCCTGGCGGGTTCCAACGAGGGAGCCACGGATCGTAAGGGCCTTGAACACGATCTCGAAGATGGGGGCGGGGAAATCCCCCGGGGGCAGACCGTTGAAGACGATGGTGCCACCCTTGCGGGCCATTCCGATGGCCTGGCCGAACGCCTGCGGGTGAACCGCAGTGACGAGGACGCCCTGGGCGCCGCCGTCGGTGTATTCCTGGACGGCGTCGGCCGGGTCGGCGTGCTTGACGTTGACGGTGAACTCCGCGCCATGACGCTTGGCCAGTTCGAGCTTATCGTCGGCGATATCGACAGCAATGACGCGCATACCCATGGCCACGGCGTACTGGACGGCGATGTGTCCCAGACCACCCACGCCGGAAATAACGACGAACTGGCCGGGCTTGGTCTCCGTCATCTTCAGGCCCTTGTACACGGTGACGCCAGCACAGAGGATCGGAGCAACCTCCACCGGGTCAGAGCCCTCGGGGATGATTGCGCAGTAGCGGGTGTCCACGAGCATGTAGGTACCGAAGGAGCCGTTGACTGTGTAGCCGCCGTATTCCGCCTCGTTGCAGAGGGTTTCCCAGCCGGTGCGGCAGAACTCACAGTGGCCGCAGGCGGACCAGAGCCAGACGTTGCCGACCATGTCGCCGACCTTGACGGGGTGCTCACCCTCACCGAGTTCGACGACCTCGCCGACGCCTTCATGCCCGGGCACGAAGGGCGGCTCCGGCTTCACGGGCCAGTCGCCCTCGGCGGCGTGGAGGTCGGTGTGACAGATGCCGGAGGCGTGGAGTTTCACGAGCGCCTGGTGGCGTCCCGGCTTGGGCATTTCCAGGTCGTGGAAGGCGAGTTCGGGGCCGAAGTCATCGACGACGGCGGCGCGGAAGGTCTGTTCAGTCATGTGGGAATTCTCCTCGATCGTTGGCAGTCCTTTAGGTAGCCCCAACCGTACAAGAAGGTTCGTATGAGTTCTATCACTTTCCCTATTGGATATGTTTTTCATCACTAAATGCGACCCCGCATCGCCTCGTCTCAGGTTGTTGACACATCACCATTGATGAGTAATATGGGGCCTATGTTCCCCAAGGACCTGCTCCATCGCCACTTCCCCGCCACCGTCGTGGGCGCGGGACAAGCAGGCCTGGCAGCTGCCCACGAACTGCAGCGCCGCGGCCTGCGACCAGGGTCCGACTTCATCGTGCTCGACGGCAACGACGGCCCCGGCGGCGCCTGGCGTCACCGATGGGATTCCCTCACCTTCGGCAAAGCACACGGAATCGCCGACCTCCCCGGCCTGCCCATGGAACGCCCCGATCCCCAGAAGCCCGCATCCCGCCTCGTCGCCGACTACTACGGCGCCTACGAAGATGCCTTCGAGCTGGCCGTCGTGCGCCCCGCACCCGTCCACTCAGTCACCGCCGAATCCACCAACAGCCCATTGGAAGTCCACCTCGCCGAAGGGAGCTTCACTACCGACATCCTGCTCAACGCCACCGGCACCTGGGACAGCCCCTACATCCCCGCCATCCCCGGAATCGCCTCCTTCGAAGGGCGTCAGCTCCACACGCGCAACTTCCGAGCGAAGGAAGACTTCACAGGTCAGCGCGTCCTCGTCGTCGGCGGAGGTCTCTCCGCCGTGCAGTTTCTCCTCGAGCTTGCCGACGTCGCCACAACCACCTGGGCGACCCGTCGCCCACCGAACTTCACCACCAGGGAGTTCGACGCAGGCTGGGGCCTCGCCGTAGAAAATGCGGTGCGCGAACGCACCTTCGCCGGGCATGCGCCCGCCTCAGTGGTCCGCACCACCGGCATCCCACAGATCCCCGACTACCTCGACGGCGTCGCCGCCGGGACGTTGGTCTCCCGCGGGATGTTTGACCGCATCACCCCGACAGGGGTGATGTTCGGTCCGGTGGAAAATGGCGAGGCTGAGGGGCTCGGGCCGTCGCAAAGCACGGAATTGGCGGTACCCGAATCGTGGGACCCCTTCCCCGCGGGCACCGAGCTGGCGGTGGACACCATCTTCTGGAACACCGGTTTCCGCCCTGCACTGCGGCATCTCGCCCCACTGAAACTGCGGGAACGAAGCGGAGGAATCTTCCTAAAAGACGAGGTCACCCCCGCGCGCGACCCTCGAGTGCTGCTCGTCGGATACGGCTCCAACGCCTCGACCGTCGGCGCAACCCGCGCCGGCAGACTCGCCGGCCGCCGAGCCGCCCACCATCTCACCCAACTAGTTTAAGGACAACCATGAAATCATTCGGATTCCTCAGTTTCGGCCACTACGCCATCGGCAACCAAGCCGGACCCGGCGCCGCTGACATGCTGAAACAGGCCCTGGAACTATCCCAAGCCGCCGACGAGATCGGCGTCAATGGCGCCTACTTCCGCGTCCACCACTTCGCCCCGCAAGGCGCCTCCCCCATGCCGCTGCTCGGCGCGATCGCCGGCTCCACCAAACACATCGAAGTGGGCACCGGCGTCATCGACATGCGCTACGAAAACCCCCTCTACCTCGCCGAAGAGACCGCCGCACTGGACTTGCTTTCCGACGGCCGCCTCGCCATCGGCGTATCCCGTGGGTCACCCGAGCCCGCCGCCCGCGGCTGGGAATCCTTCGGCTACACCGGCGCAAAAGACCCCAAGGGAGCAGACCTCGCCCGCGAGAAATTTGAGACATTCCTCGCCGCCATCGACGGCCAAGGCATGGCCCGCGCCGCCTCCGCCGAGGACCAATACCCCCGCATGTTCCAAGCCGGCACACCTCTACCCGTCTTCCCGCACTCCCCTGGCCTGCGCGAACACATCTGGTGGGGCGCCGGCTCCCGACCCACCGCCGAGCAAGCCGCCCGCGACGGCGTCAACCTCATGAGCTCCACCCTCGTCACCGAAGCCACCGGCCAATCACTCGCTGAGATCCAAGCCGAACAAATCCAGCTCTACCGCGACGCCTGGAAGGAAGCCGGTCACGACTGGACCCCACGCGTCTCCGTCTCGCGCTCCGTCTTCCCCATCACCAACGACCGCGAACGCCAGATGTTCGGCCGCACCGAGGACTCCGACTCCGTCGGCATCATCGACGGCATGCGCTCCACCTTCGGCCGCACCTACGCCGACGAACCCGACAAGCTCATCGAACAATTGCTTGCCGACGAAGCCGTCCAATCCGCCGACACCCTCATGCTCACCATCCCCAACCAGATGGGCGTCGACCTCAACCTCTCCATCCTGAGCAACTTCGCCGAGCACGTCGCCCCGGCCCTGGGATGGATCCCCGCCGACCAAGGCCCAGCCACCGGCTACGACATCTCCTAACCCTGATCCGCCTTAGGTAAGGGCCCCTTGCGGCTTCTTACCTAAGGCGCTTCCCGTGCCGCTACCCGGCGAGAAAAATCTTGCTGTGGCTCTTGCGTGGTTAGCTCGTCTGTTCTACTATAGGCATTAGAACACGCAAGCGACAAAAGGGGGGTGGGCATACGTGAACATTGACCTTCACTATTCACCGGTAGAGATCTACCTCCAAAAAGCACTCGCCCCACCCGAGCACTTCTACGCCGTAAACGCACCCGATGATCCCGTTGCTCGTCGGGCAACAAAGACACGCCAAGACGACTACGAACTGTGGCAATCAATCCTCCCCGGTAATGATGAGGACATTGATGTTGCTCTTGGCCGGTTGCGGCGATCTTTAGGGCGCGGGGATCGCTACCTGATGTCTGCGATCAGCGCCCACCACCGCCTTCGCGAGCTCCCAAAGCTCAAGGCAGTTCAGGAACAACATTTCCATCTTGATCTCATGCGCCTACAAGTCATCGACAGTGTCTTATGCAAAGCAGACGCCACGGTATCTGAACATATGGATCTCATTGATACTGAACTCGCGGAGTTCCTCACCCCCACCCGCGCCCACCAAGTCTTACCCACTGTTGGCAAGATCAAGCAGCGGTTGAATGCGATCATCACAATGCTCGATGATTCAATCTCGACACAAGACCCTGCCCCAGCACCTGCCGACAGTGTCAGCGTGAGCGTTATTGAAGGCCGCGGGGTAATCCACGCGGAAGTCGACGGGGTCGTTGCCCACGACATTGATCAACGGTTACGCAAATACGCCATCGCTCATGGGGTCAGCCACTCGGACGCACTGGTAGCGCTGATCAGAGGTGAGGGGGCAACAAACGTCACTCTTAACCTGTATCGGGCATCAGATATCCCAGATGCTCCGGGCTGGGTGTCTGGGGTGGGCTATCTCACGAGGAAGCAGACGGAGGATCTGCTCAATCGGGTGGATGTGGAAATTGATCTGGATGCGATCGCTGCGAAAGTCTCGTCAGCGTATGCGACCCCACCTGATATTCGTTCTCTGGTGGTCGGGTGGGATGGGACGTGTGCTGTGGGTGGGTGTGACGCACCGGCTCACAGGGCGCAGATGGATCATCGGATTAATCATGCTGATGGCGGGCCAACCACAGCAGCGAATTTGGCCGCGTTGTGTGTAAAGCATCATGCGTTAAAGACTGATCGTCGAGTCTTCTACGTCCTTGACCCGGCGACGCGGCGGAAGTTTTTCTTGTTTGATGATGGGTCGTGGGCGGAGTCGGAGGGTGATGGGCCGTTGGCTCCTAGTGAGCGGCATTGGTTGCAGACGTTGTCGCAGCGGGTTGAGAAACGTAGGGCGCGGATCAGGTCGGAGTCGCAGGCTCAGCGGGCGGAGGAAGTCGAGCGGGAGGGGCCGCCTCCGCCACCACCGCCGGAGGAACCACCACCGTTCTAGACCAGGGGCCAGCATCAATCGCGCCGTCCCAGGCTCGGCGGCGCCATCAGAGGTCGAGTTCACCGACCGCTCTAGTCAGCTCCATGCAAGACCTGGAATTGCTCACACACCACGGGCATGCCAGGCTCGAAACCCCTGGGACTTTCAGAGTAGGTCCGCCAATAGTGCTCATGGACTTCCCGCCAATACTTGAGGGTTCGGTCCCCCTCTCCTTCGGCATGGGCATGCGAAGCAGGGACGTCCTCAAACGGCATGACTTCCACTGAGGTCGTTTCGATGAGCACTCGAGGGATTCCGCGGCCATCGAGGATGATGCTCAGTTCTCCCACCTTCGGGACGGGGTCTTCGGCGGCCTCGTAGTCCCACAATGATGAAGCAGTGGCCGTCTTCACCCCGGACTGAACTAACGCCAACAGCTCGTCGGCAAGCTGGGGTGTCGCACCGAAAGCCCATGCCTCAGGAGTGTTGTCAGGTAGACCTGCATTGGCCGCGCGGCACGAGCGATAAAACTCTTCGACCTGAAAACTGCTATTCATGCGGCCAGCCTACGGCTAGTGCGTTTTCTTCACCCCGTCGCTCCACATCACCGGGAGGAAATCCATCGGGCTCTCGGGCTGCCCACCTTCACCATCAAGCGAGAATTCGCTGCCGTGCTTTCGGGATAGGCAGTCTCCGGGCAGGAACCTGAGTCACGAACATCGATCAGCCACCAGCCTAGGAGTCGCGGCGAGCCCGGGCGAGTGCCCTTTGAGCTGCAACGGCATGCAATGAAGTGCTGATAGATCCACCCGCCACATGGCGGAGAATCCCCGCCGCTAGAAGGGTTGTGCGATCCGGGACACCAGCCAACAATGAGGTAGATCACACTAGCCAACGCCTAAGGAGCCTAAAAGTGACTGCCTCATCTTCGCCAAAGATTGGTCCGCCACCACCCTTCGACCCTGAGCTTGCCTCCGTTCTCAAGCAAATCAATGAGGTGATGCCGCCAAACGCCATTCAGTTGGACACCCTCGAGACATTTCGAGGTGACTTCCCTGGCGTTGAAATACCAACCGAAGAGGAGATTTTTGAGCTCTTCTCAATGGAAGGCCACTTCACAGTTGAGGAACGGCTCGTTCCCGGCCCTGAGGGCTCGCCAGATGTCTCCCTGCTCATTTGCCTGCCACAGGGACATTCTTCCCCAGTCGGCGCGCTTTACCACATCCACGGCGGGGGGATGGTCATTGGCGATAACAGGACCGGAACTCCATATGTGCTCGAGTTGGCTAAAGAACTAGGACTCGCAGTAGTGTCCGTGGAATACCGACTGGCTCCAGAAACGCCACACCCGGGCCCTGTGGGGGACTGCTACGCCGGACTGGTGTGGACAGCTGAGAACGCTGAAGAGCTGGGCATTGATCCTGCACAGATCGTTGTCGTTGGAGCTAGCGCCGGGGGAGGGCTTTCCGCCGCCGTAGCTCTGTTATCCCGCGATCGTCAGGGCCCCACCTTGCTCGGCCAGCTACTGATATGTCCTATGCTCGACGACCGGAACAACTCGTATTCGGCTCTGCAGATGGAGGGAGTCGGATTCTGGGATCGTAGTTCCAATCTGGCGGGCTGGACAGCATTGCTGGGTGAAGCACGTGGCAGCGATGATGTGTCGCCATACGCTGCACCAGCCCGAGCGACAGACCTATCTGGACTCCCGCCCACATTCATCGACGTCGGCTCGGCGGAGACGTTCCGCGACGAGGATGTCGCTTACGCCAATGGCATCTGGCAGGCAGGCGGTATTGCTGAGCTGCATGTGTGGCCTGGTGGCTTCCACGGTTTTGACGGTTTAGCTCCACATACTGCGCTTTCCCAGACCGCGAAGGCGGCGCGCTTGGACTGGCTTCGCCGCCTCTATCAGTCTTAGGGGTCCTGTGACTCGTGGCAGTATGTACCCATGCGCGATCTGACAATTTGGCTGGATAGCCTTGACCCGGAGGCGGGCGCAGCCTTGCGGGTCATTTCCTACTTCGAGGAGCTTCTCGCTCAAGAGGTAGGCGTGCATGCCATTGCGCGGGCAGCGGCAAAGCTCACGGGATGCGGTGTCGGGATTTCCTATGACGATCGACAGACCCAGATCAGAGTTACTGCCGATGGAGTTCCAGCCTCGCGGACCACTCTTGATCCAGCGTGGCTCAGTGCTTCTCTCGATGTAGTGGTCGGCACTATTTGGATTGAGCGAGACGGTCCGCCGCAGCCATTGGATCCTTTGGTGTTGGAGCGAGCTGCGGGTGCGGTCAACCACATTTTGTCACGTGCGAGCGTATCGACCAACGCCCGAAAAGATGCGGATGCCTGGTGCGAAGTGGCTGTTGATGCCGTGGTTCCGTTGGAGGAACGTCGTCACGCTGTCAAACAATTGGGCTTAGATCCCCGACGTCTGCGTCCTCTTGTTCTCGCGGGAGGCCGGGTGAAGATCGTCGAGGAGTCCACAACGGAGTCCTTCCTTGCGCGGCAAGGGAGAAAACGGGTGGCCATCGGGTACACCGTTCCGGTCGAGGAACTTCCCGAGTCTGCCTTGGCGGCGCAATTAGCATTCCGTCTCACGGCCGATGGGACGGAATTGGATCCGGGGCCGCGGGTCGTTTTCGCCGAGAGCGCGGGCGGTTTCTTGGTTCTTGCGCAGACGCTTGGTCCGGAATCTCCTCGACACCCGGACGTTAATGCTCTGGAACTGGCCGGGCGTGAGGCTCCGTGGATGCTCGAGACGTTGGATACCTTCTCCATCGCGCCGAGCGTTCGTGCTGCTGCGGACGTTTTAAGAGTCCATCATTCGACGTTGCAGGAGCGTCTCCTCCGGGCGGAACGATTGCTTGGGTGGAACATTCGCGAAGCGGAAGGCAGGATGCGACTGCACCTGGCGCTCGTCATGCGTCGACTTCACCGCCGGTAGCAGACCTATAGTCGAGGCCATGACTCTTCGACTGGGATTCATCGGAATTGTGACTTCGAATATGGCTGCTTCTTTGGCCTTCTATCGGGCGTTGGGGGTGGAGATCGACGCTGATCAGGACGGTGCGCCGCATGTTGATGCGCAGCTGGCGGATGGGACGGCGTTGGCGTGGGACACCGTGGATACGATCCGCACGTTCGATCCGGATTATGCTCCGCCGACGGGTGGGCACCGGATTGCGCTGGCTTTTAGGAAGGATTCCCCGGCGGAGGTGGATGCGGCGTTTCAGGCGATGGTGGATGCGGGGTTTACGGGCCACGTCGCTCCGTGGGATGCCGTGTGGGGGCAGCGTTATGCGACGTTGTTGGATCCGGATGGCAATTCGGTCGATCTTTTCGCTGCTCGGGAGCCTTAGGAGTTGTTGGCGAGGAAGTCCCGGGCGATGATCGGGGCTTCGGCTTTTTCTTTGCCGATGTTGCGCAGGTTCATGGCGACGAGGGCGTCGGTGGTGAGGAGGGCGGAGGCGCCGTTGATGGCGTCGATGGCTCCTTCGGGCAGGGCGTCGGAACGCATGAGCGGGAGGACGTTTTGGGGGAGGATGAGGCCTTCGGGGTCGTCGAGGGTGACCAGGTCGATTTCGTTGCCGGCGGCATCCAACAATGGTGAGGTGGTGTAGATATCTGCGGTGTCTGCTGTGCCGTCGGTGAGGGCGGCGATGGTGAGGGGGCCGCCGCCGTCGGAAATGGGGACCATGGTGATGGTGGCGGCGTCGACGTTGTAGACCTCGGTGAGGCCGCGCGGGCCGTAGGGCCGTTCGGCGAGTTCGGGGTTGGCTGCGACGCGGACTTGGTCGAGTTTGGCGAGGTCGGCGAGGGTGGTGAGGCCGCGATCGTCGGCAAGCGAGCGGGTGACGCGGTAGGAGTCTTTGGATTCGCCTTCGGCGAAGTTGCCGGCGATGAGTCCGTCGGGTAGGGCTTCGGTCAAGAGCTTTTCGACGTCCGCGGAGCTTGCGCCCGCAGGCAGGTCAGCACCGTAGAACTGGGCGAGGTTGCCCGCGTATTCGGGCACGAGGTCCACGCTGCCCTCTTCGAGGGCGCGGAGGTAGACCTCGCGGGAGCCGATGGCGGAGGTGACCTCGACGGTGAATCCGGCGTCTTCGAGGGCTTGCGCCCACACCTGGCCGATGATTTCGGATTCGGGGAAGTTGGCGGTGCCGATGGTGATGACATTGTCGTTGGAGCCGGAGTCCAGCGGATCCGATGGGGAGGAGCAGGCGGTCAGTGCCAGTGCGAGGGTGGCGATGAGGGCGGCAATGCGGTTCTTCATGTCACACGTCCTTGGGGTTGAAGGGATCGTTGTAGCGAGGCGAGAACCACATCGACGATGAGGGCGAGGACCGTCACCAGGAGTGCTCCGGTGAGCATTTGCGGGTAATCGCGGAGTGCGAGCCCGTCGATGAGGAAGCGGCCTAGTCCCGATAATCCAATGTAGGCAACAATGGTCGCCGTGGCTAGCACTTGGACGACACAGGAGCGCAGGCCGCCCATCATGGTGGCGGCGGCGAGGGGCAGTTCGACGCCAGTGAGGATCTGAGTTTCGCTGAAGCCGGAGGCTCGGGCGGAGTCGATGACGGGGCGGGGAATTGCTTGGAGTCCGGTGACTATTCCGGCGAGGAGGGGCGGGACCGCGAGGATGACGAGCACGATCGTGGCGGGGATCAATGGCACTCGTACGCCGAAGGTGAGTTGCACGGCGAGCCAGGTGAGCAGGCCGAGAGAGGGGAGGGCTCGCAAAGCGCCGGCGATTCCGACGATCGCGTGTGCCCCGCGCCCCGTGTGCCCGACCCACAAGCCGATGGGCAACGCGATGAGCAGAGCGAGGCCGACGGCCAGGGCGGTGTAGCCGAGGTGGTCGACGGTGCGGGAGACGATGAGCGGGAGGTTTCCGGGGTCGGTGAGGTAGGAGATCATGATCGCCTCCACGGCATGGTGAGGCGGCCGATGAGGATGAGGGCGGCGTCGATAAGCACTGCCAGCAGCACCGTGCCCAGCAGGCCGACGATGATCTGCGTGGGGAACGAGCGTTGGAAACCTTCGGTGAACAGCGTGCCCAGGGAGGACACGCCGATGAGTGCTCCGACGGAGACCAAAGAGATTGTCGACGCCGCGACCACCCTGATCCCGGCCAACAGGCCTGGGCCGGCGAGCGGCAACTCGACGCCGAGGATGCGGCGCCACGTGGGGTAGCCCATCGCGATGGCGGCTTGGCGGACATCGCCGGGGACGGTGTCGAAGGCGTCCGCCGTGGAGCGAATTTGCAGCGCGAGGCCGTAGAGGGTCATGGCGACGATGACGTTGAGCGGGGAGAGGATCGAGGTGCCCAGCACGAGCGGCATGACCACGAACATCGCCAGCGAGGGGATGACGTAGAGCAAGCCAGCGGCCACCACGACAACTTCCCGGGCGGGGCGGAACCGATGCGCCAACCAACCAATCGGCAGCGCGAGCAGGAAGGACGCGAGGATCGCCGGCCACGATAAGGCCAGGTGGTCCAGGGTTAGCTCGCCGATTTTAGCCGAGTTGTTTGCCACCCAATCCCACCTCATCGGAGGATGCCCTTGACATGGCCGTGTCGATCCACGACCACCTCGCGGCCGTCGCGCAACTCCACCGATAGGGCGCGGGAATCGGCGCCGGTGAAGTCCCTCACGTAGTCGGAGGCCGGGCGCAGGAGGAAGTCCTCGGCGACGCCGACTTGGTGGATTTCCGCTTCTTCGCCGAGCAAGACGATCTCATCGCCCAGCAAGAAAGCCTCGTCGATGTCGTGGGTGACCATGAGGATCGTTTTGCCCATGCCTTCTTTGAGGTCCAGGACCTCTTCTTGCAGACCCCGCCGCACCACTGGGTCGACCGCGCCGAAGGGCTCATCCATGAGCAGGATGTCGGGGTCGGCGACGAAGCCGCGAGCCACGCCGACGCGTTGGGCCTGGCCACCAGACAATTCGGCGGGATAGCGCGAACCCAATGCCGGATCAAGGCCGACGAGGGCGAGCATCTCCTCCGCCCGGGCGCGGGCCTCGCGCCGAGTAGACCCGTTGAGGCGGGCCACCGCCGCGATGTTGTCCACGACGGTGCGGTGTGGGAGCAGGCCGGAGTGCTGCATGATGTAGCCAATGGAACGTCGTAAAGCAACGGGGTTCACCCCGGCGACGTCCTCCCCGCGGACCATGACCCGACCGGATTGCGGGGCCACCATCCGGTTGACCATGCGCAGCAGGGTCGTCTTCCCGCAGCCGGAAGGCCCAACAAAGACCGTGGTGGTGCCCGGCGCGATGCGGTGGCTGAAATTGCGGACCGCAGGTCGATCATTCCCCGGATAGGTGAGGGTGACATCGTCGAACTCAATCATCGTTGAGTGTCCTTTCCGGGCAACTGAAAGCACAAGTCTAGTTGCATAAGTCTTTGGTAGTTGGAGAAACCCCCACGCAAGGCACAATGGAACGCATGGAAACCCTCGAATCCGTCGGTGACATTCTGCGCGCCCGAAGCGACGAGTTTCGCGATGCCGTCCATCAGCGTTTTTACCAGGACGTCCTGGAAGCCCGCCAGGTGTTTCCCATCTCTTTGCGCGATACCCACCGCGAATTGGCCGGTGCCGTGGCGTGGGTGATGGAGCGTACCCCACGCACGGGTGCCTTGCCTCCTGAGCTGCTTGATACCCTCCGCCACCTGGGCCGCGATCATCGCCGGCACGGATTCCCCGCCGAGATCTATCCCGCTTTCGCTGTCGCCCTGCAGCATGGGTTGCGCACACTGGAGGTCCCCGAGGTTGAGGCCGCTGGCCGGGCAGTGGAGTTGGTCTGCTCGGTCATGGCGGCGGCCGCGCAGGAGGCGGATCGGGAGGGGATTGCGCCGGTGTTTTCCGCCGAGGTGCAGGGGGTGCAGCGTCGCAGCCGCCGCATCAGCGTCGTCCGCCTGGAGGCGGGACTGCCGGTGGATTACCGCCCTGGCCAGCATCTACCCGTGACCACGTCTTATTTGCCCGGGGTGTGGCGGATGCTCTCCCCCGCTCTGCCCAGCAATGATTTCGGCCAGCTGGAGTTCCACATCCGCACCATCGAGGGCAGCCACGTGTCCCAGCTGCTGGCCACGCCGAAGGTGGGCGATTATTGGAATTTCGGTGCTCCGAGCGGTGGCCTGAGTATCAACGGGGAGCAGGACGTGCTCATGATCGCCCATGGCACCGGCCTCGCACCTCTTCGGGCGATTCTTTTCGACATGCTCGATTGGCCGCCCGAGCGCCGTCGCCCCCGCGTCCATCTCTTCGTCGCCGCCGAGTACCCCGGCGAGCTCTATGACCTCATGGGATTGTGGAATCTTGCGATGGTGACGTCGTGGCTGTCGGTGGTCCCCGTCGTGGAGCATGACACCGATCCGTGGTGGGTGGGCATCGCTGGCGACGCCCCCGAAGTCCCGCGCGGCCTCCACCTGCGGGTGTCCGGGCAGGTCGGCGAGGTCGTCGCGTCCTATGGCGCGTGGGCGGATCGGCAGGTTCTCGTCGTCGGCGAGGCCACCAAGGTCCACCGCACCGTCGCTGCGCTTATCGCGGGTGAGACCCCGGCCGCGAACATCCAGACCGAGGCGTGGGAGCTCGCGGACCAGTGGCCGCGCCTACAGGATGGGCAGTGAGCGCCGAGCTTGACTGACCTGATCCATGTCGAGATCGACAACAAACGTCTCCGGCCCGTACCCGGCCTCCGCTTCTCGACGCCCCGTTGGCCCCACCACGCACGAATGCCCAATGCCCGTCGGCCCGCTGGCTTCGCCAGCCGCGGCCTCCCCTCCCGGGCGGGCCTGGCCGGCCGCCACGATCCACGCTGTGGAGTCGAGCGCCCGTCCGGCGGTGAGGATGCGCCACTGTTCTAGCTTGCCGGGACCATCCATCCAGCTGTTGGGCACCACGATGACCTGCGCGCCACGGCGGGCCAGTTCTTGGAACTGGGCGGGGAAGCGGATGTCGTAGCAGATGGCGATGCCGACGGTGACTCCGTCGACGTCGATAAGCGATAACTCCGTGCCCGGCTTCACGGTGTCCGACTCGCGATAATCGAAGGCATCGAAGGTGTGGATTTTGTCATAGCCGGTGTGGATGTCGGGCCCTGTGATCAGCGCGGTGTTGGTCACACGATTGATCTGCTTGCCGTCTCGCTCGACGGTGTCGGCGGGACGGAACATCCCCGCAATGACCGTTACCCCCAGCTCACGGGCGGTTTTTTGGATGCCGGTGGCAAACTCGCCGTCGAGCTGCTGCGCCTGGGTGTCCAGCCGCCCAGTGTCGAAGGCCTGGCTCGTGGCCTCCGGCAACACGATGAGCTGAGCGCCTTGTTCGGCCACCTCACGGATCTGTGCTTGAGCACGGGCCAAATTGTCGAGGATATCCGCTCCCGACTCGAATTGCACCACTCCAATTTTCATGGCCCCACGATATGTGGATAAGCGGAAGTTATCCACAGGCAAGCCGGAGCAGGGGTTGAACATAGGCGAACACGCTGGGGAAACTGGGCCCATGAACCTCACGATCCACGCCACTGCCCTCGACCTCCTAGCCACCTTTCTGCGCCGCCAACTGCTCGCACCCTCCGACCTTCCCGCCGAGACCTCCACGCGGACGGGCGCGGCCCTCGCGCAAGCGATCCATGCCTGGCAAGCGGACCACCGACGCACGGAAAGCTCGGTGCAGGCGCACCTGTTAGACATCCGCCGCTTCGCCCACCACGCCGTCGCCGGGGACCTCCGGCTGGCCCGAGCCCTAGGTGGGTCCTGATGCTCAGCGCCCCCATCCTCCGCCACTCCGCCCGCCTGCTCACGTCCGACGCCGGTCAGCTAAGGGAGCAGGCCGCCTGGGTGTCGCGTGGGTGGTCGCAGTTCCACGACGCTGGCTTCCACGGCGAGGGCGCGGAGGCCGCCATTGCACGCCTGGGACGGCTCAGCGCAGGCCTGGACACCCCGCCCAGCCAGATGATTCGCGTCGCCGAAGTCCTCAACACCACGGCTGGCCTGCAGGAACAGCTGGATCGAATGCAGGAGCGCGTACTGGGCGCCATCGGGCTGGTCAGCGAGCGCGACCCCGAGATCCAGCGCACCCTCACCTCCCTGCGCATGCTTGGCCAGGCGCTCGATTGGGCCTGCGCCCGCCAGATTGGCGTCCTCTGCGCCGAAGAGGCCGCGACTATGGACCCCGGGGAGCGCCTCGCCGACCTGCCTGACCTCCCCATCGATGCCGTCCACGAATTGCGCCTCCTCACCGCCCCACCTGCAGTCCGCGAGCTCGCCGATGCCCACCCCGATCTGCGCCTCCTAGAAACCTCCGACGGCCGACTAGTCGCCGCCATCGGCGACATCGACGCCGCCGAGTCCGTGACCACCGTCGTCGCTGGCGTCAGCTCCTCCGACCCGGCTGGCTGGGCAACGCAGGTCACCCGCGCCCGCGCCGTGGCAGGGGCCACCGGAGGCGCGGCCGTGCTGTGGTTGGGTTACCCCGCACCCAGCAGCGCCACCCGGGCACTCAACCCCGCCGCCGCACGGGCAGCCGGACCCCACCTGCGTGACTTCCAAGAGGAGCTAGCCCGGCGACACCCCTCGCAGCAGCGCATCGTCGTCGGCTACAGCTACGGATCAGTGGTGGTGGGCAACGCCGCGGGATCCGAGGCAGGCCTGCACGCCGATGATGTCGTTCTCGTGGGCAGCCCAGGTGCCGGAGTATCCGACGCCTCCCACTTCAACCTGCACGGCGATGCCCCACGAGTGCACGCCATGACCAATCCGGGCGACGTCGTTGGCTGGGCGGCCGGGCCGCACGGGGGCGTCCACGGCCGGGACCCCACCTCCCCCGGTTTCGGGGCAGATGTCTGGCCGGGCAGCCCCGGCGGGGACCACTCCTCTTACTGGGAGGACCCCCGCTTCCTCGACCGGCTGGGCGAACTCACTGCTCCGGCTTAGAAGAAGCCGACAGCATCCTCCGAGTAGGAGACGAGGAGGTTCTTGGTCTGCTGGTAGTGACCGAGCATCATGAGGTGGTTCTCACGGCCGATACCGGACTCCTTGTATCCGCCGAAGGCAGCGTGAGCTGGGTAGTTGTGGTACTGGTTCACCCACACGCGACCGGCATGGATGTCGCGTCCCGCGCGGTAGGCGAGGTTGACGTGGCGCGACCAGACACCGGCTCCGAGGCCGTAGTTGGTGTCGTTGGCCACCTGGATGGCGTCTTCGTAGTCCTTGAAGGTAGCCACGGAGAGGACGGGGCCGAAGATCTCCTCGCGGAAGATCCGCATGGTGTTATCGCCCTTGAACACGGTCGGCTCGATGTAGTAGCCATTTTCCAGGCCGTCGAGCTTGTTCACGTGGCCACCTGTGAGGGTCTGAGCACCTTCGGCGGGGCCGATGTCAAGGTACTCGGTGATCTTGTCCATCTGCTCCTGCGACGCCTGGGCACCCATCATGGTCTCGGTGTCCAGCGGGTTACCGATCTTGATCTTCTTCACGCGCTCGACGCCGAGCTCGAGGAATTGATCAGCGATGGACTCGTGGACCAGGGCGCGGGACGGGCAGGTGCAGACCTCGCCCTGGTTGAGGGCGAACATCGCGAAGCCCTCGACACACTTGTCCAGGAAGGCGTCATCCTTCTCCATGATGTCGGGGAAGAAGATCGACGGCGACTTACCGCCCAGTTCGAGGGTGACGGGGATGATCCGCTCAGCCACGGACTTGTTGATGATCTTGCCCACGGCGGTGGAACCGGTGAAGGCGATCTTGGAAATGCGATCCGAACCGGTCAGGGCGACGCCGGCTTCCTCGCCGAGGCCGTTGACGATGTTAAGCACGCCATCGGGAAGCAGGTCCGCGATGATGTCCACGACGTAGAGGAGGGAGGCCGGGGTCTGCTCGGCGGGCTTGAGCACGATGGTGTTGCCCGCGGCCAGGGCCGGAGCAATCTTCCAGGCGGCCATGAGGATCGGGAAGTTCCAGGGAATGATCTGGCCGACCACGCCGAGGGGCTCGTGGAAGTGGTAAGCCACGGTGTTCTCGTCGATCTGGGAGAGGCGACCCTCCTGCGCGCGGGTGGCTCCGGCGAAGTAGCGGAAGTGATCGACGGCGAGGGGGATGTCAGCCGCAAGGGTCTCGCGGACGGCCTTGCCGTTCTCCCAGGTCTCGGCGACGGCGATCTCCTCGAGGTGCTCCTCGATGCGGTCGGCGATGCGGTGCAGGACCAGTGCGCGCTCGGCCGGGGAGGTCTTGCCCCATCCGGGTGCAGCCTTGTGGGCGGCATCGAGGGCTAGCTCGATGTCGGCGGCTTTACCGCGGGCCACCTGACAGAAGACCTCGCCAGTCACCGGAGTGATGTTGTCCAGGTACTCGCCGTCGACCGGCGGGACCCACTGTCCGCCAATGAAGTTGTCGTAGCGGTCCCGGAATTTGACGATCGAGCCTTCGGTTCCTGGGTTGGCGTAAACGGTCATGGTGATGTGTCCTTTCACGGTGAGGAAGCAACTTTGTGGTGCTACCCACACCGTACTGTGTTCCCTGCCACAGATGCGAAGATCTGTATCCACACCATTGCAAAGGGGTAACCTAGCAAGATTAGCTAAGCTGTCACCAGCATAAATTCAACCCAACTCTCCCCCCGCTTCCCCGCAAGCATTTTCCGAGACGACAAAACCCGGGTCGAAAACGTCCGACGACTGCTTCTCGACCCGGGTTGTCCGGACATGGTGACGCTAAGAGGTCACGCTCACCGAATGTGGCCGCCGTCCCAGGCGCGGCTCCCACATGACCAGCGACGTTGATCGCGGCACATGGACAAGCTCCCCACGCCGAACGGGAGCTTGGGCCTCCATCCGGGAACGCAGTTCGCGATTCACCTCCAGCGCCTGATCCAGGCTCTGCTGCAGGTGTTCGTTTTCCCGACTGAGCTCAATGATGGCCTTGATGCCCGCCAGGTTCACGCCCTCCTCTTGGGAGAGCTGCTGAATACGGCGCAACATCGAAATGTCGCGGCGTGAGTAGCGGCGACCGCCACCACTGGTGCGTGCCGGGCTGACCAGACCGATGCGATCGTACGTACGCAGGGTCTGCGCGTGCATGCCGGTGAGTTCGGCGGCCACCGAGATGACGAACACCTCACCGAGGTCAGTCGTTGCCGATTTATCCCTATTGCTCATAACGTTCGTCCACCTCCTCCTTCTGCTTATCTTCTACTTATTTGTTGCCGGGCCAGTCCGCGCGGGGACTAAACCCGGAGCTCTTCTCCGCCTGCGCATAGGTACGCAGGGCGCTGTTTGCGGCGGCGTCGAGATTCTTCGGAACCGCGACTTCGACGGTGACGAGGAGATCACCGGCCGAATCACCGCGCTTGGGAATGCCCCTGCCCCGCACGCGCAGCGTGCGGCCGTTCGGGGTCCCCGCGGGGACCTTGACCTTGACGGGGGCGTCGAGAGTCGGGACCGAGATGGTGTCACCGAGGGCGAGTTCCGCGAAGGACACCGGGATGGTGACTTCGAGGTCGTCGCCGGAGCGGGTGAACACCTTGTCGGGCTTGACGTGCACGGTGACGAAGAGGTCACCGGCCGGCTTGCCGTTCGGGCCTGCCTCGCCTTGCCCCGCCAGGCGCACCTTCTGCCCATCAATAACGCCCGCCGGGATGCGAACGGTGATCGAGCGGGTGCGGTGGACCGTGCCGGAACCGTGGCAGGTGGTACACGGGTCGGTGATGACCTGCCCCGTTCCATCACAGTTGGTGCACGGAGCGGAGAACCCGAACGCGCCCCGGTTTTCCGAGGTGTAGCCCGTACCGGAACACACCGGACACGTCGAAGGGTTGCCCGACTTGGAACCGGAACCATGGCACGTGTTACACGGGGCCTCTCCACTTATTTGGAGGGGGATCGTGGTCCCTTTCGCCGCTTCCCGGAAGTCCAAAGTGAGTTCAGTTTCGACATCTTGTCCCCGCGTCGGCCGAGCTGAGTGGCGAGGAGCGCCGCCGCGGTTGAAAAGGCCACCGAAGATATCGCCCAGGCCGCCGTCCGCAGAAAATCCTCCACCGGATCCTCGGGTTCCCTGCCCGAAGAGGTCCGAGACGTCGAAGTCTTCCTGCTGCGTCTGCCGAAACCCGCCGGGGAATCCGGCGCCTCCGTACCCACCGCCACGCAACATGGCTTTCAGCTCGTCATACTCTTTGCGCTTGGCTTCGTCGCCGACGACATCATAGGCCTCGGCTACTTTTTTAAAGCGCTCTTCAGCGGCCTTATCGCCGGGGTGCTTGTCCGGGTGGTTGTCCCGGGCCAGCTTGCGGTAGGCCTTCTTGATCTCATCATTGCTCGCGGACGAGGAGACCCCCAGATCCGCATAGTAGTTCTTGTCTGCCCATTCACGTTGAACAGTCACTGGGCATCTCCTCCTTCCAAAAAGTCTTCTATCTTCATCATGCGTGAAACGTGCACATCGCCGCCCCTGGGATCGGGGCTTGGCTCCATTCCCAGGTACGGCGGCGATGTCTCACAGTAGCGGTTGCGCTTAGGCGTTGTTAGCTCCGCCAACCCCGCCAGCCTCACCGGCCGGGTCCGCGATGATGACCATCGCGTTGCGGACCAGGCGGTCACCGACGCGGTAGCCACGGCGCAGGACGGTACCGATGACCTTCTCTTCTCCATTCGACAGGTCTTGGACTGCCTCATGGATCTCCGGGTCGAAGGGGTCACCTTCCACGCCGAAGGCGACGAGCTTCTGGCCATCCAGCGTCGTGGTGAGCTTGTCGGCGAAAGCCCGCAGGGGGGTTCCGGTTTCCAAGTCACCGTGCTGGCGAGCCAGATCCAGATCGTCCAAGATCGGTACGAGCTGGGTCAGAACGGCTGCCTTAGCGGTGTCGATGATCCCCTGGCGGTCGCGCTCGGTCCGCCGACGGTAGTTGGCGTACTCGGCGCTGATGCGCTGCAGATCTTCGGTGCGCTCAGCGAGCTGAGCCTCGATGTCAGAGACCTGGCCGTCGCCATCGTGATCGGGATCGACGTTGGCGAAAGCATCCTCGATTTCCGCCTCGAGGGCCGGATCGAACTCACCCGCACCGTGGGCCTGGGCAGCCTCCTCGGCGGCAGCTTCGGCCCGCTCGGCCGAGGTTGCCTCCGGATCGGTGTGCTCCGGGTCGCCCGGGTTATCGGGCATTGACGGATTGGGGTTGGTCACTACTTCTTCTCCTCGTCTGCCTCAGGTGCGTCGTCCTCAACGACCTCGGCGTCGACGACGTTGTCATCGGCGTTGTCGGTCGGGGCTTCGGCCTGGGTGGCACCGGCGTTAGCCTCTGCCTCGTAGATGGCCTTGCCCATTTCCTGGGACTCGGTGGACAGCTTCTCCACGGAAGCCTTGATGGCGTCGAGGTCCTCGCCCTTGAGGGCCTCGTCGACTCCCTTGGCAGCCTCTTCGACCTTGGCCTTGATGTCCTCGGAGAGCTTGTCCGAGTTCTCTTCCATGAACTTGCGGGTCTGGTAGACCATGGACTCAGCGTTGTTGCGGGTCTCCTGCTCCTCGCGGCGCTTCTTGTCCTCCTCGGCGTGAGCCTCGGCGTCCTTGACCATGCGGTCAATCTCTTCCTGGGACAGGCCGGAGCCGTCCTGGATCTTGATCGTGTTCTCCTTGCCGGTGCCCTTGTCCTTGGCGGTGACGTGGACGATGCCGTTGGCGTCGATGTCGAAGGTGACCTCGATCTGCGGGACGCCACGCGGTGCCGGAGCGATGCCGCCGAGCTCGAAGGAACCGAGCAGCTTGTTGGCGGAAGCCATCTCGCGCTCGCCCTGGAAGACCTGGATCTGCACGGAGGGCTGGCTGTCTTCGGCGGTGGTGAACGTCTCGGAGCGCTTGGTCGGGATGGTGGTGTTGCGCTCGATGAGCTTGGTCATCACGCCACCCTTGGTCTCAATGCCGAGGGAGAGCGGGGTGACGTCGAGCAGCAGCACGTCCTTGACCTCGCCGCGGAGAACGCCAGCCTGCAGGGCAGCACCGACAGCGACGACCTCGTCCGGGTTAACGCCCTTGTTCGGCTCGCGGCCACCGGTCAGTTCCTTGACCATTTCGGTGACGGCCGGCATACGGGTGGAGCCACCGACGAGCACAACGTGATCGATGTCGGAGACAGACATGCCAGAGTCCTTGATGACCTGGTTGAACGGCTCCTTGGTGCGGTCGAGCAGGTCCTGGGTGATCTTCTGGAACTCGGTGCGAGTCAGGGTCTCATCCAGGAAGAGCGGGTTCTTGTCAGCGTCCACCGTGATGTACGGCAGGTTGATCGTGGCCTGCTGGGAGGAAGACAGTTCGATCTTGGCCTTCTCAGCGGCCTCGCGCAGACGCTGCAGGGCCATCTTGTCCTTGGTCAGGTCAATGCCGTGGGAAGCCTTGAACTTGTCCACCAGCCAGTCAACGATGCGCTGATCCCAGTCATCGCCGCCGAGCTTGTTGTCACCAGCGGTGGCGCGAACTTCCACAACGCCGTCGCCGATCTCCAGGAGGGAGACGTCGAAGGTGCCGCCACCAAGGTCGAAGACCAGGATGGTCTGCTCCTTGTCGCCGCGCTCCAGGCCGTAAGCCAGGGCAGCAGCGGTGGGCTCGTTGACAATGCGCAGGACGTTGAGTCCGGCGATCTGGCCGGCTTCCTTCGTAGCCTGGCGCTGTGCGTCCTCGAAGTAAGCGGGCACGGTAATCACGGCATCGGTGACATCCTCGCCCAGGTAGGCCTCAGCGTCCCGCTTCAGCTTCATAAGGGTACGAGCGGAGATCTCCTGCGGGGTGTACTTCTTGCCATCAATGTCGGTGCTCCAGTCGGTGCCGATGTGGCGCTTGACGGAGCGGATGGTGCGGTCGACGTTGGTCACTGCCTGGTTCTTGGCGGACTGGCCGACGAGGACCTCGCCGTTCTTGGCAAAGGCGACGACGGACGGGGTGGTCCGGGAACCTTCGGCGTTAGCGATGACGACGGGCTCGCCGCCCTCCAGAACGGACACCACCGAGTTGGTGGTACCGAGGTCAATTCCTACTGCGCGTCCCATGTTGTATTTCCTCCATGTTGTTAGGGATTTTTGTGAAGTTGATTGCGAGTGACTCAACTTATCCAGGCCCACTGTACCAGCACGCCTTGAGCGAGGGTCACTCAATCTGACACTTCACACAACGGCACACCTTCCAAAGTTGTTCCCACCTGACTCAACTTTTTTTAAAATGCCTGCTCACGCCCCCTAAATTAGTGCACCCAAACCCGTTATTAGACCCGATCTTGACGGCATCGCACCCTTGTGAGTTAATACAGGTACTCACACGTGAGAGACCACCGTCACAAATGCCGCCCACACCCTGGGGCGCGCTAGCGTGCCGGGAGAACTGAAAGGCGGTGCACACTGCCATGAACCGCGAGCACACCCGAACTCGGCGTAGCAGCGACCGTCCGCCGGTAGTCGACTGAAACTCCCCCATCACCACCGTTTCAGCCCACTACCGATAAGGACCCCATTCTCATGTCCCACCCTCAGCCAACCCTTGAATCCGTCATGCCTGCGGCCATCGACCGTGCCCGCGCCTGGCTGGACGCCAGTGCCCCCGGTGCCGCGGGGACGTCGAAAAGCGCTGCGAAGGGCACCCGCGAACTAGCGGAGCTCGTGCGCGACCCTAAGGGCGTGGCCTTCACCATGCAGTTCGTCGACCGGGTCGCCCGCCCCGAGGACAATGCCACCGCCGCCAACGCCCTTGCGCAGATGCCGGAGGGACCGAAGTTCCTCGGCCCGCTGAACAAGTCGGCGCTGCAGCTTGGCGGCAAGCTGGGCACCCTGTTCCCCCAGATCGTCATGCCCGTCGCCCGGATGCGCCTGCGTCAGATGGTCGGCCACCTCGTCCTCGACGCGGATGGCAAGGCCCTCAACAAGCTGCTGGACAAGTCTGCGAAGGACGACACCCAGCTCAACCTCAACCTCCTCGGTGAGGCAGTGTTGGGCCACGACGAGGCCGAGCGCCGCGCCGAACGCACCCTCGCCCTCATCTCCAACCCGCGCGTCACCTACGTCTCCGTCAAGGCCTCCAGCCTGTGCGCCCAGCTCAACCCCTGGGACCTCGAAGGTTCCCTGCTCCGGCTCAAGGACCAGCTGCGTCCGATGTACCAGGCCGCCAAGTACAACGGCGTGTTCATCAACCTGGACATGGAGGAGTACAAGGACCTGCGCCTGACCATTCGCCTGTTCACCGAGCTGCTCAGCGAGGAGGAGTTCACCCACCTGGAGGCCGGCATCGTGCTGCAGGCCTACCTGCCGGATAGCTTCGAGGCACTGCAGGAGTTGGCTGCCTTCGCCGCCGAGCGAGTGAGCAACGGTGGCGCTCCCATCAAGATTCGCCTGGTCAAGGGCGCGAACCTCTCGATGGAGAAGGTCGAGTCCGAGGTCCACGGCTGGCCGCAGGCCCCCTACGCCACCAAGCATGACGTCGATGCCAACTACCTGCGCCTGGTGGATTGGATCCTCACCCCTGAGCACGCCGCCAACGTGCGCATCGGCATCGCCAGCCACAACCTCTTTACCGTCGCGGCGGCGTGGGAGCTGGCGGTCGCCCGCGGCGTCGAGAAGCAGGTGGACGCGGAGATGCTCCAGGGTATGTCCCCCGAGCAGTCCCGCCTGGTCCGCGAGGCCATCGGCCGGATGATCCTTTACACCCCGGTCGTGCACGCCGAGGACTTCGACGTCGCCGTCAGCTACCTCGTCCGCCGTCTGGAGGAAAACGCTGAGGAGCAGAACTTCCTCCACTCGCTGTTCGCGCCGGGCACCACGCCGATGGACCGCCAGGAGGAAGCGTTCAAGCGCGCCGTCGAGGATCGCTGGGAGGTCTCTGACCGGCCCCGACGTAGTCAGGATCGCCGCGTGGAGGACGCCAAGCAGGCCCCGGACACCGGTCGCTTCATCAACGAACCGGACACCGATCCCGCTCTGCGCGCCAGCCGCGAATGGGCGCTGGCGGCCCTCGCCGCCGAGCCGGTCACCATCGAGCAGGAGGAAATCACCGATCCCGCGCTTGTCGACGCCGCCGTGGCCACCGCCCGCCAGCTATCGGAGCGGTGGGCGCAGAAATCGGGCGCCGAGCGCGCCACCGTGTTGGACACCATCGCCAATGAGCTGGCGAAAGCCCGCGGCGAGTTCATCACCGTCATGGCCCACGAAGCCGGTAAGACCGTCGATCAGTCGGACCCGGAGATCTCCGAGGCCATCGACTTCGCCACCTATTACGGCCAGTCTGCGCGCCTGCTCGATGAGGCTCGTTCCGAGTTCACCCCGCACGCTGTCACCGTCGTGGTCCCGCCGTGGAACTTCCCCGTCGCCATCCCCTGCGGCGGCGTGACCTCGGCCCTCGCGGCGGGTTCCGCGGTGATCCTTTCCCCCGCCCCGGAGGTGGTCGACTGCGCTCAGGTGCTGGTCAACGCCATTCATCGCGGCCTCGACGCCCACGGCATCGACCGCGACCTGGTCCAGTTACTGCGCACCGACGAGGCTGATGCCGGCCAGCGCCTCATCTCCCACGAGGACGTCGATCACATCATCCTCACCGGCGCCTCCGAGACCGCGAAGCTTTTCCGCTCCTGGCGCCCCGAGATGGATATTTCGGCGGAGACCTCGGGCAAGAACGCCATCATCGTCACCCCAGCGGCCGACCCGGACCTCGCCGTCGCCGACATCTACCGCTCCGCCTTCGGCCACTCCGGCCAGAAGTGCTCGGCATCCTCGCTGGTCATCTTGGTCGGCGCCGCGGGCCAGTCCCGCCGTCTGCGGGAGCAGCTTATCGACGCCGTCTCCACCCTCCGCGTCGGCCCCGGCACCGACATCACCACCACGATGAACGGCCTCATCTCTCCTCCCGGCGAGAAGCTACAGCGTGGCCTCACCCAGCTGGATGAGGGCGAGTCCTGGCTGCTCAAGCCCCGCCAGCTCGATGAGGAGGGCCGGTTCTGGACCCCGGGTATCCGCGACAACGTGGCCCCCGGCTCCTGGTTCCATACCCACGAGTGCTTCGGCCCCGTCCTCGGCATCATGCACGCCTCCACCTTGGAGGAAGCCATCGAGTGGCAGAACTCCACCGGGTTCGGGCTTACCGGCGGCATCCACTCCCTCGATCCGGAGGAGGTTGATCTCTGGACCGATCGCGTCGAGGTGGGCAACGCCTACATCAACCGCGGTATCACCGGCGCGATCGTCCAGCGCCAGTCCTTCGGTGGCTGGAAAGACTCGGTCATCGGTGCCGGGGCCAAGGCCGGCGGCCCGAACTACGTTGCCCAGCAGGGCGTGTGGTCCGATGGTTCACTCGACATCGCGCAGGTGCAGCTGCCCAGCACCGCGGCTGACTTCCTGCGCCGCGCCGCCGAGCTGCTCAGCGATGAGGATCTTCGCTGGCTCACCACCGCCGCCGAGCTCGATGAGCTGGCCTGGCGCGAGGAATTCGGCGCCACCCACGACCTCACGGCGCTGCGCTCGGAAGCCAACATCTTCCGCTACCGCCCGCTGCTCGATCCGCTGCGCATCCGCGTCGGTGACAACGCCGCGCTTCGTGATGTCTTGCGTCTTCAACTGGCAGCTCTGCGCACCGGCACCGCGGTGGATATTTCCGCCCGCGAGTCCGTCGCCCGCGAGCTGTCCCAGGCTGGCATCCACGCCCGCGCTATCAGCAACGATGCCTTCGCTGCCGAGCTGACCGGCCTCACCGGAGCCCGAGTTCGGGCGCTTGGTGACGTCAGCGACGACCTTTATTCAGCCGCCGCGGAATCCGGATCGGTCATCCTCGATGCCCCGGTGATTGCCGATGGCCGCCGTGAACTTCTACCTTTCCTTCTGGAGCAAGCAATTTCCCAGACCATGCACCGTTTTGGCGTGCTAGGAACAAAGAAGGTTTCTCTGGCAGAATAGAACTTCTTATGAGCACACCACTTGATCCCCAGAAGCCCGGGATGCACGGCACGGACACCCGGGACCTCTCCGATACCATCGCAGAGATCGCCGATGATCGCCCGATCCCCTCTGATACCGAGGAGGTCACCGACCGCGGAGTCATCATCGGCCGTGATGGCCGGTGGGCTGCCGGGTGGGCGTTGCGGTTCATCATCATGGTGGTGGCCGGATACTTGGCCCTCCAGCTGCTGGGGAAGGTGTGGGTCGGCCTCCTGCCCATCTTGCTCGCCATCCTGGTTACCTCCGTGTTGTGGCCGGTGACCAGCTTCTTCCGCAACACGTTGCGTTTCCCGGCGGCCCTTGCGGCGATTGCCACGATCATCGGCTTTTTCGCCGCCATTATCGGCGTTTTCGCCGCCATGGCCCCGACGGTGCGTGACCAGGGAGCATCGCTGGTCACGGAGGCCTCCAACGGCATCGACCGGATCAGCAAGTGGATCCAGGACGGGCCCTTCGACATCGACCTGGGTCAGTTCAGCGGCGC
Source organism: Corynebacterium testudinoris (assembly GCF_001021045.1). Taxonomy (NCBI): domain Bacteria; kingdom Bacillati; phylum Actinomycetota; class Actinomycetes; order Mycobacteriales; family Corynebacteriaceae; genus Corynebacterium; species Corynebacterium testudinoris. Next base: position 2,496,295 of record NZ_CP011545.1, read on the forward strand.
GCTCGATGACGTGGTCAACTACGTCCGCCAGCAATCCGCGAACATCGCTTCCGGCGTTTTCAGCGGACTCTCCGCCGCGACGTCGGTGGTGGTGACGCTCGTCGTCATGCTTGTGCTCACCTTCTTCTTCCTCAAGGACGGCTCCAAGTTCCTGCCTTGGGTACGCAAGTACACCGGCTCGAATGTTGGTTGGCACCTCACCGAGGTCCTCACCCGCACGTGGAACACCCTCGCCGGATTCATCCGCACGCAGGCGCTGGTGTCCTTGGTTGATGCTGTCTTCATCGGCATCGGTTTGCTCATCCTCGGCGTCCCGCTGGCGCTGGTGCTCGCCGTGATCACGTTCTTCGCCGGGTTCATCCCCATCGTCGGTGCTTTCACCGCCGGCGCGCTGGCCGTCATCATCGCGCTGGTGACCAACGGACTGACCAACGCTCTTCTCGTGCTCGCGCTCATCATCCTGGTCCAGCAGATCGAGGGCAATATCCTCCAGCCGATCCTGCAGTCAAAGGCGATGAACCTTCACGCCGCGGTTGTGCTGCTCTCGGTCACGGTCGGTTCCACGATGTTTGGCATCGTCGGTGCCTTCCTCGCCGTCCCCGTCGCGGCCACCATCGCCGTGTGGTTCCGCTACCACTCGGAGATGGTCGCCCTGCGTGCGGGTGAGATCTCCATCGATGACATTGAAATCGCCACCAAGGAGGGCACGAACGTCACCTCCAAGGAAGCGTTCGAGGGAGTGCGCGACAAGCTCCGGTCGATGGGTCGCCGGAGGAACGAGGATTCGGCTGAGGGTAAATCCGAATCCGGCGGTATCCTGCCGCGCTTCCGCAAGGTTGTGGAAACCGAACCGGAGTAAACCTTAGAAGTTGAGCTTGGCCACGGCCTCGGCAATCTTGCGGGAGCACTCGTCCAACGAGTCCGCCCAGCCCGAGGCCGTGGCTTCGTCTGCATGGTCGGAGATCTGCTTGAGCAGCGTCACGGGCACGCCGAAGTGCAGGCCCACGGCGGCGATGGCATAGCCTTCCATGTCGACGAGCCCGGCGCGGGAGGCCAGGGCCTCCTTCTTTGCGGAGTCGTTGACAAAGGTATCCCCGGTGGCCAGGGAGGCCACCGGGAACAGCCCGGACGTCGTGGGTTCGATGACGTCCGGGCTGAAACGCTCGGCCACCCCGGGCACCACGTCGGAATCGAAGTCGTGCTTGAACACGGAGTTGATTTCGTAGACGCCGTCGCCCAGCTCGGGGCGAAGTGCCCCGGCGGTGCCGACGTTGATGATCCGGGAGGGCAGCTGGCCGGTAGCGCGGGCGTTAGCCAGGTACTCGGTTAAGGAGATGGCTGCGGCCAGCGTGCCAATGCCGGTGATGAGGAGGGTGGTGCCCTCGGGAAGCTGGGTCACTTCACCGGGGACTGCGGCAACGAAGAGGGGTTGATTCATGCCTCAGAGCATAAGCCACCTCACCCCAGTTGATCAGCGACGCTGAATTTCCCTCCGGTGGCGTTGAACTCGGCGAGGGCTGCCGCCGCCAGGGCGTCATCCCCCAGCACATCCATCGCGACCTGGGCGAGGCCGGCGGAGGAGTCGACCGCGGCCCGGGTGGCCTCGGGGGATCCGGCCCATTCCGCGAACGCCGCCGTGTGGAGGGCGACATCGGGCGGGGAGACCTTGACCATGGGGTGGATTCCAGGGACGAGCTGGGACACGTTGCCGAAGTCGGTCGACGCGGCGAGCGAGTCGGGCACCACGCCGGCGGGGGCGGCGGTCCGGCCCCGGAGGGCCTGGGTGTGGGTCCAGCGACCGAGCAGCGTCTCATTGTTGCGGATCGGCAGGGTCGTGGGGTGAACATCCCACTGCCGCTCGACGGTGCAGCCGGTCATGAGCGCGGCACCGTCGAGGATGTTGTCCACGCGGGCGGAGAGATCGACGAGCGATTCGGTGAGCAGCGAGCGGACGTAGATGTCCAGGGACGCGGTCTCGGGGATGACGGAGGGGCGGTGCCCGCCGTCGGTGATGACGGAATGCAGGCGATCGCTCGGCGCCATTTGCTGCCGCAGCAGCCCCATCGCCTGGTAGGCGAGGGTGGCGGCGTCGAGGGCGTTGCGTCCCATGAACGGCTGCGAGCTGGCGTGCGCTGCAACCCCGTGGAAGGTCGCTTGGAGGGTGCGGCGGCCGAGCCAGTAGTGGCTGGAGATGTCGTAGCCGAAGGGGTGGATCATGATGGCGACGTCAATGCCGTCAAGCATGCCGCCACGAATCATGTACTCCTTGCCGGAATGCCCCTCCTCCGCGGGCGTGCCCAGGAAGACGATGCGGCCGCCCATGCCCGACGAGCGGAGTGCCTCGACCGCGGACAGGAAGGCGCCGACGCCGGCGGCGGCGATGATGTTGTGCCCGCAGGCGTGCCCGATGCCCGGTAGGGCATCGTATTCCGCCAGGATGGCGACGGTGCGGTGGCGGGCGGGGTCGTAGCCGGGGGCGTCATAAAGCGTCCGCAGCGACGTCTCCACTCCGTGCACTCCGCGTTCCACGGCAAAGCCCTTCGCCTCCAGCAGCTCGGCGATGGTCCGCTGCGCGTGGACCTCCTCGAACGCCACCTCAGGGTGGGCATGGAGGTTTTGCAGGAGGGCGGTCAGTTCCGGTTCCAGCGCTTCCGCGCTTGCCGACGCCGTCGTCCACGCCGCCTCCTGTCCCGGATAGGCATCCAGGACCACGGGACCGCCGGTGGCGGCCTCTTGCACCTCCTTCATCCGGGCTTCGATGCCAGCGCTGGCGTGGTCGAGAAAAGCAGTGGACGGATTAGTGCGATCTGACGAATGCATTGTTGTTTTACGCTACCTTCTGTTGCTACTGGAGGAAGATCTGGGCACCGGGACCAAGCGGCAGATCCGCGAAGTACCAAATGGCGAGCAATCCCGCCCAGGAGAGCCAGAAGGGAATAACGAACGGGATGAGGCGCGACATCAAGGTACCCAGGCCAGCGTTGGGTTCGTAGCGGCGCAGCAATCCGAGGATGACAATCATGTACGGGTTGAGCGGGGTGATGACCTGGGTGGCGGAGTCACCGACGCGGAACGCTGCCTGGGTGAAGGCGGGTTCGAAGCCAATGAGCGCGAACATCGGGACGAAGACCGCCGCCATGAGCGTCCACATGGCCGAGCCGGAGATGATGAGCAGGTTGAGCAGCGACGCCAGGACAATGAACGCGAGGATCGCTCCGAAGCCGGTGAGCCCGATCGATTCGAGGAAGGCAGCGCCCTTGACGGCGGTGTAGGTACCGATGCCGGTCCAGGCGAATAGTGCGACGAACTGGCCGAGGAGGAACGCCAGCACGAGGAAGCCGATCATGTCCTTGAGGGCCAGGCCCATCATCTTGACGATGTCGGACACCGACTTCACCGACCCCACGTACAGGCCGTAGACGATGCCCATGATCATGAAGTAGGAGAAGACGATGAACACGATCGACTGCAGAAGCGGGGACTGCGGCAGGAAGTTGCCCGCCTCATTGCGCCACGGGGAGCTGGGCATGAGGAACGCCCAGAGGAAGACAATCGTCAGCGCCACAGCCGCCAGCAGAGAGGCGACGAGGCCGCGGTTTTCCTCGCGGGTCAAGGTGGCGGAGAGCTCGTTGCCATCGGCATCGCGGTCACCGCGCTGGGAAGCATCCTCGCCGCTGAGGGTCTCCGCGGTGGGCACGCCTTGGCGCACCATGCGCGGTTCGAGGACCTTGTCGGTGATGAGGCCGGCCAGCAGACCGAGGACGATGGCGGAGGCGATGTTGAAGTAGTAGTTGGAGACCGGGTTGACCTCGGTGGTGGCGATGCCCGGCAGGGTCTCCATCACGGCGTTGGTGATTCCGGCGAACAGCGCATCAAGGCTGGTGGGGAACAGTGCGGTGGAGTAACCCGCGCCCACGGCGGCGAAACCGCCGAGCAGACCGGCGACGGGGTGACGGCCCGCTGCCTTGAACACCATGGCGGCCAGCGGCGGGACGACGACGAAGGCGGCGTCGGCCATGATCGAGGCGGTAACACCGACGATGCCCACGGCGTAGGGAAGGATCCAGCGCTTAGCGGAGCCGAAGAGCTTGCGGATCAGCGCCGAGAGCATGCCCGAACGCTCGGCCACACCCGTGGCCAGGAGGATGGGGAGGACGGTGACCAGGGGCGGGAAGCCGATGTAGTTGGATCCCATCGTGGTGGTCAGCCACGTCATGCCCTCGCCGGTGAACAGGCCCCGGATGGTGAGGTCTTTGTCCGACCCGGGCACGGCGACGGTGATGTCTTGGACCGCCATGATGGTGGAGGCGATGCCGGTGAGGAGGAACAGGATGAGGAAGAGGGTGAACGGCTCAGGCAGTTTGTTGCCCACGTACTCGATTCCATTGAGGAACCGGTCGCCTAAGCCACCCTTCTTTCCTTTCTGCTGGTCACGGTCTTTCTCAGCGGTTGTACTCATGAGCTCACATCCTTCGAAGGGACTTGACGCAGGGAACTTGATTCCCTAACTGTTCCATAGATCACACTCGAATTAGGTGAGAAAAACAAATTGTTTATTAAATTCTTGTGAATTTAATCTAAGTATTAGGTATAAATATTAAACCTTCACGCGATCATTACTCGGTTGTTCTTTCACGCCCGTTACCACTGCCGCGTCGAGCTGATTGCGGCGAGCGCGCTGGTAGCCCACCCACGTCAGGGCCAGGCCAATGACCAAGGTCGCCAGCTGGAGGGTGAGCACAACCGGCTGGGTGACCGCGAAGAACTTGAGCACCACCGGCAGGTTGAGCAGCAACAACAGCGTGCCCACGATTCCGCCCAGGGCCACCGGGTTGAGGCGGGTAACCAGCCACGCCGCCAGCGGGGCGGCGATGGTGCCGCCGATGAGCAGGGCGAGGACGGCCGGCAAATTAGCCACGAGCTCTTCCCACAGGCCGATGACGAAGCCTAAGGTGGCGCCCAAGGTAACCAGGAACTCTGCGGTATTGACCGTGCCCACGACCCGGCGCGGCTCCGTTCGTCCGAGCGAGAGCAGCGTCGAGGTGGTCACCGGCCCCCAGCCGCCACCGCCGGAGGCATCGATGAAGCCGCCGAAGAGGCCAAGGCCGCCCAGGAATCCGGTGCTGTGGGGTTGGGAATTGACGGAGCGGCGCACCCGTCCTCGGGAGAACCGCCAGATGAGGTTGAGCCCGATCGCGGCGAGGATGGCGGCGGTGAGGGGACGCGCGGCATCGGTGGACAGGGAGGACAAGACGGTGGCACCGGCGAAGGCGCCCAGGGCGCCGGGGATGGCGAGGCGGAAGACTACCCGCCAATCGACGTTGCCGAAGCGCCAGTGGCTCACCCCGGAGACGAACGTCGTGCCCAGTTCGGCGACGTGGACCGCCGCGGAGGCCTGGGCCGGTCCGAGCCCAGCGAGGAGGATGAGGATGGTGGTGGATGTCGCACCGAAGCCCATGCCAAGGCCCCCGTCGACAAGCTGGGCAGCGAGGCCTGCCAGGGCGATAAGGATGAGCGTTTTCATGGGGTTTCCTTAGACAGCCGGAAGGGAAAGCGCGGAGTGGTAGCGGGAGGCGACCACCGCCGCGAGGTCAGTGGTCAGTGGTGGAGAGGAGGTAAAGCGCGCGCCGGTAGCGGCGGCAATGCGCGGAAGCTGCTCGCGGAGACGATCAAGGAGCAACCCATCGGTGACGAACAAGGGCAGTAGGTGCACTGCTGACCGTCCCGCGGCCGCTTCGATGACACCCGCTCCCCCGCTACCGGCCGGGCCGGTGGCGGGGACCACGGAGACGGAGTGTCCCGATAGCTCCGCCACCCGGGCGCCGAGCTCCCCCAGGGCCGCCTGCGCGGCCTCGTCGCTGGTGCCCACGGGGTAGAGCACGACGTGGGAGTCGGCGGGAGCGTCCAGCGCCACCCGCTGGGAGAGGACCCCGGCGACGCAGTCGCCCGTGCCCAGGCCGGGTGCCACGTGGAGGGAGAGCCCACTGTGCTCCGCGGCCTGGGCCACGACCTCGGGCACGTCGTGGCGGGCGTGGAAAGCGTCGGTGAACAGCAAGGGCACGACGATGGCTTCCCGGTGCCCAGCGGCGGCCAGGTGGAAAGCCACATCCGGGAGGGTGGGCTCGGTGAATTCGAGGTGGGCGTCGAAAGCGGGGGCGTCGATAAGCTGGCCCGCAGCCCGGGTGAGTCGGCGGATGCCGCCGCCCGAACCGGGGTGACGCGAGCCGTGGGAGAGCGTGATTAGGGCGGTCATGGCTGCCTCCTTAGCGGAGTCGGGTGCCCACCAGGCCGGCGGCCAGGGTGGAGCCGTTGGCGGGGTCAATGAGGAGGAAACTGCCCACGGCCCCGCGCGCGGCGTAGCCATCAATGGGCAGTTCAGCAGCGGTATCGATGCTGATGTGGGCGATGTCGTTGAGCTGGAATTCCTCCGGGTGGTCCACGTCGGCGAGGCCGTCGATATCGAGCAGTCGGTCCACGGAAGCGATGCGACCGCGCACGAGTGAGGTGCCATAGCGGACTTTCACTGGCGCCCCGGCGCGCAGGGCCTTCTCCGTGAGCCCAACCACGGTGGCGGAGAAGTGACGCACCTCGACAGGCCGCTGAACGCCGGAAATGAGGTCACCACGGGCGAGATCGACGTCGTCGGCAAGCAGCAGGGTGACAGAGTCACCGGCCACGGCCTCCTCGACCGGACCGTCGGTGGAGTCAATGCCAACGATTTCCGTCGACCGGCCATAAGGCAGGGTCACCGTCGACCCCACCCGGACCGAGCCGGCCTCGACTCGGCCGGCGTAGCCGCGATAATCGGTGGCGTGCTCACGGATGACCCACTGGATGGGGAAACGCAGGTCCAGATCGTGCGCGCGGCCGCGGGTGACTTCCACCTCCTCGAGCAGGGAGAGGATGGTGGGGCCGGTGTACCACGGCATCGCGAGCGATCGATCGACGACGTTGTCTCCCCGCAGCGCGGAGATGGGGACAACGTGGGTGTCCGTCACGCCGAGGCGATCGGCCGCCGCCGCGAAGGATGCTTCGATGTCCCGGAACACGGACTCGGAGTAGTCGACCAGGTCGATCTTGTTCACGGCCAGGATGACGGTGCGCACGCCCAGCAGTGCTGCCACCGTCAGGTGGCGAACGGTCTGCTCGACGACGCCATGGCGGGCGTCGACAAGCAAAACCACGACCTGGGACGTCGACATGCCGGTGACCGTATTGCGGGTGTACTGCACGTGGCCGGGAGTGTCGGCGAGGATGAAGGTGCGCTGATCGGTGGCGAAGTAGCGGTAGGCGACATCAATGGTGATGCCCTGCTCACGTTCGGCACGGAGGCCATCCACCAGCAAGGACAGGTCGATGCCATCGAAACCACGATCAGCAGAGGTCGCCTCGACGGAGGCGAGCTGATCCGCCAGGACGGACTTCGTGTCGTGGAGCAAGCGGCCGACGAAGGTGGATTTTCCATCGTCGACGGAGCCGGCGGTGCACAGGCGTAGGGTCTCGCGGGTGGCGATGAGGGTGGAGGCGTTCATCAGAAGTAGCCCTCTTTCTTGCGGTCTTCCATGGCGGATTCGCTGAGGCGGTCATCGGCTCGAGTGGCGCCGCGCTCAGTGAGGGTGGAGGTGGCGATCTCGGCGAGGATCTCGTCGATCGTGGTGGCGGTGGATTCGACCGCGCCGGTGCAGGACATGTCGCCGACGGTGCGGTAGCGGACGCGGCGGGTTTCTAGTTCTTCCCCGCGCCGCGGTCCACCCCAGGGGCCCGGGGTAAGCCACATGCCGTCCCGGTTGAACACCTCGCGCTCGTGGGCGAAATAGATCGATGGCAGGTCGATGCCGCGGGCGCCGATGTACTCCCACACATCCGCCTCGGTCCAATTCGAGATGGGGAACACGCGGATATTCTCGCCGGGCAGCTTCGAGCCGTTGTACAAGCTCCACAGCTCGGGGCGTTGGCGGCGTGGATCCCAGCCGCCGAAAGAATCCCGCACGGAGAACACGCGCTCCTTGGCGCGGGCCCGCTCCTCGTCGCGGCGGGCACCACCGAGGACGGCGTCATATCCCTGCTCAGCGATGGTCTCCACCAGCGGCACGGTCTGCAGCGGGTTGCGGGTGCCGTCGGGGCGTTCGCTCAGGTCACCGCGGTCGATCCAGTCCTGGACGTGCGCGACCCGCAGCCGCGCCCCCGTCTGCTCGACGAGGCGATCCCGGAAGGAAATGACCTCGTGGAAGTTGTGGCCCGTGTCCACGTGCAGAAGTTCCAGCGGCAGGGCGGCGGGGGCGAACGCGCGGCGAGCGAGCTCCAGCACCACGCAGGAATCCTTGCCGCCGGAGAACAGCAGGCCGATGGAATCGAACTGCCCCGCTACCTCGCGGAGGATGTGGATGGACTCGTTTTCCAAGTCCTTGAGATGAGGGGAGAGGCGTTGAGTAGCAATCGCTGTGGTCATGTGTGTAGTCCGCATTCTGTTTTGGCGTTGCCAGCCCAGCGGCCGGCCCGGGGGTCCTCGCCGTCGGCGACGGGAAGGGTGCAGGTGGCGCACCCGATGGAGGGGTAGCCCTGCGTGGTCAGGGGGTGTCGGATGAGGTCGTTGTCGGCGATGAAGGCTTCGGTGTCCTCCAGCGACCACGTGATGATCGGGGAGATTTTCAGCCGCCCCGTGGCATCGAGGCTCAGCGCCGGTGCCTGCGCGCGGGTCGGCCCGTCGGCGCGCCGCAACCCGGTCACCCATCCCGCATACGGGCTTAAGTTCACGGCCAGCGGCTCGACCTTGCGCATCCGGCAACACGCCGCCGGGTCGCGCCCATACAGGGCCACCCCGTAGGTGGCATCCTGCTCAGCGCGGGTGAGCACTGGCAGGGCCCGCACGAGTCGCTGGGGATATCGCTTATCGACGCCGTCCGCTACCGCCAGCGTCTGCTCAAAGTGGTAGCCGGTATCGAGGAAAAGGAAGTCTGCCTGCGGCAGATGCCGCGCAGCGAGCTCCGCGAGCACGGTGTTTTCCATGGACAAGGTCACCGCGACGTCACCGGGGACGTGTTCTGCTGCCCAGGCGAGGATGGTCTCGGCGGAGGCATCGTAGAGCTGCTCGGCGAAGGTATCCACCAGTTCGGCGTTGCGCTGGGCCGTGCGCGGGTCGAGTGGTGCGGTGGTGTTCGGGCCGGGCGGGCTGACCTGGGGGTCGCGCTTGGTGGCGGAGAGTAGGTTCATTGGGCACCTCCCACTCGAGTGAGTTGGATTCCGTGTCGGTGAAGTGATTCTTGGATGGCTTGGTTGGTGGATCGGGCGGGAGCCGGGCGCTGCGGGGGTTCGTCTTGGCCGTGGTACTGGATAGAAAACACCCGCGTGCAATCGGAGCAGGACCAGGCAAAGTCATCCTCCACCGCCGGGAACAGCACCTCGCCAGCGCAATAGGGGCAAAACAGCGGGTGATTCCGGTTCGGGTTGGGCTTGCGGCGAAAACTCACTTGAGGTCCTCCTCGTCGGCGCGCTGGACCCATTCCTGGAAGGTCTCTTCTTCGTGGCGCTGTTGTTTGAAGTGCTCGACCACGCGGACGACGTAATTCCCGACCTCGTCGGCGATGACCTTGTGCCCTTTGACCTTGCGGCCAAAGTTGGCGTTGATGTTCATCGATCCGCCCAGGTGCACCTGGAACCCCTCGACGCGGTTGCCCTGGTCATCGGTGACGGTTTGACCCTTGAAGCCGATGTCTGCCACCTGGGTGCGGGCGCAGGAGTTGGGGCAGCCATTGAGCGCGATGCGCACCGGGACGTCAATGTCACCGATCCGATCCTCGAGCTCATCGACCAATTCCACGGCCCGAGCTTTGGTGGTGGCGTGGGCGAGCTTGCAAAACTCGAGGCCCGTGCACGAAATGATGTTGCGGCGCCACTCCGAAGGCTTCGAGAACAACCCAGTCTCATCCAGGGCGTCAGAAAGCGCGGTGAGGTCAGTGCGCTCGACGTCGAGGAAGAGCAGTTCCTTCTCCGCGGTGGTGCGGATGCGCTCGATGCCGAAACGCTCGGCCACGTCGGCGATAGCGATGAGCTGCTCACCGGTGGTGTGGCCCACGGTCGGCTTCACCCCGAGGTAGAACTTGCCATCCTTTTGCGGGTGCGCGCCGATGTGGTCGCGGTAGCCCGGATTGATGGGCTGATGGGGGCCATCGATCAGCGGCCGACCCAGGTACTCCGTTTCCAGAACCTCCCGGAACTTCTCGATGCCCCACTGGGCCACCAAGAACTTCAAGCGCGCCCGGTTGCGCAGGCGACGGAAACCATAGTCGCGGAAGATTCGAGCAACCCCGGCCCACACGTCCGGAACCTCATCGAGAGGGATCCACGCTCCCAACGACTGCGCGATCATCGGGTTGGTGGACAGGCCACCTCCGACGAAGCACTCAAAGCCGGGGCCGTGCTCCGGGTGGACCGAGCCGACGAAGCAAATGTCCTGGATCTCGTGGGTAACGTCCTGGCGCGAATGGCCCGAAATGGCGGACTTGAACTTGCGCGGCAGGTTGTGGAACTCCGGGTTAGGTAAAAGCTCCTGCTGGATTCGCTCGATGGCCGGTGTGGCGTCGATGATTTCCTCCGCGCTCACCCCGGCAACGGGGGAGCCGAGAATAATGCGCGGGACATCACCGCAGCCCAGGAGGGTCGTCAGCCCGACGGACTCCAGCCGGTCCCAGATCGCCGGTACATCCTCGATGCGGATCCAATGCAATTGGATGTTCTGCCGATCAGTGAAGTCCGCCGTGGAACGGGCGTAATCACGGCTAATCTCGCCGACCACGCGGAGACGCTCCGGGGAGGCCAGGCCACCGTCGAAGCGCACCCGCATCATGAGGTACTTATCCTGCAGCTGATCATCGGGGACCTGGCCCGTCAGCTCACCACCCAAATCCTGGCGGCGTTGAGTGTAAATCCCCAACCACTTGAATCGGGGGTTGAGATCATCCGCCGGGATGGAATCAAAGCCCTGCTGGGAGTAGACATCAATCACGCGCTGCTTCACGGCGAGCGCGTCTTCCTCCTGCTTGACTTCCTCGGCGTGGTTGAGCGGCGACCGGCCATCGATCTTCCATTGCCCCTCGGGCTTTTTAGCTCTCGCCGGCCGCTTTACTGCGCCGGCCTTCCCTCGTGCTTCGGTCACCGTCGCGGTGGGTGCCATGGACATACTCCTCATTGCCTGAACTACTCGGTCTATTAATTATCCGGTTCCACTGAAGCTAGGCGCGTGCAGAGCGATGATTCAAGGATTAATTTCATGGCTTCGTGGGTAATGTTCGGGATTGGCTGCGTAATTGCGGCGTTGAACAGGGATTATGCTCCGGTTGGGACGATGGACAAAGTAGACCGATCAGTCTTTAAATATTCTAGAAGTTCTGAATTTAACTGCTGTTTTCCTTTACCTGACGTGGCCGTCGCGCTAATTTGGCAGACCATGCGGTCTATCAATGGAGCGCCAGTCAACTTCAAGGAGAACCCTGACACCATGAGCCATCTCAACGTTGCCGTCATCGGAGCCGGACCCGCCGGCATCTACGCGTCCGACCTCCTCGTGCGAAACAGCGAGCACGAGGTCCACGTCGATCTCTTCGAGCAGATGCCCGCACCGTTCGGACTCATCCGCTACGGCGTCGCACCGGACCATCCGCGCATCAAGGGCATCATCACCTCGCTCCACAAAGTGCTGGACAAGCCGGAGATCCGCTTGCTGGGCAACGTCACCATCGGCACGGACATCACCATCGAGGAGCTGCGCGAGTATTACGATGCCGTTGTCATTGCCACCGGCGCCGTCCGCGATCGCCCCCTCACCATCCCGGGCATCGACGCCGCCGGGTCCTTCGGCGCCGCCGATCTCGTTGGCTTCTATGACGGCAACCCACGGTTCAGCCGCGACTGGGACCTCTCGGCCGAGCAGGTCGCGGTCATCGGGGTGGGCAACGTCGGGCTCGATGCAGCCCGCGTCCTCGCCAAGACTGCCGACGAGCTGTTGGTCACCGAGATCGCCGACAACGTCTACGAGTCTCTCTCCCGCAACGCCGCCACGGAGGTGCACATCTTCGGCCGACGCGGCCCGGCCCAAGCGAAGTTCACCCCGCAGGAGCTCAAGGAGCTCGACCACTCCCCCACCATCAACGTCGTCGTGGACCCCGAGGATATTGACTATGACGCCGCCTCCGAGGAAGCCCGCCGCGCCTCGAAGTCGCAGGACCTGGTGTGCACCATCCTCGAGCAGTATGCGATCCGCGAGCCCAAGGACGCCCCGCACACCCTGCAGATCCACCTCTTCGAGTCGCCGGTGGAGATCCTTCAGCACGACGGACGAGTGGTGGGACTTCGCACCGAACGGACCGAACTTGACGGCACCGGCAATGTTCGGGGCACTGGATCTTTCACCGACTGGCCTGTCCAGGCCGTCTACCGAGCCGTCGGCTACGAGTCCGACCCGCTCCCCGGCCTTCCCTTCGACCCGGAAGCGGCCGTCATTCCCAATGATGGCGGGCACATTCTCCACAGCCCGGGCGGCTCCCCCGTACCGGGGCTGTACGCGACGGGCTGGATCAAGCGCGGTCCCATCGGCCTCATTGGCAATACCAAGTCGGATGCCAAGCAGACCACGGACATGCTCCTCGCCGATGCCACCGCCGGCCAGCTCACTGCACCGGCACACGCTGAACACAACGCGATCATCGAGCTGCTGGATTCGCGCGGCGTGGACTACACGACGTGGGAGGGGTGGTACCAGCTTGATGCCGCCGAGCGCGCCCTCGGCGAGAGCTCCGGGGTGCCCGGGCGCGAGCGTAAGAAGATCGTCGAGTGGGAGGACATGGTCTCCCATGCCCGCGCCACCAAGGTCACCGTCTAGACCGACTTGTTCACTGGAAACGAATAAAACCTTTACATCACCCTCGTGCGCTGCTAGTTTTAGCAGACAGTACAGTCTACTCATCCACGAAAGGGCTCACGCTCATGTCCCAGAACTCCTCCCCCGCACTGCGCGTAGCTGTCGTCGGCGACGGAGCAATGGGCATGTGCGCCGCACAAGAACTGCTCAACCATGAGCACTTCCACATCGCCGTGGATCTCATTGCGCAGACTCCCGCCCCCTTCGGGCTGCTCAGCTCCGCCGACCACAGCGCAACCCATGCCACCGCTCCCCTGCGGCTGCTCGGCAACGTCCGCATCGGCATCGACCTCGTCGCCGAGGACCTGCGCGAGTTCTATGACGCCATCATTTTCGCCTCCGGCGCCCCGCAGGACCGCGATACCGACGCACTCCTGGCCGCCGCGGCGGCGGGCGACCTGGCGCCACGGACGCAGGGCGGGCGTGACGCGGTCGTCGATAAGCTCTTGTCCCTGCACATCCCCGTGACCACCTGGGAGGGCTGGGTGGCCGCCGACGTGGATTGGGCGGGCACCGCCGAACGGGCGCGCAAGGTCCCCACCTGCATCTAGATTGACGTATCCTCTAGGTACCTGAAGGGATGAGACCGATGCGCACGATAGGAATTGCCCTCGTAGCGCTCAGCGTGCTGGTCGGCTGCAGCGCAGAACCCCCGGCACCCACTGCGCCAGCGGCGACGGCGCCACTTCCCTATGAACCGGTCGGCTCCAAAGTCACTCTTTTGGGCGAGCCCGCCACCATCTGCATTCACGGCGACGGCTGGGGTACCAACATCTGGGCCGGCAATGCGAATACCAGCTGCGAGTTCGTTATCGCGGTCCACGAAGAGCTCATCACCGGACTCAACGCCACGAATGACACCGTCCGTGCCAACCTTCGGGAGAGCATCGCGGTGACCAGCCCGGTGACCGGCCACGAGTATGACTTGCATTGCGCGCCGGTGGACGAGGAGATCATCAGCTGCACCGGCGGCGAGGGGGCCGCAGTCTATTTCTATTAAATGTCTGTACTCGGGTCTAGAGTGAGGTGACTTAAGCTTTTCCACACAGCATGAAAGAGAACCCCTGTGGAACTAGTCCGTTTACTTTTTTCTCACTCGAAACCCTATGCAGGGTATGTCGTGGCCTTGGTCATCCTGCAGACGGTGTCGACGCTGGCCACCCTGTATCTGCCCTCCCTCAACGCTGAGATCATTGACGGCGGCGTGGCACAGGGCAACGTTCCATATATTTGGGATCGCGGCGCGATCATGCTGGTGGTGGCGTTCGTGCAGGTCATTGCCGCCGTCATCGCCGTGTGGTTTGGCGCCCGCACCGCGATGGGCCTCGGCCGAGATGTCCGCCGCGACATTTTCCGCCGCGTATCGGGCTACTCCGCCGAAGACCTGGGCCACTTCGACAGCGCAACGTTGATCACTCGTAACACCAACGATGTGCAGCAGGTGCAGATGGCGTACCTCATGATCCTCAACTTCATGGTCGCGATGCCGATCATGTGCATCGGCGGCATCATCATGGCCATGCGCGAGGATGCCGGTCTGTCGTGGCTGGTGTGGGTCTCGGTGCTCGTGCTCGCGGTCGTGGTGGTCGCGCTCATTGGCCGCCTCGTGCCGTTGTTCACCGGCATGCAAAAGCGCATCGACCGGATCATTGCCATCATGCGCGAGCAGATCAACGGCATCCGCGTCATCCGCGCCTTCACCCGCGAGGACTTCGAGGCAAAGCGTTTCGACGACGCCAATCGCGACATCACGGATCTCTCCGTCCGCATCGGTCGGCTCTTCGTGCTCATGGGGCCGATCATCACGCTCATCCTCAACGTCTCCACCGGCGCGGTCCTGTGGTTCGGCGGTCACCGCGTCAACGAGGGCCTGGTCGAAGTCGGTTCGCTCACCGCCTTCCTGCAGTACCTCCTGCAGATCCTCGTCGCCGTCATGATGGGCACGTTCATGGCGATGATGCTGCCCCGCGCCATTATCTGCGCCCGCCGCATCGACGAAGTGCTCAGCTACGAATCATCGATCGACGAGCCGGTGGACCCGGTCGAGCCCGCCTACCTGCGCGGCGATGTCGAACTCCGCGACGTCTCCTTCACCTACCCCGGCGCCGACAAACCCGTCCTCGACGGCATCTCCTTCACCGCCCGCCCCGGCGAAGTCACCGCTATCATCGGTGCCACCGGCTCCGGCAAGACGACCCTGCTCAATCTCATTCCGCGGCTGCACCGCGCCACCTCGGGTTCTGTGCTTATCGACGCCGTCGAGGTCACCGACCTCTCCCGCGCCTCCCTGGTCGAGCGGGTGTCCATGGTCCCCCAAAAGCCCTACCTCTTCTCCGGGACGGTGGCCAGCAACCTGCGGCTCGGCGCCCCCGACGCCACCGACGATGAACTGTGGGAGGCGCTCGACACCGCCCAGGCCGCCTTCGTCCGCGAGCACGAGCTCGGCC
The DNA here is from genome assembly GCF_001021045.1 of Corynebacterium testudinoris. Lineage (NCBI taxonomy): Bacteria > Bacillati > Actinomycetota > Actinomycetes > Mycobacteriales > Corynebacteriaceae > Corynebacterium > Corynebacterium testudinoris. The sequence goes on from NZ_CP011545.1 coordinate 2,511,655, forward strand.
TGGCCATGCCCATTTCCCAGGGCGGCACCAACGTCTCCGGCGGGCAGCGCCAGCGACTGTGCATCGCCCGCACCCTCGTGGCCAACCCGAAGGTCTACCTCTTCGACGATTCTTTCTCCGCCCTCGACCTCATTACTGACGCCAACCTCCGCGAAGCACTTGTCCCGCGTATGAAGGACGCCACGATGATCGTCGTGGCCCAGCGGGTGGCTTCCATCGAACACGCCGACCAGATCCTCGTCATGGAGGCCGGGCGCATCGTCGCCCGAGGCACCCATGGTGAACTGCTCGACAGCTCACCCACCTACCGAGAAATCGTCGAATCCCAGATCAGCCCGGAGGTCGCGCCATGAGCACCGAACCACAATTGACCGACCAGGAGATCCTGGAACTCGAGGACAAAGTCGGCAACTCTGAATGGGGTGACGCCCCTCCCCGCCAGGCCAAGCAGTTCTGGCCCTCGGCCCTGCGCCTCATCGGGTTGCTCTCTCCCCACCGCTTCGCGCTGGCCGTCGTGTTCTTCCTCGTCATCATCTGCGTCGTCCTCGCTGTGTGGGCACCGAAGGTCATGGGCCAGGCGATGGACGTCATCTTCGGCGGCGTCATCTCCGCTCAGCTTCCCGCCGGGGCCACCCAGGAAGAAGTTATCGCCGGGTTGCGCGCCGCGGGCCAGAACACGTTTGCCGATATGGCCTCCGCCATGACGCTCACCCCTGGCAGCGGCATCGACTTCGATCGCCTGGGCATGCTCATCATCGCCGTCATCGCGATGTACAGCGGCTCGTCCCTCTTCATGTGGTTCCAGGGGCGCATTCTCAATGACCTGGTGATGAAGGTTGTCTACGGCCTCCGCACCGATGTCGAAAACAAAATCAATTCCCTCCCCTTGAGCTACTTCGACTCGCGCCAGCGCGGAGACATCCTCTCCCGCACCACCAACGACGTGGACAACATCCAGCAGGCCCTGCAGCAAGCGCTGTCGCAGTTGTTCTACTCCGTGCTCATGATCATTGGCATCATCATCATGATGTTCTCGGTGTCCTGGCAGCTCGCCCTGCTCGCACTTCTCTCCCTGCCGCTAACCGGGCTGGTCATCGCCGTGATTGGCACCCGCTCCCAAAAGCACTTTGCCACCCAATGGAAGGCCACCGGCCACCTCAACGGCCACGTCGAGGAAGCATTCTCCGGCCACGACATCGTGCAAATCTTCGGCCGCAGCGAAGTCATGGTCGAAGAATTCGACGAGCGCAACCGCAACCTCTACACCTCCGCCGCCTCCGCCCAGTTCCTCTCCGGCACGATGATGCCGATCATGCAGTTCATCTCCTACCTGTCCTACGTCGGTATCGCCGTCGTCGGCGGCCTCCGCGTCGCCCAAGGTCAGATGACGCTTGGCGATGCCACCGCCTTCATCCAATACTCCCGCGAATTCAACCAGCCCCTCGGCCAGGTCGCCGGCATGCTGCAGATGGTCCAATCCGGCGTCGCCTCCGCCGAGCGCGTCTTCGAGCTTCTCGACGCCCCCTCCCAAACCCCCGACGATTCGTCACCGGTGCCCGCGGAACAGGCCCGCGGCCGCGTCGAATTCCGCGATGTCACCTTCAGCTACAAAAAGGACGAACCACTCATCCGCGACCTCAATCTGCAGGTCGAACCTGGCCAGACCGTTGCCATCGTCGGCCCCACCGGCGCCGGAAAAACCACCCTGGTCAACCTCATCATGCGCTTCTACGAACTCGACTCCGGTGAGATCCTGCTTGATGATGTCGACATAGCCACCATGTCCCGACACGCCCTCCGCTCCCAAACCGGCATGGTCCTCCAAGACGCCATCCTTTTTGAGGGCACCATCATGGACAACATCCGCTACGGCCGCCTCGACGCCACCGACGACGAGGTCATCGCCGCCGCCACTGCCACCTACGTCGACCGCTTCGTCCACGCCCTCCCCGACGGCTACGACACCGTCATCGACCAGGACAGCGGCTCCCTCTCCGCCGGCGAACGCCAGCTCATCACCATCGCACGCGCCTTCCTCGCCCAACCAGCCCTGCTCATCCTCGACGAAGCCACCTCCTCCGTGGACACCCGCACCGAGGTGCTCGTCCAACGCGCCATGAACGCCCTGCGCACCGACCGCACCTCCTTCGTCATCGCCCACCGCCTCTCCACCATCCGCGACGCCGACCTCACCCTCGTCATGGAAGCAGGACGCATCGTCGAACAAGGCACCCACCAGCAGCTCATCGACGCCGAAGGTGCCTACTACCGCCTCCACCAATCGCAATTCTCGGAGGACGACTAGAGGTTCCTGGCGCTAGGGGCGCTCCCAGCTCGCGACCCCACCGACGACCACCCGGAACAACGGATGCGGATCCAGCGCTCCCTCCGGGAGGTCATCAGCCCGCTCGGGATCACGCACGGTGAGCTTGGTCAGAAGATGACCCCGCTCAAAAACCATCTGGCCGTCAGTGACATCGATGATCTCGGCCGGCCCCGGATGGACAATCTTCGAACCGTCAAAGTTATAACCCCGGCTCACCGCCTCCGCGTGAATACCCTGCAGATAAACCCCAATCGCCGCCAGCGGATCTTGGTGCGCCCGAAAGCGCTCCAACTGCGGATGATTCGTATACCCCTTGGTCAGCCCCTGCAAAACCTTCTGCGCTAGCAACGTCTCCCGCCAACAAGCGACCAGACCTTTCTGATCAAGATACCGAGGGTGCACAGACCAAATACGCATGCAGTGAGACTACCCGGATATCGCTATGGCCTTATGCATCGAGGTTGCGGGCGGGTGCTGGGACCAGCATTTCGTCTAGAGCTCGCTGTGGCAGGCTCGGGTTAGATAGCAAAATACGTGTCCGCCTTCCTCAATAACCACAGTTCACCACCCTTGAACGCTGGAAAACTTGCTCTCCTGCATCCATTCCTCGCATCTTCCACTCAATCGCACCAACAGCGTTCTAGGAGCAGCTCGGCGACTATCTTGACCGCAGTAGGGGCCCGAGTCTCCTCACCATGGCATCCAGCAAGAACGGGTCAGCCGCTGATCCCACCCCGAATTTCTCCACCTAGCCTCAAAAGTACGATATGACTTCACCAGTTAATCGAGTGGCCGAATCCCGCCACTCGATTAATGGGTCTACTCGAATTGCCCTTTTAGCGCCCGCTCCCACTTGCCTCGTGCGACACGCCGCAAAGACACACTTTTTGTCCCTTAACCCAAAAAATCCCCGCTGACGCGGGGAACAGCAGACTCGGCAGCATTTCATGCGCTCAGTCTGGGCTCACCCCCGCTGACGCGGGGAACAGACTCGATGACCTCGACTTTCACTAACCCAAGCCACCGTGCGAGTTCGACTTTATCACCGGATAGCGGCTTGCGGGAGGGCCCAGCGGCAATCCTCTCAGGTGACGATATTCGTCAGGAACCACTTAGCTCCTAACCCTCACCTGTGCTCGCCCATCCATGAATGGATCCCCGCCGACCATTGTCTCTGTGTCCGCCCCTACCTCTATGCTGAACCTGTCAAGGGGCAGTGAAAGAAGGGCGCGAAGATGATTTTGGCAGATCAAGCCATGTCGACAGCAACGACCGTGCTAGGAATCATCGGCATCGGACTCGCTGTCCCCGCATTCCTCTATTTCCTCACCGCCGCATATCGGATGCTGCGCTACGTCCGCCAGGGCCAGCCCCTGCCCCCGGGCACTCGCACCAATGATCCCGCACGGCGCGTCGCGCAGGTCATCATCGAGGTTTTCGGACACACCCATTTCAAGGGGCGCCCGGTAGTCAACGTCGCGCACTGGCTCGTCATGGTCGGATTCCTCATCGGCATCCTCGTGTGGTTCGAAGCCTTCATCCAGACCTTCAACCCCGCCGGTGGCTGGCCGCTCCTGTCCGAGTGGCCGGTCTACCATTTCGTCGAGGAGGTCCTGGCCGTTGGGACCGTGGTCGGCATTGTGGCACTGATCATCATCCGAATCCGCCAGGGCACGACCAGCCGTGCTTCGCGTTTCTTCGAATCCAACGCCACTGCGGCCCGCGCGATTGAGACCATTGTCTTCGTGGAGGGGCTTGGCATGCTGCTGGTCAAGGCCACCAAAATCGCCACCTATGGCGGAGGGTCCCCATGGGCGGATTTCCTCTCCATCCACCTCGCCACCCTGCTCCCGGCTTCCCCGGTACTCGTGTCTGCCATGGCGCTCATCAAGCTGTTGGCGGGCATGGTCTTCCTCATCCTCATGGGCTACCACCTGACCTGGGGTGTCGGCTGGCACCGCTTCCTCGCGCCCGTCAATATCTTCTTCCAGCGCAATTCTGACGGCCACAAGGCCCTCGGCGCACTCAAGCCCATGACGTCCGGTACGAAGGTTCTCACCCTCGACAATGTCGAGGATGAGGACACCCTCGGTGTCGGCACGGCGGCCGATGCTTCGTGGAAGATGCTTCTCGACGCCGCCACCTGCACCGACTGCGGCCGCTGCCAGGACCTCTGCCCCGCGTGGAACACCGGGAAACCGCTCAACCCTAAGTTGTTGATGACGGGGCTGAGGGATGCGACCGTCGATAAGCATGCCAACCTTGATGTGCTGAGCATGACCGGCATCGTTCCCGACGATGTCCTGTGGTCCTGCACCAACTGTGGCGCGTGCGTCGATCAGTGCCCCGTCGACATTGAGCACCTCGATCACGTGGCTGACCTGCGCCGCTTCCGTGTCCTCGCGGAGTCTGATTTCCCGTCCGAGCTCACGGGCCTGTTCAAAAACCTCGAGACCAAGGGCAACCCCTGGGGCCGCAATAATTCCGAGCGCGCTTCCTGGGTCGATGCCGCTCGCCGTGACGGCCTCACCGTGCCCGTCATCGGCGACGACCTCGACGACTTCTCCGACACCGAGTACCTCTTCTGGGTCGGCTGCGCCGGAGCCTTCGACGACGCTGGTCAGCGCACCACCCGCGCCGTCATCGAGCTGCTGCAGACCGCAGGCGTGAAGTATGCGGTCCTCTCCACCGGCGAGACGTGCACCGGTGATCCCGCCCGCCGCGCCGGCAACGAATTCCTCTTCCAGATGCTCGCGACGGAGAACATCGCCACGCTCAACGAGACCTTCGACGGCGTACCCGCAGGTCAGCGCAAGATCATCACCACCTGCCCCCACTGCTTTAACACCATCCGCAATGAGTACCCCGACTTCGGCGGGCATTTCGACGTTTTCCACCACACCCAGCTGCTCAACCGCCTCGTGCGCGAGGGCCTGCTCACGCCCGTGCCGCGCACGCCGGACAATCGCCAGCCGATCACGTACCACGATCCTTGTTTCCTCGGCCGCCACAACCAGGTTTATGATCCGCCTCGCGAGCTCCTCGCCGGCACCGGTGTCGAGCTGCGCGAAATGGACAACAACCGCGCCGAAGCATTTTGCTGTGGTGCTGGCGGCGCACGGATGTTCATGGAAGAGACCATCGGCCAGCGCGTCAACGAGTTTCGCACCGAACAAGCCCTCGCGACCGGCGCCACCGAAATCGCTACCGGCTGCCCCTTCTGCAACACGATGTTCACCGGCGGCCTCAAAGCCCTCTCCCCTGAAGACCCCGGTTCCACACAGGTCAGGGACGTCGCAGTGATGCTGCGTGACTCCGTGCTTATCGACGGCGCCCTCCCTCCCGCACGCGAGCCCGCCTTCCTCGAGGCACCACGTCGGCATTCCCTGCCGATCAAACCCGCCCGGCCTATCGATACCTCTGAAAGCACTCCCGCCACACCCCCACGAGAGAACACGGAGCCTATGCAGGCAGCCGTTCCACCTGCGCAACCCAATGCGGTACCGGCACCTGGCGCTGCAGTGCCCCCGGGCCCCGGATCGGCTGTGCTGCCTGCACCTGGCGCTGCCGTACCCCCGGCCCCCGGGACTGCCGTGCCTCCGGCACCGGGTGTAGCAATGCCTCCAGCCCCGGGCGGAGCCGTACCTGCATCACCGGGTGTAGCCGTGCCGCCGGCCCCCGGCGGAACCGTGCCGCCAGCTCCGGGAAGTGCCGTGCCAATGGCACCCGGCACGTCCGTGCCGCCGGCATCACCAGGTGGAGCAGCGCCTCCAGCCCCAGGCGGAGCCGTACCGCCAGCTCCAGGTGCCGCTGTGCCTCCTGCACCAGAAACTTCGGCACCTCCATCTCCGGGCGCAGTTGTGCCTCCGGCACCAGGTGTAGCCGTGCCGCCAGCTCCTGGAAGTGCTGTGCCTACGGCACCCGGCACGTCCGTGCCTCCGGCATCACCAGGTGTAGCAATACCTCCAGCCCCGGGCGGAGCCGTGCCACCTGCCCCAGGAACTTCGGTACCTCCAGCGCCCGGCACAGCCGTACCTCCTGCCCCAGGACAAGCGGTACCGCCGGCCCCCAATGACGATTGAGTCCCACTGGCTAGCACCCCGAAAGATCAGGGGAAACCCGGAGGGACATGCTGGACAAGCTCAGTAGACTGGTCGTCGTGAACGGTAGTTATCAGTCTCAGGGTTTTAGCAACGGACGAGTCCGGCTTAGCGACGAAGAGCGTCAGTCTGCAATGGCGGCACTCGGGCGCGCGTTCTCAGAGGGCCGTTTGTCCATCGATGAATACGATGAGCGCTGCCAGGAGATCGCGGGCGCCCAGTTCCATGGGGAGCTGGAGCCGTTGTTTGTTGATTTGCCGCAGCACCGTCAGGCAACGTCGACGGCGATGAGCACGCTGTACAGTGCGCAGGAGATTGAGACCGCTTATCGGGAGGGGCGCCGGACTCGGTTTGGTGTTTTCGGGCTGACGACTGTGGGTGCAACGGCGGCGGCGATTGCTTTCGCTCCACTGACGTCGGGCGCGTCGACGTTGCTGTTTTTCCTCATTCCGGCTGTGTTCATCCTTCTTTATGTGATGAAGGTCGGTCCGGAATCGTGGCATATGCCGAGTGCGCGGGCCGTCGATAGGCAACGCATCCGGGAGTTGCGGACGATGGAGCAGCTGCGCGCGACGGAGTTGCGCCTGGCGGAGCAGGATCGATTGGCGGAGTTGCGGGCGGAGCGCAAGGTTCAGACGGCGGAGCTGACGAATAAGGCCATGGGTTTTGTGAACCGGACGTTGGAGAATCGTCGGAAATAGTGGTTCCTGCTTTCCACTGGCCACGCTGAGTGGCAACATGGTCTCCATGACCGAGAACGATTCGCCCCGCCCGCTTCGCCGCGCGCCCCGTATTCTTGACCAGTCGGACAAGATGAAGGACGTGCTCTACGAGATCCGTGGGCCGGTGGCGGCGGAGGCGGAGCGCCTGGAGCTGGATGGGCATCGTATCCTCAAGCTCAATACGGGCAACCCCGCTACCTTTGGTTTTGATGCTCCTGACGTCATCATGCGGGATATGATTGCTGCTTTGCCGACGTCGCAGGGGTATTCCACCTCGAAGGGAATTATTCCGGCTCGGCGTGCGATCGTCACCAGGTACGAACTCATTGAGGGTTTCCCGCATTTCGATGTTGATGATGTCTTCCTGGGCAATGGTGTCTCCGAGCTGATCACGATGACCACTCAGGCGTTGCTCAATGACGGCGATGAGGTTCTCATTCCCGCCCCGGATTATCCACTGTGGACGGCCGCCACGTCGTTGGCGGGTGGTAAGCCGGTGCATTACCTCTGCGATGAGGAGGATGATTGGAACCCGTCGATCGAGGACATCCGGGCTAAGGTCACTGAGCGCACCAAGGCCATCGTTATCATCAATCCGAATAACCCGACGGGTGCTGTTTACTCCCGCAAGGTGCTCATGGATATTGTCCAGATTGCCCGCGAGAACCAGCTGCTCATTCTCGCGGACGAGATCTACGACCGGATTCTTTATGATGACGCTGAGCACATCTCCATCGCGACCCTTGCTCCGGACCTTTTCACCATCACGTACAACGGTCTGTCCAAGGCCTATCGTGTTGCCGGTTATCGCGCGGGGTGGATGGTTCTCACGGGCCCGAAGGATCGGGCTCACGGTTTCATTGAGGGCCTGGAGCTGCTGGCCGGCACTCGCCTGTGCCCGAATGTCCCTGCGCAGCACGCGATCCAGGTGGCTTTGGGTGGTCGGCAGTCGATTTATGAGCTGACCCACGAGAACGGGCGTCTGTACACGCAGCGCAACATTGCTTGGGAAAAACTCAACGAGATTCCTGGTGTCAGCTGCGTCAAACCGATGGGCGCGCTGTATGCGTTCCCCCATCTGGACCCCAACGTCTATGAGATCCACGATGACGCGAAGCTCATGCTGGACATCTTGCGCGCCGAGAAGATTCTCCTGGTCCAGGGCACCGGCTTCAACTGGCCTACCCCGGACCATTTCCGGGTGGTGACGTTGCCGTGGGCATCGCAGCTGGAGAACGCCATCGAGCGGCTGGGTAACTTCCTCGTCAGCTACAAGCAGTAGCCTTAATCCGCGTGGGTCGCCACAGTACTACAGCCGAATCCGCTCCGAGGTCGATGTGGCGTTCCGCATTGCTACTCTTTCTCGGGTTGTCCATCATCGTCACAACACTTGGGGTGTGGTGGTTGTGGCCGTCGTCGGAGAGACCAGAGGTCTCTCCGCAGTTCGAGACGACGTTCAGCCTCAACCACACTCAGGTGCCCGGCACCGTCACGCTTGTCGACGCCGCCGTCTGTTCCTCACCCGACATCGGTCGCGCCTTCGAGGGCGCACCGCGGGCACCCCTCGGGCAAGTCACTGATCCTTGTCAGCGCTCCCTGGTCCGAATCGAATCGGGGGATAACGCTGGCAAGACCACGATGCTGGTGAACTATGGTTTACCCGGCGAGGCGGAACTGCACGAGGGCGCGAAGATTCTCCTCATCGAGGCTGCCGATGAGTCAGGTGAGCTGACGTATTCCTTCGGGGACTACCAACGCTCCACGCCTCTCATTGTGTGGGGCATCGTTATCGCGGTGACCATTGCTTTGTTCGCCGCCTGGCGAGGCATCCGCGCCCTCATCGGCCTGGCAATCACCCTCATCGGAATCACCATTTTCCTCATCCCGGGTCTCGTGCATGGTGGCCCCGCACTGCCTCTGGCCTTGGTGTCCGGTGCTGCCATCCTCATCATCGTGGTGCCGCTCGTGCATGGGCTCAATTGGAAATCGGCTTCGGCCTTGGGCGGCACGCTCATCGCCCTGGTCATCGCGGCGGGGCTAGCTGGCCTAGCCATCGACACTGCCCATCTGCGGGGCCTCGGCGCGGAAGACAACCTCAACATTTTGCTGTACTTGCCCGGGGTGTCCATCCTCGGCCTCATGTTGTGCGGTTTCGTCATCGGTGCGCTCGGCGTGCTCAACGACGTCACCATCTCGCAGGCCTCGACCGTCAATGAGCTCTCAGAGCTCGACCCCGATGCCTCGCCGTGGCGGCTGTTCCTCGGCGCGATGAAGGTGGGCCGTGACCACATTTCTTCCATGGTCTACACCCTGGTGCTCAGCTACACGGGCGCGGCGCTGCCGATGCTCTTGCTCATCAGCGTTGCCAACCGGCCACTAATGCAAACGTTGACCAGCGATATCGTCGCCACCGAGCTGCTTCGCTCCGGCATCGGCGCCTTGGCCCTCACCTTGGCTGTTCCCCTGACTACGCTCATCGCGGCCTGGACTGTCCCCGACCGCATCAAGCAGGACTAAAGGTTTCGCCCCAGCGCCTGAATATTCCACCCGGCGTCTTTCCACTCCTGCGGGGGCAAAACATTACGAGCATCAATGATGGTCCGCTCGTGGACCAGCTCCCCTGTGGCCACTGGATCAAGCTCGCGGAACTGCTTCCATTCCGTCGCGAGGACCACAATGTCTGCTTCCGACAACGCCTCCTCCAATGACTCCGAGTAGTTGAGTGTCGGGAAAACCTTGCGAGCATTGTCCATCGCCTCCGGGTCGTAGATGCTTACGTCTGCGCCGGCGAGGGAGAGCTGGCCCGCGACGGAAAGCGCCGGGGAATCCCGGACATCATCGGAGTTGGGTTTGAACGCCGCACCGAGGACGGTGACCCGCTTGCCCATCACGTTTCCCCCGGCCAATTGGCGGGTAAGCTGCAAGACCCGATCGCGGCGTCGCATGTTGATGGCATCAACCTCACGGAGGAAGGTCAACGCGTCATCGGCACCCAATTCACCCGCACGAGCCATGAACGCGCGAATGTCCTTGGGCAGGCAACCGCCGCCAAACCCCAAACCAGCACCGAGGAACTTGCGGCCAATGCGTTCGTCGTAGCCAATGGCATCCGCCAGCTGAGTGACATCACCACCGGAGGCCTCACACACCTCAGAAACGGCGTTGATGAACGAGATCTTCGTGGCCAGGAAGGCGTTAGCCGAAACCTTCACCAACTCAGCGGTAGGGAGATCGGTGACCAAAAACGGGGTGCCCTGGCCGATGGGAGCGGCGTACACCTCACGAGCAACCTCTTCCGCGCGGGTGTCCTTAGCGCGGACCCCCAACACGATGCGGTCCGGCGTGATGGTGTCCTTGACGGCGTATCCCTCGCGGAGAAATTCGGGGTTCCAGGCGATTTCGACGCTCGTTCCCGGACTGGCAAGACTATCAGCCAGTTCCTGCAGTTCCGCCGCCGTTCCGACGGGAACGGTCGACTTGCCGAAGATGAAGTGCTCACCCCGGAGTTGGGGAACCAGTGCTTCCACCGCACCACGGACATAGCGCAGATCCGCCGCGTAGGAGCCGCGTTTCTGGGGAGTTCCCACGCCAAGGAAATGCACATGAGCGAACTCCGCGGCCGCAGCATAGTCGGTGGAAAAGTCGAGGCGCCCGGCGTCGAGATTGCGGGCTAAGACCTCCGGTAAACCGGGCTCATAGAACGGGACCTTGCCCGACTTAAGGGTGTCGATCTTCGCGGTGTCCACATCCACGCCAAGAACCTCATGGCCCAACTCCGCCATGCAGGCCGCATGTGTTGCGCCAAGGTAGCCGGTACCAATCACAGTCATCCGCATAAGGAGGCATCCTACTTAAGCGACATGAACGTACCGTTACCTGCTGTTTTCTTAAACCTTAAGAGAAGTTCAAGTAAGCCTTTGACGGAGTCGGGCCACGCTGACCCTGGTACTTCGACCCCAGAGCACCGGCACCATAGGGAGTTTCCGCCGGAGAAGACATCTTAAACAAGGCGAGCTGCCCGACCTTCATCCCCGGCCACAGCACGATCGGCAGGTTGGCGACGTTGGAAAGCTCGAGGGTGATGTAGCCCGAGAAGCCCGGGTCAATAAACCCGGCGGTGGAGTGCGTGAGCAACCCCAGACGCCCGAGCGAGGACTTACCCTCAAGTCGCCCTGCGAGGTTGGCGGGGAGGGTGAACTTCTCCAGCGTGGAGGCCAGAACGAATTCGCCCGGGTGCAGCACGAATGGATCCCCCTCCTCCACCTCGACGAGGCTGGTCAGCTCATCTTGCTGAAGCTTCGGATCGATGTGGGTGTACTTGGAGTTGTTGAAGACTCGGAAGAATCTGTCCATGCACACATCGACGCTCGACGGCTGGACGTTCTCGGCGGCGAAAGGCTCGATGCCCAGCTCGCCAGAGCTGATGGCGGAACGGATGTCACGATCGGAAAGGAGCACGTCGTCAGTCTACGTCACAGAGGGAACCGGCCGTTTTGCTCCCCACACTCCACTGAGTGCTAAACTCATCCGGTAGCTCATCGTGAGCGAATGCCGGCGTAGTTTAGTGGTAGAACATCAGCTTCCCAAGCTGAGAGTGCGAGTTCGATTCTCGTCGCCGGCTCCACGGCAGACACGCAGCAACGAAGCGATTACTGCAGCACCCATCCCCCATCGGTTGTGCTCTGAAAGACGACGACGGGGTCAGAGATTTCCGGCGACCACGAGGAATCTGACGTGCACAGTCGCACCTGCGTTACTGGGAACTCCGATACCTCTAAAGTCTCAGAGTTCCATCGCACGATCGCGTTGAGATGATCCGCCCCTGAATAATCCGGCAGTCCTTCAGGTGCGATGCCGAGCGTGGACGCGGTCACCGCGGAAGGCATGTTCGGACACGCTAGGGCAAACTTCTCCCACTCATTCCCATAGACGTCCCGCAAGGAAACGACCGTGCGCCCTGCATTGCTGCCTTCCAGCTCGGCGAGCAATGGGTCCTCACTACTGCACGCGCTCACTAGGCACACGCCGACCGACAATCCGCCGACGATCAGCTTCTTCCTCACTCCGGTGTGAGGAGGAGCACCCACTGTCTTTCCTCTGCAATGCACAGACATGAACGGGAGTCTAGTGCAGGGGTGCGCTACCCGCGGAGAATCTTCTCCATCTTCTTTCCCTTGGCCAGCTCGTCGACGAGCTTGTCCATCCAGCGGATCTGCTGCATGAGGGGGTCCTCGATCTCTTCGACTCGCACGCCACACACGACGCCGGTGATCAATTCGGTGTGTGGATTCATCGCCGGGGCTTGGTCGAAGAAGTCCCGTAGATCTCCCTCGAAAGTGCGCAGCTGCGCACTGGAATAGCCCGTTAACCAGGTCAAAACCTCTTCCAGCTCGGCAACGGTTCGGTCCTTGCGTTCGACCTTGGCCACGTAGAGGGTGTAGATGTCGGAAAAGGGATAGGCGTAGACACGTTCGTTGGACATGGGTCTCCTCGTATCAAACTTTCGTACGCGCACGGTCATACTTTCGTACGCGCAGGATCAAACTTTCGCGCGCGCAGCTGCGCGCAAAGGCTTAGGAGCAGCGGACAATCGGCTGCGGGTCGTACACAGTGGTCTGGGTCTCGCGGGAGATTTCGCCGCCCGAGAGGTTGCGGATGATGCGGGTATCAGACGTGGTGAAGCCGGGGGCGCCACCGGAGGGAATGCAGTCCGAGCCGGAGACTCGTTGCTCTCGTGGCTGGGTAGGCGCCCAGCGTCCGCCGTTGACGGATTCGACGGTGACTGTCTTCACGCCGGACAACGTGACCGTGACATCGCCGCCACCAACGGAGGTATCGATGCGCACCGGGTAGTTGGAGTTGTTGCGGAACTTCAGGTCGATGGCGCCTTCGAAGACGGTGGCTTCACGTCCGGCGGGGTAGCGGGAGATGTAGTAGCTGTGGGCCGTGTGGGCCACATCTTCCATGCCGGCGAAGTACGCGGCGTTGTAGAGGGTGGTGGCGAACTGGCTGATACCACCGCCGACGGCTTCGCCGGCCCGGCCGTTGATGATGATGCCCGAATCCACGTACCCCTGAGCAGCACCGCGGGGGCCGGTGTAGCCGTTGAGGGAGAAGGTGTCGCCGGGGGCCACGATGGCGCCGTTGACCACGGACGCCACGCGGGAGATGTTGACGCCGGAGGAAGCGGAGTAGCCGGAGGTGGTGAAACTACCAACGGTCTCGTTGAAGGTGGCTACCTGGGCCATCTCGGTGGTGAAGGTGGCGGGATCGTCCTCGTACTCGGCTTCCCACGTGCGATTGGGCTCACTGGTGGAGAGGATGCGCTCGTTGAGTTCGCCGAGGGTGGTCTCCCAGTTGATCTTTTCGCCGTCGACGCTGGGGGTGACGGTGCGGGAGGAACCGGAGAAAGCAATCTGGGCGTTCTGCTTCTTCTTCTCGGTCTCGCCGAGCGCTTCCGTGAGGATTGCTTGGGCCACTTCGTGGTTGATGTCGGTGCGCAGGGCGCCGGCATCGGGGACGAAGGTGACCACCTCACCCATGCGGGCGGGCTCGATGACGCCGGTGACGTCGTTGCGGCCCTTGACGGAGATGGCAGAGGTCAGCGCGTCGGCGGCGTCGCCTTTAGCCGCCTTATCGACGTCGTCGGTATCGATCGCCGGGGGCGTAATCGCGGCCTCCGCCTCAACCCCGGAGGGGTTGAGCCACTCGGCGGTGACAACGGTGCGCAGTTGCGCACCGTCGACGGCCTGGCCGTTGATGGGATCGGTGACGTTGACGCGGGCGTCGATAAGCGAAACGGCACCATCGACAGGATCGCGGGTGAGTTGAGCCTGCACGTTCTCAAGCTGGGGGGCGAGCAGCGCTTCATCGGCATGAGAGACGATCGGTGCCTCGGAGCTGCCGCCGAACAGGCCGTTGAGCTTGACCAACGGGTTGGCGGACTCGGTGCCAATGTCTTCGACGGTCTGCTGCCAATCGATGACCATGCCGGCCTCGGCGGGGACGAAGCTGGTGGACATCTCGCCGGCGCGGACCTCGACGGCGCGGGTCGGGACGTCGCCAAGCTCGGTTTCCAGCACGCCACGCGCGGCCGCCGGTTCCATACCGCCAATCTCAATGCCGCCGACCGTGGTGCCACGAGGAATCTTCCCCTGGGTTAGCGCGTAATCGACACCGTAGGCAATGCCACCCACCGCGATGAGGCCGACGAGAACGCCCCCAACGATCCGGGTGGCTCGGCGGCTACCACCCTTGGCGTGGCTGTTTGACTTACTCACACGTCACACACTAACCGGCCCGCCGGTGAAATACATACTTCACAGCGCACGCTTAAACCCCCGAGGTGAGCAACTGCTTTTGGACTAGATAAGCGGAATCCTCGATCTGCTGCGGAGGAATCTGACCAGTGGTGACAGCCGCGTCGACGGCACTGATCACCTCCTCAAAATCGGAGACCGAAGAAAACAGGGCTTGGTCCGCGCCGGCGGCAATCGCCATGGCCACGGCCAGCGGGAGCGGATGCTGGTCCGTGATCGCCCGCATGCCTGAGAGATCGTCGGTGTAAATCAGCCCTCGATACGGGATGCCACCGGGATAATCGCCACTGCGTAACAGCTGGTAGGCCGCCGGATTGAGGCTCGCGGGCAACGCATCCCCCAGACCCGGCACGACCATGTGACCGACCATCACGGCGGCGTTCTTCTCCCGCAGCGCGATCGTGTACGGCACCAGATCGTGGCCGACCAGCTGATCCAAAGGCGGGGTCGTGGCCAACTCGTGGTGAGTATCCCCACTCGCCTGCCCATGACCGGGGAAATGCTTGTACACCGGCGTGACCCCCGCCGCCTCCAGGCCCCGCGCGAAGGCCGCTCCGTACTCCCCCGCTTGGGTGGGGTCGGTGGAAAAAGCTCGGTCGCCGACCACGTCCAGCGCGGCGGTATCCACATCAATGACCGGGGCAAAATCCACCGTCACGCCATGCTCACGCAGGGTGCGGCCCAGATGATAAGCGTGCTCCTCAACCTGATCCACGCTTTGCGTATCAGCCAACTCTCGCGGCGAGGCATGCGAACCCAACACTTCCGCATGCCGCTGCACCCGGCCGCCCTCGAAGTCGATGGATACCGAAAACGGCCTCCCCATGACTCGGCGCAGCTCCGCGATATCGCGCCCCGGGGTGGCCAGCAGCTCCGTATTCGCCCAGCTAGAGATGAAAATGCCACCGGCTCCTTGCTGGAGTTTTGCCAGAGCATCATCGAAATCCGTCACCCCAACCACCATGAGCGAGGCCACCTTGGCCCGCTGGTCCTGCGGCACCCGCTCCCGCGCGGGATCGGGCGGGGGCAGGGTGCTTGTTACCGAACTTGTCACCGAACTTGCCACTGAGCTTGTCGACGCCGCCGGGTCGGGCACCGTCGGCGAGGTTGCGCACCCCACCAAGCCCAGGAGGCAGGTCGCCGCCATGATGACCACCACTGACTTCACCTGCTTGTTCAACACACCCCCTAGTCTGCCCGACCGGCCGCCGACTCGGCAGGGATAAGATTGGGACCACCATGCCACCGGCAGGAAAGGAAGCTCGCCGTGTCCACCATGCTCATCGCCTATGACGGTTCCGCCGAAGCCCGGCGCGCCATGGCCTACGCTGCCCGGCTGCTCGTGCCCACCGAAGTGGAAGTCATCACCGCGTGGGAGCCCATGCACCGCACGGCCGCGCGCACCATCGGGATGTCGGGGTTGCACCAGGCGGAATGGGTCCCGGGTGCGGAGGATGATGATCCGTCGTATTCCAAAGCCCGCGCAACGTGCCGCGAGGGCATGGAACTGGCCGAGTCGCTGGGGTTGACGGCGCGGGCCCACCTCGTGGAGGCCGAGACCGCGCTGTGGTGTGCGATTGTCGACGCCGCCCAGGAACTACGCCCTGACGTCATCGTCGCTGGCACGCGAGCAATGAGCGGGTGGCGCTCCCTGTGGCAGCCGTCGACCGCGGGCTCGGTGCTGCAGAACGCGGGCATCCCTGTGTTCATCGTCCCACCGGCCGATGAGCCGGAGGATTCTGGCGAATAGTCCTGCTAGAATTCCGAGCCATGGCCAACTCTTCCGATTCCACTCGCCGCCGCGCGTTGAGCTCCGTGGTAGCCAGCGCAGTCGTCGGTGTGGCGTTGGGGATTATTTCCATCATCGGTATCGCCACCTTCTCCGGGCAGGACACCGTGCCCCAGGGCAACGCGGTCCCCGCCGAGGATGCCCTGCTGGGTGGCCCGGAGTACGGCACGCGCGGATAGCCCCACCTCCTTGATGCTCCGGCGCCTGCCCGTCCAGCACCTGCTCGGCTGGCTGTTTCTCGCCCTGCTGGTGTGGACCCAATCGCCGGGGCACACCTCTGCGGATACGAAGCATGACCTGGCGGCCAACCCGGCGGGCTTTTTGGCGGGCGCGTTGCACGCTTGGACGGACACCTTCACCCTGGGCCAGTTGCAAAACCAGGCCTACGGCTACCTCTTCCCCCAGGGAGCTTTCTTCCTGCTCACGGACTCACTGCCGAGTTGGGTGGCGCAGCGAATGTGGTGGACGCTGGTGCTCGGCGTAGGTTTCAGTGGGTTTCTGTTGCTGGTGCAGCGCCTGCGCATCGGCAGCCCCGCCTTCCAGGTGCTGGCGGCGCTGTTATTCGCGCTGTCTCCCCGCTCGCTGAGCACGCTGACGTCGATTTCTTCGGAGACCTGGCCGATCATGCTGGCTCCGTGGGTCATCGTGGCGGTCGTGGGCCGGCTCGGCTGGCGGGCCGTGGCGGCGGCCACGATTCCCGTCGCCCTCATGGGGGCGGTCAACGCCACCGCCACCCTCGCGGCGTGCACCCCGGCGGGCCTGGTGTTGATCTGGCGGCTGCTGCGCCGCGACCACCTCGCCGGACGTACCCTCTCCGGGTGGCTGGCCGGGTGCGTGCTGGTCAGCCTCTGGTGGATAGGACCACTGTTGGTCCTGGGCCGCTATTCCGCACCGTTCACGGATTTCATCGAGTCCTCCTTCGTCACCACCCGCTGGCTCAATCTGGTGGAAATTCTTCGCGGCACCACGAGTTGGGCGCCCTTCGTTGATACCGAACGGATCGCTGGGACCACGCTCGTCTCCTCGCCCGTGTTCGTCCTCGCCACCGTTGCCGTTGCTGCCCTTGGCCTGTGGGGGTTAGCCCGGCGCGATCTCCCGCTGCGACGTCTGTGGGTGGGCATGCTTTTCGTCGGCATCGCCATCCTCGGCGCCGCCCACGGGCCGCTGTCCGCACCGTGGTTGGCCTTCCTCGACGGCGCGGGCGCCCCTCTGCGTAACCTGCACAAGTTCGATCTCCTCGTGCGCATTCCCCTGCTGGTGGGAGTGGCCGGGTTGGGGGCTACGCTGCGGATGCCTACTGTGCCCCCAGCGCAGACCGGGCGGCGGGCAGTTGCCGGCACCCTCGTCGTCCTCATCGCCGCAGTCTCGATAGCGCCCGCGTGGTCGGGCCGCCTGCTCCCCCGCGGGGCCTATGAGCATGTCCCGTCTTACTGGCAGGAGGCGGCGAACTACCTCAACACCCACACGGAGGGCACTCGAACTCTCATCACCCCGCAGGCCTCCTTCGCCCGCCAGAGTTGGGGATGGACGCGCGACGAGCCCGCCCAGCCACTGCTCGAGGTTCCCTGGGCGGTGCGCGACGCCGTTCCGCTCATTAATCCCGAGGCGATCCGCGGGCTCGATGGGGTGATGGCGGTGCTGAACGAGGATCCCACCAGCGGCTACCAGTCGCTTCGTCGCCTGGGCATCGGCGCGGTGCTCATCCGCCATGACCTTAGTGGCTCGCCCGCCACCATTGATGCCAGCGCCCTCGCCGAGGCCACAGGCGGCACCCTCACTTCATTCGGCGCGGAGGAGCAGATCGAGGTGGTGCTTTTTGATCCCAACGCCGACCTCATGATCAGCGATGCTCCCATCCGGGTTGCCGGGGGAGGCGAATCTCTCGCCCTGCTCGATGCCCTCTCAGGTCCTGGGCCCCGCCAACTTGTCGACGCAGATGCCGAGGTGGTCACCGATACCCCGATGCTGGTGGTGCGCAACTACGGCACCCTGGACCGGGCGGTCAGCGCGCCGCTGGCCACCCGGGAGGAGGGGGCGGATGTGACCAACGCCGTCCCGGACTACCCCAGCGCTGGGCCGCTGACAAAGGTCGAGACCCGCGGCGGGGCGGTGACCGCCAGCAGTTCGGCGGCGGATGCCACGAGCTTTGGTGGGGCGGACGCGCGGCGTTCGCTGACGGCGGGCGTCGATAAGCGCACCGACACCGCGTGGTGGCCGAGCCCCGGCGGGGCGAGGGGGCAGTGGCTGGAACTCACGCCGACGGAACCGGTGGACCATCCCCTGGTCAGCATCACCGCTACCGATGACACGGTGGTCGAGGTCAACGGACTCACCGTGGAACTGGCCGCCAGCGAGCCCACCGAGGTGCAGCTGCAGGGAGCGGTGGACGCCGTGCGCGTGACCCTCACCGCCAGCCAGCCCGTCGGCCTTTCGGAAGTATCCATCGCGGGCCACGACATCTCGCGCGTGGTCACCGTGCCCGATACCTCCCCTGACGTCCGACAATTCCTTTTCCAGCGCCTCTTCGTCGACACCGGCGTGCTCATCCGCGACTTCACCGCACCCCGCCCGCTCACCATGCGCCTCGACGCCCCCAACCGCCGACCCGTGACCATCGACGGCGTCGACTACTCCCGCGGCGACCTCATCGAACTGCCCGCGGGCCCGCACCGCGTGGAAACGCGCGCCCAGTGGATCACCCTCACCGAAGATGGCTTCAACCCCTCCCCAGCCTGGTCGCTGACCGGGCGGGCACTCATGACCGACGACTCTGATCGCCTCCTCATCACCGGCCGCGCGGCCAACCCGGGTCTGCGCGCCCACCTCGGGGATGAGGAGCTGACACCCGTGCTTATCGACGCCGCCACCCAGGCCTTCCAGGTCCCCGCCGGCACGGCGGGGGTCGTCCACATCAGCTTCGCCGGCGAAGCCACCTACCGGTGGTCACTGTTCGGTGGGGCAATCATCGGCGTGCTGGCACTACTCACGGCCATCGGGATGGTGGCGCGCCGGGGCCAGTGGGAGTCCGATCCTGCGCTGTCTACGCCCAGCGGTTCGGGGCGCGGATTGTTCGTGCTCGCCGCGGTGAGCATCGGGCTCGCCGTCGGCTGGCCGGGCCTATTAGCCGGTGCCCTGGCGTTGCTTATCAGGCGGGTGACGGTGTTCCCAGCCAGCGTCTTGGCAACAGTCCCGCTCCTTATCTCTGGTGCTTGGCTCGCCCGCGGACCGTGGCCCAGCGCCGACTACGCGGGAGACTCCCTCGTCGTCGCCCTCCTGTGTGCGGCCTGCCTGGCCAGCCTGTTGCCGGGCTCCTCAATGAAGACGTAGCTGGCGGCCGCGACGGGGATGGTGAGGGCGAGCGTGACCGCCAACACCTGCACAGTTGCCCCGTGGAAGGGACTCACCCCGAGCAGTGGGAACGCCACGGACAGCATGGCCACGTGCCAGAGGAAGATGCCATAGGACCAGCGCCCCAATGCCTGCATCGGCGGGCTGCACAACCACCCTCGCTCGGATGGGGCCAGCGCCGCGGGGCCGACGATGGCGAACGCGAACACCCCTCCGGCCAGGACACGGAGAACGAACTCCGCGGGCTCGGGGTGAGTGAGCCCCACCGGCCCAAACCACGGTTGCCCGGCCACCCACGCGACAACGAGTGCGACGATCCACCAGGGCCACCGCACCCGCAACAACCGCCCGGCCCACGCCGGTACTCGGCCCTCAACCTCGGCGGCAAGCATCCCGAGGGCGAACCACAGCACGAAACCGGGGGGCCAGATCTGCCGGTTCGGCAGGCCTTCTGCCGGGGTGGAGGAGACGAAGGGGAGGAAGGCCCAACCGAGACTGAGCACCGCCAGAGCGACAATGGCGAGGATGCGCGTCCTGCGGGAGAACCCGCCAATGAGCAGGGCCAAGAGGGGAAGGACGAGGTAGAACCCCACTTCGACGCTCAACGACCACAGGTGGGTGAGGCCCGGCGCGAGGGCATTCGGCACGTAGACCTGAGTGAGAGTGAGGTTGGCCAGGATCTGCGACCAGCTCATCCGGGAGGCCTCCGGAAGCAAGAGGATGACCGCCGCAACGCACAATAGGTAGCCGGGGAGGATCCGACCCGCCCGTTTCCACAGGTAGCGCCCGATGGCGGGGACGGTGCGGTCAGCGTAGTGGCGCCGCCACAGCAAGAATGCCGAGAGGAAGAAAAACACCGCGACGAAGAAGTCGAAGCGGGCGAGGAGCGAACCCACCACGGAGGTGGGGTCCACTCCGGTTTGAAAGGCAACGTGGGTGAGCACAATTCCCACGGCCGCCACGGCTCGCAGGCCCTCGAGGGCCGGGAGATGGTTCCTTTTGTAGGATGGAGAAATATCTGGCTGTGTGAGCTGCAATCGATTCGTTTGCCGCGGTAAGCTGTTCGGTGAACTGTCCGGCGAATGAACCACAGCCCCGCCACCTCCCGAGAATTTTCTCCAGTGCGGACGAGCTTAGTGGAAGGATGCCTGTGTCTCACCCAGCCCCAGCGCGAGGAGAGTCGCCTCTAGGTGGCCGCAGAGCCATCCTCATCATCTTCCTCATCTCCGGCCTGCTGTTTTTCGCCGGCTCCACCATTCCCCCGCTGGTGATTAACCTCATGCGACCATTGCCGGTGGGCCAGTCGCAGTCCTTTGCCACCAACCCTGGCCCGACACTGGGCTTGGACCCGACGGCGTGGCGGGATCAGACCATCCCGGCGGAGAATGCTGACCGGCCGGAGTGCCAGGGCGAGAGCATCCTCGAGGTGCCCTACTCCTGCCTGGTCATCGAGGGAACCTCCTTCTACCGGCAGGTCACAACGACGAGCGAGACGGATAAGCGCTCGGAAGTCAACGTCGATTCGGCGCTCACCATGTTCATGTTCGATGCCCCCGTCGCGGAGATCCAAGACCATGTGCGCATCAACCGTTCGACGGCCTACCCCGTTCCCGAGCCGGTGAGCTCCATGCGGCTGGTCATCCCGGACGCCGATTCGGGTTTCGATGGTTCCGCGTTTACCCGCCAGGGCCTGCAGTATTTCTTCCCCTTCCCGGCTGAGCGTAAATCCTATGACTTCTTCGATCGCCTCACTCAGGAGACGGAGCCGATTGATTATGTCGGGGAGTACGAGCACAACGGACTCAAGGCTTATGAGTTCACCCACACCGTCGAGCCGCGCCGCCTCACCCCCGGCATGTCCCAGACCTTTATCCCCGGCAGCAAGACCGGATCCACCTCCGTCGATCTGACGGGGCTCGCCGAGTGGTTTTACACCCCCGAGCAGCTCCAACGCTTTGGCCACAGCCCCACCGACCTCGTGTCCGTGACCTCGTATTTCACCATCACCCGCACGTTCTGGGTCCAGCCCGATACGGGCACGGTCATCGATTATTCCGAGCGCCCGCACATTTTCTTCGCCGAGGATGATGCGCAGGCGCGCATCTTCGGCACCGAACCCGCCACCGCTTACACTCTTTACTATTCCGAGCTGCAGTGGGACGAAGCGACCACGTCGGCGCAGACGGCCCTCGCCGAGCAAGGCCTGCAGCGCCTGACATTGCTCCAGGGGTTCGCCTACTTGGCTAAGGCGGTGGCCTTCGTCCTCGCCGCGTGGGGAGTCGCGCTCGTCTTGCTGCGTCGCCGCGCTAAGGAGACACCCTGACCACATCGCGCTTATCTAAGCTCCCGTGGCTCACCGCCGCCCTCCTCATCGCGGCGCTGCTGTGGCCACTGGTTCTTCCGGGCCAACTGGCCCTGCGCGACATGCTGGTCCTCGATTCCCCCGCCCTGTCCCCCGGGGCCTTGGGCATCGGAGATCTCCCGGCTCGCAACGTCCCCCAAGATGGCTTCCTCGCACTCGTCGGCCTCATCGCCCCCGCATCCTGGATTGCCCGAGCGCTCATCGTCGCCGCCGCGATCGCCGGGGTCGTCGGGGCGCTGTGGCTGGCGCGGATGGCTGGGGCCGGGGTCCTCGGCCAATGCGCCGCGGTGACGATCGCGCTGTGGAATCCCTTCGTCGTGGAGCGGCTCCTCCAGGGCCACTGGTCACTGGTCCTCGCCGGGTGGTTGCTGCTGCTCATCGCCGCCGCTGGCCTGAGCGGGCGCCGCACACTCATGTGGCTAGCCATGTGGGCCGCCTCCCTCACCCCCACCGGGGCGATATTTGCTGTGGCCACGGGTCTAGCGGTGACCCGGGGGCGCGGGCGCTGGGTAACGGGAGTCGTCGGCGTCGTTGTGTCCCTCCCCTGGTTGGTTCCCGGTATCCTGCTGACTTCTAGTAGCTTCGGCTATTCCGTCGAGGCTTTCATCCCCCGCGCCGAGAAGTGGGTGGGCACGCTGGGTTCCCTCGTGGGGCTGGGCGGGATCTGGAACGCCAATGCGGTGCCCGCTTCCCGGGAGGTCGGCTTCGCCCTCGCCGGGGTTGCCCTGTTCGGCGTGCTGTTGCTCGGTGCCCGCCACGTTCCCACCCCGCTGCTCATCTTGGCCGGGCTGGGACTGGGTGGGGCGTGTGCGACGTGGCTGTTTCCCAGTGTCCTCAATTGGGCCGTGGTCACCTTCCCGGGCGCCGGGTTGCTGCGCGATGGCAGCAAGCTCGTCGTCCTCGCCCTGCCCGCCTACGTGATGGCCGCGGCATCCCTGCGTTCCTGGGCCGCAGGCCTGGCCGTTGTGTTGGCCTTACTCCAGGTCCCCGACGCCCCGCTTGCCCTCAAACAACTCACCCCGACAACCGCGCCCCTGTATTCGGAGGAGCTAGTGAACCAGGCTGCTGGGCGTGACGTGTACCTCGTCGACGAACCCGACATCGTGTTCCTGCCCGATGGTCGGCTGGCGCTCAATCCCCTCAACAAAGCACTGTCCACCGTGCAGTCTGGGGCACTGGTCGTCGATGGGGAGGTCGTGGATGCGCCCACGATGCGCTGGGTAGAAGCCGGGCAGGCCTGGGCCGACAACGACATCGACGGCCTGGCCTTCCTCGGCATCGGCCTCATCGTGGACGGGGACACCATTCACGAGACCGGCGAAGGTCCCTCCTCCACGTGGCCGGGTCTGATCATGCTCCTCGGCTGGCTGCTCATCCCCGTCGTTGTGCTGTGTGCTCAACGAGGAGCTCGTGGAAACGCGCGCCCGTCGTCGCCCACGAAAAATCGGTGACCCACTGCCGCGCGGTGGTGCCCAGTGAGCGGCGCAGGGGGGCGTCGTCAAGCAACAGCGCCGTGAGGCGCGTGAGATCGGCCGGACTGTCGGCGAGCAGGCCAGTGATGTGATCCTGGATGGAATCGCGCAGGCCACCGGCGGTGCGATACCCCACCGTCGGCACGCCGTGCTGCGCCGCCTCAACGACGGCCAGGCCCCAGCCTTCCTTGCGCGAAGGCATGAGGTGGACGGCCGCGCGCGCAAGGAGGGCATGCTTGTAATCCTCGGTGACCTGGCCATGGAAAGTCACCTGCTCAGTGATACCGCGGGCGATGGCATACTCCCGTAATTCATCCTCCCACCAGCCGGAACCAATGACGTCGAGCACCAGCGTGCGACCCGGCGCGAGCGCGGCCAACGTATCCATCGCGTGCTCGATTTGCTTGTGCGGGACCAGCCGGGACAGCGTGACCAGATGGATCGCCCCATCCTCCGCCAGCTGCGGCACGTGCGCGGGCACGGGATCGATGCCATTTTCGATGATGCGAATATCATCGGCCCGCACGCCAAGGTCAACCAGATCATCCTTCGAGGCCTGGGACACCGTCACATAAGGCGCGCCGCGGTAGACGCGCGGGGCCACCTGCGACTCCAGCAACCAGCCAATACGCGCGATGATCGGCCCAGCGACGGGCCATTGCTCGCGGTGGCAATGGTGCGTGAGCAGGACCGTCGGCGCGCCGGAGACGAGGCGAGCGAAGAAGGGGATGCCGTTTTGGGTATCCACGACGGCGTCGATCCCCGCGAGCGTCCCCACGCCCATCCGCCCAAGCAGCATCCCCGCCCACGCCTTGGGATAGACCGAATATTTGCCGCCGCTGCGGGAAAACCGCACCCCATTGCGCTGCGAACGGCGGGGGGCATCCGTGTGCCCGGCGGTGCGATAGACCACTTCATGGCCGTGGGCCGCCAGGTACTCGCCGACGCGTTCCAGGTAGCGTTCCGAGCCGCCACCCTGGGGGTGAGTCGAATCGCGCCAACACAACAGAAGGATCTTCATAGCGCCGCCAGCCTACCTGCCGCGCCATGGCACGATGGATTCGTGCCCGCCCACACTCGTCACCTCGCGACCCTTCGGCGCTCCTGGTCCCTGCTGCGAGCAATCCGCCACGAGCAGACCACGCCCGCCTTGTTTTATCGCCCGCTCGCCGAGGACACCGCCATGCTTATCGACGCCCTCCTGCGCGATGTCACCGGCACCCCCCTGCACGGCAGGCGGGTCCTCGACGTCGGTGGCGGCCCCGGCTACTTCGCCGCCGCCTTTCAGGCCCGCGGCGCCTACTACGTTCCCGTTGAGCCCGATGTCGGCGAGATGGCTGCCGCCGGTATCGCCGTCCCCGGCGCCGTGCGTGGCGACGGCGCGCACCTCCCCTTCACCGAAGGTTCCTTCGACGTCGTCTACTCCTCCAACGTCGCCGAGCATGTCCCCGACCCCTGGGCCATGGGCGAGGACATGCTGCGCGTCACCGCCTCCGGAGGGTTGTGCGTGCTCAGCTACACCGTGTGGCTCGGTCCCTTCGGCGGGCATGAAACCGGCATGTGGGAGCACTACGTCGGTGGGGCGTTCGCCCGTGATCGCTACGCCCGCCGCCACGGCCACCCGCCCAAAAACAGCTTCGGCACCTCGCTTTTCGATGTCTCCTGCGCCGCGGGCCTGCGGTGGGCGCGCTCGCTGGAGCAACGAGGCGTAGCTCAGGTCGAGATCTGTTTCCCGCGCTACCACCCCTCGTGGGCCTGGTGGCTCGTGCGCGTTCCCGGGCTGCGCGAATTCCTAGTGTCCAACCTGGTCATTGTGGTGCGCAAAGCCTAAAGCCCACCGTCACTGAGGACGGTGGGCTTTAGGGCTAGCGGGCTGTTTAAGCCTTGGCGATGCGCTCCTTGAGCGCAGCCAGCTGAGTGTGAACCTCGGAGGGGACACGCGGGCCGAGGAAGGCGAGGTACTCCTCGTTCTCTTCCACGTCGCGCTGCCAATCGGAAGCCGAAGTGCTCAGTGCCTCCTTGACATCCTCCACCGGGGTATCCAGACCCGACAGGTCCAGGTCCTCGACGCGGGCGGTGTAGCCAACGACGGTTTCATCGGCGTCGACCTTGCCCTCGATGCGGTCAACCACCCAGGCGAGAACGCGGGAGTTGTCGCCGAAGCCCGGCCACAGGAAGCGGCCATCTTCACCGCGGCGGAACCAGTTGACCAGGAAGATGGCCGGCATGCGGTCACCGCCCTCGTTGCCCATGTCGATCCAGTGCTGCAGGTAGTCACCGGCGTTGTACCCCATGAACGGCAGCATGGCCATCGGGTCGTGGCGCAGGGAACCAACCTTGGCCTCAGCGGAGGCGGCGGTCTGCCCGGAGGACAGGGTGGCGCCGATCATGGTGCCGTGCTCCCAGTCGAAGGCCTGGGTGACCAGCGGGACGGTGTCAGCGCGGCGGCCACCGAAGAGGATGGCATCGATCTTGACGCCGTGCCAGTCGTTGAACTCCGGTGCGGCGGCCGGGCTCTGCTCGATCGGGACGCAGTAACGGGAGTTCGGGTGAGCGGCGTTGACGCCGGAATCCGGGGTCCAGTCGTTGCCCAGCCAGTCGATGAGGTGAGCAGGCTTCTCGCCGTCCATCCCCTCCCACCAGACATCGCCGTCATCGGTGAGGGCGACGTTAGTGAACAGGGTGTTGCCCGGTTCCATCGTCTTCATGGCGATCGGGTTGGAGGAGTAGTTGGTGCCCGGCGCGACGCCGAAGAAACCATTCTCCGGGTTAACAGCGTAGAGGCCGTCCTCACGCAGCTTGAGCCAAGCGATGTCGTCGCCGACGACCTCGGCGGTCCAACCCTTGACGGTCGGGGTAATCATGGCGAGGTTCGTCTTGCCACAAGCCGACGGGAAGGCCGCGGCGATGTGGTAGCTCTTGCCCTCCGGGGAGATGAGCTTGAGGATGAGCATGTGCTCAGCCATCCAGCCCTCTTCCTTAGCCATGACAGAGGCGATACGCAGGGCGTAGCACTTCTTGGCCAGGATGGCGTTGCCGCCGTAGCCGGAACCGAAGGACCAAATCTCCTTGGTCTCCGGGAACTGGGTGATGTACTTGAGGTCGTTGCACGGCCAGGTGACATCTTCCTCTCCCGGTTCGAGCGGGGCACCCACGGTGTGGAGCGCGTGCACGAAGTCGCCGTTGGTACCGATCTTGGCCAGGGCCTCAGAGCCCATGCGGGTCATGATGCGCATGGACAGCACGACATAAGCGGAGTCGGTGAGCTGGACGCCCAGCTTGGGGTCTGGGTCCGTGATGGGGCCCATGCAGAAAGGCACAACGTACATGGTGCGGCCCTTCATGGAGCCGCGGAATACCTCGGTCATCTCCGCCTTCATGGCTGCCGGGTCTGCCCAGTTATTGGTCGGACCGGCGTCCTCCTCCTTCTCGGAGCAGATGAAGGTCCGGGACTCGACGCGGGCGACGTCGTCCGGGTTGGAGCGAGCAAGGAAGCTATTGGGGCGCTTGTCCTCGTTCAGCTTGATTAGGGTGCCAGCCTCAACCAACTGAGCAGTGAGTCGATCCCATTCCTCCTGCGAGCCATCCGCGAAGACGACGGTCTCCGGCTGGAACAGCTCCACTGCCTCAGCAATCCAGGTGAGGAGCTTCTCATTGTCGGTCGGGGCGGGGCCAACAAGGCCCTTGATGGCAGTGGTCATGTGTTCTCCTTGACATAAGCGTCACTAGATAGAGTTTCCTCCCCCTAGATTATCGACTTGAGCCCGCTCGCGGGGGCTTCTCACACCGCCCTCACCCCCCTCCGAGGCCCTACATGTGCCCTATCCATGCTCTATACGAATCCACATGTCCGCTTGCTCATCATGCGAACCTTTTCTTTGCCTCATTTCGGGGGTGTTTTGGGAAGAATCTTCGCAGGCCACGACCATGTTAGGTTGGTCACAGAGGGGGTCAAAGTCGGGCAAACCCCACACTGCGCGGTGCGGGTCGGCCGAATACACCTCGAAGCGACCATCGCCGTGAACTGTGGAAATGTGATCGACGTCTCCATCGCCGTCGAGGTCAGCGTAGACCGTCATGCCCTCCGCATCGCACAGCGTCACCGAATCCCCGGCCACCCCTCCCACTCCCCATTCTTGGTCGCCGAGGTACAACCGGAGCCCCTCGCCCTCCCCCGCCAATCCTGCCAATCCGTGCAGATCCATGTCCGGTCTCCTTCACTCATCGCGACCTAGTCGCGCGCCAACGTCCAAGTGCGGTGGAGCCAGCGCTGCGGGCCGTCCCGCTGACCGCCCCCAGCCGCCACCGCCCGGCGCACGCGGGCTGCCTCCCGCTCCGCCCACAGCACGTGTACTTCTCTACGCCCCCGCACCCACCGCAGCCAGCCCACCACCACGCCCGCCGCTACTCCCACAATGGCCCCCGCCACCGGGTGCCACCACCACACAACCCGCCCCAGGGCGGCCCCCGCCGCCACGCCCAACACCATCGCTTGCACCGCAAGTGAACCCAGGCGCGGCGGCACGGGTTCCGGGAGCTGATAACTGCGGGCCACCGCTTGCAAACCCGCGATCGTCGCCGCGGGTTGCTTGTCGGCGTGGGCGGTGAGGTGGGCCAGGTGGGCGTCGATAAGCAGGCGACGCCGACGCTCGCAGTGCTCGACCGCCCGCTGCCACGCCCCGAGCCTGGGAGCTGGGAGAACGCCCGCGCGCGGGCGGGTGAGCGCCTGGGCGAGCTCGCCGGGCGCGGCGACGATTCCGTCGACCCCGGGCGGGAGTGGGGTAGTGCTGATGAGGCGGCCGCTGCGGCGGGCGGCGTCGATAAGCGTGGGCACATCGTCCGGGCTCCACCCGGAGGGCGGGGCAACCGCCAGGACCGCCTCCACATCCGCATGCTCGACCACCTCCACCCCCTGCGCCAGCGCGGCCGCGTGAGCTCGGGCACGCGGATCGGGGCCGATGATCGCGACCCGCGGGCGACGCGGCTCAGCCTCGCTCGCTATCGCCACCAACTCCTCAGCCACCGAAGGATGGCGCGCGGCAAGCAGGCGCAGCTGCGCCGCCAACAAGCGAAGGCGGACAGTCACTAACTGGGCTTCTACCTGGGCCAAGGCGGCGTCCCAGGCCTGTCGATGGAGTACCGGAATCACCAGCACGAGGGGCGCGGCGTGATGAATCCGCGCCCGGGCTGCGGGCGGCAAGGGGGAGGGGTGGACGAGCACAGCGGCATCACTACCCAGCGACAGCGCGGGCCAGGAGACGGTGACTTCCCGAACCCCGTGCCCGGCAGGCAACGGCACACTGCCCTCCATGGTGCAGGCCCCCACGCGAGGTGGGCCGGTGAGTTCGGTGAGAATCCGGCGCAAATCCATGCCCACCGGGCAGCCAAAGTCACGCTCATGCGCCCAATCCGCGGCGCGCAGGAACATATCCGGAGTCTCCACTCGCATCCCCCCTGAATGCTGTCGCCCACATGATGACCCGGCGCGATCAATCCCGCAACTTCAAGCGATTATGGTGCCAAGAGAATTGAAGTTTGCCCATCGCAAGGGGACAATATAAAGGATGTCTATTTCTGATTTCCCTGATAACGCCCGCCCGCTCGGAGACCTGCCCGCCGGCCGTCCCCCGCAAACCGACTTTGGCGATGACGGTCGCGCCTACCCGCGCCTCGGCGCCGTGAGTTTTCGGCGCGGCACGCTCACCGACAACCAAGAAAAACTCTGGGAGGAAAACTGGCCTCACCTGGGACGCGTCCTCAGCGATGAGCTTATCGACGTCGATTCGTGGTTCGGCCGCGCAGGCGCCCCCACCATCGTGGAAATCGGTTCCGGCACCGGAACCTCCACCGCTGCGATGGCCCCGCTGGAAGCCGACACCAACGTTATCGCCGTCGAACTGTATAAGCCCGGTCTGGCGAAACTGCTCGGATCGGTCGTGCGCGGGGACATTAATAATGTCCGGATGGTCCGCGGCGATGGCGTCGAAGTCCTCGCCCGGATGATCGCGCCCGCCTCCCTCGACGGCGTGCGCATCTTCTTCCCCGACCCCTGGCCGAAGGCCCGCCATCACAAGCGCCGCCTCATCCAGTCCGGCACGTTGCACCTCATCGCCACCCGCCTCAAGCCGGGTGGCGTCCTCCACGTCGCGACCGACCATGCGGATTATGCCGAATGGATCTCCGAGCTCGTGGACGTGGAACCGCTCCTGGACTACCGGGGCTGGCCGTGGGTTGACTGCCCGCAGCTGACCGATCGCCAGGTGATCACTAAGTTTGAGGGCAAGGGTCTGCAAAAAGACCACACCATCAATGAATTTCTTTGGCAGCGCACTAACACGCCTGCTTAACTCCTATTTTCCGAAATGAGAACCCCTCCGTGAGCGATCTTCACGAATCCACCCACCATTACACGGCAGCGGCGGCACCCGGGCCCGAAAGCCTGCTGCTCGTGTGGGACGCCCCGAACCTGGACATGGGCCTCGGCGCCATCCTGGGAGGCCGCCCCACCGCCGCCTACCGCCCACGATTCGACGCCATCGGCCGGTGGATGCTTGCCCAAGCCGGCCGCCTGGCGCACGAGACCGGCCACCGCATTGAGGCCGAGGCGACGGTGTTCACCAACGTCACCCCCGGCGGCGCTGACGTCATCCGCCCGTGGGTCGAGGCCCTGCGCAACGTCGGTTTCGCGGTCTTTGCCAAGCCCAAGACTGATGAAGATTCCGATGTCGATCCGGACATGCTCGCCCACATTCGCCGCCGCCACGCAGAAGGCGTACTCAAGGGCTTGGTCGTCGCCTCCGCCGATGGGCAAAACTTCAAAGAGACGATCGACGAGCTGACCGCTGAGGGCCTGCCCGTCACCGTCCTCGGTTTCCACGAGCACGCCTCCTGGGCCGTGGCGTCCGACTCCATCACCTTCGTCGACCTGGAGGAGATCCCCGGCGTCTTCCGCGAGCCGCTGCCGCGCATCAGCCTCGATTCTCTCCCCTCCGAGGGCGCGTGGCTGCAGCCCTTCCGCCCACTGTCGGCGCTATTATCCAGCCGCAACCACTAAGCCTCGTTCCCGGAAAGGAGGATTGCCGTGTTCCTCAAATGGGGTCACTTTTCCTATCGACACCGCCGCATAGTCCCGGTGATCGTCATCGCCGCGATTCTGGCCATCTATGTCATCTTCGGCCTCCGCCTCGGCGAGCGCATGAGCCAGGAAGGCTGGGACGACCCCGGTTCCTCCTCCACCGCCGCCGCCAAGATCGAGCTTGAGACATTTGGCCGGGACAATAACGGCGATGTCATCCTCCTCTACGAAACGGCAGAGGGATCGGGGCGCACCCTCAACGACCCGGCCACGTTTGGCGCCGTGGCCAGCCAGTTGGAGCAGCTCAAGGAGCAGTATCCGGGACAGATCGACAAGATCACCAGCTACTTCGATACCCGCAACTCCCAACTGATCACCGCTGATGGAACCAAGGCCTTCGCCGCTATTGGCCTCGTGGGTGATGGCGAACAAACCCTCAAGGACTTCCGCACCATCGAGGATTCACTCGTCTCCGAGCAGCTGCCGGAGGGGGTCACCGTCCAGGTCGCTGGCGCCACCGCCGTCGCCGACG
The DNA here is from genome assembly GCF_001021045.1 of Corynebacterium testudinoris. Taxonomy (NCBI): domain Bacteria; kingdom Bacillati; phylum Actinomycetota; class Actinomycetes; order Mycobacteriales; family Corynebacteriaceae; genus Corynebacterium; species Corynebacterium testudinoris. The sequence goes on from NZ_CP011545.1 coordinate 2,542,700, forward strand.
CCCTCGATGACGGCATGGCGGGTGACATCGTCCGCGCCGAAGTCGTGGCCCTGCCGGTGGTAGCCATCCTTTTGCTCGTGGTGTTCGGTTCCGTCATGGCGGCCTTCATGCCCCTGCTCGTTGGCGTGTTGTCCATCGCCGGCTCGCTGGGCATCCTCTCCATCTTGGCTGGGGTTGCCCAGGTCAACGTGTTCGCCCAGTCCGTGGTCACTCTCCTCGGGCTCGGCCTGGCCATCGACTACGGCCTGTTCATGGTCTCCCGCTTCCGGGAAGAGTTAGACAAGGGCGCTGATATAGAAACGGCGGTGACCACCACGACCGCCACCGCGGGCAAGACGGTGGTGTTCTCCGCCCTCATGGTCGCCGTAGCACTCTCTGGCTTGTTGGTGTTCCCGCAGGCCTTCCTCAAGTCAGTGGCCTACGGCGCCATTTCCGCGGTCGGGCTCGCAGCCCTACTCTCGGTCACGGTCCTGCCCGCGGTGTTTGGCATGCTGGGCCGGAACATCGACAAGCTGTCGGTCCGGCGCGCCAGCCGCAAGGCCCGCCGCCTTGAAGACACCATCTGGTTCCGCTTCCCGGCCTGGGCGATGCGCCACTCCAAGCTGGTCACCGTCGCCATCGTCGGCCTGCTCCTCGCGCTCACCCTGCCATTAGCAGGCGTGAAGTTCGGCGGCATCAACGAGACCTACCTGCCGCCCGACCAGGTCACCCGCGTGGCCCAGGATGATTTCAACGAAAGCTTCCCCGCTTTCCGCACCGAGCCGATCAAACTAGTCGTGACCAACGCCAGCGAGCAGCAACTCGTCGACATCTACCTGCAGACCCGCGAGATCACCGGCCTGTCCTCGCCGTTCACGCCGGACTCCGGCACGGTCGATGGCACCACGGTGCTCTCTGCAGGCATCGAGGATCGCTCACTCAACGGCGACGTCGTCGATCAGCTCCGCGCCATCACCATCCCCGACGGCGTCAACGCCTACATCGGCGGCACGCCAGCGATGGAGATCGAATCCATCGAGGCGCTCATGGAGAAGCTGCCCTGGATGGCGTTGTACATCATCGTGGCCACGTTCATTCTCATGGCGTTAGTCTTCGGCTCGCTCATCTTGCCCGCGAAGGCGATCATCATGACGATCCTGGGCCTGGGCGCGACGCTGGGAATCCTCACCGCGATGTTCGTCTACGGCGTCGGCTCCAGCCTGCTCAACTTCACCCCAGGCCCGCTCATGTCGCCGGTGCTGGTCCTCATCGTCGCGATCGTCTACGGCCTATCCACGGACTACGAGGTCTTCCTCGTCTCCCGCATGGTCGAAGCCCGCGACAGAGGCGACAGCACCGACGACGCCATCAAATACGGCACCGCGCACACAGGCTCCATCATCACCGCGGCGGCGCTCATCATGATCGTCGTGGCCGGCGCGTTCGGCTTCTCCGAGATCGTCATGATGAAGTACATCGCCTTCGGCATGATCGCCGCCCTCGCGCTCGATGCGACGATCATCCGCATGATGTTGGTCCCCGCCGTCATGCACCTGCTGCGGGAAGACAACTGGTGGGCGCCCGGCTTCATCAAGAAGGCGTACGCCAAGCTGGGACATGGTGCGACGGTGACCCCCGCGGTCGTCGATAAGCCTTTTCAGGCGCCGTCGGCGCAGGACACCGCCGAACTCTCCATCCACGATGCTGTCATCGTCGACGAGCAAGAAGCCGTGCGCGGCGGCCGCACCACCCGTCAAGACGACGAGCTAGTCCCCTTCGCTGAGCTGCTCCGACGCCTTCAAGAGGACGAGCAGCGTCAGCTGGAACAATAATGGAGTTCCTGAAGAAGGCTGCGGCCAACCAGTGGGTGAGGTGGGTCGCGCCGCTCGCCGTCCTCGTGGTGCTGGCCGTCATCTTCCGCGACCAATTCCCCTTCTTCGGGGAAGGTGTCCGCAGGCTTAGCGACGCCCACGTACCCGGCATCATCCTCGCCGTCACCGCCGCCTTCGCGTCCCTGTTTGCCATGGCCGAAGTCATGCGCCTCCTCATGCGCGCCGGCGGAACCGCCGTCCGCCTACGCGAAGCCACCGCCGTGACCATGGCCTCCAACTCGTGGTCAACGACCCTGCCCGGAGGCCCGGCGTTTTCCGCCTTCTTCACCTACCAAGTCCAACGCGGCTGGGGCGCCTCCCCCGTACTCTGCGGCTGGTTCTTCGTCCTGTCCTCGGCGATTTCCACCATGTGGCTCGTCCTCATCGGCGCCTGCGGAGTGTTCTTCCTCGGCGCGAAAATCAGCATCTGGTCCCTCGTCGGATCGCTCATCGCCATGGTCGCGTTGTCCTGGGCCGTCTACTGGGCCGCCAACAACCCCCGCCACCTCGAACACTGGGCTAGGTCATGGATGCCTCCCATCAACCGCCTGCTCCGCCGCGAAGAAACCGCCGGCATCGAATCGGTAGTCAAACACATCCACCAACTCGACACCGTTCACCTGAACAAACGAAGCTTTGCCGCCGCCGCCTTCTGGTCCCTAGCCAACCGGCTTCTCGACGCCGTCGTCCTCTGGGCCAGCATCTGGGCCATCACCGACGCCGCCCCCTGGCTGGAGAAAACCCCCGACCACACCACCATCATGGGCGTCCTCCTCGCCTACACCACCGCCAAAATCGCCGGCTCCGCCCAGGTCACCCCAGGCGGACTCGGCACAGTGGAAGCCACCATCCTGGCCACCCTCGTCGCCTCCGGCATGACAGCTGTCGACGCCACCGGAGCCGCCCTCATCTACCGGCTCATCTCCTTCGCCTTGGTCACCGTCATCGGCTGGATCATCTACTTCGCCCACTACGCACGTCGCGGTCTGCCTACTTCCGAATAGGCTGGGCGCCATGTTCAACCTCCCCGGGACCCTCCTCGAGGCCATCCCCGAACACCTCTCCCGTTACCTCCCCGGGGAACCGACCGTGTGGCACGAAATAGTGCCCAATGGCTTGCGCATCGACGTCTACTGCTGGGCACCGACGCCCGAGCGTCCCCTGTGGACCCTGGTCACCTGCGGGATGTCCTTGCACCAGATGAACGTTCCTCGGAGCCTGAAAAATCTCGACCGGGCAGAGCTCATGATCACCCTCCCCGCGGACTGGACACCCCTCATCCAATCGCGGGACGTGCCCGACGAGGAAGAGCAGCGGAATAGCTGGCCCTTCCAGCAACTAAAATTCACCGCCGTTGTCCCCTACCTCATGGACACGTGGTTGGGGTACGGATCCACCCTGCAAGCTGGCGAAACGATCGATGAAACCTACGAAGGCTCCGAATTCTCCGGCCTGATCCTCGGCGGGCCAACATCCGTGGAAAACACCGGAATCTTCGAGCTCGAAGTCGGCGGAGTGACCGTGCAATTCTGGGGGCTGTACTTCCTCTACCCCCAAGAAACGGCCTTCCACCTAGAGCACAGCCCCGAAGAACTACTAGAGCGTCTCGACGCCGCCGGCATCCACGAGGGCGTGTTCCCCCACCGTCCCAGCGTGGTCTCACCACAGGGATAAAGTGGCGGTAGAAGAACTCCCCTTAACCATATAACTGGAGAACCTTGTGTCCCCCTCTCGTGTCCTCATCGCAGACGCCGTCGCCATCCTCGCGTTTGCAATTTTCGCCCGCCTAGCCCACAACACCCCAGATGCCCCCTTCACCGTTCTCACCGTGCTGGGGACCTTCTGGCCTTTCCTCCTCGGCGGAATAGCTGGTCACGCGATATGCCTCGGGTTAAAGAAGCCCGCTTTCCCGGTCGTCCCGGGCGGGATCATCGTGTGGCTCTCCACTGCCGTCGCCGGCCTGGGTATCTGGGCTCTGCGCCACGGCGAGATGCCGCACTGGTCCTTCATCATCGTCGCCACCGTGATGTCCGGCCTGCTCCTTCTCGGTTGGCGGATAGCTGTTCGCCTTCTTCCGGGCATGCGCGCTAGACAATAGCTCCAGTTCGCGCTACTTACGTGAGCCGTTAGCTGAAGAAAGTCGGCTCTCCCTCTTGCGGGGTTCGCTGGTCTGTTCTAACATTGGTGTTAGAACACGCAAGCGACACCACAAGGGGGGTGAGCACCCGTGACCACCACCACCGACACCTACCACTCACCCATAGAAGCAGCACTCCAACGCTACTTAGACCGCCTGAAGTACTACTACACCGTCAGCTCACCCCACGACCCCATCGCCCGCCAGGGAACACAACTACGACGAGACGACCACCACCTCTGGCAATCCATCCTCCCCGATAGCAACGACGACATCGACCTCGTCCTTGCTCGACTGCGCCGGTCATTAGGCCGCGGCGATGGCTACCTCATGTCCGCGATCAGCGCCCACCAACGATTGCAGGAACTGCCCGCCCTCAAGGAGATCCAGGAACACTACTACCACCTCGATCTCCTCCGCCTAAAAGCCATCGACAGTGTCTTATGCAAAGCAGACACCACCATCGACAAACACCTCGACCTCATCGACACCGAACTCGCAGAATTCCTCACCCCCACCCGCACCAACCAAGCCCTCCCCACCGTAGGGGCCATCAAAAAACGCCTCAACGCGATCATCATCATGCTCGATGAGTCCATCTCCGCCGACGATCCTGCCCCAGCCCCGGCCGATAGCCTCTCCATCTCTTTCACCGACGGTAGAGGAATGATCAGAGCTGATGTTGATGACCTCACCGCCCACGAGATTGACCAACGAGTCCGCAACTACGCCACCACCCACGGGGTCAGTCAGGCCCAAGCACTAGTAGCACTGATCAAAGGAGACGGCACTACCACCGTCACGATCAATCTCTACCAAGCCTGTGACATCCCGAACGCTCCTGCGTGGGTCAGCGGACTAGGATTCCTGCCCCGCTCTAAAACCCAACACCTCCTGAACCAAGCGGACAGTCAGGTTGATATGGATGCGATCGGGACGAAAGTCTCCTCGGCGTATGCCACCCCCGCTGATATCCGCTCCCTCGTGGTTGGTTTGGATGGGACCTGTGCGATGGGTGGGTGTGATGGCCCAGCCCATAAAGCACAGATGGATCACCGGATTAATCACGCTGATGGTGGGCCCACGACAGCAGCCAACCTCGCAGCATTGTGTGTCAGGCATCATGCGATGAAAACGGATCGTCGGGTCTTCTACGTCATGGACCCCATCACGAGGCGGAAGTATTTCCTGTTTGCTGATGGCACGTGGACCGAGTCAGAAGGAGACGGCCCGCTAGCTGCCAGTCAGCGCCGGTGGATGCAGACCGTGTCCCAGCGGATAGCCAAACGTAGGGCGAGGATCAGGTCGCAGTCCCAAGCCCAAAAACGCGAAGAGCTCGAGCGGGAAGGACCACCACCGCCCCCGCCAGAACCAGAACCACCACCGTTCTAGCTGGCCTCTCGAATCACTAAAGCCGCCACTCCCCGACCGCGGGGGTGTGTGGCGGCTTTACCTCACTCCAAGAGCTGTTACTTGGCGCCCATGATCTGGTTGATGATCATGTAGATGTAGTTGAGGATGTCACCGGACAGATCAAGAATGCTGCTGAACATAGGTTTTAACTCCTAGAGACTATTTGAGGCTTGTACATGAACTACATCGTGCGGAGGTTATCAGTTCGTTACACAACGGGTTACATGGGCATGATGTTGTGCTTCTTCGGCAGGTCGTGTTCGTCCTTGGTGGACAGCTGCCGCAGAGCTCGGCGCAGGGCCAGGCGCGTTTCGGACGGCTGAATCATCGCGTCAATGTAACCACGCTCGGCGGCGACATAAGGGCTGGTCATGTTCTCGTCGTAGAAGTCCATGAAGACCTTCTTCAAGTAGTCGCGCTGCTCGGGAGGAGCGGCGGCGAGCTGTTTGCCTTGGATCATGACGACGGCGGCGGCGGAACCCATGACAGCGATCTGCGCGGTCGGCCACGCGAGGTTGATGTCACCGGAGAGGTTTTTAGACCCCATGACGGCATAGGCACCGCCGTAGGCCTTGCGGACGATGAGGGTAACCTTCGGCACGGTCGATTCGACGAGGGCGAAGGCGAGCTTGGCTCCGCGGTGAATGAGCCCGGCCTTTTCCTGCTCCACGCCGGGCAGGTAGCCGGGAGTGTCCACAACGAAGACCAACGGAATGTTGTACGCGTCGCAGATGCGGACGAAGCGGGCACCCTTGTCGGCGGCGTCGGCGTCGATGCACCCGGCGAAGTGCATGGGATTGTTGGCGATGAAGCCGACCGCGCGGCCGTCGATACGCCCGAAAGCGGTGATGAGGTTGGGGGCGTAGTTGGCCTGGATCTCCACCAGGTTATCGTCGTCGCCGAGGTGTCCGAGGAGGTCGAGCATGTCGTAGCCGGCGTTGGAATCGTCGGGCATGAACAGGTCGAGCTCGGGCGCTTGGGCAACGTCGTCGTCGGTGGGGGCCGCGAAGACCGGGGCGGCATCGAAGCACGAGGTCGGCAGGTGGTCGAGGAGGTCGCGGACGAAGTCGAAGGCCTCGTCTTCACTATCGACAACCGCGGAAATGTTTCCGTTGAGTTCCTGCTGGCGGGCGCCACCGAGTTCGGCTGAGGTGATGTCCTCGCCGGTGACTTCGCGGATGACGGCGGGGCCGGTGACGTACATTTCGGTTTCGCCGTCGACGGCGATGACGAAGTCGGTAGTGACAGGCGCGTAGACGGCGCCGCCGGCGGACTTACCCAGCATGATGGAGATCTGTGGGCTGCGGCCCGATAGGGGCATCTGGCGGCGGGAGATTTCGGAGTACATCGCCAACGAGGTCACGGCGTCTTGGATGCGGGCGCCGCCGGAGTCTTGGATGCCGATGACCGGGCAGCCGATCTTGATGGCCATGTCCATGACTTCGACAACCTTGCGGCCGAAGGCCACGCCGACGGAGCCGCCGTAGACAGTTTTGTCGTGGGCGTAGATGGCGACGGGGCGGCCGTCGATCATGCCGTAGCCGGTGACGACACCGTCGGAGTAGATCGCGTCGGGGTCGCCGGGTGTTTTGGCTAGGGCGCCGACCTCAACGAAGCTGCCTTCGTCGAGGAGCGCGTTGATGCGTTGCCGTGGGGTCGTTCGACCCGCGGCATCGCGCTTTTCCCGGGCACGTTCGCTGCCCGGGTCTTGGGCTTTGTCGAGCCGGGCGCGAAGGTCGGCGAGCTTAGTCGCCGTGGAGTTCTCAGTCACTGATCACCACTCGCTTTATCGTTCGTTAGCTGTCCAGACCCTCGATGCGCTTGGCCATGTGCGCGCCGACCACGCCGATGGCGGGTTCGTCAGGGACCGCGAGGTGGTCGCCGGAGAGCTGAACAATATCCAGTTGATCTACGATAGCGGACCAACCGCCGTCGGGGTCAATCGTGGCGTAGCGAGGCTCGAGTTCGATCGCGCCGTCGTGCATCCGCTCGGAGCGGAACAGCAGGACGGGAATGCCGAGTCCGGCCCAGCGTTCGAAGTCGAGTTTGTCCAGGATGCGGTTGTCCACGAAGGAGGCGCGCTGGTGTTCCAGGACTCCGGCGGCGAGGCCGTGTTCGGAGGCATCCGTCGTGGCGAGGAACTGCTCAAGCATGGTGAGCATCACTTCTTCGCCGGCGGTTTCCAGCATGTCGTAGGGAACGGGGAAGTCGAGGCCGTAGGTTCGCTTGGCGAAGTCGCTGTAGCGGCCCCAGCGTGCCTTGGTTTCCTCGATGGTGTCGGGGATGGGCTCGGAGGGCTGAGTGGTGTCCAGCAGGGCGATGAACGCGACGTCGATGTCGGTGTCTTTGAGCTGGTAGGCGACCTCGTAGGCGAGTGCGCCGCCGAAGGACCAGCCGCCGAGGACGATGGGTCGGCCATCGGAGTAGGTGCGGATCTCGTCGATGTAGGCGGCGGCTCGCTCTTCGAGCGTGCCCTCCAGGCGCTCGACGCCGTAGACCGGGATGGCTTCGGGCAGGCGGCGCATGAGTGGTTGGTACACGATCGAGGATCCGCCGGCCGGGTGGAACATGAACACGCTCGGGGCGGTGGAGCCTTCCGCGCGGGGCCGCAGGACTCGGATGTTGCCTTCGACCTCGGTTTCTAGGCCCTCGCGCACGAGGTTGGCCAGCGGTTCCAGGGTCGTGGCCTCCGCTACCTGCGTAGCGGAGATGTCCAGGCCGGAACGCTCGCTCAGCCGCTCGGCAATCTGCTTGGCGACGTCCGCGTCGATCACCGGAAGCACACTCGTCACGCCAGCCGGTGCTTTGCCGGTGAGACCGGCCCACACACCAAACACCATGCGCTCGGAGGCATCGCGGGGAGCGACGCCAACTCCTTGGGAGGCTTCCGCGACGTCATCGGCGGAGACGACCGGCTCGATGAGCGGGGTACCGACGGACTTGCCGTCGACGGCTTCCTTGACGATGCGGACGACGTCGGCCACGGAGGCGTCGCGAAGCGCCTGCAGCTGCAGGGGCGGGATCTGGAAGTCATTCTCCACGCGATTTTTGATGCGCATGCCCATGAGCGAATCCAAGCCCAGGTCGATGAGCGGCAGCTCGCGCGGGAGATCATCGACGTCGTAGCCCATCGACTCGGAGACGATGGAGCGCAGGCGCTCCTCGACGGTTTCGCCGGACGCCGGGTCCCAACGGACCTCTTCGATGGTGAGTTCGTCGGTGGCGGGGTCGTCGATAAGCGATGTTTCCCGCGGTGCCTGGACGCCCGGTGCAGACGCGGGGGCGCCGAGCTGCAGCGTGGTGGCGAAACCTTCCGCAACCAGTGAGGTCACGCCGGAGGGCGCGATGTAGTGGACCTCGAGGGACAGACCGCCAATCGTGCGGTTGACCAGCGTGGTGATCTCCCCCTTGGCGGGCAGCATCGCGTGCTCTTCGGCGGCGATGAGCTGGGCCTCGGGCTGGACCTGCTCGGCAGCGCGCTCGAGGAGAGCGAGCGAGGACGGCACCTGATCGGCGTTCGTGGAGAACGCGACCGCACCGTTGGGCAGGTTGACGCGCGCGCCCGGCAGATCCGCGGAACGGTTGCTGGAGGGGCGGGCGTTGGTCCAGTAGTGCTGGTGCTTCCAGGTGATGTTCGGGGCGGGAAGCATCTCCCCATCGCCGTAGGCCACGGAGAAATCGATCGGCGCGCCATTGACGTAGAGCTTGGCCAGCAGATCGCGGATGGAGATCGCCGAATCGATCTTGCGCTTGAGCACGTACAGCAACTGCGCATCGGGCATGCCCACGCTGAAGGCGGTGTTCATCATGCCCATGATGGCGACGGGGTTGGGGGAAATCTCCACCAACGTCGTGTGGCCCTGCGCGAAGGCGGCGGCGGTGGCGTCCTGGAAGTACACCGGCTGGCGGGTCATGCGCAGCCAATAGTCGGTGTCGTGGACAACCGTGCCCGGCTCGTGGATGACGCCACGATCGACGGAGCTAAACAGCGGGGTGTGCAGCGGCTGCGGGGTGATACCTGCGGTCTCGAAGCCAAGCTCGCCGAGCAGCGGCTCGACGGCGCTGGTGTGGCCCGCGCCCTTGACGTTGAGGAGCCGGGCGAACAGTCCCTCGCCCTCCAGCTTGTCGACGAGCTCGGTCACCTGCGCGCGCGGCCCGCCCACCGTCGTCATCCCAGGGCCGGCGTACACGGCCGGTTCGATGTTGGCGAAGGTGTCCTGCTCGTTGAGCTCGGTGAGCTGGTCGGCGGACATCTCGACCACGGCCATCGCTCCGAGCTGATCCTCGGGCAAGGACTTCTCCCCCTCGCCCATGAGGCGGGCGCGGTGGCAGGCAATCTGCATGGCGTCGTGGTCGCTCAAGCCACCGGCAGCATAGGCCGCGGCGATCTCACCCATGGACATGCCCATGACGGCGGCCGGCTTGGCGCCGAACGTGGCCAGGAAATCGGTCAGCGCAATCTGGATCGCGGTGATGGCGACCTGCGCGGTCTCGGTGTCGTAGGTCTGCTCGTCATCGCGGATGATGTCGAGGACGGACCAGCCGAGCTCGTGATCGACGAAGCGATCCAATTCCTCCAGGCGAGCGAGGAACATCGGCGAGACCCCGATCAATTCCTTGGCCATCTTGCGGTGCTGGGAGCCGAAACCGGAGTAGACGAACACCGGGCCGAGGGCCGCGGGAGCGTCGGCGGCGGAGATCCCAACGGACACCTTGCCGTCCGCGACCTGGCGCAGGCGCTTGACGGCCTCGGTGATGTCGGTGGCCATGACCACGGCGCGGGAGCGCCCGTGGTTGCGGTGGGCGAGGGAACGCGCCAGCGGGATGAGTGCGGCGTCGTCACGCTCTTGGAGGAAATCCGCCAAGTCGGCGGCTGCTTGCCGACGCCGCGATGGCAGCAAGCCGGACACCGGCAACGCCACTGCGTTGGGGCGGTCCGGATCGATGAGCTGTGCGTCGCGCTCCTGCGGCTTGTGCTCGTAGTCAGCCGGGTCGAAGGAGGACACGACGAGGTGGCCGTTGGTGCCACCGAAGCCGAAGCCGGAAACACCGGCGACCTTGCGCCCGGAGTACTCGGGCCACTCGCGCGGATCCTCCACGACCTCAAGGTGTTCGGCATCGAAATCGATGTACCGGTTGGGTGCCTCAAAGTGCGGCGACGGCGGGATGACGCCGTTGTTCATGGCCTGCACGACCTTGATCAGACCTGCGGCACCGGCGGCCGACTCGGAGTGACCAATATTCGACTTCACGGAACCGAGCAACGTCGGGCGGGATGCCTCGCGGCCCTGGCCCAGCACCTCACCCAAGGCCGTGGCCTCAATCGGGTCGCCGAGGATGGTTCCGGTGCCGTGTGCCTCCACGTAGTCGACCTCGCGCGGATCAACCCGGGCATCATCGTAGGCTCGGTAAAGGACATCGATCTGCGCGTCCGGGTTCGGGGCGGTGAGACCGTTGGAATGGCCATCAGAGTTGACTGCCGAGCCCTTAATAACAGCGAGAATCTCATCACCGTCGGCCAAAGCATCATCGACCCGCTTGAGAATGACCACGCCCGCGCCGTCCGCACGGACGAAGCCATCAGCCTCATCGGAGAAGGCATGGATGTGACCCGAGGGGCTGATAACGCCGAGCTCACCAAAAGCCGTGGAGACGAACGGCGAGGCCAGGATGTTCACGCCACCGGCGACAGCGACATCGGCGTCGCCTTCGCGGAGCGCGCGGACCGCCTGGTGCACCGCCACGATGGAGGAAGAACACGCCGTATCCACCGACACGGACGGCCCACGGAAATCAAAGGCGTAGGAAATCCGGTTCGGGATGATGGAGCTCGCGGTTCCCGTCAACGCGTAGGGGTGCGCCTCCGCGGGGTCCGAGGAGATGAGCATGCCGTAATCGTTGTTCGAGGAACCAACAAAAACACCGACCGGGGTTCCGCGCAGCTCATTCGGAGCGATGTGCGCATTCTCCAGCGCCTCCCACGTCACTTCGAGCATGATGCGCTGCTGCGGATCCATGTTCGCCGCTTCCAGCGGGGAGAGCCCAAAGAACTCCGCATCGAAGGAGGAGAGGTCATTGAGGTAGCCGCCGACGAGGTTCTGCTCGGCCATCTTCTGCGACATGACATCGTCTGCCACGTATTCGGCCCAGCGGCCGATCGGCAGCTCACCGGTGCCGTCGCGGCCCTCAACCAGCATGTCCCAGTACGCGGGGAGGTTCGGGGCGCCGGGGAAACGACCGGCCATACCGACGATCGCGATGTCGTGGGTACCCGGGGTCGATTCCCCGGAACCGCCATGGCGAGTCACCGGCCGGGTGCGCTCACGGGTAGCGGGCTCCCCATCGACGAGTCGCTGCGCCAGCGCATCAATCGTCGGGTATTCGTAGGCGATGGTGGCATCCAACTGGACGCCGAGGAGGTTCTCCAATTCACCGGAGAGGACCACGGCATCGCGGGAGGACAGGCCGAAGTTTTCCATCGGCTTCGCGTCAGAGATCTCCTCGAGGGCGACACCTGAAGTGGACGAGACCCATTTCCGCAGCCATTCACGGAGCTGTTCGACGGTCATGTGCTCGACAGTCGTGGGAGTCTGGCTCACACTCATTCGGTGTTTATCCTTTTCCAGCAGGGGATTTAAGCAGTAAAGAAACAGTGCAGACCCTTAAGCGTTTACTCAAGGGCATGCTTATAAAGAACTAAATCGTTGCTCCTGCCCGCAACGTTACCAACGTCCAGGCTGAGAGCAACGACTGAATATTAACCGGCCAGGTAGGCCTTCTGCACGACGCGGCGAGCAATCTTGCCGGAGGAGGAACGGTTGATCTCGTTCGGGCCGACGAAGCGGATATCCGCCGGGGTGACGCCGTGGGCGTTGGTCACTGCGGCGCGGATGGTCTCCACGGCAGCGGCATCGTTAGCGGCATCAGCCTTCTCGTCACGCTCAATGACGAGGATGAGCTTTTCCACATCATCGCCTTCAATGGAGAAGGCAGCGAGGGAATCCGGGCGGACATGGTCGGACGCGGCCATGACCGTGTACTCGATGTCCTGCGGGTAGTGGTTACGGCCCGCGATGACAATGAGGTCCTTGAGGCGGCCGGTGATGTACAGGTGCCCATTGACGAAGGCACCCAAGTCGCCGGTAGCCATCCATCCTTCATCCGGACGGCCATCAGCGCGAGAGCCTTCAGCCAGGCGCTCCCCCAGCGTGTTGCGGAAGGTAGCAACGGTTTCTTCTTCCCGACCGAGGTAGCCGGCGGCCATGTTCTCACCAATAGCCCACATCTCACCGACCCTGCCGTCGGGCAGCTCGGCGCGGGTGGCCGGATCGACGATCGTCAGGGTCTGGGGGCGAACGACCTGACCATTCGAGGTGAATGCGGCGGCCTTGTCGGAGTCACGGTCAACGAACTCGATGATGCCCTCGGCCAGCTTGTCACGGTCGAAGTGCGAGACGAGCGGACGCTCCTCGGTCTGCGGGGTGGCCACCAGCAACGAGGCTTCCGCCAGACCATAAGAGGGCCGCAGAGCATGGCGATCGAGCTGGTAATCGCCGAAAGTCTCCAAGAAGGTCTCGATCGCCTTTTCCGTCACTGGTTCGGAGCCAACAATCAGGCCGTCGACGGCCGAGAAATCATAGGATTCACCCTCCTTTGGCTTGCCGTAGCGGGCAGCCAGTTCGAGGGCAAAGTTCGGCACGACGGTGTAGATAGAGACATTGTCCTCGCCTTCGCGGCGGTTGAGCTGGTCTACCCACCGCTTGGGCTGCTGAATGAAGTCACGCGGGGTCATGAGCTCGTTCGGTAGGCCCAAAATGGTGACGAAGGTGGCCAAAATGATTCCCATGTCGTGGTGCAGCGGCAGCCACGACACCAGACGCAGCGGGGTACGCAGACCAATCGCCGTGAAAATCTGCAGCACATTCGTGAGGATGGAGCGGTTGGTCAACTGCACGCCAGCCGGAGTACGAGTGGATCCGGAGGTGTACTGCAAGAACGCCATCTGATCCACCGGCATGGTCGTGGCCGATGCCATGAGCTGCTGTCCCTGCAACGTCATCATCGGGTTGACGTACGACGGGGCGAGGCTATCCGGCAGAGTGTCCACCGCGAGGATGCGGGGACGCTCGCGGGAGGGCAGCTCAGAGAAGTGTTCGCGCACGGCCGCGGCAGAGGTGGAGTTGGTCAAGACGAAAGCCGGCTCCGAATCCGCGAAGACAGCCTTGAGGTGATCCGCATGGCCCGGCTCGTTCGGGTCGTACAACGGCACCGGGACCATGCCAGCGTAAAGGGCGCCGATGAAGCCGAAAATGTACTCCGGGGAGTTGTTGGCCAGGATGGCAACGCGGTCACCGATCTTGCCCACTTGCTGCAGGCGTGCGGCGACGGCCTTGATGCGGGTGTTGATCTCGGTGCGGTTGTAGTCCACCGGGGTGCCCTCACGGGATTCGGAGAAATCCCAGAAGCGGAGGCATTGACGCTCGCCGCCGCCGTACTGGAGATCGGCTTGGTACGTCAGCTCGGCCAGGCCCGCGAGCGTGAGCTGCGGTGCTAGAACGATCTCACCCTTCTCGTTGAAGAACTGGCTCATCGCCGCTTTCAGGTCCATGCTTCTCCTTAAGGTTGGCCCCCTGGTTGGGACACTTCAGTACGTATGTGGCATACGAAAAATGCTTTTACATCACAACGTATCAGAGGCGGGATACCTCTTATTATTCCCCCGCCGTGACACTTTCGTTACATGCGCGCTGGGGCGCCTAGCGGCCGTCGATAAGCCCAATCGCCCAGTCGACCACCCATGCGTTGACGGTCGTGCCGGGGATAACGTCGGGGTTTGTGGCGTATTGGGCGTGGATGCCATTGGCAGCCACGAGCGCCAGGGCGCGGTCGAGCGCATTGCCGACGTTGAGCGGGGCGTCGCAAATGCTGTCGTTCGGGGCGCAGATGTCGAAGGTGCGATCCTGCAGGGAGCCGTAGCCACCGTCACGCGGACCGCGCATCGTCGCGCCCGGCACGATCGGCTGGACAAGCAGGTTGAGCGGGGCGAGAGCCACTTCGGCTCCGACGCCATCGACATAGGTGCCGGGGAACTGGCCCACACCAGGTTCCCGGCGTCCGTCGGCGATCAGGGCGACACCCCTGATCCGCTCGGCGGGCACAACGCCGTTGTCCTTGCCGATCTTGTTGGCCACATCGCCGACAATCACCGCGCCCTGGGAGAAACCAACCATGATGAAGTCGGTGAGCGGGCACTCGCTGTGCGTGAGCACGAGCTCTTCTTCCAGCTTTGCCAGGCCCTCCTGCCGAGAATCGTCGTAGCTCATCTCGTTTTGGGCGTTGATGTTGCGGAACTGCGCGGTGTACGGCAGCGTCCACACCTTGACGTTGTCGGGGGCATAGCGCTCCTGCAGCGGCTGCGTAATCGAGAGCATGAAGCTCCAGGGGTTCGCAGTCGGGTTCACCGGGTCATCGCCGGGGGCGGATTCCCAGGTGCCCGGCGCGGAGATGAACTCCACGGCAGGACACCATTCTGGCTGCTGCACATCCTCGGTTGGCTGTTGCCCGAGCGGTGGAGTCGGGATCTGATCGGTCGTGCGCATGAATCTCAGTGCGCCCGCGCCAATCACCACAACGAGGACGATGACCGCCAGGATGGTGAGTGTCTTTCTCATCGCTCTAGCAATACGCCTTCCGCGCCGCGTTCTCAATCAGCGTCGCAATCTCTTCCGGCGACTTGTCGCTGCGTCCCTGCTCCACGAGCTGGCCCGCCACCGCCGGAACGGTGACCGCATCGATGCCGGAATCCTCCGGTCGGCAGACGGTGACCGCGGTGCCAATCATCTGGCTCTCCACGCCCTTGACGTCGATGCCGGAACCACCCAGATCCTCCAGGTAGTCGAGGTCTTCCTTGGTGCGCGGCACAGACTGCTCCGGCACCTCCTCAACTTCCCGGGCGCCCTGGTCTTGAGGTTGCGCCTCAGTAGGGGTCGGGCGGGCAGTGGCAGAAGAGCTTTCCGACGCCGTCGTCGACTGCGGTGCGCGCTCCAGCGGGGCCACCGAGGTGGCCGTCGTGGAGTCCTCGTCCACCGTCGCGCCGCCACAGGCGGCGAGCACGCCGGCGGTGGCGAGCGCGGTGATGGCCAGCCCGAATCGGGTCCTCACGCGGGCGCTCATTAGTTGCGCTCCTCTTTGATGGCGCCGTTGATCTGGCTAATCTTGCCGTGCTGGAACTCCACGACCTCACCACCGGCCGGGATTCCGGCCTGGTCAGCGGTGGGCCAACCGAATTCGCCCTTCTCCCAGCCCTTGGCACCCCAGGCATCGAAGATCGCGCCGTACTTGATGAGCTTCGCGCCGGTGGAGGGCGACCAGTAGATGTTGCCGTGCTCGAACTCCTGGAAGACACCGCCGTTGACCTTGATCTCGTTGGACTTCGCGTGGCCCAGAACGGAGTTGGCGGTGTCCAGCTCTGCGTACTTGGCGCCAATGATCCCGGTCAGCCAGTAGTTCTTGTTGTCCTTGGTGCGGACGACGTAGCCCTTCTGGAACTGCTGGACAAAGCCGCCGTTGACTTCCTTGGCGGGTGCCGTGGGGAAGCCCAAGTCACCGTTTTCGTAGCCGGTGGTGGCCCACTCGTCGAAGATGTCGCGCGGGATCTCCTGAGCTCCGGTGGACGGGCTCCAGTAGATCGAGCCGTTCTGGAAGTGGACGTAGCGGCCAACGCCGTCACGGGTCGCGGCCTCACCCGAGATCGGGAAGCCGAGCCATCCGGACGGTCCCCCGAGGGCGTTGTAGCGGGCGTTGATGGCACCGAACAGCGCGTGCGCATCAGTGCTCGGGGACCAGTAGGCGGTGCCCGAACGGAAATCTTGACGACGCCCCTCGTTGTCCTTACCCGCTTCATACTCGTCGTTGACGCAGGAGCCAATGTGCTTGGTCTGCTCCACGGCCACGGCGATGGCGCCACCGACGGTGCACTTGGCACCTCGATCTTCCTCGGACAGCTTGAGCGAGTTGGCGATGTGCGGCCACGCCTGCGTCATCTCGAACTGCCAGTACGGCCAGGCGTGCACGCCTGAGGGGCGGAAGTGCGAGATCGGCTCGATGCCGACCGCCCGCGCCTCGTTGACGAAGGTGTGCGTGGTCATGTTGGACAGGATCTCCAGGCCGATACCGGCCGCCGCTGCCGGGCTGGTAGCCACGGAGCCGGCCTGACCGAAGTCATCGGTGCCGGAGCCGGAGGAGACGTAGACGGTCATGTCTTTGAGGGCGCTGATGCCGAAGCGCGGGTTGTGATCAATCCAGTCCTGGTCACCGTAGGGTCCCCACATGGCCTGGGAATCGTAGCCACCGGCATCGCGCTGGGCAGCGGTGATCGCGGCCTGCATCCCGGAGGAGGTGGTGTCCAGGTAGCCGGAGAAGGAACCAACGAAGGAGAACAGGTACGGGTGGCGCTGGGCGAGGTTCATCGCGGCGGTACCACCCATGGACAGACCAAAGACGGCGCGCTGCTTGGTGGAGCGGAAGCCGTTGTCCAGGATCGGGACGAGCTCCTTGGTGAGGAACGTCTCCCACTGGTAGTTCTTGCCGTTGTTGGGCTGCTGCCAATCCGAGTAGAAGGAGGACTCGCCACCGACGGGCAGGATGACGTTGACGTTCTTGTCAGCGTAGAACTGCTCGATGTTGGTCTCGATGGTCCAGCCGCTTTCGTCTTCGCGGGCGCGCAGGCCGTCAAGGGCCCACACCTCCGGGAAGTCACGGTTCGGGCTGGAGTGCCAGTCACGAGCCAGGAGCATCTGCACCTGGATCGGCTCACCCGGCATGGCGGCGGAGTCGATGAAGATGGCGAGGCGGCGATCGCTGAGCCACTCGACGCGGTTGACCGACACACCGGCCGGTAGGTTATCGATGCTCGGGTACTCAGTGCTGATCGGCGTGCGCGCGGGCGGATCCGAGGGACGGATCTGATCCGACAGGCTGGAGCCGGAGCTCTGCGCGTTCGCGACCGGAGCAAGGCTCAGGCCGAGGGCGACGGTGGTGGGAATGACGGCAGCTGCCAAGCAGGCGTGGCGGAAGCGGCCAACGCGCTGTGGGGAACGGGATGCGGTGTCGCGCATGGAGTTGTGGTCCTTGTTCTCGTGTCGTGGTACGGATGGTCCCCCGGTGGCCGTTTGGCGGGTCGCCGATCTGAGGGCCTGCAGCGCCACCCCGGGGGTTCCCCGCCCTCGGGATCGTGCTTGGTGCAAGCCTTGCGTATCGGTCAACCCCGGTGTGCGAACGGCCGCCGGGAGTATATGTCGTTGTGTCGCCCGAGCGGAGGGATCGACTGCCTGGTGTGGGCCAGGTAGACAACCGTCTCCGTAGGTCACGGTCAAGTTTAAGTTGAACTTGAGACTTTTGGGGGCGAGACACACCGGAAGGTCATGGAAATAGCAAACAGCCCCGCCCAACCTTGGTCAGGTTGAGCGGGGCTGCGAGTGAAAAGAAGGCGTGGTGATTACCAGGCGTTCATGACGTCGAGGACGCGGTTGCGGGACTTCTCCAGCTGAGAACCGAACTGGGTCCAGTTGTGGATGCCGGTGATCGGGTAATCAGTGGTGACGTTCAGGCCAGCAGCGCGGGCTTTACCCTCCCACAGGCGGGTGGTGACGCGAGCCAGCATCTCCAGCGGGGCGCCGGACAGCTTGAGGTTGGCCGGGAAGTTAGCGTCCTCCGGGCCGGGGATACCGGTGGCGGCGGAGATGTAGACGTCCGAGTTAGCCAGGCCGTTCATGTTCAAGAACGGATCGTTCTCGAATCGACGGGGGCTGACGATGCTGCCGTACATGGCGTTGAGGTTGAAGCCACCAGCATCCAGCAGGGCGACGCGGAGCATGGTCTGCATGCCCGGCAGGGTCGGGGTGAGGTAGCCCGAGAAGGACAGAGCCTGGCGGAACTGGCCGGGGTGCTTGGCAGCGAGGTTCAGCGCGGCGGTGCCACCCATGGACAGGCCAGCGATGGAGTTGTTGTTCGGGGCAACGCCGAAGTTGTTGGCCAGGTAAGCGGGAAGCTCCGAGGTCAGGAAGGTCTCCCACTGGTAGGTGACCGGGTTGTTCAGGTCGTAGGTAGCGGGACCCTCCCAGTCAGCGTAGAAGGAGCCGGCGCCGCCGATCGGCATGACGAGGGTGATGTTGGTGCCTTCGTACACGGCCGGGGCGTTGACGTCCACGGTCCAGGCGTTGGCGTGCTCGGTGGCGCGCAGGCCATCCAGGAGGTACAGAGCTGCGTTGCCGCCGCGTGCGGCCGGCTTGATCTGGACGGGGATGTTGCGGCCCGTGGCAGCAGACCACACGTCACAGCGCTGGACGCCCCAGCCAACGCCGTCCCAGTCGCAGGTACCCGTCGCGTCACCGCGGAGTTGGGCTTTGGCCTCACCAGCATTGACAAACACCATGAGTGCTAGGGCGGTGGCAAATGCGGTCAGGACGACGATGGCCTTTCGGCTCAAACGTCGGGCTCCGGTCAGGAAGGTCATTGTTCTCCTCGGCTTTACAGTGGCTCTGGATGGCACTGATTGGTTTATCGGCGCGCCCCGCAACTTCGTTAACAACAGCCGCTGATAACCGTTCTAGGACGCACGCGCATACTTCGCTCGGACATAGCTTAGACCACGCCGTGATGATTTACTCATCCGATTGTTATCAGTTCGTGACTAAATTGCTACTACCTGGGAGTATCTAAGGAAACTTCTGTCGGCCAGGCGATGGGCCTGCCCGAATCAGGGGGTCCCAGTTCCTTGATCGCTTCCTCTGGATCGAAGGCGATTTGCAGCGTGCGGCCCTCCGTGAGCGAGTAGCGGATGTTGGCGAGGAAGCGGCTCCAGCTCATGGGCTCGCGGGAGGTGGCCAAGAGCTCGGAAATCTCCGGCGTCTGAAGAGCCTCCCGCGCCACCCGGGTCTCCTCGCGTGGGTACCAGCCGTAGAGCAGGTCGATGTCGGCATCGGTATCGGCGGCCTGCCAGCTGAAAGGCAGCCACTTGTCGTGGCCAACGCGGCCGTCCTCATCGCGCGGCAGGCGGGCCGCCAGCGGTGTGGTGAGGCCAACGGTGTCTAGTACTCGGAAGTCGAGGGGGGCATTCATACTGGTCATGCCCAAATTGGTGTGGTACAACGTCGGGCGCAGATTGCCCAGACCAGATCCGTCGAGGGCGTTCGCCGCGGGGTCTTGGCGCGGGTTGGTCATCCACGAGAAGTACGCCGGATCGCCGGTGAGGTATTGCGACATGAGCGCCGCATCCTCCGCCTCTGCCTGCTCCATGATCGGGGCGAAGTCGCGCAAGCCCTTGTTATCTGTGAAATCACTCGCGAGCAACGGCGGGTCACCCTGCTCACGATTGTTAGCAAACGTCCAGAAGTCACGCTCGTCGACGATACCGAGATCGTCGGCGTATTCTTCCTCCCAGTTGAGGGTGTGTCCGTCAGCGACGACACTCCACGCCCACCACGACAAGCCCACGAATGAAACAACGAGCGCAGTATCGAAGACCCACGAGGGGCGCGCGAGGTCAAGCAACGGCACGACGAGCACAGGGAGCAGTGCCGCGAACAAGGGCAGCAGGAGCATCCGGCCATGCATGAAGTCGCCGCCGACGCGCAACACGTACGTCGTGTGCAGGGCGGCAGCGAGCAGAATCAACGCGGTGGCCGCACCGGGAGTGCGCGCCACGCGCACGACCCCGCGGCGGCCTGCGGGATCGGGTACGGGGGACGTCGATAAGCGCCACAGAACGATCGCCGCCATGAGCAAGGCCACGACGAGCGCAATCCACAGGTGATACGGCTCGGAAAGATCGCTGGCATAAGCCCAACCGTTGGCCCACTGCGCGTCGCTGGCGGACTTGGCAACGGCAGTATGTGGGGTGATGAGCCCGTAATAGCCCATGCGGAAAATCTGGTAGCCGAGCGGGACGGGCAGGGCGGCGGCCATGATGAGCGCGCGCCCCTTCCAGCTGGGCGTGCCGATAAGGATGAGCAAGCCGACGAGCCCGCCATAGAGCGCAAGCTCGGGGCGGACGAGCCAGGACAGCCCGCACCAGAAAGCCAGCCAGTAGACAATGCCGTCGACGCGGGACGCGACGTGGTGGCGGCCGGAGGCCACCGTGGGCGTTGCCCAGGACACCAACAGCCACCACAGGACGGCGATCCAGAACAGGCTCAGGCCCCATTCGAGGCCGGAGGTGGCGAAGTCGCGCGCGGGGGGAACCGCCAGATAGATCAGCCCGCCGACTGGGACGAGGAGGACAGCGCGGTGGCGGCGATACAGGCGCGAGGTCCCCCACGCGCCGATGGCCAGGGCCGCGGTGGTGAAGATGAGCGCCAGCCACATGGCGATCATCTCGAGGCGGGCATCAGAGACCAGGGCGACCAGATAGATGAGGTACTGCCACAGGGTCGAGGTATTCGCTTCGACGCGCTCGCCTGCGTTGAACACGGGGCCGTTTCCAGCCAGAAGGTTGCGCACGGTGCGCAGGACGATGAGTCCGTCATCGCTCATCCAGCGCCGGGTCCACCCGCCGATGAAGGCGAGGACCCCCAAGACGAGCACTCCCGCGAGGGCCGACCATCCGGTGATGGTTCCGCGGCCGATGAGTGAGCTCGGTGATCGGCGGGAACCCTCCCGAACAGCTGTGGTCATGGTGGCAGATGTTACCAGGGTGAAACTGGCTTAGAACGCAGGCACCAAGTACACCGCGAGGACAATGCACACCACCCACAACAGGGCCAGGGCCTGCAAGACGCGGTCCGACAACGCCATCTCATCCGGAGCGCCACCGGCACCGCGGTCAACGTCGGCGGCGTAGCGCAGGATCGCGATAGTGAACGGAACCATGGACACCTGGTACCACACGGCGGCGGCACCCTCGACGGCGTTGGACAGCTGGAAACCCCACAGGGCGTAGCTCATGACGACGGCCGTGGCGGCCAGCGTCCACACAAAGCGCAGGTAGGTCGGGGTGTACCCCTGGAGGGATTTGCGGATCTTCTTGCCAGTGCGCTCGGCCAGCAGCAGCTCAGAGTAGCGCTTGCCCGAGGCCATGAACAGCGAACCGAAGGCGGCTACCAGCAGGAACCACTGGGACAGCTCGATGCCCGCGGCCACGCCACCGGCCATGGCGCGCAGCATGAACCCGGAGGACACCAGCGCGATATCAATGACCGGCAGGTGCTTCCAGCCGAAGCAATAGCCCAACTGCAGGCCAATGTAGACGGCCACGACGACCGCCAGGCCCCAGCCAGACGAAGCCAGGAAGGACAGGCCAATGGCGGCGATGATGAGCACAACCGCCATGGCATACGCCAGGTTGATCGGCAGCATGCCGGAGGCGATCGGGCGGTACTTCTTGGTCGGGTGCTCGCGGTCGGCATCGACATCACGAGCATCATTGACCAGGTAGATCGATGAGGCGGCGAGGCAGAAGACGACGAAGGCGAGGATGACGTCGACGAGCGTGCGACCGTCGAGAAGCGCTTCCGCACCGGCCGCGGCGGGGGCCGCGACGACGAGGACGTTCTTGACCCACTGCTTCGGCCGCAGCGCCTTGATCATTGCATCGGGCAAGTTCTTCGGCGGCTGGCGCTTGCGCGTGTTGTCAATGCCCTCGGTATGGGGCTCGGATTGAAAGATCCCCGTCTTTTCCTCGGTCACGCTATCTTCCTCTCCATCGTGGTGACTGCGCGGCTCGTGGCCACGCCCAGCAGGGCGCCCGCGAGCGTGTCAGTCGGGTAATGCACCCCCAGGACCATACGCGAGACCATCATCACCGGAATTCCCGCCAGCGGCATCGCCGAACCACTAAGGCTGGACAGCGAGGTCAGCGCCGCGGCAGTCGACGTGGCGTGTGACGAAGGAAACGACAGCCGCGACGGAGTACCCACGCCCACGCGAATGCGTGGATCATGGGGGCGCTTACGCCGCACGACCCGCTTGATCACCACCGATGCCGCATGCGAGGCGAAGGCGGACACGCCCACGCCCACCCATTGTCGACGCCGCCGTTTATCCACCGCCGCACCGAGTGCGGCGACAGCCATCCACCCCAGCGCGTGCTCGCCAAAGTGCGACAGGGTGCGGGCACCTGGCACGACGCCGGGTCGGTCGACGAGGACCTCCTGGAGGTCAACGAGCAGATCTACCTCGGATTTCACCGGAAAATCTCCCCCCAGGATTCGCGGCTGACCAGGCGTGGCTCGGCGGCCCGGTACTGCTCGCGCAGGTCATCGAAGCGGTCTTCGATCTCCGACTGCAGCTCCCAGGTCTCCTTGAGCAGCTCCTTCGCCAGGGCGCGATCCCGCTTGCGGTAGGCGACGCCGTTGTTGCCGGCGGTGGTGACCGTCGCGCCGTCGAGACGCGAGAGCGTGAACCAGCGTGCCTGATCCGGGGAGAGGTTGGCCTGCGGCACCTCGTGGTGGCGCGGATCCTCCTGGCTCAGTGAATGCTTGAGGCCCTTGATCAGCCAGTTCAGCTTGCGCACCTTGTTCAGGCGCCCGCCCACATCCTTCATCGGCACGCCCGGCGCGCCCGAGGACGGCGGCAGCTCAGAGGAGGAGGAAATGACGACGGCATCCGGGTAGTTCTTGCGGATTTCGGCGATGCGCGGCAACGAGGTCTCAAGGATGTCGAAGAGCTGGTCCGGGCCCGCGAGGAAGTCACGCATGGACTCCAACTGGATCGCGAGCGTGGAGTACTCCATGCACATCAGGTGCTTGAAGGTGGACTTGCGCAGGCTCGTGATGATGCCCTCGATGGGGCCATCAAAGTTCAGTGCCGCGACGATGAGGCGGTTGCGCAGGTGGAAGTACGCCTGCCAGTCAATCGCATCGTCCTTATCGGTCCAGGCCATGTGCCAGATGGCCACGCCCGGCCACGTCACCGTCGGGAATCCCTTCTTGGCGGCGCGCAGCGAATACTCCGTGTCGTCCCACTTGATAAACAAGGGCAGGGGCTGGCCGTTCGCCTCCGCGACGACGCGGGGGAACATGCACATCCACCAGCCGTTGTAATCCACATCGATGCGGCGGTGCAGGTCGCGGGAGTTAATCGCGTCCGGATCCTTCGCGTCACGCGGATCCCCGAGGTAGTTGAGCGGGTAGGTGGCGAAATCGTGATCCTCCACCGAGTGCGGGGCCTTGCCCCACATGAAGTCGGTGCCGCCGACGATCTCACCCATGGTGCGCAGCTGGCTACGTTCCTGCAGGTTGAGCATCTGACCGCCGATGATGATCGGGCTGGCCGCGTAACGGCCGACCTGGATCGCGCGGAGGATCGACTCCGGCTCGATGGCGATGTCATCATCCATGTACAAAATGAACGGGGATTGCGCCGCACCAGCCGCGCCATCACCCAGTGCCTCAAACATGATGCGCGAGTAGCCACCCGAGCCGCCGAGGTTGCCCTGGCGGAACTCGTGGAAACGCTCACCGAAGTGGGCGACAGCCTCGTCGTAGCCGGGGAAATCCGCCGGATGCTGATTACCCTGATCGGGCATGATGACGGCATCAATCGCGGCGTCGACAAGCGGATCCTCCGCCAACGCCTGCAAGGCGGCAACCGCATCGGCCGGACGGTTAAACGTCGGGATACCGACGGTGGCGCGCTTCTCAAAGGGGCCAACCTGCGTGCCATCCGGCATCGTCTGCGGGCCCGGCTCCTGGTCGGCGTACCAGCCGGCCTCAGTGATCGTCGTATCCGTCTCCGCCGTCACGTCGAACCACAGCCAGCCACCATCCTCAAAATGGGACAGCGGGATGGAAAACTCCACGACATCATCAACAACCAACTGGCCATCGACGGACACCCGAGTGCCATCAATCTTCGAGCGATACACATCCACGCTCGCGGTACCGGCCACCTTCATCCGCAGCAGCACATGATCCAGCTGCGACCAGCGGCGCCAATAGCTCGCGGGGAAAGCGTTGAAATAGGTCTCAAAAGAAGCCTCTGCACCGGCCGGGACCGTGACGGTCACCCGATCGGACCAGGTCAGGCGATCCTTGTTTTGCTCCGCCTCGAGCAGGTAGAGGCTGCGCACATCATGTGGCTCGCCACGCTTGGGCAGCAAAATTCGCTGCAACATCTCGCGCACGTTCTGGGTTCCGGTCTGGTTCACGTCCGTCAACTCTGCCTTTCGACTATTCATCTCCCGACTAAGGGTAGTGCGCGGGACCAACTTTTCGCGTCACACACGCACCGTACCTGCGTACCATCGCGTTCATGAGAAGCCGAATCCTGCTCGTCCTCGTGGCCTTGGGCTTTATCGTGGCTACTTCTCCCCTGCTTATCGACGCCGCCCCGCCCGCCACCGCCCAGTCCACCTCGACGTCCGCACAGGTCGACATCATCGACCTGGCCGGCGAACTCTCCCCCGGCGATGTGGACCTGCTCACCACCCAAACCGCCGACATCACCCTCCCCGCCGAGGTCACCGCGGTGGACTACCTGCTCTTCGCCACCAACGACGAGCTGCTCAATGACACCGTCTTGGACTACGCCAAGCAAGAACGCCCCGACCTCATGTCCGCCGACGGAGCCAAGTGGGCGCCGGGCCACCTCATCGTCGCCGTGGGCCTGGATCCAAAGAAGATGGGCGTGTACTGCGGCGATGACGTATGCGCCGCGATTGGCCTCTACGATTCCGGCCGCCTCGACGGCATCCTCGACCGCATGGAACCCCCGCTCAAGGATGGCAACTGGGCCGCCGGCCTGCTGCAAGGTGCGATCGCGGCGGGTGATCCAACAGCCACCCGCACCAACGACGGTGGCGGCTCGGGCGACAACACGGGCCTCTACCTCGCTGCCGGGCTCACCGGCGTCGGCGGCGTCGCCGCCCTCGGCCTCGGCGGCGCCCTGGTCGCCCGCACCCGCAGGGAGAAAGCCGCGACCGCCCGCTCCCAATTCGATGACCTGCAACGCGACTACGGCCGGGTAGCCCAAGAGCTCCCCGCCATCGACGTCCGCGCCAACTCACTGACCTCACCCCTGGCCAACGATGCCCTGAGGCGCCAGTGGGCAGAAGTCCGCGACGGATTCCTCGCCGTACACTCCGACATGGACTCCCTCGGCGATCTCCGCGCCTCCTCCGATGACAAGCAGTTCCGCTCCCACGCAGCACAGATCTCCAGCGCCCACGAGAAGCTCACCCGCCTGACAATGGCCGAAGAGAACATCGACACACTGGCCAGTATGGAGCACGGCGACGCTTCCGTCCGCCGCCAAGAGTTGAGCACCCTCCACGAGGACATCCTCGAGGCGCTCGCCGCCGAACCCGAGTCCGATCTGGTTCCCCAGCTCGAGGAACTTGGCCGAGATGTCCTTGCGCTGCGCGAGGACCTGGAGGCGCCGAACTTCATGGACCGCTTCGCCGACCTGCTGACCAGGCATCGCGTCCTCGTCGAGGCAGCTACTCAGCGCCTCTACGACGCTTCCGACGTCGAGGCCTCCGACGAACATCACGCTCCGGCCCTGTGGGAGTCTTCGTGGCGGCCGGGGTATGGCTTCCAGGGCTACGTGCCTTTCCTCATCACCAGCTCGTGGCACCACCAGGACGTCCAGGCGCACACTGCCGCCACGTCTTCGTCTTCGGCAACGACCGGCTACTCCAGCTCCGGGTTCTCCGGCGGGGGCGGCTCGCGCGGGTTCTAGGGGTACACAGATTCTCTAGAATGCGTCAGCCCATCGCTCGCGACCTGGTAAAACGTCAGGAGGGCACACGCATTCTAGAGAATTCTTGCACCTGTATTGCGGTTAAGCCGCCAGGGGCTCCGCGTCGTGGGCGAGGGGACGGATGTCGAGGTCCTCGAGGAGGCGACCAACGGCGGCTTCGAGCTCGGAGGCCAGCTGGCGGGCTGTGGTGAGGTCCATGCCGTCGGTGGTGGCGACGTCCCAGTGGACGTAGCGGCGGCCCGGCAGATCAGCGTCCTCGTCCATTCCGAGGTAGACGACCAGGTCGGGGGCGTCGAGGGTGCGGTCGTGGGCGCTCACTGCGGCGCCTGCAAGGCCGCGTTCGGAGATGACCCACTCAATGAGGTTGTCGTCGCGGTTTTCCGGGTGGGTGGCGGCGACGGAAGCGAGAACGCCGTTGCCGCTGAGGCTGCGGGCAAGGCCGGCGGCCAGGACGGCGACGGAGGCGGTGCTGCGGCTAACGAAGAGAATTTTCTTCCGCGGTGTTCCGACATCCCCGTGGGTCCAGGCGTGGTCCTCGATCTGCTCGGCGGCCTCGCGAGCGACGAGGACGGGCAAGAAGTCCGTCACCTTCGCGGTGGAGACGTGGCGGGCGATGATCTCGTCGAGGATGGAGTCAATAACGCGGACGTCGCAGGCGTGTCCGAAACGGGCGTAGAGGTCGCGGCGGACGGGGGCAAAAGAGGTGTTGTTCATGGCGAGTGCTCGCTTTCGTGTGCGGGGGCGGAAGGTTAATTCCTCCACCCCATTTGTTAACCTTTCGTTCACTTTACGTCAGGTTAGGCGAGCACTACAAGCACTTTCCAGCGCTTTCTCCATACAGGAAGCCATCACCGCAGGTCACAGCGGTTCATCTTTTGTTAACTTACGGGCGTGTCGGACCCGAAATCCCGGCTATTCGGCGACGAGGTTGAACATCCACAGCACGCCGAAGCGGTCACGCACTTGGCCGTAGAGGGAGCCCCACACCTGCTTTTCCAGGGGCATGTGGACTTCACCGCCCTCGGCGAGCGCCTCGAACCATTCCAGGGCAGCAGGCGTGGGCTGGTCAGATCCGATGCACAGGCTGCGGGAGGGGTTGCCGTCACCTTCGCCATCCGTGTCATCGCAGTCGGAGGCCATGAAGGTCCAGCCGTCGGCGGTTTCCAGGTGGGCGTGCATGATGCGCTCATCATCGTCCGGGACGCCAAAGTCGGCGCCCGTAGCGATGTCGAGCTTGCCACCGAAGATGGAGTGGTAGAAGGTCATCGCCTCACGGGCAGTGCCGAGGAACTGGAGGTAGGGATTGATCCACGTTGTCATGGTGTGATTCTAGGCCGAAACAATCGCCAGGTGGCGACAGAAACCGCGCTGCCGAGGATCACTCCGCCGAGAAGATCCGTCACCCAATGAACCCCCAGGTAAAGCCGGGTCCAGCAGATGGCAAGGACGCCGAACCACACCAGGGCCGTGGCGAAGCGGTGACACGGCCACCACCACAGGGTGAGCATCATGGCTAAGGCGGCGGCGCCGGTGGCGTGGCCGGAGGGGAAGGCGAAGTTGGTTTCCTCAATGAGGCGGCCGGCGACCGGAGGGCGCTCCCGCCCGATGACCGCTTTGAGCACGTGGCTCAACAGATTCGCGATGAGCACAGCCACCGGAGCGGCCACCCACCACAGCTGGCGGGTGCGCAGGATGCAGACGGCCGCGATGGCGATGGCCAGCAGGGCCATCGCGGTGGGACCGGTGAGGTGACTGAGGAGGGTGAGCACCGCGGACGTCGATTAGCTAGTTACCCAGCGTTGACGTTGGACTTTCCCAGCTCAACGACCAGTTCCCGCACGTGGGATTCAATGTCATCGGCGATGGCGCGGACCTCGTCGAGGGACTTGCCAGCGGGGTCAGCGATGTCCCAGTGCTCGATGCGGTCACCGGGAATGCCGGGGAGTTCATCGACACCCATGAGGACAATGACGCTGGAGCGGTGAACCGTGCGGGGCACGATTTCCTTCTGGTACAGGTGGGCATTGGGGATGCCGCGCTCCTCGAGCACCTCGATGACCTGCGGGTCAATGCCGCCGGTGGGATTGAGGCCAACGGAGCGGACGAAGACACGATCGCCGACTGCCTGGTTCATGATGGCGGAGGCAAGCTGGGAGCGGCCAGCGTTGCGCTCGCACACGAAGAGGACCTCGGGGCGGGCGGTGCCGCTACGACCAGCGGCTTCGGCGCGGGTTTCCAACTCCTCGGAGACTTCGCGCTCGACGATGACGGGCAGGAAAGTGTCGATCTTGGCGCGGGCTTCGGCCTCCGCGATGGTGCGGTCGACGAGGTCATCGATGGTGCCGGCGTAGAAGTACTGCCCGTAGCGGCGGTGCATGTCTTCGCGGACGATGGCATAGCGATCGTTGGTGGTGCCCATGGTGTGTCACGCCTCCCGGGGAGTGCTGTTTCTATGTTGTTAACCTGTTGTTAACTTTAGTGCACCCCGGGGGCTGCGACAAGTCGCGACAGGCAGTTTTTAGTGCCCGCGCTCCTGCTCAAGAGCCACGCCCTCATCAAAGAATGGCACCAGCTTGTTCTCGAACATCGTCAGGGCCGACGCAATGGCCATGTGCATGTCCAAGTACTGATACGTGCCCAGGCGACCGCCGAAGAGCACCCGCTGATCCCGGGCCTCGGCAGCGGCGAGCTCGCGGTAGGCCAGGAGCTTCTCCCGGTCGTCGGGAGTGTTGATGGGGTAGTACGGCTCGTCGCCTTCCTCGGCGAAGCGGGAGTACTCCTTCATGATGACGGTCTTGTCCTTGGGGTACACCCCCTCACGCTCGGGATGGAAGTGACGGAACTCGTGGATGCGGGTGTAGGGAACCTCGGCATCGTTGTAGTTCATCACCGGGGTGCCCTGGAAATCGCCCGTCTCCAGGACCTCGGTCTGGAAATCGAGGGTGCGCCAGCCAAGCTCGCCAGCGGAGTAATCGAAGTAGCGATCGAGCGGACCGGTGTAGATAACCGGCGCCTCCGGCGAGGCCGCGCGCAGCTCTTCCCGGACGGTGAACCAGTCGGTGTCCAACACGACATCGATGAGCTCATGATCCGCCATCCGCTGCAGCCAGGCCGCGTAGCCATCGACGGGCAGACCCTCGTAGGTGTCATTGAAGTAGCGGTTATTAAAGGTGTAGCGCACCGGCAGGCGCGTGATGTTCGCGGCCGGGAGGTTCTTGGGATCGGTCTGCCACTGCTTGGCGGTGTAATCACGGATGAACGCCTCGTAGAGGGGGCGGCCGATGAGCGAGATCGCCTTCTCCTCCAGGTTGGTGGCATCGGCAGAATCGATCTCGGCGGCCTGCTCCTTGATCAGCTCCCGCGCCTCATCGGGCGAGTAGTAACGGTCGAAGAACTGGTTAATCAGACCCAGGCCCATGGGGAATTGGTAGGCGGTGCCGTCGTGCATGGCGAACACGCGGTGCTGGTAGCCCGTAAATTCCGTGAACTGGTTGACGTAGTCCCACACCTTCTTATTAGAGGTATGGAACAGGTGCGCGCCGTACTTGTGGATCTCAATGCCGGTGTCCGGCTCGGCCTCCGAGTAGGCGTTGCCACCGAGGTGCTCGCGGCGCTCGACGATGAGCACGCGCTTGCCCAGCTGAGTCGCCGCCCTTTCGGCCACGGTGAGGCCGAACAGGCCCGAGCCAACAACGATGAGGTCATAGGTTTCCGTCATGGAAGTCAGGCTAATCGACGCCCGCCTGCCCCGCGCAATGCGACACCGTCCAGGTCGCCGTGCGGCGACACTCCAGTCACATTGGTACCAATTGCCCCTACTATGTACTAGAGTTTACTAGCGACCCATCATGTAACACCTGTATCAGCAATCCTAGGGAGCCCCACCGTGCAGCAACGACGCCGAATCGCCACGTCCCGGCAAGCCAGCGTCAATCCGACGCTGGCTATCGTCCTGTCCCTCGCACTGGTCGTATCCGCCGCCTTCGGCGGCAACCAGATCCTCAAGACCCAAGAGGCAGGCGGCAACCCCATCGACGCCACCACGGCCACGGACTCCTTTGCCTCCGGCGCCAACGTGGTCGTCGAGGACGCCGCGATCTCCGCCCAATCAGGTGAACCCGGACCGCGCACCGTCAAGGAATTCGCCCGCGACGACCAGTTCTCCATGTTCGCCGTCACCTGGGAAGGCGACCGCGACATCGCCGCCTTCATCCGCGCCGAAAACGCCGACGGCTCCTGGAGCCCCTGGTACAGCGCCGAACCCATCGGCCTCGAAGACGGCAGCACCGCCAATGGCACCGACCTCATCTACGTCGAGCCGACCAACAAGGTCCAGGTCTCCGTCGCGGGTGTTGACATCATCGGCGACCAAACCGTCGACGTCACCGTGCCGGGCGAAGGCAACGCCGAACAGGCCGAAGCCGCTGCTCCGGCACCGGCACCCGAGTCGGCCCCCGAGTCGGCTCCTCAACCTGCACCCGCTCCCGCTGCTGCTCAGGTCGCTGCCACAGACAACAACAACGCCCCGGGCCTCGCCCCGCTGCCCACCAACTACGGCGACATCAAGCCCGTCGCTGATGTAGCCGGCCAAGACGACCTGAGCGTGGTGTTCATCGACGGTAACGCCGAGGAGGGCGGTATCGCCCTCGCGACCAACTCGACGACTTACGGCATGCCCAATGTCGTCAGCCGCGCTGGCTGGGGCGCTAACGAGAGCGTCCGGTGCAGCTCCCCGTCCTACGACAGCTTCACCCAGGCTGTCGCCGTCCACCACACCGCCGGATCGAACAATTACACCCAGGCACAAGCGGCGGGCATGATGCGCGGCATGTACGAGTACCACGCCAAGACTCTCGGCTGGTGCGACCTCGGATACAACGCCGTTGTGGACAAGTTCGGCACGATCTACGAAGGCCGCGCCGGTGGCCTGGACAAGTCCGTGCAGGGCGCTCACGTCGGTGGATACAACCACAACACCTTCGGCATCTCCATGATCGGTAACTACGACACCGCCGTGCCGTCCACCGCCCTCATCAACTCAGTGGGCGAGATGATCGGCTGGAAGGCCGCCGTCTCCGGTTTCAGCCCGATGGGAAGCAAGTCCTACACCCCGCGAGCCTTCTCCGGTAACAAGTACCCCGCCGGCAGGCCCATGACCCTGCCCAACGTGTTCGCGCACCGCGATGCGCAGGCCAATGCCTGCCCGGGCCAGTACGGCTACGCCCAAATGGGCAACATCCGCAGCATCGCGGAGAAGAAGTACCAGGAGATCAAGGGCGGAACAGCCAGCACTGGTTCCAACCCGATCATCACCAACCCGACGGTTCCGGGCAATCCCGTGGTTACTAACCCGAACCGTCCCGCCCCGCAGACCCTGCCTGCCCAGTTGAGCAGCGCCATCAACGGTGACACCGCTGCCATCTCCGGCATCGTGGGTACCCTCGCCGCCATCGCCATCGGCGCGGCTGTCGCCAACGGCTCCCTGCCCGGTGGAGTGAACAAGGTCGGCGATGTCGAGGTCATCCAGGGCCTCAAGATCGCAGACCTCAAGCCTTTCGCCGATACCGCCATCTCCCTGTCGGGCAACTCCGACATCGAGACCACGTGGAACCGCATTTCCACCACACTCGGCCCGGTGCTGGGCGCCTCCCGCGGCGGCATCAGCAACACCGGGGCCACCACCGGCATCTCGGCTATCGACGGCCTCCTGCAAGGCGCCGGCGGCGGCACCGGCAGCACCGACTACGCCGTATTCGACAACGGCATCATCCTCAACAACCAAGAGGTGGGCACCAAGGCCATCTGGGGAGTCATCGCCGATACGTGGGCTGGCCAGGGCTTCGACCTCGGCCCGCTCGGCCTGCCCACCAGCGAAGAATACGCCTCCGGCAACACCCTCCGGGTCGATTTCCAGGGCGGTTACATCACCTACGATCCCGCCACCGGCGCAGTCGATGTCAAGCTGACTTAGGCCCAGTCGACGGATCGATCAACGGCCTTGTTCCACAAGGCCACCAGTTGCTCCCGCTCCTGTGTCCCCCACGTCGGGGACCAGGAGCGATCTTGTTTTTGCAGCGACCTGACGTGGTCCAGCGAGCTCCAAAAACCGGCGCCGATGCCCGCAGCGTAGGCGGCACCCATGACGGTCGTCTCGATGTTGGCCGGCCGCACGACGCTCGATCCCAGGATGTCGGCCTGCAGTTGCATGAGAAGGTCGTTGGCCACCATCCCGCCGTCGACCCGCAGCTCATTGAGTGAGAGCCCCGAGTCCGCCACCATTGCTTCCACTACTTCTTTGGTTTGCAGGGCGGTGGCTTCGAGTGCCGCGCGGGCGATGTGGCGGCGGTCGGCGAAGCGGGTGAGGCCGACGATGACCCCGCGGGCGTCGGGGCGCCACCGCGGAGCGAACAACCCCGAGAAGGCCGGAACGATGACCACCCCGCCGTTGTCGTCCACCTGGGCGGCCAGCGTTTCGATCTCTTGGGCCGAGCGGATGATGCGCAGCTGATCGCGCAACCACTGGACCAGCGAACCGCCGACCGCGACGGATCCTTCCAAGGCGTAGACCGGCTTCTCACCCTCGATTTCGTACAGGACGGTGCTCAGCAGGCCGTGCTGGCTGATCATCGGCTCCAAGCCGGTGTTGAGCAGGAGGAACAGGCCGGTGCCGTAGGTGTTTTTCGCATCGCCTTCCGTGAAGCAGCCCTGCCCAAACATGGCGGATTGCTGGTCCCCGAGGATGCCGGTGATAGGGACCGCGCGCAGGGTGCCGCGGCGGCGGACCTGGCCGAAACGTCCCACCGATGGGCGGATCTCGGGGAGCATGCGGAGGGGAACGCCGACGGCGGCGCACAAATCGGGGTCCCATTGCCTCGTCCGCAAGTCCATGAGCAGGGTGCGGGAGGCATTGGTCACATCCGTGGCGTGCACCGCGGGCTGGCCCTCATCGCCGCGCGCGCCACCGGTGAGGTTCCACAGCAGCCACGTGTCCATCGTCCCGGCGAGCAACTCCCCCGCCTCAGCGCGTTGGCGCGCGCCCTCGACATGGTCGAGGATCCAGGCGATCTTTGGCCCCGCCGAGTAGGAATTGGCCAGCAGGCCCGTGCGTTCGAGCCAGCGCCGCGGGTCATCCCCCGCAATGCTCTCGGTGCGGGTGTCTTGCCACACGATGGCGTTGTAGATCGGCCGCCCCGTCGCTTTGTCCCACACCACCGTGGTTTCCCGCTGGTTGGTCACGCCGAGGGCGGCGAAGTTCTCCGGCGAGGTATCGATGCTGACCATCGCCTCAGAGACCGCGAGGCGGGTATTGGACCAGATTTCCATCGGGTCGTGCTCGACCCAGCCCTGCTGGGGCATGATTTGTTCATGCTCGAACTGAGCGGAGGAGACGACGTCACCTGCCTGGTTGACGATGACACAGCGTGTCGATGTCGTCCCCTGGTCAATGGCGACAACGTACGGCTTGTCCGGTGTTGCGTTCACGATTCAGAACCAGCGCTCGAGGACCTGTGCCAGGCCTTCTTCATTGTTGGTTGCCGTGACAAAGTCGGCGGCGTCCTTCACTGAATCGCGGGCATTGCCCATGGCTACCCCGAGTCCGGCCCATTGGAGCATCTCAATGTCATTGGGCATATCGCCCAGGCAGAGGACCTCGGATTGATCGACTCCGTGGAGCTCGGCGAGCGTGGATACCCCGAGGGCCTTGGTGACGCCGGGGGCGGCGACCTCCAGCAACCCGTCATTCATGGAATACGTGACGTGGGCGAGCAGGGGATCAATGAAGGGGAAAATCCGCTCGAACATCTCCGGCGCGGTGAGACCTTCGTGGCGCAGGATCATCTTCGCAGCCGGCTGGGAGATGACCTCGTGTTCGGGCAGCACGCCGAAGCCCTGCTCCTCCCAGGTTTGGAGGAATCCGGGAGAGATAACAAACATCTCTTCTTCGGGGTCGAAGGCGGATTGGCCGACCCGCTCACACCCGACGGCGACCCCGCCGACGTCGAAAAACGCTTCCTGCGCAGATTCCAGAACCTGACCCATGGTCTCCGGGTCGAGGACGTGAGAGCGCAGCACCCGGTCGGTAGCCGAGTCATAGAGGACCGCCCCGTTGGAGGTCACACACACCGGGCGCACCGTCAATTGATCCAGCACCGGGAAAATCCAGCGGTGCGGGCGGCCGGTGGCGAGGGCGACTTCGGTTCCCGCGTTGACTGCCCGGACAATGACATCACGCACCCGGGGGGTAACCCGGTCCTGGGAGTTGAGCAATGTTCCATCGACATCGCTGGCGACCAGTTTGGGTGCGTGATCCATAATCGTGTTATCGCTTCCTGAGCAGGTTTTTAAGGCGAGCGCTGAAGGTGCGGGCGTTGCCGAGGGCGGCGTCCGCGCGCTTGTTCAACCGCTCCGAGACTTTGGCTTCCTTGCGTTCCTTCCGCGCTGCACGCTCCTCGGCGTCGAGACGCGCGGCGTCGATAAGCGTCGGTGCGCTGCCACCCTCATCGGAAGGAATCCACGGCTCCCCGGACGGGAACGGACCGTAGGTCCGGGTGTAGTCATCGCGGACCACGTCCAGCAGCTCACTCATGACTGACTTGAGGCGCTCGGTGGCAACATCCGGATCCCCCGACGTAGCCACCGGCTCCCCGACGCGGATGAAGATCGGCGTGTTGCTCCGGCCGAGGTGCTTGGGCAGATCCTTCGTCCACACGCGCTGCGAACCCCAGATGACGACGGGCAACAGCGGGGCATCGGCCTCATCGGCAATGCGGACGGCACCGTTTTTGAAGTCCTTGAGCTGAAAGGCCCGCGAAATCGTCGCCTCCGGGAAAATACCCACGAGCTGACCACGGCGGAGCCGCTCAACTGCCTCGGTGCGGGAGGTCCCACCGGCGGCACGATCAACCGGGAGGTGATCCATCGAGCGCATGAGCTTGCCAATGACCGGGACCTTGAACACTTCCTGCTTCGACATGAACCGAACCAACCGGTGGCCACGCAGGAAGGCGGGAATGCCCGCGAAGATGAAGTCATAGAAACCGGTGTGGTTGATAGCCAGCAAAGCAGGCCCGGTGGTGGGAATGTTCTCCGCCCCGAACACCGTGATGGTCAGGCCCTGCGCCGACATGATGCGGCGCAGCAGGGGAATCATCACTCGGTTATAGGGGGCTTCCTTCGCCTCCTGCGGGTGGTCCGGCACGGTGGGCAGACCACGCGGGACATAGAAGCCGCTGCGGCGTTCAAATCGTTTGTTTCCGCTCATGACTACCTTTTCGGTTCGATGACGTCCTTGCCCACGAACGGGCGCAACGCCTCGGGGACGACGACGGAGCCGTCAGCCTGCTGATTGTTCTCCAGAATGGCGACGAGCCACCGAGTAGTGGCGAGGGTTCCATTGAGCGTGGCCACGACCTGCGCCTTGCCGTTTTCATCCCGGAAGCGGGTCTGCAACCGACGGCCCTGGAACGTCGTGCAGTTAGACGTAGAGGTGAGCTCACGGTAGGTCTCCTGGGTGGGCACCCAGCCTTCCGTATCGAATTTGCGGGCGGCCGAAGCACCGAGATCGCCACCGGCGATGTCAATAACGCGGTAGGGAACCTGCATGTCAGCGAGCATCTCCCGCTCCATGGCGAGCAGGGCCTGGTGCTGTGCTTCCGCTTCCTCGGGCTTGCAGTAGACAAACATTTCCACCTTGTCGAACTGGTGGACACGAATGATGCCGCGGGTGTCCTTGCCATAAGAACCGGCCTCCCGGCGGAAGCACGAGGACCAACCGGCGTACTTGAGCGGGCCGTTGCTCAGATCGATGATCTCGTCCTTGTGGTAGCCAGCCAGGGCCACCTCAGAGGTGCCGACGAGGTAGAGATCGTCGCGCTCGAGGTAGTAGATCTCCTCCGAGTGGTCACCCAGGAACCCGGTTCCCTGCATGATTTCTGGGCGCACGAGCACCGGGGGGATCATGAGCTGGAACCCAGCCGCGCGGGCTTTTTGGGCGGCCAGGAGCATCATGCCCAGCTGCAGGAAGGCGCCGTCGCCGGTGAGGTAATAGAAGCGGGAGCCGCCGACCTTAGTACCGCGCTCCATATCAATCAGCCCGAGGCTGGTGCCCAGTTCTAAGTGATCCTTAGGCTCGAAATCGAAGGTGGTGGGCTGGCCGACGGTGTCGAGGACGACGAAATCATCCTCGCCGCCAGCTGGAGCGCCAGCGACGACGTTGGACAGCCGCATTTGAATGTCATTGACCTTCTCCTCGGCCGACTTCTGAGCCTCCTCAGCTTCCTTTACCTTGGCCTTCAGCTCGTTGGACCCCTGCAGCAGCGCGGGGCGATCCTCCGGCGCAGCCTGGCCGATCTTCTTGCCAAAGGACTTCTGCTCGGAGCGAAGGCCATCGGCGGCCTGGATGGCCTCGCGGCGAATTTCGTCCGCAGCCAGCAATTCGTCGACCAGCCCGGGATCCTCGCCGCGGGTGACCTGAGACGCGCGGACAACATCGGGATTCTCACGAAGGAATTTGAGATCAATCACGCTCCCGAGCCTACCGCGCGCTGGGGCCATCGGGAGAAGGCAGCCGCCGGGTCTGCGTCCCTCTCATCTTATTTTGAGCTAAAACCCACTCTCATTCATATGATGTACATAGTTTCCGGGGTCCCAAATGAACACTGGTCATAACCACTCCTCTAGAATAGGACTATGCCAACTTCTTCTCGGAAGTCACCTCCGCCCGAGCTCCCGAACCGAATCATCGTCGATGGACCGATTCCCAAGCACGCTCAGCTCAGGTCGATTTTGGAAGAAATGTGCACCACACAGCTGCGCCCCGGCGACATCCTGCCCGGCGAGCGCGCACTAGAAGAGGCCTACGGAGTTTCCCGGATTACTGTCCGCCGGGCCATCGGCGACCTCGTCGCGTCGAATCGCCTGCGTCGCGTCCGCGGGCGCGGCACCTTCGTCGCGCCCAGCCCCCTGGTGTCCAGGCTCCACTTGGCTTCGTTCAGCTCCGAGATGAAATCCCAGAACGTCGTTGCCTCATCGAAGATCCTCATGGCCGGGCGGGCCTGCGCCCCGCCCGACGTCGCCAGCTTCTTCGGGGTCAGCCCGAGCCTGCTGCACACGCACCTGCGCCGCCTCCGGTTGGGCGACGGCGAGCCTTATTCCATTGATGATGGTTGGTACAACGCCGCCTACGTACCCAATTTATTGGAAAACGATGTCTACAACTCCGTCTATGCCATCGTGGAACGGGACTACGACCTGCCCATCACGGAGGCGGACCAGATCGTCACCGCGATCGAAGCCGACGACCACCAGGCCGAGCTCCTCGAAGTTCCTCCGGGTACCGCGCTGCTCCACATCGTGCGCTTTTCCCGCTCCAATTCCTTGCCCATCGAGTGGTGTTCCTCGGTGTACCGCACTGACCGCTACCGGTTGAATACCCGGGTTGTGCGGGCGGAAGGCCTCTGAAATTCTCCTTAAGATCGCGTGGCGCGTTGGTATCGTCAACTCCAACTGGGCACAATGGGAGAATTATGAACCTGCGATCCGCTCGATCAGCGATAGCCGTGCGCACCGGCCTCGTGGCAACGTTGTGCGCCGCCACGGCGATCGGCACCTACGGCTACTTCACGGGCCACCCGGTCGGCGGCGATGCCACGCACGGCAGTGGCGTGTCCGCGTCCGCCGACGAGCCCGCCTCCTTCACCACGGCCGATGTCGGCGCCTGCTTGACGTGGAACGTCGCCGAGTCGGGCGAGGTCACCAACTTCGAACAGACCCCGTGCGAGAGCGAGCACCGTTTTGAGGTCTCTGCCCGGGAGAACCTGGGCACCTACCCCTCGTCTGAATTCGGCGATGAGGCCCCTCGCCCGGACCTCACCCGCCAAGCCCAGCTGCGCGAGGAGTTGTGCCAGGCCCCGACGTTGCGGTTCCTCAATGGCCGCTTTGACCCGGTGGGTCGCTACTCCATCGCCCCGATCCTGCCCCCGGCCGCCGCCTGGGAAGCCGGCGATCGGACCATGCTGTGCGGGCTGCAGTCCACGGATTCCTCCGGCATGCCCATGCTCACCGTCGGCAGTGCCACCACCCAGGATCAAGCGCGCGTATCCAAGCCCGGGGAGTGCGTGTTCGTAGATAATTCCGCATCGCTGCGGACAGTGAATTGCTCCGAGGACCACAACCTCGAAGTGACCCAGGTGGTTGATCTCAGCTCGCAGTTCCCGGAGGGCGTTCCCTCCGTAGAAGACCAGGACCGCTACCTCTCCGGCGTGTGCACCCAAGCCGCGATGGACTATCTGGGCGGGGAGGAACAGCTCTACCAATCCACCCTGCAGCCGTATTGGGGAACCCTGGAGCAGGCCTCGTGGATCGGCGGCTCCCGCTCGGTGAACTGCGCGCTCACCTTCGCCCGCGAGGATGGAGCGTTTGCCACCGTCACCGGTTCCGCCAAGGATGGCCGCGACGCTCTGAGGGTTGATGGCCAGACCCCGGCCGCCCCGCCGGAGCGTGACCCCCTCCGAGAGTCCGCCGCAACCCCGTGATCGAGGTCTCCGATTCCGTCTTCGAGGAGATGGTCAACGACGCCATTGACCTCATCCCCGAGGAATTCGCCCGCCACCTGGGCAACGTTGTCTTCCTGGTCCAAGAGTTCAACGAGGCCAACCCGGGCATCCTCGGGCTCTATGAGGGCGTGATGCTCACCGAGCGCACCTTTGATCACACCGGGTTCCTGCCCGACACGATCTCCATCTACAAAGGCGCGCTTCAGCAATTCTGCGACACCGAGGAGCAGCTAGCGGAGGAGATCAAAGTGACCGTCTTCCACGAGGTCGGGCACTACTTCGGGCTGGAAGAACACGAGCTGCACGAACTCGGTTGGGGCTAGCCCACCATCTCAGCCCGGCAGATCCCCATCCGCCCAACGCAGGATCTCCCACTGCCCGAATTCTTTGCCCACCGGGTCGAGCACGATGAAGCGGCAATTGCCTAGGTAGCCGGCGAAAGCGTAGTCGGGGTCGACCCCGGTGGCATGGGTGGCCACGGTCCGCAGCGCCGCCCCGTGGCTGACCACGAGGACATCGCCCTCCTGACCGTCAGCGAGGTTTTCTGCCACGAGGTTTTCCAGGACCGGCCGGAACCTGCCCACCACGTCAACGAAGGTCTCGCCGCCGGGGGTGGCGGCGAGCTCGTCCCCGGCCAGCCATCCCCGCAGGGCCTGGAAGTAGTGCAGGTGGGACTTTTCGTCGCTGAGCAGCTCGAGGTCCCCTGCGAAGACTTCATGGATCCCTGGGACGACGTCGATGCGTTGGCTGTTTTCGGGGAGGCCGGAGGCCTCCTCGTAGGCCCGGACGGCGAGGACTGCGGTCTGTTGGGCGCGCAGGGCGACGGAGGAAGCGACCGTCGATAAGCGACTGTAGGTGGCTAGTTCGAGGCCGACTTCGCGCGCTTGGGCGCGACCATTGGCTGTGAGTTCGGCGCCGGGCGGGCGGGTATCCAGGCGGCGATTGACGTTGCTGTGGGTCTGGCCGTGGCGCAGGAGGATGAGGCGTCCGGCCATGTCAGATGCCCTCCCGGCCTTCGCGCGCCGCCAGCACCCAATCCGTTGCCAGCTGCAGGCGGGTGAGGTTGGTTTCTAGTTCCTCCAGGCGACCCTCCTCCCGCGGGATCGGCCACGACCCGAGATAGGTGATGTCGTCGGCGCGCAGCCAGAGGGCGCGGAGGGCCTCGGCGAGCGGCGCATCATCAATATGCCCGTTGAGGTCGACATAGAAGTGGTAGGTGCCGAACTCCTGGCGCGTGGGCCGCGACTCGATGCGGCTCATGTCCACACCTCGCAAGGAGAATTCCGTGAGCGCGCCGACGAGCGTGCCGGGCTCGTTGGGGAGGGTGAACACGACCGTCGTGGAATCGTTCCCGGTGCGCGGCGTGGGGACGCCGCGGGGGCCGACGACGACGAAGCGCGTCCGAGCCCCGGCCAGGTCAGCGACGTTATCCGCCACCACGTCCAGCCCGAACAGGGCGGCGGCACGGTCAGGGGCAGCGGCGGCATCAGCTCTGCCCTCCGCGACGGCCTCCGCGGCGGCCGCATTGGACGAGGCCGGGACAAACTTCGCCTCCGGAATGTTCTCCGCCAGCCATTTGCGCACCTGCTGATGAGCGACGGGATGGGTGGCAAAGGTCCGCACGTCCGACAACGCCATGCCGGGGCGCACCATGATGGAAAAGGCGATCTCCAGCTCCAACTCCCGGTAAATCTGCACTCCGCCATCATCAACGAGGGCATCGAACGTCGAGGTCACCGACCCATCCACGGAGTTTTCAATGGCCACGCACGCGAAGCTCGCGGCCCCCGTTCGCACCGCATCGAGCGCCTCCCGCGGCGAACTCACCGGCAGTTGGACGATCTCCGCCTCCCCAAAGGCACCCGCCTCGGCGAAGCGCAGGAGCGCCGCCTCCGTAAAAGTTCCGGCGGGTCCGAGGAAAGCGACAGTGGTGGTCATGACTGACAGCCTATCCAGTCGTAATGTGGTCGGCATGGTTTCCTCCGTCCGCGCGACTGTCGCCGCACTTCGTCGTGGTGAGCTCACCGCCACCTCCCAGGTGGAGGAGTTGGCGCGCCGCCTGGACGGCCTCACCCCTGCGGAACATGGCCTCAGTCATCTCGACCTCGATGCCGCCTATTCGGCGGCCATGCTTATCGACGCCGTCCCTCCCGCCCACCGCAGCCGCCTCCACGGTGTGCTCATGCCCATCAAAGATCTGTCCAACGTGGCCGGGATGCCCACCACCTCCGGGTCGGCCCGGCGCGCCCGGCTGGCCCACCACAACGACGTTGTGGTGGAGGAGTTGTTGGCCGAGGGGGTGATTATCCCGGGCAAGTCGGCTGCCGCGGAGCTGGGGTTGACCATTTACACCGAGCCGCCGGGGCTGGCTTTCCCCGATAATCCGCTGTGGCCCGGGCGCACCCCCGCTGGATCATCCGGTGGGGCGGCGGTGCTGGTGGCGCGCGGTATTCTTCCCGCCGCCCATGCGTCGGATGGGGGCGGCTCGATCCGCGTTCCGGCGGCCGCCTGCGGGGTCGTCGGGTTTAAGCCCTCCGCCCCGCAGCTGGCCGCCCAGGGGTTTATCACGCGCACCGTCGATGATGCAGCGTTTCTGCACGGTCATCCCGTGGGCGTGGGTCCCCGCCGGCGGATCGGGGTCTTAGCCGAGCCGTTGTTCGCCGAGGCAGAGGTGGATGACCTCATGCTGGCGGCGTTGACCTCAGCTGCGTCCGTGTTGGCGTCGGCGGGGCACGAGGTCGTGGCGGTGGACCCGTATCCGCAGGCGGCGGAGACCTTCGCGGCCTTCCGCACGATCTTTACCGCCAAGCTCGTCGGGCTGCGCGGCCCCACCGAGGGCATCGTGGCGTGGCTGCGCGCCCACGGTCGCGCGGTCACCCGATCCCAGTTCGCCGAGGCCACGGCTCACGCGGCGGCATTGCCATCACTACTTGCTGTGAACTGGGGCGTCGACGCGATCGTTACCCCCATGACCACCACGGCCGCTCCCCCACCCATCGGCTACTTCACCGACCTGGAGCCCGAGGAGAATTTTCTCGCCCAGACCCGCTGGTCGCCGTGGGGCTCGCTGTTCAACATGTCCGGGCGCGGGGCGATCTCGGTGCCGTGGACCGTGGCAGGCGGACCGCCGGTGGGCGTGCACCTCGGGTCGATCACCCTCGATGATGCCTCCCTACTGCAGCTGGCCGGGGAGCTGGAGCGATGACTACGCCACGCCTGCAGCGGGTGCGCCTGGAAATCCTGCTCGTCCTGGCCATCACCTTTGGCATCTCGGGTCTGCGGGCTTCGCTCCGGCTTATCGATGCCCTCCTCGACCCCACTCCCCTCAACGAGCAGCAGGTCACGCTCAACACCACCATGTCCTCGTCGGCGTGGATCGACCTGGCTCTGCAATTGTGCTCGGCCGGGGTCCTCGTCGCCTACGGTTGCCTCGCCTTGTTCCTCCTCGCCGCTGATCGGATCACGCTCCATCCCCCGCGCTGGAGCGACGTGGCTTGGGGCGCTGGTTTGGCGGCGATCATTGGGCTCCCCGGCCTGGTTTTTTACGCCTCCGCGGTCCACCTCGGCCTCTCCCGGGAAGTGATCCCCACCACGTTGACGCACCCGTGGACGGAAGTGCCCGTGCAGTTGCTCTGGTCCGGGGCGAATGCCTTCGGCGAGGAAATCGTCGTCGTCTTCTACCTGCTCACCCGGTTGCGTGGTCTCGGCTGGGGTATGCCCGCCGCGCTGGCTACCTCGAGTGTGCTGCGGGGCAGCTACCACCTCTACCAGGGGGTATCCGCCGGCTTCGGCAATATCCTCATGGGCCTGCTCTACGGGTGGTTCTATTGGCGCACCGGCCGCGTGTGGCCTTTGGTCATTGCTCACTTCCTCATCGATGCCTTCGCCTTCGTCGGCTACTCCCTCCTGGCCGGCAACCTCTCATTTCTGGGACTGTGACAGGTAACCTCTAATCCATGGATGAACGGGACTACCGAGACGACCGCAGGCCACCCCGCCCGCGATCTACCGACCCACGCGATTCGGGCGACATCGTCCGTGGGCGCGACGGCCGTCCCCTCGTCGATCGTTTCGGCCGCCCCGTTCGCCGCCGCCCGGAAGCTCGGCCGGAGGCGCGGAGCACCCCGCAGCGTCGCCCGCGTCGCGACGCCCCGCCTCCCGCTGCCGAGCCGACCCGCTTCGAGGCTCCTCGGCAGTACATTCCCCCGCGCGAGGTTCCCCGTAGGCCCCAACCTGCGCAATCAGGGCAGCCAGTGCCGCGATCCATTCGCCCCCAACCGGCCGCAGCACCCCGTAAGCGTCGACGGGCTCCCCGGCCGGGTGGTTACCTCCGCTCGCTCGGCGGGCTACTCGCGGTGGTGTTGGTCCTCGGCATATCGATGCTCTTCTGGGTGGATTCCAAGCTCACCCGCGTCGAGGCGACTCCTTCCCCGCAGGTGGCCAACACCGCCGGAACGAACTGGCTGCTCGTGGGTTCCGATTCCCGTCAGGGCATGAGCGAGGAGGACGTCGCCCGGCTGGGTACCGGCGGTGACATTGGCATCGGCCGCACGGACACGATCATGCTGCTGCACATCCCCAATGGTGGTCAGGCGCGGCTTGTGTCCCTGCCCCGCGACAGCTACGTTTCCATCCCCGGATACGGCGAGGACAAGATCAACGCCGCCTTCACCTACGGTGGGCCAACCTTGCTGGCGTCCACGGTCGAACAGGCTACTGGCCTGCGAATTGACCACTACGCAGAGATCGGCATGGGCGGGCTGGCCAACGTCGTGGACGCCATCGGCGGGGTCGAGCTCTGCCCCACCGAGCCCATCAATGATCCACTGGCCAACCTCAACATCGTCGCGGGTTGCCAAGAGATGGACGGGCCCTCCGCCTTGGGTTATGTGCGCACTCGCGCCACCGCCATGGGTGACCTCGACCGGGTGGATCGCCAGCGGGAGTTCTTCGGGGCGCTCATGTCCGAGGCCACCCGCCCGTCGACGTTGCTCAATCCCTTCGACTTCTTCCCGCTCGTGTCCAACACGGCCAACTCCTTCACCGTGGGCAAGGGCGACCATGCGTGGCACTTGGCGCGGATGGCGCTGGCCATGCGCGGCGGCGTCACCACGGAGACCGTTCCCGTCGGCGGGTTCGCCGACTACGCCGTGGGCAACGTGGTGCTGTGGGATCAGGCCGGCGCGCAGGCGCTGTGGAGCTCGATGAAGTAGTCCGCTAGCGGATGGTCACCTGGCGGGACTTGATGTTCTGCAGCTGCTTGCGCTCGTCGGCGCTGAGCTGGGAATCGTTGTCCAGCTCGGCGTCGACGGCCTTGGACACGCGCTGCAGTTCCTCGTCGTATTCCAGGTGGGTGACCACCGGGTCGAGGTCGAACACGGGCACGACGATGCCGTGCGTGCGGAAGACCCCGGCGAACTTCGTTCCCTCGCCGAGGTTGAGCTCACCGCGGGCGGCGATGCGGGCCAAGGCGCTGAGCAGGGCGTCTTCGTTGTCCACCGGGCGGACCCAGCGAATGTGGGCCTTGCCGCTGCCCGGATCGACCCACCACACGGCGCCGGGGATCTCGACGTTGATGCGGTGCGACTCGACTACGGCGTCGTTCGCCGCCTGCATGCCCTGAGCAGTCGCGGCGTCAAGCTGGGTTCCTTCGGGGATCCACCAGTTGAAGTCCTGGTGCTCGGTGATCTCCAGCTCAGCGTCGGCGGGGATGAGCTCGCTCAGAGCAGGCTCCGTACCGTCGGCTTGACCATTGTCCAGGGTCTGCCCAGGCTGGGCACCCTTCACCCAGGCTAGGGCCTTGGCCAGGTCGCGGCCGGGGTTGGCGCTGCGGATCGGCAGCTGGAGGGCCACGAAGGCCTCGCCGGTCTCCCGCACCAGCGCGGCTCCGCCGCCGGGCAGCACCGTCGCCACGTATACGTCCCGGTCGATGCCGGTGACATCAAGCTTGGCGACGGCCGAGGGCACGAACTCCTGCAACGCCACCAGGTCGGCTTCTGCCGCCAGCCCGCCATAGGGGCGCGGGTCCGGCTCCAGGGCTGCGCGCTCAGCGGCGCGGGCAGCCATCTTGGCTTGACGACGGCTCATGCCCTCAGGCAGAACCTCAGCATTCTTCTTGTTCTTC
The DNA here is from genome assembly GCF_001021045.1 of Corynebacterium testudinoris. Classification (NCBI taxonomy): domain Bacteria; kingdom Bacillati; phylum Actinomycetota; class Actinomycetes; order Mycobacteriales; family Corynebacteriaceae; genus Corynebacterium; species Corynebacterium testudinoris. Next base: position 2,587,475 of record NZ_CP011545.1, read on the forward strand.
TTGGCCATGGCGTCCAAGATACCTGGGCGCTACGACGAGCTTGGACCCAACACCCTCAGTGCCAGCTCCGGCTCGTCCGTCGCAATCATGTCGACGCCGGCGTCCCGGGCCCACAACATGTCCTTGGGCTTGTTGACCGTCCACACGTAGGTGGGCAGGCCATTCTTGCCGATGAGCTCCGGCTTGCTTCGCGCCCGCGCGAGGGACAATCCCAGCCCGGTGGGCGCCCCAGGATGGGTATCGATGGGGTTAAGCCAGCGTTCGATCTTGCGGCGCAGGTGGAAGCGGTCAATCTGGGGGGCGATTTGTTTCATCCTCACCACCGCCGACGCTGCGAAGGTGATGAGGTGGATGCGGGGGTCGTCGACAAGCCCGCGGTGCCGTAGGCACTGCACGACCTGCTCCTCCAGCATCCGCCCGTAGCGCATGGGGTGCTTCGTTTCGATATAAATGTGCTTGTCGTCGTACTCCGTGACCATGTCCAGCAAGTCGCCGAGGGTGAGCACCTCCTGCGGGTCGAGGGCGGTGCCGAAGTTGAAGTCCCGCAACCGTGACAAAGTGAGCGCGGACACCCGCCCAGAACCATCGGCGACGCGGTCGATGATGGGATCGTGGATGACCACCACCTCGCCGTCGAGGGTCAGCCGCACGTCGCACTCGACGCCGTGGATGGGTAATTGGAGGGCCGCCTCGAAGGCTCGGCGGGTCAGTTCGGGGAAACGCGCGGAATAGCCGCGGTGAGCAATGATCTTCATGGCCTTTAAGACCAGCTGCCAATTTTCCGGAGGAGCTGGCGGTTCTTGCGCTGGGAGCGACCCAGCTTGGTGGACAGGACGTTGAGAACCCGAATCGCATCGGTGATGTGCGGGCCCTTGTTCAACATGACGGCCTCGCTGCGCAGGGCGTACGCGGCGTCGGTGATCTCCGCCCGGGAGGGCAGGCCGGACTTGGCCAGGTTCTCCAGGACTTGCGTGGCCATGATGGTGGGCACGTGCGCGGCCTCGGCCATCTGGGCAATGAGGCGCGGCACCTCAGCCATGCGATCAAAGCCCAGTTCCACAGCTAGATCGCCGCGCGCAATCATGATGCCGAGGTTGGCGTGCCGCAAGCCCTCCAGCAGGATGAGCGCGAGGTTTTCAAAAGCCGGAATCGTCTCAATCTTGAGCACGATGCCCAGGTTGCGCACCCGCTCCGGGTCCTCGGACTCCTGCGCAATGCTTTCTAGGGTGTCCAAGAGGAACGCGACGTCCGCCGGGTTGCGGATGAACGAGACGTTGGCGATGTCGCCGTGGCGCGCCACAAAACGCAGCGCATCGATGTCCTCCGCGCTGAGGCTGGGCAGCGGCAAGTCCGTGTCGGGCAGGTTAATGCCCTTGTACGCAGCCAGATTGGTGCCGTTGGCACCGGCATAGTCAATGTCGAGGGCGACCTCAGTAAATCCCTCGTCCGTGCGATGCTTATCGACGGCCCGCGCACCAATCGAGCCATCATCAAACAGCACCCGCTGGCCGGTATCGATGGATGTGACCGCCTCCGCGAGGGTGCAGCTGATCCTCGGGGTCCAGCCCGGCGCGGGCGCCGCAGGTGCCGGATCATCGGTGAGGATGAGGCGATCACCAACATGGAGCCGCAGTTTCTGCTCCGTGGCGGGAATGCCGCTGACGCGGGCCTTCCGCCATTCATGCTGCAGGAGGGTGGAATTGGAGATGTAGGCGTTGCGCTGGCCCTCGGCGAGGGCGGCGCCGTCGACAAGCATTGTCACGGTGAAGGTGCGCTTGGCATCGCGATTATCCACCAGCGTGATCTCGCTGCCCACCTCCAACGCATTGAACCACTCCTCATCGACCTGCACCGGTAGCGCCGGGCGGCCAGCGAGGACCGGCATCTGTGGTGATTCTGCGCCGGTGGGGGTGATCCACAGCTTCGCCGGGGTGGTCACCAGGCCGGTCTCGGTGCGGGTGACGCGCGCCCGTCCCACCTCGGGACCCGGGACGATAGCCCCCGTCCGGACCTTCGGACCCGCGAGATCCATGGCAACCTTGACCTCACGACCCGCCTCGCTGGCGGCGACGCGGACATTAGCGATCATCTGCTCCCACGCATCTGGGCCATCATGAGCGCAATTGAGGCGGGCCAGCTCCATGCCAGCATCAACGAACCCACGGACGAGCTCCAGGTCAGTGGCCGCCTCCGACGGGAGGGTGACCATGATGCGCGAACTCGTCTCCTCCAACGTCTCACCGAGCAGAGTGTCCGCGTGCTGCTCCAAAATGTCATCCGCTTGGGCAAAAGCTGTTCCGACCTCAGAGGAGGTGTACTTCAACTCCTCCCCCGCATAAGCCGAAAGAACGTTGCGAGCCGCCTGGAGGCGCGGCAACACAGAAGGCTCCGTCGTGGTCAAACGAGTCGCCCCCACCGACGACAATCCACCCTGGATAGGACGAATATCATGCTGCCGCAGAGCCGCATAGTGCACAAGGTTAAGCGCACCATCCCGATGCGTATCAGCGACCCGAGCAATCGCCTCTCCGTGAAGCTTCGCATCCTCATTGAGATCGACGATGAGCCTGTCGACCTTGGTGATCAATTCCTGCAGCCTGGACTCGTCCACGTGCCTCGTCTCCCTCGTGAGTACTACTCACCACATTGTGCCTGTGCCGGGGAGATTCGGCACATTGGGAGAGCCAGGAATTGGTGGTCAAGCCCACTCCTGTATAAGCGAGTTGCCGGGTGCAAAAGCGATGGAATTTGCAAAGTCTGGAGTTTCAACCAACTGGGGGCAAAGTGGGGCTTACCAAAAATCGCAGACAGCGAATGTCCTTAGATTCAGTTCGATAGCATTGAGATTAGGCGGCATAGCTCAGGCCGTTGCCTGACTGACTACCTTCGTACGCGCAGCGAGCAATTCGACAGGGATCTTGACAGTTCCACCTCTACCCTTAGCTGGTTTGGCTCGGTATACCGATACGGAGCCACCGCCGGCCCATCCGTGGTACGCCGAAACTCCACCCTGGTCGTGGCCCATGAGCACCTTAGCAAGCCTGGGTAGCATCACGTTTGACACGGTCCGGGGGTTGCGCTCCACAAGGACCCAATTTCGCGACATCTTGTGAGCCGTCGTACCGGTCGTGCCAGACCCGCCGAATAGGTCAAGAACCAACTCACCCGGATCGGTCGCCACATGGATGATCCGCTCTAGCAGCTCCTCGGGCTTCGGCGTGGCGAACACCAATCCTTCGGGAAACAGTGCCTGCAGGTGCCGCTTCCCGTCGTCGTTTGTCCCGGTCTCCGCGGCCGACCAGACCGAAAACGGCACTAGGCCGCGCAGCTGGTGTGGGAACAGTTTCAGCCGCGGAGAGCCTGCTCCGCCCTTGGGGAACCAGATGCGGTCATCGGCAACGAGTTGCCGATACGTCTCCTCGGTCGCGTACCAACTCCGGCCCCGCGGCGGCGAGAGCTTGCGCCCGGTCGGAGTGACGATCGTGTACTGCTGGTTCGCTCGGTAACCTGGTGCGGTGAATGGCGCGTCAGCCCACGGGCCCCGGGGATCGTGGTCACGGTTCCTTAAGTCCTCAGTACCCTTCATCAGCAAGTTCCGACGCTTCTTCCACGACACGGGGCCCGCAGGCGCGTAAACCAGGATTGTGTCATGGTTCGTTGAAATGGCGCTGCGCGACTCGCGTGTGGTGCGGCGCTGCCAGACAATGGTTGCCACGTATGCCTTCGTGCCGAAAACCTCGTCAAGCACACACCGTGCCCTGTGACTTTCAGAGTCATCAAGGTGGATCCAGACGCTTGCATCGTCTCGCAAGAGGGGCTTGACTGCGGCGAGCCTGTCCCTCAGCATGGACAGCCACTGACCACTATCCATCGCGTCATCGTAGTCCCCAAACGTGTAGCCAGTGTTGAACGGTGGGTCAACATACACGAGGCGCACCGACTTTTTAGCGATCAGCGAGGGCGGCTGCATCAGAACGTCAAGCGCATCTCCGCAGATCACGAGTCCATGGCTTTGGCCTGGTACTGCTGCCTCAACGTGGAGTGCATCAAGAGGGCGAGGATGATGCGCTTTGGGGTCGACCCACTCGTACTTGCTATCGCCCGAGGGTGCTAGCAGTAGCTCCTTGCCGGGCCAGCTGAGTGTAATCTGATCCGCCATCGTTATCTCTCCCTGTTCCTTCACAACCTAATGACGCTTACGGGACGCTTGCAGCATCACCACGCGCCAGTACTCCGAGTTGAAAGGTATCTATTTGATATCTACATGCTATCATACTGTTATGTCGACACCCAAGTGCCCGCCGCCGGACGAGCGCCTTAGCGATGGCACCCCCTGTCAGATCGGTATCCGCTGGCCCACTGCAGTCGATCAGCTGCTCGACGTTCTCGTAAAGCGTGCCAACGAGGCGGGAACTAACTGCAATCGTAGGGAGCTCACGGCCTCTCTTGTTGTCGAGTCCCACGCCATGTCAGGAGTGCAGTTGCGCAACATGCTTATCCGCTACCGACAAGCCAAGGTGGGCGACATACTGCCGGTCCCCAATGACGCAACCACGGAGCCCGCCCGTAGGGGGAGTCGTGGCTGAACCTCTTTTCAGCACTGCCGTGCCCGCTAGGAAACCATTCATTAAATGGGCGGGAGGCAAGACTCGTTTGCTCGCAAAGCTACTGCCATATGTCCCCGAAACGATCGTGAACTATCATGAGCCTTTCCTCGGCGGTGGAGCCATGTATTTCGCTCTGGCGGATCGCGTCTCGAAAGTCTCGTATCTGAGCGACCTCAACGAAGAGCTTGTAAATGCCTGGCTCGCGGTGAGTAACCACCGGGACGAGCTGGAAGCAGCTCTGGAGGACTATCGCATAAAGGACGTAGCTGGGGGCAAGGACTTCTATCTCAGCGTACGCACTATGGAGCCGACCGGGGTAGTCCCTCGTGCGGCGCGTTTCCTCTACTTGAATCAGACTTCGTGGAACGGACTGTGGCGCGTAAACCGCTGGGGTAAGTTCAACGTTCCCTGGGGGAACCGACCCTTCCGAGGGCTGACGCGCGATCAGATCGACTCTGTCAGCCTGCGTCTCGAGACAGCCGACATTGGCATGCGAGACTTCCGTGACGCAGTCACACTTGCCCAGCCCGGCGACTTCGTCTATCTCGATCCGCCCTACCTGCCGATCAGTGACACTTCCAAGTTCTATCTCTACACGGAAAAACGCTTTCGCGCGCCGGATCTGCTAGAGCTGGCTGAATTGTGCGAAGATCTTTCAGAGCGCGGAGTCGCCTGGATGATGTCTAACCGTGACACCCCGCTTGTTCGGGAGCTATTCGCCGGGCACGAGATCGTCAGCCTGACGACGCGCCGCTCGGTCGCGGCGCAAAATAAGCGAGACGTCGAGCCTAGCGACTCGCTCGAAGCGATCGTGATCGGGAGGTCTTGATGAGTTGGCGACCAGCTGAAGCCATATGGTGCATACCTATCACGAAGGCAAATTACCGAGCATCCTACGGTCGCGTCAGACATGGGGATTTCACAAAGGACTACTTCCAGATACCCGGCTCGATCTACGACGACACTGTTCGCCTTCTCATGGACGGAGACGGCAGCACCAATGCGAAGATCGACTACATTTGGCCCGGCGGCAAACTCAGTGACGAAATCCGCAAGTCGTCGAGCGAGCGGCGCCTGCGGATGAGCTGGCCTTATGGAAACGCCCCCCGGCCGTGGAGGGCCACTCGCATACCGGACGCTGGCACGATTGAGACCTTCCCTGGCGACCCTAACGTGTTCACACAAGGTCTGGAGCCGGTTGACGCCGCCGCCGCTGTTAACCGCCAATGGGACGCCGCAAATTCCGCCGGCATCCACGCGTGGGCGGTGGCGGTAAAGCTAAAAGGTGAAGAACACCAGGTCCACACTCGCATGTACCTCGTCGACCCGCCTCCGGGGTATGAATGGGCTTCAGTTGACCTACTGCCGCCAGCTGTCCAGACTCTCATTCATGGCGGAAAAGATTCCGCCCTGCTCCACGTCTTTCGGCCGCCAGTTCGGGCCCAGCGGCTTGTAAATCAGATCCAGAACGCCCTCCAAAACGGTCCCAATGTCCTACTCACGGGCCCGCCGGGGACCGGAAAGACGGTCGCTCTTGAGGATCTGCGCTCCGTTATGGAAGGCCAGCTTGATCAGTGGGAGTTCAGCCCCGAACGCAACCACGACTCGTGGCGAGGAAGGCCAAATCCGACAGAGCGCGTCCAGACAGTCTCCCTTGTCTTCCACCCCGGGTACAGCTACGAGAACTTCGTCCTTGGCGTGTTCCCGCATCCCCAGGAACCCGGAGGAGTGCAAGTGATTCCTGGTCCGCTGCTAGAGCTCGCTCACTTCGCCGAGGCCGAGGGCCGGGTCGGCCTTCTCATCGTGGATGAGTTCAACCGCGGACAGGCTGCTGCGATCTTCGGCGACACGCTCGCCCTTCTAGACGAGGACAAGCGCTCCCACCTGGCGACCGGCATTGCCGGCGCCCAGATTACCCGTCGCTACCCGACTCAGAAGGTGACTGTCTCCGAGGACTTCCGCCACGACGCCCAAGACGATGGCAGCGTGCCTGCACAGCTCTCTCTTCCGCGCCAACTAAAGCTGGTCGCCGCCATGAACAGCAGCGACCGTAGCGTCGCAGTCCTCGACAGCGCGATGCGCCGCCGCTTCTCGATTATCGAAGTCGCTCCCGACTACGACGTACTCGCAGACCACTTCGGCATCGACCCGGCCAGCCCACTCCCCGAAGCTCCGGCAGAACCCGACGACGTGAAGCTAATGGCGATTCGGCTCCTTCAAATGCTCAATGAACGAGTTCGCGCGGTCTCGGGTCCCGACTTCGAGCTCGGTCATTCTCTCGTCTGGAAGGTATCTGGCGAGAACGTCGATGCGGCAATGGACTCGCTCGCCCACGCCGTAGACCAGCGCCTCATCGCCACCCTGCGCATGTCATACCGCGACGATCCAGAAACTCTCGGCGCGATCCTAAAGGCACCCGAGGCCAGCGCTGGGGTGCCCGACACGTCGCGGTTCGCCAGTTGGGTTGACGCGCCCTCAGACCTGGATCAGTACGCGCCCCGCAGCCTACACATTATGACTCTGGTGGGCTCCGAGCCCGTCGAGGCGTGGGCCATCTTGGGAACGCTCGTCGGTCCATGAGACGTCGGGTCATCGAGGTCGTCGAGGGAGAGCCGGTAAGAGCGTTGTCCGGTGTCGAATTAGTCGACTTAACACGCGCCCGGGCGCGCCTACAGGGTCGGCTCAAACCCCGGCTGAGCCTGTTCAAGGATTCAGCCCGGGGGATCGTACCCCGCAACGTCGTAGGTACTATCTCGATCAACGCACGGACGAGTCTACGCGTGGTTCCGAAAGTGGGCGACGACCAAGATTGGGTGGGCGCCGCAATTGATCTGATGCTGCCTGAGCGTGCCTCAATCGCCGGCCATCGTCAAGCCTCCCGCTCCGGCGGCAGGAACAGCCTAGAGGCGGGGCTCGCCGCCATCTTCCAAGAGCGACTGGAACGAGCCATGCGAGCCGAGGGGCCAATCGAGGTGTTGCATACTGAGTTCCCTCACAGCAATGCCCTTACCGGTCGGCTTAACGTCGATCGGTGGCTGCTGGAGAAGCCGTTCCGCCAGTTAACTTTTCCGGTCCACAGATCCGTGCTCGACACCAACAACGAGTTGACGGCGGCGCTCTCTCTGGCCGCCACAATCCTGTCGCGCTCGGTCACCGACGGCACCGTCCGCAACGCACTTGTGAAGCTCTCACACGAAGTCCGCCCGGGGCTACCCGACACTGTGAGCGTCGACCCCTCCGTCATTGGACGCCCTCTCCCACAACAATGGTCCGCTTATAACGAGGCGTGGTCCATCGCACAAGTCGTCCTCTCGAACTCCCGCTTCGCTTCACGTCACGGAACCCTATCCGGAGTCGAGGTTGCGCTTGAACCTTGGGTGCTACTAGAAGAGCTTCTCGATCGCACTGTGCGAGCGGTCGTACGGAAGGGCAAGGTCGACGGATACGACTGGCACAACCAGCGCCACCCAGCAGTCCAGATCCTTCAACCTAGTACCGCTCCATCAGAAGCCGCGTCCCTCGCGCGTCTTCTTTCCATTCGCAAGGCGTATCCAGAGAACTTAATCATAGGACCCGACGGGCCCATCGCGTCGTTCGAAGCAAAGTACAGTCGGCCCAAAAAGCCAGAGTCAATCCGAAATCACATGTACCAGCTGCTCACCACGGCGGCACACGCGGGAAGCCCGCAGGCAATCTTGGTCTATCCCGAGCTATCCGAGCCGATCCACTGGAATACAGTCGACAGCCGCACGCCGGTAAAGAGCGTGTTCGCGGTTGGGCTCAACCTCTATGCCTATTCGAAGCGCACGGGGGTAGCGGAACGTGCGCAGCAGATCTCTGATCTTCTGCTCCCGAGCTAGCCCACACACTCTGCCTGAGAGTTCAACCTCGCTATGCCGGTCAATGAAGGTCTGTGCATCGCTCCGTTTCAGATCAGACGGAGTCAGGGGATCGGGGCTGTAACACGACTCAGCAGCAGCGGCGTATTGCGCATTCTAGGCAGCGTCCATGCCAGGTGAGGAAGATCTCCGATGACTACTTTCCAGAGCGCGAGAGCCCGAAACCCTCCGAGAGCTAACAAACTGACCTCCTGTCCACCTGCCAGAATCAAGATGAGGCACTAGCGTCATTTCACATGACGCCTTGGAACCAAGATCCTAAAATCCCGCAACCCTACATCGACTGGCACGTATTCGACCGCTCATGGTGCGTCTGGTCTGAGCCATGTGCCACCCTCGAAGAGGCTCGCGCGCTTTCGATCCGGACAGGCGGAGGTCCGATCTACCGCCGTGTGTGGGAACTGGAGAGTCCTCTCGACCATTAGTTGGGCCGTGGACCTGCGTTCTCCGATGAAACAAAACGGACTCCCTTCCCTCAGATCAGGGTGAGACACACAGTATGGGAAGCAACGGCATAGGTTCTCGAACCCGTCTGCCTGTCCCCGTTCTCCCATGATTTCCTAGGGAGTATCCACTGTCACAAGGTTGCGGTAAAGTTACCCCGAATGAGGGAGCCCCAATAAGGATGGGACGCCAGCCCATCACTAAAGATGTCCGCCAATATGACTACGAGGAAAGATACACCCCGAAATACTGCTAGGAAGCCGCCCGGCTGGTCATCGACACCGGACGTCCGACCGCAGCAGTCGCCTGGGAACTGGGCATCGGCACGGGACTGTTAGGTCGCTGGGTTAAGGCTGAACGCGAACGCTCCGGTCAGATCCCAGCTGATGAGCTAGACACTGATAAACGCGCCGAATCAGACCTGCTGCGCAAGGAACTCGCCGAGCTGAAACTCGACAACGAGTTCCTGGGAAAAGCAGCAGCCTTCTTCGCATCGAGGCAACGAAAATAGAGTGCTTCCAGCTGATGAGTCAGGAGAAGGCGAACTACAGCATTTCCCGTATGGCCCAGCTACTGTAGGTCTCCCGGTCCGGGTACTACAAATGGGCTTACCAGCAGGGCAACAAGGCTGCTGGTAACAATCCTCGGAAGCAGTTCCGCGAGGAACTCGATGAGAAGATCTGGGAGTCGTGGAAGGACACACATCACACCTACAGGGCGCCGAGAGTCACTAGTGCCTGCATGATGAGGGGATCGTTGTTAACCGCAAGACGGTGTCCAAGGCGATGCGTCGGACGGGAATTGAAGGGATCTCACCCAGGTCGCGAGTGCCAGTGACCACGAACGGCGAAAAGTCCACGCACAGTCTGATGTCAAACCCCGGACGATGTCGAGGATTCTTCCGTCGGCTCGGATGCGTAGACGCCGTGGCGCGATAGATGCCGTACTTCGTCGCCAGTCCACGAACGTTCATACCCGTATTTAGTCCTCGAACAGTCGGTCGACCTACCTCGGAGGCAGCGAGAAGTGTTCGAGTCATCTAGATTCCCGGACCATCGAATCCAGCTGGTCCTTCACCGCAGGGGTCGATGCCCGATTCGCACCTTCGTACAAGCCCCTGTATCACTGGGAAACCTGGGTGTTCGTCCGACGGGGAATACTGCTGAACGCGCAACGAAATGACCCCGACGCGAAGTGTCGGGACATCGTTCATTCGGTATTCCGACATCTTGATTGTCGGGGCAAGTTGTCTCAATCAGACGGCTTCCGACAGTTTCGTGACACTTTACTTAGTGACGATTTACGCTATTGGCATGCTTCCCACTGAGGTTCTGCTCGATTTTGCCCGTCGGCCTGTCGCCGCGATTGTGTCTATTCGTGGCCAGCTGACTCCTGAACTGTTGGCCGCCCACCCGGGCGGGCACGACAATTCCATCGGGTGGCTGCTGTGGCACATGGGCCGGGAGATCGACGTTCAATTGAGCGCACTTTCAGGTCTGCCGGAGGTCTGGACGAGTCAGGGCTTTGCGAAACGGCTCGGGCTTGGTGAACTAGGCGACGGTGTCGGCTACGGCCAAACGAGCGACGAGGCTCGGAGGATCGTGGTGACGGATCCCCAAGCGCTCGTTGATTACGTCTTCGCAGCCGGTGAGGCCTTGAGCAGTTACCTCAGTGCGCTGGACCCAGAAACGCTGGCCGACGTGGTGGATGAGGACTGGTATCCGCCGGTGACGCGCGCTACCCGGCTGGTCAGCATCGTCGATGATGCTGCCCAACATGCCGGCCAGGTGGGCTACGCCCTTGGAATCCTCGCTGGCGGCCACGCTTAGCATCGCACTTGGACCGAGAAGTAGCCTTTAGGCTGAGCTAGTTTTCTCAGGAGGCGAGTTTCAGCGGTGGGTTGTGAGGCGCGGCCCCGCCCTCACAACACGTCGGAGAGAAATGCGCTGAACTCTCCGGAAATCACCTCAGGGGCCCAGGTGTGATCGGGTGAGCGGCGTCTAGGGTGCGCAGCCGCGCCCCCTCGGCGTGGCCTACCGAAGTCGGAAGCAGTTCGCCCGCTACAGGTAAGGGGAGTACCAAGCGACGGATTGAGTATTAGTCGATGGCGAGATTCTGGTGGCCATCGAGCGCAGCTTCCCGGCGCTCGATAGGTTCCATCGTTGAGATCGAATCAGTCATCTCTTCAGGATTGCCGGTAATTTGCTCCTTTGCGTCCACGTTTTGCCTGAGAGCATTCGAATGTTGGGCGATAAGCAGTGTGGCAACGAGGGGCTCGAGAATTACGCAGCCGCAGTGAAGCGAGCGGCTATGTGGATTCTGTTTTGACTGCTGTGGTGGATGCCTATCGTGAGTGGCCTCGATTTCGGTAGCTCCCCAACTCCCACACGCCGTCTTTCAGCTGTCCTGGTGTCCACACCCGGCTGCGACTGCGGTGGTTGCGGTTAGATGGTGGATCGAATGTGGGGGTGTCTTCGATATCACCCATTGTCATACGTGAGGTGACATCTGTTCCGAATTCTGTCTCGCGTTCGGGCATACGTTTCACCCGTTCCGTCAGCATTTCCTCTGGGAGTTCGTTCACCGCCTTGTCAAGGGCGCTGGGGAGTCTGCGCTGCATGTCTACGAGCTGTTCGTGGAACTCGCGGCGGTCCATTCGCAATGTGTCGGCAGTGCGGGCCAGGTTCCTTCCCGTGATTTGGCGGTAGGGTCGCGCTTTGCCATAGCGGACAGCGGCTGAGCTTTTAAACCGCACTCGGTCCTTGTTCCACATTCCGTGTGCTGAGATGAGGTCATAGGCAGGCGCGAGGCGCACCAGGTTTCCGCTGAGGACGAGGCTGTGGTTCTTCGCGTGCGCGTCGACCCCGGCAGTGAGCAGGTTAAACGCGAACAGCCGGGCGAGAGCCAATCGATCGCTATCGCGCCAGCGTGGAGAACTGTGCTTATCGACGACGGCGACCATGTCCGCCATCGTCGGGCCACCGTCCTCCTCATACTTCCGAGAAGGTAAAAATGTGAGGGCCTGACAAAAGTCCTCCTGATGTAGTCGAGTGACCGTCCGGTTTTGGTCGATGCGGCGGTCATAGCGCTGCGTGACGAATGCGGGCAGGCCGTTGAAATCCTCGATGTCGACCAGGGCGGTCGTGAGCCCTAAATAGCGCGCGGCACGCATTGAGACGAACTCGACCGCTTGGACCTCGGCATTGGTGTGCCCTTGAACAGTGACCATCCCCGGTTTCACAATATGCGTGCTCGCTGTTCGCCCATTGGGTTCGAACCACCGTCCATCGAGCTTTGCGAGCGCGAACTTTCCCTGGTTACCACTGAGAGAGAAACGGCTCTGGTCCTCGTCGCCGTCATCCACCCAATGGTCGGGATCTTCGATGATCTCGTGAATCCGCTCTGCGATACGTGCATCGGTGATGTGCGACATGCTGCCGAGCTGAGAAGGCTGCGCACCCCATGGCACCACCTGTACTGAACCCGGCGCATCTTGACCCATATGCCGCAAGAGGGTGAAGGGGTCGTTTCGAGTCTCCCCGAACTTGGCTGCCCATCGGTCCCGAACCTCCACAGCGTCTGGCAGCAGGTTCGACAACCACGGCATCACTTCATTGGGGCCATAGTGCTGCTGGACGAGCGGCATGCTCACCGACAGCGGAGTCACTCCTCGGCTATTGAAGTATTCCGCGTCGTAGGAGAATTCCACCTCATCAGTAGGGCCGCGCATGAGCGAGCCGGCCAACCTCCCGTCGAGCCAGAGATCAAGAATGTCTGGAAGCCCGCTCATGCCAGCTCATCAAACAAGGCGTCTAGAGGGGACGCGCTCGGCATCGGCTCTAGATGCAACTCGTAGCCAAATGCCGAAGCCACTCTCAGCGTGGCTTCCAGGGACGGCACGAGTTTGCCCGATTCGAGGTCCTGCACCCACCTACGACTCATCCCCGCTTGTGACCCGAGATCTTGCTGTGTCATCCCACGTTGGACCCGTTGCGAGCGTACGAAATCCGCGAACATCATCGGCGATTGAACGAACATCCGGCTCCCCTCATTTGCACAGCATCATGTGCAAACTAGAGTACGCACATTATCCTGCGCCCACAAGGGTTAGCGCAGGATAATGTGCCCCACGAACCCCACAACGCGCTACCCGTAAGCCCAGCCAAAGCCAGCCCACCGCATCCGCGGCATCAAAAACCAAAAGACCTGACCCGCGAAATACCGCAGGGCAGGTCTTAAGGCCACAAAGCAAAGCTCTTAAGGCGCGTCGGGGAAGAACTCGTTCTTGATTTCGCGCAGGGTGTTCACGGAGTGCTCGAAGCGCTCCTTCTCGTGCTCGTTGAGTTGCAGTTCGACGACGCGGCCGATACCGCCACGGTTCACCACGGCGGGGGTACCGATGTAGAGGTCGTGCTCGCCGTACTGGCCGTCAAGGTAGGCAGAGACCGGCAGGGCGACGTCCTGGTTCTTGATGATGGCCTTGGTGATGCGGGCTAGGCCCATGCCGATGCCGTAGGAAGTGGATCCCTTGGCGTCGATGATGTCGTAGGCGGCGTCGCGGGTCTCTTCGAAGATTTTCTCGATGCGCTCGTCGAAGTCCGGGTCCTTGTCGGAGTTGGCGGACAGCGGAACGCCGGCGACGGTGGCGGAGGAGACGACGGGGAGTTCGGTGTCGCCGTGCTCGCCGATAATGTAGGCGTGAATTGAGGAGGGGGCGGTGTGGGTGAGCTCGCCGAGCATGAAGCGGTAGCGAGCGGAGTCGAGGACGGTGCCCGAGCCGATGACGCGGTGGCTATCCAGGCCGGAGTAGCGCCATGCACCGTAGGTGAGCAGGTCGACTGGGTTGCTGGCGATGAGGAAGATGCCGTCGAAGCCATTGGCCATGACCTCGTCGACGATGCCCTTCATGATGCGCATGTTCTTTTCAACCAGCTGCAGGCGGGTTTCGCCGGGCTTCTGGGCGGCGCCGGCGCAGATGACAACCATGGCGGCGTCTTCGCAGTCGGCGTAGGTGCCTTCGGTGACGCGGGTGCGGGAGCTCGACCACACGACGCCGTGGTTGAGGTCCATCACGTTTCCGCGCAGCTTCTTGGCGTCGATGTCGATGATGGCGAGGTGGTCTACGGTTCCCTGGTTGACCAGGGCGTAGGCGTAGGCCACTCCCACGTCACCGGCTCCGATGAGAACGACCTTGTTTCCGATTGTCTTCCGCATTGACGACTGTCCTCCCGTGGGGGGTTGGATTCGGGCACCAGACGATCAGTCTGATTACTTCCTATTATCTCCCTTTTTGTCCGTTTGCGCACTACCCTTTGTCGCCTTTCCCTCGAGATGAGCGTCAACCGGGCTGCAAAAGAGGCCACCCTCTGCCAGACTGAACACCATGGGCTCAACCCGCTCCTTCCTGCTCAGAGGCCTTGCCCGGGGTGCCGTCGGGACACTCAAGGGCACCGCCTTTGCTCTCGCCGTGGTAGCCGATATCACACCTGGCCTGCGGCTGACTAAGCGGCGCCATCTCTCAGAGCGGCTACTTCCGGGCATTCTGGGGGCGGAGATCGCTACCTGGTGGGCCGTGTCTCCTTCGCTTCTTCCCCGGCCGTGGTGGGCGATCGCTGCCAACGTGGCCGTGTGCCAGGGGGTAGGTCATGCGGTGGGCACGGGAACGGCGTGGACCATATCGAAGGCCTTCGATCGGGCAGGGCACCGCCCGCAGCGGCTCATCACGTTGGCTACGTTGCACGCCGGGCACGTCGCCATTGCCTCCATCACCGTCGTGGCGGCGGGGCTTAGCCTCCGGCGGCAGGACCAGCAATCTCGGCTAGTGGGCCTGGGCCATGTGCGGGGGGCGAAGCAGGCGGCGCTGGGTGCCGCGGTGGGCACCGCCGGGTACGGTGCGCTTCTTCTCATGGGGGAGGCTGCGCAGCTCAGCGTCGATAGGCTGGGTCGCCGCCTGTCGCGCATCATGCCCCCGTGGCTGGGTTGGCCGTTGGCGATATTCGGCGTTGGTGGCGCAGCATTCCTCCTCAGCGACCGGCTTCTCATGCGCCGCACCATCGCCCGCCTGGCGCGTCGGGCCGCCTACCTCAACCAATCTGTCTTTCCTGGTACGGCGATGCCGTGGGAGCCGGAGCGCTCTGGGAGCCCGTGGTCTCGAGAGAATTGGATACGGGTGGGAGCTCAGGGCCGGGCCGTGCTGTCCCTCGGCCCTCGCGCTCAGGATATTGCCGCGGTCACCGGCTTGGAGGAGGTCCATGAGCCGATCCGTATTTTCGTGGGCCTGGTCCAGGGCCGGTCCCTGGCTTCAGCGGCGCGGCTCGTCCTTGCGGAAATGGATCGGACGGGCGCTTTTAGGCGCGATACCCTCGTCATCCAAACTTCTACCGGTACGGGCTGGATCACTGACTGGTCGGTCGATGCGGTGGAGTTCCTCACCGGCGGCAACTGCGCGACGATGTCCATGCAGTACTCCTACCTTCCCTCCGCGGTGTCCTATTACTTGGATCGGGACACTCCCGTGCGCGCCAGCCGAATCTTGCTGGCGGCCATCATCTCCCGCCTCGAGCAGATGGATCCTGATGATCGCCCGAAGCTTTATGTCGCGGGCGAATCCCTCGGAGCCTATGGCATGATGACCGCCTTCGACGGTCTGGAGGACCTCCTCACCACGACGGATGGCGCCGTCTTTTCCGGCCCGCCTCGCTTTACCCGCTTAACCCAAGAGCTCACCGCGTCGCGTGATCCGGGATCTCCTGAGCGCCTGCCCATCATCGAGGGCGGTAAGTTCGTGAGGTTCACCGCCCACCAAGACCATCTCTACCGGGACTTTTCGGGCCTGGAGTATCGCAATAATTGGTCACAGACAAAGGTTATTATTGCCCAACATGCGTCGGACCCAATTGTCTGGTGGGATATTCCGCTCATCTGGCGTCGACCAGCCTGGCTGACGGAGCCCGGCAGTCGGGGGCGCCCCGCCCCGCGGGCTCAACGCCTCGACGTGGTGACCGGAATCCGCTGGATTCCCTTCATCACGTCCTGGCAGATCGGCGTGGATCAGTTGAGCTCCAACGCCACCGCCGGGGGCCACGGGCACAACTATCACGAGGAAATGCTGTGGTACTGGGACGCCGTCTTGGGCGAGAATGCCGCCGTGCGCTTGACTCCTTTCCTCGCCGCGAAAGCGGCGGACTTCATCATCAAGGATGCGATCACGCGGTGATGTGCGCGGCGTCGTAAAGCATCGTGTGAGCGGTGGATACTCCGGAACCGGTAACGGTCACATCGGACACTCGCTGCCATGACATTTCCACCGCGTCGTGGTGGATGAGGAGAGTGGAATAGCCGTGGGCATCGAGATCCACGTGAGCGATATGCGGATTGTGCGCCCGCACGTGGGCCTCCGCGGCCAGGGACACGGCGCTGTCTGCCGGCACCCTCAGCAGGTCATCGACGTTCGACGCGTTCACGGAAGAACAAACCAGCTCGGCGGCAACGATCTGGTCACCAACCCAGATGTGGTTGGCCCACTCCGAATGGATATCGCCGGTCAGGAACACCGTCCGGCCATGCCCATGTGCTTGCGCCAACTGAGTCAACAGCCGATCGCGGTCGCCCTGGTAACCATCCCACTGGTCGACGTTAATGGGGGTGCCCGCCAGGTCGACACCAACCAAGCTCAGAAGATGGCTTTTCACCTCAGGCGCGAGGTCGATGAGGTTGAGCGGGGCCATCATCACCGATGTCCCGATGAGGTTCCAGCGCGTCGACGCTGTGGCTAACCGTGCCGACAGCCAGTTGAACTGTTCCGAGCCCATGATCGTGCGATCATCGCCGCGCGACTGAGGATTATGCAGGCCAGGGGCACTCCGATAGAAGCGAAGATCGAGCATATGTAGCTCAGCCAGGGTGCCACAGCGCAGCGTGCGGTAGATGTGACCTCCGCGCGAGGGGGACGTCCCGCGCACCGGCAACCATTCCAGGTAGGCCTGCATGGCGTGATCACGCCGCTCGCCCCACTCGCCCTTCGCCCCGGTGTGTTTGTCCGCCCCACCGGCCCAGGCGTTGTTGGCAATCTCATGATCATCCCAGGTCACCACCCAGGGCAGGGCGGCGTGTGCGGCCTGGAGATCAGCGTCCCGCCGGTAGTGGCCGTAGCGCGAACGATAGTCCGCCAGGGTGGTCAATTCCCACGCCGGCACATGCGGGCGCACGACCCCGTGCTTGCCGGCGTATTCCCCTGAGGCGTATTCGTACAGGTAGTCGCCCATGTGCACGGCCACATCGATCTCCCCCGCGTGCGCCCGGCGCGCAATGTCCGCGTAGGCGCCGAAGTAGCCGGATTCGTAGTTCGCGCAGGAGCACACGGCCAGGCGCCACTGGCCTGGGTCGGTGTCATCGCTGGGGTGCGTCCGCGTGCGCCCCACCGCCGACATCTCCCCGGCAACCTCCCCGCTGAGCGCGGTGAAGCGATAGAAGTACGTCGTCGCAGGCTCCAGGTGAAAGGGATCGACATGCACGGTGTGATCACTGGCGGCGGTCGCGGTCACCGTTCCGGCCCGCTCCACCACGCGGAAATCCTCGTCCCGGGCGATCTCCCAGCCAACGTCGACGGCTGGCCCCAGCCCGGAGCCGGGCGTCGCCTCCGGGGTGGGCGTTACCCGTGTCCACAGGATTACCGACGTCGGCAGCGGGTCACCCGAGGCGACCCCATGGAGGAATGCCCGGGGCTCGCTCGCCGTGGACACCCCTGGCACTGCCATCGCCGCCCCGGCAAGGAGGGTGCCCTGCAGCAGCCCTCGCCGGGTAAGTTGTCGCTGTCCGCGCTGATCATTGGTAGTCACGGCCACATTGTCACCCGCCCTCAGGCGGATCGGGCTCTACATGAAGGACATCTCATGCCCGCTTCACGTGGCGCTCGCCTACGCTGTGGCCTTATGTACCGTGCAGTTCTCTTTGACCTCGACGGCACGCTCGTCGATCACGCCAGCGCCGCCCGCATCGGCGTTGACGCCTGGTGCCAGACGTTGGGTCTGCCCACGGGCCAATGGCAGCGTTGGCATGAGATCGAGCAGAAGTGGTTCACCCGCTTCGAAAACGGGGAGGTCAGCCACGTCGGCCAGCGGGTCGAGCGTTGCAAGGAGTTCCTCGGCCGCCCTTCGCTCACCGACGACGAGGCCCTCGAGCTGTACGAGGGATACCTGAGCGTTTATCGCTCCCAGTGGCGCGCCTACGACGATGCCCGGCCGGCCCTCACAGCGGCGCTCGACGCGGGGGTGCGCGTGGGCATCCTCACCAATGGTGCGGAAAAGCTGCAGCGTGCGAAGCTTGAACGCACAGGATTGCTTATCGACGCCGTCCTACTCATCGCCACCGTCGAGCTCGGCGTCGCCAAACCCCATCCGGCGGCATACGCCGCCGCCCTGGAACGCTTAGGGGTGGGCGCCGAAGAAACGCTCGTGGTGGGCGATTCCTGGGCTAACGATGTCGCGGGTCCCCGCGCCGTCGGCATCGACGCCCTGTTGTTGCAGCGGGCGGATCAACCCCGCGACCCGGCAGCCCCGCCCGATGAGCCAGCCATGGACACCCTGGTGGGCGTGATTGACCAGCTCCGGGCCTGATCTCTAATCCGGAATGCGGCACTCCACGCCGGTGGAGTGCAGCGGGCAGTAGCCATTGGGCACCTTGTGCAGGTACTGCTGGTGCTCATCTTCGGCGAGGTAGTACGCGCCCGACGCGGTCTCCGCGAGGGTCTTCACCTCGGTGGTTACCTCGCCATAGCCGTGATCTGCGAGCTGCTCAGCATAGGAATCGACGATCGCCTGGATTTCCTGCTTCTCTTCCTCGGCGTGCTCGCCCGTGGTGTAGAAAGCCGAACGATACTGCGTGCCCACGTCATTTCCTTGGCGCATGCCCTGGGTCGGGTCGTGTGCTTCGAGCGCGGCGACCACGATCTCCTTGAGGGAGATGACCGCCGGGTTGTAAACGACCTCGACAACCTCTGCGTGATTGGTGCGGCCTGAGCAGACTTCCCGGTAGGTGGGGTTGACCGTGGCGCCACCGGCATAACCAACGGAGGTCGATTCCACGCCCTCCATCTGCCAGTAGATCTTCTCCACACCCCAAAAACAGCCGATACCGATGTAGAGAACCCGCTGGTCATCGCGCCACGGGCCGGTAATGGGGGTGCCCAGGACGGCATGCGGACGGGGGTGCGGCAGGACCGGCGCTCGGCCGCCCTTGAGAGCTTGGTCGGTGGGAACTAGTTCGGGAGTACGTTGAAACATCCATGCCATGAGCCCACTGTAGTACCAGTTGAAACCAATTTGGGAACACAATCGTTGCCGATTTCTCGAACTTGCCTATCATGGGGAGCAGCGCGCCGCCTGACGGTGCGAAGTCTACGAAAGGACGAAGAGGAAATGGCTGTCTACGAACTTCCCGAGCTCGATTACGCATACGACGCTCTTGAGCCGCACATCGCGGCAGAGATCATGGAGCTGCACCACTCCAAGCACCACCAGAACTACGTCAATGGTGCCAACACCGCCCTGGAGAAGCTCGCTGATGCCCGCGAGAACGGCTACATCGGCGTCGCCGCCGCAGCCCTCTCCAAGGACCTCGCCTTCAACCTGGGTGGCCACACCAACCACTCCATCTTCTGGAAGAACCTCTCCCCCAACGGTGGCGGCGAGCCGACCGGCGAACTGGCTGACGCCATCGTCCGCGACTTCGGTTCCTTCGACGCCTTCAAGGAGCACTTCAACGCTGCAGCACTGGGCCTCCAGGGCTCCGGCTGGGCCGTGCTTGGTTATGACCACGTCGCTGACCGCCTCGTCATCGAGCAGCTCACCGATCAGCAGGGCAACATCTCCATCAACCTGACCCCGCTGCTCATGCTCGACATGTGGGAGCATGCCTTCTACCTGCAGTACAAGAACGTCAAGGCTGATTACGTCAAGGCCGTGTGGAACGTCTTCAACTGGGAGGACGTCGCACAGCGCTACGCCTCCGCCAAGTAGTTCCCCCTAGCTAGAACCCCACCAGCCGTCGGACCTAGTGTCCGGCGGCTTTTTGGCGCCCTGAGTCGGCCAAAACCCGCACTCGCTAACAACTTGGCCGGTTTAGAAGGAGGTTTGACCCCAGAGTTGTTAGATAGAGCGGGTTTCAGCCTCCTCGCTCCGGAGCAGGATTAACCCACGATGAACTCCCGGAACTTGTCCACCGGCGGCGCCTCCGACGCCCCGGCGCGCCAGACCAACCCCAGTTCGCGGTGGGCGGGCGGGTCGAGGGGCCGCAGGACGATGCCTCGGGGAGCGAGGTAGGGATCATCGAGCGGTAGGAGTGCTACGCCGAGGCCGGCGGAAACGAGCCCGGCGACGGTGGTCAGCTCCATCGATTCGAAGACGAGGCGGGGGTGGAATCCAGCTTCTTCGGTGACGCGGTCGAGTAGCAGTCGGGTGCCGTAGCCGGGGAGCATGCCGACGAAGCCCTCGTCGCGGGCGTCACGGATATCAATGGGCATGGGGCCGGGTTGGGCCAATGGGTGGTCTTCGGGGATGGCCAGTGCGAGGCGCTGGACGCGGAGTTGGTGCCAGCCGATCCCGGTGCCCGCCTCGGGCGGGCGGGGGCCGACGAGGGCGAGATCGGCGGCGTCGATAAGCACTCTGTCAACGAGTTCGCGGGCGGCGCCTTGGTGGAGGCGAATGTCCACGTGGGGGTAAAGCGCGCGGTAGTCGCGGAGGAGGTCGGGGACCATCCAGGTGCCGAGCGAGTGCATGAAGTCGAGGCGGACCGTGCCGTGGGCGGGGTCCATGAGGCGGCCGACTTTGGCGGTGCCAGCGGCGAGTTCGGCGACGATGGTCCGCGCGTGGGGCAGGAAGGCGCGGCCGCGGGCGTTGAGGGCGATGCGTCGGCCGGAGCGGTCGAAGAGGTCGGCGCCGACGGCTTTTTCGATGCGCTGGATGCGGCGCGTGAGAGTGGGCTGGGACACATCGAGGAGCTCGGAGGCCTCCGTGAGGTGGCCGGATTCCGCCACGGCCAGCAGTCCCCGCAGGTCAGAGAAGGTGAAATCACTCATGCATTTATCGTATCGAAATTGCTAAAAACACACATTTTACACATGCCTCCTGCCGAGCCACCATGATGAGCATGACTCCCGAGCAGCAAGGATTACGCCGCGGCGACCGACTCTACCGCCGCGCGGTCTTTGCCATGCTCCTCGCCGGGCTCGCCTCCTTCAACGCCCTCTACGCCACGCAGGCGCTGCTGCCCACGCTTGTCGACGATCTCCGCATCACCCCTTCCGTCGCCGCCCTCACCGTCTCCGCCACGACGGGCATGCTCGCCCTGTGTATCGTGCCCGCGTCCATCCTGTCCGAGCGTTTCGGCCGCGGCCGCATCCTCATTCTCTCCGCGCTGCTGGCCACCTCCATCGGCATGCTCCTGCCACTCGCCCCCGACGGCGCATCGCTCATCTCCCTGCGCGGCCTCCAGGGTCTGGTCATCGCCGGCGTCCCGGCCGTCGCCATGGCCTGGCTCGCCGAGGAGCTCCATCCTGAGGATCTCCCGCGCGCGATGGGCATCTACGTCGCGGGCACCTCCGTCGGTGGGTTGACCGGACGCCTCATGCCAGCCGGGCTGCTGGAGATCGTTGATTGGCGCACGTCCCTGGTCATCAGCTCCGTGATCACTTTCGCCATCGCCATTGCTATGGCCTTCCTCCTTCCTCGCCAGCGCCGTTTCGTGCCGAAGAAGATCGGCGTGCGCTCGGAGTTTTCCGCCATGGTCGGACACCTGCGCAATCCCCACCTGCTGGCGCTGTTCGTGATCGCGTTCCTGGGCATGGGCGTGTTCGTGTCCATGTACAACTTTTTCGGCTTCCGCATGATTGATCACTTCGGGCTGTCGCCCGCGCTCGTGGGCCTGGTGTTCATCATGTATCTCTCCGGCACGTGGAGCTCGGCCCGCGCCGGCGCCATTGCCTCCCGCTACGGCCGGGGCCCGACCCTGGTCACGTGCACCATTCTCATGGTCGTGAGCACGCTGGCGACTGCCTCCGGCTGGCTCCCCCTCGCCCTGAGTGGCCTGTTGGTGTTCACGGCCGCCTTCTTCGCCATGCATTCCCTGGCGTCGAGCTGGATTGGCTTGGCGGCCACCGAGCACCGCGCCGAGGCGTCGAGCATGTACCTATTCAGCTACTACGCGGGGTCTTCGATCATCGGGGCGATGACTGGGCTCGTCTTCGCGCAGCTGTCGTGGTTCGGGTTCACGCTCACCCTCGCGGCGATTCTGCTTCTCCTCGTTGCGGTGAGCCTGTCGCTTCATCGTCGAGGTACTGCCTGATCAGCGGCGTGCCGGGCGCGCCCGCCCGCATCCACTCCCGGACTCGCGCGGTCGCTCGGCAGTCGTCTTCGTTGTAGCGCAGGAGACGGCTGCGCGTCTCCAGCGCCTGCTTATCGACGCCCCGCGCCACCCGGCGCGCATTCACCGATTCCTCACCGTCGAAATCACCGTCCGCCCACGTGTACCCCGCCACGGGCGCGACGACCTTCAGACCCAGGCCGTAGGGTCCCACGAGTTGGCGGCGCACCACGTCGAACATGTCCACCCACTCTTGCGAGCTAATGAACTCCACGACCTCGGCTTCCGTGGGGACGGTGACGTCTGTGAACCGTCGCCCGCCGAAGCGCCGGGCGCTCATCCGCATCCAGTGATTCTCCCCGTGCGCGGACCAACAATAGGCGGCGAAGGTCACGCCGTCCCGGTGGGCCTGCTCCCGTTTCTGCTCAAGCCACGCCCACAACCGCGCGAAGTTCTCTGCCTCGGCATCACCACCGAGGGGTTCCCACGTGGCGAAGGCCCGGTAGTCCTGCCCGTCGAAGGTGCCCCACAGGTACGCGCCCTGGTCGAGGTAGGCCTCCATATCGACGTCGATTTCCACGTCCGCCCGCGGGGCGTCCACGGCATCCACCCTGCGCAGCAGGGGGATGCCCTCGCGCCAAGCTTTGGCGAGGGCGGCGGGCTCGCCGAGCCAGCGGGCGTCGATAAGCTCTTGAACGGTGGTGATGCCCTGCTCGCGGAACGGCTCCGCGCGATCGCCCGGGAGGACCAAACTGATGTCATCGAGTTCGGTCAACTCCACGTCGCAGAGCGGGCGGAAGCGACACGTGGCGCATTCCTTCACGCGACGGGGTCGGCGCGGAAGCGGCAGGTCCAGGGCCTTATCCAACGCCGGTTGGAAGGACGCGGTGCGCTCAAGGAAAGCCCTCGTCCGATCCTGGCCGATCGTCCCTCCCCACCCACTGTCCAAATCCATCTCCGCCAGCGCGCGGGCCGCCAACCCCAAGCGGTAGCCATCAATAGCGTGATGACGCAGCCGGAACTGCCCCTCCACCGGCTCGCCCAAACCCAGCCGACCCGTGGCCAGCACCGGCGTCGAGTGCCCCTGCGCCGCCCGGGCCACGCGATGATTGCTCACAATCACCGGCATGTACAACCCATCCGGGCGCCGAACCAGAATGTCCACCTCCACGCGCCACTGGGCAGTGCTAAACACTGCACCCGTGATGAGTGTGGCCCGCTGCGCCAATGCTTCAAGCGTGGCCAACTCGGCGGCGAACGCGTCCTCCCCCGGAATGTCGACCCTTAAGAACCGACGCGAACGGCCATCACCGAGGGCGCGGCGTTGCGGCAACAACGCCTGCACCGCCTCCCGGGCCACAAGCATCCGAGCCTGCCTCGCCTCCGCGGTGCGAGTTCGGGGGACATCCGGGTGACGCGCACGCTGAACCAGCCGGTAACGGCAACCGACCAGATCAGACGCCGTCACCGTTGCGCAGGTTTCCGAAGCACTCACAATGGCGTGAGCATATCCCACTATCCCAGGTAGTGTTGAACCCGAACACCGATGAATCGCCATTAACCGGGAAGTTAAGGTCGCAATCACATGGGCATTATGAAATCGATCCGCAAAAACCGCACAAAGGCTAAGGCAGAAATCAAGGCCGCCAAAGCCCGAGCCCGTCAAGCCGTCAAGGAAGACGCCAAGCTTGAGCTGCGCCGCGAGAAGCTACTCGCCAAAGCGGAAAAGGATCTGCTCAAGCGCGAGGCCCGCGGACTCAAAGATCGCCGCAAGCATGAGCGCAAGATGGCCGAAAACACCCTGGCCCAAATCAAGCAGGGTCGGATCAATTCTGCCAATGTCCGGCGATGGGCTGGCGCCGCCCGCCTGGCGCTGCCCCTGTTACTGCCGCTGATCTACCGCGCGATTACCGCCGGCCGTGAACAGGTCGCCGAAGCGAAGGCCCGAAAGGTCGGAGTTTCCGTGGACCAATTGGCCCGCTTTGCCGGGCACGGTTCCGAACTCAAAGCTCGCACCCACGGCGTGCGGCAGACACTGAGCGAAGAGCAGCACTCGGCGGGGTTTGTCCGCGATGTCAAGGATCGCCTCGATGAGCTGGACAAAGCCGTCGACAACGCGGAATTCATGACCCCGGAGCAGCGCCGCCGCGCGCACAACACTATCTCGCGCGATATTGACGCGGTAACTCAGGAGATTCAGGACCGTCTTCGCCGACCGTAATACGACGAGATGGCGCCCTGAGGAGGTGGAAGCAAAGTGGCTTTCACCTCCTTTTCTCATGTGAAATGCTTGTGAAATAGTGCCGTTACCTGCCCATCTGGCAATGTGAATGTTGAAGAACTGAACTCAGTCGCCTATGTTCGAATGCGGAGTTTGGTTACTTTCGGCATAATGGTCGATACAGTAATATAATCCCCCGTTCTACCAGTACGGGCTTTCATTTCACCTTGAGGAGTTTCCCATGGCACGCCGCGAAATCACCCAGTACTACGACGACATCGATGGTTCTCCGCTCTCCGCTGAGGACGTCGACTCCATTCGCTTCGCCCTCGATGGCTCGCAATACGTCGTTGATCTTTCCGCCAAGAACGCCGCCGCCTTCCGCGAGGCACTGGCCCCCTACATCAAGGTCGCCAGCCCGGCTCCGGCCCTCGGCCGCCGCGGCCGGGGCACCGGTGGAGTCAAGCGCTCCAACACCCGCAAGGTCCGCGAATGGGCCCGCGAG
The DNA here is from genome assembly GCF_001021045.1 of Corynebacterium testudinoris. Lineage (NCBI taxonomy): Bacteria > Bacillati > Actinomycetota > Actinomycetes > Mycobacteriales > Corynebacteriaceae > Corynebacterium > Corynebacterium testudinoris. The sequence continues at coordinate 2,612,507 of NZ_CP011545.1, forward strand.
GAGGGAATCGCCGTTTCCGACCGCGGCACCCTGCCCGCACACGTCTACGAGGCCTACGACAAGGCCCACTCCTAAGAGTTAGAGCATGCCCTGCTCCCGCGCCGCCGCCACCGCGGAGGTGCGGGAGCGCACGCCCAACTTGTCATAGATGTGGACGAGGTGAGACTTCACGGTCGCCTCGGACAACATGAGGGTATGCCCAATCTCCCGGTTGGAGGAACCCTCCGACACGAGTTTGAGCACTTCCAGCTCACGGGGGGTCAGCGACGTGCGAGGGGTGCGCACGCGCGTCATCAGCCGATCCGCCACCACCGGTGACAGCGCCGAATCGCCTTCGGCTGCCGAGCGGACGGCGGCGAGCAACTCAACCGGCGGGGCATCTTTGAGCATGTACCCGACAGCTCCTGCCTCGATCGCGCCGAGAATATCCGCATCGGTGTCATAGTTAGTCACCACTAGCACTTTGGGCGGCTTCGCCATGGAGGCTTTGATCTCTGCGGTGGCTTCCGCCCCGTTCATCACCCGGGTGCCTTCGACCCCGGCCCCGAACCGCAGATCCATGAGGAGCACATCAATCCCGCCGGCTTGAGCGGCGGCGATGGCGGCTTCCGCCGTCGCTACTTCCCCCACAACTTCGATGTCTTCGGCGTCCTCGAGGACGGCCCGCAGCCCCATCCGGACAATTTCATGATCGTCGGCCAGCAGCACTCGGATCATGCTTGCCACCTTTCCTCTTCGTCGTTGGGGTTTTCATCAAGTGTAGTAGTTAGTGTTGCCTCAGTATGAGTCACGGTGTTCACCGGGATGGCCACCGACACTGCGGTGCCGAATCCTGGCGTCGACTCGACCTCCAGCACGCCGCCCTGTTCCGCGGCGCGCTGCCGCATCGCGTCAAGGCCGATGTGGCCGAGGCTGGCGGGCCGCTCCTCGACTTCCGTCGGGTCAAAGCCTTCGCCATTGTCCACGACGTCGAGACGCACCTCCTCGGGCGCGTACGTCACCGTCACCTGGCAGCGACTGGCATTGGCATGTTTGGCCACATTCCCGACCGCGCTTTGGGCGATCCGCAACAGGCAGGTCTCCGTCCGCATGGGCAGCTGCGATTCCTGGCCTTCCATGATGACGCTGATGTCCACGTCCGCGGCCGCCGCGAAACTCCGGGACATCCGTTCTAAGGCACCCTCCAGCGACGTCTCTGACAGGGAGGCGGGTTGCAGGGTGGCGATCATCGCGCGGGTCTCCCCGAGATTTTCCGCGGCGGTAGTGCGCGCGAGCTCCAACAGCCTTCGGGGGTTAGCGGTCTGCTCGTCCGGCAGGCCGAATCCCTGAATGTCCCGCTCCACGGAATGCAACAGCAACTGGATGCTGGACAACCCTTGGGCCACGGTGTCATGGATCTCATGCGCCAGGCGTTGGCGCTCCTCCACCACGCCTGCCGCCCGTTCGGTCTCCGCGAGCTGCGTGCGGGTCGCGATGAGCTGATCAATGAGCTCCTCGCGCTCCCGATTGATGCGCCACATGGTGCGGAAGGCGTAGTGAATGGCCAGGACCACCGCCGCCGACACCGCCGGCCCCATGACGCCGCCGACCGTCAACCCATTGGGAATTTGCGTGATCACCGATACCGCGGTGGCAAAGAGCACCGAGGCCACACCCCGGACATCATCCATCACCCGCAGGTACAAAAAGAACAGGGAAAAGACCAAGTAGATGCCCACGGGGGCGACCAACATGGCCAAGATCCACAACGTGGTCAACCCCACCAACCACAGCAATTGGGTCGATTCCCGCCACTTCGGCAACTGGGCCGACCCATAGAAATACAGCACCGCGAAGCCGGAACACAGCAACAGGTTCAACGCTGCCTCCCCGAAGGGCAGGCGAATGGAACTCAGCAGCGCGACGATCAACAGCAATGCGGTGAGAATGTGGACGCCATCGGTCAACACTTCCTCATCGGGAGCAGGGGTGCGCTCCCGGGACTCATCCTCCACATCTTGTGGATGAGAATCTAGGCTGGTCTCCATAACGATGAGCCTACTCAGCCCGTGCATTCGTGAGTGAGAAGGTGCATGGATAGGATCGGTAAAGCGACATAGTGAGCACGGCTGCGGTGGCCTTGCTTCTGACTTCTGTGAGGATGGTTGACTCGACTGTGCTGGAACCGTTTATTTATGTGGTCTCCGGGGTCCTGAAACTCTGGCATCTCCTCATCCACAACGTCCTCGGAGTCAACGACTCCACTGCGTGGGCATTCGCCTTGCTGGGCCTGGTGGTCACCGTCCGAGGCCTCATCACGCCGATCTCGTGGATCCAGTACATGTCCTCGCGGCGTTCCATCGTCATGCGCCCCGAGCTCGCCGCCTTGAACAAGGAATACGAGACCCGGACTGATAAAGAATCAGTCGCCGAGCTGGAGACGAAGCGCAAGGAGCTTCGCCAACGCCACAACTACAATCCGTTGGCCGGTTGTTTGCCCATGCTCATCCAGATCCCCATCTTCTTCGGGCTCTACCGGGTGGTCGTGCAGATGTCCCGGCCCTCCGAAACCCTCGAGGTACCGGATGGCGCCTCTGTAGGCCTGCTCAATGCCACCGAGATGCGCTCCTTTATCAACGCCGAGCTCTTCGGCTACCCGCTGCCGGCCTACGTGGCCATGTCGGAGGAACACCTAGCGGCCTTGGGAACCACCCGCGACGAGGTTTTGCAATTCGTCTTGCCCACGCTGCTGCTAGCGGTCTTCTTCACCATGTTCAACCTTTTCCAGACGGTGCGCCGCAACCGTTTGACCATGGATTGGACCTCGAAGATCTCCCGTGTGGCGAACAAGATCATCCTGTTCATGATCCCGTTCATCCCGATCATGCTCATCAGCTTCGGCCTGACCGGCCAGGCCCCCGTGGCCATCATCGCCTACTGGTTTGCCAACAACCTCTGGACGCTCGCCCAAACCACCCTCATCCGCATCCGAGTCGACCAACTCATGCCGCTATCGGAAGAGCACCAAGCGTCCACCAACGAAGCGAAGGAAGCCTTCCTCACCGAACTGCGGGAGAGACGCACCTACCGGCGCGGAGTGCGGCGTCGACAAGCTCTTGGCGCCATCCAACCGTGGAGGATCCCCGAGATCCGCCGCGAGCTCAACGCCGAAAAGGCGGAGCGGCGCGAGAAATCAACCGCCGAGAAAGCTGAGCGGAAACGGATCCGGAAAGAGCAATCCGCCGCGCGTACCCAGCTGATCAAAGATAAAAATGAGCGCAAGCGCCAAGAGCGCCTCGCCAAAAAGAATGGTGAAACGACGGCTAAATCGAGTAGTCCGCCGGAGGAGCCAGCAGCATCTGACGAGCCAAGTCCCGAGCAGTCTCCAAAGGACTAACGTGCCGCACGAAACGGGCACCAGCCAGACCACCATCGAGGAAGATGAGCAGCTGGTTGGCCTGCGTCGACGACGGGTAACCATTCTTGGCGGTCAATAGATCCGTCATCGTCTGGTGCATCCACGTCCGATGGGCCAAACAGGCAACGATAATGCCCCGCTCGGAGTCGGTCTCCGGCTTCGGATACTCATTGGCAGCGTTTTGGAAATAGGACCCACGGAAATCCTTCCCCGGTTCCTCCGCGATCGCCATGTCGAAGAACGCGAGGATCTTGTCCTCGGCGTCCGCCATCGTCTTGGTGCGATCCACCCAGGCCTGCCGGGACTGCTCGTCCAGTGCCTCCAGGTAGGCGATCACCAGCGCATCCTTTGACCCAAACAGCGAATACAACGACGCCTTGGCGACATCCGCCTCCCGGAGGATGCGATCGATGCCGATCACCCGGATACCCTCAGTGGAAAAGAGATTAGTCGCCGAATCCAGCAGGCGCTGGCGGGGGCTAGGACGGTTGCGCCGACGAGTAGCGGTGGTCTTCTTCTTGGGCGTGCTGGGTGCCACGGAATAGCCGTCCTTCCAAGGGTCGAGGGGAATGCGCGGTTGCTTCTACTCAATATAGACAAACCGGTACGTATAGCAAGCGTGCACCCCCGCCCTTCGTGGTGGCGCGACCCCCTCAACGCCTCGCGCCCGCCACTCCCCAGGGGGAGCAACGGGCGCGATACAAGCCGTTCTAGATGGACTTCTACTTGCGGACTGCCTGCACAATCGACAGCAGGATGACTGCGCCGAGGAGGCAGGTCAGGAAGCTGAAGATAATTCCGCCACCGGCCACGTCGAAGAAGAAGCTAAGCAGCCAACCACCAAGCAGGCCGCCGATAACGCCGACGATGATGTTAAGCAGGAGGCCCTGCTGGGCGTCGGTGCCCTTGATCTTGGAAGCAATCCAGCCTGCGAGGCCGCCGATGATAATCCAACCGAAGATTCCCAAACCGAGCATGTCGTTCTCCTTCTCACTTTTATCTTTCTCAGTCGACAGAGGCGCCGGCCAAGATTGAGCTTTGTTGTTCACTGAAGAAGCTTGTGAAAGTTACACTCAGTGATCACATGTATAGCTTTGCATGAATTACGGTGAGATGCACGCTCACACCGACATCGTGACCGGATCGTTGTGACTTCGCTTCCGAAATGATCTGTTTTGGTGGGCGTAACTAGTTCGAGTACCGATGCCTAGAAAGACGAAACCCGCATCCCCCTTTGCGGGGACACGGGTAACAGTCGGGTTGAAAGTTTAGGAATCGATCGGGCGAACAACCATCATCGGGCACGGTGCGGACTGCAGCAGCGCACGAGACGTGGAGCCCAAAAGCATGCCCTTGAAGCCACCGCGGCCGTGCGAACCGACGACCAGCAACTGTGCCCCCTCAGAGTTCTCCACGAGCGCTCGGACCGGGCGGTCACGGGTGATCACCTTGCGTACCTCAACGTTGGGGTACTTCTCCGTCATCGGGGCGAGGCGCTCAGAGAGCATCTCAATCTGCTCACGCTCCACCTCTTCCCACTGCAGCTGGGCTGCCGAGAGCCCCGCGAGAGAAGCCTGAACCTGCATGTCCATCCAGGTGTGCACGGTGACGAGCTCGCAGTTGCGGGCATCTGCCTCCGCGAAGGCGATTTCCGTGGCCCGCTGGGAGACATCAGAGCCATCCACGCCCACGACGACGGGGCCATACTTCGTGGCTTCCTGCACCGGGTTGTCATCGCGGACAACCACGACGGGGCACTCAGCGTGGGACACAACAGCGGCGGACACCGAACCCATGACCATGCCCGACAGGCCACCGAGGCCTCGGGAACCCATGACAATCATGGTGACGTCCTTGGACATCTCCAGCAGCATGTCGATCGGGGAGCCTTCAGCGATCGTGTGTCCGATCTTGATGCCAGGAGCGATCTCATGAGCTATGACGCGAGCCTGGTCGATCTTCTCCATCGTCTCGGACTGAAGGTCATCGAACAGCTCCTGCGGCGGAACCATGCCCTCGGCGTAGAGGAACTGCGGCATGGTGTACGAAGACGCGAGACGCAGCGGGATGCCGCGCTTGTTAGCAGTGTTGGCGGCCCAACGAACAGCATTATGTGAGGCCTCGGAGCCGTCGACTGCTACGACGACAATGTCTTCCTTAGTCATTTCGATCGCCCTTTCATGTTAAGGATCGATATTCTTCGGTGTCTATGTCAATTGTAGCGCCGATTATCCCAGCTTGGGCGGATGTTAGTACCAGATAGATAAGCTGGTACTTCTCCCGTGCGGGCCGGCTTTTTAGCCGATCGGGACGGGAGTTGCGGAGTCAGAGTTAGCGGGGAAGAGGATTCCGTAGATGACCTTAGCGAAGTCGGTGATCACCTTACCGATACCCTCAGAGGAGAAAGCGGTAGCCTGTTCGAGGATGGCATCAAAGTTCATGAATAACAGGGTATCCCAACAACGCGTTCAGCGCTCGCCCTTGCCCGTCCGAGACGGGCTGACGTCCACGCGCGCCCGCCTACCGGTTGATGTGCCCGCGATGCGGGCATGGGATTTCGTGCAGCACCTCATCACTACTCAACGTCACCGGCACCCTGCCGACGACAGTGCCGCACTCCAAGAGCGTTTCGACGCCCGCCTCGTCGTCCGTCGATCCGGCGATCCTTACGAGCCGGACACGATGGTCCAGCCTGGTGAGGACGTCTTCTTCTACCGAATGCCAGCCCCCGAACCGCTCGTTCCCTACGGCATCGACATTCTCTACCGAGACGAGAACCTCCTTGTAGTGGACAAACCACCCTTCCTGGCCACCATGCCACGCGGAAAGCACATCACCGAGACCGTGACGGTGCGGCTCCGGCGTTCCCTGGATCTTCCCGAGCTCGTGCCCGCGCACCGCCTCGACCGCTTAACGTCCGGGGTACTGCTCCTCACGGTCCGTAAGGAAGTCCGTGGTGCCTACCAACGGCTCTTCGCCGATCGCGCCGTGACCAAAACCTACGAGGCCATTGCCCCGCTTCGCGACCTGCCGGTCCCGCAGACGTGGTCCTCCCATATGACTAAAACCCCCGGAGACATCCAAGGCTTTATCACTCCGGGCGAACCAAACGCGCATACAACGCTTCTCGACGTCCAGCCTGTCTCCCCCGACGAGCACCTCACCCTAGCGTCCGTCCATGGACCCCTGGAGCCCCAGGCCCGTTACTTCCTGCAGCCATTAACCGGCCGCACCCACCAACTCCGCCTCCACATGTGGGCCGCCGGCGTACCGATCCTCGGTGACCCCGTGTATCCGCGCATCCACACCGAGGCCGAGGAGAACTTCCGCGTCCCCATGCACTTGAGAGCGAGCTCGCTCGCCTTCGTCGATCCGTTGAGTGGCGAGGAGTGCAACTTCGCTGCTCCCTCGCGCCTGTTTCCCACCATGACCTAGAACCACCCACACCCATTCTCGTGTGGGCACGCCAAAAAGGAGGTCCCGTAGCCCCGATATCCTCGGCGCTACGAAACCCCCTCTAGGGTCTAGCTCACTATTGTTAAGTTTTTAGTGTCGGCGGTAACCTACTCTCCCACACCCTCCCAGGTGCAGTACCATCAGCGCAACCAGGCTTAGCTTCCGGGTTCGGAAAGGGACCGGGCGTTTCCCTGCTGCCATCAACCACCGACACACCCACCAGAACAACACCCACCACCCACACAAGGCGATGGACATGCTTCGTTCTGTGACACGAGTGTGCTGTGTCAGACACTGCATAATGGACGCGAACCACCAACCACCCCAACAAGGGCAATCAGATGATCTCATTTTTTTTGTTACGTTGCGTAAAAAACACCCACCAACCACCACAGCAGTCAAATGTGTGTGTGTTTTGTTGGTCTATTAGTACCAGTCACCTCCACACCTTACAATGCTTCCAGATCTGGCCTATCAACCCCGTCATCTACAGGGGACCTCACACGAAACCTCATCTCGAAACAGGCTTCCCGCTTAGATGCTTTCAGCGGTTATCCCTTCCGTACGTAGCCAACCAGCCCTGCCCCTGGCGGAACAACTGGCACACTAGAGGTACGTCCGTCCCGGTCCTCTCGTACTAGGGACAGCCTTCCACAAGTTTCTACGCGCGCGGCGGATAGAGACCGAACTGTCTCACGACGTTCTAAACCCAGCTCGCGTGCCGCTTTAATGGGCGAACAGCCCAACCCTTGGGACCTACTCCAGCCCCAGGATGCGACGAGCCGACATCGAGGTGCCAAACCATCCCGTCGATATGGACTCTTGGGGAAGATCAGCCTGTTATCCCCGGGGTACCTTTTATCCGTTGAGCGACACCACTTCCACAAGTAGGTGCCGGATCACTAGTCCCGACTTTCGTCCCTGCTCGAGTTGTCACTCTCACAGTCAAGCTCCCTTGTGCACTTACACTCACCACCTGATTACCAACCAGGCTGAGGGAACCTTTGGGCGCCTCCGTTACATTTTGGGAGGCAACCGCCCCAGTTAAACTACCCACCAGGCACTGTCCCCAACCCAGATCATGGGCCAAGGTTCAGGTATCCAATCCGATCAGAGTGGTATTTCAACAACGACTCACACACAACTAGCGTCACATGATCACAGTCTCCCACCTATCCTACACAAACCGAACCGAACACCAATACCAAGCTATAGTGAAGGTCCCGGGGTCTTTTCGTCCTGCCGCGCGTAACGAGCATCTTTACTCGTACTGCAATTTCACCGGGCCTGTGGTTGAGACAGCAGGGAAGTCGTTACGCCATTCGTGCAGGTCGGAACTTACCCGACAAGGAATTTCGCTACCTTAGGATGGTTATAGTTACCACCGCCGTTTACTGGGGCTTAAATTCTCCGCTTCGACCCCCACAAGGGAGATCTAACAGGTCCTCTTAACCTTCCAGCACCGGGCAGGCGTCAGTCCGTATACCTCAACTTCAACGTTTTCGCACGGACCTGTGTTTTTAATAAACAGTCGCTTCCCTCTATTCTCTGCGACCACCACCAGCTCAAAAACGAAATGTTCTATCACCAACAGTGGCCCCCCTTCTCCCGAAGTTACGGGGGCATTTTGCCGAGTTCCTTAACCACAGTTCACCCGAACGCCTTAGTATTCTCTACCTGACTACCTGTGTCGGTTTAGGGTACGGGCCATATACATACATCGCTAGAGGCTTTTCTCGACAGTACGGGATCACCACATTCACCCACAAAGGGCTACGCATCACGCCTCACACACATTGAGGGGCGGATTTACCACTCCCCTCGTGCCACACGCTTACACCACAATCCAATAAGTGGCGCGGCTACCCCACTGCGTCACCCCATCACTTGGCTACTACCAGATCAGGCCCCACGCACTCCCACCACCAACCACAGCAAAACTGCAGTCCGATGATGATCGCGGGTGGTTAGTATCACTGATTCACACATGGGCGCACATACACGGGTACCAGAATATCAACTGATTGTCCATCGACTACGCCTGTCGGCCTCGCCTTAGGTCCCGACTCACCCTGGGAAGACGAACTTGACCCAGGAACCCTTAGTCATCCGGCGGATGAGATTCTCACTCATCAATCGTTACTCATGCCTGCATTCTCACTCGCACACACTCCACGCCCCCTCACGGTAACGCTTCACAGCAGTGCACGACGCTCCCCTACCCAACACCCACCCCAAAGGATGGGTTGTTGCCGCGGCTTCGGCGGTGTACTTGAGCCCCACTACATTGTCGGCGCAGAACCACTCGACCAGTGAGCTATTACGCACTCTTTCAAGGATGGCTGCTTCTAAGCCAACCTCCTGGCTGTCTTCGCGATCCCACATCCTTTTCCACTTAGTACACGCTTAGGGGCCTTAGCCGGCGATCTGGGCTGTTTCCCTCTCGACTATGAAGCTTATCCCCCACAGTCTCACTGCCATGCTCAACTTAACTGGCATTCGGAGTTTGGCTGACATTGCTAAGATTGTCGTCCCGCTCAACCAACCAGTAGCTCTACCTCCAGCAAGCAACACACAACGCTGCACCTAAATGCATTTCGGGGAGAACCAGCTATCACGGAGTTTGATTGGCCTTTCACCCCTACCCACAACTCATCCCCTCAGTTTTCAACCTAAGTGGGTTCGCGCCTCCACAAAGTCTTACCTCTGCTTCACACTGGCCATGGGTAGATCACTCCGCTTCGGGTCCAGGACATGCCACTAACAACACCCTCGTTAGGATTCGCTTTCGCTACGACTACCCCACACGGGTTAACCTCGCGACATGCCGCTGACTCGCAGGCTCATTCTTCAAAAGGCACGCCATCACACACAAGAGGTGCTCTGACGGATTGTAAGCACATGGTTTCAGGTACTATTTCACTCCCCTCCCGGGGTACTTTTCACCATTCCCTCACGGTACTATCCGCTATCGGTCACACTGAGTATTTAGGCTTACCGGGTGGTCCCGGCAGATTCACAGCAGATTTCACGAGCCCGCTGCTACTCGGGAAAAACACCAACACACACCACAAGCTATTAACGTACGGGACTCTCACCCACTCCGGTAGGCCATCCCAGACCACTCCCGCTCAACTTGAGATAATGCGCGATGAGGTGACAGCCCCACCAAGATGCATCCCACAACACCGCATGCGCAACCCCTGTCAGGTATCACACACACACGGTTTAGCCTCATCCACGTTCGCTCGCCACTACTAGCGGAATCATTATTTATTTTCCTCTCCTGCGGGTACTGAGATGTTTCACTTCCCCGCGTCAACCTCCACCACGACTATGAATTCATCGTGAGGTGACCACCCATAACGATGGCCGGGTTTCCCCATTCGGACATCCTCGGATCAACGCTTAGTTGTCAACTCCCCGAGGCTTAACGCAGACTCACACGTCCTTCATCGGCTCAGCATGCCAAGGCATCCACCATGCGCCCTTACACAAACACACACCCCACACACCACACACCCACCCCAAAAAGGCAAGCACGCAGCATGCGGAGCATAAAAAACACAACACTATAAGCCCATAGACTCACAGCACAACAAAAAATAAAGATGCTCGCGTCCACTATACAGTTCTCACACAACACACCACCCACCCATCCACCACCCACCCCACACGGAGGCACAAGGGAAGTAAACAACATGGATGATCACAGTCGAAACAACAATGTTGTCCCAGACACCCAACAGCATGCCAATGCACAAAAACTTTCAACGCTTGCGACAACAACCACACCATCAACCACACGTGGCATGCGATCCACCCGATTAATAAAACGGCAGCGGGTCAACACTCGTGACCACCAACCACCACCCCACACACCACAACCAGATGTCAAGCAACAACCACAACTGTGACCATCACCCACACCAACGGTGCGCGGGAAAAAAATACTTAAGCTCCTTAGAAAGGAGGTGATCCAGCCGCACCTTCCGGTACGGCTACCTTGTTACGACTTCGTCCCAATCGCCGATCCCACCTTCGACAGCTCCCCCCACAAGGGTTGGGCCACTGGCTTCGGGTGTTACCAACTTTCATGACGTGACGGGCGGTGTGTACAAGGCCCGGGAACGTATTCACCGCAGCGTTGCTGATCTGCGATTACTAGCGACTCCGACTTCATGGGGTCGAGTTGCAGACCCCAATCCGAACTGAGGCCGGCTTTCAGCGATTAGCGCACCCTTACGGGCTGGCAACGCGTTGTACCGACCATTGTAGCATGTGTGAAGCCCTGGACATAAGGGGCATGATGATTTGACGTCATCCCCACCTTCCTCCGAGTTGACCCCGGCAGTCTCTCATGAGTCCCCACCATAACGTGCTGGCAACATAAGACAAGGGTTGCGCTCGTTGCGGGACTTAACCCAACATCTCACGACACGAGCTGACGACAACCATGCACCACCTGTATACGAACCACAAGGGAAACCACATCTCTGCGGCGATCTCGTATATGTCAAGCCCAGGTAAGGTTCTTCGCGTTGCATCGAATTAATCCACATGCTCCGCCGCTTGTGCGGGCCCCCGTCAATTCCTTTGAGTTTTAGCCTTGCGGCCGTACTCCCCAGGCGGGGCGCTTAATGCGTTAGCTACGGCACAGAAGTCGTGGAAGACCCCTACACCTAGCGCCCACCGTTTACGGCATGGACTACCAGGGTATCTAATCCTGTTCGCTACCCATGCTTTCGCTCCTCAGCGTCAGTTACTGCCCAGAGACCTGCCTTCGCCATTGGTGTTCCTCCTGATATCTGCGCATTTCACCGCTACACCAGGAATTCCAGTCTCCCCTACAGCACTCAAGTATTGCCCGTATCGCCTGCACGCCCGGAGTTAAGCCCCGGAATTTCACAGACGACGCGACAAACCACCTACGAGCTCTTTACGCCCAGTAATTCCGGACAACGCTCGCACCCTACGTATTACCGCGGCTGCTGGCACGTAGTTAGCCGGTGCTTCTTATCCAGGTACCGTCACCACCCCCAAAGGATGGCTTCGTCCCTAGCGAAAGAGGTTTACAACCCGAAGGCCGTCATCCCCCACGCGGCGTCGCTGCATCAGGCTTGCGCCCATTGTGCAATATTCCCCACTGCTGCCTCCCGTAGGAGTCTGGGCCGTATCTCAGTCCCAATGTGGCCGTCCACCCTCTCAGGCCGGCTACCCGTCGACGCCTTGGTAGGCCATTACCCCACCAACAAGCTGATAGGCCGCGGGCTCATCTCGTACCGAAAAAACTTTCCACCCCCCACACTAAAGGAAGGTTATATCCGGTATTAGACCCAGTTTCCCAAGCTTATCCCGAAGTACGAGGCAGATCACCCACGTGTTACTCACCCGTTCGCCACTCGAGTACCCTGCAAGCAGGGCCTTTCCGTTCGACTTGCATGTGTTAAGCACGCCGCCAGCGTTCGTCCTGAGCCAGGATCAAACTCTCCATAAAAAAATTTCAGAAGAAACAATTCAAGGCAGAGCCCAAATTCCCAACCAAAAAACAAACAACCAACGATTTTCTAAAAAAATCATCAACTGCTCACACCCACCCCCACACCCGACGGGGCAAAACAAGAGGTGGGCTTAAAAAAATATACGACAACGATTCACATCACTGCACGCACCGGACACACTCACCACCCACACACCCCCACCACACAGGCAAGAGTCATGCACATGGCGCGTTATTTACCGTGGCACCCGATCCAAAAAAAGGTACCACCCGGCACACACCAACCACACCCACCAACAACACGCCGGCAGGCACAGCTGGCCAACAGCACAATCATCATCACAAACAAAAGTACATTGGCACACTATTGAGTTCTCACACAACATCACCACACCCCTACACACCACCTACCACCACAGAGGGGTAGACAATATGAGCAGATGAGCTACTGAAGATATTTGGTCAGGGCCTGTTTTCCTCTCGCCGGCACGCAATCCAGACTCTCTTCTCAAGTGTCTGTCTGCGGGGCGCTGTCGGTCGCGCTGACCTGATTAAAGTTACACACCCACACAGACCAACACAACTCCCCAGGTCAGACGTAAGAAATCGGTTGCACAATCACGCAGTTCTTGCGTTCAATCCGAGCCAATTGCTCATGCCCCCGCCGTAGGGTGTGAACCGCCGGGCCATGGTCGGGAGAAGGGCGCTGAAGACGAGGTAGAGCACCGCTGCGCCCGCCACACCTATCCAGACGTTGATGAGGCCGAGCACCGCGAGCAACACCACTCCGCCAGCGGCAGCAAGGAACAGAACCGTGATCCACCACGTTTGACGGTCGGATAGCTCCAAGGTGCAGGCGATCAGGGGTGCAAAGAAGCCCATGAGAACGAAGCCGAGGGATCCGCCGGCGTGCCCAGGCAGGAGGAGGAAGTAGTCGAAGGCGGCTATCAGAACGCCGAACGCGACGCTCGTAAGTCCGGCTAGCGCGGTGGAGCCAGCCCACTCCTTCCTGGTCCCGCCCAGGCTTTGCCAGTCCCGCAATGAGCGACCGATGGCGCCCATCCCGGATAGACACGACCCGACGATAATTGCCACCCACACGAAGAACCTGACGTGCATCTCCCCATTGACGAAGCTGGTCCCGCTACGAAGGAGCACAGCCAAAATCAGGAACGTCGCTAAGCCCAGACCCCACGTCACCAGCCAGGCGAGCGCCTGCGGCCGGTAGATAATGGCCGCCCGCGCCGATGACCTGCGAGTTTCCGGTGCAGCGATCAGCTCCTCCATGCTACGGGTGGGCTGCCCAGGCCACACCATAGCGATGAGCCACAGGGCGAGGATGCTGGCGGGGAGGACCCAGCGGGGCTCGGCAGTGGATAGCAATGCGACTTCTATGAGCAGCAGCGGTACCACCGCAGTTACGGCCAGGCGGCGGTGTCGGCGCCAGGTGGCCCTCGTCAGGCCCAGTGCCGCATAGGGCTCCCACGTCGGCCGCAGGACGGGATAGATCACGACAAGGAGGAGCGCCCACCAGCCACCGACGATGGAGGCATTGAAGGTCACTGCCGGGGCAAAGATGAGGAAGTTGATGATGTTCTGGGGAGTGAGCAGGAGAAGGCGGGTCATTCTCCACGGGTGGGCTACGGAGTTCATCGCATCTCCTTACCCAAGGCTGCGACAGCCTTCTCGAGGGTGACCTCGGAGACGCGCACGCGACCGCCGGTGTGGCGGGCGAGGTCGAAGGCGGCGTCGATAAGCTCTGGTTTCTGGCGGAGGTCAACGATGCTGCGACTGCCCAGACTCAGGTCGGTTCGAGATAGCTCCCTCACGCCTAAGCGACTGAGCATGCGATCGATCTCCTCTCCGGGTCCGGCGAGCTCAATGATGCGCTCGGCAATGTCTTCGACGGGGCCGTTGATGCGGACGCGGCCGGATTCGATATAGAGGATGGTGTCGAGGAGGCGCTCCGATTCGTGCAGGTGATGCGTCGACATGACGATGGTGCGGGGCTGGGTCTCCATTTCCTCACGGAGGGTGCGGTAGAAAGCATCCCGCTTGTCTGCGTCGAAGCCGAGGTAGGGCTCGTCGAGGAGCATGAGCTCGCAGCCGCTCGCGCAGGCATACACGATGGATGCCGCGGATTTCTGGCCGCGGGAGAGCTGAGAATAGGTGGTTCGGCGGGGCACCTCGAAGCGCGAGGCCAGGTGCTCGGCGCGTTCGGCCCGCCAACCGTGGTGGCGGGCGGCGCCGACGGCGAACACCTTCTCCAGGCTCCATCCCCCGGGAAGCGGGGCGTCGATGCCGGCGAGGACCGTGCGGTCGAGGACCGCTGGATTGTCGAAGGGGGACGCATCGAAGACGGTGAGGCGGCCGTCGACAAGCAGGCGCCCAGCGAGGGCGCGGAGGAGAGTGGTCTTGCCGGCGCCGTTGGGGCCGATGAGGCCGTGAACCTGGCCGGCGGCGAGCGAGAACGTGAGATCGGAGATGACCTGGCCGCGGCCGTATCCGACGGAGAGGTCTTCGGCGTGGATCAGTGGGATGGTCATTGGTAAAGTCCTCGGCTTTCTGCGACGGCGTCGATGAGTCGGTGGATGTCTGCGCGGGTGATGTCGAGCTTGACGGCTTCGTCGATGAGCGGGACGAGGTAGGAGGCGGCGAATTCTTCGCCCCGTCTGGCGAGGATGATGTCGCGGGCATCGTCGGTGACAAACATGCCGATACCGCGCCTTTTTTCCAGCACTCCACTGTCAACGAGGAGGGTGATTCCTTTGCGGGCGGTCGCCGGGTTGATCTGGTGGAATTCGGCGAGTTCGTTGGTCGAGGGCGCGCGGGCACCGGCGCCGAGGTTGCCGTCGACGATGGAGTCTTCGATGAGGTTGGCTATCTGCCGAAACAACGGAGCCGTCGAGTCATCCACGCGCCCCTCCTCCAGTTAGTTGGTTAGTTACTCACTTAACTAACCATAGAGCTCCGGGACTGCCGGCACAAGGCCCGATACAAGGCCCTCCACCACAACGGGGCCGACATCGACGTGCAGGCCCTGATTAAGGCATGCTGGTAATGAAGAAATCGACTTAGAATTCCCGACAAACATAGAAATTAGGAGCCATGCTTGAACGCACATTGGTCCTCGTTGACACCTCTTACCTGCTCGCGAGCTTTTATAACTCGTGGGAGACGGGCGCCCGCGCCCAATTAGAGATCGACCTCCCCGAGGTTGTTAACGTCCTCGACTCGATGGTCCACAACCAACTTCGCCAACCAATCCACCGTCAGCTCTGGTACGACGGCATTCCCGATAACGGCCCCCACCGCTACCAGCGCGCGCTACGCACGTGCGACGGCGTGCAACTGCGCGCGGGCCAGCTCATTGAATGGGGTGAGCGCCGCACCCAAAAGGCCGTGGATACTCGCCTCGTGGCGGACATGGTCGCCGCGGCCATTCGCCAACAATTCTCGGACTTTGTGCTGGTCTCCGGTGACGCCGACATGATTCCGGGCGTCCAAGAGGCCACGGAGAATGGGATCCGCGTTCACTTGTACGGCTTCGGCTGGGATTCCATGTCCGCCGCCCTGCGGCATGCCTGCGATTCCACGACCATCCTTGACCCACGCGAGGATTTCACCGACGCCATGCAGCTGCAGGTTCTCGAGGGCCCGCTCCCACCGGTCGTGCGCTCGCGCCCGCTCGGCGATGCCGAGCCGTTCGAGGAGCACGGCATGACCACCGTTCCCAACGGGGCGATTCCGTCTTTCCTCCCGCCGACCCCTCGGCAGGAGCAGGCGGCCCCCGCTGCCCCACCGGCAGCTCCCCCAGTAGCTCCGCCGGCAACTCACCAGGCAACGCCGACACCAACGGATTCTGATATCTGCGAGATCGTCGAGCCCACCCCCGTGACCCCGACGGCGCAGGCGGAGTACACCCCGGAACGCGACACTCCCGAGCAGGAACGCTCCTCGGTGGAAAACGATCTGTCTCTGGACACCCCGAAACCCGGACCGACCAAGGTCCGTGAGGAGAATTCAGAAGAGTCGTCCGACGAGGAATCGACCCCCACCCCGGGTTCCATCCCCAAGCCCTCCATGATGGCGCCGCGCCGCAAACTGCGCTCCCGCTACGTGCCGCTGCCCGAAGAGGTGTGGACGTCCGCCGGTTTCCAGACCCCGTTTGATGTTGGCCAGCAGTACGCGACGTGGTGGTACGACAATGCCGCCACCATCGAGCAGCGCGACCAAGCACACTTGCTTTCTGGCGGCGGCCTGCCTCCCGAGATTGACCGACCTCTGCTGCAATTCGCCTGCGAGACTCTCCACGAGTACACGCTCAGCGAAACCCAACGGGTCAATCTCCGCGATGGCTTCCACTCGGGGATTCGCGGGGTTCTGGTGAGTTACCGCCGCGAATCTTAGGGGCTGGTGAAGGAAGGGCTGATTAGCCCTTCTTCTCCTCTTCCACTTCCTCAACGACGACGGCATCATCTGCAGACTCGGCAGCCTCGATGGCCTCCGGCGCGGACTCCCCGGCGAGGGAAGCGCGGATTTCCGCAAGGCGGGCGGCGGCCTTCATATCGGTGCCTGCGGAGGCGATCTCAGCCATGCGGTCGTCGACGGAGTGTTGGGCGAGTTCTTGCGCGCCGAGGGCGTCTGCGTATCGACGTTCGATCTTGTCGCGCACTGCGTCCAACGTCGGCACGTTGTCGTTCGGGCGCAGCTCGCTCATGGTGTCCATGGCGCGGGTGGTCTGCTCCTGCATGGCGGCCTGATCGGCCTGGGCACGCAGCTGATCGATCTGGGAGAGCTGCTCCTTGAGGCGCATCTCCGACTCTTTTTGCTGCTGCTGCGCCTGCGCTGCTGCCTGGGTGGCCTGGGCGTGCAGTGCCTTCGTCTCCTCGAGCTGCTGCTCCACGGAGACAAGCTGCGTGGCGAAGATTTCTGCGGTGTTTCCAAACTCCTGGGCCTTGGCGGCGTCCCCGTCGGCGGCGGCCTTATCGGCGGCCATGATGGCGGTGCGGGCCTGCTCTTGGTGCTCCGCCTGGGACTTAATCAGGCGGTCGAGCTTCATCTCCAGCTGCTTTTGATTGCCGATGATGGCGGCGGCCTGCTCGGTGATCTGCTGGTGTTGCTGCTTGGCGGCTTCGGTGGCCTGCTGGATCTGGACCTTCGGATCGGCGTTCTGGTCGATCTTTGAGTCGAAGGAGGCCATGAGGTACTTCCAGCCCTTGCTCAGCGGATTAGCCATGATGGGGGTCTCGCTTTCTCACTGCAGTGTGTCGATCCCGGGGATCCGGATCCTGACCACAAGTTTAGAGAGAACCCGCGACGAGCAACAGCCGCCCCGGATTCCCGGGACGGCTGTGGGCGTGAAGGGGCGAGAGGAACTAGCCCTGCTCGGCGTCGCTAGCGGCGTTTGCTTCGGCGACCTGGCGGCGCACCTCATCCATGTCCAGGTCCTTGACCTGGGTGACCAGCTCTTCCAGAGCGGCCGGGGGCAGAGCTCCGGCCTCGCGGTAGACCATGATTCCATCGCGGAAGATCATGAGCGTGGGGATCGACTGGATCTGCAGAGCGGAGGCGATGCCCTGGTTAGCCTCGGTGTCGAGCTTGGCAAAGACGGCGTCGGTGTGCTTTTCCGATGCCTTCTCGTAGGTCGGGGCGAAAGCGCGACAAGGGCCACACCAGCTGGCCCAAGCATCGACGAGGACGATACCGTCGGCGGTGACGGTCTCTTCGAAGGTTGCTTCTGTAACGTCAATGGTTGCCAATTGATTACTCCTGACTAGCCGTTTTGTAAGGTCATTATCGGACCGGAGTGATCCGGTCTCTTGTGCCACAACCCTACCTGGCCCTTCAGTATTCCCTCGGGTGGCCGAACTCGGGTGGCCGAAGCTGGTCGGTGTACGAAAGGAAAATCTCCGCCATGATCAAGAACTACGTCGTCGAAGGCATGACCTGTGAGCATTGCAAGGCTGCCGTCGAGGAGGAGATCAATGAACTGCCGGGAACCCAGGGCGTGGAGGTCGATCTGGAGACGGGTCGCGTGTCCGTCACTGGGTTCGCTTTCTCCGACGCTGACATCATCAGGGCCGTGGAGAATGCCGGCTATTCGGTGAAGGAAGAGGACTAGCTTCCCCACGTAGGGCCCTTGCCGTATACCCCGTGGGGGTATATGCTGGGTGGCATAGTCACGCCTCCCAAGAATTGGATCCCTCATGATCAGCACCACCCCGGCTACCGACGTCCTCGAGCTTGACCTGGGAGTCACCGGCATGACCTGCACTTCCTGCTCCGCACGAGTGGAGAGGAAGCTCAACAAGGTCGATGGAGTCGAAGCCACGGTCAACTTCGCAACCGAGTCCGCGGCCATTACCTATGACCCCGCCAAGGCGGACCCGGAAAAGCTCATCGACGTCGTGCGCGGCGCCGGCTACGACGCCTTCGAACTGACCCCACCGGAAGCGGAGCCCGCCGCGGGCACCACCGACGGTGGAGCCGGCGGGGCGTCGGCAAGCATGAGCCCGCAGGAGGCAGCCCGCGAACGGGAAGCCGCTGACCTCAAGAAACGCCTCATCGGATCAGCCATCCTGACGGTGCCCATCGTGGCACTGAGCATGATTCCCGCCCTCCAGTTCACCAACTGGCAATGGGCGGTGCTGGCCATGGCGACGTTGGTGTACGTCGTCGGCGGAGCACCGTTCCACACCGCGGCGCTGGCCAATCTGCGCCACGGTGCCTTCACCATGGATTCGCTCATCTCCCTCGGCACGACCGCCGCGTACGTGTGGAGCCTGTGGGCGCTGTTCTTCGGGCACGCTGGCCATCCCGGCATGAAGATGGAAATGCACCTGTTCCCCTCGGACTCGACGATGGATGAGATCTATCTCGAAACCGCAGCGGTAGTGATCACCTTCCTGCTGCTCGGTCGCTGGTTTGAAACCCGCGCCAAGGGGCGCTCTTCCGAGGCCCTGCGCGCCCTGCTCGACATGGGGGCCAAGGATGCGACAG
Source organism: Corynebacterium testudinoris (assembly GCF_001021045.1). Taxonomy (NCBI): domain Bacteria; kingdom Bacillati; phylum Actinomycetota; class Actinomycetes; order Mycobacteriales; family Corynebacteriaceae; genus Corynebacterium; species Corynebacterium testudinoris. The sequence continues at coordinate 2,631,862 of NZ_CP011545.1, forward strand.
TGCTTGCCGACGGCCGCGAGACCCGCATCCCCATCTCCTCCCTCGCCGTGGGTGACACGATCGTCGTCCGCCCCGGAGAGAAGATCGCCGCCGACGGCACCGTCACCGACGGCCGCTCCGCCGTCGATGAGTCCATGCTCACCGGCGAATCACTGCCCGTCGATGTCGCGCCCGGCTCCCGCGTCACCGGCGCCACGATCAACACCTCCGGCCGCCTGCTCATCCAAGTCAGCCGGGTCGGCGAGGATTCCACGCTGGCACAAATGGCCAAGCTCGTCACTGAGGCGCAGGCACAGAAGGCCCCCGTGCAGCGCCTAGTGGACCGCATTTCCCAGGTCTTCGTCCCCGTGGTCATCGCGGTCTCCGTGCTTACGTTCGGCGCGCACCTGCTGCTGGGCAGTGGCCTCGCCCCGGCCTTCACCGCCGCCGTCGCCGTGCTCATCATCGCCTGCCCCTGCGCGCTGGGACTTGCCACCCCCACCGCCCTGCTCGTGGGCACCGGTCGCGGGGCGCAGCTGGGCCTGCTCATCAAGGGGCCGGAAGTGCTCGAGCAGACCCGGCGCGTGGACACCATCGTCATGGACAAGACCGGCACGGTCACCGAAGGTGCCATGTCCGTCACCTCGGTCACGCCCGCTGCGGGCTTCCATTCGTCTGAGGTCCTGGAGGCGGCCGCCGCCGTGGAAGCAGCGTCTGAGCACCCGATCGCCCGCGCCATCGCCCGCGAGGTGGACACTCCCGCGCAGGTGACGGACTTCAGCAACGAGCCCGGCATGGGTGTGAGCGGCACCGTCGGCGGTCGGCGCGTCACCGTTGGGCGCCCGGGCAGCGATCTGCCCGCCGACGTGCAGCAGGCGTTCCACCAGGCCCAAGACGATGGTGCCACCCCGGTTGTTGTGCTTATCGACGCCGCCGTCGCCGGCATCATCGCCGTCCGCGACACCGTCAAACCCACCTCCGCCGAGGCGATCGCCGCGATGCGTTCCCTCGGGTTGACCCCCATGCTACTCACCGGCGATAACGCCGGCGCTGCGCAGGCGGTAGCGGCGGAGGTAGGCATCGATCCCGCGGATGTCATCTCCGAGGTCATGCCCGCCGACAAGGTCAACGTCGTCTCCGGGCTCCAGGAACAGGGCCGCAATGTCGCCATGGTCGGTGACGGTGTCAACGATGCCGCCGCCCTCGCGCAAGCCGATCTTGGTTTGGCCATGGGAGCGGGCACCGATGTCGCCATCGAAGCCTCCGACATCACCCTCATGAACAATGACCTCCGCTCCGCCGTCGACGCCATCCGCCTCTCCCGCAAGACCTTGTCCACGATCAAGGGCAATCTCTTCTGGGCGTTCGCCTACAACGTCATCCTCATCCCCGTGGCCGCCCTCGGCTACCTCAACCCGATGCTCGCCGGAATCGCCATGGCGTTCTCCTCCGTCTTCGTGGTCACAAACTCGCTGCGTCTGCGGGGATTCACCTCGCTGCACTGAGGTCATCGTAGAGTAGTGTTCCCTCCATGAGTGACCAGTTGACCAGGAATGAACGACTCGACCGGCTCCCGGTCACCCCCAAACACCGCCGTCTACTCGTGGGCTCGGGCATCGGCTGGGCACTCGATGCCATGGATGTCGGCCTCGTTTCCTTCATCATGGCCGCCCTGGCCATCCACTGGGGCCTGAGCCCCACGCAGACCTCGTGGCTCGGTTCCATCGGTTTCGTCGGGATGGCCGTGGGCGCCACCTTTGGTGGCTTGCTGGCCGATAGGATCGGGCGTCGGCAAGTTTTTGCCTTAACGCTGCTGGTCTACGGCCTCGCCACGGGCGCCTCCGCCCTCGCCGGGTCCCTGGCAGTGCTCATCGCGCTGCGGTTTATCGTCGGCGTGGGCTTGGGCGCCGAACTCCCCGTCGCCTCCACCCTGGTGTCGGAGTTCGCCCCCCGCCGCATTCGCGGCCGCATGGTGGTCATCCTCGAAGCCTTCTGGGCTCTGGGCTGGATCGCCGCCGCGATGATCGGCGCCTTTGTGGTCACCTCCTCCGATAGCGGCTGGCGGTGGGCACTGGCGTTGGGAATGATCCCCGCCCTCTACGCCCTGGTTGTCCGCCACGGCCTCCCCGAGTCCGTCCGTTTCCTCGAGGACAAGGGCCGCCACGACGAGGCGGAGACGGTGGTCTCCTCCTTCGAGCAACAAGTCGATCCGCAGGAGCTTTCGCGTATCGACGCCGCCCTACTCACCGACCCCACCATCGTCCGGGAGGACTTCGACGACGCCACCTCCATCTGGGCTCCGGGCCTACGCCGCCGCACGGCCGCCTTGTGGGTCGTGTGGTTCTGCGTCAACCTCTCCTACTACGGCGCCTTCATCTGGATCCCGTCACTGCTGGTGGCGGATGGCTTTACCCTGGTGAAATCCTTTCAATTCACGCTGATTATCACCCTGGCCCAACTACCGGGCTATGCCGTCGCCGCGTGGCTCATCGAGGCATGGGGCCGCCGCTCCACCCTGGCAACCTTCCTCGCCGGGTCAGCCGCCTCCGCGATCTTCTTCGGCAATGCCGACGTGGAGTGGACAATCATCCTCGCCGGCTGCCTGCTGTCCTTCTTCAACCTCGGCGCATGGGGAGCCCTCTACGCCATCGGCCCCGAGCTCTACCCCAGCCATATCCGCGGCGCAGGCACCGGCGCGGCCGCCGGATTTGGGCGCCTGGCCTCCATCGCCGCCCCGCTCATCGTGCCGCCGCTGCTGCTTTTTGGCGGCTCCGTCCTGCTCTTCGGCCTGTTCGCCGTGTCCTTTGCCATCGCAGCGCTGACCACCCTCACGCTCCCCGAACAGCGCGGCAAGGTCCTCGACGCTTAAGAAAACCAGCGCGCAATGCGTTGGAGAAGCGACTCCGGCTCAGTGGCGGCGGCAATGGCGTCCAGGCTCCGCGGGAGATGCAGGATGGTGGCGTGCTCGGTGTGCTCAACCGAGATCTTTTCCTCAATGCGGGTAGTCATGATGCCCCTCCTTGGGTGCTCATTGTCAACGTGGACCCTCATAGTAGGAAAGTTCCTGCAGCTCAGGCACCATTGCTAAGCCACACTTAAGTAACTACGCCCTTAAATAGGTTTACCTAAAGGCTCCAAAGGCGCAGGATATTGCGGTGTCGCCGAGTGGGGTTTCTCACTCGCTCGTCCCCGTGACCCATTGACCACCCCAATCCAGGGGTAACGGCATTCCCCTCCCTCATCCGCTAGCGTTGTCGGGAAGCTCACACCACCAGTTAGGGGGCGAGATGGCCATTCGCGATTGGCTCCGCATCGGACTCGGCATGTTCGTCATCGCCTTCGGCGCGAACCTCTTCGCCCCGCTGCTGCCCGCCTACCGCGAGGTCGCCGGGCTCACGCAATCGGAAGTCACCTTCCTCCTCGGCGTCTACGCCGCTGGTCTCATCCCCGCCCTTCTCATCGGAGGTCCGCTTTCCGACGTCCGCGGTCGCCGCGCCATCGTCCGTCCCGCCCTCCTGCTCAGCGCCCTCGGCTCTATCGTGCTGTGCGCCGGGGTGAGCGGCTCCTTCGCGTTTTTGGCCGCGGGGCGCTTCATCGTCGGCATGGCCGTGGGCCTCGTCATGGCCGCCGGCGCCGCCTGGTTACAAGAGGTCTCTACCGGCCCCACCCACGTCGGCGCCCGCCGAGCCACGGTGTTCCTCTCCGCGGGCTTCGGCGTCGGCCCCCTCGCCAGCGGTCTCGTCGCCCAGTTCCTCCCCCGCCCCGACCTGCTGCCATTCCTCGTCCACCTCGCCCTCCTCATCGTCATCGCACCCCTGACGTGGCGATCCCCTGGTGGCGCCGCCCACCCCGGTGCGCAGCGGCGCGCCTGGTTCCCCCGCAGCGTGCTCTCCTCCCGCTTCCTCTGGGCAGTCGCAGCGTGGGCACCCTGGGGATTCGGCGCCGTCACCACGGCGTTTGCCGCCCTGACGGCGCTCGTCATCGACCAGGTCACCTGGCCCATCGCCTACACCGGCCTCGTCGCCGCCGTCACGATGCTCACCGGAGTGTTCATCCAACCCGTCGCCACCCGCTTCGGCAGCGACCTCGTTCCACCGGCAATCCTCGGACTCGGGCTCGTCGTCATCGGCATGCTGCTCTCTGTGGCAGTGGCCGTCACGCTATCGCCGTGGCTCGTCGTCCTCGCCGGAGTGGTCCTCGGCGCGGCCTACGGCATCATGATGGTCTCCGGCCTTCGGGAAGTACGCCGCATTGCCCCGCCGCAAGACCTTGGTGCAGCGAACGGCGTCTTCTACTCGCTGACCTACCTCGGGTTCTTTGCACCGTTCGTCATCTCCCTCGTGGGACCGATCATTGGCTACCCCACGGTGTTCCTCATCGGAGCGGTCATCGCGGCGGCGTCGATAGTGCCCGTCACCCGCATTGCCGCTCGGGTGGCGCGAGGTCGCTAACCGCGCCTCGTCCAGCAGTCGCAGACCTCACCAACCGAACGACTGCGGTCAACCACAAGTCAACTCGATGAAGCCTCGTTAATCCACAAGGGGGATAGTTCTTGGCGCAGATCAAGGAGCTCCGTCCAGGAGTGTGGAATTGGAACTCGGAGAGCGAACGATTCGGGGAGGTTAATCCACGTGATCGCCTCCGGGTCATTGAAGTCTGCCCGAGCCATGAAGTTGTCACCAGCCAGGAAACCCGACCACAAAAGGTGCGCGTTGAGGTGCTCAAACGACATGGGAGACTGGGAGCTGGTGATGAGTTCGGTCACCCATCCCACTAGGGCACTCGTGTTTTCTACTTGGACTCTGATGAGGACATTGAACAGTCCATCTTCTACCCATACAGCCTCGGTGGAAAGCACCGCGTACTTCTTCTGGCCATCTACGAAGTAGGGGCACTCACTCTCGACCTGGCGTTTGAGAATGCCCGTTAGGTAGGTGCCCGCTTCCTCAGCGTCAAACGTTCCCGGAGCTAATTCCTTCGCCATTGCTACACCCTAGTGAATCGGCATGGTCGACGTCGCCTCGGAGGGCGAGCACGCGCTGTACTACACCTTGGTGTCCGTCATTAACTGGCACGACCTAACCGCGCGCGAGGTCGACGAAGCGCGAGTAGTGCAGCTGGTGCGCCACCGTGACGGTGTCGATGGGGCCACCACGATGCTTGGCCAGGATGATGTCCGCCTCGCCCGAGCGCTCGTTTTCCTTGTCCTGGGAGTCCGGCCGGTAGAGCAACATGACCATGTCGGCGTCCTGCTCCAGGGAGCCAGATTCACGGAGATCGGCGAGCTGGGGGCGCTTATCGGTACGGGCTTCCGGTCCACGGTTGAGCTGCGAGATCGCGATGAGAGGAACGTCGAGCTCCTTGGCTAGCAGCTTGAGCTGACGGGAGAACTCGGAGACTTCCTGCTGTCGGGATTCGACCTTTTTGCCCGAGCTCATCAGCTGCAGGTAGTCGAGGACGATGAGTTGGAGGTCGTGCTTCTGCTTGAGGCGGCGGGCCTTAGAGCGGATCTCCATCATGGTGAGGTTCGGGGAATCGTCAATAAACAGTGGGGCCTCGGCGATCTGCCCGACACGGTTGGCTAGCTTCGTCCACTGATCGTCTGTCATGCGTCCGGCGCGCATGTCGGAGAGTTTGATTTCCGTCTCGGCGGACATGAGGCGCATGACGATTTCGGACTTGCTCATTTCCAGCGAGAAGATCGCGGAGGCCTTGCCGTGGCGGATGGAGGCGGACCGCATGAAGTCCAGAGCGATGGTTGACTTACCCACACCCGGTCGGGCGGCGACGATGATCATCTGGCCGCCGTGCAGGCCGTTGGTGAGGTTGTCCAGATCGACAAAGCCAGTTGGCACGCCCCGAGCGAGGCCGCCCATGTTGGCAATCTTGTCGAGCTCCTCCATCGTCGGGTCGATGACATCGGCCAGCACCGCGTAGTCTTCGGTCTCCGTGCGCTGGGCTACTGAGAAGACCTGCTGCTGGGCCATGTCCAACACGGTGTCCAACTCAGCACCCTCGGACCCTTCGTATCCGAGCTGCACGACGCGGGTACCGGCATCCACCAAGCGGCGCAGGACGGCCTTCTCCGCCACGATGTCCGCGTAGTAGCGGGCATTAGCTGCGGTGGGAACCGAGGACATGAGGGTGATCAGATAGGGCGCCCCGCCGACGCGTTCCAGATCGTTGTGCCGATCTAGCCGGGCAGAGACGATCACCGGGTCGATGTTGATGCCCTCACCGAAGAGATCAATCATCGAGGAGAAGATCAACTGGTGCGCCGGGTGATAGAAGTCCTCCGGGCCTAAGTCACCGATGATCTCCATGACCGTGTTCGGGCTGACGAGCATGGCGCCCAGGACGCCCTGCTCCGCCTCCCGGTCGTGGGGAGGTTTGCGGAACTCACTGAAGGCAGCCTGCGCGGCCGCCGCCTTATCCCGCTGATGGCGGGGGCGTGACGACGCCTGCCGGGCCGGCAGTGCGTTATCGTCCGGCGGAAGCGGCACCCCAAAATCCTCCGAGGGCTCGGCGGGCGGAACGTAGTCGTCGTCGAAGCTTGCTCCGTTAAATCCCGAAGTCATCTCGCCATTTTTCCTTCCGCTTGTCATCGCGCACTGCCCTCGCAGTCTAGTGGGCCAAAGCCGTTCAGGCTCAGCTATGGCCGGGCACCCCCGACCAATAATGGGGCGTGAAAATCCGGAAAGCTCGCCCCCGAACGCACGAGTTATCCACAGCCCCTGTGGACAAAGATAGGTGAACGGGCCGTTCTTGTCTTTCCGTGTGCGCACATCTGTGGAGAAGTTGTGGATAACAGAGACCCGTCAACAACCGAAATTCAGCATCGCCACAGGTCACATCAGTGATCGGCCCTGTGGATAACCGCGCCCAGACTGCGAATAAACGCCGCTACCTGCCCGTTTGACAGGCGTTCTCGCAGCAGCTACTCACCACAACGGCGTTGCTAGTGGCCGTCGCGGGGGTAGCCGAGAGATGAATCACCTCGAGTTATCCACAGTTATCCACTGGCCCGATTCTGGGCAGACGTACGGCCCCAACCGGGAGAACTGATGTAACACCAGTCATCCAGTGGGGCCGTAGGTCCGCTGTTGTCGTTGGGCCGGACTTCCCGAGGTCGGGAAACCAGCCGCCGTCAGGCGCGTGTATTACGCGCCGACGACCTCAAAGTTGATTTTGCCAGTCACGTCGTCGTGGAGCTTGACCTGAACCTGGTAGTTACCGGTCTTCTTCACGAGACCCTTGGGGAGCTCAATGTTGCGCTTGTCCAAGGTGGGGCCGCCGGCCTTCTTGACGGCATCTGCAATGTCGTCAGCCTTAACGGAGCCGAAGAGCTTGCCACTGTCGGCGGTGCGGACAGCGACGGAGACGCCGGTGAGGGCCTCCAGCTGCTCGCGGACTGCGCGGGCGTGGTCGAGGTCGCGGATACCGCGAGCCTCCTGGGCACGCTGGATGCCCTCGATCTGCTTCTCGGCACCACGGGTAGCCACAATGGCCAGACCGCGGGGAAGCAGGTAGTTGCGTCCGTAGCCGTTCTTGACCTCGACGATGTCGCCAGCGACTCCGAGGTTTTCAACGGCAGCGGTGAGGATCAGCTTCATGATCCCTGCCTTTCGTTGTGTGTCCCGCCGCTACGCACTGAGTGCGGGGCGAGAAAGTCTGATGTGGTTGTGAAAATCTGCTCGATCAGAACGGAGGCTCATCATCAGCGGCACCACCGAAGCCACCGGCCGGCGGGGCGGAACCCCACGGGTCGTTGTTCGGAGTGTGCTGCTGCTGGCCGCCAGAACCCTGCTGGGGCTGCTGCTGCGGGGACTGCTGTCCGCCGCCGAAGCCACCCTGGGACTGCTGGCCCTGATTGCCGCCAAAACCGCCGCTGTTCTGAGACTGCTGGAATCCTCCGCCGCCACCGCCGCTGAAGTTGCCGCCACCCTCACGAGGGTTGCGGTTGACCTGAGCAGAGGCGTACTTGAGGGAGGGGCCGACTTCGTCGACCTCAATCTCATACACGGTGCGGCTTTCGCCGTCTTTGTTCTGGAAAGAACGCTGACGGAGGCGGCCGGTCACGATGACGCGCATGCCCTTAGAGATCGTCTCGGCGACGTTCTCCGCGGCTTGGCGCCACACGTTGCAAGTGAGGAACAGAGCTTCGCCGTCCTCCCACTGGTTCGTCTGAGAGTTGAACCGGCGGGGGGTGGAGGCGATACGGAAGTTGGCCACCGCTGCACCCGAAGGGGTGAAGCGGAGCTCAGGATCGTTGACGGCATTGCCGACGATCGTGATGTTGGTATCTCCCTGTGCCATGTGTTCTTACCTTCCTGCTACGCGGATTCTCGTGACTGATGTGGCGATGTGCCTGGTGATGGAACCCAGTATCCGCTCTTAAGCGTCGGAGCGCAGCACCTTGGTGCGCAGGACGGTGTCGTTCAGGTTAAGAACGCGATCGAGTTCAAGAACGGTCGCGGACTCGCACTCGAGGTCGACGACGGCGTAGATGCCCTCGTCCTTCTTGTTGATCGGGTAAGCAAGACGACGCTTGCCCCACACATCAACCTTCACAACCTTGCCGTCTTCCTTGCGGACGATCTCCAGGAACTTATCCAGGGACGGGGCTACAGTGCGCTCATCCTGGCTCGGATCCAGAATGATCATGATTTCGTAGTGACGCACGGACCTCATCACCTCCTATGGTCTAGTAATTGAATCGGCCACGCCCCTTGTGGGCGTGACAGGAGGGTCTGTTGCGTCAAGCAACCCCACCACTGTACCCCACCTGCTGTTCAGGCGGAAATCCCCGCGGATATCCCCGCGAATATCTCCGCCGCGCAATCACACTGGTGAGGTCGCGTAGAACACCGCGAGAATAACTGGGAAAACGGTGAGGAAGATGAATGCGCCGATCCCCAGACCAACGGAGATGCCCACCGGCTTGCGGTAGCTGTACGCGATAAAGGCGCCGGTGACGCACAGCGCGCCGAGGACGATGGAGGCAATGCCGAGGATGGTGATGGTGCTCATGGGTTCCATCCTCCCCTATCGGAGACTGGCTCGGGCTCTCGCCCGAGCATCTGGCGGACCACCAGGACGACCATGACGGTGAGGAGGACGAGGCGGGTGATGAGGGCGGCGTCGAGAAGCTCGTGCCGGATGCCGTTGTTGTCTACCCCCAACATGTGCCACATGAGCAGGGGCCACACAAGGGCATCGACGGTCATCCAGGCCGCGAGCAGGCGCCAACGCGGCAGGGCGAGGACGGCGGGAACGAGCAGCCACAGCGAGTACTGCGGCGACCACACTTTGTTGAACAGCAAGAAGGCCACGACGACGAGGAAGATGAGTTCCGCAACCCGCGGGGTCCGTTCGACGCGCCAGCCGAAGATGGCGATGGCCAGGCAGGCCAGCAAGAAAAGTGCGAAGCTGACGGCATTGAGAAACACGGGCGTGGCGCCGGCGGCATCGAAGCCGCCCCAGCCGGTGAGGCGGGAGAAAATCGCGTAGATCGTGGTCCATTCCCACGAGCGTTCGCGGTTGAGACGGAGGAACTCGTTCCACGCCTCGGGATAGGCGATCATGACGGGCAGGTTGAGCACCAGCCACGTGCCAGCGGAGGTGGCAAGCATGGTGAGGAAAGGCCGAAACGTCCGGGACCGGACGGCCAGGACGAGGTAGGCGCCGAGGATAAACAACGGCCACAGTTTCAGCGCCGTGCCCACCCCGATGAGCACACCGGCCCAGCCGTACCGCCCGCGGCTGGCCAGGTACATCGCTCCAACCATCGCGGTGATGGAGGGGATATCCCAGTTCGTGAAGGCATGCACAATGACCAGCGGTGAGGCTGCGACGAGGACAGTGTCCCAGATGCGGTCGCCGGCCAGCGCGGCGACGAGACGGATCGTGAGCACCCACAAGGCGGACATTGCCAAGGCAGTGAGGGCGAAGTACCAGGAGGCGGCGGGGATGGCGCCTGGGAGGACGTCGATAAGCGGATAGCTCAGCCGGGCAAGCCAGCCGATGGCCCCCTGGAACAGGCCGGTGAGCACGGGGTATTCCAAGTAGCGGGTGAGGTCGCCCTCCTGCCACGAAAAAGCGTAGGGAAATCCCCCCTCGGCCAGGCCGCGCCCACTGTAGAGCGGGACGATGTCGTTGTAGCAGGCGGAGACGTATTGGCGGTTGCCCGACCAATTCAGGGACACCGTCCCGTCCTCGCCGGCCACACCCATGAGGCAATTGGCCTTGGACAAATAGCCGAAGGACAAGAAGACGAGCGCGGTGAAGATGAGGACGCGCAGCGGTGTCCACCAGCGTTGGCGACCCACCGCCGCGAAACGGCCAACGGGCCCACCGAGGAACTCGGTGAACCCGGCCGCCAGCGGCTCAGTCTCCGCGGGAGAGACCCGCGAAAAAGTTTTGCCCACGGGCGCTACTGGCGGAAGAGGCCAGGAATGACAAGACCCGGCGCGATCTCCAGGCCATCAGTCGGCGGGGCCGGGAGCGACGGCAACTCGGGCAGGCGGATAGCCGGCGGGGTTGCCTCCGGGCTCTCCTCCGGAGTTTCCGAGGGGGTCTCATCCTCAGAGGTGGGAGCAGCCGAAGTGCTAGTCGGCGGGATGTAGGGCATGGGCGGCGGGCCGATACCGAAGTTGATGGGGGCCGGGTCGGCGAAGTACTTGATCTCCTTGCCTTCCAGCGCACCGTCGAGGGTCATTTTCCAAATACGGGCCGGGGTGTTGGCACCGTACATGTTGCCGCCCCACTCGTTGAAGATGGCGGAGGTGTTGTCGGCGGTGCCCACCCAAACGGCCGTGGCCAGATCCGGGGTCGTGCCGATCATCCAGGCATCCTTGTTCAAGCCGGTGTTGCCCAGCTGGGCGGTACCGGTCTTGGCGGCGGAGGGCCGACCTCCGGCGAGGTTGCTGCCGTTGGAGTAGGCGGCGATGGGCTGCATCGCGGAGAGCAGGTTATCGGCGACGATCTGGGATACGCGGCGCTCGCCTTCACCGTTTTCGTGTTGGTAGAGCACGTCGCCGTTGCCGGTTTCGATGCGCTCAACCCAGTGAGTCTCGTGCCAGATGCCCCGGTTGGCCAGGGTGGCCAGGGCTGTGGCCATGTCGATGGCGCGGGACTGGTACTGGCCGAGGATGATGCCCTCGTAGGGCTGTCCACCATTTTCGGTGAGCGTCTCGGGCACGCCCGGGATGGAACGCGCGACGCCCAAGGCGTGGGCCATGTCGGCGGTGTCCTGGGTGGTGTTGGCGAGGTCCTGCTGGAGGCGGATGAACGTCGTGTTGTAGGAATGCTTGAGGGCGTCGGCGACGGTCGACGGCGCGGGGGTCGAGCGGTCGAAGTTGTTCACCGTGATGCCGCCCGGGATGGTCACGGGGGCGGCGGAGTACATCGAGCTCAGCGGGCGTCCCTGCTGGAGGGCTGCGGCCACGCCGAAGATCTTGAAGGTCGAGCCGGTCTGCAGGCCGGCGTCGGCGTAGTCCCATCCGGCGGCATCGTCGCCGCCGTAGTAGGAGCGCACCGCACCCGATCCGGGCTCGACGGAGGCGACGGCTGTGCGGGCATCCTCTTGCAGGCCGGGCATCTGCGCGGCCACGGCGTTGAGGGTGGCGTTCTGAGCCTGCATGTCGATCGTCGTGGTGATTCGCAGGCCGCGGGTGGTCACGTCTTCTTCGGTGATGCCCAGGCGATCAAGTTCCGCCATGACGTGGTTTTTGATCATGCCGTTGGTGCCGGTCGCCTCGGTGTAGGCGGAGTACTCGGCGGGGTTGCGGGTCTCGGGGAAGATCATGCCGGCGCGCTGCTCAGCGGGGAGCACGCCCATATCCACCATGCCGTCGAGGACGTAGTTCCAGCGGGACTCTGCGCCCTCCGGGTTGTTCCAAGGATCGAGCTGGCTGGGGAGCTGGATGGTGGCGGCCAGCAGGGCGCCTTCCTCGGGGCCGAGTTCGTTGACGGGCTTATTAAAGTACGCGTGGGAGGCGGCTTCCACACCGTAGGCGTTGCGGCCGAGGTAGACGGTGTTGAGGTAGGCGGCGAGGATGTCTTCCTTGCTCCACTCGTTGGTCATCTTGATGGAGTAGACGAGCTCGCGGGCCTTGCGGATGTACGAGTGATCGTCGCCCACCAGCGTGTTCTTCACGTACTGCTGGGTAATCGTCGATCCACCACCGGCGGAATCGTTGCCGGTGAGCTGGCCGACGACCGCGCGGCCGAAACCGGTGACGGAGAAGCCGCTGTTGGTCCAGAACTCGCGGTCCTCGGCGGCGAGGACCGCGTTCTGGACGGATTCCGGGACGTCGCTAAGCGGCACCTGCCGGCGGTTGCCTTCCGGCGGCACGATGCGCGCCAGTTCCGTCGACCCATCCGAGGCGTTGATGGTGGAGACCTGCTTGGAGGTCAGCTCCTCGGGCTGGGGGATGTCGTAGGTGGTGTAGGCCACGAAGAACACACCCAACGGGATGAGGATCATCGCCGCGATGGCACCCAGCACCCACTTGAGGATGGTGCGCCCACGCCCACGGGCGGGCTTGGCTGTGGAGGGCTTATTTTTCTTCTCTTCAGACACCTGTTGTCCCCGCTGTTGCTGATGACACTGTTAACACAGTGAACACTACTTCCTTTATGCCATCCTGGGGAATCTTTTCTCGCCTTCAGGTGTGCCCGGTCACGCCCCCGGAACTGCTGTGACGGCGGTGAGGAGATGGTTCCACCGGCAGTCCGGGCAGACCTCGACGGTGTGGACGATGACTTCCCGGCCGGCGCTGACGATTGCCTCTATCTCCTCGCGGCTGCGTGCGGTCCCCGACATTCGACCCAACTGGTCGCCGTGAATCCACAGGACAGTGCGCATATTCTCGCCCTCACACACCGGGCACGGCGTCCCGGCGGGCTGGCCGTGGTAGCGCGCGGCGGTGATGAGGAGGAAGTCCGCGTCGCAGATCTCCTCCCGCGTCACGCTGCCCGCGCGCCAGCCAGCCAGCAGGGAATGACGTTCCCAGCGGTGCGACACTTCATTGCGATACTCAACCACGCGGCCAGGATACGCCGTCGTCCACGTGGGCGTTCTTAATCGGTAAGGAAGGTCTACCTGGCCTAAATCTGCACTTCAGCACCTTAGGATGAGGCCTCGAGCGCGATCAGCATCCGCTGCCCGCCAGTGTCAAGGAGTGATTGAGTAAATGAGTAAGGTTCGCGTAGCGATTGTGGGCGTGGGTAACTGCGCCGCGTCCCTGGTGCAAGGCATTGAGTTCTACCAGGATGCCTCCCCCGATGAGAAGGTTCCCGGCCTCATGCACGTGACTTTCGGCAAGTACCACGTCGGCGATGTGGAGATTGTCAGCGCTTTCGACGTCGACGAGGCGAAGGTGGGCACGGACCTGGCGGACGCCATCGAGGCCTCGCGCAACTGCACCATCAAGATTGCCGATGTCCCGGCCACCGGCGTCACCGTCCAGCGCGGCCCGACCCTCGACGGACTGGGCAAGCACTACCGCGAGACCATCACGGAGTCTTCGGCCGATCCGGTCGATGTGGCAACGATGCTTCGCGACGCCGCCGTTGACGTCGTCGTCTCCTACCTCCCGGTCGGCTCCGAGCAGGCCGACAAGTTCTACGCCCAGGCGGCCATTGACGCCGGCTGCGCCTTCGTCAATGCCCTCCCGGTCTTCATCGCGTCCGACCCGGAGTGGGCCCAGAAGTTCATCGACGCGGGCCTGCCCATCGTCGGCGATGACATCAAATCCCAGGTGGGTGCGACGATCACCCACCGTGTCATGGCGAAGCTGTTCGAAGACCGCGGTGTGCGCCTGGAGCGCACCATGCAGCTCAATGTCGGCGGCAACATGGACTTCAAGAACATGCTCGACCGCGATCGCCTCGAATCGAAGAAGATCTCCAAGACCCAGGCCGTGACGTCGAACCTGGTCGATTCCCCCATCGCTGGCAAGACCGCCGACCGCAACGTCCACATCGGCCCCTCGGACTACGTCGAGTGGCTGGATGATCGCAAGTGGGCCTACGTTCGCCTCGAAGGCACCGCCTTCGGCGAGGTTCCCCTCAACTTGGAGTACAAGTTGGAGGTGTGGGACTCGCCGAACTCCGCAGGCATCATTATCGACGCCGTGCGTGCCGCCAAGATCGCCCTCGACCGCAAGGTCGCCGGCCCCGTGCTTCCTGCCAGCGCATATCTGATGAAGTCCCCGCCGGTTCAGCTCGGCGACGATGAGGCCCGCGCGCAGCTCGAAGCGTTCATTATCGGCGCGGATGAATAGTAGGTAGACCGTTTTAAGTGCAAACGTGTCTATCATGGGTTCTATGACAAAACCGAACCCTGAGGACATAGCTGCCCGGATTCGTCCGGCACTGACAAAGCTCTACGTGATGTACTTCCGCATCGCCGAGCAGTCGGACCTGACAGGACCCCAACTGTCGATCATGGCCCGCCTCAAGGACAACGGACCTTCCCGCATCAGCGAAATAGCGCGCGGGGAGGGCATCCGTATGCCTACCGCGTCTAATGCCTTGCATCAGTTGGAGCAGCGGGAATTGGTCGATCGCATCCGCGACGAGAATGATCGGCGCGGGGTGCGCGTCGCGTTGACCCCCCTGGGGGAAAGCGAGCTCAAGCGTGTCGGCGATGAGCGCACCAAGTATCTCGCCGATATGATTTCCACCCTCGATGACTCGGAGTTGGAGCGGGCATCGGAGCTGGCGGAGGTTATTAACAAGCTGGCGGAGGTCTATGGGGCGGATCTTATTGACACGAACAACGCTTAGACGGAAAAATTGGGTCCGTCATGGCACCCCACTCCCCTGATTCTGACCCGCCCGAGCCCGCCCGGCTCCTCATTGCTTGGCGCCCTGATTCGCCCGGCACAGAGGCCATTGAACTGGCGGCGTGGCTCAGCCGCACGACGAATGTCCGCATCCGAGTCGTCAGCACCTTCGTCCGGCCGTGGCCCGCGACGTCGTTAAGCAAGCTGGGCGGTAAGTACCGGAAGTGGTTCCATAAGGAAGCCGCCGCCAGCGAGGCGGCGGTGAAGCGGGCGTTGAGCACCGCGGGCATCGATAAGCATTTTTGGGATGAGACGATCAGTGTCTTCGCTGACGGCCCCTCCGAGACCGTGCTGCTCACCGAGGCCGCTGAGGCCTTCGACGCCCAATTGGTCATCTTGGGCTCCGATGCCGCTGCCCCCAAGGGCCGGTTCCTCGCCGGTTCCACGACTGACGCCCTGCTGCATTCCTCCCCGCGCACCCTCGCGCTGGCGCCCCGCGCGGTGAAACTATCCAAGCGCGGCGTCACCCGCATCAACTTCGCCTACCTGGAAAGCAAGGGCGATGAGCGGAATGATTCGCTGCACTACGCCGCCAAGATCGCCGAAGAATGGGCCGTGGGCTTGCGTATCCTCGCGTTCTCCCCCTCCGGGATCGCTGATGCCCCGGTCAACAGCAAGGTCGACTTCACCCGCGAGCTGGTTGATGAATGGCGGGAGCACTCCCTCGCCATGCTCGACCGGGCCCACGATTCGGTCCATGGTGCTTTCCCGGAGCTCGACGTCGAATCCGAGATTGGTACGGGTTCCGGCTGGTCAGGGGCGATCGATTCTCTCAAGTGGAAGAAGGGTGACCTGCTCATCCTCAGTTCGGACCCACCCGGCGCGATTGAGCGCGTCTTCCTCGGGTCCACGGCAACCGAGTTCCTCCGCCACGTCGAGGTTCCGGTGGTGATCCGGCCGGCCCCCACCCATTAGTGAGGGTCTAGAGTGGGGAGCATGACTGAGGAGCGGCCAGGTGACTACGATCCCGACAGCAATCGTCGGTGGGGTTGGCGCGGCTTCCTCGAGCACCCGGAAAATGACCTCACGGCCGACGCGGATTTTGCTAACCTCCGGCCGCCGGACCCGCAGTCCCCGGAGGAGCTAGCGTCCTGGCTTGATCCGGTAGTGCAGGCCGAGCGTAACCGGCAGTCTTCGCGTCAGGCGTTGCAGTTCCTCGCCGCCATCCCCGCGATCACCTTCGTCCTCGGTCTGGGCCTGCTTGTGGTGTTCCGCCTTATCGGTGGGCCGGAGTGCGTGGCGGGCGAGGCGGTGTGGCTGTGCACGAGGACCTCGCAGATCATCTGGCCGCTGGTCACCAGCATCGTGCCCATCATCGGCGTGCTCGGCTGCGCGATCATCATGACCCGCAAGCTCAACAGCTACACCCGCTGGCGCCCGTGGATGGGTGTGTTCTGGGTGATGGTGCCCTTCTGCATGGTCTGGCTCATCACCGCCGGTCAGATCCTTATTCCAGCCCTAGAAAACTAACGCATTCGGCGCGGCCGCAGTGGGCGGTCGCCGGGGACGCGGCGCAGGTTTCGCACACGAGGGCTTGCTGCCGGCACGTGTCTTCATTGGCGCAGTTAATGAAGTTGTTCGTCGCCGCGTGGCAGTGAATGCAGTGGCCCAGCTCTTGGTAGTCGTCGCCGAATTCGACGTGCATGCGCTTGTCAAAGACATACAGCGAGCCCTCCCACAGGCCCTGGTTGCCAAACTTTTCGCCGTAGCGGACGATGCCGCCGTCGATTTGGTAGACCTCCTCGAACCCGCGGTTTTTCATCAGTGAAGACAGGATTTCGCAGCGCACCCCGCCGGTGCAGTAGGTGACCACGGGGTGGTTTTTCATCCAGTCGTACTTGCCGGACTCGATTTCCGCGAGGAAATCGTGGGTGGTGTTCACATCGGGCACGACGGCCCCCTTGAACTTGCCGATCTCCGCTTCCATCGCATTGCGGCCATCGAAGAAGACGACGTCGTCCCCGCGGGCGTCGACAAGCTCATTGACCTCTTCGGGCTTGAGGTGCACGCCTCCGCCGACGACCCCGCCTTCGTCGACTTTCAGTTCCCCGGCGGCGCCGAAGGCGACGATCTCCTCGCGGACCTTGACGCTGAGCTTGGGAAAGTCCTCCGCCCCGCCCTCGGACCACTTGAACTCCATGTCCTTGAAGCCCGGGTAGTCGCGGGTCTTGCGGATGTACTTCTTGCACGCCGCGATATCGCCGCCGACGGTGCCATTGATGCCGTGGGTAGAGATGAGGATGCGGCCGCGCAGCCCCAGCGATTCGCAGAGGTCACGCTGCCAAAGCATCACCGCCTTGGGGTCGGCGATGGGGGTGAAGCGGTAGTACAGGAGGATTTTGCTGAGAGACACAGCCGTTAGCTTACTTCTTGCGATACAGCGACTTGCGCCAGTACTCCGGCTCGGAGGTGACCAGCACGCCGAGGTTGCGGAAAATACCCTCGTCGACCGATCCCAAGATCGTGGTGGTGTGCGCCTCGCAACCTCCCAGGTTCTTCAACTCGGCCAGGGCCCGGCGCGCCTCATCACTGCCAGCAGCGGAGACGGACAACGCGATGAGGACCTCATCGGTGTGCAGGCGCGGATTGCGGGAACCCAGGTGGGTGGTCTTGAGCGTCTGGATCGGCTCGATGGCTTCCGGGGACAGCAGGTGAGTCTCCCGATCGATGCCCGCGAGGTGCTTGAGCGCGTTAAGCAACATGCCGGCGGAACAACCCAGCAGTTCCGTCGTCTTGCCGGTGATGATGGTGCCATCGGCCAGCTCCATGGCCGCACCCGGCAGCCCCGTCTGTTCCGCGACCTCCAACGCCGGGGCGACGACGACGCGATCCTCGACGTGGCAGCCCGCCTTGCTCATCACCATGGCGACGCGCGCGGAGAGAGTGTCGTCGAGCTCGTCCCGGCGCTCATCCACCAGGGCCTTGTAGTAGCGGCGGATGATCTCCTGCCGGGATGCCTCGCGGCACACGGCATCGTCGGAGATGCAATAGCCCGCCATGTTGACGCCCATGTCGGTCGGCGACTGGTAGGGGCTCGTCCCGGCCAGCGTCTCCAGGAGGGTCTTGAGCAGCGGGAACACCTCAACGTCGCGGTTGTAACTGGTTACCTGCTCGCCATAGGCCGCGAGGTGGAAAGGGTCGATGACGTTGATGTCATCCAAGTCAACGGTCGCGGCCTCGTAGGCGAGGTTGACGGGGTGTTCTAGCGGCAGGTTCCAAATGGGGAAGGTCTCAAACTTGGCGTAACCAGCCCGGATACCCCGCTGGTACTCGTGGTAAACCTGCGACAGGCAGGTGGCCAGCTTGCCCGAACCCGGCCCCGGCGCGGTGACGACGATGACATCGCGCGAGGTTTCCACGTATTCATTGACGCCGAAGCCCTCCTCCGACACGATCCGCCGCGTATCGGCGGGGTAGCCGGGAATGACGCGGTGGCGCGACACCTTCAGCCCGAGGCGTTCCAGCCGATCGATGAAAGTCTGCGCCATCGGGTTATCGTCGGTGAGCTGGGTGATCACGACATTTTCCACCAGGAAGCCACGCTCGCGGAACACATCGATGAGGCGCAGTGCATCTTCCTCATAAGGAATGCCCAAGTCCGCGCGCACCTTTTGGCGTTCTAGGTCCTTGGCGTTGAGGCAGACGACGATCTCCAGGTCGTCCTTGATCCGCTCGAGCATCGCGATCTTGTTGTCCGGCGTGAAGCCGGGCAGCACGCGGGAGGCATGCATATCGTCGAAAAGCTTGCCACCCATCTCGAGATAGAGTTTGCCGCCGATCTCGCGGCGGCGAGCATTGATGTGCTCCGACTGCATCTCGATGTAACGATCACGGTCGAATCCGATGGCATGTGGCATGCGGTGAGCCCTCCGAAGCAGTCCCTTGATGACGCTCCCGACTCTACCGCGTCCGCATTACACTGTGCGCATGCCCGAAGGTCACGTCATCCACCGCCTCGCCAATGAGCTCAACGAACGCTTCGCGGGCCGCGACCTGCACATCACCTCCCCCCAGGGGAGGTTCGCCGCTGAGGCATCGCTTATCGACGGCGCGCCCATCACCCATGCGGAAGCACGAGGCAAGCACTTATTCATCGACGTCGACGCGCCTCACCCCGAGCACATCCTCTACATCCACTTAGGGCTCATCGGGGAAATGCGTTTCGAGCCCACCGACGACGTGTGGGGCCAGATTCGCCTGCGGATCGACAACGGCGAGGAGGCCGCCAACCTGCGCGGACCCCAATGGTGCCGGTTGATCACGGACGCCGAATACGACATCGCCGTGGCCAAGCTCGGCGAAGATCCCCTGCGCGAAGATGCCTCCCCCGACCACCTCTGGCCCCGCGTCTCCCGCTCCGGCCGCAGCATCGGCTCCCTGCTCATGGACCAAAAACTCTTCGCCGGCGTGGGCAACATCTACCGCGCGGAAACGCTCTTCCGCCTCGGCATCTCCCCCTTCCTCCCCGGCAACCAGCTCGAACGCAACGAGTTCGACAGCATCTGGTTCGACCTCGTGGGCCTCATGAACGACGGAGTTCGGGCCGGACGCATTGATACCGTCCGACCCGAACACACCCCGGAAGCCATGAACCGCGAGCCCCGCAAGGACGACCACGGCGGCGAAGTCTACGTCTACCGCCGCTCCGGCCAACCCTGCTTCGTCTGCGGCACCGATATTGCAGAGAAGGTCATGGAGGGCCGGAACCTCTTCTGGTGTCCCGGCTGCCAACCCGACTAGTTGAGGGGTTTGCCCTGGATACCCTTCGGTACCATGAGCACCGCGATGAGGGAGATGAGGGAGACCACCGCGATGTAGATGCCGATGGAGATGGAGGTGCCGGTGGCGTCGAGAAGCAGTGCGGCGATCATCGGGGCGAAGGCGCCACCGATGATGGAGCCGATGGCGTATCCGATGGACACGCCCGAGAGGCGGACCTCCGGCGGGAACATCTCGGCATACAGCGCCGACTGCGGGCCATACGTCGCGCCGAGCAGGATGCCCAAGACCACCATCGAGAGGATGAAGAGCGCGACATTGCCCGTATCCACGAGCAGCCACATGGGCACCGCCCACAGGATCGACCCGATGTAGCCGAGGGCGAAGGTTTGCTTACGGCCAATCGTGTCGGAGAGCCCGCCGAACACCAGGGTCGCGATGATCCACGC
Organism: Corynebacterium testudinoris; assembly: GCF_001021045.1. Taxonomy (NCBI): domain Bacteria; kingdom Bacillati; phylum Actinomycetota; class Actinomycetes; order Mycobacteriales; family Corynebacteriaceae; genus Corynebacterium; species Corynebacterium testudinoris. Next base: position 2,651,861 of record NZ_CP011545.1, read on the forward strand.
GATGGCCGTTGCCGAGGTCACCGCCAGGGTGGTGGTGCGGTCATAGCCGACGTTCTTCGTGCCGTAGGAGACGATGAAGGCGATGGCCATGTAACCGGCCGCGTTGACGCCCGCGAAGATGAGGGCGGCGAGGACGACCTTGCCGGTGTGGTTGCGGAAGAGCTCCGACAGCGGGGCCGAAGACTTCTTCTTCAACTCCTCCAGCTCGGCGAAGACGGGGGATTCCTCCACGAGGCGGCGGATCAAGAACCCGACGACGATGAGCACCAGTGAGGAGACGAACGGGATGCGCCAGCCCCAGGATTCGAACTGCTCGGTGGTCAGCGTGGCGGAGAGCACGAGCATGAACAGGGTGGCCAACAGCATGCCGGCGGGGACGCCGACCTGCGGGAAGGACCCGAAGTAGCCGCGGCGCTGAACCGGGGCATGCTCGACGGCCAGGAGTGCGGCGCCGCCCCATTCGCCACCGGCGGACAGGCCCTGCAGGATGCGCAGCAGCACGAGGATGATCGGCGCGGCGATGCCGATGGCGGCGTAGTTGGGCAGCAGACCCATGGCGACGGTCGCGCCACCCATGCCCAGCAGCGTGACCACAAGGACGGGCTTGCGGCCCAGGCGATCGCCCAGGTGACCGGCAATGACCGCGCCGAGCGGGCGGAAGAGGAAGGAGATACCCAGCGACGCCCAGGACACGATCTGCGCCATGGTGGCGTTGTCGTTGGAGGCCGGGTTGAAGTACTGGGCAGCGAAAATGAGAGCCGCTGCCTGGGCATAGATGAAGAAGTCGAACCACTCGATGGTGGTGCCGACCATGGCCCCCGCGAGGACGCGACGGTGCTCGGAGGTAATCGGCTCAGGGGTGGGCGGGGAGGCGGAATCGGTGTGCTCGGTGGGAGTGGCGGTAGTCATCTCAGTAACTCTCTTCTAGCCCGAGAAGGCCGACAGCGTCAGCTGCCGTCGGCCTGGCGGGTGCACTAAAGAGAAGGAGGGGGTTAGCTCTTGGGGCGGTTATCGACGATGCGCTTGGCTTTGCCTTCGCCGGAGTCGACGGCAGAACGAATATCGACGTCGACGGACACGCCGATGCGGTCCTTGATGAGCTTGCGCAGGTGCAGCTGAGAGTTGGTGATCTCATCTGCCGTGCGCCCGGGGGCGTGTTCGACCACGAGGGTGAGGTGGTCCATGCGTCCGCGCTTGGAGAGCACGCACTGGTAGCGCGGGCGAAGGTTATGGTCCTCCACGATCAGTTCTTCGAACTGGGAGGGGAAGCAGTTGACGCCGCGGAGGATGATCATGTCATCATTGCGGGCGCTGATGCGTCCGAGGCGGCGCATCGAGCGAGCCGTTCCCGGCAGCAAGCGGGTGAGGTCGTGCGTGCGGTAGCGAATGACCGGGAAGGCTTCCTTGGTCAAGGGGGTGATGACCAATTCGCCGAGCTCACCATCCGGCACTGGCTCCTGGGTCTCGGGGTGGAGGATTTCGGGGTAGAAGTGGTCTTCCCAGATGGTCAGGCCGTCCTTGGTCTCAATGCATTCTTGAGCCACGCCCGGCCCCATGACCTCCGAGAGCCCGTAGATGTCGGTGGCGTCGATCCCGAAACCGGCCTCCAGGTCCCGGCGCATGCCTTCGGTCCACGGCTCGGCCCCGAAGATGCCCACCCGCATCGGGCTGGACTCGGGGTCCATGCCTTCCGCGCGCATCCGGTCGAGCACGTTGAGCATGTAGGAAGGCGTGCCGACGATCGCGTCCGGCTGGAAGTCACGCATGATCTGCAGCTGGCGGTCCGTCTGCCCACCGGAGGTGGGGATGGCGGTGGCACCGAGCTTTTCCACGCCGTAGTGCAGGCCCAGGCCGCCAGTGAACAGTCCGTACCCGAAGGTCACCTGCACACGGTCGCCGGGGCGAACGCCACCGGCGCTCAGCGAGCGCGCGACCAATTCGGCCCAGGTCTCGATGTCATTGCGGGTGTATCCCACCACGGTGGGCTGACCAGTGGTGCCCGACGATGCGTGGATCCGCGCGATTTGGTGTTTCTGCACGGCGAACATCCCGAAGGGGTATTCGGATCTCAGGATGGCCTTATCCGTGAAGGGGAACAGGCTGATGTCCTTGAGTTCTTTGAAATCGTCCGGGTGGACTCCCCGGGCATCAAAATCCCGCTTGTAGTGCGGGACGTTGTAGTACGCGTGCCGCAGAGTGTTTTTCATGCGCTCGGTTTGCAGCGCAGTGATTTCATCGCGCGAGGCGTACTCGATGCTGGTCTGGGGCCCGTTGATCGTGGAGGTGATGTCGGTGGAGGAAGCCACTGCGTAGTCCTTTCTATGCCCGCCGAATGTGTCGGGTGCAGGCGATTGGCAACGATGATTACCAATTACTAACCGACCAATCGGTCAGCGAGCATGTGGCACAGGTTACAACCGTCCGTCTGTAACGTGCAACACATTCACAATAAAAGGTCCTAAAGATTCTCAGCTTTCACCCGAACACTACCCCCGAATCTCCGCAGCATCTCCCCATCAGCCCAGCACAGCGCGCCGATGCCCCGAACACCCCTGGGACTACCCCTCACGAATAAGAATCCCATCAAAAACGAGCCGCGGGGTGATCGCGGCCATCTCCTCCGGCGTGTACTTGCCGCCGGGCCGGTACCACTCGACGATGGAGTTGATCATGCCGAAAATGAGGCGGCCAATCACCCCCGCCTCCAGCGCATCGTTGACCAGCCCTTTTTCCTGAGCATCCCGGACGACATCGATAAGCTCCTGCGTCAGCCTGCGACGACGCTCAAGGATTTGCAGCTCCACATCCGTGTTCCCCCGCAAGCGGAGCAGGAGCCGGACGTAGGCCGGGTATTCACAGAGCACGCGGGTGGAGCCCGCGACGAGCAACTCCAGCTTCTCGACGGTGCTCCCCGCCTCCTGCGTGGCGGACTCGATCACCGTGGTCAGCTCCGCGAGGGCCTTGTCGGTGGCCTCGACGAGGATCTCTTCCTTGGAGGTGATGTGATGATAAATGGCCGATTTGCTCAAGCCCAGGCGCGCCGCCAGGGTGCCCATCGATGTCGCCTCGTAGCCATGCTGGTTGAACACCTCTACGGCGATGCGAATGACGTCCTCGCGGCCATAACCGGGACGACCCCGGCCGCCGGAATTTCCTGACAGCGGCATGCCATTCTCCTCACATCGGATTTCACTCGATTGTCCCCCATTTAAGCAGCCACACCCGGGCGCATATCCCCTCGGATGACGTAGACTCTCCGCTCAATACCGACCAACTGGTCAGTATTCCACTAGTTCAGGAGCCCCCATGAGCCCCATCCTCGCCCCCGGCGTTGCTACCGATCCCCAGCTGGAGCACGTGCGCACCATGTTCGAGACCGACCTCGCCTCCCAAGGCATCGGCATGACCATCACCCACCTCGGCCTCGGCGAAGCGCGTGGCACCTTCACCATTCGCCCCGACATGTGCAACGGCCACCACACCGCGCAGGGTGGATACCTGTTCATCTTCGCCGACTCGCTTTTTGCCGGGGCCTGTAATTCCCACGGCGAGGTCGCCGTCGCCGCCCAGGTGGGCATCCACTACCTCGCGCCAGCCTTCGAGGGGGATGTTGTCGAAGGTCATGCGGTGGAGAGGCGGACCTGGGGCCGCAACGGCATCACCGACGTCACACTCACCGTCAACGGAAAAGTCATTGCCGAGTTTCGGGGGACGTCCCGCACCATCCCCCGGCGCTAGCCCGGGAGAAAAAGATTGACATAGATCACACTCGTCCATATACTGACCGAACGATCGGTTATTCGACCTCCCCAGCAAAGGACGTAACCTAAGTGACTACCAGCACAGGCCAGGAGGCTTTCGAGCGGATCATCGCCGAGGACTCCCGCATCGAACCCACCGACTGGATGCCCGACGCCTACCGCAAGACCCTCACCCGCCAGATCTCCCAGCACGCACACTCAGAGATCATCGGGATGCAGCCGGAGGCCAACTGGATCTCCCGCGCGCCTTCCCTCAAGCGCAAAGCCATCCTCATCGCCAAAGTCCAAGACGAAGCCGGCCACGGCCTCTACCTCTACTCCGGCGCCGAGACCCTGGGCACCGGCCGTGATGAACTCGTAGACCAGCTGCTCACCGGCCGCGCCAAATACTCCTCGATCTTCAACTACCCGGCGCGCACGTGGGCCGACATCGGGGCCATCGGCTGGCTGGTCGACGGCGCCGCCATCTGCAACCAGGTCCCTCTCTGCCGCGCGTCCTACGCCCCCTACGGTCGCGCGATGGTCCGCATCTGCAAGGAAGAGTCCTTCCACCAGCGCCAAGGCTGGGAAATCCTCTACGAACTCGCCCACGGCACCGAGGCACAAAAACAGATGGCGCAGGAATCCATCAACCGCTTCTACGGCCCCGCCCTGCAAATGTTCGGCCCGCCCGACGAGGATTCGCCCAACTCACAGCAGTCCATGGAGTGGAAGATTAAGCGCTTCTCCAATGATGAGCTGCGCCAACGCTTCGTCGACATGATCGTCCCCCAGGTCGAAGCCCTCGGCCTCACCTTCGATGACCCGGACCTCACATGGAACGAGGAACGCGGCCACTACGACTACGGCGAGCTGGACTGGAGCGAGTTCAAAGCCGTCATCCGCGGCGAGGGACCATGCAACGTGCAGCGGATGCAGCGGCGTCGACAAGCACACAACGACGGCGCCTGGGTGCTGGAGGCCGCCGCGGCCTACGCCGAGAAGACCGCCCGCGCCACCGACTCCCACCTCATCGCCTAGTTAATAAGGAGCCAACCCATGTCCGAACAGCAGACGTGGCCCATGTGGGAGGTCTTCGTCCGATCCTCCCGTGGCCTGTCCCACGTCCACGCCGGTTCCTTGCACGCGCCCGACGCCACCATGGCCCTGCGCAATGCCCGTGACCTCTACACCCGCCGCAATGAGGGCACCTCCGTGTGGGTCGTCCCCTCCGAGGCCGTGACCTCCTCTGATCCCGATTCCAAGGGCGGCTACTTCGAATCAGCCTCCGGCAAGAACTACCGCCACGCCACCTATTACGACAAGTCGGAAGGGGTGCCGCACCTGTGAATAACTTCGCCTCCGTCGACTCCGCCACCCGCCAAACCCAGGGCGAATCGCTCACCGCCGAGGACGTCCAGCACTCCGGTGCCGCAGCCTCCCCGGATGTCGCGGCGTACGCCACGATGCTTGCCGACGACGCCCTCATCCTCGGCCAGCGCCTCAGCTGGTGGGTCTCCCGCGCCCCGGAGATGGAAGAAGACATCGCGCTGGCCAACATCGCGCTCGACCTCATCGGCCACGCTCGTTTCCTTTATTCTTACGCCGGCACAGCCTCGAACCAGACCGAAGACAACCTCGCCTACTTCCGCGATGAGGAAGAGTTCCGCTCCGCCCGCCTCATGGAGCAGGAGAACGGCGACTTCGGCCAGACCATTGCCCGCCAGCTCATCGCCTCCTATTACATGTACGGCCTGTACTCGGCCCTGCTCGACTCCACCGATCCCACCATTGCCGCCATCGCCGCGAAAGCGATCAAGGAAGTCGAGTACCACGTCGACCACGCGAGCCAATGGGTCCTGCGCCTGAGCCTGGGCACCGACTATTCCAAGGAGAGGATCGAGGAAGGCCTGTTCTACATGTGGCCCTACATCGCGGAGCTATTCGAGGACCTGCCCCTTCACACCACCCTCGCCGAGCAGGGTATTGCCGTTGCGCCCTCGAGCCTCAAGGCGCAATTCGACGAGCGCATCGCTCACCTTCTCACCATGGCCGAGCTCGAGATCCCTGCCACCCCGCAGGCGATGTCTGGCCACCGCACCGGCTGCTTCTCCGAGCACCGCGGCTACATCCTCCTCGAAATGCAGTCCCTCGCCCGCCAACATCCCGGCGCGACCTGGTGATCACCATGTCTACCCACCCCCTGCGCCCCACCGACCCCGCGGATGCCCGGGTCTGGGATACCGCCGCAGCCGTCCCCGATCCGGAGATTCCCGTCATCTCCATCGCTGACCTGGGCATTCTGCGCCGCGCCGCCATCATTGATGGCCAGGCCGTTGTCACCATCACCCCGACCTACTCCGGGTGTCCGGCCATGGACTACATCAGCCGAGAAGTCTCGGAAGCCCTCGCCGCCGCCGGCTACGAGGACGCGGTGGTGGACCTCGTGCTGCAACCCGCCTGGAGCACCGATTGGATCACCGAACAGGGGCGTGACCAGCTCCGCGAGTACGGCATCGCCCCTCCCCAGCACCACACCTCCCCCGTCGCCCCAGGCCCCATCCCCTTAACGCTGGCGCCCCCCACCCCGGTTCCGTGCCCCCGCTGCCGCTCGACCCGGACTAAGAAACTCGCCCAATTCGGCTCCACCTCCTGCAAAGCGCTCTATAGCTGCCAGGACTGCCTCGAACCCTTCGACTACTTCAAGGTGCACTGATGTCTGCAACCGCGTCTGCTCCCGAATCCACCAAGCAGAGGGCAAAGTTCCAACCCCTCGAAGTCTCCGAAGTCCGCCGGCTGACCGACAACGCCGTCGAGGTCAGCTTCGCGGTGCCGGAAGAACTGCGCGCGGACTACGACTATGTTCCCGGCCAGTACGTTGCCCTCCGCGCCACGATCGACGGCCAGGAAGTTCGTCGTTCCTACTCCATCTGCGATATCCCCCAATCCGGCATCATCCGCGTCGCCATCAAGCGCGACCTCGGCGGGGTGTTCTCCACCTGGGCCAACGATGAGCTGCAGCCGGGCACCGTCATCGAGGTGATGAACCCACAGGGGGCGTTCACTTCCCGGGTGCACGTCACCTCCCTCAACGATGCTCAGGCCCTGCTCAAAGAAGAGCTTGCCGACGTCGGCGGTGCTCCCCATCTCGTCGCCATCGCCGCCGGGTCCGGCATCACCCCCATCATGTCCATCGCGCAGGCGCTCCTCTCCGGCTCCCCCACCGCAACGTTCGAGCTGGTCTACGCCAACAAGGGTGGCAGCGACGTCATGTTTGCGGAAGAGCTGGGCGATCTCAAGGACAAGTACCCCACCCGCTTCGCCGTCCACCACGTCCTCTCTCGCGAGCAGCGCGTCAACCCGCTGTTCTCGGGGCGTATTGATGACGAGAAGTTGAAGATCCTCCTGGACAAGGTCATCCTCACGGAAGACACCCGCGAGTGGTTCCTGTGCGGCCCCTTCGAGATGGTCCAGCTCGTCCGCGACGAGCTTGCTGCGCGCGGCGTGGACAACGAGAACATTCGTTTCGAGCTCTTCTCCACCGGCAAACCCTCCGACGGCCCGCAACAGGGCAATACCGGCCGGCCCGTCATTGTCGACCCTTCGGGCAAGAACATCACCATTTCCTTCCAGCTCGATGGCCTCTCCGGCAGCATCGAATCCCCCGCATCCGCCAACGAAACGGTCCTCAACGCCGCCCTCCGCGCCCGCCCCGACGTGCCTTTCGCCTGCGCTGGCGGCGTCTGCGGCACCTGCCGCGCCAAGGTCGTCGAAGGTGAGTTCACGATGGATGAGAACTACGCGCTGGAGCCCGACGAGGTCGCCCGCGGCTACGTCCTCACCTGCCAGACCCGCCCGACGGGCGAGTCCATCACCGTCGACTACGACGCCTAACCGGGAGCCCAAATGATCGATCTCATCGTCGACGGATCCACCGCAGAGGTGGTGCTCAACAACCCGCGGGCGCTCAATTCCCTCACGGAAGCTGACCTGCAGGAGCTTTCCCAGGCCTACACCGAGGCCGCCCAACGCAACGTTCGTTCCCTCCTGCTGCGCGGCGAGGGCAAAGCATTTAGCGCGGGCCGTAATATTCGCGGACTCAACCCGGCCGACGATGACGCCACGGACTACCTCGCCAACAAGGTCACTCCCGTGCTCAAGCAGATGAGCACCTTCCCCGCCCCGACCTTCACGGCTGTCCACGGGGTCTGCCTCGGTGTCGGCCTGGGCCTGGTCATCGCCAGTGACATTGCCTACGTCGCCGAGGATGCCACCTTCGGTTCCCCCTTCGCCAACCTCGGCGCCACCCTCGACTCCGGCGGGCACGCCCTGTTCGTGGAACGCCTGGGAGCCCACCGCGCCATGGATCTCATCGTCACCGGCGATATGATCTCCGGCCGCGAGGCGGTGGACGCTGGATTGTTCTCCCGCGCGCTCCCCGCCGATGAGCTCCTTGACTTCGCCCGCGAGAAGGCGGCCCGCGCAGCCGAGGGCGCCACCTTAGCTTTCCTGGCCAGCCGCACACTCGTCCACGACATCCGCGATCAGCGCCTCGGACTGTGGGAATCGGTCGACGAGGAAAACCTCGCGCAGGGCCGACTATGTTCCTCCGCCGACTACGCGGAGGGTTTCGCTGCCTTCAACGACAAACGTCGCCCCACCTTCCACGGCCGTTAACACCACCGCCTCGAAACCTCCTAGGAGCACCCCAGTGAGCACTGACGCCTTTCTCGTTTCCGGCCGCCGGACCCCCGTCGGCCGCTACGGCGGAGCTCTCTCCTCTGTCCGTCCGGATGACCTCGCTGCCCTCACCATCCGCGCGGTCATCGAGGACGCCGGCATCGACCCGTCGGCGGTCGACGAGGTGATCCTCGGCAACGCCAACGGTGCCGGCGAGGAGAATCGTAACGTCGCCCGCATGGCGTGGTTGCTGGCTGGCTACCCGGATTCCGTCCCCGGTATCACCGTCAATCGCCTGTGCGCCTCCGGGATGTCGGCGATTGCCCTGGCCACGGCGATGGTGAATTCGGGGCAGGCGGACGTCGTTGTCGCCGGCGGGGTGGAGTCGATGTCGCGGGCTCCGTGGGTCGTCGAAAAGCCGCGCAGCGGGTTTGCCAAGCCTGGCGAGACCTTCGATACCTCCATCGGCTGGCGTTTTATCAACCCGAAGTTCGCAAGCCAGGAGAAGACGACGTTTTCCATGCCGGAGACGGCTGAGGAGGTCGCGCGGGTGTGCACCATTTCGCGGGAGGATGCCGACGCTTTCGCCGCCCAGTCCCAGGCTCGCGCCCTCGCCGCCATCGAGGCCGGCTACTTTGTCCCCGAGATCGTCCCCGTTGAGATCACCGATCGCAAGGGCAACACCACGCTCATCGACACCGATGAGGGGCCGCGCCCCGGCACCACGCCGGAGGTCCTGGCCGCGTTGCGCCCGGTGGTCGAGGGGGGCAAGGTCGTCACGGCTGGCAATTCTTCATCGCTTAACGACGGCGCCTCCGCCATCCTCGTCGTCAGCCAGCGCGCCGTCGAGCGTTACGGCCTCACACCCCGCGCCCGGGTCGTCGCGAATGCCAACGCGGGCCTGGCCCCGGAGGTCATGGGTCTGGGTCCGATCCCTGCCACACGCCGCGTCCTAGAGAAAGCCGGGTGGAACATCGGCAGCGTCGATGCCATCGAGCTCAACGAGGCTTTTGCCACCCAGTCGCTGGCATGTATCCGCGAGCTAGAACTCGATGAGAACAAAGTCAACGCCTGGGGCGGGGCCATCGCGCTGGGCCATCCCCTCGGCTCGTCGGGGTCCCGGATCACCATCACCCTGCTCAACCGCCTGGAGCACGAGGGCAGCCAGCGCGGCATCGCCACGATGTGCATCGGCGTCGGCCAGGGTGCCGCCATCGCAATTGAGAGGGTCTAAGACCATGACATTCCCGGAGTTTAGTGCCCTGACCGTCTCCGAGTCGGACGATCGGCTCCTGGTCCAGCTCACCCGCCCCGAGGTCCGCAACGCGATTGATGAGCAGATGGTCAGCGAGCTCCACACCATCTGCTCCTACTTGGAGCACAACCCCAAGATCCTCCTCATCACTGGGTGTGAGGCCAAGGGCAAGGGCATCTTCGCTTCGGGCGCTGATATTGGTCAGCTGCGCGAACGCCGCCGCGACGATGCCCTCCGCGGGGTCAACAACACCATTTTTCAGCGCATCGCGCAGTTGCCGTCCCCGGTCATCGCCGCCGTCGATGGTTATGCGCTGGGCGGTGGCCTGGAACTGGCCCTGGCCGCCGACTTCCGAATCGCCACCCCGGACGCCACGTTTGGTCAGCCGGAAGCCAGCCTGGGAATCATTGCCGCAGCGGGTGGGCTCTGGCGGCTCAAGGAGCTCGTCGGCGTGGCCGTCGCTAAGGAAATCCTCCTGGCCGGCCGCCTGGTGTCCGGACGCGAGGCCCTCGATCTCCACCTGGTCACCGAGCTGCACTCTCCCGCCGACCTCCTCGACGCCGCGCAGAGCCTAGCCGATCGCATCGCCGCCCTCGATCCGCTCGCCGTGCGCCTGAGCAAGCAGGTAATGGCGATGCCGACGGCCGCTCACCCGGCGGTGGACAACATTGCCCAGGCCATCCTCTTCGAATCGGACGCGAAGTTCGATCGCATGCAGGCGTTCCTTGACCGAAAGAAGAAATAGCATGAGTATCCCCAAGCAAGTTGGCGTCCTCGGTGGCGGCCGCATGGGCGCAGGAATCGCCCATTCTTTCCTCGCCGCCGGTGCTTCCGTCACGGTCGTTGATGTCAATGACGCCGCCGTCACCGCCGCCCGCGAACGCATCGCCCAGGACGTCGCCGGTTCCTTTGCCCGGGGTGCGGAGGGTTCCCCCGAGGAGTGGATGGACCGGCTCACTGTGACCACCGACCCGGCGGCCTTTGCCCATCACCCGCTGATCATCGAAGCCGTGCCGGAGTCCATCGAGCTGAAGATTAGTTCTTTCCGGACGATCGCCGAACACTCCCCCGCCGCGGCCATCGCCACCAATACGTCGTCGCTGTCGGTCACCGACTTAGCGGGCATCGTGGACAATGACGTCATTGGGCTGCATTTTTTCAACCCGGTGCCCGCTTCGAAGCTCGTGGAAATCGTCGTCGCTGACTCCACCCCGCCCTCCCTGGTCAAGGATGCGAAGGTCTGGGTGGAGGGCCTGGGCAAGACGCCGATCGTGGTCAAGGACTCCCCCGGTTTCGCCTCATCCCGCCTGGGTGTAGCCATCGCCATCGAGGCGATCCGCATGGTTGAGGAGGGCGTGGCCAGCGCCGAGGACATCGACCAGGCCATGGTCCTGGGCTACAAGTTCCCGGTTGGTCCGCTCGCGCTCACCGATATCGTCGGCCTCGACGTGCGTTTGGGGATCGCGGAGTACCTCGAGTCGTCCTTAGGCCCCCGCTTCGCCCCGCCGCAGCTCATGCGCGATATGGTCGCCCGCGGTGAGCTCGGCCGCAAGTCCGGCAAGGGCTTCTACGACTACCGCTAGTTGTTGGCGGCCAGTAGCCGATCGGCTGCCGCCTTCGCTTGCTCAGCGGCGTCGGCATTCCCCGAGATACCCGCGGTGACCATGCATCCTTCTATCAGGAGGAAGATCGCATCTGCTGTAGCTTGCGGCGCACCCGTTCCGGCTACGACGTCGTTCACATAGTTGCGCAGGCGTATCTTGTGTCGACGCACCGACTCTGCGACGTCGAGAGAAGTCCCGCCGAGTTCACCGAATGCGTTGATCCAGGCGCATCCGCGGTGACCTTCGCCCGCGAGCCAGTCTGAGAGCCAATCGAATATCGCCAGCACCTGACCCTTTGGCTGCGTTTCTTGGGCAACCCGCTGTGCTAACGAGGCGCGCCATCGTTCATCACGACGATCGAGCATCGCCACCGCGATCGCATCCTTGCCTGCGAACAGTGAGTAGATGCGCTTGAGAGGCAGACCGGATGCAGCGCGGAGGGCATCCATCCCGACGGCTTGATACCCGCGTTCGTAGAAGAGCTCTTCAGCTGCGTCAAGCAGTTGATCACGAGCCGTTTGAGACGACATGGCTGTCCACCGGAACCTTTCAAAGTTGCGTTGAGAACGGTCGTTCTATACTCTACCAAGCACGTAGAGAACGATCGTTCTCGCACAGCGAAAGGAACGCGGTCGTGACATCAGATGTGAAGCCGATCTTTGCCAGCAGAGCACCCGCACGCCCAGCAATTTCCACCCTGCTGGTGGCGACACTCACCTCGACGGCAGCGCTGACTGCACTTGTCGCCCTCGGAGCCCTATCGGGACACTTGCTGCTCATCCCACCCATGGCTGCGAGCATGGCCCTGATCGCCGGTGCGCCGTCATTGCCGTTGGCACAGCCCCGTCACGTAATCGGAGGTCAGGTAATCTCGGCCATCGTTGGTGTCACGGTCGGGCTGGCGAGCCACTCACTTTGGGCTGCCGCCATCGCCGGAGGCTTCGCGCTTGGCGCAATGCTGCTGACGCGCACGTCGCATTCACCAGCAGCAGCCACCGCTGTAATCGGAGCAATGCTGACACAGGGGCACATCTCATTCGTGATCTGCGCTGGTCTCGGGGCTGGAGTGCTCGTACTGTTCGGACTGCTTCGTTCCACACTGAAACGTGTGGCCTATCCGGCGTATTGGTGGTAACCGCAAGTCCGGCAAGGGCTTCTACGACTACCGCTAATGCTTATCGACGATCGCGTTGGTAATCCGTGCCGTACACAGCCGCCGCCCTGCGTCGTCCGTGATGGTCACCTCGTGGCTGGTCAGCGTCCTGCCCAGGCGGATAGCCGTGGCGGTGGCCGTCACCATCCCCTCCCGGCCGGAGGCGTGGTGGGTGGCGTTGATATCCACCCCGACGGCCACCTTGCCCATGGTCGAGGCGTGGATGACCGCGGCCCAGGATCCGACGGCCTCCGCGATCGCGACCATCGCCCCGCCGTGGAGGAGCCCGAGTGACTGGCGGTTTCCGTCGATAGGCATGGTGGCCACCACTTTCTCGGGGGATTGCTCGACGACGGTGACACCCATCTTCTTATCGAGTTCTCCCAGTTCAATGGTCCACGGTTCCATGTTGCTCCATTCTTTTGTGATCTAGATTATACTAGCCCGAAATCCCTACCGTCCGGTCGGTCACTAATTAGTTTAGGAAGGACACCCCATGTCCCACCTCGTCCCCAGCTACCTCTCCGGCTCCTGGGTCACCCCGACCCACCCCTCCCGTGTCACGGACGTCCTCGACGCCACCACCGGCGAGCTCGTAGCCACCGTCTCCACCGAGGGCCTCGACCTCGCTGGCGCCATCGATTACGCCCGCGACGTCGGGCAACGGTACCTCCGCGAGCTCACCATTCATGAACGCGCCCTCAAGCTCAAAGAGCTCGCCCTGTACCTCGACGAGCACAAAGACGAGCTATATCAGCTGGCCGCCAAGACCGGTGCTACCCCTCGCGACAACGCGATCGACATCGACGGCGGCATTTCCACGCTGTTCACCTATTCCTCCAAGGGCCGCCGCGAGCTCCCCAACGGGCACGTCATCGTCGATGGCCCCACGGAGGTGCTCTCCCGCGATAGTTCCTTCGTGGCCACCCACATGTACACCACTCTCCCCGGCGTCGCGGTGCAGATCAATGCCTTCAACTTCCCCGTCTGGGGCATGTTGGAGAAGTTCGCGCCCGCCTTCATCGCCGGCATGCCCACGCTGGTGAAACCCGCCACCCCGACCGGGTACGTTACGGCCGCCTGCGTTCGCCTCATGATCGAGTCCGGCATTCTCCCCGAGGGATCCCTCCAGCTCATCTCCGGGTCTGCCCGCGATCTCCTCGATCACCTCGATTACCGCGACCACGTCGCCTTCACCGGCTCCGCCGCCACCGCCGCCACGCTGCGCTCCCATGACAACGTCCTGCACAACGGCGTGCGGTTCACTGCGGAGGCCGACTCGCTCAACGCCGCCATCCTTGGTGAGGACGTTAGCGTCGACTCCCCCGAGTTCGACGCGTTCATTAAGACCCTCTACGTGGAGATGACCGCCAAAGCGGGACAAAAGTGCACTGCCGTGCGTCGCGCCATCGTCCCCACCGCCCTCGCCGACACCGTCGCCCATGCCCTCCGCGAGCGCGTGGAAGCGAAAACCCTGGGACCGCTGGTGTCGGTGGAACAGCGCAACGATGTGGGGGCGGCCGTCGATAAGCTTATTTCCGCTGGTGGAACCATAGTGACCGGCGGCAGCGACCTGCGGGAGGGCGCGTTCTTCGCGCCGACCATCCTCTCCTTCGCCGACCCGGACGTGGACGCCGTGCACGAGGTGGAGGCCTTCGGGCCGGTCGTCTCCATCATCGGCTACACCGACACCGACGACGCCATCCGGCTCGCCGCCCGCGGCCGCGGCTCGCTCGTGGCCTCCGTGATCACCCACTCCCCCGAGCTCGCCGCCCGATTCGCGCTCGGCATCGGCGGGCACCACGGGCGCCTGCACTTCCTCGACCGGGACGATGCTGCTTCCTCCACCGGGCACGGCTCGCCTCTCCCCCACCTCGTCCACGGTGGACCAGGGCGCGCGGGCGGCGGCGAGGAACTAGGCGGCATCCGCGGCGTGAAGCACTACATGCAGCGCACGGCCATCCAGGGCTCCCCCGATCATCTGACGGCCATCACTGGCGAGTGGGTACGCGGGGCCGCCGTGAACAAAGTCACCCGCGCGGACGTTGCTGCCGGCACCGCCATTCACCCCTTCCGCAAGGACCTGGCTTCGCTGCAGATTGGGGACCAATTTGCCTCTGACCTGCGCACCGTCACCCTTGACGAGATTCTCGAGTTCGCCGAGAGCACAGGCGACACCTTCTACGCGCACGTTGATGAAGAGGCCGCCACCGCCAACCCCTTCTTCCCCCGGCGCGTAGCCCACGGTTACCTGCTCGTCTCCTGGGCGGCAGGCCTGTTCGTCGAACCCACCCCCGGGCCCGTGTTGGCGAACTACGGTTTGGAAAACCTCCGCTTTATCACCCCCGTCACCTACGGCGATTCCGTGCGCGTCGAACTCACGGCCAAGCGCATCACCCCGCGCGTGACCGATGACTACGGTGAGGTTTGCTGGGATGCCCAGCTGTTCAACCAGGATGATGAGCTGGTGGCGTCCTATGACGTGCTCACCCTCGTGGAGAAGGTGAACACCACCTACGCAGACTGGAGCTGAGCACTACGGGACCGGCGTTCGAACGGCCAGGTCATCACGCCGGCCCACACCGTTCCGAGCAACCCGATCCCCACGAGCAGATACCAGGGCCACGGCCCCAGGTAGTCCAGTGCGGATGGGATGGGCGGGAGGCCGTTGAGGTAGCCATAGTTGCTGTTGGTGGCGGCGTTGAAGGCCATCGTCGCGCCCATCCACCCGGCTGACCACCAGGCGGTGGCGCGCAACCAGCGCCACCTCGGTCGATGCCCCAGGCTAAAGACCATGACCAGCGGGACGGCGAACACGGCAATGTGCAGCACCCAGTACATGAAGTATTCCGACACCGGGTGGAAGGCGTAGCTGAGGTCAGGGGTGATGATGGATTGCGTGTTCAGCGTCAGCCCCCAGTAGTAGCTGGGTGCGAGGAACCACCAGCTGCGGGTGATCAGCGCCAATGATGCGAGGACGCGGGTGAGGTCGGAAAGGTGGAATGGCAGGGAGCGGTGAATATCAAACAGCGCTGGCTGCATGTCCCAGCAGGTCCACACCAATGAGACGACCAGCAGTGTCCACCCGGCGATGGTGACGTAAGTTCCGTCGCCATTGCGGCGCGCGTAGCTGAGGAGCACGACGGTGACCACCACGGTGGCGGCCAACGCTGCCCAGTGCTCCGCGCTGTAGGGCTGCATCATGGTGACACACGTTACCGCTAACTACACTCGGGCACATGGCCTACGTCTATACGGTTGCCCAGGTCCGCGCGGCGGAACAACAGCTTATCGACGTCCAGTTGGCACCCGATCAGCTCATGCGCCAGGCTGCGCACGTGGTTGCGGTGACCGCTCGCACGATGTGCGAGGCGCCGGACCGGCGCCGGGTCCTCCTGCTCGTTGGGGCGGGCGGCAATGGTGGTGACGCGCTGTACGCGGGTGCCGAGCTCTGCAGCACCCATGGCGTCGACGCGGTTCTGCTGGGCCGGGATGGGCGGGTGCACGAGCGGGCTCTCGAGGCGTTTTCTTCCGCTGGCGGCGTGGTGCTCGATGCCCTGCCTGCCAACATCGGGCTCTACCAGCTCGTCATCGATGGCATCCTCGGGATCGGCGGCACCGGTGGGCTTGGAGAAGAATTGGCGCTGTGGCTTTCTTTCACTGAAGAACCGCAACTGCCTGTCCTAGCAATCGACATCCCGTCCGGTGTTGACCCCGATTATGGGTCTACTCCAGAATTGGTTTCTACCACCCGACTTCCTTTTAACCCCCGCGTAGCGGCATTTTTCGACGGCACCAAAACAAGCGAGCGGAGACTTCGCCAACACGTCCGGGCAGATGTCACAGTTACCTTTGGTGGCTTGCGCCGTGCCCATGCGGTTTCCCCGGAGTGCGGCGAAGTGATCTACGCGGACATCAGCAGTGGCGGTCGATCACTTTGGGAAACGCTGTTGATGTCCGCCCGAGAGAACCAAGAACAGACCATGCTTGCCTGGCGGGCCGCGCCCGCCGAGCGTTACCGCTGGCCCGACCCACTGCGTACGTTGATTCCCCATCGGCCGAGAAACCTTGAACCGCAACCTGGTGATGACAAGTACACCGGCGGGGTCGTCGGAATCTGCGCGGGCAGTGCAACGTTCCCGGGGGCTGGCTACCTCACCACTGCTGCCGCTGTTCGCACGACGCCTGGGATGGTCCGATACGTCGGCCCGCTCAAAAGCGACATCGTGCGGGCGTTGCCGGAGGTCGTCATTTCCGATTCGGCGAGTAAGACCGGACGAGTCCAGGCCTGGGTGGTCGGCCCCGGCCGGGGTGCGGATGCCGCCGCCGAAGCCGAACTGACCAAACTCCTCGGCCGCCCCGAGCCTGTGGTCATCGACGCGGATGCGCTCACTCTCCTGGCAGAAAGTGCGCAGCTGCGCACACTTTTGCGGTCTCGACCTGCGGATACTCTTTTGACGCCACACCTCGGAGAGTTCCGCCGCCTCGCCGATTCCCTTGAGGCTTTCATTCCGGATCCGGACGTTGATCGAATTGGCGCGGTCACCGCCCTCTCCCGGGAGCTGGAGTGCGGGGTGCTTCTCAAAGGCCGCCACACTGTCATCGCGACCCCCGCTGATCACCTCTCTTCCGTCGATGCCGGCACCTCGTGGGCTGCCACCGCCGGTTCAGGCGACGTGCTGGCGGGCATTCTCGGTGCGCTTTTGGCGTCGTCGTACGCCATCTTCCCGGAGCCCGGACTTGCCCTGGTCAATGCACCCGCCGCGGCAAGTGTCCATGGCGTCGCGACGTGGCTTTCCGCCCAGACCCCGCACGGCCCGGCACCCACGTCGGCGTCGCGGATCGCCGAGGCCATTCCATCCGCGACTGCTTACATCACCAACGTATAAGGCGCCGTGCAAGAGTACTCGGGTAGCATGGGGGAAATATTCCCCTTGGAAAGGAGAAAGACATGCGCGGAAGCGGACTCATTTGGACCATCGTCGGCATTTTGCTGATCATCGCTCTACTGATTTACATCTTCTAAGCTTGGGTGGCCCGACCAGTGACGACCCCATTCGCCATGGTAAAGGGCCAGCTCAGCCCATTTTTAGTGAGAACATGGGGCCGGTGCTCATCGGCTAATATGAGTGACTTTTCCGCGTATCCGAGCAGGATTTCATCGAACGCGGGCAACGTGTACTCGCGATCGATCGCCTCCGCTAGCTCCCCGGCAGTGACATCCGCCTGCCAATCGGCCATGACATAATCCTCACCCCACGCGATGACTCTGCGCGCCGCACCCAGCGCCGCCCGCGATTGCCGCACGGTCAGCCCGGCCCACCACACCAGATCTTTCGCGTTCACGGGGCCATGCGATCGCGCGTAACGGGTTCCCATCTCCTCCAGCGGGTCCGCCACCTCCCGCTGAGGCACCGGCAGCTGATCCACGTGCATGAACGTGTCCTGCGCGCCCGCCCGCGGCCCCTGCACAACGTGGCCCTCACCACCGAAAGCTCGCATGAGGTGCGGCCCCCGACCCTCGCCTGGATCAACTCCCGCCGCCGCCAGCACGCCATAGGCCTCCACGCGGGGGAGGGGATTGTGCAGGTCCCGGCCCTTTAGCTCCTCATGAAATGCTACTCGCGCCTCATCCACGGCCGCGGGAGGCAACCCCATCAGCTCCGACCAGCGCGCCAACGACCGCTCAATCCGCCGGCCACACAAACTCATCATCCACCGCACGTCCTCCGCGGGCATGAAGTGCAGGGTGCCGCGTTGCGGCCACCCCCGCACTACCTCATGCTTATCGACGGCCGCGAGCACCGCGGCGTCGTCAAGCGACGACCGCACGGCGATCGCGCGGATGCCCGCGCGATAATTCTGCCCCTGCAGCGCGAGCAGGTGCGTGGTGACCGCCGCAGCAGAATCGAGGGTGGGGGCCGCAGCGGATGGCGCGAGACCTTGAGCAATGAGGCGGCGGGCACGCAGTTCGTCGAGCTGATCCATTCGACTGTTAGATACCCGTGACCGTGGTCAGGAGGAACACGGAATCCTCCAGCGCAGCGATGGCGTGGCGCTGGTGAATGAAGGTGACCAGCTGCCCCTCACCGATCGTCGACTCTTCTTCGCCCTGCACAGCTATCTTGCCGCTGAACATGAACAGGGAGGCGGCGGGAGGGGAATTGTGCTCCTGCAGGGTCGTTCCCTGCTTCAAAGCAATCACGGTCTGACGGAGGGGGCCATCATTGACCAGCAGTTTTGCGGCGCGCCCATTGTCGGAAGCACACGCTTCCTCCAGCAGCTGGCGGGCCTTCTCATTGACGATGGACATGCTATTTCTCCTTGGTAGTCCGGCTATTTCCGAGCCTACCTCGCCCGAAAGTGAGACGAGTCACTATTCGACAGTGACTACCTTCGATGAATCACCCAGCCGCTCCCCAAAGCCCACGAGCACGACGAACACCAACCCCAAGACCAACGCCAACCAGACCCACACCATGTGGAAACGGGGGCCCATCGCGCGCGCGACCAGGGCACCGAGGAAAGCTCCGAGAGTGTTCATTAAGACATCATCAATATCGGAATACCCCAGCGAGAACACGTATTGCGCGACCTCGATGGTGAGACTGGTGGCCAGGCCGGCAAGCACGGTGGTAACAATCGGGCGGGCCACAGCTTCATGGACAAGCACATAGACCAGGATGCCGAAGGGGATGAAAAAGCCCAGGTTGCCCACGTAGCCAAATAGCGGAGCGAACCAACTCTTGGCGGTCATGATGTCCTCAAAGGGAATGAGACGCAGCGTTTGCTGGCGCTGTCTCGCCGGATCCCAGAGGTAGCCGATGCGATAAAACGCCTTGAGCATGGTCAGGGACACCATGACGGTGAGATAGACCGCAAGCGCGATCACAACCAGGGAACGTGAGGGTCTAGGCATGCGAAATACTGTACGCCACACGCCTCCCATAAGTGTGCGCAGCTGCGCACAACTTACGTCGCTGACCAGTCCAAACAGCGGAGAAAATCCTATGTCGGGACCTCATGTTACCGTGCAAGTGTTCGAGGATATTGCTAACTACACCGAGCACCCCAAGGATGCCCTGATGCTTGACACCATCACCGCAATGAGCAACTCCGACCTCCACAAAGCCATCTCACTGACCCACCGCAACCTGACCATCCACAAGGCTCAATTCATCCTCCTGGTAGCCCAATTCCACCTCCGCGCATTGTCCAAGAAACACGGCGCGCCCAACACCGCCACGTGGCTCATGCGCACCCAAGACCTCTCCCGCCGCACCGCCCTCGAGTACATCAACGTGGGCAAGAGACTCGCGGAATACCCTCTGCTCAGTGCCGGTTTCCTCTCCGGGGATATCTCCTATTCCAAAGTCCGCCTATTGCTTCGTTACCTCACGGGCGAGAACGAAGAAGAGCTCGTCGCACTCGCTCTCCAACACGCCTACCCGGAGCTCGAACAGGCGCTCAGCGGCCGCGAACGCAATTCCAAACGGAAAGCTCGCAACAGTCTGCGCGTTGTCATCGATGAGGAGACCGGCGGTCTGCGCTACTGGGGCGAGCTGGACCCGGAGAACGCCGCCCAGTTTCTGGCGTCCATGAAGATCGGGGAGCTCGCTAACCTCCGCGGGCTCGACGGGGTGAAGCCGGAAGATCTGGAGGGGGAGGGCGTCGATAAGCTTTTGGCCGAGGCCGCACCCGACGCTCCCGCGCAGCCCGCAACAACGCGCTTCGGGGTGCCCATGCTCAACAGCATGTTGCACGCCTTCCTCGGCATGATCAACGTGGTGCGCTGCCAGCCGCGCAGCAGTGTGCGGGCACCCGGGGCGCAGGTCAACGTCCTCACCACTCTCGATGGTCGCGCCACCCTCCCCGGTCAGCCGGCAGCCCAGTCCTCCGATCTGATCCGCACCCTGCTCAACGGATCACTGCGCTATCACCTGCTGGACAAGGACGGCCTTCACCTCAAACTCACCCGCAGCGCGCGGACCGTCAGCTCCGCTCAGGAAGTCGCGCTGCTCTCCATCTGGGGCCAGCAATGCGCCACGCCCGGGTGCAATCACACGCATTTCCTGGAGTTTCACCACATCCATGAGTGGTACAAGGGAGGTTCAACCGATCTGAACAACCTCATTCCCCTCTGCTCCGGGTGCCACGCGCTCGTCACCGCCGGCACCATGACCATCGTCGCGGACGACCAAGACCCCGGCACACTCCGCTTCCGAATGCCCGGCGGGGAATCCTATACCTCCGTGAGCCGTCAGCCACCCATCCGCGACGAGGCGATGGGACAGTGGAAGGACCCCTACACCTACGGGAAAGTCCCGGTGGGCGATGAGGATCTTATCCCCGTGTGGGACCACCCAGAGTCCTTCGATGAATTCGATGAACCGGACCCGCTCGCGGATGAAACACCCTCGCAACCTGCGGAGGACCGACGTTGACGGCATGTGCGCAGCTGCGCACACCGCGCCAGGTCTGGCTAGGCTGGTCCCATGAACAGCCCACATCGCAGCATCATCGTCGAAGAACACGACGGCTCCACCCGCACCCGCCTCGTCGCCGGGACCGAGGACATGCTCGGAGAGGGGGATGTGCTCATTGACGTCACCCATTCCAGCCTGAACTACAAGGACGCCATGGCACTGGCGGGCGATCGCGGGGTCGTGCGCACCCTTCCGCTCATCCCCGGCATCGACGTGGTCGGCGTCGTCGTCGAGTCCGAATCGCCCCGCTTCCATCCCGGCGATCGCGTGGTGGTCAACGGCGCTGGCCTCGGCGAGTTCCGTCACGGTGGCTTCACCACCCGTCTGCGTATCGACGCCGCGACGGCCATCGTCCTGCCCGAGTCCATGAGCTCACACCATGCGGCGGCCATCGGCACGGCCGGCTTCACCGCCGCGCTTTCCGTCCATGCCTTGCAGAAATATGGCATTCATCCCGGGGAAAACGTGCTGGTCACCGGCGCGACCGGGGGAGTGGGGTCGATCGCGGTGCACATGCTGGCCAACGCCGGGTATCGGGTGACGGCCTCCACCGGACGGGTCGAGGAATTCGATAGTCATTTGCGTGGGCTCGGAGCGTGGGAGGTCATCGACAGGGCTGAACTATCCAGCCCCGGACGTCCGTTGCAGAAGGCCCGGTTTGATGGGGTGGTGGACTCCCTTGGCTCCCATACCCTCGTCAACGCGCTGGCTATGACGCGCCGGAATGGCGTGGTCACGGCCTGTGGCCTGGCGCAGGGCCCCGACCTGCCCGCCACGGTGCTTCCGTTCATCCTCCGCGCGGTCAACCTCGTTGGCATCAATTCGGTTGATGCCGATTTGTCCGAGCGGATCGACCGGTGGAAGGAGCTGGACGAGCAGGTTGACCGTTCCGTCCTCGACCGCCTGACCAGCACTGTCACCCTGGACGAGGTGATTGAGGCTGGCCGGGATCAGCTCGCCGGCAAGCGCAGCGGTCGGACGGTCGTGGAGATCAATTAGTTGATCACCAGGTTGATCATCCGACCCGGGATGACGATCTGCTTGCGGAGGTTCTTGCCCTCGAGGTGAGCGACAACGTTCGGCTCGGCGAGGACCCGCTCCATGATGGTCTCCTCGGTGGCGTCCGCGGGAATGACGACGCGGGCGCGGACCTTGCCGTTGATCTGGACGGGTAGTTCGATCTCGTCGTCGACAAGCCATTTTTCGTCGTAGGTGGGGAAGTCGACGAAGGTGACCGTGTCGGTGTGCCCGAGGCGCTTCCACAGTTCCTCGGCGATGTGCGGGGCGACAGGGGAGACCATGATGACCAGTGGTTCGACTGCAGCGAAGGGGACTTCCTGCGGGTAGGTCTTGGTCAGGTAGTTGACGTACTCGATGAGCTTGGCCACGACGGTGTTCACGCGCAGGTTAGCGTAATCATCACGCACGCCCTCAATGGTGCGGTGCAGGTACTTGTTGTCCTCATCGCTGAGTGCGGCGTCAGTGGTCACAATGTCACCGGTCGACTCGTCGACGATGAGGCGCCACAAGCGCTGGAGGAAACGCTGCGCGCCAACGACGTCCTTGGTGGCCCACGGGCGGGAGGTATCGAGGGGTCCCATGGCCATCTCGTACACGCGCAGGGTGTCGGCGCCGTAGTTGTCGCAGATGTCATCGGGGGCGACGGCATTTTTCAGGGACTTGCCCATCTTGCCGTACTCCTGGGTGACCTCTTCGCCCTGGTAGAAGAATTTTCCATCCTTCTCCGTGACCTCCTCGGCGGGGACGTACACCCCGCGAGCGTCGGTGTACGCGAAAGCCTGGATGTAACCCTGGTTGTACAGGCGACGGTAGGGCTCGATGGAGGTGACGTGGCCAAGGTCGAACAGGACCTTATGCCAGAAACGCGAGTACAGCAGGTGCAGCACGGCGTGCTCGACACCGCCGACGTAGAGGTCCACGCCGCCGCTGTCGCCGGGGAACTGCGGGCCGGTCCAGTAACGCTCGTTGTCAATGTCGACGAATTTTTCCGAGTTCGTCGGGTCGATGTAGCGCAGCTGGTACCAGGAGGATCCCGCCCACTGCGGCATGACATTGGTGTCGCGGGTGTACATCTGCGGGCCATCGCCTAGGTCGAGTTCGACCTCGACCCACTCGCGGGCCTTGGCCAACGGGGGCTGCGGCTCGGAATCGGCATCATTGGGGTCGAAGGACACGGGCTTGTAGTCAGCAACCTCGGGCAGCTCGACGGGCAGCATCGACTCGGGCAACGCGTGCGCGAGGCCGTCCTGGCTGTAGACGACGGGGAAGGGCTCGCCCCAGTAGCGCTGGCGGGCGAAGAGCCAATCGCGCAGTTTGTACTGGATCTTCTCCACGCCCAGGCCAGCGGCACTGAGCCACTCAATGGTCTTCTCGATCGCGTCGGCCTGGCTCAGGCCGTTGATGTCTAGGCCCTCGGCGCTGGAGGAGTTGAAAACGATGCCGTCCTCGGAGACGACCTCGATGATGGGCAGGCCGAAGGCGGTGGCGAATTCATGGTCGCGGGCGTCGTGCGCGGGGACGGCCATGATGGCGCCGGTGCCGTATCCGGTGAGGACGTAGTCGGCGATGAAGATCGGAATCTGCGCACCATTGACGGGGTTGACGGCGTAGGCGCCGAGGAACACGCCGGTCTTGTCCTTGTTTTCCTGGCGTTCCAGGTCGGACTTCGCGGCGATGGAGGCGCGGTAGGCGGCGACGGCCTCGGCCGGAGTCGCCTCACCCGCGGTCCACCGCGGGTCGATGCTGTCGAAGGATCCGGTGCCACCTGCTACGAGGGCGTCGACAAGCTCGTGTTCAGGGGCCAGCACCATGTAGGTCGCGCCGAACAGGGTGTCGGGGCGGGTGGTGAAGACGGTGAGCGTGTGGCCCTGCGCGCTGAAGTCGACCTCGGCGCCGCGGGAACGGCCGATCCAGTTGCGTTGCATGGACTTGACCTTGTCGGGCCAGTCGAGCAGCTCGAGATCATCGATAAGCCGGTCGGAGTAGGCGGTGATGCGCATCATCCACTGCGACAATTGCTTGCGGAAGACGGGGAAGTTGCCCCGCTCCGAGCGACCGTCGGCAGTGACCTCCTCGTTCGCCAGGACCGTGCCCAGGCCGGGGCACCAGTTGACCATGGAGTTCGAGCGGTACACCAGGCGGTATTCGTCGACAGCTTGCTGCTTCTCGACGGCCGTCAGCTCACCGTAGGCACGCCCATCCGGCGTCGGCAGCTCGCCTGCCTCCAACAGCGGGATCAGCTCCGAGATGGGGCGGGCCTTCTGCTGCTCCTTATCAAACCAGGAGTTGTAAATCTGCAGGAAGATCCACTGGGTCCACCGGTAGAACTCCGGATCGGTCGTGGCGATGGAACGTCGCTGATCATGCCCCAGTCCGAGCAATCCGAGCTGGCGGCGCATGTTCTCAATGTTGGCCATCGTGGTCGTCCGCGGGTGGGTGCCCGTCTGGATGGCGTACTGCTCGGCGGGCAAGCCGAAGGCGTCATAGCCAAAGGCGTGCAGAACATTCTTGCCCAGCATGCGGTTGAAACGCGCGTACACATCCGTGGCGATGTAGCCCAGCGGGTGCCCCACGTGCACACCAGTGCCGGAAGGGTAGGGGAACATGTCCTGGACGAAGAGCTTGTTTTCCGGGAGCGAGCTGCCGTCCGCTGGCGCGAGGTCACCGACGGGGTTCGGCGCATTGAACGTGCCGTTGTCGGTCCAATACTGCTGCCAGGCCTGCTCGATCTGGTTCGCGAGCTGCGGCGTGTAGCGGAAAGCGGGAGTAGATTCGCTCGGGTTTGTCATGGTTAAGCAGTCTAGTCGGCGGGGAACCATTGCAGCGGCACGCGGGTGAAGTAGAGGCCCTGGGTCTCGCGTTCCCACAGGAGGCCGAGGGTGCCATCGGGCAGCTGGGTCATGCATTGATAGACGTAATGCTTCGGGTTGAAGGTCCGCGCGATGGGCCACGTCGCACCGTCGTCCCTGCTCAGCCGCAGCACTCCGCGCCCGCGGTAGGGGAGGAGCTGGGAGGCATTGGCGAAGACGAGTGCGTCGCCGAGGCGGATCGCATTGGGTTGGGAGAAGATCTCCGGCACATCATCAAGAAAGGTGATCTCCCCAAACGTCTCGCCACCATCCTCACTGACGGCGGCAGCCACCCGGCCGATCTCAGCTTGGTTGCGCATAAGCATGAGCACGGAGCCGTCCGCCCGCTCGACGATGGTGGATTCGTAGGTGGCGGTCTCGCCCCGCGGGGCTGAGCCCAGCGTCCAGGTGTGTCCGCCGTCGTCGGAATAGGCCACTGCGCACCGGAAATGGGCTCGGTTGGCGGTGGTGTTGAAGTACATCGGGATGAGCAGCCGGCCGCTGGCGAGTTGAATGCCGCAGCCGGGCGCCACCCCGAGGAAGATCATCGATTCGTCCTTGAGCTGCTGGTTGAGGTTCATCGGCTGGGACCAGGTGGCGCCATCGTCGTCAGAAAACACCATCTGCACGTAGGAGGTGCGCGCGGTCAGCGCCTGCCCCTCCGGCGCGACCTCCGCCGCAAGAAATGCCTCCGGGGGCGGGTCGGCATCGACGGTGCCATCAGAAAGCACATATCGTCCTTGCTTATCGACGCCCACCCCTTCCGCAGCGTTCGGCTGCCCAATCCCACCCGGGAAGTGGTCAAGGAGGGCGATGACTCGCCCAGAAGTCCGATCCTGCACGAGGCAGGAATCAGTCGCAGACGCCCCGAGCAGGCCCTCGCCCGGCCAAGACACAACGGTGCTCATCGACCCCCACGTGTCACCGCCGTCGAGGGAACGGCGCACGACGAAGTTAACGGCGTTGGGGGCATCATTGGGGATGGTTTCCCGCTGGTCAGCCCCCGCGATGACGACGCCAGAGGCGGTCGTGAGCAGCGAGGGGATGCGGTAACTGACGGCACCGTCGTAGCCAGAGTCGAAGAGGCAGCGAGTGTGGATCGGCGCGACGCCGCTGAGCCGCTTGAGCTGGGCGCCATTGAGGGGAACCGGGAAAATGGCGGCGTCGCGGACCTCACCCCACAGCCGCTCGCCTTTCGTATCCTGCCCGACCACGATCCGGTCCAGCCCCGCGGTGTCGGCGAAAAAGGCCCGGCCCGGCAGATGGGCGTCGAGGTAGCCGGAATGATAAATGTCGACGGCCCCGCCGGTGACGGTGATGGCCAGGTCGATCCACTCGCCATCGTCGAACCGCCCCGGGAGGGTGAAATCCCGCCAGGTGCCACGGTGAGTGAGGGTGCGGTAGTGGATGCCGGCGGCGTCGATAAGCACAGTAAGACGCTCCTCGCCGTCTCCGGCGGCGGCCAACACGGTGCCATATTGGCCCGGGCCGCGGACGCGGAAGCGCAGGACGATGGTGCCCGTGCGCAGCTCGACGACCTCGGCGACGTCGAAAGCATCGAGCTCCGCCGCCGCGAATTCGATGAGGGGGACGGGGTGGACGGCGCGGGCGAGGATCTCGGTCTCTGGGAGTTCGCCCTCGATCGTCTCGAGGCCGCGGACGGCCGGGGCGGGGTAGAGGTCATCGATGTTGCTGAGATCGGCGGTGGCGGAGAAGCACTGGTAGCCATCGACGAAGATGCGGGTGCCCGATTCGCCGGTGACAATGCCCAGGCTGTGCCAGATACCGTCGGCGAGGTTGGCGGTATCTTCCATGTCCAGAATGACGCCCGGCGCGGTGAGGTAGAGGGCGCCGCGGCGGAGTTCGAGGGTGAGTGCGGGGGAGTGGAGGAGGGGGCTGTCGGCGACGGTGCTGCGAAAATCACAGAGGATCGTGCGGGTCATCCACTTAGGGTAGGTTGAGCGCGCGCGTTAAGGTAGGGCTTATGTTAAAGCCGCTCTTCATCGCCATTGGCTGCCTCAGCCTGGCGTTGGGAGCGGCCGGAATCGTCTTACCAATCTTGCCGACGACCCCGTTCCTCCTGCTCAGCGCCTTCTGCTTCGCGCGCGGTTCGGAGCGCCTCCACTCGTACCTGCTCCACCATCGGATCTTTGGCAGGTACATCTCCAACTACTATCAGCACGCGATGTCGCCCCGAGACAAAGTGCGCACGTTGGTGGTCCTGTGGGTGGGCATCGGGCTGTCCGTGTGGCTCATGGGCATGCTGTGGCCGGGCGTGATGACAATCCTCATCGCCTCCGCGGTGACGGTGCACATTGTTCGGCTGAGCCCGCGACCGGAGAAAGACCCGGCCAGCGTTTAATAGAATGTCCCGTCATGACCCGAAGCAGCTCTTCCGAACGGTGGCGCGGGCTACCGGATCGACCTCCGGCGTGACCATCTACCTGCTGCTGGCCACGCTCGTCGGGTTCCTGGCGGTGCTGGCACTGCGGGGCCGGACGGGCATTTTATTCACTCTAGGTAGACAACTTAGTCTAGCCAGTGTTAGCCTGGGCTCCACGATCAAGAGCGTCAGCTACATCTGCCCCGGCACGCTGACCGGCAACCGTGTCTCGCACAACGGTGCTCCCCGAGGGAAGATCGGTCCGCGCGCTGCCCGAGCGGCTTCTCGCGCGCGGGAAACTTGCGACTCCCAGGAGGTTAATCCCCGCCATGACCCCCATTGATGTGCTGGCCCACGACGACAACTGGCTCACTTTCGCCCTCCACGACCGCCTCATGTCGATCTGGAACGACGACCCCGAAGCCGTGCGCCGCTTCCACCACGTAGCCCTGGGCCTCGATGAGGAGTTCACCGGATTTGGCCGGGCCTATCTCGACGCCGCGGCAAATGTGCTGCGGGTCTACGCCCCAGGCCAGGTCGCTGGCCCAGGGGAGGAGAGCATCATCGAGCTCACCCCCACCTGGCAGCAGGCTACTTGGAGTCAGACTCCCCGCTGATCGCCTGAGCGAGCTCGTCGGAGCCGTCCTCTTCCGAAACGGTCGGAGGGATCTTGCCCTTGGCGAACTTGTTCACGATCATGGCGATCGCGCCGTCGCCAGTGACGTTGGCTGCGGTGCCGAAGGAATCGACTGCGATGTACGCGGCAATCATGAGGGCGACCTGCGCATCATCGAAGCCGAGCATGGAACCCAGCAGGCCGACGGCGGCCATGATCGCGCCACCCGGGACACCCGGCGCGGCGATCATAGTGATGCCAAGCAGCAGGATGAAGCCGATCGCTAGGCCCGGGGAAACGTCGAGGCCCGACATGTAGACGATGGCGAAGGCGTAAAGCGTGATCTTCATCATCGAGCCAGCCAGGTGGATCGTCGCACAGAGGGGAACGACGAAGCCGGCCACGTTGGTCTCGACCTGGTTCTTCAGTGTCGAGGCGTAGGTGACGGGGATCGTCGCCGCGGAGGAGGAGGTACCCAGCGCGGTGGCATAGGCCGGCAGCATGTTCTTGAAGGCCACGAACGGATTGCGCCCGGCGATGGCTCCGGCCAGGGCGTATTGCAGCGTGAGGAACACAAAGGTCATGAGGACCGACAGCGCGAGTACCTTGCCGAAGGCGACCATCGTGTCCACAAGGTTGCCGTTCATACCCAGGGACAGGAACATACCGAAGATGAAGACGGGCAGCAGGGGAATGATGAAGCTGGAGATAACCTTCATCACGACGCGCTCCAAGTCACGCGAACCCTTGTACAGCGTGTCCGACTTCACCGACGTCATGGCCAGGCCCACGGCAAAGGCCAGGAGCAGGGCGGTCATGACGGCGAAGGGCGGGTCCATGACGATGCTGAAGTAGGGGGCCAGATCGCCCTCGCTGACATCGACGGCTTCGACCTCGCCCTGGTTGGCCAGCAGCCACGGGTACACGAGTTGGGCAGTGCCGTAGGCGATGAGGCCCGAGAGGATCGTCGAGAGATACGCGATGCCGGTGGTGATGCCAAGCCACTTGCCGGCCCCGCGACCCAGCCCGGCGATGGCCGGGGTGATCAAGGCAAAAATGAGAACCGGCACAAAGAAACCGAGGAAACCGCCAAAGAGGCTATTAAAGGTGGCGAAGACCCGGGCGAGCCAATCAGGGAAGAAGAAGCTGCAGATGATGCCCAGGATGATCGCGATGACCACCCTAAACAGCAGCGAAGAGGAAATGCGCTTGAGGTCCATACGTGGCCTCTTTCTTTTGGGCTGGACTAGTGTCGCACTTCAGGTTACTACCTGGATCTTTAAGATCATCGATTCTCCTGGCGCTCAGCAGGAGGGATAGACTGCAACCATGTTCGTCGTCGGTCTCATCTTCTTCGCACTCAGTGCTGTGTTGCTCATCGTCGGAGCGCTCGCCACCACCCGCCGCCTCCCCGGCAACTCGCTCATCGGGTTGCGCGTGCCGGAAGTGCGGAAATCGAAGGACATTTGGGATGGCGCGCACGCCGTCGCCGGCCCTTTTTGGCTCCTCGCCGCGCTCATCTTGCTCTTCGGTGGGTTCATCTCGTGGACGTTGAGCGGCTGGTGGTTCATCGTGTCGCTGTTCTTCCTCGTCGCGGCCGTCATGGCCGTGAGTGTGGGGGCGAACTCCGGCGCGCGGATGGCGGTGCTCATGGATGAACAAGCAACACAGGCCGAACAAGCTAGTGGGGGAGGGTGCGGCAACGACTGCAACTGCGGTAATTCCACCCCAGAGGCCACGCCGGAGAAGGTCGATCTGCAGGCGGTGCGCCGTGCGGCGGCCGCTTCCGATGAATAGTTGCTGAATAGTTGCGCTTCCCGCGCTGCGAGATTAACGTTTCATATTGTGAATAACACTCCTTCTTCCCGAAGCACCAACTGGTGGTGGCGCGCTTAATCGGCGTGCCACGTTTGTTGCAAATTCGGCCCGCCAGCTTCCATCGAAGCGTCGCGGGCCATTTTTCTCCCGGTCCACCACCCCGGGGGATACCTGGAATCCGGCGCAGAAGATGAGAGCAGGCAGCCTCTCCCCAGCCCAGCCCCCGTACTCCAGGAAGGCCAGATGAGCCCCTCATCTCCCCACGTCATCACTCGGAGCGTCCGCTACCACGCCGACGCCTCCGGCTTGTTCGCCCACATCGGTGGCACGAGCGCGCAGGATTCGCTCCTGTTGGAATCGGCCGACATCACCACTCGTTCGGGTATTTCTTCCGTGGCGGTCATCGCCGCGTCGGTGCGCCTGACCTGTCAGGGCTCGACGGTGACGGCGACGCCGTTGACGGCGTCGGGGACGCGGGTCGTCGATAAGCTCAATGAGCAGCTGGCCGCCTACGGCCGGGGACATTTCACCTTTCCGCAGGCCACGGCGGTCGATGAGCGCGAGCGGCTCACCGCGATCAGCGCCATCGAGCCGCTGCGAGCGCTGACCCGGGACGCGGGGTACGTCGACCCTTCGCACACGCTGCCCATGTTGGCGGGCGGGATCGCCTTCGATTTCCTGGAGACCTTCGAGCAGCTGCCGGCCGTGGCCGATGGCCCGAACACCTACCCGGATTATCAGTTCATCCTCGCGGAGATCGTCCTCACTATTCATCACCAGTCGCAGACCGCGACCCTCACGGCCGTCAGCTTCGACGATCCGGGGGTCGCCGAGCGCGTCGACGAGCTGGTGTCGCTTATCGACGCCGCCGAGCCCTCCACCGAGCACGCCTATCAGGTCACAGAACATCCAGAGGATGTTCTCCGCGTCGAGGCCGACATCGCCGATGACAAGTTCTGCTCCTGGGTCGAAGACCTCAAAGGAAACATTTATGACGGCGATATTTACCAGGTCGTGCCCGCCCGCACCTTCTCCGCGCCCTGCCCGGATGCCTTCGCGGCCTATCGGAAACTGCGCGAGACCAACCCGAGCCCGTACATGTTCTACCAGCGCGGGCTGGATGCCAGCGGCGAGGCGTATGAGTTGTTTGGTGCCTCCCCGGAATCCAACCTCAAGTTTGATTCCGCCACCCGCGAGGTGCAGCTGTACCCGATTGCCGGGACGCGCCCCCGCGGGATGAACCCGGATGGCACCATCAACGATGAGCTGGATATCCGCATGGAGCTGGAGCTACGCACGGATGCCAAAGAGATCGCCGAGCACACCATGCTCGTCGACTTGGCCCGCAATGACCTGGCGCGCGTCGCGGTACCGGCCACTCGCCGCGTCGCCGACCTGCTGCAAGTCGACCGCTATTCTCGCGTCATGCACCTCGTCTCCCGGGTGACCGCCACTCTCGATCCTTCCCTCGACGCGCTCGATGCCTATCGGGCATGCATGAACATGGGCACGCTGTCGGGTGCGCCGAAGATTCGCGCGATGGAGCTGCTGAGGGGCGTGGAAAAGCAACGCCGCGGCTCCTATGGCGGGGCGATTGGCTACCTGCGCGGCAACGGGGACATGGACAACTGCATTGTCATCCGATCCGCCTTCGTGCGCGGGGGAGTGGCCCACGTGCAGGCCGGCGCTGGCGTGGTCCGCGATTCCCACCCGCAGGCGGAAGCGGATGAGACGCTGCACAAGGCCTACGCCGTGCTCAACGCCATCGCCCTCGCATCCGGCTCAACCCTGGAGGTACTCCGATGACCCACATCGTGCTGGTGGACAACCAAGACAGCTTCGTTTACAACCTCGTCGACGCCTTCGTCGAGGCCGGGTTCCGCTGCACCGTCTTCCGCAACACCGTCTCCGTGGAAGATGTTCTGGCCGCCGAACCGGACCTCATCTGCCTCTCACCAGGCCCCGGCCACCCGCGCGACGCCGGAATCATGATGCCGCTCATCTCTGCGGTGCTGGGAAAGGTGCCGTTGCTGGGGATTTGCTTGGGCTTCCAGGCGCTTCTCGACGCCCACGAGGGCACCGTCGAGCCCTGCGGCCCCGTCCACGGCGTGTCCGTGCCCATGCGGTTGACCGACGTCGGCGTCCAGCATCCGGTCTTCGCCGGAATGACTATCGACGCCGGCCCGGACCTACCCGGCGTCATCGGCCGGCTAGTGCCCGTCGCTCGCTATCACTCGCTGGGATGCGCATCCATTCCCCCCGGGATGGTGTCGTTGGCAACCACGAAGACGGACTTAGGCGATGTCGTCATGGCCGCCGAAACCACCGATGGCATGGCCATGGGACTGCAGTTCCACCCCGAGAGCATCCTCAGCCCGCAGGGCCCCATCATGCTTAGTCGATGTGTCGAACAATTATTGGATAATGCGAACAAGGAAGGCACCCACTAAATGACCAGCGACAAGACCCTTCAGACGCTGATTAGCTACCTGGACAATCCCTCTCCGACGTTGGACGAGGCCGTCGCCGCCTTCACCCCTTTGACCGTGGGTGACTACGACGATGTCCACATCGCCGCCCTCCTGGCCACCATCCGCACCCGCGGTGAAACCTTCTCCGACATCGCCGGTGCCGCCAAGGCATTCCTTAATGCCGGCCGCCCGTTCCCGGTGAGCGGGAAGGGCGTGCTGGACACCGCGGGCACCGGCGGCGACGGCGCCAACACCATTAACATCACCACCGGCGCCTCACTAGTGGCTGCCGCCGGTGGGCTCAAGGTGGTGAAGCACGGTAACCGCTCCGTCTCCTCCAAGTCCGGGTCCGCCGACGTCTTGGAGGCGTTGAACATTCCGCTCGACCTGGATCCCGACCGGGCGGTCCGCCAATTCGAGTCCTCCGGCTTCACCTTCCTCTTCGCTCCCGCCTACAACCCGGCGGTCGCGCACGTGCAGCCGGTGCGCAAGGCCCTCAAGGTACCGACGTTGTTCAATGTCCTCGGCCCCCTCCTCTCGCCGGTGCGCCCCGAATTTCAGATCATGGGCGTGGCCAACCCCGACCAGGGCCAGATGATCCTCGAAGTGTTCCGCGAGCTTGGCCGCTCCCGAGCCCTCGTGGCCCACGGTTCCGGCACCGATGAAATCGCTGTCCACGGACCCACCACCATCTGGGAACTAGCCGAGGATGGTTCCATGTCGAACTACACCGTCACACCCGCTGACCTCGGTGTTCGGGAGTGGCCCCTCAGTGATCTGGTTGGCGGCGATGGCGTGGAGAACGCCGCCCACATGCGCGCGATCTTCGACGGGAGTGGCCCCCAAGCCCACCGCGACGCCCTAGCCGTTAACGCCGCCGGTATGTTCTACCTCAACTCGCGGGTGGATTCCCTCCGCGAGGGCACAGAGTTGGCGCTGCAATTGATCGACGATGGCACCGTCAAGAATTGGCTCGCCCGCCACGAAGGGACTGATTACAGTGTCTAAGTTGCCCACCGTCCTAGAGGGAATTGTCACCGGGCGCCGAGGTCACCTGCCGGAGATCCGCGCGCGGCTGGCCCACGTCGACGTCGATTCCTTACCGCGATCGAATCGCTCGCTCTTCCATGCTCTCCAGGGGCGGGGGATGGGAGTAGCGGCACCGGCATTCATCATGGAATGCAAGTCATCGTCGCCCTCCCTCGGCCTCATCCGGGAGCATTACGAGCCCGGCGCGATTGCCCGCATCTATTCTCGCTATGCCTCGGCGATCTCGGTTCTGTGCGAGCCCGACCGCTTCGGTGGGGACTACGATCACCTCGCGACCGTTGCCGCCTCGACGCACCTGCCGGTGTTGTGCAAGGACTTCATCATCGACGAGGTCCAGGTGCACGCCGCCCGCTACTTCGGTGCGGATGCGATCTTGCTCATGCTCTCGATTCTTTCCGACGAGGAATACCGGGCGTTTGCTGCGGTGGCTCAGCGCTATGACCTGGATATTCTCACCGAGGTGATCGATGAGTCCGAGGTGTCCCGCGCGGTAGCGCTGGGAGCGAAGATCATCGGCATCAACCATCGGAACTTGCATGACCTCAGCATTGATCTCGATCGTTCGGCCCGGCTGGCGGCCTTGCTGCCGTCGGATGCCGTCGTGGTGTCTGAGTCGGGCATCCGTGACAATGAGACGGTCCGTGCCCTGTCGGCGCATTCCCATGCCTTCCTCGTCGGCTCGCAGCTGACCAGCCAGCCAGACATCGACCTGGCCGCCCGCCGCCTAGTGTTCGGGGATAACAAGGTCTGTGGCCTCACCTCGACTTCGGCAGCGCAGGCCGCCCGGGCCGTCGGCGCCGTCTATGGCGGGTTGATCTTCGAGGACTCTTCACCGCGCAATGTTTCACGTGAAACAGCCCGCAATATCATCGCCCACGAGCCGGGCCTCATCTACGTTGCCGTCTCCCGCCGAACCAGTGGCTACGCCGAACTCATCCAAGACGGCATCGGCGTTGTCCAAGTTCACGCCCCCTACCAAGGGTCAACAGAAGCCGAGATTGCGCTTGTCGACGCCGTCACCGCCGAGGTCCCCGATACCGTCCAGGTATGGCGCGCCGTCAGCATGACGGGCAACCACGACGGCGCCGCTCTCGCCGCCGCGCTCATTGACGGCGATGCCGTGGACGGCATCGTGTTAGACGCCGGAGACGGTGGGACCGGGACGAGCTTCGCATGGACGAAGATCCCAGACGTGGTCAAACAGCACAGCTTCCTCGCCGGCGGCCTCAACCTCGACAACCTCACGGAGGCCCTGGCCGTCGGTTGCTACGGCCTCGACCTCAACTCCGGCGTCGAGTACCCCGACCAGCCGGGACGCAAGGACTCCGGCGCCCTCCGACGCGCCTTTGACATCATCCGCAGCTACGCACCAGCCTAGGAATCACCATGACCGATCATCTTTCCCACGACACCTTGCTTCCGGCCTACTTCGGCGAATTCGGCGGACAATTCGTCCCCGAATCCCTCATTCCCGCCCTTGACCAGCTGGAACAGGCCTTCGTTGACGCGCAGAACGATCCCGCCTTCCGAGCCGAGCTCGCGGGCTACCTGCGTGACTACCTCGGACGGCCGACCCCCCTCACCGAATGCTCCAACCTGCCACTAGCCGGAAAAGGCAAGGGGTACGCGCGGATCTTCCTCAAACGCGAGGACCTCGTGCACGGCGGCGCCCACAAGACCAACCAGGTGATCGGCCAGGCCCTCCTAGCCAAGCGGATGGGCAAGACCCGCATCATCGCCGAGACCGGCGCGGGACAACACGGCACAGCCACCGCCCTCGCCTGCTCCCTGCTCGGACTCGACTGCGTGATCTACATGGGTGCCAAGGACGTCGAACGACAACAACCCAACGTCTTCCGCATGAAGCTCATGGGCGCGCAGGTCATCCCCGTCGACGCCGGTTCCGGCACGCTCAAGGACGCCGTCAACGAAGCCCTCCGCGACTGGACCGCCACCTTCCATGAGTCCCACTACCTCTTGGGCACCGCGGCCGGCCCACATCCCTTCCCAACGATCGTGCGCGATTTCCACCGCGTCATCTCCGAGGAGGCGAAAGCCCAGATGAAGGAGCGCGTCGGTGGCTTGCCCGACGTCGTCGTCGCCTGCGTCGGCGGCGGCTCCAACGCCATCGGTATGTTCGCGGACTTCATCGACGACGACAGCGTCGAACTCGTCGGGGCAGAACCCGGCGGCCTGGGCCTGGATTCCGGCAAGCACGGCGCCACCATCGCCAATGGGCAAATCGGCATCCTGCACGGTGCGCGCAGCTACCTCATGCGCAATTCCGACGGCCAGGTGGAGGAGTCTTACTCCATTTCCGCCGGCCTGGACTACCCCGGAGTTGGCCCACAGCATGCCCACCTGCATGACACTGGCCGGGCGACTTACGTCGGGATCACCGACGCCGAAGCTCTCGAAGCCTTCCAACTGCTTTCCCTCCACGAGGGCATCATTCCCGCCCTCGAGTCCTCCCACGCCTTGGCCTATGCCCTCAAGCGCGCCGCTCTGGCCGAGGAGAAGGGTGAAAACCTCACCATCCTCGTGTCCCTATCAGGCCGTGGCGATAAGGACGTCGACCATGTGCGCCGCACCCTCGAAGAGAATCCCGAGCTCGTGCTCCAGAAGGAGAAGTAACCATGTCTAGCCGCTACGATCAGCTCTTCTCCGCCCTCGACGCCCGTGGGGAGGGCGCCTTCGTCCCCTTCATCATGCTCGGTGACCCGACCCCGGCTGACGCGCTGGAGATCATCCGCACCGTCGTCGAGGCGGGTGCCGATGCCCTCGAACTCGGCGTCCCCTTCTCCGATCCGGTTGCCGACGGCCCCACGATCCAGCGATCCCACATCCGCGCCCTCGACGGGGGAGTGACCGTCAACGATGCCCTCGCGCAAATCCGCACGATCCGCGCCGAGTTCCCCGACCTCCCGCTTGGCATGCTCGTCTACGGAAACGTGCCCTTTACCCGCGGAATCGACACCTTCTACCGCGAGTTCGCCGAGGCAGGAGCAGATTCCATCTTGCTTCCCGACGTCCCCGTCCGCGAAGGTGAGCCCTTCGCCGCCGCCGCCATGGAGGCTGGGATTGATCCCATCTTCATCGCCCCAGCCCAGGCGGCAGAGAAGACGCTGGAAGGCGTGGCTACCCACTCACGCGGCTACATCTACGCCGTCTCTCGCGACGGCGTCACCGGCACCGAGCGTGAGTCTTCCGTGACTGGCCTGGAAGAGGTGGTGGGGAACGTCAAGAAACACGGCGGGGCTCCCATCCTCCTAGGATTTGGCATCTCCAGCCCTTCCCACGTGCGCGACGCCATCGCCGCCGGGGCAGCGGGGGCGATCTCCGGCTCCGCAATCACAAAGATCATTGACCGCTACGTCGCCGGCGAGCACCCCTCGCCAGGGAGGGTGACCGATATGCCAGTCCTGAAAGAGGAGCTGAGGTCATTTGTGGCGGCAATGAAGGCCGCCACCGTGCGTTAGCTACTCCACGCGGGTGTTCAAGCCCGTGCGCATTGTGTTGGGATCTGCCTCCGGGGTGGGCTCAGTGAGGTAGACCTCCCAGCACGGCATATCGGGGCGGTAGCCTTCCTCCGTGAGGGCGTCGGTGAAGGATTCCCACGCCCCCTTGAGTCCGTCGTAGGCGCCCACGTACAGCATCGTGGCAACCTTGCCTCCGGGAAGTTCAGAAGGCTCGATGAAGATGGGCTTTCCATCCGCGCCAGGAATCTCGATAGCTTGGGGGAGGGCAACTTCCACTGGTACTCCGACCTCGATGTCGCAGTGTTGCCAGTCATCGGAGAAGCGGGAATACATCGCGAACGGTGCGCCCATCGGCGAGATACCGGCAGTCTCGATGAGCGGGCCCAAGGCGGCGAACGTGGCGTCAAAGATGGGCTCGAGAGCATTCATGGGGGCATTCTCTACCCGGACGATTGCGGTGGAGACGGCGCGGGCTTCGTCAACGCTGAAGTCAGTCATGGTGGTAGGGCCTTTCGTGGAGGGCAGGGTGGTTACCGCCGAGGGTACCTGGGTTGGAAGTTCGTGGACGAGGCTTTTGACTTTCTCTAGCAACCATGGTTGACAGCCTGTGGTTAGCAAACTAGGTTGCTAACCATGAGCAGCACGGACCTCACCGCATCAGCCAGCGACACCACCAACCCCCGGGAGGGCCTCCAGGCGATCGCCTCCCTGCGACTACTTGTCGATTCCCTCGAACTCCAGCAAGTAGAAGCTGCCTTGCGGGCGGGAATGAGCTGGTCGGACATTGCTTCATCCCTTGGTGTCTCACGTCAAGCCGTTCACAAGAAATACAGCAAGCGAATCGACCCACGCATCGAAGTCCCTAGGAGGCGACGAGGATGAAGAGCTTATACCTGGCAACGAAGAGCTACCGCGAGCTAGTGATCCTGGCAGAGGATGAAAAACGCCGGGCGGGGCACCCGGAGATCGATGTCGAGCATCTCTTTCTCGCATTGCTCGGAGTTGGGGAGCGGTGACAAATACCCTCAACTCACGCGGGATAGCCTTGGCCAGCGCGCGCGAGGCATTCGCCTCCGCTCACCGACAGAGGATCGCATCGTTGGGGCTCACACCGCCAACAAACTCTGCTCCGGCCGGGATCCCGCCCGCTGCGCCGGGACGTCCATGGCACTTTCGGGAGGGCGTCCGGGACATGCTCTTGGCTGCTCACAACTCTCCTCAGCCGGACGTGGCACTCTTCCGTACTTTAGTGGCCGAGCACACCGGACTCGTCATCTCGATGCTCAACTCATTTGGCGTGGACCCTGAGTCGCTGATCTTCGCCGCCTCCGATACCGACACGACCAATACTCGGTCACAGGAGTATCGGCGCTTCGTTCCCGCGACTCCAGATGAGGTGTGGTCGCTGCTCTCGGACCCTGATCGCTGGCTGGAGTGGAATAGCGTCGAGTTCAAACGGTGCGAGAGGGCTGACTTTGGTGTCATTCGAGCATACCCCCCGCTCCGACTCACGGCACCGGACCACCATCTCCGAGTTGATTGTTAGGCGTTACACCCCGACAACTGCCATTGAGTGGGAACGCACCTTCCCAGAGGTGGAGGGGGCGGCTATTCAGCTCTTCATGGTGACGCTTGAGCCGAGCGGACCGGGTGGCACGGAACTAACTCTGTCGACTTCATTCCTGGCTGGTTCTCGTCGGCAGCTCGGAATTGCCTCATCGTTGGCCGCACCTCTCCGTAGACTGCTGCGGCCGTTGACCGTGCGCAGCTTTCTCCGGTCCAAAGCGGATAACATTTCCCAAGCTCTCCGCTCTTGATTCCTTTCCCCTTTCACTGTCGCCAGCGTAAAATCGGCCTTACCCAGCAGCAACGAGCAGAAGCTCTGGCCCATAGTGACCGCAAAGCGTGGAAGGTGCAAGCATCTGGCGGTAGGGGAGGCTGACTCAAGCTCCCAGCATCAAGCGCCCAGGCTCTTGAAATTGTTTCACGTGAAACATGAGGAGCTGAACCAGTATGAGTCCGGTTATCAACGTCGAGCATCTCAGCAAGCGCTTTGGCGCCTTCCAGGCCCTCGATGGCTTCAACTTGGCCGTGGAGCAGGGGAGTATCCATGGCTTCCTCGGACCCAACGGCTCAGGCAAATCGACGACTATACGCATCTTGCTCGGCGTCCTCCACCCCAGTTCCGGGGTAGCGACCGTGCTGGGTAGCGACCCGAGGCAGAATCCGGCGGTACTGAAGAAGGTCGGATACGTCCCCGGGGACGTCGCTCTCTGGCCCGGGCTCACCGGCCGGGAGGTCTTCCGAGCCATGGAATCACTACGCGGTTCCGCAGTCGATACCCGGCGCGAAGAGGAACTCATTGAGGCCTTCAAACTCGATCCGGACAAGAAGACTCGTGACTACTCCACGGGTAACCGTCGCAAAGTCGGGCTCATCGCCGCGTTGTCGTTCGGTGCGGAGGTGCTCATCTTGGATGAACCGACCGCAGGGCTCGATCCGCTCATGGAACAAGTCTTCATCAAAGAAGTACGCAAGGAGCGCGACAATGGTGCGACCGTACTGCTGTCCAGCCACATCATGAGCGAAGTAGAGAAGCTTTGCGATGCCGTCACTGTCATCAAAGATGGCCGCACCGTCGAAGCCGGAACCATCGAGCAACTTCGGCATCTTTCCGCACATGAGATCACCGCCATAGTCTCCCACCCCACGCCATCCCTGCGGACCCTACCGAACGCCGAATTCGAAGGAGAGCGCTTCCACGTCACCGCCGCCAAAGACGACGTCTCGAGAATTCTGCGCCTCATTTTGGATAGTGGGGGAGAGGACATCACTGCCACTCCGGCGAGCTTAGAGTCCCTGTTTCTCAGCCACTACGGGGAGGCCGTGCCGTGATCGCTCTCAATCTGCGGGTACGTCGAGTATTCATTCTGGTCTGGAGCGTGTGCCTATGGCTCTTCCTCGCCAGCTTCCCTCCCGCATACGAGTCGTACTACCCGACGATGGAGTCCCGGGAGGCCTTCACCGCCGGGATGCAATCAAACCTCGGCATGGTGGCCATCTACGGTTCCCTTCATTCTCCCGTTTCCTTAGGCCAGATCGTGATGTGGGAGGCGGGCTCTCAGATCCTGCTCCTGGGTTCCATCATGTCCGTGATTCTCCTTGTGGGGTTGGCCAGGCGCTCAGAGCACCTCGGATTCACCGAGCTCGCCCTGTCCGCCGGAATCGCACGCCGCGCCCCTGTGGTGGCAGCCATGGCGACCACTGCGCTGGTGTCAGCCTTCGTGGGCGCCGGGTCGACTCTCGTCCTGACGGGTAGCTCGCTGTATATCGACGAGCTTCCCATCGATGGCGCCATCGCCTTCGGCCTCAATCTCACCCTGACCATGATCGGTTCTTCGCTGCTGGCCCTGTTAGCCCTGCTGATGGTCAACAACCCCGCGAGTCTCACCAGGGTCGGCGTTCTCACCGTGGCAGTGTCGTTCATCATTCGCTCGGTCGCGGACAGCAAAGAGATCAGCTGGCTCAACTGGATCAGTCCCCTCGGCTGGAAACAGATCGTGGCAGCCTACAGCGACAACAACTTTCTCAATGCGGGACTGCTCGCAGTAGTGTGTCTGATGCTCGCGGGCACGTTGTATGTGGCCGAAGCCAAGCGAGAATACGAGCGGGGGCTAGTTCAGCTGCCCGAGCGCACGACCAAGCGCACCCGCGTGGTCCGCAACCTCGTCCATCTTCAATGGGTATTGCATCGCGGGACGGTACTCACGTGGGCGGCCGTCATCGCCGGCATTACCGGGATGTTCCTGGCCCTCACCGGATCGCTATCGGAATGGATGTCGGGCGACCCAGCGGTGGGAAAGGTCTTCGAAGACCTGTTTAATGAGGGGGATTTGAAGACGGAGTTCATCCGCTACACCGCGAAATTGTGCGGAATTTTGGTGGCCGTTGCTGGGGTGCAGAGCATCATCAGCCAACACGGCGCGGAGAGGGACGGCACCGCGGAGCTGATGAGGTCCACCGGTGTCCGTCGCTGGGCTCCGCTCGGCTCCCTCTCAGTGATAGGCGTTGCGAGCGTCGTCATGGGCACCCTCGCGCTCTATGCCGGTGGCGCGGCGGGACTGGCCTCCGAGCAAAACAGCACGGCGGCGGACTTCGAGGCACTTCTTCCCAGTGCTCTTTCCCAACTTGCACCAGCACTCCTCCTCACGGCTCTCGCGGTGTTCATCGTCGGGTTGACTCCGCACCTGTCCTACTTCTCGTGGGCGCCGGTAGCCATCGCGTCCATCCTCACCCTCTTCGGACCGCTGTTTAAACTCCCCACGTGGCTCATCGAGCTGTCTCCCTTTGAACATGAGGTGACCGCTCTTCAGAACAGCTGGAGTGTTCATGTCGGGTTTGTCGCGGTGTCGCTCACTCTCATCGCCGTTGGATTGTGGGGAGCCAACCGCCGGGAGCTCCTCTAGCGCGCAGTGTTTCACGTGAAACAATGGAACGATGACGACGGATAGATTCTCCCGCGCGACCGGACGACATGCTACGGATTGGCGAGCCCTCATGGAGAGTCGGGCTACCGAACTAGGCCAAGGGATCCAGGAGCTCAGCCACCAGGAGATGGTGGCTATCGCACAATCCGAGGGAGCGACCGATTGGTGGGCTCAGGGGATCGCCGTGGAAGTAGAGCGCCTCATCGGACGCCGAGAAGTTGGACAAACAGTCACGGGCTCTATCAATGCCGGGGTCTCGAAGACGGTGCCAGGGGAGTGGAAGGAAATCTTCGAGAGCTTCCACTCCTTCATGACGGTGGGAGGCGCGACCCTGCTGCCCTCTGCGGCAACCGGAGAGCCGACCACATCAGCAACCGAGAAGTGGCGCTATTGGCGCTGTTCATTTGCGGACGGATCTAGAGCCACTCTTGATTGCTCAGACGCCTCGCGCAACCACCAACCCAAGGCACGACTGAGCATCAAACACGATGGCTTGGCCTCCATGGCTGACCGAGATGCCACAAAGTCACATTGGAAAGCGGTACTCAACGACTTCGCCAAAACTTTATCGTCACAGTGACGTTGATAGATATCACTCCGATGCGTCGCTTCGTTTCGTCACGTATCGTCACTCTCATCGAGCAGATGCGTACCGTACTACTATTTTCAGTATGAGCGAAGCATCCACACCTCCGACCACCCGTTGCACCCGACGCATGTTCTTGCTCGGAACGGCGACCACCGTGGCGGGTGCATTTCTCGCCGCCTGCGGTTCGGAAGCACCTGCAGAGGTTGCGGCACAAGAGGTTCCGGTGGGGAGCGCGATCATCGTTGACAAATACATCATCGCTCAACCGACGGCGGGCACCTACGTGGCATACTCCACCACCTGCCCGCATCAGAACAATCCCATTACCGAAGTCGAGGGTGACACGGTTCGCTGCACCGTCCACAATTCGGTGTTCAAGATTTCCGACGGCTCGGTTGTCTCGGGCCTCGCCCGAGACCCACTGACCACCAAGACACTTAAGCAGGAGGGTGACTCTCTGGTCGTCGGCTAGCGATAGCCGAGTCAAGGATGGTGGGGATCACCCCGCCTGCCCGCAGGAGCTGAACTTCCATGTCGGTCTCGATCGCCGCGGTCGTCGAAAAGCTCCAATTACCGGATTCGCTGTGGACGGAGACATTGATGGGGGAGCGGGGTGCGACGTGCTCAGCCTGAATTTCCAGGCGATCGCCCGGACTCAGCCCGTCGAGCCGCAGGCGGATGTCCGATGACACCGTCAACGGCACAATTCCCATACCGATGAGGTTGGAGCGGTGGATCCGCTCGAAGCTCGTGGCGAGCACGGCCCGCACCCCGAGGAGGTGCTGAACCTTCGCCGCCCAATCACGAGAAGATCCCATGCCGTAACGCTCACCGGCGATAACGACGACGGGAATGCCCTCCTGCTGATAGCGCTGCGCAGCCTCCCACACCGACATGACCTGCCCAGAAGGACCGTGCACCGTCGTAGCCGTACCAGCCCCAGGAGCCAAGGAGTTGCGGAGAGATTTCGCATGAAAGGCACCACGCGCCATGACCTCCCAATTGCCTCGCCGCGAAGCAAAAACGTTGAGGTCATCGCGGTCCTCTCCGCGTGCCACCAGAAAATCGGCGATAAAACTGTCACGGGGAATCGCGCTAGCAGGCGAAATGTGATCGGTGGTGACATCGCTGCCAAGCACCATCAGCGGGTGAGCGAGATACGTCCCGAGCAAACTGCCGCTGGCCTTGCGCGCGAAAGGAGGAGGCCGCAACATGGTGGAATCCTCATCCCAGGGAAAAAGGTCGCCGGTGGGCGCCTCAATCTCCTGCCACAGCCGACTGTCCGAGGCCGTGCGGAAGTCACGCAGATAGTCATCGGGATCGATGGCCTCGCTGAGAACATGATCGATCTCCTCCGAAGATGGCCACAAGTCCCGCACATACACCGGACGGCCCTCACGATCTGTGCCCAAGGGATCTGATGACACATTCGTAGCAGCGTCACCGGTAAGCGCATAGGCAATGACCATCGGCGGACTCATGAGCAACCCTAATTCCAGGTCAGGGTGCACACGCCCGGGAAAGTTGCGATTTCCGGAGAGCACCGCCACTGGCTGAGACGTCCCCGCCCGCAATGACCTAGCGATCATCTCCGGTAGGGGACCGGAGTTGCCAATGCAGGTGGCGCAGCCAAATCCTACGATGTCGAAGCCCACTGCCGCGAGATCGTCGAGCAGCCCGGCACGCTCGAGGAAGGACACCGCTGCCGGTGACCCGGGCGCCAGCGAGGTTTTGACCCATTCCGGTGGCCGAAGACCACGGCGGCGAGCTGTTCGCGCCAGGAGACCGGCAGCGATGAGGAGGCGGGCGTCGGAAGTGTTAGTGCAGCTGGTGATCGATGCCAGGGCGATCGGGAATTCCGGGAGGTCAGGATCACGTTCCGCTGGGAACGTTTCACTTCTTAGTGCATGAGGAACTTGCTCGATCGACAACAGGTCCTGCGGACGGCGGGGCCCCGCCACGCTCGTGCGAATAGCAGAGAGGTCAATGAGAATCTCACGAGAGTATTCGGGGCAGTTCTCCGGCTCGAACCAAAGTCCAGCGGGTTGGAGGTAGTCACGAACGAGCTGCTGGGCGGAGGCCGGCCGCCCGGTCAGGCGGAGGTAGTCAATCACCGCCTCGTCCGCGGGAAAATAGCCAGTGGTAGCTCCATATTCCGGTGCCATATTGGCGACGACCGCGCGATCCCCAACACTGAGGGAGGCGACACCGGGGCCAAAAAACTCGACAAAAGCTCCCGCTACACCCAGGCGGCGCAGCTCATTGGTCACCACGAGCGCCAGATCTGTAGAGAGAACGCCTGGGCGAAGCGCCCCCGTCAGCTTCACACCGACCACATCGGGGATCTTAAGTGTCGTGGGGAAACCGAACATCACC
This sequence comes from Corynebacterium testudinoris, assembly GCF_001021045.1. NCBI lineage: Bacteria > Bacillati > Actinomycetota > Actinomycetes > Mycobacteriales > Corynebacteriaceae > Corynebacterium > Corynebacterium testudinoris. Next base: position 2,695,917 of record NZ_CP011545.1, read on the forward strand.
GACTCGGCCTCTAAGCCGCCGATACCCCAGCCCAGAACTCCAAGCCCGTTGATCATGGGCGTGTGACTGTCGGTCCCCAACATCATGTCGGGATAGACCCACGGCTCGCCTTCCATCTGCCCGGAAGTAACCACGGTGGCCAATTGCTCCAGGTTGATGGTGTGCATGATGCCGGTACCGGGCGGGTTGATGTGGATATTGTTCAGGGCAGACGAAGCCCATTTGAGAAACCGATAGCGCTCGCGATTGCGGCGAATCTCCGTGCGGATGTTCTTGCCAGGAGCATCTGCCGTTCCGTAGTGCTCAACGGCGAGGGAATGGTCTACCGAGATCTCAACAGGCAGCAGGGGATTGATAGACGTGGGATCGACACCGGACAATGCCAGGGCGTCCCGCATGGCTGCCATGTCCACCAGAGCTGGCGTACTGGTGGTGTCATGCATGAGAAGCCGGCTTGGGGAGTAGTGGATCTCTGCGTCGCTGGTGCGCTGATGGATCCAGCCGCGGACAGCGGACAGCATTGACGAGCGATCGGGTTCGGGGGCGCGCCGGGCGATGTTCTCCGCGAGGAGGCGCAGCACGGTCGGCCATCTCCGGTAGTCCGGGCCCAGGGTGTCACTGGCCGAGTAGTACCGGTGAGCAACGCCAGCGACGGTCAGGGTGCGGGTAGGTACCGTCACGAGGACTCCAATCACGTTATATCTTATAATCTATGAAGTAGATTACGCGGTGATACCCTAGTTTCAACAGTCGTTGAGAGAATTGGGGGAGCGATGGCCCTACAAGTACACGGATCCCTCACCAAAACCGGGTTTGCCTACCTCAGCCTGCGTGAGCTGATCATCACCGGAGAGCTAACTCCCGGTACTGCCATCCAGCAGGGGGACCTGGCGAAGAAAATGGGGGTGAGCACCACGCCGCTCCGGGAGGCAATCCGCCGTCTGTCCGCAGAGGGCCTTATTTCCCTCTCCGCCCACAAAGATGCCCGAGTCACCCAGGTCACGGCAGATGAAGCCCGCCACCTGTTGGAAGTACGGGACCAACTCGATCCCCTCGCCGCCGGTCTAGCGGCGGCCCGGCGAACCGAGGACGAACTCACCCGCATCATTCAGGCTTCTTCGCAGCTCCAGCCACTTAGCGAAGGGGTCGATCTACCAGCACTCATGGCCCATCGGGAGTTTCACCGCGCCATCTACGTGGCCTCCCATAACCCCATCCTCGTCGATCTGTTGGAACGACTATGGGACAAAGCCGACCGCTACCGGCTCATCGGGCTGCAGTCGCGGGGTGATTCCGCAGCGGAAAGCTCCCGAGTGGCAGCAGAACACCGCGAATTAGTCGACGCCATCACCGTTGGGGACTCGAAGCGGGCGGAAGCAACCATGCGACGCCACATTCAGGGCAGCCTCGGTGGGCGGGCCATCGAGGTGCTGGAGGCCACTTCCCACACGTAACTTTCCAGCGCTCTCCAGCGCACCCCTGGCGTTGAACCCCTGCAAACTTCTGCCATGCCTCACGTCACAATCCGTGAATACTGTGATGGACTTCATGGTGTGCAACTTATAAGATGCAGAGACCGAGCTAACCCAAGCTCGATCCCGCAGATTTGGAGGGGCAGCACCCAATGTCGAGATCCCACGATTCACCAGCCAGAACACCCCTTAGAACAGCGATAACCGTCATTGCCGCAGTGGTGGGCCTCGCCCTCGTCATTCTTGGCGTCACGGACGCAGCGCGATCAGAATCAGGATCCAATGCCCGCGCCAGCCTCACACTCATCGCCCCGGCCAATGCGGGCGGCGGATGGGATGGGGCTGCGCGTGAGGCGCAACAGGCCCTGCGAGCCGAGGGAATTGTCAACAGCCCGCAGGTGGTCAACATCCCCGGCGCGGGTGGCACCATCGGGCTCAGCCAGCTCGTAGAAATGCCCGGCGAATCCACCACTCTCATGGTCATGGGCATCACGATGCTGGGGGCGATCAATATCAACGGCTCCGGGGTCAACTTGGGTGACGTCACCCCCATTGCCCGTCTCACCGACGACTACGATGTCGTCGTTGTTCCCATTGACTCGCCCTACAACTCCGTCGATGAACTCGTCGCGGATTGGAAGCAAGCACCCGGAACGTTCGCTTTCGGCGGCGGCTCCCTCGGCAGCCTCGACCAGATGATCGTTGCCCAGATCGCCAGTGCCGCCGACATGGATCCCACCGAGATCAACTACATGGCCCATTCTGGCGGAGCGGAGCTCGCCACCGCGCTGCTGTCCGGCACGATCTCCGCTTCCGTCAGCGGCTACGCCGACTTTGAAGACCAGGTCCAAGCCGGCCGCCTCAAGGTCCTGGCGGTGTCGGCTGAGGAACCCGTCGAAGGAATTGATGCCCCCACCCTCGTTGACGAGGGGTACGACGTCACGCTGACTAACTGGCGCGGGGTCGTCGCCCCGCCGGGAATCACCGATGAGCAGCGAGCAGAGCTCGAAGCCATCGTCAGCGAGATGATCGCGTCCGACAGCTGGGCGAACGCCCTCGAACGCAACCAGTGGACGGACACGTCCCTCGTGGGGGAGGCCTTTGCCAAGAACCTCGAGGAAGAAATCGCGATCGTCGACGCCATTTGGTCCGACCTCGGATACTGATCCCGACCCCGACACACCTAGGACAATCACATGACCATCACCACTGAACAGCCCACTGAACAGCCCCCAGAACAGTCACCGGAACAATCGCCGGGGTCACGCGAGCACCTCTTCCTTAAGGGATACGGTTCCCTAGTCGTTGCCGCAATCCTGGCAGTATTCACCGTTTATGTCATCTACGGCATCCTCACCATGGATGTTCCTGCGTCGGCGCAGTCACCGGGTCCAAAGCTCTATCCCAGCTTGCTGGCCGCCTTCTCCACCGTATTGGTGGTGGCGCTGGTGGTGGAAACCTTCCGCCATCCCGAATTCGACCGTGGCACCCGATACGTGCCGCCGGTCGGGGAGGACGTGGCGGAGAGCATGCTCCCCGTCACGCAGACCAACAGGCGCGGGCTGCTCATCGCCATCATGGCCTTCGGCGTGTTTGCCCTGGTGCTGGAGCCACTGGGCTGGATCATCAGCGCGGCGCTGCTTTTCTGGGTGCTGTCCTTGGCGCTCGGCGGAAAGAAGCCCCTGCTTAACCTCGCAGTTGGTCTGGTCGTGTCCTCGGCTATCCAAGTTGCCTTCTCCATGGGCCTCGGGCTTTCCTTGCCGGCTGGAATCTTGGGAGGCATCTTCTAATGGAACAACTCCAGCTACTTTTTGGCGGATTCTCCGCCGCTTTTGATCCGATGAACTTGCTGTGGGTGGTCATTGGAGCGCTCCTCGGCACGGCCGTCGGTGTCCTCCCCGGCATGGGTTCGGCGATGGCCGTGGCCCTGCTGCTGCCCATCACCTTCAGCCTTGACCCGACGGCGGCGTTCATCATGTTCGCCGGGGTCTACTTTGGTGGGTTGTTCGGTGACTCCACGATGGCCATCCTGGTGAACACGCCGGGTGGTTCCACCGCCATCGCGACCTCCTTCGAGGGGCACAAGATGGCGTTAGCTGGCCGCGCGCCGCAGGCCCTGGCTACCTCCGCCATCGGTGCTTTCACCGGTGGCCTCATCGCCACGACCCTGGTCGTTTTCTTCGCCCCCAAGTTGGCCGAGTTCGCTATCCTCTTCGGCCCCGCTGAATACTTCGCGCTCGCGGTTTTCGCCTTCCTGGCGTGTTCGGCCGTTGTCTCAGATTCCCTCATCAAAGGACTCTCCTCGCTGGTGATTGGCTTGCTCATCGCCACCGTCGGTATCGATGGGATCTCCGGTACGCAGCGGTTCACCGGGGGAGTCCCGGAGCTTTTCGACGGCATCAGCATCATCGTCGTCACCGTCGGCATCCTCGCACTGGGCGAGGTTTTCTACGTTATTTATCGCCGGAACACGAACCCGAAGGCGCCGAAATCCGGAATGGGTCGCCCGTACCTGTCCTGGGCGGAGTTCCGGGAGGCATTCCCCGCCTGGCTCCGTGGTGCCGGTTTCGGTGTGCCGTTCGGTGTCATCCCCGTCGGCGGCGCCGAAGTGCCCACCTTCATGGCCTACGCCACGGAGCGTAACCTCGACGCGCGCCGCAAGGATCCCCAGTTTGGCAAGGGGGCTATTCGAGGTGTCGCTGCGCCGGAGGCGGCGGGTAATGCGACGGCCGGCACCGCGATGGGTGCCCTGCTTGCCATGGGCCTGCCAACCTCCGCCACTGCGGCGATCATGTTGGCGGCGTTCCAGCAGTACGGCATCCAGCCGGGACCGCTGCTCTTCGATCGCAATGCTGACCTCGTCTGGCCGTTGTTGGCGTCGCTGTTCATCGGCCTCGTGGTGTTGCTCATCCTCAACCTGCCGCTGGCTCCGATGTGGGCGAAGCTGCTCCTCATTCCTTCGCACTTTCTTTACGCCGGGATTGCGTTGTTCTGTGCGCTCGGGGTGTACGCCACGTCGGCGTCGGTGACCGATCTCATCCTCGTGCTGGGGATTGGCATCCTTGGTTTTTTCATGCGCCGCTATGATTTCCCGCTCGCCCCGGTCATGATCGGTGTCATCCTCGGCCCGTTGGCTGAGACGAGTTTCCGCAATGCGTTGCTGTCCTCGGGCGGTGACTACAGCATCTTGGTGGGCTCCTGGATCACGTGGTTGCTGTACGCCATGATGAGCGTTGTTCTGGTCGCGGCTGGCTACAAGCACTACTCCAACGCGCGGAAGCGCCGTGAAGGGCACAGTGAACACGGGCAGGCTGTGCTGACGCCGCAGTCCTAGGTGAGCCTCGCCGGGTCGTAGACTTGACGGCATGGTGTCCAGACTCCGGCGGGTCGATCCGCTCATTGTGCTTATCGTCCTGGCGGTCGTTGTCGCCCTCATCGCTCCGGCGCGGGGGGAGTTTGCTAGGTACTTTTCCATCGCGACGAATCTGGCCATCGCGCTTTTGTTCTTTCTTTATGGGGCTCGCCTGTCTACCCGTGAGGCCCTCAAGGGGCTCATGCATTGGCGCTTGCATCTGTTGATTTTGGGGTTTACGTTCGTCGTGTTTCCCCTGCTCGGTTGGTCCTTGCAACCGTTGACTCATGTCATTCCTGAGAGCCTCTACCTGGGTATTCTTTATCTCACGCTCGTGCCGTCGACGGTGCAGTCCTCGGTGGCTTTCACGTCGATCGCTAAGGGTAACGTCGCCGGGGCGATCGTCGCGGCGAGTGCCTCCAATTTGGCGGGCGTGTTCCTCACTCCGCTGCTGGTCATGCTGTTCATGTCTCAGGGCGGTGGCATTCATGTCGATGCCCAGGTGTTCCTCGACATTGCTGTCCTTCTGCTGTTGCCGTTCATTTTGGGGCAGCTTGCCCGCCGCTGGGTGAAGGGCTTTGCCGCTAACAAGGCCACCAAGCTGGTGGACCGGGGCTCGATCACGATGGTCGTGTACTCAGCATTTTCGGCCGGGGTGGTCAGCGGCGTGTGGGGTCAGGTGTCGGTGGGGGAGATTGCGTTCCTCATTGGGTTGTCGATCGCGATGGTGGCGTTGATGTTGTGGCTCACCCGCTTCGTTGCGCGACGTCTGGGCTTTGATGAGAAGGACGTCAAGGCCGTCCAATTCTGCGGCACTAAGAAGTCGCTGGCGACGGGGCTGCCCATGGCGTCGGTCATTTTCGGTGGGGCAAACCTGGGGTTGCTTATCTTGCCGCTGATGATCTTCCACCAGGTCCAGCTGATGATGTGTTCCTGGCTGGCAGCGCGCTACGCCCGCGAGGCCCGCGGCGGCGAGCCCACCAAAGTGCATTACTGAGTGCTTATCGACGCCCGCCGGGCTTGCACTTCGACATCAAACCACCGAAGATGTTTCACGTGAAACAGCACCTTTACGTTCGTATCGACATGAGCATCCCCGGCGCCGGGTCCGTCACCCACCTCGCCGAGTTGGAAGAGATCGACCCAGAAACCTGCACCATGCTGCGCATCATCGAGCTCGACCCGGCGGAACGCATCCGCGGGGCAGCCACCCAGGAGACCTCTGCCGGCATGAATAATCGCCCCCAAGCAACTGTCCCGCACCCGGATACCTACGCGGATTTCCCGGACATCGAGGCCCGAAAGCTCACCAACGACGAGTTCGAAGGCCTGTGGGCGGAAGCCGCCGCAGCGTTCCCGGAACTCTAGAAGACGAGATTCACCAGCAGCATGTAGACCGCGGTTCCCCCCAGGATGGAGAGGCCGGAGTCGCGCCGCCACGCATGCAGACCCAGGGTGAACGCCAACGCGATGAGGGCGGCCCACACTCCGCCGGGCGCCTTCGCCTGTCCGAATAGCGTGTACACGACGAGGACCACCATGACGCCCACGGGCATCATCCGGCCGAGCAACGCGAAAAACTCGTTGCCCTTGAGGACATTGACAAAGGCGAAGGGAAGCCACCGCAGGGCCAGCGTCACCAACGCGATGGGCAGCAAGACCGCCAGGGCGCCGGTGAGGGTCACCCCTTCAGGCAGGCCGTAGTTCATCGACTCCGCCTCCATTCCAGCTTCTGGTCCAGGGCGGGGGAGAGGAATCGCGCCAGGAGGGTGAAAAAGTACAGCAGCAACGCGATCATGAGAAGGTGCGCGGGGGACACCAAGCCCACGAGCACACCGAGGACGAGGGCGATGATGGGGAGCGACCAGTCCGGATTGTTGCGGAAGGTCTCCCACGCCAGCACGGCGAACAACGCCACCAAGGCGAACTCCATGCCCTGCAGGCCCGAGGGGATCACTCCACCGACGAGCGCACCGACGATACCGGCGATAACCCACGAGGACTGGCAGAAGATCTGGATGGTGAGGACCCAGGGACCACTCACCTTGCCCGGGGGGCGGGCGGAGACGATCGCGTAGTTCTCATCGGTGAGGGCATAGGTCGAATACGCGCGACCGACCCGGCTGCGGATGGCATCGCGCGGGAAGGTGAGGCCGTAGAAGATGTGGCGGAAGTTCACCATGAAGCCGGTGATCGCTGCGGAGACCGGGCCGACGCCGGAGGTGATGAGGCTGATCGCGAGGAACTCCGTTGACCCGGCGTAGATGACCAGGGAGAAGATGGGGGCCCAAAACCAGGCGAAACCCACCTGAGTAATGAGCAGGCCGAAGGCCAGCCCGAGGGGAATGAGACCGAGGGCGACGGGCCAAGCCTCGCGCAGGCCCTTCTTTATTTCTTCGCCGACCATCCTTAGTTATCCACCAAGTCGGCCGGGAACGTAGAGAACAACGGAAGGGGCATCTGCTGGCGGCGCATGACATCACCCCACAGATCGGCGCGACCAGGCGCCACCACGTCGGTGGGTAGGGCGGGGGCGACGAACCAATCGCCGCGCTCGATCTCCTCGTCGAGCTGGCCGGGTGCCCACTCGGCATAGCCGGCGAACAGGCGCACGCCTTCGACGAGCTCGGCGATCTCCTCCGGGTCGGCGCGCAGATCGACATGGGCGAGGCGGTTGGCCAGGCGATTGAGCTGGGGTGCCTGACCCGGGTCGACTCCCGGCTTGGTCATGGCCAGGCCAACGACGGACTGCTGGCTCAGCGGCCCACCAATGTAGAGGGCTTGAGGTTTGGCGACGGCGGGGAGCCATTCGGGCATGACGTTGAACACCGCGACGTCACTCCGCGAGGCGAGGTTGACGCCGAACGTCAGGTGATCGTTGTGCTCGATGATGAGCACGACGGAACGGTTGAACTCTTCGGACAGCATGCCGGGGGCCGCAACGAGCAGCATGCCGGGCTCGGGCTCGTTGCGCTCGAGGGCATTGAATAAGCGGTCGGCGAAAAAGTCAGGCATTGACACGCTATTGTCCTTCCTCACGATGTGACTGTTCAGCTTCCCACCACTGGCGCAGTTCTGCAATCGCAACCTCGCGCTCCAACGGCCCGCGCTCCAGGCGCAGCTCCTTCATGAATGCCCACGCCTTACCCACCTCGGGCCCCGGAGGCAGGGAAAGGAGGTCCATGATCTCGTTGCCATCGAGGTCCGGTCGCACGCGGGCGAGGTCCTCCTTGGCGGCGATATCGGCGATGCGCTCTTCCAGGTGATCGTAGGTGCGCTGCAGGCGGGCCGCCTTTTTCTGATTGCGGGTGGTGCAGTCCGCGCGCACGAGTTTGTGCAGGCGGGGGAGGAGTTCGCCGGCGTCGGTGACGTAGCGGCGCACGGCCGAATCGGTCCACTGGCCCTCGCCGAAGCCGTGGAAGCGCATGTGCAGGTAGACGAGTTGGCTGATGTCGGAGGTGACGTGCTTGGGGTATTTCAGGGTGCGCAGACGCTTGCGCACCAGCTTGGAGCCGACGACCTCGTGGTGGTGGAAGGAGACACGGCCGTCCTCGAAGGAACGAGTGGCGGGCTTGCCGCTGTCGTGGAGCAACGCCGCCCAACGCAGCACGAGATCCGGGCCGTCTTCTTCCTGGTCGATGGCCTGGCGGAGGACCTGCATGGAGTGGGCGTAAACGTCCTTGTGCTGGCGGTGCTCATCTTGCATCGCCTGCATTGCGGGGATTTCCGGGAAGACATAGCCCGCGATGCCGGTGTTGACCAGCAGGTTCATTCCGGCCCAGGGGGCGGCGCCGAGCATGAGTTTGTCCAGCTCCACCTGGATCCGCTCGACGGTGATGCGCTCAATCTGCCCGGCCATGTCAGTCATGGCGGAACGGACCCGATCGGTGACCCCGAACCCGAGCTGGGAGACGAAGCGGGCGGCGCGCAGCATGCGCAGGGGATCGTCGTTGAAGGAGATTTCGGGGGCATCGGGGGTGTCCAGGCAGTGACTGATCACATCATCGAGCCCGCCGAGGGGGTCGTGGAAACGACCCTCCAGCGCGCCGTCGATAAGCGACAACTCGACGGCCATCGCATTGCAGCGGAAGTCGCGGCGAATGAGATCACCCTCGAGGGTGTCGCCGAACATGACGGCCGGGTTGCGGGACTGCCCGTCATACGTGTCGGAGCGGAAGGTGGTGATCTCGACTTGCTGGCCGTATTTGACGGCGGAGATCGTGCCAAAGTCAATGCCCGTGTCCCACACGGTGTCAGTCCAGCCGTTGAGGATCTCCAGGATGAGGTCGGGGCGGGCAGGAGTGGTGAAATCGAGATCATCGCCCAACCGGTCGAGGACCGCGTCGCGCACGGAACCACCGACGAGATATAGAGGAACATCCCTTGCCGCGAACGCCGCCACCAAATCGGACAGCACCGGGGACAGCCCGACGATGGTCTTCTCAGCCCGCGATAACAGGGCCAGGGGGGTCAGTGGAGCGTCCGCAAAAGTCACAGCCACCAATCTACCGGTGACACACGGGCGTTCGGGAATTTCGAAAGGTGCTCCCAGCGGATACGATGGCGGGGATGACTGACATTGAGCGGGGATCGGATTCCCATGATCCGAAGCGTCGGCGCCGCCGCCGGCGTTCGCGTCGCCGTGCCCAAGGCGCCCCGGAGGAGGGGCAGAAGTCCCAGAAGGCTGAATCCTCGGGATCCTCGGGATCCTCAGGAACAACCGGCGACGAGGATAAAGGGCGCGGCCGCCGGAAGTCAGGCAACCGCGATGGCTCCGGCAACCGTCGGCGCTCGGCCTCGCAACGCTCCAACCAGCGCGGCAATCAGCGCAATGCGCAGCAGAAACGCCGCTCACCGGCCAATAGCCGGATGGTTACCCGCGATGAAACCTCCGCCGGTGGGCTCGTCGTGTCGGGCCTGGCAGAAGCCGTCAATGATGCCGGTGAGGTTGATCTCAGCCGGGTGTATGTCGCATTGATCGGGCGCCTGGATCGCCGCGGCCGCCTCCTGTGGTCCATGCCAAAGGGGCATGTGGAACCGGGGGAGGATCGCCGGGCGACGGCCGAGCGCGAGGTGTGGGAAGAAACCGGCGTGCACGGAAAAACCTTCGCTGACCTCGGTGTTATTGATTATTGGTTCGTCTCCGAGGGGGTGCGCATCCACAAGACGGTGCACCACCACCTGCTGCGGTTCGTCGATGGCGGCCTCAACGATGAGGACCCGGAAGTCACCGAGGTGTCGTGGATTCCCGTCTCCGAGCTCATTGAGCACCTGGCTTATGCCGACGAGCGCAAGCTCGCCCGCACCGCGCACGACCTTCTGCCTGAGTTGGCGCGGGAGGAGAAGGCCGCCGGAAGGGCGACCCCGAGGTGAGCCGCTCGCAGCGCCTCCTGGTTGCCGGGGTATTGCTGTGCTTATCCACGCCCGCTTGGGTCACCCCCGCACACGCCCTCCCAACCCCCGTCAGCCCCGATGATCCGTCGGTCGCCGAGCAGTGGGTCAATCCGGCAGCCCGCGGCGAGTCCGCAGACGGCATCGGTCTCGAGCTTTTCGACGCCCCCGATCTCGGCGCCGCGCAGCTGGCACCGGGCCAGCAGCTCACCGTCACCCTCACGGTGTCGAATGATTCAGCAACCACCGCCAGCAATCTCACCCTGCGCCCGCAGCGTGGCTATGCCACGCCGACGGCGGGGCAGGCCCGGCAGGCGCTGAGCCGGGACGATTCTGCGTACCCGTTTGGGGCGGCGTCGATAAGCATCTCTGGCTCTGTGGCGCCGGGGGAGCGGCGCGACGTCACCGTCGCGATCAGTGCCGCCGACCTGGGTCTCGAGCCCGGCGCGGTGTACCCGGTGATGTTTGCGCTGAGCGGCTCGCTGGATGAAGGCGGCGAGCGGCAGCTGAGCAGCGAGCGGATGCTGGTGTCCGTGGCCAGCGACGGGGACGCCCCCGCGACTCAGGCGCCCGGGCTCAACCTCTTGTACCCCTTGACGGCGGAGATTGACATTGTGCCGGGGGAGTTGGGGACCGCGCCGGAACAACCGGCGCTCATCCTCAGCAGCGATCAGCTCGCCGGCCAGCTGGCTGAGGGCGGTCGGCTGGAACGCCTGCTGTCGACGTATCGCTACGCCATCACGGAGGGACCCCACGCCACGAACCTGCGCGAGGGTTCGTGCCTGGCCATCGATCCTGCCCTGGTGGATACCGTCGCGCGGATGGCAGACGATGGCTACGTCGTTTCTGATACCCGCCCGTCGCCGGTACAAAAATCGCAGCGGCTGCGCGATTCCTGGGGCAGCAGCGACGACTCGGATCAGGGCGAGCAGGGGACCGGTACGGAGCAGGCCAGGGAGTGGCTCTCGGCTTTGCGCGAGGTTGCCTCCCGCAGCTGTGTGGTCGCCCTGCCCTGGAACAATGCCGACCTCAACGCCGTCGCCGCCACCCGCGACGAATGGCTCTTCCGCGAATCCGTGGAGCGCGGCCCGACCGTCCTCCGCGACGAACTGGGTGCCACGCCGGTGAGTAATCTGGTCATCCCCAACAGCGGTTACGTCACCGAGCAGGCCGCCCCGGCACTCGGCTGGGCCGACCAGTCCACCTCGACCGTGTCCACGGGCGGCATGCAGCAGACCTGGGAGCGGGAAGTCGCCGCCCTCGCGCCGCAGGAACCGACCACGGATGATGACACCGCTCTGGAATCCACCGATCTCACCCCGACGGGGCCTGCGGTGCCGGTCGCACCCGCCCAGCCGGTGAGCGTCCTCGTTGCCGACAACACAACGTGGGGAGTGCCCTCGACCGACTCCTCCGCCCTGCTCGCGCCGGGTATCCACGCCTGGAAGTTCCCCGGCGCCTTGGGCGCCATGCTGGCGTCGACGGGACCCGCGCCCGCGACGACCGGCTACTCCAACCCGGAGGCACGATACGACTACCGACAGGATTCCACCGCGGCCCGCGCCATCTCAGCGGGCGCGGCGCTGCGGCTGACCGTGGCCGAAAAGTCGCTGCCGGGGGAGTGGGCGCAAAAGCCCGACCCCATCTTCGCCGTCCCCCCGGCCAACCTCGACCCCGGCACCGCGGCAACGCTGCTGGACACGACGTCCGCTCTGTTCGCTAGCTCCGCGGCGCTGCCCTTGGCGCTCGGCACCGCGATCAGTGGCCCGACCGGGCTGGATGACCAGCCGATCGCCCCGCCGACGCCGGGTGTCGTGCGCTTCGGCAGCCCCTACATCGACCCATCAGTGATCAGCGACGCCGAGGTGCTGCGCGCGGGCCAGCAAGCCCGCTACATCGACGATCTCACCCGCATCACCCTCAACGACCCCGCAATTGCCCTCAACCGCTACGGCTTCACCTTGCCGCTGCGCCGCGATGTCGTGTCCTCCCTCACCGCCACCGACCGCAACAGCATCGGCACCTACGACACGGCCGTGCTCCGCACCGATGAGCGCCTCGATGCCAACCGCCAGGCCCTCCAAGACCTGCGCGGGTCGGTGGCGCTCATCCCGCCGGGCAATGTGTACACGCGGGTATCGGAAAGCTCACCGCTGCTCATCGTCGCAGAAAACGGCCTCCCGCTGCCTGTCGACGCCGAGTTGGCGTACTCCGGGCCCACCGGTGCCCACGTCAACGTCCCCGAGCGGGTCCACATCCCCGCCCACGGGTCGATCACGGTACAGATGACCGCGGACCTGCCCTCCGGGCGGGATCAAACCCAGCTGCAGCTGTGGTTGGCCACTCGCGACGGCTCGCCCATCTCCACTCCGGTGGACATCACCGTGCAAACCCGGGCCGGTATTGTCGGCACCTACGGAATCGCGCTGCTCCTCATCATCGGGCTCACCCTGGCATTGGTGTTCCGGGTGGGGCGCCGACGCTCCGACAAGCGTCGTCAAAGTGAACAAACCAAGAATGGTTAGGTCAAAGTGACTACCAACGAGAATGTCCCTTCTCCCCCTGTCGGACAGCGTGCGCGCTTTTCCACGCCGACCCCTCCCGCCCCGGTCCCGGACCGGCGCACCGGTTCCGGTGCTGCGGCTGCACGGGAGCGGGACCGTTCGACGCTGACCGCCGCGCCGGGTGCGGCGGGTACTGGGGCGGTGGGGGAATCTCCGCTCGCCTCGGCGGGTGCCGTGCTGGCGGTCGCTGATGACAATGACTCGGGAAAGGTCGCGACGGATTCAGAGGTGGTCCGCGCCGGCGGTTCCATGGCGGTGGCCACGCTCGTCTCCCGTATCACCGGTTTCCTGCGCAACCTCCTCATTGGTGCGGCGCTCGGCCCCGCGGTGGCGTCGGCGTTCAACTCGGCGAACACGCTGCCCAACCTCATCACGGAGATCGTCCTTGGCGCCGTGCTCACCTCGCTGGTGGTGCCCGTGCTCATCCGCGCGGAAAAGGAAGACCCCGATAGGGGAGCGGCGTTCTTCCGGCGCCTGTTCACCCTGTCCGCCTCGCTGCTCATCGTGGTGACGGTGCTGGCCGTGATCGCCGCGCCGATTCTCACGCGCATCATGCTCGATGACGAGGGCAAGGTCAACGTCATCCAGGCCACCTCATTTGCCTATCTACTGCTGCCGCAGATCTTCTTCTACGGCATCTTTGCGCTGTTCATGGCGGTGCTCAACACCAAGTCCATCTTCAAACCTGGTGCCTGGGCGCCGGTGGCCAACAACGTCGTCTCCATCACGGTCCTCGTGCTGTACATGACGCTGCCGGGCTTCCTCAATCCCCACGCCCCCTCCGGCATCCTCGACCCGCACGTCATGCTGCTCGGCGCGGGCACCACCCTGGGCGTGATCATCCAGTCGCTCATCATGCTGCCGTACTTGAAGAAGGCGGGCGTGGACCTGCGGCCCCTGTGGGGGATCGACCACCGGCTGCGCCAATTCGGCGGCATGGCCATGGCCATCATCGTGTACGTGGCCATCTCGCAGGTTGGCTACATCGTCACCATGCGTATCGCCTCCGAGGCCCATGCCTCCGCGCCGAACATTTACCAGCAGGCCTGGCTGTTGCTGCAGGTGCCCTACGGCATCATCGGCGTCACCCTGCTCACCGCGATCATGCCCCGCCTGTCCCGTAACGCCGCGGACGGCGACGACAAGGCCGTGGTCGGCGACCTCAACCTGGCTTCCAAGCTGACGTTCATCGCGCTCATCCCCATCGTCGTCTTCCTCACGGCGTTTGGGCCCCAGATCGGCATGGGCCTGTTTGCCTACCGCAACTTCGACGGCGCCTCGGCCACGCTCATCGGCCTGACGTTGAGCTTCTCCGCGTTCACGCTCATCCCTTACGCCCTCGTGCTACTTCACCTGCGCGTGTTCTACGCCCGCGAGGAAGCCTGGACCCCGACCTTCATCATCGCCGGCATCACGGTGACCAAGATCGTCCTCTCACTGCTGGCACCGACGGTGGCCACCGCCCCCGAGCGCGTCGTCGTCCTCCTCGGTGCCGCCAACGGCTTCGGCTTCATCACCGGCGCCGTCATCGGCGCGCTGCTGTTGCGCCGCAAGCTCGGCCACCTGGGCACCCGATCGCTCATGCGCACGACGATCTGGGCAGCGGCCGCCTCGCTCGTCGGCGTCGCCGTGGCCTTGCTGGCTGATTACCTGCTGCTGTTCTTCGCCGAGCCACTGTTCCGCCCCTTAGGGTCCGTTGGCTTCCTGCTGCGGATGTCCATCGTCGGCCTCATCTTCCTCATTGTCACCGGAATCGCCCTATCGTTCTCCCGCCTCCCCGAGGTGCAAAACCTCGGCCGCGTGCTCGGCCGGATCCCCGGCCTGTCCCGCATCATCCGCCCCGACACCTCCCGCGAGATCCAGGTGGAAGAGCCCAGCGTTGGCGAGATGTCCAGCCAGCTCATGGCGATGGACCCCTTCAATGCCTCCCCGGTGCCGCCGCCCATGTCCGCCGGTGTCGTCCGCGGCCCGCGCCTGGTCCCCGGCGCGCCGGTGTCCGACGGCCGCTTCCGCCTCCTCGCCGATCACGGTTCCGTGCCGGGCGCGCGCTTCTGGCAGGCGAAGGAGCTCGCCACCGGCCGCGAGGTCGCCCTGAGCTTCGTCGACACCACCGGCAGCGCGCCGATGGCCCCGACCTCCTCCGCGGCGGCCGCGGGCATCGCCTCTGAGGTCTCCCGCCGCACCCGCAAGGTCGCCGGGCCGGACGTCGAGGCTCTGGCGTACCGCGCCGGCTGCCTCATCGTCGCCGACTGGGTGCCTGGCTCCTCCCTCAAGGCCGTCGCCGAGTCCGACGATCGCCTCGATCCCCAGGCCGTGGCACTGGCTCTCGCCCCGCTGGTCGAGTCCGCCGCCCGCGCCCACGAGTCCAACTCACCGTTGGGCCTGGACAACCGCGCCCGCATCCGCATCTCTACCGACGGCACCGCGGTGCTTGCCTTCCCGGCAGTGCTGCCGGGTGCCTCCATCGACCGGGACCGCCAATCCATTGCCTCCGCGCTGGCCCTCCTCGCCGCCTCGAGCACCGGGCTTGATCACTTGGTCGCCGCGGCGCGCGCAGAGAATGCGGACATGCACGATCTCGCGCGTGAACTCCGAGCTTTCGCCGGGGTGGAAGACGCCGATGACGGGGCCGAGCGGGCCGAGGAAGTCCTTGTCGTTGCCGAGGACTCCGTTCCCAAGCCCTCCGCCCAGCCCGGCTTCGGGTCCAAGGCCTATTCGGGCCGGATGACCACCCTCATCGCCCTGCTCGCCATCGGTGCGGTGGTCTTGGTGGCCACCCTCACCACGTACGTCGCGTCGATCTTTGGCAAGGACAACGTCGAAGCCCCGGTCACTAGCGATTCCCTACAGCGCTCCAGCGACGCCGCCCCGACGGCCCTACCCATCATCCTCAACCCCTCCGGGACGAGCGCGCCCGAGGTCACCGATGATGATCCCGACACCGGCTGGACACCCGCCGCCTTCCCCTCCGGCGTCACTATCGACGTCGGCGAGCAGTTCTCCCTGCGAAACGTCCTGGTCCAGGCCACCAACCCCGGTGCGTCGTTCGAGATTTACTCCATCAGTGATGCCACCAGCCTCACGCCTGGCGACGCCCCGCGCCTCGCTCAGGGCACCCTCCACGCCGGCACCACAACGATCGGGCTCTCACAGCCCGTCGAAGTCACCGCCGTGTTGCTGTGGATCACCGAGCCGGCTGCCGATGGCGCCGCCACCACCATCGCCGAGGTGGATCTGGTGGGTACTCGCTAGGGGTGGTTCCCACCGGAGTGGGCGAATATTGCTCCTCCGGTGGCGAGGTGGCTCGCCCTAGGGTGGACTGGGTGGGTCACCGAAATTTCCGGGGGGAAATGATGAACCAACCAGACGGGGCTCTCATAGATGCCTACATCGCCGGGGATATGCGGGCCTTTAGCAAGATCGTGGAAAAGCACCGCGCCCGACTCCTCTGGGTCGCCCGCAAATACGGCCACAACGAGGAAGACGCCAACGACATCCTCCAGGAGGCCTTCCTGCGTGCCAGCCGAAAACTGCACACCTACCGCCACGAAGCGAGTCTGAGTACCTGGTTACACCGGCTGGTCATGAACACTGGCTGGGACTTCCGTAACCACCGCAACCAGGTCGAACTCGCCGTCTTGGACTCCGAGACCGTCCCGCACGAGATAAACCTCAAGCTCGCCGTCGACCCCATCCACCACAAAGAAACCCTCCTGCACCTGCAGGAGGGTTTAGCTAAGCTCTGCCCGAACCAGCGCGAGGCCCTTTGGCTTATCGACGTCGCCGGGTATTCCATCGCCCACGTCGCCCAGCAGGAGGGGGTCCAGCCGGGCACCATCAAGTCGCGCCGCGCTCGCGCGCGGCAGGCGCTGAGGGAAAACATGGGGGAGAGTGTGGCGCCGGAATGAACCACGGTAGCTGGGCGTTGTAATGGGAGCGGAGGATAGACTTAGGCCGCAGACTTTTCATTGACAACCCTCAGGAGACCCCACGTTATGACCGCTGTAGACACCATCCACGATGTGGCGATCATCGGTTCAGGACCCGCCGGTTACACCGCGGCGTTGTACGCCGCCCGCGCGGAGCTCAAGCCCATCGTTTTTGAAGGCTACGAGTACGGCGGATCGTTGATGACCACCACCGAGGTGGAGAATTACCCCGGCTTTGAGAAGGGCATTATGGGCCCGGACCTCATGGTGGAGATGCGTTCCCAGGCCGAGCGATTCGGCGCCGATCTGCGCATGGAGCTGGTCGACTCGGTGGAGCTCGACGGGGAGATTAAGAAGATCCACGTGGGCGATGAGGTTTTCCAGGCCCGCACGGTCATTCTCGCCACGGGTGCCGCCCCTCGCTTGCTCGGCGTGCCCGGCGAATCAGAGCTCATGGGACGTGGTGTTTCTAGCTGTGCCACCTGTGACGGGTTCTTCTTCAAGGGCGCTGAGATCGCCGTGGTCGGTGGTGGCGACTCCGCTATGGAGGAAGCTACCTTCCTCACCAAGTTCGCGGACAAGGTGACCATCATTCACCGCCGCGAGGGTTTCCGTGCCTCGCCGATCATGCTGGACCGCGCGAAGCAGAACGACAAGATCGAGTTCGCGTTGAACAAGGTCGTCGACCGCGTCATCGAGGGCACCGGCGATCAGGCGGGCAAGGTCGCGGGCCTCATCCTGCGGGACACCGTCACCGGAGAGGTCTCCGAGCTGCCTGTGTCGGCCATGTTCGTCGCCATTGGCCACGATCCGCGCTCGGGCTTCCTTAACGGCCAGGTGGACCTCAACGCCGGCGGGTACGTCCAGGTTGCGGAGCCCTCCACTCACACGAACCTCGCTGGCGTCTTCGCTGCGGGCGACTTGGTCGATGATCATTACCAGCAGGCCATCACCGCTGCCGGCTCCGGCTGCCGCGCGGCTCTGGATGCCCAGCACTACCTCGAAAACCTCTAAGGAGACTGAGCGTGAGCAACGTCATTGACGTCACCCAGGCCACATTCAAAGATGTCGTCATCGATTCGGACAAGACGGTCATCGTCGACTTCTGGGCGGATTGGTGCGGGCCCTGCAAAAAGCTGAGCCCGATCATTGAAGAGATCGCAGATGAGATGGGAGATAAGGTCACCGTGGCCAAGGTGGATGTCTCCGCCGAACGGACCCTCGGGGCCATGTTCCAGGTCATGTCGATCCCGGCTGTCATGTTCTTCAAGAACGGCGAGAAGGTCGATGAGTTCGTTGGCCTGCAGCCGAAGTCCGCGATCGTGGCGAAGCTGGAATCTCATCTCTGACTGGTAGTCTGAGACTTCGAAAGTTCGGACTGGACGTGTTTCCCTGGAAGGAGTGTCGTGACGAAGATTCTACGTGTCGGGGATCGTAGCCCTCGGGTTGCAGAGGCTCGTTCGACGCTCGCTCGTCTCGGATTGCTCCCCGGTTTTGAGGACGCCCTCACCGACTGGAAGTCCCAGAAGTTCGATGAGGAAGACAAGCTTTTCAACGAGGAGCTTTCGGTCATCCTCAAGGCCTTCCAGCAGTCCCGCGGCATCATTCCCTCCGGCGCCATCGATGAGACGACGCTGCGGGAGCTGCGCCAGGCCTCTTACAAGCTCGGCGCCCGCGTGTTGTCTTTCCAACCGGGCAATGAGCTGGTCGGCGATGATGTCTCCCAGCTGCAGAACCAGCTGCAGGAGCTGGGTTTTTATGCCCATCGCATCGACGGGCACTTCGGTAAGGCCACCTATGAGGCGTTGGTGAATTTCCAGCTCAACTCAGGACTCCAGGACGATGGGGTCTGCGGTCCCGACACGATCCGCGCCCTCAAGCTGCTGGGTCGTCGCATCACGGGTGGTTCCCCGCAGGCGATTCGGGAGCGGGAAAACGTCCGTAGTGCTGGCCCGAAGCTGGCTGGCAAGCGCGTGGTCATTGACCCGGCATTTGGTGGTTCTGACCAGGGCCGCAGCGTGATGGGTCTCTATGGTGAGATCACCGAGGAGGAGATCCTGTGGGATCTGGCCTCCCGCCTCGAGGGCCGCATGGTCGCCGCGGGCATGGAAACCATCATTTCCCGCCCCCGCATGGACAACCCCTCCTCCAAGACCCGGGCGGAGATCGCCAATGCCTTCGGCGCGGATCTCATGATCAGCCTGCAGTGCGATTCTTATCCCAACGAGAAGGCCTCCGGCGTGGCCACCTTCTACTTCGGTTCGGATCATGGCGATAGCTCGCTGACGGGTGAGACCCTCTCGGGCTATGTCCAGCGGGAGATCGTGGCTCGTACGGAGCTGCAAAGCTGCGGCATCCACGCCCGCACGTGGGAGTTGCTGCGCTTGACGCAGATGCCCACGGTGGAGCTGGTGGCGGGCTACCTCTCTAACCCCGACGACGTCGCCAAGCTCACGAATCCTGCTATCCGGGACAATATTGCGGAGGCCATTGTCGTGGCCGTGAAGCGGCTCTACCTGCTAGATCAAGATGATCAGCCGACCGGAACGTTCAAGTTCGCCGAGCTGCTCAAGGCGGAAAACCTCTAGCAGGAGCGCGCGCGGGCGAGGAGCAATTCCACGTCCGCGGCCGAGAGCAGATCCTGCTGGGGTGGCAGGTCGAGGCGCAGGCGGGGGAGCACCGGGTGGTCGGCGATGACCTTGAAGCCGGCAGCCTCCAACACCGAGACGGAGATCAGTCCGATCTCGGGGGCAGAACGCACCAGGTCCCCAACGGCGCCGCGCAGCAAGAAGTCGACGTCGGGGCGGGCGAAGAAATCACTGCGCCAACCGAACGCCTCGATGGCGGGGACGTCCCGGCCGACGAGTTCCATGATAACGGCGTCGAGAAGCACGGCCTCCAGGCCAACACCGGCGAAGCCGGGGTCAATGAACAGTGACGTGAGCAGCTCCGCATCCGCAGAGACGGGGGCGGTGGGCAGTTGGGCGGCACCGGGGGCATCCGCACGCGAGCAGTACAAGACGGTAGCCACGGCATGATTGAAGGTGCTCCGGGCGATGGAGAAGCCGCAGGAGCCGTAGTCGAACAGGGTGCGAGCCAGCCAGGCCTCTTTTTCAAAGGCCGGGTCACTCGTGGCCAGGACGGTCGCGGCGGCGTCGGCGTCAAGCTCCCAAAAGATCGAGCGCGCGGCCTGCGGGTGAATCTGGTCCAGCGTTTCCTGGCTCAGGGGTATCAGCGTCGCGTACACGCTCGTCGCCTGCGCTATCCCTGACCCTCGATGAGCGCGAGGATCCGCTCAAAGTCCTCCGGGTCACCGAACTCGACGACCATCTTGCCCTTGCGGCGGCCCATGGTGACGGTGACTTTGGTGTCCCACTCATCGGCGAGGCGGTCGGCGGCGCGAAGGAAAGCTTCCGGCTGCGCGATCGGCGCGGCCTGCTTCTTTTCCGCCGGTGCCCCATTGCGATTGAGCAGCGTGACAGCCTCTTCCGTCGCGCGCACACTCATGCCCTCGGCGACAACGCGCTCCGCGAGGTGATCCTGCGCGGCGGCGGTATCGTCACCGAGCTTGACGCCGGCGATCGCCCGAGCGTGACCCGAGGACAACACCCCAGCCGCCACCCGCCGCTGCACCGCCACCGGCAAGGTGAGCAAACGCAACGTATTGGTGATCACCGGGCGGGAACGGCCCAAGCGGTCCGCCAGCTCGGTCTGGGTGACGCCAAACTCCTCCAACAGCTGCTGGTAGGCCGACGCCTCTTCCAGCGGGTTGAGCTGCACCCGGTGAATGTTCTCCAGGAGCGCATCGCGCAGCATGTCGCCGTCATCGGTCTCCCGGACGATCGCCGGGATGGTACTCAGCCCGGCCTTCGACGACGCCCTCCACCGGCGCTCGCCCATGATGATCTCGTAGGTGGAGTCATCCGCCGCCCGCCGCACAACGATCGGCTGCATGAGCCCGAACTCACGAATCGAATGGACCAGCTCGGCCAGCGCCTCCTCATCGAACACCTGGCGAGGCTGCTGCGGGTTGGGCACAATCTCCCCGAGGGGGATCTCGCGATAAGTCGCGCCGATACCGGCTGCCGGTGCTACGTGCTTGTCTGCGCCCTTTTCGACGCCCTTATCGACGCCCTTATCGACGCCCGCGCTTGCCTCGCGCTTAGCCGGTCCCGCAGTGCTGGCCTGGCGGGCACCTTTGGTGCCGCCGAGGATGACGTCCGCAGCACCGTCACCCAGGCGGGGCGAGCCGGACGTCGGGCCGGAAGGAATGAGGGCGGCAAGTCCACGACCCAGGCCACCCTTGCGGGGTTCCTGCATGATCTTGGGGGCACCCTTGGGCAGCTTTTTTGCCTGCGAATCGGTCATTATTGCTCCTCCGAAGTGTCCAAGGCGTTGAGCTCAGCGGCGGTTTCCGGGCTCACACCGATGGCGCCGGTGGACGCCACCGCCTGGTAGTCACCCCGAGCGCCGAACTCCCACGCGGCATCGAGGTAGGCCATCGCTCCCTTCGAGGAGCGGTCGAATTGAATGATCGTCTGCCCGAATCCGGGCGCCTCGGAGATCTTCACCGAGCGGGGGATGAGGTTGACCAACACCACGTCGCCGAAGTGCTGGCGCACCTCGGTGGCCACCTGCTCCGAGAGCTTGGTCCGGCCGTCATACATCGTCAACAAGATGGCGGAGATGTGCAGGTTGGTATTCAGGTGCTCGCGAATCATGGTGATGTTGTTGAGCAACTGACCCACCCCCTCGAGGGCGTAGTACTCGCACTGGATGGGGATGAGGACCTCGTCGACGGCCGTCATCGCGTTGATGGTGAGCAGTCCCAGGGAGGGCGGACAGTCGATGAAAACATAGTCGAAGCCCTGGTCCTGGATGAATCCGCGCCGCAAAGCATCGTGGAGCCGGTATTCGCGGCGCACCATGCTCACCATTTCAATTTCCGCGCCCGCGAGGTCAATGGTGGCGGGGATGCAATAGAGATTGTCGTGGGCCGTGGACTGCTGCATGGCTTCGAGGCCGGTGGCCTCGCCGATGAGCATTTCGTAGCTGGACGTGGTGCCGGAGGTATGGACGGCACCGAGTGCGGTGGAGGCGTTGCCCTGGGGGTCGAGGTCGATGACCAGCACCTTGTTGCCGTGCTCCGCCAAGCTAGCAGCGAGATTGACCGATGAGGTGGTTTTCCCCACCCCACCTTTTTGGTTTGCGACGGTGATCAGGCGTGGGCGTTCCGGCTTGGGCAGCGTGGCCCTGGGGGAACGAACCCGTGTGTGGTCATCCATGGATGTGCGTGGACCTCTTCCTGCACTTGTCGACGTAGCTCTTACTACCTTAGTGGTTGCTCACCGGGTAGTGAGCACTTCCTCAGCGCACCCGGGGGATACGGATGAGGGTGGTCGGCTCTGCCAGCAGTTTCCCACCCACGCTGAGGATGTCCGCCTTCCCGCCGCCGGCCCGTTTGATCTCCCGGGCATCGCGGTCAAGCTCTTCGGTCACCGAGGAACCCTTCATCGCGATCATCGAGCCCCCGACGGTGACCAGGGGCAGCGACCACCCGGCGAGCTTGCCCAGGGGGGCAACGGCCCGGGAGGTGACCACATCGATCGCGCCCAGCTGCGAACGGACCTCCTTGTCCTCCGCCCGGCCGCGGATGACGGTGACGTTGGGCAGCGCGAGCTGTTCCACTACCTCCGCCAAGTAGACCGAGCGCTTGAGCAGCGGCTCAATGAGGGTGATCTCCAGGTCGGGTCGGGCCAACGCCAGGGGGATGCCCGGCAATCCCGCCCCGGAGCCGATATCGGCGACCCTGATCCCGTGGTCCATGACCTCGCCGATGACCGCACAGTTGAGGATGTGGCGTTCCCACAGGCGGGGCACCTCGCGGGGGCCGATAAAGCCGCGCACCGAACCGTCGGTGGCCAGGGAACGGTGATAGGACTCGGCCAGGGGCAGGAGATCACCGAAGATCTCCGCGGCGGCGGCCGGGGTGGGTTCCAGAACGGGATCCGGGGTCTGACTCATGGTCCTGAGACTACCTGGTGGTCATGGGCGTGAATCAACACAGCCACCGCGCTGAGGCGGTGGCTGTGGGGATAAGGCGATGAAGCGATTACTTCTTCTTCTTTTTGTTCACTTTGCGGGCGCCGGGTGCCGGGGCGGTCGTGCGCTTGAGGGCTTTGCGGGCCTCTTCCTCGGCGGCCTCTTCGGCGTCCATCTTGTTGAAGATGTAGCGCTGCTGGAAGAAGGTCCACACGTTGTTGGAAACCATGTAGAACAGCAGGCCGATGTGCCAGAGGAAGCCGGTGAACAGGATGGTCAGCGGCATAAACCACAGCATCATCTTGTTCATCACGGCCATCTGGGACTGCATCATCTCGGCGCGGTCGCCGGAGGGGGCGGCCTGCTTGCCGGAGGCGATGCGAGCGGCCTGGCGGTCGATGGACATACGGGCGTTGAAGTGGGTGGCCACGGCAATGATGAGCACCAGCGGCACGGCGACGAACATGATGTCGGTGCGGGTGAAATCAACGTTGGGGAACGCGGCGTACATTTCCTGCGGCATCGAGATGAATGCCGAGAGCGGAACGCCGAAAATGGTGGCGTCGAGGAAAGACTGCACGTCGTCGACACCGAAGATGTAGTTCGGCGTGTTGTAGTTCTGCTCGATGGACATCCCGAGCTGGCCGACGCCTTCGCCGGTGCGGTTGAAGGAACGCAGCACGTGGAACAGGCCGATGAACACGGGGATCTGCACCAGCATGGGCAGACAGCCGGCGATGGGGTTGACGCCCATCTCCTTCTGGAGCTTGCGCGTCTCCTCCATCATCTTCGTCTGGTCATTTTTGTACTTGGTGCGAATTTCCTGCATCTTCGGCTGCATCTCTTGCATCTTGCGGCCGGAGCGCAGCTGGTTCATCGTCGGCCTAAACAGCAAGGCCTTGATGGTGAAGGTGAGGAAAATGATGGCTAGCACCCAGGAGATGCCGGAATCCGGGTCCAGGACAAAGCTAAAAGCTTTGTGCCAGAACCACAGGATGGCCGAGATCGGCCAATAGATGAAGTTGAGCACCTGTGTCAGAACTCCTTGATGTCAGTTGATGTCAGGTTTCGCGTTACGACGGGGTCATACCCGCCCGGGTGCCACGGACCACACTTGCTCAGTCGAGCCAGCGTCATAACAACGCCGGTGGCGGCCCCGTAGCGTGAAACGGCCTCTAAAGCGTAGGCGCTGCACGTTGGTTCAAAACGGCAGGACGACCCCATCTTAAGCGGGGACAGATAGTTTTGGTAGAAACGCACTGCCGCTGCCAGCCCTCGGGCGACGAATCCCCGCGGAGTGGGCAGGCCGTCATCCATGGCTTACTCCCAGTTTTCGCAGTGCGGTGTCCAGGTCGCGGTCGAGCTCGCTTGTCGACGCCGTCCCTGCCGCAGGCAGGGCACGAATCACCAGGTCAGTGGGGATTGCGAGGGAGTCAAAGCGTCCCGCACAGATATGTCGAAGCCGTCGGGTGGTGCGGTGACGGATCACCGCGTTCCCAACGGCTTTAGAGACAATGAACCCGACGCGGGGGCCGCCCTGGAGGGCGACATCCGCGTCGGGCATGCTGGAGCGATCCACGAGGTGGACCACCACGGTGCGGGTTCCTGCGCGACGTCCACGCTTCATCGTCCGACTAAAATCGGACGGTGATGTGAATTTATGCTGCTGAGGAAGCACCGGGGTGTGCTCCTTCTAAGCGGTGAGCTTGGCGCGACCCTTACGACGACGAGCCGAGACGATTGCACGACCGGCGCGGGTACGCATACGGGTACGGAAGCCGTGCACGCGTGCACGACGACGGTTATTTGGTTGGAACGTCCGCTTGCCCTTTGCCACGGTTGTTCTCCTCTACGTAACGCGGAGGCTGACCGGGATCAGCCGTCCGTTCAAATGTGAAATGACAGTTTTGAGATGCCCCGGGTGGCAAGATTTCTCCACCTGTGGCGCGCAGGGTCCACACAGACGCGCGGCGGGGTAGTGCGTGCCGCGGCCCGAATTCAGTGCCGACTCTGCTCTCACACACACCCTCCGGCGAAGTTCTCAGGCCGGTGAAGACATGAGGCGACGTGTCCGGTGGTGTGACAGACCATGCCAGACTACGCGAATGCGCGGACCTCGAACAAATCGACACGCCCACTCGTTCACCTGGGGCGAGCGGGGGCACCTGAAATAACATCATTGTCTTTCAGTGCTGGTTACCGGGGTCTTTGCTTATTCGTCCTGGCAACCTTCCGCTCAGTCGTGGGTGCCCCGGACGCTGGCGCCACACGACTGAAAGCAAATCACTAGACAGCGCTTCCAGCGAGCTAGTAACAATAGAGCAATCAGAATGAATCACACCGTGTGAGTGAATGGATCTGTGGATAACTGTAAATTAGAGGTTGAGAGTTTTAGTCTTTTCTCCTTTAATGCCAGGTCACAGCCTTAAAACTCCCGAAATAGGTTATCCACAAGCTTTCGACTAGGCTGTGGATAACATATCCGGGGGTCCGTTCTCCACACCTGTGGATAACTTTGTGGATAGCGAGGTTGCAGCCACTTTTTTAGTGAATCTGGCCT